>CAVOSG010000014.1:0-93191 GCA_963698825.1 Terriglobia bacterium | reverse complement strand
ACCGCCGCATTCGGCCACTCTGCCACCTCTCCGGCGTGCGGAAATTCAGTTTACCACGGTCATGATAGATACCCTTAACGCGTCCATCTTGACCGCTTGCGCGATTCCACCCTCATTGGCTTTAACCGAAAGGGACAACTAAACCTCATCAACGGTGGCTCTTGGGATCATTTCCGGCTCGACTGGGCGCCGATCTTTTACGCGATGTTGCGTTTTGGTTTTGCCGCCCGCGAAGGAGATGAGAGTTCCACTCGATTTCGCCCCGACTGCTTGGCTCGATACAAGGCCTTATCGGCAGCCTGAATGACCTGTTCGACCGTGCGGAGGCGAGTATCGGGTTCGGCGGCTCCGATGCTGACCGTGACTGAGACTTCGTGACTACCGCCTTCGGCCACAGCCGGCCGTCCTTTCGTTCGCAGCCTAGGAGGGCGGCGGGAGTGCATCCTGCGTTCCGCCGTCCTGCGGTCCTTTTCTTGCCCATACGGCTTCCGGATGTCCCGATTTCGAGATTCCGGGGCGGGTTCGGGAATGCGAGGGGCGCTGCGGCGTTCCTCTCCTCCCCGCACCCGGAAATTAGATGCCTCAATTACCTGGCGAAGCAGTTCGAGGTGGGAAAGGATTTCTTTCGCCGACTTCTCCGGAAAGAGAATGGCGAATTCTTCTCCTCCCATACGGTACGCCTGGCCGCCGCCGGTCACGCCAGTGAGTCGGGCGGCGACCATGCGCAGAACCTGGTCGCCGGTCTCGTGCCCGTAGGTATCGTTAAATTTCTTGAAGTGATCGATGTCCACCACGGCAACTGCGTAAGGTTCTTCGAGGCGGAACAGGGCGTCGTTGAACGCGCGGCGCCCGGGCAGAGTCGTAAGTTCGTCGTGGTAAGCCAGAAAATAGGAATTCTCAATGATGGAACTGGCCAGGATCAGGGCTGCGGTCGCAACACAGGCCCGGGCTGTGGGCCCCACCGCTCCGGCATGAAACGAGAACATCGTGGCCAGCAGAGCCCACAACAAACCGCTCTCTGTCGGCTTGCGATAGAGCAGAAACTTCGCCAACACAAACCCCAGGGCAGCGACAAAAGCGAGCCCAGCCAGCATCGGAAGTCGTGTACCCGGAAAATGCCCGAGGAATTCCGGGTGGAGAAATGCGGGTCCGGTGATGGTTCCGGGACGGCAGATGATGGCTACAAAAACCGACTCGAAAAACAGAATCGCCAGGCGGGAGACGGTAGCGGAGAATGCCCAGCCACGCTCCGGGAGAGCCGCAAAAACGATGAGGTTCAAGGGTAGGAGCAAGGCCACCGCCTCCAGCGCAATGTGGCCCGGCCCCGCGGAAGCGATCCGTCCGGCGGAGAAGAATTCCAGTGCACGGCTGGCCAGAAACAGCGTGAGCAAGGCGAACAGGATGCGGCTGGAGTGGAAACGCCAAGCCAGAAAAATCCCGGCTGCGAATACAGCATAGTAGTAAAAGTCGACGGCGGCGGAAGGAACGGGACCGAAGGCACCGCGAAATACCACGCTGGCCGCCAGCAGGAGCAGGCCTCCGGGCAGCATCAGCGCATTGATCGCTTTTTGGCTCCAGACATTCACGCTTCCGGCCGTCCTTTCAGGGCGCGGTCGCTTCTGACCGCCCTTTGCATTATCTCCAAAAGTGCGACGTGCCTGTCAGTAGCCGCACAGGTTCGGCGAGGAGGTAGCCATATCCCCTGGCCTCGTCAGTTCGCTTTCAGAACCGGTTCCCTTTACGGAAAGCGAAGTACACGATTGCTGCTGAATCGCTTGTCCTGCCTCCCCCCTAGGCGAAGAATCAGAGCAGTCCGAATTAGATTGATCTTATGCGAATTCTAGTAGCAGAAGACGATACGGCGCTGGCAAGTTTCGTAAAAAAAGGCTTGGAGTCCGAGCACTACGCTGTGGACGTTTCAGCCGACGGAGAACAGGCCCGGGCCATGGCCGGGGAACTGGATTTCGATCTGGTGGTGCTCGACCTGAACCTGCCGCGGCTTGATGGCGTCGCCATCCTACGCTTCCTGCGTACCCGGAAACCGAGCATGCCGATTTTGGTGCTGACCGGACGCAACCGCGTGGAAGATCGGGTCCTATGCCTTGACCTGGGCGCAGATGACTACCTGGGCAAACCATTTTCGTTTACAGAACTGTCGGCGCGCATCCGGGCCCTGATGCGGCGCAGCCACATGCCGGCGGAGTCGGTGCTGGCGGTAGACGATTTGAAGCTGGACCGCGTGGAGCGCCGGGTGGAACGAGCCGGGCGCCGCATTGAACTGACCTCGAAAGAATTCTGCCTGTTGGAATATCTCATGCGCAACGCTGGCCGCCGCATTACCCGGGCCATGATCATCGAGCATGTGTGGAACCTTTCCTTTGATACCTGCACCAATGTTGTGGACGTGTACGTCAATTACCTACGCCGCAAAGTAGATGACGGTTACGGCAGGCATCTGATTCATACCATCCGGGGCGTGGGCTATGAATTGAGCGCTCACTCTCAGACAAATCCGCCGGCGGCGGGGAGCACAGAACAATGAAAATGATCACCATGGAAAGCCTGGCGGCCGAGGCTTACGATTCCCGCCAACTGATTTCTGACCTCTTTCACCAGCTGAGCCAGCCCGTGACCAGCTTGTGCTGCTCGCTTGAATTGGCGCTGCTCCAGACATCCACCGTGAAGCAGTATGCCGAGATCGTGAGCCGGACATTCAGTGAGGCACAGAAAGCTTCCTGGCTGGCATCGGCCCTCCGGGAGTTATTCAACGCGAGCCAGGCAGGAGAAGATGGCGAAGTTCTGGAGCTGCGCCAGGCGGTCGGGCACGCGGTGGACGATTTAAGGCCGGTGGCGGAATCGGCCGGAGTGCAGGTTCACTATGTGGCCTTGTCCGCCTGCCCCGTATGGTTCGACGCGAAGCGGCTGCGTCAGGGGCTGTTCCATCTGCTTGGATTCATGCTCGGTTCGCGCGGGCGGGGTGCGGAGTTGACGATCGCGTTAGAGCAGCGCGAGGCTCAATCGGTGTTGAACCTGACGGTTTCAGGCCCGGAGGAAGGCGGCGACACCACCGACGGCGGACCGGATCCGGAGCATTTGCCTCGGGAGCTGATGCGCCGCTTCGAACTGGGATTGGCGCGTACTATCTTTGAGGCCACCGGCGCAGATTTCAGCGTGGAGCGCGGCCCTGAGGGTATCAGCGTTGAAGTGCGTCTCCGGCGCGCTGGAAGCCATCGAGATCAGGAGCTTGTGAAGCTGGCGCTCGACTCGGCATGAACATCTATCCCCTATGTAAGCAGCGTCATCATTCCTGACTTGTCCCACCGCGAGCTACACATCCAGTCCGATTGACCTCATCAGCGCCAGACCATTGCTTCTGGTTACCACCCCTTCGCGAAGCTGATAGTCGAATTTCATCTTGCCGTTTTCGAATTCGTCCTGGAAGTGGACATTGTGCAAATGGCCAGGGGGCAAGCCGCTGATTTCGGTCAAGGCGAGATCGTGGGTACTAACGAGCCCAGTGGCACCGCGAGCGAGCAGAACGCGCAATAAACCTTCGACGCCAATGCGGCGGTCTTTTGAATTTGTGCCCTGCAATAGTTCGTCCAGCAGAAAAAACAGCGGAAACGGGTCGCCCGTCAAGTCGTAAATCTTGCGGAGCCGGGTAATCTCGGCATAAAAACGCGAACTTCCCTCTTGCAGGGAATCGTTAATGCGGATGCTGGCTCCCAGGCGCAGGGAAGTGAGCCGCAGAGACTGTGCCCGCACTGGTGCGCCCGCCATGGCGAGCACAACATTGATTCCAACCGCGCGCAACAGCGTGCTCTTACCCGACATGTTGGATCCGCTCACCAGCAGCACGCGTGTTGCTCCCCCCACCGCGACGTTGTTACGGATACAGGTCGCCGCCGGAACCAGCGGGTGCCCGATCTCCGCACCCTGAAAACAAGGACTTCCTTCGACAAACTCCGGGAAGGGATCGCCAGGATGTTCGTAGCTGTAGCTGGCAAATGAGAGCAGCGCTTCGATTTCGCCAATCGCACTCAACCACCTCCGTACCGCGAGCCCATGGGCTCGGCGCCAGCGTTCGGCTGCGAATGCCACTTGCACCGAGTACATGAAAGGAGCGTCGAGCACGCGCACGATGAGGTTCTCGCGTGAATTGATCAGATCGACGATGGTCTCTAGCCTCGCCAGCGCCTGCGAGACAGCCGTGTGATGTGACCGAAGCTCGCGTTGCAGCGCTTGCAGGCGCAGCGCCTGGAAAGAATGCCGCTCCAGCCGGGCCAGCAAACCGGAAAGCAGGTCCAGATCATGGAATGCCTGTTCGGCATCGTGCAGAACGCCAGCCAGCGCGCGGCGCAGCCGATAGGTCAAGATGGCCTCCAAGGCAACAACCAACACCAGGGGAGTTGCCATGCCCCAAAACCCCCACATAAAAGTACAGCCAACAACCGCGACGGCCAGCACCGGAGCCAGCCAGCGGAGCCACTCCGGCGCCACGCGGTTGGGCGCTTCAGCCCAGCGCAACAGGGCTTCGGGATTGACTCCGGTGCGGGCATCTTCGCCGGCTACCGCCAGGTCTTCGGCGAGATCGAGTTGGGTGCGTAGCTCGGCGATCGCGACATGGCGCTCCCGGATCTGCTCGACGGGCGAAGGCGAGAGCAGCCATTGCGCGAGCCTCTCTTCGCCCATGCGAGTTCGCGCCGTGGAAAGCAACTCGAACAAGCTACCCCGGCCGAACAAGTCGAGGTCCGAGGCGTAGACATGATGCGGATCGTCAAAGCGCTCTCCGGTTTGCCCGTTGCCGGACCAACGGTCGGCCATGCGGGCCAGCCCGTTGCGATAGAACGCGGCGGCGCGTTGGGCCAGATCTCGGGCCGCAGGATCCGCGCATGATATATCGCGACCCCGACGAACAGGACCGTGGGCACAACCAGCCATGCGGGCGTGAACCGGTGTTCGTGAAGAGACGCCCACCCTATCGCAACCCCGGCCACGAACAGCGCCAACCGAAGGTTGCCAAGACGGATATGGATTTTCTCGTAGCGAGCGACTCTAGCTTCGCGGTTCTTGAGACGCTGCTCGTATTCCTTCGGCCGCAGACACAGCCTTGAGGATATATCACTCGCGGGAGGTAACGCTTACTTCCGGGTTTATTCCAGCCTTCGCGGCCGACTGCGGCAGGCTCCCTGACTACATCGAACCTGGTGCAGGCTTCGGTCACTTTTTGCAGCAGAGATGCAGCTGAAAATGGCTTGGGAAGATAGAACCATCCGGGATGCTGGAGTCCATTGCGGGTGATGGAATTTTCCGGATACCCGGAGACGAAGATGGCTTTGAAGGTGTGGCCGCCGGAGGCGAGTTCAAGTGCCATGTCGCAGCCATTGCGGTCAGGCAAAACGACATCGGTGAGCAGAAGTTCTACCTTTTGCGGATGGCCGCGAAAAGTCTGCATGGCTTCGGCCGCGTTTCGCGCCGGCAATACGCGGTACCCCGCGCCTCCCAGGATTTCGCACGCCACGTCACGAACAAAGGCTTGATCTTCCACCAAAGAATGGTTGGGATTGGACGACCCGACGCTGGAGTTGGAGCAACGCACGTTGAGTCCTGCGGGCGCTCCATTTTCTATGCCCATGCGGTCTGTGTAGCAGATGCACATTTCACCTCCGCTGGTGCAATGTGCATGTGCCCTTCCATTCTTCGCTGGGCATAATTGTCGTCAGCCGCAGCTGAGGGAGCGGGGGTTACAGGATGTTGAAGCAATTTATTGAAGACGCTGCGCGACCGTGGATTCGCGCCACAATTTCGTTTCGGGACCAGCCTTGATCTTTTCGGGAAAGCGGAGAAACGTGGACGATCCTGATCCTCGCTTAACGGCCGACCCGCCTTAAGGCCGGGTCAGGATGGTCTGATAAGGATCGAGTACGACCTTTCGGGTGCCCGGCGGCGCAGACAAACGAAAGTTGGTCTCCGGGCCGTCGGCGAACACCTGACCCAACAACACATTCCTTCCTGCGAACACGGCGTAAACCGGCACGGCCGTGACCAGTTCCTTGGGCGCGTCCTCTTGCCGGATGGTGCCGGTTACACCCACGCCATCGGGCTTTTGTGCGTACTTCACGGATTGCAACTCCAGACGCGGAAGCGCGGTGCCGCTGATCCATCCTTCATAAAACCAGTCCAGCGATTTTCGTCCTTCGTAACGAAGCGAGGGAGGCAATTCCTCTTCAAATACCTGAAGGAACTCGCGGGTATTCATGGCTCTTTCCTGATAACGCTCGCGAACCCTGTTGAGGGTGTGCAAGAAGAGCGCATCCGCCTGAGCATTCGGCAGGTTAGCGGACCGCCCTCCGCTCTTGCGTTCGGCATCGCGCATCTCGGCATCCCGCATCATGGACCGCAGCATGTGAAACAGCCACGTGCCCCGCCCATAGCTGATGGCCTCATATCCGGCGGGAAAATGAGAGCAGTTGAGCCGGGTGCCGAAGGTGACCGGACCCGCGTCCGCCAGGGGTGAGCCGTCTTTGGTCTTGCCCAGCAAGTCCTGGCGGTATCGTTCCATCACCATGCGGAAATGTTGCGGCGACTCCGATTCGAGCAACAGCAAGGCGCTGTAGTTGGCCAGCGCTTCGAAGAGCCATTGGTCGCGGTAGCTTTTCCACGACACAAGATCGCCCCACCACTGGTGCGCGGTCTCGTGTCCGACAATCAGATCGCTCACAATCTTTACCACCGGGCTCATGTGCAGCTGTGATTTCTCCTCCGGGGTAAGGAAGGAAAAACTGGAAAGAAAAATGAGCGATGGCCAGCCCTGGCTTACGTTTCCCGGCAATTGGGTCAGCGAGAGGCTGCTGTAGGGATAGGAACCGAACCGGTGAGCAAAGAAGTCCAGCGCGTTTGCTGACAAATTAGCTACTGCCTGCGCGTGTTTCGCGGGAGAAGGAGCAGGCGCCACCACCGTGATTTCGTCGGACCGGCCGCCCAATCGGAAGGGCACAGGCGGTTGCGGTGTAACGGCTTCCGTTGTTCCCTGCGGGAAGGTGCGTTCCACGCCGGCGGTGGCGTAGGCTTCCACCTGAATGTCGCCTGCCTTCGCGGTTACACGTGAATACTTGCCCAGATTGAATCCAGCCACCGGCATGGGACGATCGGAAATCCAATGACTGGACTGTTCGCCCGGCGTCTCCGAAGGCGCGCCTTCCACTCGCTTGCCGGTCGCCACCAGCGTCCACTCGGGAGGATAGTTGAATTGCAAATCGAATTTCGCCATCTGGAGCCCGCGATTTGGATACCAGGTGCCGCGAGCTCCCACGTAAAGCAGCCCCGCCCCCTCTTCCGAAAGCACATCGCCCCCGTAGACAAAGTGCAGGTCAATGGGTTGGCCGGCGCTCAGCGGCTGGGGGAAAATTACGGCGACCAGATCGTTGCCCCGGCGTGCCAGTTGAGTTCCCTCCAGTGCCTGGTTGTGAATGAATTCCAGCGGCTGGCCGTCCGCCTCCACCTTGCTGATCTGAAGGAAGCGGGACAATTCGAAGAGCACGGCGCGCTGCCCCCCCGCTCGCGCCTCCAGATGCAAGACCGCGTCGGCCTCCAATCTGGTGGGCGGAGCCACGCGCGCCCGGATCTTGTACCACGAAACCTTCACTACCTCGGGTTTAGCTTCCTCGCCCATCGCACCGGCTGCGTCGCCGGAACGGGCGCCGGGCTGGCCCATGGTAAATGCGCTCCACACGTCATAATAGCTTTGACCCTCCACCATCTTCAGTTGGCCGGCCCAGATTTGCTCGTCGGCGAGCGAGTCGAAGTAGAGATCGAAGGTGCCGAGGTTGCGTCCCTGCAGCCGCGCATGCAACATGCGATCGTCGTCCGCGGGCTTAGCGGCTGGGTTAGCCGGTTTTCGGTCCGGCAATCCTTCGTGCGTCGGCGCAGGCAAAGAATTGCTGAAGCTCACCAGCAGCCGCAAGGCGTCGAGTTGGGCCAGGTTCTGGGCCGCCGAGTTCCACTGCGAAGTAAACTCCTCCGAGTTGTTGGCAGGCCGGAGCGAAGGCTGCAATTCGGCAAAGGTATCGTCGTTAAAGCGAAAATATCCGGTAACAAATTTTTCTTCGAGAATAGCCGCGCCCGTGAACAACGCCATGGAGGCGCGTTCCGCCTGGTTCGGGGGGACCAGCAACACTTCGCCCTCACCCTCAAAAAACGCTCCGGTGACGTGGCCCTCTACATCCTCCGTGAAGCCGATGGTGCCATCGTCGAAGGTGATGTGGAAAGCAGCGCGTTCCATGGTCACGTCGCGGATGTGATAGACCCGCGATTTGTCCAGACCCACGCTTCGCAGGCGCAAATACAAAGCCTCCGCCGGGTGCTCTGGCAGAGGCGCTGTCGAGGCTTGGGGAACGGGCGTCGGCGCAACCGCTGAAGTCTGCGCTGCTCCCGCCGGCGTCACCGCCAGCGCCAGAGCCAGCCACAACAGCGTTAGCGTCTTAACGAAAATGATCCTGATTACCTTGGTCACGTAGGCCGGCTTCATGCGTGTTGCTAGAATGCGCCATAGTGCGGGCACCTGTCATCTTTCTGCTATTGCCGGGTCTGTTCCTGGGGGCATCCACTGCTTCCGCGGAAGTGATCCGCCTGAAAAATGGCCGGACCATCTACGCTGACCAAGTCCACGAAAACGGCTCCCACCTGGAATATGAAATCGGTGAAGACTCTTACGCCATTCCGAAATCGGCCGTCGAGCGCGTCGACGCCGGGGGAGTTCGCCCCGAACGTGCCTCGGCTACGGGCAAGGGCTCGGAAGAGGTCCCTTCGATTACTCCTGCCGGCAATCTGAAGGACGAGCCGGAAGTCGGCGACAAGCTCTTCCGGGACGGCAAAGTGGATACTGACGCTCTGGCCGCGATCGAGCAGCAAGGCAATGCGCCGGTCACCGCTGCCGCCTATTTCCTCGCCGGCAAGCACGAGATGGAGCAAACCAACTACAGCAAAGCCAAAATCTATTTCGAGACCGCGCTACGCTTTGAAGGTGAGAACCCGACCATCCTGAACTACTACGTCGCACTGCTGCTGCGCACCGGGAACGCGGTGGAAGCGCTGCCCTACGCGGAGCGCGCCGTGCGAATCGCGCCCGATTCGCCGGACACACTGGCCGTCCTCGGTTATGCACAGTATGCCAGCGACCGCAACAAAGATGCCATCCGCAGCTGGAAGCGATCGCTACAGCTTCGTCCCGATGCCCAGGTGCAGAAGTATCTGGAGAAGGCAGAGCGAGATGCGACTGCGGAATCCGAGTTCACACAAAACGAGAGCAGCCACTTCACCCTGAAATATGAAGGTCGGCAGACACCGGAGTCCCTGCGCCGCGATCTGGTCTCGACGCTCGAGTCGCACTATGGCGATCTGGTGCGCGATCTCGGTGTAGCGCCGCGCGGCACCATCGCCGTCATCCTCTACACCGACCAGGCTTTTTTTGACGTCACCCAATCGCCCTCATGGGCAGGCGCGGTCAACGACGGCAAGCTGCGCATTCCGGTGAACGGAATGAGTACAGTGACACCTGAGCTTTCACGCGTGCTCAAGCACGAACTGGCGCACTCTTTCATCAACCAGCTTTCCGGCGGACGCTGTCCCCAGTGGCTGAATGAGGGCATCGCCCAGGCGCTGGAACCGAAATCGCTGTCGTCGCGCGGTCGCCGCCTGGCCCAACTATTCAAAGCACAACAGGAAATTCCCTTCAATGCGCTGGAAGGCAGCTTCATGCGCTTCTCGCCCATGGAAGCCATCCTCGCCTACGACGAGTCTCTCGCCGCCGTGCAATTCATCGTCGACACCCAGGGCTTGAGCGATCTGCAACGCATTCTGCAACGCCTGGCCGAAGGAAGTTCGACCGAAGCCGCTTTGCGGGCCACCATCCACGATGACTACGGACAGTTGCAAGGCGAAGTGGGCAAGTATCTGAACGGCAAGTACGGCGACTAGCAGGCTAAAACAACTTCCACTCGCGCTTCTATCCACCGTAAATATTGGCGCTCAGGAATTCATTGCGGAATTTGCCTTTTGGGTCGTAGCGCTGAAGCAGGTCCCGATAATCCGCCAATTTGGCATAGCGCGATTTCAGCCGCGAGGGCGGCACGGTAAAGAGTTTTGCCCAGTGGGGCCGGGCATCGAATGGTGCCAGCTGTTCTTCGATCATGGGTAGCAATTGTTTGACCGCTGGCCACTCCGGCTTCCACGTAAAGTGAATCGCCAGCGATGGCCGTTGATAACAGGTACTCATCCAAAGATTGTCGGCGTCAATCGTGCGCAGCTCTGAGATAAAAAGGTGAGGAGCCACTTCGTGCCGGAGCTTTTCGACTGCGAGCATGGCCTCGTATCCCCGGTCGCGAGGAACAAAGTACTCGCTCTGCAACTCGGCGCCGCTACTGGGTGTGAAGTTCATGCGGAAATGCGGTAAGCGCTCGTACCACGGGCCAGGGATGCCCAATTGTTCGGTGCAGTTTTCTGCGGAGTGCCCCGCTAACGGATGTAGTTTCTGGGTTGCGAGCTTCGCCCCATAAAACTCGGGTGCGAATTCGAATGAGGTCCCGGGCTCGACGCGGCGTTTTATCCATACCTGGGTGGCCCGATGATCTTGCCAGTCGGTGAATAGACTAACGCTATAGCCACTCAAGAAAATATCGTCGAGGTGGTCTTCCAAATGTGCCAGCGACAGGTTCTCGTACACGACTTGTCTTACTTGAAAGGTTGGTTGCACGTCTAGCGTGACCTTCGTGACCACTCCAAGTCCTCCAAGTGCGACCACCGCCCCGAGAAACCTCTCACCATCTTTTGACCGCGACAGAGCCACGACCTCACCATCACCCGTGACAAATTCCAAAGCGGAGACAGCTGTCGACAGGTTGCCGTTCTTGCTGCCAGAGCCGTGAGTGGCGGTGGCGCAGGCGCCCGCGACCGAAACATGCGGCAACGAGGCTAGGTTGTGCACGGCGAAACCCTGGCCATCAAGATACGGCGCCAGCTGACCATAGGTAATGCCCGCTCCAACTGTCACTGTTTGGGACTTACGATCGAACACCATTTGATCGAAAAGCTTCAGCGAGATCTGGGTTTTGGTGCTGTCCGCGATCCCGTTGAAAGAATGGCGGGCTCCCAGGGCCTTCACTTTCTTGCCGCTCTTCACTGCTTGCCGAACTTCCTCAACCGTCCTGGGAAGAAGTAGCTGGTCCGTACTGTATCGGTAATTGCCTGCCCAATTGGTTCGTGGCGCGGATTGTTGCTCTCCCGATACGAACCGCGACAACATGCTGCCGGCGATAAGAGAGCCCGAAGTTCTCAAGAACTGTCTCTTGTCCATAGCATTCCGATCGGTCTGATGGCTGGCTCGCCTTCTTCTTCCGACTCTCTTGCCGCAACAGTATATAGAAGCTTAGAGTCCACAACTTGGTGGAACTGACGGCGAAGTCAACCCGCCAGCGAGGGCGCCCATGCCTCACAAGACAATCCCACACAAATAAGAAGGGGCGACATCCGTCCCCTTGCGTGGAATTTCAATACCGTGAGTTTCAGTTGATCTGAACTAGGTTGTCGCTGCCCGGCCCCACGACCGCCGGAGCAGGAAACTGCGGCGCACGCCATGAATCGAACACCGACACCTGGTGGACGCAGGAGACGGTGCAATTCGGAGCGCAGGTCTTTTCTGACAAATATTCGCGGCGAATATCTTCAATCCCGTACTTCTCCAGAGGAATAGCGGGATAGCCGCGCTGCTGCGAACAATAATGCACCAGGCCATCTTCGCAAATGTATAGATAACGCGCGCCGGCGCGGCAACGCCATTGATTGGGGCGGCCTTGCGCAATATTGTCCTGGAAGCCGTGGATGCGAGTAAAGCTGCTCTTCTCCATCGACTTCATTTCGTTGTAGACTCCCCGCTCTTCGTCATCCAGAGGCTGCAACTGGCCGGAGCCATCGTGGATGATCCCGATCGTGGAGCTGAAGCCAAGACTCAGCGCGCGCTTGCCGATAACCAGCGCATCCTGCGGATTCTTCACGCCGCCACCCACCACGGAATTGATGTTGACGTGGAAGTCGGCATGTTCGGCCAGCAGCTCCAGTTTCTTGTCCAGCACCTTCAAACTTTTTTTCGAAACCTCGTCTGGAGTAACGTTGTCGATCGAAATCTGCAGCCATTCCAGCCCGGCACGGTTCAGGCGCTCGATGCGCTCCGCTACCAGAAGATATCCGTTGGTAATCAGTCCGGCGATCATCCCCCCTTTGCGAATGCGGCGGATAATTTCGTCGAGTTCGGGATGAAGCAGCGGCTCGCCGCCGCTGATGGTAACCACAGATGTCCCCAATTCAGCCAATTTGTCCACGCGCTGAAACATGGTTTCCGTCGCGACCGGCTTGGAAAAATCATCATATTCGTTGCAGTACTCGCAAGCCAGATTGCAGCGCCGAATGGGAATGATGTGCGCCAGCAGCGGATGGTCCGTCGAGGCCAATGCGCTTGCGATCATGCGCGCCCCCCGCAGATTGCGGTGGAGCGCATTCAGACCGCGGCGAACTTTGGTCCCAGTGGAAGACATATGTTTACTGCTTCATTAGAGCATAGGCGCCGTTGAACTGCACCAAATGCGCAGCGTTTGGGAGGTTTTGCAGAGCGAATGGAGAAAGGCGGAAGTAAAACATTGTGGGCAGTTCACTGAGAACAGAGAACTTAGAACTTCAAACTGGTTTTCACAACGACTTTCCAACGAAAAAGCGTTCAGCGCAAAACGATTTTGCCGCGCCCATCATGAAATCAAGGTGTGTCCGGCATCCTGAAGCACCCGCAACGCCACCGCTGCCACTTCTTCTTTCACCAATACATAGTCCGTATCAAAGGTGGAAACCGCAAAGATGGGAACGCCACGTTCGGCCAGTGGATCGAGGAATGAGGCCAACACTCCGGTCAGAGTGAAAGGAAATGGTCCTTCCAGCTTGAAGCATGTCCACGGCGACTCACATTTGGCACCTTGCGGAACTTGGTCGGCCGGGCAGACGATCGAAAGCTCATCGGCTGTTCGAGTAATCGAGAGCAGGGATGCAGCTATGGCTAATTCGGGGATCGGAGAACCCGGAGCCAGACGACAAATGGCGAAGGCTATTGGAAGGCGCCGAAATTTCAGATGCATGAGAATGTCTCTCCGATCAACCACTCGCCCGATCTGGATGGGCTCGGAGCCGTCCGCGAGATTTCAGGCGACTCCTACAGCCCTCTTCACTGCGGCCCGGGCCAACAGTCGAGTCGAATCAAGCGTTGGCAGCGACGAAGAATCGGGCGTCACCAGTAGCGGAATCTCGGTGCAGCCGAGAACCACGGCGTCGCAACCCTGGTCCGCCAAGGTCCGAATTACTTCCTGTAAATACGCCAGGGATCGGGCATTGAACTGCGCGTTTACCAGTTCGTCAAAAATTATTTGATTGATTCGTTTACGCGCCTCTGGACCCGGGATACGGTGTTCGAGCCCGGCTGCCTTCAACTTCTCCGGGTAGACCGGCCCTTCCATCAGATAGCGCGTGCCCAGCACGCCCAGGCGCTTGAAGTGGCTGTGGCGGGCTTCATGGGCAACCTCTTGCGCAATATGGAGCCAAGACCGCGGTGAGCGGTACTCAACCAGATCGAAGGCCTGGTGGATGGTGTTGTCCGGGCAAATCAGAAAATCGGCGCCTGCTTTCGCCAGTTTGTCAGCCGACGAGAGCATCAACTCTGCGACTCCGCGCCAATCGTCGGCGTTGATGCAAGTCATGTATCGCGCCAGGGGATGGGTATGCATCGAGACTTCCGGATGATCGTGCGTCCCCAGCAGCAGAGCGCCTTCGAGCGCAATGGTGCGATAGCACAGCGCCGCTCCCTCGGCGCTGCAAGCCACGATGCCGATATGCTGCGTCATGAAAATATCTCTCGATAAGAACTAGTGTTGTGTCGCGAAAGTCCGCCGAATTACTCCCGAGCCGCCAGCCCCTCGACCTGCTTCATCATGGTGTTCAGGTCTCGCCGCGAATAATATTTACCGGCTACGACCACGCCAAACATCTTGCGCGCGTTGCGGATGTCCGATAGAGGGTTCTCATCCAGCAGCAACAGATCAGCTGCGCGCTCCGGCTCCACAACGCCGTACTTGTCCTCTTTGCCCATAAACGACGCCGGGTTGAGGGTGGCGGCCTGGAGGGCCTGCAACGGAGTGAACCCGCTCTTTACCAGCCACTCCAGTTCATCGTGCAGGCTGAAACCAGGAAACACGTAGGGATCGGGGCCATCGCTGCCGGCCATGAATTGAACCCCGGCGCTATGCATCGCTTGTACCAGCTCCACATCCCGGGCAGCTTCGGTCTTTAGCGCGGCCATCTCTTCGGGTGAAGTCTTCTCGCGAAGCTTCGCCGGGTCCCACTCGCGGCGCACGGAAGCGGGAACATACTTGAGGCGGGGATCAGATTCCAGATCCGAATCGTCCATCCGGCTGTTGGCTTGAGTCCATACCAGCGTCGGCACTTGCCAGGTATGGCTCTGCACCAGCAGCCGGAACAACCCGCCGGCCTTGGCCTGATCATAGGTTGCCATGGTCCGCGGGCCGAGCGCTTGATAGCCGGCATAGTCATGTTTCGCCAGCGCGGCAAGTCTCTGAGTGCGCAACTCATCTTCTTGGGACGAGCACGCGAGCAGGATGCCGCTCAGGTGCTCAATGCTTCTCTGCCCCGCCGTGGCGGCTTCACTGGCACTCACGGCATAAGGAACATGTCCAACGAAGGGAATCTTCTGCTTGGCCGACTCGTCCGCAATCGCAAAATAGGAATCGCGAGGAACAGAAAGTATCTTGACGAAATCCAGCCCTCGCTTCTTCACCGCATCCACAGCCTGGCGCGCCTCTTCCGGCGTATTCACCGCCATGGTCTGCCGGTCGCTCTTCCCTGCCGCCAGAAATGGCCCGGCCATGATGATGTGCGGGCCGAGCAGCTCTCCTTTGTCAATCCGGATGCGGCGGTTCTCGAGAACGTCCGGATCGCCTCCCATGTCACGCACCCCAGTCACGCCGTTGGCGATGTAAAGCGGGTAAATCACCTTTTCGTCCCACGCCGGAGATACGAAAGCGCTATGTACGTGCATGTCCCACAACCCTGGGATCATGTATTTTCCGTTGGCATTGACGATCTGAACATCCCGGTCCTGCGCCGCAA
The DNA here is from genome assembly GCA_963698825.1 of Terriglobia bacterium. GTDB lineage: Bacteria > Acidobacteriota > Terriglobia > Terriglobales > Acidobacteriaceae > JAIQFF01. The sequence continues at coordinate 77,978 of CAVOSG010000014.1, read as the reverse complement.
AGCCCAACTTACCCACGCCGGTGATCCGACCGTGCTTGATCACTACGGTCATGCCAGGAGCAATCGAGCCGTCGCGCATACTCACCACATTCACGTTGGTGAAGATGAGCGTCTGGTTCGGTGTCTTCGATTTGACGCCAGGCTCAGACCCAGCCCACAGGAATGTGGTCAGGCACAGCCCGGCGAGCAGAACTGCTTTCATGCCCCAAGTCTCCGGAGAAATCCAATCAGGAAAGGCTAAGTGTGGGCCGCCGCCGCGTCAAACAAATTCAGGAATGTCAGCTTCTTTTCCGCGGGAAGGAAGGACGCCTCGAAGGAATTCCGTGCCAGCTCTCGCAGATGCTCTTCGGTGAACCCAAAAGACTGCTGCGCCACCTGGTATTCCCTCGCCAGCGATGTACGAAACATTGCAGGGTCGTCAGTGTTCAGCGTGATCATCACTCCCTGATCGAAGTACTGCCGCACCGGATGAGCATTCAAAGATGGACACGACCCGGTTCGCAGATTGCTTGTGATGCAAATCTCCAGCGGAACCTGGCGGGTGGCCAATTCTTCCACCAGCTCGGAATCCTGCGCGGCCGTCAGCCCGTGTCCGATACGCTCGGCACGGAGATTGAGCGCTCCCCAGATCGATTCAGGCGCAGCATTTTCACCGGCATGCGCCGTCAGATGCAGGCCATGGTCGGCAGCGAAGGCATAGGCATCGCGAAACAACTCGGGCGGCCCTTTCAGTTCGTCGCCCCCCAGTCCGATCGCAACGACATCGCGCTCCCGATAGCGCACCGCGACTTCGAATACCTCGCGAGCGGCCACCGGCCCAAACTGGCGCACCGCGTCGAAGATCCATAACAAGGAGACGCCGAAATCACGCTCCCCTTTTTGGCGGCCTCGATCCAGTCCTTCAAAAATCGCGTCAAAGTCCTGCTTGCGCCACAGACACACTCCCACCGATACGTACACCTCGGCGTGCAGCACGCTTTGCGCTTTGAGCCGCTCCATCAACCGGTAGGTGATGAGTTCGTAGTCGTCCGCCGTTTGCAGGTCTTCGGTGACGGCCTTGAAGGCCATCAGAAAGCCGTTGAAATCCTGGTAGCTGTAGAGCTGTTCGATTTCAGCAAGCGTGCTGGTTTTCCCGCGCCGCTGCCGCAGCTCAAGCAAAGTAGTGGGATCGATCGCACCCTCCAGATGAAGATGCAGCTCAGCCTTGGGCAGGGTAACGATGAACGAGCTGGGCTGCGACGCCACAACTCAATTGTAGATTGAAGAACAGGGATTTGCAGGAGAATCGATCCGAGAAGATCTTCAAATCTTAAATCTGAGAACTGCGAACTGGCAACTGGTATCTTCAGTCCGCACCCGCCATTCTCACTAGCTCTTTGCTTTGCAAAACTCACTGTGATGGCGGCTGTAGAAAATATAAATAGCCAATCCCAGCGCGAGCCATATGAAAAAGCGCAGCCAGGTGATTACCGTCAGCCCGGTCATCAGCCCGCCACACAAAACAACCGAGATCAGCGGAAACCATGGCACAAAGGGCACGCGAAACGCGCGTGGCCGGTCGGGCTGCCTGCGGCGCAAGAAAATAACGCCCAACGACACCAGCACGAACGCAAACAGTGTGCCGATATTGGAAAGATCGGCGGCGTCCCCAATGTCCACCAGCCCGGCGGGAATTCCCACCGCAAAGCAGGCAATCCAGGTGGACCAGTACGGAGTCTTGTACTTGGGGTGCACGACGGAAAAAAGCTTGGGCAGCAGGCCGTCGCGCGACATGGCGTACCAGATGCGCGCCTGTCCGTATTGAAACACCAGCAACGATGAAATCATCCCAGTGAGCGCGCCCACCACGATCACGGAGCGGAAGAACGGATGCGCGCCCAGGTACTTCAGGGCGTAGGCCACGGGCGCTTCGGCGGCTTCCCCGGAAACGAACGTGGTGTACTTCATCATGCCCAGCAGAACGACGGCCACGCCCACGTAGAGAATGGTGCAAATAATCAGGGAAGCGATGATGCCGAAGGGCAAGTCTCGCTGCGGAGTTTTACATTCCTCCGCCGCTGTGGAGACCGAATCGAAGCCGATGTAGGTGAAAAATACGATGGCGCCGCCGGTCACAATTCCGGCGAATCCCGAGGGAGCGAACGGCGTCCAGTTGGCTTTATTGACCAGCATGCCGCCCACAACCAGGAAGGTGAGGATCGCGCCGATCTTGATAATCACCATCACGTTGTTGGCGCCGGCCGACTCCTTCACTCCGCGCACCAGCAGCAGCGTAAGAATAAAAACAATCAGGAAGCCGGGCACATTGAAATACGCGCCTGTCCAATGTCCCGAAGCCCAGACCGGGCTTGCCCACTCGCTGGGCAGGTTGACCCCGAACGCCGAGAGCTGGGCCTTGGCGTATCCGCTGAAACCCACGGCCACCGCCACATTGCTCACCACATATTCCAGAATCAAGTCCCAGCCGATGATCCAGGCAAAAATCTCACCCAGGGTCGCGTAAGAATAGGTGTACGCGCTGCCCGCGATCGGAATCATCGACGCCAGCTCGGCATAACATAAGCCGGCAAAACTGCAGGCCACAGCGACCAGAAGAAACGAAATCGCAATGGATGGACCAGCCGGCGGCCGCCCATGCATCAGCGCTCCCGCCGTGCTTCCAGTACGCAGAAAGTTGGCGATCAGGTCCAGCACCTGGGCGTGCAGGATCGAGGGCGCCGCGAAGTTCTCTCCCGCGGCGGCCGTGCCAGTGAGGACAAATATTCCCGAGCCGATGATCGCGCCGATGCCCAGCGCCGTCAGCGACCACGGGCCCAGTGTCTTCTTAAGGCGATGCCCTGGCTCGTCGGCTTCCGCGATCAGTTTGTCAATGGACTTACAGCAGAGAAGCTGGTTGTCGGATGAGCGTATCGCTTGTGATTGGGCCAAGAGGTTTTGCTCTCCTAAGCTTTCAGCATCGGGCCATTGGCTGTCCGGCAACCGGCACCCGGCCAATCAATGTCCGTCAGCAGACTGAATGCTGACGGCTAATTGCCAGGTGCCAATTGCCAAGGGCGCGTGGTTACCGCTTCGCTGCGCCGCGCGCCATCTTCTTCACTTTGCGCTTTGCCGAGCCGCGGGCATATTCGCGGGGCTTCAGCGGATTTTCCGCCTTCCGCTTCTTGCGCGACGCGCGCTTGGTTTTCTTGCGTTCTTCCTTCGTCAGTTTGCTTGTGTTTGCCATGAGTGCTGTGTGCTTCTCCTTAGAAAATGCTGAATCTGCTCCTGGCTCCTAGCTTCTGGCCAAAATTGAAGACTGGCGATCTGGCTAGACGCTAGAAGCCAGCAGCTAGAAGCGATCTAAACTCCCTCCAGCTGCGCATACTTCTCCACCAGCTTCTTCAAACCGAAGCGAGGGAATTGTACCGTAATCTTGGCCTCTTCACCCTCTCCTTCGCGCTGATAGACCGTGCCTTCTCCATATTTAGGATGCCGTACCTTCTGACCGGGGCGAAATCCCTTCTTACCTCTCGGCTCCTCCACCGGCACTTTGGGAAGGCTGAACTTCTTGCCCCGCGAGGCAAAAAACTCGGCAATGTTCCCGATCGAGTTGTAAGTCTTTCCGGAATAAGACGCGGCCGGCGCCGCGGTTTCTGCTGGCTGGCCCAGCTGACACTCTGATCTTCGTCTTCGTAGGCGTAGTGCGTCGAGCCAGGTTCCTGCTGGTGTGGCGCGGGCGCCCCCGCCCGCGCAGCCCTCTCCCGTCTTCGTGTCGTTCCCAATTCTTCCATTAACTCGGCCGGAATCTCCTCCAGGAACCTCGAAGGCAGGCTGGCCTCGGGAAGATCGGTGCCATAGCGGCGCCGGTAAACGGCGCGGGTCAAAATCAAGCGTGTCCATCGCCCGGGTCATGCCGACATAGCAAAGGCGGCGCTCCTCCTCGACGTCATCCGGCTGAAGAAAAGTCCGCGAGTGCGGGAACAGTCCTTCTTCCAGTCCGCCAGAAATACCAGCGGGAACTCCAGGCCCTTGGCCGCATGCAGGGTCATGAGCGTGATCTGGGCGCGCTCGTCGTAAGCATCGGCGTCGCTGACCAGCGCGGCGTGATCCAGAAACTGATCAAGCGTTTCGCCGCGGTCGCGGGAATCCATGGCTGCGTTCACCAGTTCGCGAAGATTCTCCACGCGGGAGAAGGCCTCGGGCGTGTCTTCCTGTTCGAGCAGCTTGATGTAACCCGTGCGGTCAATCAGGAATTTCAGGATGTCGGCGGTACTCGCGGCAGGGCCGTCGGCAGCATCGTCATTCGTAGCGCCGGCGTCTCGCCGGCTGGCGTGGAGGCGTCCCGCCTCCACATTTTGGTCGAGCGGAATCGCCGGCAGCTCCGATGACTCGCCGCCACCGACTTCGCCGGCCGATCCCAAATCGCCCCCAAAGTCGAAAGAAAAATTATCCGGACTAAACTCCGTGTCATCCTCGACGGCCGGAGCGCTCATCTCTTCCTCTCCCGCCTCCGACTCCGCCACGGCGGTGGCTTCCAGACGCTCGGCATAAGTTCCGCCGAGCATCGCTCGTCCATCCTCGATGATGCTGGTGAAAACTCTTGAGCGCAGCCACTGCCCTCTGCGGCAGAAGCTGCCGCTTGATCACTTCCGCCAGTGCACCCCACAGGGAAAGCCCCGTCTCGAGCGCAACCCGCTCCAGGGTCTCAATACTGGTCTTGCCGATTCCGCGCACCGGAGTGTTGATCACGCGCAACAGAGAGATGGAATCATCCGGATTGTGGATGACTTTCAGGTACGAAATCATGTCCTTGATTTCGGCGCGCTCGTAAAACGAGAAGCCCCCAACCACGTGATACTTCAATCCGTAGCGGCGCATGGCTTCTTCGTACAGCCGCGACTGCGAATTGGTGCGGTAGAGCACCGCTGCGCGGGAATTCTCACCCTGCTCAACCGCCTCGCGCAGATATTTCGCAATGTAGTCGGCCGCGAAGAGAGACTCATTTTCGCCGTCCGGAGCCTCGTAGTAGCCGATTTTGGCGCCGCCCTGCCGCGAAGTCCACAAGTTCTTGCCTTTACGCTTCAGGTTGTTCGCCACTACCGCCGACGCGGCCTGCAGGATGCTTTGGGTCGAGCGGTAGTTCTGCTCCAGTCGAATGATCTTGGCCTCGGGAAAGTCTTTCTCAAATTCCAGAATGTTGCGGATGTCGGCGCCCCGCCAGGAATAGATGGACTGATCTTCATCGCCCACGGCACAAATGTTGTGACGGCCGCCCGCCAGCAGGCGCATGAGTTCGTACTGCGGCCGGTTGGTGTCCTGATATTCGTCGATCATCACGTACTGGAAGCGGCGGTTGTAGTACTCGCGAACCGCCGGAACCGCCTTCAGCAGGCGCACGGTCTCGAGCAGCAGATCGTCGAAATCGAGCGCGTTGGCCTTGCGCAGCTCCTTGCGATACTCCGCGTAAATGTGGGCCACCCGCTCGGTCTTGGGATCGCCCGACTGCAGATACACCTCCTGCGGATCGAGCATGTGGTTCTTGGCCCACGAAATATGAGACAGCACCGAGCGTGGCGTCGTCTGCTTGTCGTCAATGCCCAGCCGCCGCATCACCGACTTGACCAGCTGCTGCTGGTCGGATTCGTCGTAGATCACGAAGCTTCTCGTCAGCCCAATCGGCGGCTGGCCGGGCACGGTCGATGGAATTCGCAGTTGTTCGATGTCCCGCCGCAACACCCGCACACAGAAAGAATGGAATGTCGAAATCGTAGGCTTGGCAACCGAGAGCCCACCCACCAGCTTGTCCACGCGCTCGACCATCTCCTGCGCCGCCTTGTTGGTAAAGGTCATGGCCAGGATGGACTCAGGCATCACCCCCAGATTCTCGATGAGATACGCGATGCGGAACGTGATGACCCGGGTCTTGCCGCTGCCCGCACCCGCCAGGATGAGCACCGGCCCCTCGGTGGTTTCAACGGCGGCGCGTTGTTGCGGGTTGAGTTGGTCGAGAAAAGACAAGTGTAGGGCGGCTCCGGCGCTCGCTAGTTGAATTTTACAGGGGATCGGTGATTCGCGGATTTCGGGACAACCTATCCTGTCTTCGCCGCAGTGCGCGTCTTGTTGCACTCTTCGCACGGACAAACATCCCGTAGAAACTGCCAGGAATAAATCCCCAGCTCGTGGCCGTCATTCCAGTGGAACTTGATGGCATATTTGCCCACGCCTTCGGCTGACAGGGGCTTTGCCGCCTCCTTGAACATGGGAAGCGCACCCGGCGCGAGCTTAGGGGGTTCGCCGGGCTTGCGGCCGGACTTGCCCCGCTCGTCGTCACAAAGCGCGCAAGGACAGGCATCACGCAGGAAGGGAAAGCCGTAGTGCGAGCGGTGGCCATCCTTCCACTCAATGTCCACGCCGGAACCGCTCGTCAGGTTCACTTTTACCGACTTGGGATCGGGCGGCGGAGGCATGATTTCAGTATCGCACAGAGCCCTTTGCGACCTTTCCGGCTAAAGGCTTTGACCGGCCGGCAGAAGTTGTCGAAACCGTGGGAATCCGGTAAAATCTATGTTTTACACATTAAGTTCTGCATTTACCTGGAGTAGTCAATGGCACAAGTATGTGAGATCTGCGGCAAGGGGCCGCAATTCGGTAACAATATCAGCCACGCCCACAACGTCACCAAGCGACGGTGGAACGTAAACCTGCGGCCGGTCCATGCCAAAGTTGGCGCCTCAACCCGGCGCATCCGCGTCTGCACCTCCTGCTTGAAAAGCGGCAAAGTGGTTAAAGCGTAAGCCAGCTTACCGACCCGGTTCGGCGCGAAGACCGCCCTACTGAGAACCGGGAACTATCAACCGAGAACTGATTCTTTGGGAATCTTCCGCCGCATTAGTGTGCGCCTAATATATCGTGATACGATATATATAGCCGAGCGGACATGGCTTTCCACAAAGAAGAAAACCTAACTTCCTCCGACTACCAGGCGCTGGCCGAACTGCGCTACCAGCTTCGCCGATTTCTGCACTTCAGCGAACAGGCCGCCCGGAACATGGGACTGGAACCGCAGCAGCACCAGTTGATGCTGGCTCTGACAGGATTGCCGGCAGGAGCGCGCCCCACCATCGGGACCCTGGCGGAGCGCTTACAGATTCAGCATCACAGCGCCGTCGAACTGGTAAACCGGCTCTCCGCGGGCGGCCTGGTGCGACGCAGCCGGACGGGCGAGGACCGGCGTCAGGTGTTGCTGCGCCTCACCCCCAAGGGCGAAAAGATACTTCGCGAACTATCTATGGGCCACAAGGCTGAATTGCGTACTCAGGGGCCGGCCCTGGTCACGGCGCTGGAGCGGGCAATGCGCCCTACTAAGGGTTCTCGCCAGTCCACGCCGGAAACTCCGTCCGGAAGATTTGGAAAAGTGGGTTAAACATGACAGATTCCAGAGACGGCGAAAACACAGATGGCGCGCGTCCAACCATTGCAGCCACAGGCACGCAGGTCGGCGATACCAGTCTGTCCGAGCCCGCTCAATTCCGCATGGTGTTGGTCTCGTTCCTGGCTGCTGGAATTGGCCTGATCGCAGGCGGCATCGCGTTCCTGCTCTACAAGCTCATCGGCCTGCTCACCAACATTGTTTTCTATGGACGTTTCGTCGCCGACTTTACCAGCGCCCGTCACACTCATCTTGGCTTGTGGGTAATTCCAATTCCAGTCATCGGCGGAATCATCGTCGGAATCATGGCCAAGTACGGATCGTCGAAGATCAAAGGGCACGGCATCCCCGAAGCCATGGAAGCCGTACTCTTCAACCGCAGCCGCATTCAACCGCGAGTGGCCATCCTGAAGCCCATCTCGGCGGCCATCGCCATCGGCACCGGCGGCCCCTTCGGCGCGGAAGGGCCGATTATTCAAACTGGCGGCGCTGTAGGATCGCTGGTGGGCCAGGTTTTTCACACCACCGCATCAGAACGGAAGGTGCTGCTGGCGTGCGGGGCCGCCGCCGGCATGTCGGCCACTTTCAATACCCCGATCGCGGGCGTGATTCTTGCCATTGAACTGCTGCTGTTTGAGTTCAAAGCGCGGTCCTTCATCCCTCTCGTCATTGCCAGCACCCTGGCTACCGCAGTCCACATGCAACTGCTGGGCGCAGGCCCCATGTTCACAGTGACCGCCATGGATTTCGGCATCCCGCGCGCTTTGCCGTTCTATCTGCTGCTCGGAGTCGTCTGCGGTCTGGCCGCCGTTGGGCTTCAGCAAATTGCTTTATTGGACGGAAGACCAATTCGAGAAGCTGCCCATTGACGAACTTTGGTGGCCGGCGATCGGCGCCCTCGGACTGGGCATCATCGGATACTTCGTTCCCCGCGTCCTGGGAGTGGGCTATGACACCATCAGCGACATTCTGAATGCGAATCTCGCATTGAAGCTGCTGGTCGTAGTAATGCTGGCCAAAGCCGTGGCCCTGGTGGTCTCGTTAGGTTCGGGAACGTCGGGCGGCCTGCTCGCCCCCATGTTCATGTCCAGCGCCGCTCTGGGCGGAGTATTTGCCATGGGAATGAACGACGTGTTCCCCGCGGCGCACCTCTCAGCCGGGGCCTTCGCCCTGGTGGCGATGGGCGCGGTCTTTGGAGCGGCGTCCCGCGCCACATTTTCCTTCATCGTCTTCGCCTTCGAAATTACCCGCGACTACAACTCGGTGCTGCCCTTGATGCTGGTCACCGTAATCGCCGACGGAGTTGCCATACTGCTGATGCCCAAGGCTTCCATCATGACGGAAAAGCTGATCCGGCGCGGCTTGCGCATCCACCAGGACTACGAAGCCGATGTGCTGCAGCAGATGGTAGTGTCGGAAACCATGGACGGTGACGCACCCACACTTTCCGCCGATATGCCGGTGCGAGAGTTGGCCGAACGCATCGCCCGTCACGAACCGGAAGTAAGCCGTCACCAGGGCATGCTGCTGCTGGATGCGGAAAACAAGCTGGTCGGAATCATTACGCGTGGCGATGTGTTACGCGCGCTTGACGAAGATCCATCTGGAGCCATGAATTTGCTTGAGGCGGGCAAGCGCAAAGTGATCGTGACTTATCCTGATGAAACCCTGCATGAAGCCGCAGCCAAGATGCTGCGCAATAACATTGGCCGCTTGCCGGTCGTGGATCGCAAAGATCCGCGGCATGTGGTTGGCTATCTGGGAAGGCCGGGGATCATGGCCGCGCGCCTGCACCGTCTGGATGAAGAACACGTGCGCGAGCCGGGCTGGGTGCAGCGCTTCCAGTAAGTCGGCGTGGAGCCCGCCAGTCCTTACTGTTTCGCCTGCGGGGCGCCGCCGCTAACCTTTTTCTGGGCCACCGCGATCAAGGGTCGCAGCGCCTGCACGGAAACGCCCAACGTGCCGCCGGAAAACCCGTCGATATAAGCTTCGTTGATGCCAATTACCTGGCCTTGCGAATTGAATACCGGGCCGCCGCTGCCGCCGTGGGCGGTGGGAGCGTCATAGATCAGCTTGTCGCCGACCACATCTCCCAGGTGCCCGCACGTGGCCGACGGACGGATCAGCGACAGCGCAGCCAGTTCGTTGGCGGCGCCGATGTCGTCACGGCGGTACGCCAGGCGTTCGTACACAGCCGGAGGCGACTTCGCGACCATACCCAGCACGCCCATGGGATAGCCCACTACCGCAACCAGCTCTCCCGGATTCGACACTCTCTCGGCCAGCGGCAACGGACGCAGACGGCTGATGGCCTGCGAATTTTCGACGTGAAGCACCGCCAGGTCACCATGCGCCGACAGCACTAGCGGCGTGATGTCCACCGGCAGCGGAAATCCCGGGAAGAAGGCCACAAGCTTTTCGAGTTCGGGCTTGGCGCCCTTGCCGATCAGGGCATCCGCTTCGGCATCTCCGTACCAGGGCTCGGCCACGTGGCGGTTCGTAGCCAGCAAACCCTCCGCCACCACGAAGCCGGTTCCGGAAATGCGGGCGCGCAGGGCGGGCCTCTGTCCCGGCATGGAAACCTTGTAGATACCGTAGATGTAGCAAATTGAATTGCGATACCGGTTCAGGACCAGGACCGGCATGGCCTGTTCCTGCTTCAGTTCGTCCACGTCCCGGGTAAGCTGAATCAGCTCGTCCTGGTGCTCATTTGTAAGCACCGGATGCGCTGGAGCCGGCGCAGGAGGCGGCGCGGACGGCGCATAGTAATGCGCCATGACGCTAGTCCCGACGATCAGGAACACCCCCAGGACGACCTCGACCATCCGTGCCCAGGTGTGACAAACCGGCTCTTCTTGATGCGAAGATTGATGATTCTCGACCATGAGGACGAACCGCCTGCCGCGGACAAATCGGGGAGGGAAATGCGTGTCCGCCGGGCAGACCTATGACCTACTATCTTGGGGCTTGGGGGCGGGGTCTTCTAGGGTACGGAAGGTGATGTACGGGTGGACCTAAGGCTCCTTAATACCCAGGCGTTCGGACATCTCCTCATAGAGAAAGCCCTCGCCATTCCGGTACGGTTGGACCCATTCGCCGTCAATGACAAATTGCGGGATGGCACGCTTTGCCCGTCCGGGCCACGACTTCCTCGGCCGCGCCCGGCGTGGTCTCGATATCAACCTCTTTGAACGGGATATTGTGGCCCTGCAGGAAGCGCTTGGCCACCCGGCAGTCCGGACACCAAAAGGCAGAATAGACGACTACTTCCATAGGGAATTTCTTTGCGTCCTTTGCGCGGTTTCCTTCGCGTCCTTTGCGGTAAAGCCTTTGACCGCAAAGGACTCCGCAAAGTTCACAAAGAAAAGCCGCCAGCACAAGCTGACGGCTGATAGCTGAAAGCTGTCTTTCTAATTCTCGTACAGCAACACGCCCTCGGTCTTCTCCGAATCCACCGGACGGTAGTACAGCTTGTTGCCATCGAGGAAGACCTCGATGAACGCCGGACGCGTGGTGATCGTGCCCTGAATCAGCGCCTCCGACAGCGGATCTTCGATGTACTTCTGCAAAGCCCGGCGCAGCGGACGCGCGCCATAGCTGCGGTCGCCCAGCGTCTGGTTCAGGATCCACTTCTTGGCCTCGTCGGTCACAGTGACCGTGATCGACTTCTGCGCCAGGTTCTGGTTCAGCTGAGTGACCATCAGCTCCAGAATCTGGATCAGGTCCTGCTCGCTCAGCGCGCGTGAACAGGATGATTTCGTCCAGCCGGTTGAGGAACTCGGGATTGAAGGTGCGTTTGACCTCGCCCTTCACCAGGTCTTCGACCTTGCTCGAAATCATGTCCTCCTTGGTCGACTGGAAGCCCAGGCCTTCGCGCTTCTGCAAGTGCCGCGCGCCGATGTTCGAGGTCATGATGATGATCGTGTTCTTGAAATCGACGGTGTTGCCCAGGCCGTCGGTCAACTGGCCGTCTTCAAACACCTGCAACAGGATGTTGAACACGTCCGGATGCGCCTTCTCGATTTCGTCCAGCAGGACGACGGAGTAGGGCGCGCGCTTCACGCGCTCGGTGAGCTGTCCGCCTTCTTCGTAGCCCACGTATCCCGGAGGCGAGCCGATCAGCTTCGAGACCGAGTGCTTCTCCATGAATTCGGACATATCGAAGCGCACCAGCGATTTCTCGCTGCCGAACATGAACTGCGCCAGAGTGCGGGCGACTTCCGTCTTGCCCACGCCCGTAGGGCCGAGGAACAGGAACGAACCGATCGGCCGGTTCGGGCTCTTCAGGCCGGCGCGGCTGCGGCGAATGGCGCGGGCCAGAGCCACGATCGACTTGTCCTGCGAGATGATCCGCTTGTGCAGCTCTTCTTCGATGCGCAGCAGTTTCTGCGACTCTTCTTCTTTAATCGAGGTGATCGGCACGCCGGTCCAGCGCGATACCACGTCCTCGATGTCCTCCCGGCCGACAACGCCGGTGGAGGATTCATCGAGGTGGTATTTTTCGCGAAGAGCGCGCAGGTTCTCGCGCTCCTTGCGTTCCTCGTCCGAGTAGAAGCGCGCCTTCTCGAACTCGTGGTTCGCGATGGCGTTCTCCATACGGTGGACGATGAACTTGATGCGCTTCTGGACTTCGGTGATCTCTTCCGGCAGCGAAGTCTGGCGCAGTTTTACGCGCGCTCCGGCTTCGTCGACCAGGTCGATGGCCTTGTCCGGCAGAAAACGGTCCGGGATATAGCGATTGGAATGCGACACCGCGAAGTTGATGGCTTCGTCGGTGTAGGTGACCGCGTGGAACTTCTCGTAGCGGTCCTTGATCCCGAACAGAATCTTGGTGGCGTTGACTTCGTCCGGCGGCGGAACTTTTACCGCCTGGAAACGGCGCTCCAGCGAACGGTCTTTTTCGATCGACTTGCGATACTCGCCCGGAGTGGTGGCGCCGATGCACTGGATCTCGCCGCGCGACAGCGCCGGCTTCAGGATGTTGGCCGCATCGAGCGAACCTTCCGCCGAGCCCGCGCCCACCAGGGTGTGCAGCTCGTCAATGAAGATGATGGAATTCTGCGACTCCATCAGCTCCTTCATGATGGTCTTCAGCCGCTCTTCAAACTGTCCGCGATACTTGGTGCCGGCGACGATCAGCGAAAGATCGAGGGCCAGAATGCGCTTGTCGGCCAGGAACGACGGAACTTCGCCGTCGGCAATGCGCTGCGCCAGCCCTTCGACGATGGCAGTCTTGCCCACGCCGGGCTCGCCGATCAGCACCGGATTGTTCTTGGTGCGGCGGCAGAGAATCTGAATCACGCGCTCCAGTTCGCCCTCGCGTCCAACCAGCGGATCGAGCTGGTTGTCCATGGCGGCCTGGGTCAGGTCGCGGGAAAATTCGCTAAGTAAGGAAGATTCGCGCTGGCGCTGCGGCTGCGCCTTTTCCTGGCTGCTGCGCGCCAATTCTTCGCGGATGGTGGAGAGCCGCAGGCCGCGCTCGTGCAGAATTTCGGCGGCAAAGCACTTTTCTTCTCGCAGTAAACCCAAAAGCAGATGCTCGGTGCCGATGTGCTTGTGCGAAAGCCGTTCCGCTTCTTCCGCGGCATAGGCCAGAACCCGCTTGCATTCATTGCTTAGTGGCAAGATCCACCGAGGTCGAAACCTTCTCCCGGATCGTGGTATGCCCTTCGATCTGCTTGCGAATCGATTCCACCGAAGCATGGGAGCGCAGGAAGCGGTTGGTCAGGGCCTTGTCTTCGCGCAGAAGTCCCAGCAGCAGGTGCTCCGTCTCAATATAAGGAGACCCGAACTGGCTGGCTTCATAGCGCGCAAAAAAGATGACGCGCCTCGCCTTCTCCGTATAACGTTCAAACATATTGCCCTTCCCCCCTTGGCTCTACTGAGGACCTGGGTTTCCGCTCGCACCTGCCCTCATTTCATTATGCAATCAACCTGCCAGCCCGTCTATGGCCCGGAAGCGCCGGTAGAACCTCCGCTCCGTTACCAAAGGCACCTGAGCAAGACTTTGTACCTAAACCCTGCAATGCCTTACACCCAACTAAGAACTGAGAACCGCGAACTGGCAACTGATTCGTTCTTCTCGTCAGCTTTTCCGTTTCGGAACTCCGCTCCGAACCCTGTCAATTCCTGTCACCCTAGCCAGAAAGCGTCTCCGGAGCCACTTCCTCCATTCGCCCGCGCTGCAACCGCAACACCCGATGGCAGCGCCGCGCAAAGGCAAAGTTGTGGGTGGCAATCAGGGAGGTCAGCTGGTAGGTCGCGATGCAACCGGGAAATCAATTCAAAAACCGAGTCCGCGGTTCGGCTATCGAGGTCCCCCGTGGGCTCATCCGCCAACAACAACTTCGGCTGGGTGATGAGCGCCCGGGCCAGCGCCACTCGCTGCTGCTCCCCGCCGGAAAGTTCTCCCGACCGGTGATGCGAGCGCTGCTCCAGTCCCACCTCGCGCAGCCACCGCGAAGCTTCCTCCTCTGCCTTCTGCCGGGCCAGACCCCGCAGCAGAAGCGGCATGGCCACATTTTCCAGTGCCGTAAACTCCGGCAACAGGTAGTGGAACTGCCAGACGAAGCCGATTTCGCGATTGCGAAACTCAGCGGCTTCATCCTCTGATAGCGAACTCAAGCGCAAGTGGGCGCAGTATACGTCACCCGCGGAAGCGCGATCAAGAGCGCCGAGGATGTGCAACAAGGTACTCTTTCCCGCCCCGATTCGCCCACGATCGCCAGCATCTCGCCCTTGGCCACCTGGAACGACAGATTTTCAAAGAGCACCAGTTCCGACTCGCCGGAGCGAAAAACCTTCTTCAGGCCTTCGACCCTCAGAACATTGCCTGCATCCATTAGATGCAACTGGCAGCTCCTCGTCTCAATCTGCAGTTCCGGCGCCTTCGCTCACTCAGCCAACCTGAAGCCTTCCATTAAACACGACTGCCAGGCACGTTGTTGCCAGCTTCGCAATGTGCATCCCTCAAGCAAACTGTATGCCACAATGCATCAACGAATACGACATGACCGTGAGTCACTGGCGTCGCTTCTGAGGTGCACGACTAAGGATGGCCGAGAGTCACTCGTACCGCAAGGCTTCCGCGGGCAGAATCCGCGCCGCCGACCACGAAGGATAAATCGTCGCCACCAGGGAAATCCCGATGGCGACCAACGCCACCAGACGCCATCCATGACCCGCGGCGCAAACGGCACATAGTCGATGGAATAAACTTCGGGAGCCAGCGACAGCAGGTGATAGTGGCCTCCCACCCAGGAAAGCGCGTAACCAAGCACCAGCCCGATCGCCGTACCGATCACCCCGATCAGCACTCCTTGGGCGATAAAAATCCGCCGCACCTGCGACTTCCGCGTGCCCATCGACATGAGCACGGCAATGTCCCGCGTCTTTTCCATCACCATCATGGTCAGCGAAATCAGAATGTTCAGCGCCGCCACGAACACAATCAGGCCGATGGTGATGAACGTCACCAGCCGCTCCAGCCGCAGCGCGCGAAACAGGGCCTTGTTCTGCTCCATCCAGTTGGTGGTCATGAAACCCTTGCCGGCCGCCTGCTCGATTTGTCTGCGCGATTTGCCCCGCCTGGTAAATGTCGTCCACCTTGAACTCGAGCACCGTAATCTGCATCGCCCAGGCCTAAAAGCTGCTGCGCGTCGACAAGCCGCGCGAACGCCCAGGAGCTGTCGTAATCGTAAAAACCAGAATTAAAAATCCCCGCCACCCGGAAGCGCGTGTACTTCGGGCACCATCCCAAACGGCGTCAGTTCGCCCTGCGGGCTGGTCACCAGCACAGTCGATCCCAACGTCGCGCCCAACTCGTCCGCCATGTCCTTGCCCAGAATAATGGGAGGCATCGCAGCTACCCGCTGCTGCACGGCCTCCAGAGATCATCCAGGGCTGTGTGGGGCGGAACTCTGTCCGCCGCAGGCGCGAGTTGCTCTTGAATCCTCGCACGGTCCGCATCCTTATCCAACGCGATCCGCCGAACCAATCTTCACGGTATCCAACAGATCGCTGACCTTGCGCTCGTCCGCCGGGAATCATTCCCTTCAACACCGCGCCCCGCGCCCGCGGCCCGCGCGAGATCAACACCTGCTCATAAATCGCCGGCGCCGCCGCCACCACATGAGGCTGCTTCGACAAGCGCTCCATCAGCGGACGCCAGTCTTTGATCCCGTCGCTCTCGACCCGCAGCAAATTGATATGCGAAGTCGAACCCAGCAGCCGGTTCTGCAGGTCCTGGCGGAATCCATTGTTGATTGCCAGGGCGACCACCAGCGAAGCCACGCCCGCCGCAACTCCAGCGATGGAGATGCCCGTAATGACGCCAATCACAGCCTGCCGGCGCTTGGCGCGCAGATATCGGGAGGCGATGAAGAGTTCAAAGCGCATGGAAGGAAGCTATCAGCCGTCAGCTTTCAGCTATCAGCCATTTCGGATTATAGCTGTCATCATGCGCCAGGCCAAGTACCCGAAGCAATAGGTGTCTGCTGCCGTTGGCTTTGAGAAGCACAAGGCTTCATGCCGCCCGCGGAGGAGTCGCACCGCCGCCCTGGTTTTGGGACGGGCAGACTTCAGGTCGTGCCGCTATGCCCTCAAACCTGCGGCGCGCCAGCGCCTGAGGTCCGCTTGCACGCCGGCATGGGATGCGGAATGATCGGCCGTACTTCGATCGATCCCCAGCGCGCCGATGGAATCCGGGCCGCGATGGCGACGGCGTCTTTCACATCCTTCGCTTCGATCAGATAGTAGCCTCCGAGCTGCTCTTTGGTTTCCGCGAACGGCCCATCGGTTACCACTTGCTTGCCGTCGCGCACCCGCACCGTCGCCGCCTTGGACGTGAGATCCAACTCATTCCCGCCACGCAGGTGCCCGCTCTGGTGGATACTCTGGGTAAAAGCGCCGAACTCCTGTAGCGTCTTTTCGCGCTCAGACCCGCTCACTTTGTCCCACCGGCTCTCGCTTCCGTAGATCAGCAGCAGATATTGCATTCTCTTCAGGCCTCCTCGCCTGTCTGACAGTGAGTCGAATGGGAGACCCTGTTATCGACCACTCCCGGCGAAGAAATTTCCGGGCAGCACAGCCGGGACCCTTCGCCGGTATTCGCGATAAGCTTCGCCGAACCGCTGCTCCAGTTCTCGATCCTCCAATCGGATCATGACGGCGCCGGTAACCAGCGCAAACGCGGTCAGCCCGTAACAGACTGCCAGCCCGCTTCCCAGGCTCCACGCCAGCATTTCGCACAAATGTCCCAGATAGACCGGATGGCGGACCCGCGAGCGTATCCCCGACGTGGCCAGTCGCTGATTTTGATGCCCGGGGACCACTTCGGGCAGCCCTCCGAGCTGCGCTGCGCTGAACCCGGCCCCGGCACGCCAGTAGATCCACAAGCCGGCAACGAAGAGGATCGCACCCGGCAACCATGTCCACGCCGTCCGGTAGAGCAGCCAGTGCCTCCAGGGCGCTGTGGCGGCAGCCAGCGCAATCCACATGGCGATCCAAAGAGGTAGCAGAATGAGGTAAGGCGAACGCTTCCGCGAGCGCCAGTAGCTCGCACGGGGATGGATCACCAGCCAAAATGATGGAATCGTCGAATAGACGACGCAGGCCGCCCACGCGAAGTCGCGGAGAAATATCAGCACTTTGCGGATTATAGTGGCCTCAACCGCACATTGCCGGTGGTGGTTCCCGCACCAACGGGACGCTGGCGCCTACAGCTGCCACCTCGGCGGCGATTTGTGGCACAGTAGATAAGGATGGCCGAGCCCGTCGAATCCCTGCCCGCTGAATCCAATCTCCCCGACGGCCGCGTCGCGTTCACCTATCCCGATTTCACCATTTATCAAGTGGCGCGATTTCTTATCGTGGCCACGCTCGAAATGCAGTCGGTCGCGGTGGGATGGCAGGTGTACGAAATTACCCGCCGGCCTCTCGATCTCGGCCTGATCGGTCTGGCCCAGTTCCTGCCCGGCATGCTTTTGTTTCTGGTCTCGGGACATGTCGCCGACCGCTTCGACCGCCGCAAACTGGTCACGCTGTGCTACTGCGGCTTTGCCGTGTCTTCAGCGCTGCTGTGGGCGATTGCCTGGCGGGACAGCCATTCCGTCCGTCTGATTTACGCCGTGGTCGTGCTGGTCGGCGTGGTGCGCGCCTTCAATGCTCCCGTGAGCCGGGCACTTCTTCCCCAACTGGTTCCGGAAGTGCATTTTCCCAACGCCGTGGCCTGGAACGCGAGCATCTTTCAAGCAGCAACCATTCTCGGCCCCTCCATCGGCGGATTTCTCTACGCCTTCTCCCGCGGTCCGACTGTGGTGTACGCCACTGCCGTGGCCACGGCCGTCGCCGCCACATTCTCCACGCTTCAAATCACCCTGAGCACCCAGGCGCGGGCGCGCGAACCCATCAACTGGAACACTGTTCTTGCCGGCTTCCACTACATCTGGAGCCACAAGCTGGTGCTGGGCTCGATTTCGCTGGATATGTTTGCCGTTCTCCTGGGAGGAGCCGTGGCATTGCTGCCCGTCTATGCCAGCGAAATTCTGAACACCGGCCCCTGGGGCCTGGGACTGCTGCGGAGCGCGCCGGGCGTGGGCGCGACCGCCATGGCGATCCTGGTGGCGCACCGTCCTCTGCGCCGCCGCGCCGGCCTCACCATGTTGTGTGTGCGTTGCCGGATTTGGAGTGTGCACGATTATCTTCGGACTCTCGCGCAGCCTGACGCTCTCACTGGTGGCTCTCTTTCTACTCGGCGCCTCTGACATGATCAGCGTCATCATCCGCGCCATTCTGGTTCAACTGGCCACCCCGGATGAAATGCGTGGCCGCGTCAACGCCGTGGACATGATCTTTATTGGAGTCTCGAACGAACTGGGACAATTTGAGTCCGGCCTGACCGCACACTGGTTTGGCACCGTGCCCGCAGTCGTCCTGGGAGGAGTAGGAACGCTGGTAGTGATTGGAATCTGGGCATGGGCCTTCCCCGAGTTACGCCAGGCCGACCGCATCACAGCAGGAAACTGAGAACCGAGAACTAAAAACTAAGAACTGATATTAAAAAACCAGTTCCCAGTTCTCAGTTTCGGAGGAGAAGTTATTTGCCCCGAATCACCGTCTTCGCCGCACTCATGTTGTCAAAGCGGTCGTAGACGCGGACGACCACCACGTGCTCGGCAGACATCTTCTTCGCATCCGAAGGCAGCGCCACCTGGAAGTCATAGCTCGCAGACTTGGAATCCGCCAACTGCCCAACCGGCTCCACATATTGCCAGTCGGCAGCGTCCACGGAATATTCGCCGCGCTTGATATTGGAAAAGCCATCCGCGGCGTGGAAGGTGACATGAATCTGTCCGCCTTCCGTCACCGCCTTGAGGTCATCAATTCGCGGCGGCGTGGTGTCCACTTCGAAGCGGGCGCTGTCCCTCGTGGAAGTAAGCGCCTGGCCGGGCGAATGCGAAGGCGCATCCGACGCCATCACTTCGACGGTGTAACCTCCATCGGGAATTAGGGACGCGTCGAAGGAATAGAACTTGTCGGTCAAATTCTCCTTCAGCAGCAGCCAGCGAGTTTCGCCATCGCCGCGGTAGTAGACCGAATAGACCATCTGATCGTCGTTATCGTCATGCACCGTCCACTTCACCCCGATGGAACCGCTGTCTCGCGTGCTGGGAGGCGGGCGCCTCGAAGCGAATGGTTGGAGTTCCCGATGCGGCTCCGCTCGTATCGGGAATACTCGCAGGCTTGGGCAGCGGCTGATAGCGCACGCCCACCTGTACGCTGACATCGTCAAAGTCGGGAGCGACGTTCTTGGGCAGATAGTTCAGCAGCACGCTGTCCACGCTGGGTGCGGTGCTTCCAGCATGCAGCACCGCTTTCCATTGAACGAACCGCGCCGGTGGGACACTCAACACCGGGTCCTTCTCCATCTCGACTGCCTTCCAGGGACTCCAGTTGCGGTCAGGATTGTCTACGTTCCCACTGCGCGCAAATAGCTCGACCTTGCCCTTGCCGCGCAATTCCGCGCGGCCCCAGCGGGAGAAAACTTTGGCGTCGAACACATCGCTCTCGTAGCTGCCCTCGGCTTCCGCTGACCCGCCCAGCAAGAACACCTTTCCCGAGGTTGCTGGTTGAAACGTAGAGTCCGCCCGCCGGAGCCTCGGCGAACGCCGTAACCTGCGTGGCACTGGCTTTGAGCAGATCGACGAAACGGTCTTCGCCGGTGATGGCAAAAACATGGCCGCGGTTTCCAGTTCCCACCAGCAAGCGGCCCGCGGGATCGAAGGCCAGCGCGTATACCAGATCTTCCTTCGAATTCCAGATACGGCTGGGGGAGCCATCGAGCGCGATGCGGTAGATTTCCGAGCCACCGCCGGCGCCCACCCCCGGCAGCGGAATCCCGCTCATCAGTCCAGATCCCGGAGGGTTCACGTTCAGAACAATCGCGCCGGGTTGCGCCGCTCCAGCGGTTGGCATGGGCACAGGCGCGGTGACCGGCGGCGGGAAAATGATGGGCGTAGCGCCCGGCCGTTTCTCCCCCACTCCCGCGGCGTAAATATTTCCCGCCTTGTCGATAGCCAGCGCGGTAATTTCTTTTTTGGGCGCGCTGTAAAGCACGAAGCCCTCGCCGCTGGGCTTGATCTGATACACCAGTCCGCTGCCGTCGGACCCAGCGATCAGATTGCCCTTCGCATCCATGGCCAACACTCGTATGTGAGTTTCGTCGCTCTGAAAGAAGACGGAATGCTCCCCCTTGGGAGTGACGCGAAAGATTTCGCCATGATCGCCGGTGGCCACGTACAGGTTGCCGGAATTATCGAACACCAGGTCCCAGATGTATTTTGTCCCGGGATCAAAATAGACCGTCGCGGAGAATTCGCTGCCCGGCTTCCCTTTTTCTGCTTCCCCTTTGCCCTTCGCCGCCGCTGGAGCGCCGGCTCCTCGCTCAATGCGATACACCTTGCCGTCCGGATTCGTAGCGGCATACATGACGCCGTTCTTGTCCACCGCCAGGGCCTGGACCTGCAACTCCTGTGGCTCGAAGATGGCGGAAGACTGGCCTTGCGGAGAGATGCGATACACCCGCGCGGGTGATCCGGTCGCGGCATAAAGATTTCCGCTCGGATCAGACGCAATTGACCATATATAAGTTGACGGAGTCGTAGAAATCGCCTTGAAAGCAGGGGCCAGCTCCAGTCCGCCCGTGCTGCGAATGGCCACCCCCGCCGCCGTGCCTTTGCTCAGATCTTCAAACTTGGATTGTTCCCACGTGCGCGTGCCTTCGCCGGAGGCGAAAGGAACAACGACTAGTAAAGAGGTAAGAACGAGGAAGAAATGCGTACGCAGACTGGTTGCCAATTTTGTGACCTCATCGCGATCTGGAGCGGAAGAATTCAGATTATCACGAGGAAAGCGATCACACTGCGCACAGCCGCGCCGCGGCGGAAGAATGCAGCCCAGGGCGCAAGCCCTGGGTTATAGGCGGAAAAAACGGCGGAGCCCTGAAAGGGCGAAGAAAACTCCGCGAATTGCGGCTGGTTGGGAAAACCTACTTGACCGTAATCGTCAACACCTGTGCGCCCGCGACCACGTAGTCCAGCGGTCCGGTCGCAGCCTCGTTGACCGAAGACTCACCCTGCACGATCATTTCCTGCGTGCCTCGCATGCCGTCCATCACGTTCATGATAGAGAGAGGCAGCGTGGGCATGACCTTGTCGGCGATCATGGCTTCGGGATCGGCCTCGAGCAGCGACACATAAACCCGATTGTTGACGTGCTGTTTGTTCAGCAAGGCAATCGTAGACGCCAGATCCATCTTGCGGCCCAGCAGCGGGCTGGCGTGGCGCAGTCGGTCCAGGGTCTCGCCGTCGCTCACCAGAATGCGCAGCGGGCCCTTGGATGTGGACGTCGGAATGTGAATCGGAATCTGTTGCAGGATGATCTCGCCCCGGTAAGGCCGCAGCACCGCTTCAATCGTGATCTCGTCTCCTGGCCGGGCCTCGATCAGGTCGGTGCGGGCGCCCTCCAGGCGGGCCCAGCGGCGTTCGCGGACCAGGTCAAAATCAAGCTGCACGCCGCGAACCCCAGGCGCGTTGTACGGATTGTCGTAGATGCGGCTGAAACGTTCCCCCAGCGACAGAGCCGCCATGATCGCAGCCGGTTGTCCGCCGTCCGATGGCGCAAACATGTTCTGCACGGTGACGTCGGGATATCCCTCCACGCTGATCCGGCCATTCATGCGGTAGGTCGTTTCTTCACCGTACTCGTTCACTCCGTGCAGCGCGTTGAAAACCGTGGCCATCATCGCTACCGGGCTCAGGTTCGCGTTGTTCAGCACTTCGTAGTGAAACTGTTTGTTCACCGCTCCGCCGCGAATATTCAAGGTGACGGGAATCATGTCGGGCTGTTTGCCAAACTCCCCCAGAATGCCGGTGTGGCGGTCCTGCACGAAAGCGCCGACCGGTTCGGTGGCGTTGACGATTTTGAAAGCATTGAGCGGCGAGGGCAGCGTGGCCAACACTTCCGCCTTGGTCATGGGCAAATCCACCATGCCAAATTGCAGCAACGGATGTCCGCAAGCCAGCAGGTGCTGTGCATCCATGTAGGTGACGGTGCAGGTAGCGGCAATGTCCATGTCGCCGCGCACCAGAATCGCACTGATCGCAGAACCGGGCTGCAGAGGTTCGGGCTGCTTGCTCCCGCTGACCGACCCAACGCCCATCACCGGCACGATCCCTGCCCGCGCGAACTGGGGAGCGAAGCGTTGCATGGTTTCCTGCGAGAATCCGTTGAAAACCAGCGGGGCTTCAATCGGCTTCAGATAGTTGGCATAGTCCCTGGCAGGAAGATTGCCCGCGCCAGGGCCCGACGTTTGCGTAGGCGCCTGAACCGCAGCCTGGGTGCTGCCTGTGCTGCTTCCGGGGCTGCGATCCATGGCGTTGATCTCGAACATTTCGGCGATCGGCGTCACGCCCGCGATCGGCTCCTTGGAGAACTCGCCGATGCGGAACGCCAGTGCGCCGGCCAGTTTGCCATCCAAGATAAACCGGGCTGCCGCTCATGCCCGCGACGACGCCGGTATACTCCGCCTTTTCGCCCGACAGTCGCACCAGAATGATGTCGCCCTTGGGACCGTTCGCATTCCTCAGAATTCCCAGTACTTCCACCCCCATGGATTCGGGCTTGGTCCCCTGAAAAACGGTGTAAGCAACGCCCCGCATTCCGGCGTGGATCTCACTCACGGGAATGGTTTCAACCGGTTGGGGGGTCTGAGTTTGGGCGAACGAAGAGAACAGAAGACCTAGCGACACTGAAGAGAAGGGCACGTCTCATGAAATTGACCTGGAGCACCGGTGCTCCGCTGACCAAGAATATACTGCACGTTCTTTATGCAACTCGCCGGTGGGAGAGGAACTAAAAGCGAAAACCAAGGCCTTGCAAAACATCCCAATCGCGAAGCTCTGCGTCTATACTAGCATAACGATTTTCACGAGGAAGCCCATGCTTTGCGCTGATTGGATTAGAAAATTGCGACCGTTGGGCCTGCAAATGCCTGGTATCGCCGATCTTGATAATGTTGGCCTTCCTGTCCCTGCCCCTGACATCCGGGCTCTTCGCGCAGGACCAGCCTCAACCCGCCGCCAACGGGCAAAAGCAGGACGCGCCGCCCGAAGCAGGCGGGCCGCAGAACGACATCGGGCCTTATGCCATTCCAAAGAAGAAAGAAGAGCCACCGCCGCCTCCGCCCCCGGCCAAACCCAAGAAAATCGAAGGCATGCCGGACTATTCCATCAAGGTGGACGTCCCGCTGGTGAACGTTGATGTTCTGGTCACAACCAAAGACGGACAGTTCATCCCCGGCCTTAAAAAAGACAACTTCCGCGTGATCGAAGACGGCGTGCCCCAAACCCTGACTAACTTCAACGTTTCCGAAGCGCCCATTACTGCGGTGCTGCTGGTCGAGTTCGCCTCCACCAACTACTACTTCATGGTGGAAGCCCTGAATGCCAGCTACGCTTTCGCCAATGCGCTGAAGAAGAATGACTGGGTAGCGGTGATCTCCTACGACATGAAGCCGCATATCCTGGCCGACTTCACCCAGGACAAGCAGGCTGTCTACGGGGCGCTGAACCAGTTGCGAATGCCGGGATTTTCCGAGACCAATCTCTTCGACGCCCTGTATGACACGCTCGACCGGGTGGACCAGATCGAGGGGCGCAAGTACATCATCCTGGTGACCACCGGCGTTGATACCTTCAGCAAGCTCAACCTTGACCAGATCACGAAGAAGGTCAAGACCACGCACGACGTCACCATTTTCCCCATCAGTGTCGGTTTCGCGGTCCGCAATTACTGTGAAACTCATCAATGTGGCTACACCCATGGCATGGGCATCCCCGTGAGTGAAATGGACTACCTGCAAGGCGACAATGAAATGAACACCTTTGCCCGCCTGACCGGAGGACGCGCCTACTTCCCGCGCTTTCAGGCGGAGCTGCCGGAGATCTTTCACGATATCATCGGGGACATTCGGAACCAGTACAACCTCGCCTATCACCCCACCAACCCCAAGCTCGACGGCACCTACCGCAAGCTGAAAGTCGAAGTGGTCGCCCCGGACGGAGATCCGCTGAAAGTGAAAGACCAGAAGGGTAAGGATTGAAATACACGGTAGCGGCGCGCGAAGGCTACACCGCAAAACACACCGTGGAATAATAGCAGCGCTCTAGTGCACATGGGCAACAGGTGATCGAGCAGAAAAAGCAACCCCACTCCCAGGAAAACCACCAGCGCCATTTTTACTCCCGGCTCGCGATTGACTTCCGGCATCAGGTCTGAGGCCGCCACGTAAATCGTCACCCCCGCCGAAAGCGGCAAGCCATAACTCACCTCATGGCGAAACACCGCCATGGTCAGCACTCCCGCCAGCGTGGATGCGCCCAGCAACATGGATGCGCCCCAGGCAATGCGCCGGCTTTGGCCGCTGGCCAGCATGACCGAAGCGACGGTGAACCCCTCGGGAATCTTGTGCAGAAAAATGGCCACAAAAATGATCCATCCCAGCCAGTTGGAAACGATAAATCCGGAGGCGATGGCGATGCCGTCGAAAAAAGTGTGGATGACCAATCCCATCAGCACCGAGTATCCCCGGTGACCATGCTCGAATGCGTCCTTGTGAGTTTCCTCGCCGAAGTGGAAGTGCGGGGTAACCGTGTGTTCGAAGAAATGAACGAGGAGATATCCGGCAAGAACCAGAATGGGAGCGCTCTTGCCGCGAAGTTGCAGGCTGGCCGGGAAGATCTCCACGATCGCGGTGGCCAGCATGAATCCCGCACCCAGCGCCACGAAATACTTCAGGTATGAACGGTCCCAGTGCTTCTGGACGATGATGGCGCCGCCAAAAACGTTGGCCGCCGCCGCGGTCAGGCCGAGCAGAATGCTGAGGAGAATGGGATGCATGTACGCGGGCGATGATACCAGTTCTCCGTCGTACGTTGCCCGCTAGGCGGCCGGCCGGATGGCGCCGATCAACCCGCTCAGTATCTTCCCCAGTTCGGCCGCCTTGTCGAGCAGCTGCTTTCCGTGCTCCGGCGTAAAGTACTCCAGCTTCTGAGCAATCATGAGTTGGGTTTCGACCTCGACCAGCGCTCCGCGAGCTCGTCCCAGAAAAAAATGGAATTCGTTGGCGGAGAAACGTGCCTGCCCTTCGGCAATATTTGTCGGAATCGCCACCGCCGCTCTGCGTATCTGGCTGGCCAGCCCATACAATTCATCCCGCGGAAATGCTTTGCTGGTCCGGTAGACATCCATGACAAAATCCATCGCCTTTTGCCATGCGATCAGGTCCCGGTATGACTGCCCCATAAAGTAGTCCTCCAGGGAGCAATCATGACAACGTTCCAGCCGGAAAAGATGTGACGGATGAACACTGAGAACAGAAAACTGAGAACCGAGAACTGGTTTCTTGATATCCGTTCTCAGTTCCCAGTTCTCAGTTTCAAAACGGGAATTTACCCGCTATGCCGGATGTGCATCACGTCGCCATCCTGCACGATGTAGTCCTTGCCTTCGAGGCGCAGTGTGCCTTTGGCGCGGGCATTGGCTTCGGAGCCGGCTTCGAGCAATTGGTCCCAGCGGATGGTTTCGGCGCGGATGAAGTGTTTTTCCAGATCGGAGTGGATGGCGCCGGCCGCTTCCACCGCGCGGGTGCGGACGGGAATCGTCCAGGCGCGGCATTCGTCTTCGCCGGCGGTGAAAAATGAAATCAGTCCCAGCAGTGTGTAGGTGGTGCGGATCAGGCGGACCAGCCCGCTCTCTCTCAGTCCGTAGCTGGAGAGAAATTCGGCGGCGTCGGCATCGCTCATTTCCGCCAGTTCGGCTTCGACCTTGCCGCAGATCGCGGTGGCGCCGGCGTTGGGCCGCGACGCCACTTCGGTCAGCTTGTATTTGGCGACCGCTTCTTCGAGATCGTTGCCGAGCTCCGTGCTCTCGCCGACGTTGAGCACGTACAGAATCGGCTTCTCGCTCAGGAACATGAAGCCGCGCAGGCGCTTCTTGTCCTCGGGAGTCATCTCCATTTCGCGCAGCGGCCGCTCGGTTCCCAGGTGGGCTTTGGCCCGCTTGAGCAGTTCAAATTCTTTTTCCAGTTCCGGCGAGCGCATCTTCTTCAGATCTTTTTCCAGCGCTCCAGCCGCTTTTCGATCTGCCCCAGGTCGCTGACCATGAGATCGAATTCGACATTCTTGATGTCGCGCAGCGGATCGACGGGGCCGACGTGAGGAATGGAGGGATCGTCAAAGGCGCGCACCACGTGGGCCAGCGCATCCACATTGCGCAGGTGCCCGACGTACGCGCTCTCCTTCAGCGCTTCCTGGCCGATGGCGCCCACGTCCACGTATTCGACGGAAGCGTGCGTCAGCTTCTTCGGGTTGTAGAGCGCGGCCAGGCGGTCGAGGCGGTCGTCCGGCACCTTGGCCACGCCCATGTGGGCTTCGCGCGGGTTGGCGTAGGCCTGGTCGGAAAGATGCGCCTTGGTCAGAATGCGGAACAGAGATGTCTTGCCTACCTGCGGCAGGCCGATGATGCCAGTTTTCATAGGGACAGGAAGATGATAACAGCCGGATCAGGTACAGTGAGGTCAGGACAAGCGCCCGGGCCGTCAGATACGTAACCGACCAGCCCAGCAGAATCACTCCGCTCTCGATTCGTGTCGACCAGTGATGCAACGCATCGAATTGCACTCGCGCGCGGAAGGTCTGCGGGCACGGCATCAATCTCTCCAATTGACGCGCGGATCGAATCCATGCGCGGGATAATGCCGAACTGCGAAACCAGCGTAAGCGACAGCATCAGGCAGACAAGACATTCCGCGGCGCAAAAATGTGGGCCTCACCATTGCTCAGCCGGCTCAATAACAGCGAGCTGGCCAGAAAGACCACGCCGGAAACTATTCCCATCCAGTGCAGAATTCCCAGAGACCGCCCACCACCGTCCCGGCCAACTGCCGCGTCGGCAGCACCGAGAAGGCGGTCTGCGCAACCACCGGGAAAAATATCAGGCCGCCCAGCCACACGATTAGAGAGAGCAAGCATTAGAAAACGAAGAAATGACATGCGGTATGACTATTATGACCGCCGAAAGGATTGAAAGCCAGAACTGAGAACCGGGAACTAAGAACTAACAACTGGTTTTATTCCAGCTTTAGACCGGCACGCGAATTGTCTCCACGATCTCCTGGATCAATTGCTCAGCCTGCTCAGATTTCTTCAGCGAGGAAGAGTAGCGGCCATTCACCGCCACGCGGTGAGCAAACACCGCCACCACCAGCGGCTTGAAATCTTCGGGAACGCAGAAATTGCGGCCATCGAGAAACGCCATGGCCTGGGCGGCGCGGTAGAGCATCTGCGAGCCGCGAGGCGAAACTCCCAGCGAAAATTGCTCGGATTCGCGCGTCTCGCGCACGATCGCAAGCACGTAACTCACCAGCGATTCGTCCACGCGCACCTGGGTCACCGCCTGCTGCATTTCCAGGACATCCGCGCCGCTCAGCACCGGCTCCAGGCGTTCCAGCTGCGCCGCTCCAGCCTCGGAGCGCAGAATCTCGCGCTCCGACTCGCCATCGGGATATCCCATGCGCACCCGCATCAGGAAGCGATCCAGCTGCGATTCGGGCAAGGGATAAGTGCCGTGATGCTCCACCGGATTCTGCGTGGCAATCACCAGAAACGGCTGCGGCAGCGAATAAGAGTGCGCATCCACCGTCACCTGGCCTTCGTTCATGGCTTCAAGCAGGGCGGATTGCGTCTTGGGAGTGGTGCGATTGATTTCGTCGGCCAGCAGAACGTTGGTGAAGACCGGGCCGCGCTTGAACTCGAACTGCTGCTCGATGGCGGAGTAAATCGAGATGCCCAGAACGTCGGAGGGCAGCATGTCGCTGGTGAACTGCACGCGCTGAAAGCTGCAGTCGAGAGCCCGCGCCAGTGCCTGGCCGAGAGTCGTCTTGCCGACTCCGGGAACGCCTTCGATCAGCAGATGTCCACGCGCCAGCACCGAAACCAGGGCCAGGCGGACGACGTCATCCTTGCCGCGAATCACCTTGCGGAGCGCGTTTTCCAGCTGCGTTGCGCGATGGGACGCGGCTATGGCGGTTTCAGGAGACATCGAGAAATTTTACTATGCGGCGTGCGGCGGTTGAGGTGGGTGACGGAAGTTACGAACGTCACACGCCAGCCGTCAGCTATCAGCCTCAGCCATCAGCAAATCCACTAGATTGCAGGCCTTGACTGATAGCTGAAAGCTGATCAGCTCACCTGACAAACTCTGCCGGCCTTCCCGTCAGCCGCTCGATGCGCTTGGCGATCGGAGGATGCGTCGAAAACAGGTTGCCAAAATTCATGCCCAGCAGCGGCTGAATGATGAACAGATGCGCCGTCGAAGGCGTTCCCATCATGGGCACGCGGCGCGAGTAGGCATCGAGTTTGGCCAGGGCGCTGGCCAGAGCATAAGGATTGCCGGTAAAGTGCGCGCCGGTTTCGTCGGCCGCGTATTCCCGCGAGCGCGAAACCGCCATCTGGATCAGCATCGCGGCAATCGGAGCCAGAATCAGCATCAAGCAGGCCGCCAGCCTCCGCCCCGCGCGATCGTCGCGATCGCCCATTCCGCCAAAATCATGCCCCAGTAGCGCAGCCATGTGATCGCGCCGGCGATGGTGGCGGCCACCGAACTGATCAGGATGTCGCGGTTGTTCACATGGCCGAGTTCGTGGGCCAGCACGCCTTCGAGTTCCTCATCGTTCAGCAGATTCAGGATGCCCTGGGTCACCGCGACCGAGGCATGCTTCGGATTTCGCCCGGTGGCAAAGGCATTCGGCGAATCCGTCGGAATCACGTAAATCTTCGGCATGGGCATGCCGATCTTCTGGGTCATCCGCTCCACCACGCTATAGGCGCGCGGCAATTGCTCCCGCGTGACCGGCTGAGCGCGATAAGTTCTCAAGGCGATCTTGTCGGAGAAAAAATATGCGACAAAATTCATGACCGCGGCAATGCCCAGCGCCAGCAGCATCCCGTTCTGGCCGCCGAGAGCGCGGCCCAGCATCAGCAACAGCGTCAATGCGGTAAGAAGAAAAGCGGTTTTAAACGTATTTCCCATAACCTAGATACCCACATGATTAGATGGTCCGGCAGCAAAAGGGATGCACGAGCCGAATGGCGCGACCGCAAGAACTGAGAACAGAGAACTTAGAACTAAGAACAGGTTTCTAAGAACCAGTTCCCGGTTCTCAGCATCACGCGAGGGCGGTCCCCACTGGTTCGTCGGTTATCTGGGCAAAGGGTCCGGCATGGCCGCCAGCGCATATCCCATCACTGCCAAGGCGGTTGCGTTCTCCTGCAGTTCATGGGGAACGATCTTGTCCAGCGTGTCGGCGGCAGTGTGGTGGTACTTGAAATACGTGCGCCCATCCTGCAACAGGCCGAAGACTGGCACTCCCTGCTTGGCCAGCGGTTCGATATCGGCCTCGGGGCTGTCACTGCTCAACAGAATGAGATTTGCGCCCGTGGGTTGCAGCACATCCAGCACAGGTTGCAACCGTGCCACGGCCTCGGTGCTGATCTTGGCGCGGAATCCCATGGGATGCGAAGCGCCCAGGTCGCTCTCCATTGCGGCTACGTGATTGCCGATCTCCGCCGCGTGCGCTTTGGCATATGCCAAATGGCCGCGCCCGAGATTTTCTTCATCGATCCAGGCGATCACTCGCAGCGTCCGTTTCGGACGCAGATGCAGCTGCTGCATCAGTTGCGCGGTCTCCATGGCGACGGCCACGCCGGCGGCGTCGTCAATCGCTCCGGTTCCCAGGTCCCACGAATCCAGATGGCCGGACACGATCACCACCTGCTCCGGATGCTCGGAGCCTTTCAGGTCTCCGATCACATTGAAGGTGCTTACTTCCTCCGCTGTCTGGGAAGTCAAAATCACGTGCATGCGCACTTTGCCTTGTGCCGCCAAATGCGCAATCAGGTCGGCGTCTTCACTGGTCACGGCTCCCGCGGGGATGCCGGCCTCCCGGCTTCCTCCGGTATGCGGCAAGCGATACTCTGCGCCGCCTACTGACCGGACCAGCGAAGCTACCGCTCCCAGTCCGGCCGCCCGCCGCGCTCCCAGGCCGCGATAGACCACCGCTTCATCGTAAGCTTCGCCGGCATAGCCGCCAGCCGCCTTCTGCTTGTCGAAGGCCACATTGAACAGGACGATTTTCCCCGCCACGCCACTCCGCCCCAGTCGATCCAAATCGGCGAAGCTGTTGGCCACCACGACCTCGGCGGTGATTCCTTCGGGTGGCGTGGGATGATTTCCCCCCAACGCAGTCAGCACAATTTTCTGGGTTGTTCCCGCAGCTTGCCCCGGATACTCCACCAGTTCGGCCGATTCCGCTCCGCGGATCCAGTGTCTTGCCTGCACCGGCTCCAGGCGCACTTCCAGACCCAGCTTGCGCATCTCCGCGGCAACATACTCGATGGCCGCCTGCGCTTGCGCAGATCCCACCGCACGCGGGCCAATATTTTCCGTGAGGTGCGCTACCTGCCGGTAGGCGTAGTCGTCGGTCAACGCGGCATCGCGGATGGCCGCGAGCTCCTGCATCAACGGCGCCGGCAAAGATGGCGCGGTTGCAGCTTCTGTGCGTTCGTAGTCGGAATCGGCGCGTGGCCGCGGTTTCTGCGCGGCCACAGATCCGGTGACCAGCATGGAACACATCAGCAAGCGGCTCACAACTCGCAGATCGATCAAGAAGCACCTCAGTCTGGTTCCTGGCAGATTACTCGGTTCCGGCGGGCGGAGGATAGTCCGGTAGCTTCTGCTTGGCCGTATCGCCGCGCTTCACTTCCAGTTCGTCGAACAGCAAAGCCGGGCTCACAATGCTCTGCGGGATGGGATCGAGCCGGTCTTCCACATCGACTTCCTTGCCTGCCGCCACGATGTCATTGCGCAGGGCGCGCGCGTCCAGTTCGCCGAAAACTCCTCCACGCACCAGTTCCTCGCGTCCGTCGTTGGTTGAGATGCGATACAGCAGTCGCGGGGTCAAACGTGGGCCCAGGGTCTGCACGAAATATCCGTAGGGAAGATTGCGCTGCTTGCAGGCTTCGATCAATTTCTTTTTGAGTTCATCGCTGCTGAGCGGCTCCGCGGATTGCACGATCAGGTTGCCCACGTTGGACGTCGGCGGTCCCGTCATCGCCGCCCGCCCGTGACCGTTGGACTGGGGAAAATCACGGAGTGGTTCGCGGCTCAACAGATAATTCACCAGCTGCCCCTTCTCGATCAGGGACACGCGGCTGGCCTTGACTCCTTCGTCGTCGACTTCGTAGTTGCCCATCAAGGCGTGCCCTTCAAACGTGGTCAGCGCCGGATCATCTACCACGGAAAGAAAATCTGGCAACACTCGACTCTTGTAATTGTTGGCCCACTCCCCCGTGGTGCGCGCGTTCTGACCCAGCTGAGGCCGATTGCCCAGCACGTTCGGTGCTACCAGCTCAGACATGACGCCCGCAGCCGCATCGGCGGAAAGCAGCACCGGGCCCCGGTATTCCTCTTCGCTGACCGGCGCCTCGCGGAGTTGCTTCAAACTCGTCAACAATTCCCGGGTGCGCGAGAGCACTTCCGCCTTTGCAGGCAGATCCTTCATCTCATGAACCTGGAAGCCATGCGAGCGATCGAGCCGCATCCCATCGGCCGCCTGCGTATAGCCTCCGACGTAGACCTGGTAGAAACTGCCGCTGGTTCGAACCACCGCTCCTTCAGAGCTGACAAAATAGCGGTTGCTGACGGTGAAACGCAGCGACGCATTCAGCGACTGCACTTGAGGATCGCTCTTATATAGCCCGGAGGCCTCTTCCAGCACCGCAAGCCAGGGTTCGGGAGTGAACTCCAGCCGCGCCAGCGGCGCCATCAGTTGCACCGGAGACGCGTGGGCAAAGTCGTCCACCTGCTGGTCCACCGAATATTTTTTGAGTTCGGCCTGCTTGGCGGTCAGTGCCTCGGAAGCCGCCTTGTACGCCCGGTCGGTGCCCAACCAGAGCTGATGTCGCAGTCCGGTCTCGTCATCATCGAGCGGTCCCACATCAACCACGCCCTCGCCAGGTCCGTAGTAACTGTCCTGCTTGTAATCGCCGACCCGCACCACAATGCGCAGCATGCGGATGCGCGTCCGCAGCGCAGTCCGCACCGCCCCGAAGGCCGCCTCGGCAACGTACTGATCAACATCCATCAGCCGGTAGTCAACGTAATAGGGCGCCTGCACGTCCGCCAACTTGAGCTGCGATCTTGGAGCGCTGCATCTCCGCCAGCATGGCGCGTAGCACCGAATCGTCGCTCGTGGACTGAATTCTGGCCGAAAAACACGCCGACAGTCGCAACCAAAAAGACGACCAGCAGCGACTAGCCTGTACCCGGAGCGCATCACTGCCGCCCTCCGGTCGTTGGAGACCCGAAGTCTGAGGTCCGAAGTCCGAAGTCCGAAGTCTGACGCCCGACGCCGGTCTTTTCCCACGCAGGCGGCGGCAGAATCGGTGGCCGCATTCGCGAGTGCGCCCGCTTCTGCACTTCCATCTCGGAGAAGAGCATCGCCGGCGCGGCGGCTGAAACCGGCACACTGCCTGACTCCGCTCCGCAAACGCCATTGAACACTTCCGTCTTCTCTCCTGTGATCTCAATCCGGTTCAGCGCTGCCAGTGGCGTTCCCACGA
The DNA here is from genome assembly GCA_963698825.1 of Terriglobia bacterium. Lineage (GTDB taxonomy): Bacteria > Acidobacteriota > Terriglobia > Terriglobales > Acidobacteriaceae > JAIQFF01. Next base: position 45,332 of record CAVOSG010000014.1, on the reverse strand, counting down.
TGTCCACCCCGCGCACCAGTTCATCCGCCCGGCCATCGGGATAGACCTTCCACACCAGCACCGGCAAAATCTGAAACGCCTGCGGCAGCGAGCGCGTGGTCAGTGTGAAGCCGCCTTCGATGTCTTCGAAGTACAACCCGTAAGGTTTGCCCTGCTTCTTGATCTCGTCAATCAGCTTCTGCCGCATCTCCGAATCTTTGGCGGTGTGCGATGAACTGACGATCAGGTTCCCCTGCCGTCCTGTCGCCATCAGTCCGGCCTGAGCGCGACCGTGTCCGTTCGATTGGTCGAAGCCCTTGACCGGCATGCGCGACATCAGAAAATTTCTCAGGATGCCGTCCTTGATCACGTCCACGCGTTGCGCTGGAACCCCCTCATCGTCGTACCGGTACCAGCCCCCCAGGTCCATGCCATTCAGGCTGCGTTGGGTGGGATCGTCAATGACGCTGAGAAACTGCGGCAGCACCTGCTGGTTGATCTTCTTGGTGAAAGTCTGGCCCTCCTGATCGCCGCGCTGGCGGTGACCCTCCAGCCGGTGCCCCAGCACCTCATGAAAGAAAACCGCGGCTGCTCTTCCAGAAAGCAACGCCGGCCCATCAAAAGGCTCGGCCGTGGGCGCAGCCCGCAGGGCCTTCAGGTCGGAAGCCATCTTCGCAATCTTGGCCTCGATTTCTGTTTCACCCGGCAGACCATCGGGGGTTGCGGCTTGAAACGTTTCCACCCGCAGCAATTCCATTCCGTCGTCGGCCCGGGTCTCGGCCTCGATCATCAACCGAATGATCGTCCCCGGCGTGGCCACCTGTGCGCCGGCGGTGGAGACAAAGCGCACCTCGCTCTTCTCCCCAATTACCATCACCGCCGAGGAATAAATCTCGGGATACTTGCGGAAGTAGCTGGAGTAGCGGCGAACCTTGTCTTCCCAATCCTTCCGGTCGAGATGGAAGGCGGGCACGGCATAGTCCTGATGAACTTCGGGCTTAGCCTCAGCGAAATCAGCTGAGGTGTCTTCCTCCTGGGTACGGACGGCCGCGGCCGTTTTCACGTTCAAGTAGCTCTGCGCGGCCTGGCGATATTCCTCGTAGGTAAGTTGCCACAACACTCGCGCCACCGCGTCGGGATCATTCCGCAACGGGATGAGCCCCGAACTCATGCCGGAATTCCGGCTCTCCTGATGCGTGTTATCCAGTGCCGCGCTACCCACCCGCATGGTGACTTCGCCGGTGCGGCGGTGGAACTGAATGGAATTCAACAGGCTGCCCAGGCCTCCGACGACGGCCGTCCCCTCCTGGTCGTACACCGAGTAACTGGTGAAGTAGGGCGCGGGATCCAGTTGTCCCAGCTTCGATTGGGCGCGCTGCAGCTCCCGCTGCATGGTTGAAAGCAGAACGTCCCCGGAGTCTTTAACAGGAGGTCTTGCGGCCTGGTCTTTCGCAGCTTGTTTGTCCGCACCTGGCAGCGGGGAGGCCAACGAGAGCGCAAACACCAAGCCCAGAGCCAGGCCGCGGAGAAGTGTCTTCATAAAGGAAAGTAGACCAGTTTAACCAACTCCAAGTTCCCAAGTAATAACTTGTTGGCAACGGGGAAGAGGAAGGAGTCATCCTGAGCGACGCCGCTTCTTCGCCTTGCGAAGAGGCGAAGGAGTCGAAGGATCCCTACCAGTATCCAGATCTGCCGGGAGCCCTTGTTCGAGCCTCGCAAGTTCACGCTATCACTTCCTGCCAGTTCGTTTTAGAGGGCGGCGGTCGAAACAAAAAAATGGCCCCATTGCTGGGGCCACTAGTAAAAGAGGCAAAGTGGGAGGTTGAGTCAGGAATGGCGATGCAGAGAGCCGATCCGGCGGCCGGAAAGGCAACAAGAGAGATGTCGCGAAAAACAGAGAGTGAAGGTCATTTTGTCAGCGGCCTCTTTTGGTTACTTACCCTAATTGCACTTGCGCAACCAAAACCGCTGCATTCTGAATCCATCTGCCGAACCTTCGGCAAACGACTGTTAAATAAGTATTTAGAGAGTGCCGTCGGAGAGATAACGCGAAGCGAGAGGCGGTGGCCCACGCAGTCAAAGTGCAGAATCCTGCACATTCGCTGCACACAAAAAGACCTCAGACGTGGAAGTCTGAGGTCCGAAGTCTGAAGGTCGAGGTCTGAAGTCCGACGCCCGCCCTAGGAGTTACCCGCCACCATCCGCAGCTTACCCGGCAGGAAATGATACGGCGGCCAGGGTCCGCTGATCGCCAGTTCACAGTTCTTCAACTGCTTGGCGGCGCTGCTATAGCGGTTCTGATATTTTTCGATGGATTTGGAGTCAATCAGGTGGGCGATATCGATCAACATGCCGTCCGAATCCACGCGTTTACAACTGATCTCTTCTTCCAGTGGATTGAACAACTTATGGACTTGAACCGAGAGCGCTCTGGCTTTGGTTCGGCGTTCCCGATCCTGCGACGCCTTCTCCCTCAGCTTGATCAGATACTCGCCGCCGACTGTATCCGGCAGCACCACATCCGCCATAGCTTCGCGCAGCGTGCCATCCTTGACCCGCAGCTTGATGTGCATTTCGGCCTTACCGCGCAGCCTGGCCACGCTCTGACCGAAGGTGCGGCGGTTCGATCGAACGGCCTGCCGTAGGGCCTCGTCCGAATCGAAAATCGTCCCAAAACGGAAAGGAAGCACGGTTCCGCTGCGGAAACAGGAACTCACGACCCGGGCATGCTCGAGGACGTTCTTCTCCCCAAACTGCACGTTATCGCGCTCGTACTCGCTTACGACTATGTTGAATTCTCCGCTGGGATAGGCTAATACCGCGGCTCCGTTCACGCCTTGAACCCCTTCCAGCAAGGAAGGACGACGAGAGCGGGTGCCATTGGCTAGGGTCTGTTGTTCAGTAATGCAATACGCGTACCACGCCATAAGGTCTCTCCGAACCTGGTGCGAGGCGAGATAGGGTCACCCCACGCATACAATTGGGCCACTTTTTTGAACCGTTGGAAGAAAGGGCGTACAGCGACGAGATTAAACGCTTATTGCTGCGTTCAATGTGCATCTTACCTTGGTGCGACGTAAAAATGCAACCTTTTCGTTGCATCGAGCATCTTCAGCGCGGCCCAATATCTGTCAAGAACCACGTAAGAACAGCTACCCTCAGCTGTCCAGTCGAGCGAAGCTCAAGAGGTTACCGCCTCTCTTTTGATGGTGTTAAGCTGGCGGCATGGCCGAGCCTGAGAAAACGGTCCGATCCTCATCATCCGTCCTGGCCGCCTTGGTCGCCGGCCTCCTTCTCGGCGCCCTGCTGCTAGGTCTGACCGGATTCCTGGTGCTGTCGCGAAGCTCCGGCCCGGCTCTGTTGAGCCGCATGTGGTCAGCCATGACCGGCAGAACCCTCACCATAGACGTAAGCCAGCCTACCGTGGTTGACCGTATCCAGCGGCTCCAGCGCCTGGAGACGGTGGTCTACACCATGGACAAAGTGGTGAGCGGTGCGAAAGAAAATCCCATCTTCCCGGATTTTCTGGCGGGAGACCGCCTCTTGCTCCTGGTCCACGGCGAAGTCGTGGCCGGGATTGACTTTTCCAGCCTGAAGCCCGGCGATGTCAAGGTCGAGGGCCGGCAGGTCCATATCCACGTTCCGGCCGCGCAGGTCTTCAGCACGCGCCTCGACAGCACCAAGACGCGCGTCTACTCTCGACAGACCGGGCTGCTGGTGCCCACCGACCCCAACCTCGAAACCCAAGTGCGCCAGGAGGCAGAACGCCAGTTGCTCGCTGCCGCCCTGACCGATGGCATTCTGAAAACCGCCCAGCAGAATGCCAACTCGACCCTTACCAGCCTGCTGCAGGGTTTGGGATTTCAGCAGATTGACCTCGATTGAAGAGGCCCGCGCAAAGCCGCGCAGCGGCGCAAGAATGCAGCCCAGGGCGTCAGCCCTGGGTGCAATAGGGGAAACAACCAAGCCCTGAAAGGGCGAAAGAAGCGGACGTCACCTTACGAAACCGGCTCTCTCGCGAGCCCCACTCAAGGCCGCTTGAGATCGAATCTCTCCGTCGTTCGGGAATACTGCATTCCGCCCATCCTTCCAATCAAGTCCAGCGAATCGGGATCGAGACGGCCATCCTTCAGCACGTTGTCCTCGAGGTGAAGAGAGACGATCTCCCCGATGACCAAACTTCCGCTCGGGGCCTCCGTTCCAAAATCGATGATCCGGTTCACCTTGCATTCGAAGCTGACTGGAGATTCCGCGACCTGCGGCGGACGCACAACCTGCGAGGGCCGGGGAGTCAACTTCGCCAGCGCAAATTCGTCGACCGAGCTGTCATAGTCGCCGCTGGTGAGATTCATGGCGTCGGCTACCGCAAAAGTCACGACATTGACCACAAATTCCCCCGTCTCACGGATATTGCGCAACGTGTCCTTGGGAACGGAGTGGCCATCCACCAGGCGCAACGACGGGCAGAAGGCCAGCATTGGCGGCTTCGCCGAGACCGCGTTGAAAAAGGAAAACGGCGCCAGGTTCAGGCGTCCATCGTGGAGCGTGGATACCCACGCAATGGGCCGGGGAGCAACAGTGCTGATGAGAATTCGGTAAAACTCGCGATAGGGAATCTGGTCGGGGCTAACGTTCATGCTTCTAGTCTAAACGTAGGAGCCTCTTGAATAGACCACGGGCGTCCCGCCCTATACACGAAATCGGCGGGGACGCCGCGCCCAATCCAGAACAGCCTACTTCTGCAGCGGAATGTCCGAGTTCTTCCGTAACTCGTCGAGCGCCGCCAGCACTTCCACGCTGTGTTTGTTAGGGTCCACACTGGTGTAGGCGCGCTGGATCGTGCCCTGCGGATCGATGATGAACGTGTTGCGGGCGGCGATTTCCACGCCCTTGTAGTTCATCGTCGAGTCGTATTGCTTCACCACTTTGTGCTCGGTATCAGCCAGCAGCTTGAAGTTCAGACCTTCCTTGGAGCAGAACTCCTTGTGCGAGTCGGTGGTATCCACACTGACCCCGATCACCACCGCATCGCGCTGCGAATACTGCGGCTGGTCGCGCTGAAAGTTGTGCGCTTCAATGGTGCATCCCGAGGTCATGTCCTTGGGATAGAAATACAGCACCACCCACTTTCCGCGAAAATCTTTCAGGCTTACCTGGGTGCCATCCTGGGAAGGAAGCGTGAATTCAGGCGCGGACGTTCCCACCGCCGGCATGGCGGCAAAGGCAAAGTGAAGACCTGCCACAAGAAAAACCGTGACCAGTAAAACCATCCACAGACGCATAGAGACTCCTTCAAAGGTTAGGTTATCGTGGGGCGATCACCCCTGTCTACGCGGGGCTTGTCAATTCTCTGCAAAAATTCTTAACTGGAGAGGCGAACCTGCATGTCCTCGCCAGGATCGCACAGAAAGGCCCAAATCATGAAGAACGACCGAGACGTTTCCCTGCGCCAACATCTGCTGGAGCTGTTGAAAGGCGGAAGCGCCCACGCCCGGATTGAAGAAGTGATCGCCGGAATTCCAGCCCGGCTGCGCGGCCAAAAGCCGGCAGGACTGCCTCATTCCCCCTGGATGCTGCTCGAGCACATGCGCATCGCGCAATGGGACATTCTCGAATTCAGCCGCAATCGAAAACATGTTTCCCCCGATTGGCCCAAGGCTTACTGGCCACGCACCGAGGCTCCTCCCAGCTCCGCCGCCTGGAACGCCAGCATCAAGAAATTTCGCCAGGACTTGAAAGCCATGGAGCGCCTGGTCGCCAATCCGAAAACCGACTTGCACGCGCGCATTCCCTGGGGGAGCGGCCAAACCATCTTGCGCGAGGCCCTGCTGATTGCGGACCACAATGCCTATCACCTGGCTCAACTGGTGGACATCCGTCGCCTGCTGGGCGCCTGGCCGGAAAAGTAGCTTCTGGCGTGGAGCACACTCACGCACATCGCCGGGTTCGGGGATCAATCTTCACCTGCGCATCCCCCGGCCGTTTCCGAAAAACCGCCCTAACACCATCCCGCCAGCGCTCATCGATACCCACGACTACCCACTCGATCTCGGGTGAGATGTAATGCAAGAGGGTGTCGGTGGCGGGATGCACGTGCAACGCCGGCGCCACCAGAAATAACAGCGGACGTTCCGTTGCCAACTCCCGCCCGGGAAAATATCCGAAGCGCTGAAACTCGCCGCGGCCGTGATGCCAAGCCACCCGCGACCAATAATCCAGCCCCTGCAGCGGCAAGTGGATATCTTCGTCGGCCTTCAGCTCCACCACCGCCAGCCGTCCATCCCTCGTCGTGGTAAGCACGTCAATCATGGCGCGGTCGGATGCCGAAAATGCCGGCACTTGCGAATACAGGCAGTCGGCGTCGAGGCGCTCATCCACTTCGGATACGTCCTGCACCACCAGCGACTCCAGCCAGCGCTCGGGATGCATCCGCCACAGCGCATGATCACGCGGGCCCTCCGCATGGCGCACCTCTCCCACGCTGTGCACCAGTTGCCGGAAAGCGGATGCATTCGATTCCGCCAGCACCCTTTCGTCCGTGCCGGTTCCAAACAGAATCTCCTCCGCGCGGCGGAGGGTTCCAGGCTCGTGGGCCAGGCGCGCCTTGGCAAATTCCAATCCATGACAGCGAAAGGCGATCTCGGCCGGCGAAATCACGCCGATTTCGGCCTCAGGCATCAACTCGCGCACCTTGCGGATCGCTTCCCCGAACCGCTCCATCACCTGACCCTCGTCAGTGCAATACACCAGGCGGGTCCGAACATTGCCGCCATCCGAGACCTCGATCTCTTTCAGCCGATCGTCCCGATTTTCCAACTCGTACAACTGCCACTTGGCAGCACCCTGGTGCAAATGCGCCATACGCTCGCGGGTCAAAGCGGAAGCACCCGCGGGCAGAAACAGTTTCAGTCCTTCTACCACCATCTTTCCCGCTTGCGCGGTGCGGCAGGCGTCGAGCCACAGCACGCCGAATGTCAAAGCCGCGTCAATGGAGGCCTGGGTTTCTTCCGCATTCACGCCCAGCACGGCGAAGCCGGACTGTCCGCGACGCAACAGGCCACGGGAATAGATCGGGCCAAACGAGCGCTCCAGATCGGGCGACGTGGTTAAAGGGGAGGCAACATAAGTGGGGAATCGGAGCTCCAGCGTGCGCTGCAGGCTGCGTTGGTAGGTCAACCGCATCGCGCGCTTGGCAGTCTGGGTCCGCCGGTCGCGCTGCCGGCAAATTTCCAGTTTGCCCGGACGCGTTTGCCCCAGCCGCTGCACCGCCAGCCGCAACACTTCATGTTTGATTTCGACGTCCAGCACCCGCCGCACCAGGTTTCGTTCCGCCGACCAAAAATGAAGCAGACACTTGTTACGCTCACCTGAAATGGAATACTTGGCCTGCGCCAGGTCAAACACCGCTGCGCCATCCTCCAGCACAACCGCGTCTCGGGCTCCTGCAAGAAAGTCCTCTACGGTACGGGCCAAACTCTCGGGGGTCATGATTAGAATGCTGTCACCTCCCGGCCCACCTGTCTGTGACATGTAACCATCACGACAGTCCACGTGGGATAATGAAGACACCCTGGGAGTCTTTCCCAGTCCAAGGACATCTAATTACCGTGGACAAAAATCGGTTCTTTTTTCAGCATTACGGCCTCACCGAACACGATCTCGAACGCTATCTGGCCGCCGCCCTCTCCGCCGGGGGGGAATACGCCGACCTCTATTTTGAGTACCTCTCATCCACCTCGCTGATGGTGGACGAGTCCATGGTGAAGTCCGCTTCGCAGGGCATTTCCGCGGGATGTGGCGTCCGTGTGGTAGTCGGCGAGCGCACCGGATACGCTTACACTGACGATCTGTCGTCCGACCGCATTCTGCACGCCGCTCGCACTGCCGCCCTGATCGCCAGCGGCCCCTCCAAGACCCCGGTGGTCGGTTTCCAGGAGAAGGCCGCCCGCAGTCTTTACCCGGTCACGCTGCCTTCCGTGGACGCCGAAATCACCGCCAAAGTCGAACTGGTCATGCGCGCCGATGCCTCGGCCCGCGCCTATGATCCCCGCATCAAGGAAGTTCGCTCCAGCTATTCCGACGAACTCCGCAACATCCTGGTGGTAGGCTCCGACGGCACTTTCGCGGAAGACTCCCAGCCCCTCGCCCGCATGAACGTTTCCTGTATCGCCAAGACCGAAGGAAATTCCGCCCGGGGCAGCTCCGGCGGCGGCGGACGCGTTGCCCTCGACTTCTTCTTCGGAGAAAAAACTCCCGAATACTTCGCCAAGGAAGCCGCCCGCCAGGCCATCCTGCAACTCGATGCCCGCGAAGCTCCAGCCGGCGAAATGGAAGTCGTGCTCGGCCCCGGCTGGCCCGGCGTGCTCCTGCACGAGGCGGTCGGCCACGGCCTGGAAGCCGATTTCAACCGCAAGCAGACTTCCGCGTTCGCCGGACTCATCGGCAAACGCGTAGCCAGCGAAAAATGCACGGTCGTCGACAACGGCACCATGCCTTGGCGGCGCGGTTCGCTCAACGTGGACGACGAAGGTCAGCCCACCCAGAACACCGTCCTCATCGAAAAAGGAATTCTCAAGGGATACCTCAGCGACAAACTTTCCTCCCGCCTGATGGGCATGGCCGACACCGGCAACGGCCGCCGCGAAAGCTACGAACACATCCCCATGCCACGCATGACCAACACCTACATGCTGGCCGGCCAGGATGATCCCGAAGACATCATTCGCTCGGTGAAGCGTGGCGTGTACGCGGTAAATTTCGGCGGCGGACAGGTGGACATCACCAGCGGAAAATTCGTTTTCTCCGCCTCCGAAGCCTATTTAATCGAAGACGGCCAGGTCACGGCCCCCATCAAGGGCGCAACCCTGATCGGCAACGGCCCCGACGTCCTCACCCGCGTTTCCATGGTAGGCAACGACCTGAAACTCGATGAAGGCGTCGGCACCTGCGGTAAAGACGGCCAAGCCGTCCCTGTCGGCGTCGGCATTCCCACGCTGAAAGTCGACCGCCTCACCGTCGGCGGCACCGCCAGAAAAGATCCCGGCGGCTTCATGCAGTAACTGAGAACAGAGAACTAAGAACTGAAAACTGATTTCCAAGAGGTCGTTCGTGGGTTTTCCCGCGAGTGCTCCGAAATTAAAGTAATTTTCTATGCCAGAAACTCTAGAAACCCGAAACCAGAAACTGGAAACCGATCTCCGCGAAGTAGCCCAGGACATCGTCCGCCGCGCCATGGCCGGAGGCGCCACGGCCGCCGAATGCGTAGTCCGCGAGGGCGATGAATTTTCCACGCTCGTCCGCCTCGGCCAGGTGGAGACCCTAAAGGAAGCCGGTTCCCGCTCCATCGGCGTGCGCGTATTTCACGGCCAGCGTTCCGCCAGCACTTATTCCAGCGACTTTTCCCCGTCGGCGCTCGACCGCATGGTCAAATCCGCCCTGGAGCTTGCCCGGATCACGTCGGAAGATCCCTTCAGCGGCATCCCGGAAGCCTTCACAACTCGGATCCATTCCCGGCGATCTCGATCTTTACTCTCCCGACGTCTACTCGCTTCCCGGCGAAGAGCGCATCAACTACGCCCGCCGCGCCGAGAAGGCCGCTCTCGACTACGACCCTCGCATCAAAAATTCCGAAGGCGGATCGTTCGACGCTGCCACCGGCCACAAAGTGCTGGCCAACTCCCACGGCTTCGTAGGCGAGTACCGCCGCTCTTATTGTTCGCTGGCCGCCGTGCCCATCGCGCGCTCCGAAGATGGCGCCATGCAGCGCGACTACTGGTTTTCGGTCGCCCGCAATCTGGGCCGCCTGGAATCACCGGAAAAGGTAGGCACCGTCGCCGCGCAACGCACCCTGCGACGCCTGGGCGGACGCAAGGTAAAAACGGCGCAGGTTCCCATCATTCTCGATCCCATGGTCGCCACTTCGATCCTGGGACATATTTTCGAAGGCATCAACGGCGACTCCGTCTATCGCGGCGCGTCTTTCCTCGCCGGCAAACTGGGACAGAAGATCGCAGGCGATCAAGTCAACGTGATCGACGACGGCACCATCGTCGGAGGTTTCGGCACCTCGCCCTTCGACGGCGAAGGCATCCCCACCCGGCGCACCGTGGTCATCGAGAAGGGCGTGCTCAAGTCTTATCTGCTGAACACCTACACCGCCAAAAAATTGGGCCTTCAAACCACGGGCAACGCCTCTCGCGGACTGGCGGGTACTCCCGGGATCGGACCGGGAAATTACTTCCTACAGCCCGGAACAAAAACCCCGAAAGAATTGATCGCAGGCATTCCCGAAGGACTCTACGTCACCGAATTTCTCGGCCACGGCGCCAACCTGGTGACCGGCGACTACTCCCGCGGCGCCTCTGGACTATGGATCTCGGGCGGCGAACTGGCCTATCCCGTCGAAGAAATCACGGTAGCGGGAAACCTCAAGGAAATGTTCTTCAACATTTCCGAAATCGCAAACGATCTCGAGTTTCGTGGCGCCATGGCGTGCCCCACCATTCGCATCGACGGCCTGACCGTCGGCGGCGAGTAAGAACGACAAGTTGTGATGCGTCATCCTGAACCCCGGCTTTAGCCGGGTGAAGGATCTGGCGCGGGGGGTATGCGGATGGGCGAGCACCCGGGCGCTGCGCGCAAGATCCTTCAGGACTAAAAGTCCTTCAGGATGACGCCACTGACTCTGGAGGTCATCTTTATCCCCAAGAGTACAATCGTCCCATGGGAAGCCTGCTCCAGCCCTCGCCCGCCACGGCGGACGAACGCAGCTCCAATTGGCTGCCAATCGCGTTCGGCGTCGCCCTCGTCGTCATTGTGGTCGTGAGCGCCTCCCTTCTGCTGCGCACCGATTCGAAAATCAGGAATGCGCCTCCCGCCTACGCTGCCAGCATCAAGTTCTCCGATCTGAAGATGAGCGCGGCGGAAAACTTTGTCGGATCAAGCGTCACCTATCTCGACGGTACGGTCACCAACGCCGGAGACAAGACCGTCAGCCATGCCACCGTGGGCGTCAGCTTCAAGGACTCGCTTGGACAGATTGTCCAGGCCGAAGATGTTGCCTTGCGCATTCTCCAGACCAGCGGCCCCTACCCCGAGGCCGTGGACCTCAGACTCGCGCCCCTCGATCCCGCCCAGAGCAAGCCCTTTCGCCTCACCTTCGAGCACGTCACCGCCGACTGGAACCACGAGTATCCGGAGCTGCGGGTCACGGATGTGGTAACGAAGTAATTTGGAAAATTCCTCTAGAATGCTCCCATGCCCGATGTCAAAAGCATCCGCCTGACCGAGACCGTCAAAGCCGGCGGCTGCGCCTCCAAGCTGAGCCCCGCGGTTCTCGACAAGGTGCTGGGCAAGCTGCCGCGTCAGCACGATCCCAACGTCCTGGTCGGCTTCGATCATGCCGACGACGCCGGCGTCTACAAGATCAGCCCCGATACCGCCCTGGTGCAGACCGTCGACTTCTTCACCCCCATCGTGGACGACCCCTACACCTTCGGCCAAATCGCCGCCACCAACGCCTTGAGCGACGTCTACGCCATGGGCGGCCGCCCCATCACCGCTCTGGCGCACGTATGCTTTCCCGCCAATGGTGATCTCGAAGTCTTGGAACAGATTCTCGCCGGCGGCCTCTCAAAGATGATAGAGGCCAACTGCACGGTGGTGGGCGGACACAGCATCCGCGACGAGGAAACCAAGTTCGGATATTCCGTCACCGGCCTCATTCATCCCGAGCGCGTATTCACCAACGGCGGCGCCCAACCCGGCGACCGCTTGCTGTTTACGAAATCTCTGGGTACAGGCGTGATCTCAACCGCCATCAAGCAAGGCACGGCCAAACAGTCCTGGATCGACGCCGCCACCCGCTCCATGACCACATTGAACAAGACCGCCAGCGAAGTCATCGCCCTTTCTGCGCCACCACCGCCCGTGTGGGGACGGGTCTTCGACCCGTCCAGGCCGAGCAAGGCTCGGCAAGGTTGCCTATCCACTCCCTGACCGATGTCACCGGCTTCGGCCTCATCGGCCACGCCCGCGAAATGGCGCTCGCCTCGGATGTCTCGCTGCGCTTTCACATAAACCAGATTCCCCTGCTCGAAGGCGCTCTGGATTGCATCCGGGCCGGCAACATTCCAGGCGGACTGAAAAACAATCGCGATTTCGCCGAATGCGTGGTCGGCTACGAAGCAGGAATTCCCGAGGAGCTAAAGACAATTCTCTTCGATCCCCAGACCGCCGGCGGCCTGCTGATCGCGGTCGCAGCGGAATCTTCCCCGGCCTGATTCGCAATATGAAAGCCGCAGGAGTTCCCGCCGTCGAAATCGGCGAAGTACATGAGAGAACCAAACCGCTGATCGCGATCGCAGCCTGAATTTTGGCTCTTGGGGAAGAGCCACGACTTCAGTCGTGCCACCAAACCCTCGAAATGTGCGAAAGGGAATCCGCCCACCCGCTCCGCGTTACAAAAATAAAGGGCGGCTCGTGGCCGCCCTTGTTGATGTCCGAAGTCCGCCGCCCGCCCTACGCTGGCGCCGGCCTCTCGCCACCCTTGGCCCGCCCCGGTTGCAGATCAGGCTTGATCACCTGCTGCACGCCGTCATCCGGCTTGGGTGGAGGCACGATCTTGGGCAGTTCCTGGCCTTCGATAATCATCTTGATCTGCGCCGCGTCCAGCACCTCGCGCTCGATCAGCGCCAGCGCAATCCGCACCAGCACATCGCGGTTCGCGGAGAGCAGGTCCTTGGCGGAGTCATACCCGCGCTTGACCAGCTTCTGCACTTCCGCGTCGATCTTGATCGCCGTAGCCTCGCTGTAATCGCGATGCTGGGCAATTTCGCGGCCCAGGAATATCTGCTCTTCCTTCTTGCCGAAGGTCAGCGGACCCAGGTCGCTCATGCCCCACTCGCAAACCATCTTGCGCGCGAGTTCCGTGGCGCGTTCGATGTCGTTGCCGGCGCCCGTGCTCATCTGAATCCAGGAACATCTCTTCCGCCAGACGGCCGCCCATCAGGATGGCAATCGCGGTTTCGAGATAATTCTTGTAGTAGTTGTGCCGGTCGTCGATAGGCAACTGCATGGTGACGCCCAGCGCCATGCCGCGCGGAATGATGGTCACCTTGTGCAACGGATCGGAATGCGGCAGCTTGGCCGCCACCAGCGCGTGGCCGGCTTCGTGATAGGCCGTGTTTTTCTTTTCCTCATCGGAGAGCAGCATCGACTTGCGCTCCACGCCCATCAGGACTTTGTCTTTGGCCAGTTCGAAGTCGTACATCAAGACCGCTTTGCGGTTCTGCCGCGCCGCCGCCAATGCCGCTTCGTTGACCATGTTGGCCAGGTCGGCGCCGGAGAAGCCCGGAGTTCCGCGAGCCAGCACGGAGAGATCAACATCGTCCGCCAAAGGAATCTTGCGGGTGTGCACGCGCAGAATTTCTTCGCGCCCGCGCACATCAGGACGGCTCACCACTACCCGGCGATCGAAACGTCCCGGCCGCAGCAACGCCGGATCCAGCACGTCAGGCCGGTTGGTCGCGGCCATCAGGATGACGCCTTCGTTCGATTCGAATCCGTCCATCTCGACCAGCAGTTGGTTCAGCGTCTGCTCGCGCTCGTCGTGACCGCCGCCCAGGCCGGCGCCACGATGGCGTCCAACGGCGTCAATTTCATCGATAAAGATGATGCAGGGAGCATTCTTCTTGCCCTGCTCGAACAGGTCGCGTACCCGGCTGGCGCCGACGCCAACAAACATTTCAACGAAGTCCGAACCGGAGATGGAGAAAAACGGAACGTTGGCTTCGCCCGCCACCGCTCGTGCCAGCAGGGTCTTACCCGTTCCCGGAGGTCCCACCAGCAACACGCCCTTGGGAATTCGCCCGCCCAGCTTCTGGAACTTCTGCGCCTCGCGCAGGAACTCGATAATCTCTTTCAGCTCTTCCTTGGCTTCTTCGACGCCGGCCACGTCCTTGAACGTGACTTTCTTCTGCTGCATGGAGAGCAGCCGCGCCCGGCTCTTGCCGAAAGACAATGCCTTGTTGCCGCCGGTCTGCATCTGCCGGATCATGAAGAACCACAACGCCGCCAGCAGGATCAGCGGAGCCCACGTTCCCAGCAACTGGAGAGGCCAACTGCCGCTGGTGATATCGCGGATATTCATGCTGACGCCCTTATTGCGCAGCGTCTTGATCATGTCGGGATCGTTCGGTGGGGCGATGACGTGGAAGCCGGAACCATCGTTACGGTACTTGCCGCGTACTTCCTGGCCCGTGATCGTGACTTCCTTCACGTTGCCCTGATCGACGTCCGCTCAGGAATTGCGAGAAATTGACGTCCTTGTCTTTTTGTCCGGGGCTTCCGGCCTTCATGACCTGCCACAGCAGGAACGCCGAAAGCACGATCACCAACCAGAAAACCACCGTCTTGACTGTAGAATTCACCTAAGACTCCTGAGAAAGAAACGCCGCACGCCAAACACTGCTTCCGGCTGCACCTAGATTAGATGCCCGGCCCCAGGTTTTGGATTGGACCAGACGTAAACTTGTATTCTAACCCTTTCCCGGCGGAAAAGGTCGGCGTTCTGAGAATGACTTAAGTCACAGGTTCACTTCAGTTTGCAGCGCCATATAGGGCAAATTCCGGTTGGTCTGCTCCGGCGAACCTAACCCGTAACCCACCAGAAAGGCCTCATCCACCAGAAAGCCGAAATAGTCAGGCTGTAACTGCACCCTGCGGGCCGACTGCCGGTCCAGCAGCGTCGCCAGCTTTACCGAGGCCGCTCCCCGGGCCTTCAAGTCGCTCATCAGAAACTCGGTGGTGATGCCGGAGTGCACCAGGCCTTCTACCACCAGCAAATTCTGGCCCCGAATATCAGGCTCGTGGCTGAAGAAAATCTCCAGGACGCCGCCCGGAGCCATCCTCTTCGTGCAGGTGGTATTTGGGCTTGATGAACTGGCAGATCACCGGGACTTCCAGCGCCCGCACCAGATCCGCCATAAAGATAAATCCGTTCTCCAGCAAGGCCAGCAGGTGGATCGACTGGCCGCGGTAATCGTCGGAAATCTGCCGGCCCATCTCCCGCACCCGCTTCTGAATCTGTTCGGCGGGGATCACCGTGCGCGGCGCCGGCTTTGTGATCTCAGTCATTCTTGAGGTCCTCCAGACCACCCAATTCGCGAATCACCAGGGCCTCTTGTGCACTGTCGCGGGGCCGCAATCGCGCCGGAGCGGGGAATCCACGAACCCACACCAACTCCTGTCCGCTCAGCACCACCGGCCAAAGCTTGCGCTCCGTCCCGGTCAACTTCCGCTCCTGCAATAGTTCCTTGACCTTTTTCGGAGCCTTGCTGTGCGCCGGCCAATAGCGGTCGCCCGCGCGCCAGTTGCGCACGGTTAAGTCTTTCTGCAGCAATACCGGATCAAGCATGTGGTCGGGATTATAACCCGGTATCGCGCTCCCCGGAACCAGCACCGCTTCAAAACACGCTCCCACCTCAGGAATGCGAATCGCGCCGGGTACTGCCAACTTGTATTCATAGTCGCGAAGCCGTGTCCCCGGCACTCCGCTAGGGGGATCGAATTGCAGGCCGCCTTTGGCTCGGGACAGCACCCATCCATCCGGCAACATCACCGACCTGGCCCCACCCGCAGCAACCTCAAGAATGTCTTCCACGTGCGCGAAACTCGAGACGCAGACCCAACGACTCGGCCGCCTCCCGGACGACTCGCCGCCGCAAGGCCAAAGGCAACGCCGCCAGTTCAACCAATTGAAGCGTCCGCCGCTCTCCCTGCCAAACCTGCGGCAGCGCACCTGCCACTTCCTTCTGCCAATACTCCTCCTCGGCTCGCGCAATGTCCGCCGTCTCCGCCAGGGTTTCCCGCACCGCCGGGTTCAGGCTGCGCTCCAACCGGGGCACAATTCCGTGCCGCACCCGATTGCGCGCATGTCTCAGATCACGGTTGCTCGAGTCTTCGCGCCAATCCTGACCAATTTCCTTCAGATAAGTCTCCAGCAGTTTTCGCGCCTGCAGCCGGAACGAATGACTGAGACCCGGGAACCACTGAGAACTGAGAACCTGCAACTAACAACTGAGGATAAATCCCAGCCAACCCACGCGTACCCGCCCCGCGAACAATTCGAAGCAAAACCGTTTCAGCCTGGTCGTCCAAGGTATGACCGGTAGCGATACGGTTCAGCTTCTTCTCCTCGAACAGCTGCCGGAAATACCGGTAGCGAAGCTGTCGAGCAGCAGCCTCCGTGCTGAGGTGCTGGCTGCGGGCGTGGGAAGCGACATCGCCACTGCCGCCGTGCAGTTGGAGCTTGAAGCGGTCCGCCACTTGGGCGACGAAGTCCTCGTCGCCATCGGATTCCGCCGCGCGCAGCTTGTGATTGAAATGGACTACCGAGAGGACAATGCCGAGTTCCTGCCGCACCTCGAGCAGGATGCGCAGCAGCGCGACTGAATCGGCGCCGCCGGATACCGCAACGCCCACACGATCGCCGGCGTGGAGAAGGTCCTGGCGGCGGATGTAGTCGAGGACGCTCTGTACCAGAGTGCGCACGGTTCCATAGTACTCATTCCATCA
Organism: Terriglobia bacterium; assembly: GCA_963698825.1. Taxonomy (GTDB): domain Bacteria; phylum Acidobacteriota; class Terriglobia; order Terriglobales; family Acidobacteriaceae; genus JAIQFF01. Next base: position 28,778 of record CAVOSG010000014.1, on the reverse strand, counting down.
TGCGGTTCACATCCGCAAAGGGAATTCCAACTTCCAGAGCCGCATAGGTGCCGTCACCTTTTAATTCTTCGGCAATTCGACGCAGCACGCCCAATCCGGCTCGCATCGCGCTCGAACCCAGACTGACCCGGGCCACGCCCAGTTTCTGCAACTCCGGCACTGGCGGCGACCCCGGCCCAGCCAGAATGTTTACCGGACATCGCAAATCTTTCACCAGCCGCCCGATGGTTTCGCCGTCCCGCAACCCCGGGACGAATACGCAGTCCGCACCGGCATCGCGATATGCAGCCAGTCGTCGAAGGGCTTCGTCATATCGCTTTTCCGGGGGACCGATCTCGAGCAGATAGACGTCGGTGCGCGCGTTCAGAACGATAGGCAGCTCCCGCACCGCCTTCACTCTTTCCACTTGCAGAGAAAGATCCAACAGCGGATGTGCAGGATCGCCCGTGGCATCCTCCAGATTCATTCCCACAGCGCCAGCGCCCAGTACGTCTCGCGCCGTCCGCGCGGCGTCTTCTGGACGATCGCCATATCCCGCTTCCACATCCGCCGTGACCGGCACTTTGACCCCGGTTGCAATGCGCTTCACAACCGCCAGCATCTCCTCCCGCGAAATATGCTGCCCGTCGGGATATCCCATCGTGAAAGCCACACCGGCGCTGGTCGTGGCAACCGCGCCCAAACCAGCTCGCTCAACTACACGCGCGCTCGCCACATCCCAGGCATTGGCCAGAAGCAGTGTCTTGCCCCGATGCATGCTCCGGAATGTCATCCATCTTCGTTTTTTGCGCTTCAACATTCATCGCGATCACCAACTGAGAACTGGGAACCGGCAACTATGAACTGATTTTCTTCATCCTCTCCAGAAACTTCCCCACACTCACCACAGCCCGCCCAACCGTGCCTCGGCCAATCTCCTGCGAATCATCCCGAGCGGTCACTCTTAAGGTGTAAAACTTCCCGTCAAAAGACTCCAGCACTCCTTCCGCCCGGATCTTTGCCCCAATGCCGCTGGCGGCCCGGTGCTCGATGTTGATCGCAGTTCCGACCGTGATCTCATCGCCTTCACAATAAGGCTGCAGCGCCCGGAAAGCAGGCAATCTCCATCAACCGAATCATGTCCGGCGTGGAATAGACGGGAGGAAGATTCGGGTTGTGCCCCGCCAGCGTGTGTTTCAGCTCAACCACCTGTTCGACTTCGCCGCGCGCCCCAATGGGCATTGCTTTCGCCATATTCGATATTCCTGTCCAAATCAAAAGAGCCATTGATTGTCCGATCAATGGCTCCTGCCAGACGTCCGAGGTCTGCCGTCCGCTCTATGCCGCCTTTGCCATCCTGCGAGCTTCGATCCCGTCGAGCGCGCTCCACAGGGCTTTCGCTGCATTCCCGGCCGCGGTGAGCGCCGGCTCCGCTGCCTGCGGATTTTGCTCCAGCCGCCGGGCCAGCTGCTGTCGCCAGATCTGCGCGTGATACACGTCGGCCGTGCTGTGCAGCGTGAAGTAGCCGCGAGTCTTTTCGTCCGCGCCGTACATTTCCTTAAGCCCCCGGGCTTTCTCTCCGGCCACGCGCGGGACCTGCGATTCGTACGCATAAAACGCCGCCAGCGCCTCTTCCGGCGTTCCTTCGCTGGCCACTTCGTGAAAAAAAGACATCAGGTGTTTGATCTCGGCCACTGGCTCATGTCCCCGCACATCGCGGGTCGCGCCCATGCCCTCCGCGAAGTCCAGCCACAACTCAGCGTGTTCCGGATTCTTGCCCGTAGCATCGTCCCAGCCTTTCTCGTCGGCCAGGTTGGCAAGCACGGCGCGGCGCAATTCACCTTCTTCAAGTCGCATGCTCAGTTCCGCCAGGTAGGTTGGGAACGCGTTCACGTGATGGTAGTAGTCCCGCGCATACTCCCGCAGGTCCTCGCGCGACAACTCACCCGCGCTCCACGCTTTGTAAAAAGGATGGCAAAGCAGATCGAACTGTGCGATCCGCGCGTCCAGTTGCTGAAAAAATTCCTGGGATGTCATGATGGCCTCGCTGTTGGGATGCCTTCCAATATACGAGCGTCCGCCGCTGCTCGCAAGCAAGTCACTTGTAGCGCCGGCGTCGCGCCGGCTGTCGGGAGGGCGTCTCGCCCTCCCCGGCAACAAACCTCGCACTGTGACGTCCATCACAGACCGCGCCTTCCATCCCGGTCTAGCCTGAACCTGGCCCGCTGGAGACAAATTGTTCCCGCAAGAAGAGCCACAAACGCGTGACCCGCGCGAATTTCGCAATTTTCGCTCTGCTCTCACTCTCGCTGCTCACTGCCCAAACCGGCAGCTCGCGAGTCCCCAGCGAAGTGCTGCACAAAATTGGCTACGTGAATCCGGTGGCCCGGCCGGACAATTTCACTTCCGCCCGGCTCTGGGGGATCGCCATTGCCGATACGCGGGTCCCGGGCTACGAATCGGCCCAGGTTGAAGTGGCGGCCACCAGCCTGACCTGCCGCGTCAACGGCAGAGACGTCGTCCTCAATGACGACGGCGCGCAACTCCGCGGCGGTCTCTTTCAGCGCCAGCCCTGGTTTGCCACCGACGCGCACGATCCCATTCCCCTGGCCTACGATCCCCAGAATCACTCGGTCGTCCTTCGCGTGGGAGCGCAAGCTGACCGCGTCTGGCACTTCTGGAGCCCCTCTCCGCGCGCCGCACTGCCGCCGGGAAGCTCCAGGGCTGCACCGTCCACGCCCGGGTCAGGATTTCTCCTGGCGCCTTGCTTCAAATGGGCATGGACTACTGGCGTTCTCTCACGATCCCCTACGGCGCCGGCGGAAATAATCACGAAGCCGGCGCCAGCAACTGGTATTTCCCCGCTCCGCAATGGCAGGACGCCACCTTCACCGACGTGGTAGGGCTACTATTATGGAAGTGGTTGCCTTTGTGGAAGCCGCAGACATCGTCCCCGTAATTACTGGTGAGCGGCGGCGGTTCCTCCTTGGCTCTTGTATGTCTTCAATTCAAGTAGCCCACTACCCGACCTGGACGTTCAGTAGAAGAACTCCGGTAGAATAAGAAGTTGTTCATGCCGCATTTCACCGAACAATTCGACGTTGTCGTGGTTGGCGCCGGTCACGCCGGCTGCGAAGCCGCCATGGCTGCCGCCCGCCTGGGCCTCAAGACCGCCCTCTACACCCTCAACGTCGATCTCATCGCCCAGATGTCCTGCAATCCGGCGATCGGCGGCATCGCCAAGGGACACCTCGTCCGCGAAGTCGACGCTCTGGGCGGCATCATGGGCGAGATCACCGACGCCGTCGGGATCCAGTTCCGCTTGCTCAACACCTCGCGCGGTCCGGCGGTGTGGTCCCCTCGCGCCCAATGCGATAAGCAAGCCTACCGCCTGAAAATGCGCGAAGTCCTCGAATCGCAGCCCAACCTGAAAATCAAGCAGGCCGAAGTTGCCGATCTGATTTTGGAACAGTCGTCGGTCGTCGGTCGTCAGTCTTCAGCCAGCAGTGATGGCCTTGCCAACGACCAACGACCAAGGACCAACGACGAGGAGCCCAAGCGAGTCATAGGTATCCGCCTGCGCGACGGACGTACCGTCGGCGCAGCGCTCTCATCATTACCACCGGCACTTTCCTCAACGGCCTCATCCACTGCGGTGAACAGCAATATCCTGCAGGACGCTCCGGAGAGCCCGCCGCCGTACTGCTCGGAGAAGCTCTGAAGCAACTTGGCCTGCGCGGCTGCCGCCTTAAGACCGGTACGCCGCCGCGCCTGGACGGCCGCACTATCGATTGGTCTCGCTTCCAGATTCAGCCCGGCGACGCCGACCCCACGCCCTTCAGCTTTCGCACCCGGCGCGTCGCCCATCACGATTCACAAGTGCTCTTGCTACATCGCGTGGACTACGCCCGAGACACATCGCATCATTCGCGAAAATGTCCATCGCTCACCCATGTACAGCGGGCAAATTCATTCCGTCGGGCCGCGCTACTGCCCCTCGATTGAAGACAAGATCGTAAAGTTTCCCGACAAAATCACCCACCAGCTCTTCCTCGAACCCGAAGGCCTGAACACCCACGAGATTTACGTCAACGGCATGAGCACCTCCCTGCCGGTAGAGGTCCAGCTGCAGATTTTGAAGTCGATTCCCGGCCTCGAGAACGCCGACATGCTGCGCCCCGGCTACGCTATCGAGTACGACGCCATCGATCCCACTGAACTCGAGCGCACGCTCGAAACCAAAAAAATTGCCGGCCTCTTCCTCGGCGGCCAGATCAACGGCACCAGCGGATACGAAGAAGCCGCCTGCCAGGGCCTGATGGCGGGCATCAATGCCGCGTTGCAAGTGAAAAGCGAACCGCCTCTTATTCTCGACCGCACCGAGGCCTACACCGCGATCCTGATCGACGACCTGATCTCCAAGGGCACCAACGAGCCCTACCGCATGTTCACTTCGCGCGCCGAGTTCCGCCTGCAGCTGCGTATCGACAACGCCGACCGCCGCCTCACCCCACACGGCCGCCGCGTCGGCCTGATTTCGGATGCAGCCTGGGCCGACTTCGAAACCAAACAGCAGCGCCACGAATCCCTGAAGCAGTTGCTGGAGAAAACCCGGCTGACTGCCACAAATGCTGGAATCGTCTGTGCCACCATCTCAACCTCCGCCACCCTGTCATCCCGAGCGAGTGAGGCGCAGCCGAACGCAGTCGAGGGACCTTGTGTTCCGGTCTGACCTCTCGGCGAACATCGGCCAGCCACTCGCCCAACTTCTCAAGCGCCCCGAGATCACCATCGAGCGCCTGCTCCCTGTCCTCCGGGAACTGACGCCAGCGTTCTTCGAACAAGAAGAAATCCGTGAAAATCCGCGCGAATCCGTGGCCAAGCTCTCTTCGTCACTTCGCAACGAGCTCAAATCCGTCGAAACTGAAATCAAGTACGCCGGCTACCTTCTGCAGCAGCAAAAATCCATCGATCGCCTCAAGAAGGCCGAGCAGCGCACCATTCCACAATGGTTCGACTACGCTTCCGTCAGCGGCCTCTCGCGTGAGATCCAGGAAACTCTGCTTCGCGTCCGGCCCCGCACCCTCGGACATGCTTCGCGTATTCCGGGCGTCACCCCGGCCGCAGTTTCGCTGGTGCACGTATTCATCGAAATTCAATCGAAGCGGCGCGAACAAGCCACCGTCCTCTAGGAACAGGATTCATCTCGATAGAAAGTGTGGAAAAATAAAATGACGACCGCTGTGATCGAAGCGAGTGCCACGAGCTGCACCACGATCGAGAGCCCCATCGGGCCCTTGCTGCTGGTCGCCGACGACCGCGGCCTGCGCAGCATCGAATTTGTGAATGGAAGAAGACCTGTTCAGCCGGATCCGCAGTGGAATGACAATCCAGAGCCCCTTGCCGAAACCGTCCGCCAGCTCCGCGCTTATTTTGCCGGCAAATTGGAAGCCTTCGACCTCCCACTCGCGCCCGCAGGCACGCCCTTCCAACTTACCGTCTGGAAGCGCCTGTGCGAAATCCCTTACGGAGAAACAATTTCCTACGGAGAACTGGCCCGCCGGATCGGCAACCCCAACGCCTCGCGCGCTGTCGGTCTGGCCAACGGTTCCAATCCAATTCCGATCGTTATTCCCTGCCATCGCGTGATCGGCAGCAACGGAAAACTCACCGGCTACGGTGGCGGCCTGCCGATCAAAGAAAAGTTGCTGGCCCTGGAACGCCGCCAACTGCTATTGCTGTAGCCAAAGTGACGGAATTCCTTTGTGCACCTTCGTGTCCTTGGTGGTTCAAGCTTTTAGCGCGTTCCTCCCGCCCTCGTCGGTTACCATAGAATGGTTAGGAAATCTGCATCTAATCAATCTTATGATGAGCCACCACACCCTGCTCGCCCTGGCTTTCCTGCTGATTGCTTCCCTGGCTTCCGCTCAGAACGTTGACCCCGCGCTCCGGCCGCCCAAGGGTGCCCAGGTTGCCCTCGTGGTTTTTGAGGATCTTGCAGTGCCCCGATTGCCGCCGCGCCGCGCCGCTGGTCGAGGAGGCCGCGAAAACCTATAAGATTCCGGTTGTCCGGCACGACTTCCCGCTGCCCATGCACAACTGGTCTTTCGACGCGGCCATCATCGCCCGCTACTTCGAGTCCCAGTCGAAACAGTTAGGCAACGATTTTCGCGACTACATCTTCCAGCATCAGCCGGAAATCACTCCGCCGACGCTGCGCGGCTACGCCGAGAAATTCGCCACCGAACACAAAGTAGACCTGCCCTTCGTCGTCGATCCCCAGGGCAAACTGGCGGCAGCCATCAACCAGGACAAGACCACCGGCCAGCGCGTCGGTATCAATCACACTCCCACGATTTACGTAGTCAGCAACAAGACGCAGGGCAAGCCCTTCGTGGAAGTCGTAGACCGCACCCAGCTTTTTCAGTTGATCGACGCGATGAAGAACGAGTATCCAAACTAGAACTGAGAACCGGGAACTGGCAACCGAGAACTGAGAATCGAAAACAAGCTATTTAGATATCCGCAACCGCTATGACGTCCGTGAAAATCCGCGTAAATCCGTGGCTATGAACTTGCTCTTCTAGCCTACCTTCCACACAGTATCCAGCACGGTCCCATCCACCCACTTGATCACAGCCACAGGAGAATCCCCCAACTTCGGCCGCGCCGGCTTGCCCCCGCAAATTCGCTCCACTTCCGCCTTGATCTCCTGAATCGGCCGGATCGGCAAACTCGATCCCTTCACCGCATCGAGCAAATCCTGGCGCTTCGGATTTATGGCAATGCCGCGTTCCGTCACGACTACGTCAATCAACTCGCCCGGTCCCGTCAGCGTGGTCACTTCATCGACGATCACCGGAATCCGGTCGCGGAACGATGGCACCGCCAGAATCGTGCAGCCCGCTTCCAGGCAATTCTGCCAGCCGCCAATCCCGTGCAGCAGCCGCCCATCGGAGTGAGTGACCACATTGCCGTTGAAATTCACATCCACTTCGGTGGCACCGAGCACGACGGCATCCACCATGGAAGCGAACGACTCCTTGCCGTGATAGTTGTACGAAGTAAACGGCGAAGTCGGCACGTGCCGGACATCGCTTGCAATCGACTTCACAGCGTCGAGATCGAACGTCTGCCCGTCGAGAATGTAGTCCGTTAACCCTTCCTGCAACATCTCCACCAGATAGCGCGTCGATCCGCCGCGAACGAAGCGTGCTTTCACGCCATCTTCTTTCATCATGCGGCGAAGGTAATCCACGAATGCCAGCGCGATTCCGCCCGCGCCTGCCTGAAAAGAAAACCCGTTGCGCATGATTCCCGCATCGCGCAGAAAGCGGGCCACGTACTCCGCCACTAGCAGGCGGTCGGGCGAACGCGTAATTTGCGTCGTGCCGGAAACAATCTTTGCTGGATCACCGATGGAATCCACCTCCACAACATGATCCACATTGTTGCCCTGAATCTGCCACGGAATGCAGGGGAACGGAACCAGATTGTCCGTAACGACAATCACATTGTCGGCGTAAGTTGAATCGGCCAGTGCGAAGCCCAGCGACCCGCATGCCGACTTGCCATGCGATCCATCGGCGTTGCCGAAAGCATCGGCCGTGGGCGCCGCGATCACCGCAATGTCAATGTGCACCTCGCCATCCTGAATGGCCTGCCAGCGCCCGCCATGCGAACGCAGAACCCCAAGGCCGCGCATCTTGCCCTGCGTGCAATAGTCGCCCAAAGGCCCGTTCATCGAGCCCTCAATGTGATGAATGACGCCTGACTGCATCAGGTCGATCGCAGCTTTTTGTGAAGGAAATGACGCGCTGGGGAACCACAGCAGATCTCTTACCCCGATCCGGGCCGCCGCTTCCAGCATCATGAGGGCAACGCGGTCGCCATCGCGCAAATGGTGGTGATTCGAAATCACCATGCCATCGCGCAGTCCGCATTTGCGCAGCGCCGTCTCCAGGTCGGGAACGCGCTTGTCGCCGTTGTCCGGATAGTCTTTGCTCGAGCGCACCGGAGGAGCCGTCTTCCGGCCGCGCGGCGAATACTTGGCCACGCCCAGGTAGGGAATCTGGGGCTTGCCGTTGACCATGGCCGGCACCATGCGTCCCGCGGCGTTCTGTACCAGTTCGGCTTTATCCGTCATTCCGCTCCCTAAGAGCCTTAACCACAGAGGACACCGGGAATTACAAAAGAATTCCTCTGTGCCTCTGTGTCTCAGTGGTTAATGCTTTGTGTGGACGCCATCGTGGATGCCATCAATGAATCTTTCCCATCCGCTTTGCCATCTCCACCAGCTTCTGCGCCCGCTGCACCACCGGCGGATCGATCATCTTCGATCCCAGGCTAACTACACCCAGCCCGCGCTGCTGCGCTTCCTCGAAAGCCTCCACAATCTTCAACGCTTTTTCGATCTCAGCCGGCGAAGGCGCGAAGGCTGCATGAATCACCGGAATCTGCCCGGGATGAATACATCCCATGCCCTCGAACCCGAGCGCCCGCGAATTCTCCGCCCAGCGCCGCAACCCGTCCATGTCACCCACGTCGCCAAAAACCGAATCAATGGCCTGCACTCCCATCGCCCTCGACGTATTCACCAATCGCGACCGCGCGTAGAGAGACTCGCGGCCTTCCGCTGTCTTCACCACACCCAAATCAGCGGTGTAATCCTCCAGTCCGATCGTGAGCGCGACCACGTTCTTGCTGGCCTGTCCGATGGCGGACGCGTTCTCGATGCCCAGCGCCGATTCCAGAATCGGCATCAACCAGATTGGACGCGTAATCCCATAGCGTCCCTTGAGCTCGCCGATCATGCGCTCAGTCTCCGCCACCTGCTCCGGCAACTCCGTCTTCGGAAGCAGCACCAGGTCCGGCGACTCCGGCACAATTTCCGCCAGATCTTCGAGACCCATGGGCAACTGGTTGATGCGCACCATGCGCTCGCACTTGCCGAAGTCCACCGCCCGCAGCGTGTTGCGGACCAGAATCCGCGCGGCATCTTTTTCCGCGTGATGCACGGAATCCTCCAGATCCAGAATGATGGCGTCGGGCCCGTGCAGCGCCGCGTTGATGAAGTACTTGGGCTCCGAGCCGGGAAGGTAGAGACGCGACCGCCGCAAACGATCACGAGGCGAAGGCTCGGGCAACGCAACTTTTTCCGGCAAAGCCTTGCGTCCCAGGCCGAGCCCGGCGCGCCGCGCGGCGGTTTCAATCCGCGCCGAAACTACAAAGGGCAGTGCGCCCTCATCGCGCAATTCGACTCGGGCATGTTTGATGCCGAGCCCCTCCAGCACCTGCCGGGCTTGCGCCTGTATGGCCTCGCCATAGTAAGGCGCGACCCGCGACTGCATCGTGATCTCGAGCCCGCCGCTGTCCCGCGCCTCGATGGCAACGTGCAGATCAGAGCGCACACCCTTGCCACAGTGTCCGGCTTCGCCCGTCCCCGCCGACTTTTCCTGCGCCGAAGTTGTCATACCTTATGTAGCGCCGGCGTCCCGCGCGGCTGTCTCGAGGGCATCCTGCCCTCGCCACCCCAGTCGCCTGCGGATAAAGGCCTTTCCGCGATCATTTCAGCTTCGCCAGAACCGCATCGCCCATCTGTACCGTGCTGGCCGCGCCCTGCCCAATCGACTTCGCTCCACCAGGAATCCGCATCATGTCGTAGGTCCGCACTTTGCCTTCTTTCACGACATCGGCAATCGCCGTACGGATGCGCTCCGCTTTCGCGCCTTCCCCGATGTGATCGAGCATCATGGCCGCGGAGAGAATCATGGCGATGGGATTCACAATCGGCGGATTCAGCTCCGCATACTTGGGCGCCGATCCATGCGTAGGCTCAAACACCGCCACCTCATCCCCGATATTGCCCGAGGCGGCAAAGCCCAACCCGCCCACCAGTCCGGCGAACGCGTCCGACAAAATATCGCCAAACAGATTCGACGCGACGATCACGTTGTACTCTTCCGGGATTCTTGTTCAGCCACATCAACTGCGCATCAATGTTCGTAGACCAGAGCGCAATTCCCGGGATATCCCTTCGCCACATCCTTGGCCGTCTCTTCCATCATTCCCGATGTTTCCCGAACAACGTTGGGCTTCTCGCAAATGGTCACACCCTTGAAGCCGCGCTTCTTGGCATATTCAAACGCAGCCGTAACAATCCGGCGCGCCGCCGCCCGCGTGATGATTCGAACGCTCACTGCGAGATCGGGGCCGGGCACGTTGTTGAATGCCTTGAACCGCGGATGCGTATTCAGTGTGGCCCGCACATTCTCCGGAGGATTCGTCCACTCCACCCCCGCGTACATGCCCTCGGTTCCCTGGCGAAAGACGGTCGTGTCGATCTTGGGCTCGTCAAATCCACCGTCGGTGCGTTTGCGAATGTAATTCAGCGGATTGCCCGTGAACCCGATGCAGGGCCGCATACAGATATCCAGATTGAACTTCTGCCGCATGGTGACAATCGGGCTGTAGTACACCAACCCCTTGCCTCGCAACTCCGGCTTCAGCTCCGCCTGAGCTTCCTTATTTGGTTTGGAGGTAATCGCCCCGAACAATCCGAGCTTGTGCTTCTTGAGCAGCTCTATGGTTCGATCGGGCAGCGCATTGCCTTCGTTGCACCAGATGTCCCAGCCAATGTCGGCATGAATGTATTCGGCATCGAAGCCAACCGCCTTCAGAACCCGCAAAGCCTCAGGCAGAACCTGATTTCCGATTCCATCGCCCGGCATCGTCACAACAGTATGTTTCGCCATTCCATCCTCTCTAAAGCTTTTTCACCACGGAAGCACGGAGACACCGAGGAATTCCGTTCCCACTGATCTTTCCGAAGCGTTCCTCCGGGTCCTCAGTGTCCTCTGTGGTGAATCAACCCAGCCCCAGCCGCTTCGCCACCAGATTCTCCACACCCTGTGCGATCACCAGCGACTGCGGCACGCTGCCCAGCGCCGGAAATGCGAACTTCTCCCCTCGCCAGCCAATCAGCCCGGAGGTGAAATCAATATCAATCTCGTCTCCGGGAATCAGCGTTTTCTGTTTCGCGCCAATTTCTTTGGCAAACTGCTCGCGCAGCCGCTTCACCAGCTCCGGAACTTCCACGCACAGGAATCCGTTGTTGTAGGCATTGCGCAAATAGGTCTGCGAGAAACTGGCGGCAATCACCAGCGGAATCCCTTTCGCCTTTAAACAGGTGACCGCCTGCTCCCGGCTCGACCCGGTGCCGAAATTGAAGCCGCTCACCACCACATCGCCCGCGCGCGTCCGCGCGGCGAATTGCGGATCGTAATTCTCCATCACAACCTTCGCCATGGTTTCCGGTGTGACGTCGTCGCGATAGGTGTAATCCTTGCCATAAATCGCATCCGTGTTCACGTTGTCCTGCGGCAAGAAGACCAGCCGTCCCCGCATCCGCTCGGGAAAGCCCGGAAGAATATCAACCTTCTCCGTCGCTGCGCTCACCGGAAATTCCTGGTATACCCGCGCCGGTGTGCGGTCCGCCACCTTGGTATGTCCCCGGATGTAGCCGGCGACAGCGGACGCGGCCACAACCTCCGGGCTCGCGAGATAACACTTCGCATCGCGCGATCCCATGCGTCCCTTGAAATTGCGGTTGGTGGCTGAAATTCCTACTTCGCCCGGCTCCAGCAATCCCACTCCCAGGCCGATGCAGGGGCCACAACCCGCGGGCAACGGATTCGCGCCCGCATCGAGCAGCGTCTGCCAGATGCCGCGCCGCTCAGCCTCTTCCTGTACCCACCGGCTGGCCGCTCCCAGATACAACTTCACCCCGGGCGCAACCTTTTCGCCCTGCAGCACCGTTGCGGCGGCAGCCAAATCTTCGATCCTCGAGTTCACGCAGGAGAGCAGATACGCCTTCTGGATCGGAATCTTCTGTTTCTCGATCTCCGCCAGCGATGCCATGATCTGCACTGTGTCTGGCCCGGAAACGTGCGGCGACACCTGCGACAGGTCAAGCACGATGCGCGCGGCGTAAACCGCGTCCGGATCGGGTTGCGGAGGATCCTCGGCCCACTTCGCCAGGTTGCGGTCGCTGAAGCGCTCGATGCCCTGCGTCGCCAGCCGCTCCTTCACAATTTTCAGATAGCGGATGGTGACTTCATCCACCGGAAACCAGCCCACCAGCGGTCCCCACTCGGTGGACATATTCGAAATCGAAAAGCGCGCGTCCATTGACAAGCTGGCTACACCCGGCCCGCTGAATTCGACGGCGGAGTTCAGCACTTCATCATGGTTATAAAGTCCGCAAAGCGTAATGATGACGTCTTTCCCCGTCGCTCCCGCGGGCAGCGCGCCTTCGAGCACCACTTGAATGGAACGCGGAATCTGCCACCAGAAGTCGCCCGTTGCCCACGCCGCGGCGGCGTCGGTGCGCACGATCGGCGTGCCGATGGCGCCCAGCGCGCCATACATATTCGAGTGCGAATCCGAGGCCACCACAAACGAGCCCGGCACCACGTATCCCCGCTCCACCATGATCTGATGGCCGATGCCCGAACCCGCTGGATAAAAATCCACGCCGTGATGTTTGGCGAAGCCCTCGATGGCCTCGTACTTATGCAGATTTGAATCCTCTTTATTCTGGATGTCGTGGTCGAGGGCAAACACCAGCTGTTTGGGATTTTGAATCTTCTTGGCACCGATGGTCTGAAACTTCTTCATCACCGCCGAAGTGTTGTCGTGCGTCATCACCCGGTGCGGACGGATCGCCACAAAATCCCCAGTCCGCAACGGCCGCTTCGGCCCCTCGGCCAAATGCGCCTGCGCGATTTTTTCAACGACAGTCTGCCCCATGAAGCACTCCTGCTCTTCGTCCCTGTCATCCTGAGCGAAGTCGAAGGACCCCTATGATCTAGTCATTTCCGGCCAGTTTCTTTCGCCCTTTCAGGGCTACATCACGCTCGGCGCTTCTTGGTCTTCTTGAGCGGGCGCTCTCGCGGCGCCGCCTTCTTCCTCACATCCACCTTCATCAGCGCCATCAACTTGCTCACCGACCCCAATTTCTCCAGATTCCAGATCGCATCCTTCAGCTTCTTCTGCGCACCCTGCGACAGTACTCCTTCCGCCAGCGCTGCGAACTTCTCCTCCACTTCAGCATCCGAGAGCGGGTTTCGCGGATCACCCTTGGGATAGTCCAATTGCTTGGTAAACACCCGCCCGTCCGTGGCCGTCAAGTTCACGATCACACGCTGCAGCGCCGGAAACACCTTCTCGATCTCCGGATCGGCCACCACTTCGACCTTTTTCAGCTGCGCCCGGATCGTCGGATCCATGATCTTCTTCATCTCGAACTGCACCGGCGTGACCTGCCGCTCGGCAATGGCCGCCGCAATCACGTAAGGCAGCGAATGATCGGCGGTCTCCTTCGACCGCGGATCGTACTTGCTGGGATCGGAAAGAATGTCGGCCGCCCTCGCCAGCGAACGAATCTGCACTTTCGCCACCTGCTCCGGTTTCAGATCATTCGACTTGACGATATCCAGCACCGCTGAAATCGGCGTGTGCGTAAGCGCCTCGGTCGGAAACGCTTTCATGCCGCACTGCGTAATGCGCCAGGACTCGCCCAGCCCATCAGTCAGCAGATTCAACTTCCATGACGGACCGAAACAATGCGTCAATCCTTCCTTGCCGTCCACCACGTGCTCAGGCCCGGTGTAGCCTTTCTCCGCCATCAGCGCGGCCAGCACGCCGCTTTGCGTGGCCATGGGATCAACCGTGTTCTTCATCATGGTCAGCTTGCCCGCGGTCACGGCGCCCAACGTGGCATGACGGCTGGCCGAAATGCCGATCGCATGCTGGATCTGCTCCCACCCCAGATGCATGCAGCGCCCGGCCACGATGGGCGAAACAAACGCCGTCAGCGTAGCGTGGTGCCACCCCCGTTCGCGAATACCGGGAAATGCCGCCTCGCAGAACCGCATCTCGAACTCATGTCCCAGGACCAGCCCAACGATCAACTCTTTCCCATTACTCTTTGCACGCTCGCATCCCGCCAGCGCCGCCGGAAAAATGTCGGACGGATGCGACGGGTCCTGCTTCCAGTAAATATCGTTGTAGTCCATGCAGCGGATCATCAGTCCGTTCGCCAGCGACGCCGAAACCGGATCGATGCGCTTCCCCGTGCCGATCACCGTGGCCAAGCCTCGCCCGGCAATTTCGTCGAGCACTGCAAGCGCAATTTTCACATCGTGCTGCTGATATCCGCCCAGCGCGCAACCCACCGAATCGAGCAGAAAACGCTTGGCCTGGTAAAGAGCCTCTTGCGAGATCTGCGAATAGCTCAATCCGGCCGCCCAGCGCGACATGCCGGCAGTGATGGTTTCCTTGGCAGCAGCTTCTTTCGTGGCCAACTCGACTTCTCCTATTTCAGCTTTATGTTCTTGGGATTCTTGAACGGTAAATATGCCATGAAGTCGGCGTGATGGACGATGTACGCCTCGGTGCTGCGCTTTACCAGATCGCCCTCGGCCGCATGCGCAGCGATGATGTGGCAGACCGCATCCGGCACGCCGCACTCCAGCGCCAGCGCAACTCCAGTAAAAGGATGCCGTATCGCCTCGCCGCGCTCACTCTGCCGGCTCTTGCCATCCGCGCCTAGTTCATACTCCAGCAACTTGCCCACATCCGCCAGGATGGCGCCCGCAATCACCGTATCGACATCTACCGGCAACGACCGCCCCATGAATTGCTGCATGGCTTCGGCGCTCTTGCGCGCGATGTGCACCACGCAGCGCTTGTGCTCCATAAAAGTGATGGGGCAATTCGGCACCAGCAACGTGAACGGAATGCGATTCAGATCGTCGGGCTTCAGCGGGCTGCGCTCCAACGCCTTCACCCAGGTCTGGGTCACCTGGCTGCGCAGCTTCTTGTCTTCGATCCATTCGATCTCCGGCCAAAGCTTGGCGACTGCGTCTTGCATTCCTACACCCTCCCACTACAAAACTATTCAGCTTACCGTGGGCACGCAACCAGAGTCGAGTGCAGAGTGCAGAGATGACCGCGGGTTAGAAAGGCCTCATTCGGAACAGCCGCCTTACGATTCCGGCATTGTCCTTCCGGGGAAGCTGTGGACTATCCCCCGGTGTTAGAGTGACCATCTAAGGGCTATGCCGCTGAAACTGACAGGATCGCTGCTCCTGCTTTTCGCCCTGCTGGCATCATCAGCAGCGCAGCAGGGCGCAGCCACCGGCGAACCGATCGTGATGCCCACGGCGCCGCTGCCCACAGGATTTCTGCGCCGTCCTTATCACTTCAAACTGGAAGCACAAGGCGGCATCACGCCCCTCCACTGGGAAGTGACCGCAGGATCTCCGCCCCCAGGCATAGAACTGGACCCGGACGGAACCCTCAGCGGCGCCCCCACCGAGGTCGACAGCTTTCATTTCGTGGTAACCGTAACCGATAGCGGAAGGCCCGTCGCCCAGAAAAAGAAAGAGTTCACTCTGGACGTAATAGCTCCCCTTGTGGTCGAGTGGAGTAAAAAGCCCAAGATCACAGGCCACCGTCTGGACGCCGCCATCCGGGTATCCAACCAGACCGGTGACGATTTCGATTTCACCATAGTCGCCTTGGCGGTCGACGACACCGGCCGCGCCACGGCGGTCGGCTACCAGCACTTCACTCTGAAAGAAAATACCGATGAATTTGAAATCCCCTTTGGAGAGAACCTTCCGCGTGGAACCTACGACCTGCATGTCGACGCGGTTGGTGAAGTGGCCGCCACCAATTCCATCTATCGGGCACGGTTAGCCGAAGAGAAGCTGCAAGTAGTCCAAAGTCCGTGAGTGCTGCGCGCGGGGACAAAAAAGGCGGACCAAAAAATAAGAGCCCTGAGGTGGTGTGAAGCCCGTTCGTCTCGGCCAGTAGCTCGCTTTAGACCCTCACCGACCTGCTCTCGTACTTACCCTTGCGGGTGAGTACGCGCGATCATGCTTGGGCTCCGGGCTTACCGCCAACCGGACAAACCTGCTTGACGCCTCAGGACTCTATCCTGCCTCCGACATATCTTCTTGTTCGCCTCGACCAGCGCTTTGCTATAGACCCTCACCCGCCTTCCCTCCGTCATCTTGCGATGCGAAGAGTGACTTGGCTTGAGCCCCGGACGCCGCACCAACCGGGAAAACTTCAGAAGCTGTCAAAGAACGAGTTTGTTTTTACTCCTTCTATTTCTAGAGTCAATAAAAAAGGCAACGTTTTATCTGCTGGAAAATCAATCGAGTGCAGGCCGTCCACAGCCGGGTGCCACACACCTGGTGCAAATCCTCTGAAGAATCTTTCAGCCCTTCCTCCGTCCCCACGGTATTCCCGAAGATTTCCTCTGCGGATTAACTTTCCCAGGGTCAACAGAAACTGTGAAAATTTCGGCAAGTACTTTGCTGGAAGCCCGATTAGCGCGCGTTCGCCTTCACCATCCGGTAAAATGCCGAGCGTCGGCTGAAGATGGCATTCGCAGCAAGACTCCTTACTGAGAACTGTCATCTGAGAACTGACAACTGGTTTTAAGAAGTCAGGTTTCAGGGTTTCAAGGTTTCTAAGCGGGGATTGCATGAGCAAGCCGAGCGATTTCGCCAACGCCGAAGCAGCCGCCCACTTCCTGCTGGGCCAGACTTCGCTGCGCCCCAAGATCGGCCTGGTGCTGGGCTCGGGTTTGGGCGGCTTCGCCGACGAACTGACCGACGCCACCCGCATCCCTTACACCAACATTCCCTTTTTTCCGCGCTCGACCGCCGTCGGGCACGCTGGACAGTTAGTGATCGGCAAGGCCGCCGGCATCCCGGTCGCCGCCATGCAGGGACGGGTGCACTTGTACGAAGGTTATTCCGCGCATGAAGTCGCCTTCCCCATGCGGGTTTTCGACTGCATGCAAATTCGCGCCGTGATTCTTACCAACGCGGCCGGCGGGATCAATCAAGAATACAAACAGGGCGCGCTGGTCGTTCTCACCGACCACATCAATCTGCAGGGACACAATCCTTTGGCCGGTCCGAATGACGAGCGCTTTGGCCCGCGCTTTCCGGACATGACCCAGGCCTACTTCAAACCCTATCGCGAGATCGCGCTGGCTGCGACGAAAAAACTCGGCAAGCCGCTCTATCAGGGCGTGTACGCCGCGTTGCTTGGGCCTAATTATGAAACTCCAGCGGAGATTCGCTACCTGCGTGCCATCGGCGCCGACTTGGTGGGAATGTCCACCGTCCTCGAGGTGATTGCCGCGCGCCACATGGGATTGAAGGTCCTGGCGATTTCCTGCGTCACCAACATGGCAGCCGGAATCCTCGACCAGGTCCTCAACCACCAGGAAGTACTCGAGACCGGCGAACGGGTGAAAGGCGATTTCGTGGCCCTGCTGCGGGAGGTGCTGCCAGAAATGGCGAAAGACGTCGAGGAGTTGCCGTCTCCCAAAGCCTAGCCGGCCCAAGCTCTGAGAACTGAGAACCAACAACTAGGAACTGATCGTCATCCCCCTAGAAATTTCCCAAGCTCACAACAGCCTGGCTTTTTTTGCTTGCTTAGAACGTAAACTTCGCCGCCAGCTGTACCACTCTCGGACCACCACCGCCAAGACCAGGATTGGTCTGCGCCTGGTCCGGAGTCTGCGTGATCTGCCCGGCGGGACCGAACCCGGGAACCACGAAGAAATTCGGCAAAGCAAAGTTCGGATGGTTGAAGATATTGAAGAACTCCGCCCGCAGTTGCAGATTCAGCCGTTCAAACAGCTGCGTGTTCTTACTCACCGCGAAATCCGCATTCCAGAAGCGCGGGCCGTAGATTTCATTGCGGCCAAGGTTGCCGAACGTTCCGAATGGAGGATCCACGAAAGCGTTGGCGTTGAGATAGCCAATCGTATCCGGCCCTGACTCCCAATTAGAGTTGATCGGATTCACTCCCGGCACTACGTTGGGCCGCTGGTGAAAATTGGACGGTGTGGGAAAGACATCGAAATTCGCGCCGCTGGTGTCGTCCGAATTCACGATCGGCACCGGCCGGCCGCTCTGCGCGGTCACAATGGTGTTCAGTTGCCATCCCTGCGAGAAACGCTTGGGGCCGAAGAGCTTGGGGATGCTGTAGCTGAAGGCCGCGGTAAAGCGGTGCCGCGTGTCAAAGTTCGAGGGCCCGTGCTCGGCGCTCAGGTTGTTGGAATCCTGTGGTAGGGCGACCGTGGCGAAGTTGAAATCAATGCCATCCGAAGCATCGTCGAGCGACTTGGACCAGGTATATCCGGTGAACCCCGAGAGTCCGTGCCAATCGCGGGTGCGCAGCGTCGCCTGCAGTGCGTGATAGGTCGAACTGCTGATGGTGGCAAATTCGTCCATGAAGCCGTAATTCACGTTGGGACGGTTGCCGTTCACGTCGGGTTGATTCGCGTCGCGCAGCCGAACCAGCTTGGTTCCCTTGCTGCCGACGTAGCCTAACTGAAGGGCCACCATGCCGCTCAGGTCTTGCTGGAAATTCAAATTCCAGTTCTGCACGTACGGGGTCACCAGGTTGCGTGGCGTAAAGAAAATATCCGCACCCGCCGGAGGAAATGGCGGGGCCGGCGCAGCCAGGATGGGCGCGCCCACATTTGAGCCATCGAATGCGGTGGAGTCATAACTGTTGCTGAGAGACACGACGGCCTCGGGGCCAATCGGGTTCGTTGCCAGCCCAGCGGAATTGGTGAAATTCGCAATCAATAGGTCCTGCGGGACGTAATCGAAATAAACGCCATACCCTCCGCGCACGATGGTTTTGGGCATCAGGCTCCAGGCGAAGCCCACGCGGGGCCCGAAGTTATTCAGATCGCGCTGATAAGCCCCGTCTAAACCGTCCGAGCCCACCAGCGCCAGATTCCCATCCCGGCCCAGGTTCGAAAGCAGATTGTGGCTCTCACCCAGCGGCCCAAAGTATTCCCAGCGCAGGCCCAAGTTCAGGGTGAAGGTTGGCCGCAGGCGAATGTCGTCCTGCGCAAAAAAACTCATCCCGTTATTGAAGGTGTTGCGGCGAGTATTGCCGGCATTCACCAGTGGAAAAGTGTCACCCTGGTAAAAGCTGACCAGGGTGAGCGCGCCGGAATCGTCGCATCCCGGAGCAGCGGGGCAGAGCGCAAGGGTGGACGGATCGGCCGTACCGAAAGAAAACAGGCCGCGCTCCAGGTTGTCATTGAAACTGTCAATCACAGCCCGCCGGTATTCGCCGCCAAACTTGATGGTATGGCGCCCGTGGATCCAGGTGAAGTTGTCGAGAATTTGGAAACTCTGGCTGGTGCGCCCGCGCGGAATACTGAAGGCGCTCGCTCCCAGGTTCTCAAATACTCCGCCAAAATCCATCTCCGGCAATCCCAGTTTGTCCGTGCCCAGGTTGAAGGTCGAAGTAGGTGTGCCCAGGCTTGCCGGATCGAAGTTCGCATCCAGAGAATTGAAAGATGTGCGATACCGGCTATATCCGAAGCGGACTTCATTGATCTTTCCGTAGCTGACGGTGGAAAGCAGGCTGGCGGAAACCAGCTGTACCCGCGTGGGCGAACTTTGGGCAAACTGCGGCAGCCGCGAACCCGCGCCAAACCCCAGGCCGCCGAGTGGGAAGACCTGCTGGCTGCGGGCAAAAGTGTAGCGCCCTGTAATCGACTCCGTCGGGCTGATCTGGTGGTCAATCTTGGCAATGAAGCTGTCTAAATCGTTCTTGTCTTCCACGCTGCCGGGCGTAGTTCCGGTGCTGGACGCAGGAAACAGCGCCAGCATGTTGGTCAGGGCCTGGCTTGGCGTTCCGCCGTTGCCTACGATCAACTGCTGTGCCTCCGTGATTTGGGTCTGCGTCGGCACCAGCAGGCTGAAGTCGGATGTCACTCGCTCGCGTTGTCCTTCATACGCGCCAAAGAAGAACGTCTTGTTGCCGATGACGGGTCCGCCCAGCGACGCTCCAAACTGGTTGTTGCGGAAAGCGCTCTTGGGAGCAGGATCGCGGTTGAAGAAGTTGCGCGCATCCAAGGCGTCATTACGCAGAAACTCGAACGCCGACCCGTGAAGATGATTGGTCCCCGATCGCGTGATGATGTTCACCACCGAGCCGCTGTTGCGCCCGTACTCGGCGCTGAACTGCGACTGCAGATTGAACTCCTGAATCGCGTCAATGGGCAGAATCGATGCCGGCGCCCCGCCGATGCCCGCCTGGTTGAAGGCGGAATTGTTAAAGAACGGATCGTTGTTGTCCGTCCCATCAAGCGTGTAGTTGTTGGAACGGTCTCGACTTCCGTTAATGGCAAATTGCCCGAACCCGCTCTGGATGGCAGCCACGCCGGAAGGTTCGACAGTCGCTCCCGGCACCAACGCGACCAACTTGCCGAAGTCCCGTCCGTTCAATGGCAAGTCGGTAACCAGCTGCTGGTCCACAACTTCGCCCAACACGTCGCGTGTGTTGTCGACCAGCGGCGATTCTTCCGTGACCGTAACCTGTTCCTGCCTTCTTTCCACCTGGGTCAGGTCGAAATCGGCGCTGGTGTCCAGACCCACGTTCACGATCACGTTCTGCGCCACCGGCGAGAGGCTGGGCGCTTGCGCCATCACCACGTATCCGCCCGCGGGCAACTCGGCCAGCACATAGCCTCCGTCACTGCCGGTAACGGTTTCGCGCGTCAGGCCGGTGGCATTGCTGCGCGCCGTGACCTTCGCCCCTACCATCACCCCGCCGCTCGGATCGACCACGTGCCCACGAATCGATCCGCGATAGCTTTGGGCAAAGACAACCCAGGGCATGAGGACCAGTGCCACGATCACGATGAAGCGGATGAATTCACGGTAACGAATAGGAAAAAGCGGCTGTCTGCCCATATACACACTCACTCCTTGTAATGACTTACGCCCGTGGAATGGACTACAGATGTCCCCGATCAGGCTTCGGATTCGCCTTTAGTTCTTCGCGCTCGCGAAGAAAATCGTGACCGGCGGCTTGATGGAATACGTGGCCGCAAAGCTGGCCTGGTTCACCGCCAGTCCCACGTGTCCCCGCGAATCGATATACAGCAGCGGTTTTTTCAGCGGCACGTCGCTGAACGTCCGCACGAAGGGGATATTCATGTCCGTTTTGCCGATGGTGACGCGCACATTCTGTCCGTGCCCGTAGCCTAGCTTGAGAAAATCGTCGCCACTCACGTTGGTCACCAGGTTGCCGTACGGACCATCGAGCGCCAGCACCTCACCGCTCAGTCCTTTTTCGTCGAGCTTCGAGGCGGCCACATCAAGCCGGACCAACTTGGCCGCTGCCATTTCCGGACCAACGCTCGTCCATTCCTCGCCGTGGGCCAGGTGCGCCGCGACGGGCGAAAAGATGTCGCGGCCGTGAAAAGTGGACGACAACGCCGCCCCGATCATCCACTCCCGGTTCGTGATCTCGCGCGCCGCTTCAATTCCGTCGCGGTCCTGCACCAGCGTCATCAGCCCATTGTCGGGCAGCACGAAATACTGCCCTCGCTTCGACTTCACCACCACCGCCTTGCGCGTGCTTCCAACCCCCGGATCGATGACCACCACAAACACCGTGCCGGCGGGAAAGTAGGGCGTCGCGCCATAAAGAAAGCGGGCTCCGTCGAGGATGGAGAACGGCGTCACCTCATGCGTCAGGTCAACAATCCGCAACTCCGGCGCAATCGAGTACATCACGCCCTTGCACAGCGCAACAGAATCGTCCACCACGCCGAAGTCAGTCATGAAGACCACCGTAGGACGGCCCGGGGCCGCGGTCTGCGCGACCATCTTCTGGTCAGCGCTCCAGAACAGCAGGATAAATCCCAGCAGAAACTGCACGATTCGACGTCGGTTCATAGCTAGTAGTTGCCGCTCGAAGCTTTCGCGATGCAAAATATTCCCGCTTCGAATGTCTACTACTTTACTAGAGTTTAAAAAAGCTGCCAAGCCGCGCCCGCCAAAGGCCGCCGGTTTTGCATCCCGCCCCAACCGTCTATAATCTCCAGACCCGATGTTTCTGGTCATTCTCCCAGGAGGTATGCATGCCCTCAGCCATCCCCGAAAAGTATCGTGATCTGTTCAGCAAACGCGCCTTTGCCAACCTGGGCACGCTAATGCCCGACGGCCGCCCCCAGGTCACCCCGGTATGGGTCGATCTGGAAGGCGATCTTGTGGTTTTCAACTCCGCCAAGGGCCGCCAGAAAGACCGCAACGTGCGCCGTGATCCGCGCGTAGCGCTGGCCATTGTCGATCCCGAAAATCCCTACCGCTATCTGGAAATTCGCGGCCGCGTGGTTGAAATCACGGAAGAGGGCGCCGACGATCACATCGACAAGTTGGCAAAGAAGTATCTCGGCGTGGACAAGTATCCCTACCGTCAGCCGACAGAAGTGCGTGTGATCTACAAAATGCAGCCCGAACATACCACCATGATGGGATGAAGGGTCAGAAACACCGGCGTCACGAATCCACCTTATGCCAATCGCACCCACCGAAACCACTGCACTCGATCTCATCCGGGTGCGCGCCCAGTTTCCTTCGCTATCCCAGACCGTCGCCGGCCAGCCTGCGGTTTTTCTCGATGGACCCGGCGGCACTCAGGTTCCACAACGCGTAATCGACGCCATCAGCGACTACTTAAAGAATTCGAACGCCAATACCTGCGGAGCCTACGCCACCAGCCGCCGCACCGACGCCGTAATCGCCAACGCTCGCACCGCCATGGCCGACTTTTTCAACTGCGCCGCGGATGAAGTTGTCTTCGGCCCAAACATGACCACGCTGACCTACGCCATCAGCCGCTCCCTCGGCCGCGAACTCGGCCCCGGCGACGAAATTCTGCTCACTCACCTCGATCACGACGCCAACGTCTCGCCCTGGCGCGCCCTCGAGGAGCGCGGCGTAACCATCCGTTTCGCCGACGTTAATGAAGACAACTGCACCCTCAACCTCACTGACCTCGCGCAAAAAATCAGCAGCCGCACTCGCCTGGTGGCCGTCGGCTACGCCTCGAATGCCGTGGGCACGATCAACGACGTAAACCAGATCATTCGCCTCGCCCATCAGCACGGCGCCCTGGCCTACGTTGATGCCGTCCACTACGCGCCCCACGGTCCCATTGATGTCCGCGCTCTCGATTGCGATTTCCTGGTGTGCTCGAGCTACAAGTTTTTCGGACCGCACATGGGGATCCTCTACGGCAAGCGCGACCACCTGCAGCGCCTGCAACCTTACAAACTGCGCGCCAACACCAACGCCATTCCCAACCGCTGGGAGTGGGGCACGCTGAATCACGAGTGCATCGCCGGCATCGCCGCCTGCGTGGACTATCTCGCCGACCTGGGACGCCAGGTGGATCCGTCCGCATCCACCCGCCGCGCCGCGCTGCTGGCGGCTTACAGCGCCATCCAGCAACACGAGCATGGCCTGACGGAAATTTTGATTTCAGGATTGCTGGGGATTCCAGGACTGAAGTTTTACGGCATTCGCGATCTGGCTCAGCTGGATCGCCGCTGTCCCACAGTTGCGGTCCGTATCGCTGGCCACACTCCGCTCGAGCTGGCTACAAAATTGGGCGATCGCGGTTTCTTTACCTGGGATGGCAACTACTACGCTCTGAATCTCACCGAACGTCTGGACGTGGAAAAAGACGGCGGCTTCCTGCGCATCGGTCTGGCGCACTACAACACTGCCGAAGAAGTGCGGAGATTTCTGGCCGCGTTGCGTGAGATTGCCACTTAGCGCCGCAAGTCGGCTTTTCCTCCGTGCCCTCTGAGTCCTCCGTGGTTACCGCTTTCCCCAGTCACCGCGCCGCAGTTCAATCACCTGATCGCCCTTCCCAATCAAGGCTAGGGCTCGCCATCCCGATAAATAATCCGTGCTCCACCACTCCCGGCATCTCTTCCAGTTTGCGGGCCACCGCCGGGGGATCGGGAATCTCTCCGAAGTTACAGTCCAGAATGTGATTGCCTTCGTCGGTGATGAACTTCTTGCCCGAGGAATCCACCCGTACCGTGACGGCGGCGCCCAGTGCAGCGATCTTTTTCGCCACCAGAGTCTCGGCGAACTTGATCACTTCCACCGGAACCGGAAATTTTCCCAGCATCGCGACTTGCTTCGTCGAATCGGCGATGATCACAAACTTCCTGGTCGCTGACGCCACTATTTTTTCCCGCAGCAATGCCCCGCCGCCGCCTTTGATCAGTCGCAGTTCAGGATCGACCTCGTCGGCCCCATCAATGGTCACGTCGATCTGCTGAACTTCATCCAGCGTGGTCAGCGGAATTCCCAGGCTGGCCGCCAGTTCCTGAGTGTGAATCGAGGTCGGCACGCCGCGGATCTTCAACCCGGCCTGCACGCGCTCCCCAAGAAAACGAACCGCATAAGCGGCGGTTGATCCCGTCCCGAGTCCGACGATGTCGCCGTCCCGCACAAACCGCAGGCTGGCCCGCCCCGCCGCTTCCTTCTCTTTGTCATTGCCCATACGCGACCGCTACTTTACCGCGTTCCCCTACAATTCACAAACCACCGAAGGACACGAAGTCTCACAAAGCCTTCGAATTTCCTTTGTGTACTTCAGTGTCCTCCGTGGTTGATGCTTTTACCTTCGTCTACCTGCGCGCCAACTGCGCCGATTGCCCAAAACGCTGCGTGGCGTAGCCCACAATCATGCCCACGATCCCGCCCGGCAGCATGATCTCGAAATAGTAGTGCTTGCCGCTCGGGTCCGGCATGGCAGCCACCGCATACGCCAGCAACAACCCGATTCCCAACCCGAACAGAAGGCCCAGCGGCAGCGAGTTCACCTTCTTCGCAAAATATCCAATCAGGATGCCCGCGATCAACCCTTTCACCGTGGATCCGATCACGATGCCCAGCAGTTGTGCCCGCACCGCAGGAGTGAACCACGCGCTCAGCCCGTCAAAAATGCCCAGAATTCCGCCCACCAGCAATCCCAGCACGACTTTGTTCATATCTTCATCCTCGGCGGGCAAGTTGCCCGCTTGTCGTTCTATTCAACGCAGCTCAAGAATCCTTTAGCCGGATTTCAGATTGCAGATTGAAGAGCCGTCAGGTAGAGGTTTTCCAATCTGAAATCATCAATCTGAAATCTGAAATCGCCTTTCTTATCTCCCCCGCCACACAATGAATAAGGCCCTCATCACCAGATAGGCAAGAATCAGCAGGATCCACGCACGGTTCTTGACCACCCAGCGCCACATTCGCGCCATCAGACCTTCGGGATACGCGCTCACCGGCAACCCGTCCAGGTAATGCGCGATGTCGCCGGCCAATGCCTCAACCGACGCGTATCTCTGGGGTGCATCCTCCGCCATCGCCTTGAGGACGATCGCAGTCAACGCCTTCGGTGTTGGAGCTGGGCCTTCGACTAGGAACTTGAGTACCGCGCCCAACGAGTAGACATCGGACCAGGGTCCGACCGCGTCGACTTCGCCCCGGGCCTGCTCCGGAGCCATGTAGCCGGGAGTGCCGAGAATGACCCCATGCTCGGTGTCTGCCTCGGCAGTGTCCACTTCGGCAACGTCTGACTCGGCCGCGTTGTGCTCGGAAGCTGCACGTGGCGGAGGCATGGGTGTGAATGCCGCCGCCGGAGTTCCCCCATCCAGCACCTTGGCCAGACCCCAGTCCATGACCAGCACTTCCCCGAACTGTCCGACCATGATGTTCTGCGGCTTCAAGTCGCGATGCAGCACGTGGTGGGCATGCGCGAATGAAACCGCTTCACAGATTTTCTGGAAAACGCGCAAGCGCTCGGGCAGGCCGCCCAGTTCCTCCCGCTGCTGGTCGAGTCGCCGCCCCTGCACCAGTTTCATGGTGTAAAAGACGCGGCCGTCAGGCAGAGTGCCAACATCATGCACCGGAACAATTCCCGGATGCTCCAGCTGCGCGATGATCTTCGCTTCGCGCAGCAGGCGTGCGCCGAACTCGCCGCGCGAGTCCACAATCCCGATCACCTTCAGCGCCACCTGCCGTCCCAGCGCCGTATCCTCGGCGCGAAACACTCCGCCCATGCCGCCCGCGCCCAGCTTGTCGAGCAGCACATATCCCGTGCCGCTGAGGTCAGGCGTGTCCGCGGCAACGCGGAGACGGTCTACGGCCTGATCGGAGAGCCACTTCATGGTCCCTGTTTCCTCACGGCGCATCGATTCCCAGCAGAGTGCTGGCCTCGCGCCGGAACTCCTCCTCGCTTCCCGTCATCTCCCGCAGTTGCTCCAGCACGATACGCCGAAACTCGCGGCGCGCGTACGCCAGATAATTGGTGACGTCCGAAGTCTTCAAACCAAACTGCCGTCCCACCTGTTCATAGGTCAACTCTTTGCCGCCTTCGTCGATGTCATAAAACTCCAGAAGACGAAAGTGCATAATCTTGCCCCGCTGTTCGCACTCCTGCCGCAAGCGTTCCAGGGACAAGCTGAAGACGCTGCGCACCCACTCGCGCTCGAAGAAATCCTCCATCGAGTCAGGCGAAGCAACTTCGATATGCTGCAATTCGCCTTCGGCCGATTCGAAGTCCAGCGCCAGGAACTGCACTTCTCCGCCTCGTTTCAGGCGTCGTGCCGCCTTGTCCTCGTTGGCGATCAGACGGTCCACGCACACCCGCAGAAAAGTTCGCAGTCGGGCCCGCTGCGGATCGTAGCGGGCGAGAAAATCTTTTTCCAGAAGATGAAAGAAAAAATCCTGCGTCAGGTCCTTGGCCTGCTCGTTGTCTTTGTTCCAACGCAGGCGAATGTACTTGTACACCGGCTTCCAGTACGCGGCCGTGAGGATTTCCAGCGCGCGCTGCCGTTCTGCCGGCTGCACACTGCGCGCCGCCACGATCAGCGACCAGCGTGTCGCGGGAAAATTGCCCGGCCCCCGAAGATTGCCGTCATCCGCCATAGAAGCGAAAGGGAGTGTACGACGCCCGCCCACGATGAGGCCAGCTCCACCGGCCAGGTCGTGTCCTCGTCTGTACTTTGCGTACTTTGCGTCCTTGCTCTGTGCTCCTTTGTGGAAATTCTCTGCAAACATTTCTGCGCTGTAAGCTTCGCGCTCCCATCGCTTGCTCCAATCGTCAGTCCCGGTGCGCGTTCGCGCGTCCTTTTCGTTCGTTCGCATTCACCAAAAGTTATTTTCCGGAATTCAGAAATTGCACCAAACTTTGGGATTGACCACACCCCGGATCGCGCGTAGATTCTTTTTCACCTTCACAGAAAATCCAGCCTAGGTAAGTGTGTTTTCGCTGACCATCAAACTCCAAGTGATATTCCCTCCCCCAAGGGTGGAATAAAGTGAGGAAAGCAGGCGAATGGCAAATCTACCGTACGCGATTTTTAATCCGAGCCAGGCAGCTCACCGGTCCCCTGGAGTTCCGGGATGCGCTCGGGCGCGAACATCGCGGACAAAGAGGCGACTATCTGGTGGAATCCTCCGACGGCACGCAGAGAATTGCGCCCCGGGAAATTTTTGAGGATGTCTACGTAGCCATGGGTTCCGCAGCTGAGAAGTGGTCCACGCTGACCCGGCGAACTTTTCCTATGGAAGACCTGAAGCGCCGCGCCTCGGCCCAAGCCGAGATGCTGGCGTGAGCACTTCCGAAAATTTCGCTCCGCGGCTTGGCTGGCCACGGAAAAATCAACACTCGGACCGTGGCAGATCCGGGTGGCACCGGTTCGTGCCACCCAACCTTTTCCCATTAGCGGAAGGAAGACACCACCCTGTGGAAAAGCCCGCGCTTGAATGGGCAGGGGGCAGCATCCCACTTGCTAAGACTGAGATACAATATATGGGGATACCCTCTTGACAGCCCCAACATACGGGCGTACTGTTTGCATCCCATAAGGCTTTCGTCGCCCTGGCATGATCGGTGGACGAAAACAAGGTAAGAGTAAGAAAACAAAGGATTGGCGTCGCGGTTGAGGTGACCTCGCGCCGTCCGGCTGGATAGAAGTAGCCCCGTTCTTGGAACGGGTTGCTGGTGCGGTGGCCGCTCCCTCGTTCTATGTAGTCGCAGTTGGCTGAACTCCTCCCGGGGGAGCGACGACAGTTGACAACTTAGGCTGTGGAAAATGCCTCGAAAAGAGGGCTCGCAATCCCTTTCTCCGAGGCTAGAAATTGAGGCTGGCATGGAAGGTCTGGAGCGCATGGTGAGCGAGTCGTTCGCACGCCACGGAGTGGAGCCCGAGTTCGACTATCGCCGCGTGCAATGGTCACGCTGGCTCCGTTGTGCCGACAGCCTTAGTCTGGTTCTGATGTCCAGCAAGCCCGGCGTTTTCGCCCTCGGTGAGGAAATTGTGGCTCCTTCAACGGGCGGCAAGCGCATGCTGGCCCTGTTCCAGATCTCCGAAACCGGTGACTTGGGAATGGCCCTCGGCCGTCTGTTCTTGCCGGGAAGCCCGGAGCGCGAGCGCCTGGCCGGCGGCCGCTGCTTCGCCCGCTACGCCGTGATCGAAGACCCGGTGCAACGTCACGCCGCCTGCACCGCTCTCCAGCGCTGGCTGTCAGAAACCCCCGAACTGGGAACAGAGAACTAAAAACTGAGAACTGGTCTTAAACCCGATTTAGATTTGCGCGATACTGAAAATCAAAAGTTAAGCAGCGAAGAATCCAAAGGAAAGAAGAGACGAGAAATGGCAGAGGTAAAAGCAGGAGCCCCCACCGCCGAGACCACCGCGGTTTCCAGTGCAGCCGCGGTAAACACCCCCAGCAAGAAAGCCCCAGGCCTCAGCTTCCGCCGCTTTTTTACCAAGACCGGCGTCTCTCCCTATGACGAGATCGAATGGGAGAAGCGCACCGCACTGATCACCGACGCCAAGGGCAATCCGATCTTCGAACAGAAAGATGTGG
>CAVOSG010000013.1:0-320539 GCA_963698825.1 Terriglobia bacterium | reverse complement strand
CGCCGTGCGCGTGTAATAGTCGAGCCCGCGGACCAGCCTGTCGTTTTCTTGAAACTCGACACCGACAGCGGTCAGAATGCCCTTCACCTGTTCAAAGTGCTTGCGGCAGCCTTCATCCAGAAACTGGCTGATACGCGGCAGCTTGTCGATGATCGGCTGGTCCTCGGGAACTTTGCAATCAAACACACGCAACGGATTGGTGACCGCCCGGCGCTGGCAATCCTCGCACATGCCGCCGACCACTGGCTCGAGCGCTTTGCGCAAAGCTTCGTTATAGGCTGCGCGGTCGTTCGCGCATCCCACTGAGTTCAGTTGCAGCGTCCAGTCTCGAATGCCCAACCGGTCGAGCAGTGTCGCCAGCAGCTCCAGCACTTCGGCATCGCGCGCCGGAGACTCGCTGCCCGCGCTGGCCGGCCCAATGACCTCGGCGCCGATCTGGTAAAACTGGCGATAGCGCCCCTTCTGCGGCCGCTCCCGCCGAAACTGCGGCCCGATGTAGTAGAGCTTGTTCAGCCCGCGGTCCCAAAGCTTGTGTTCGATGTACGCACGCACGACGCTGGCGGTATTTTCAGGACGAAGGGTGAGCGACTGTCCTTTATCGCTCTGCGCCCGTCCGCGGTCCTCCCAGGTATACATTTCCTTCGCGACTACATCGGTTTCCTCGCCCACACCGCGGGCGAAAAGCTCGGTCGCCTCGAAAATAGGCGTACGAATTTCATGAAAGTTGTAGGCGCGGAAAACATCACGCACCGCCGCCTCGACAAAATTCCACAACGCCGTCTCCGGCGGCAGAAGATCACGCGTTCCTCGAACTGCTTTAATCATGAGTAAAAAATTTCAGTTCTCAGTTTCAAGTTCCCGGTTCTCAGCTTCCGAGCAAGCAGAATACGCGAAGCTTTTCACGCCGCAAAATTCTCGTCCGGAGGCACCGGCATCGGCGGGGGCACGCGGTCCGTCACTTCGGCAAGCGCGGCGAGCTTTCCCGCCAAAGCAGGCGTCAAAGCCCCGGGCTGATATCGCCACCGGAAATTCCCTTCCGAAACGCTGGGCGTATTCAGCCGGGCTTCACTGCCCAGTCCCAGCACGTCCTGTAGCGGAACCACCGCCAGACTGGCAACGGACTCCTGAGCCAGACGAATGAACGCCCAGTGAATCCCGTCTTCGCAGGGGCCGGCATACGTCTCAATCGCCCGGCGCTCGCTCTCCGACAAGCCTGATTTCCACCAGCCCACCGTCGTGTCGTTGTCGTGAGTGCCGGTATAGATCACTCGATCGGGCGTCAGGCGATGCGGCAAATACACATGCGCACCGGCATTGGCAAAACCAAATTGCAACACGGCCAAGCCTGGAATCTGATGCCGCTCCCGTAGCGCGTGCACCTCGGGCGTGATGTATCCCAGGTCCTCGGCAAAAAACGGAAGCCCGCCCAGGGCATCCCGAAGTTTGTTGAACAACTCGTCCTTGGGACCATCCACCCAGCGGCCCTTTACCGCCGTGGTCTCGCTGGCGGGAATCTCCCAGAACTGATCGAATCCCCGGAAGTGATCGAGGCGGATGTAGTCGCAAGTCTGAGCGCCCCAGCGCAACCGGTCGATCCACCAGTCGTACTCTCGCGCCTTCATCGCGTCCCAGTCGTAGAGCGGAGTGCCCCAGCGCTGGCCGGTGGCGCTGAAGGCATCCGGCGGAACGCCGGATACCACTTCGGGATCAAGATCGTCCTTCAGGCGGAAGAGGTCGCGATGAGCCCACACGTCCGCGCTGTCGTAGGCCACGAAAATGGCGATATCGCCCACCACCCGGATAGAGCGCTGCGCACAGTAGCGCCGCAGAGCATGCCACTGCTGGTAAAAGAAGAACTGAATCACGCGCCGCTGGTCCATCTCTGCTGTCAGTTCCTTGCGGGCGGCGGCCAGAGTGGCGGCCTCGCGACGAGCCAGGGCACGAGGCCATTCCTTCCAGCATTTCCTCTGGTAGCGTTCGCGCAAGGCATCGAACAGGACATAGTCGTCCAACCACCAGGTATTCTCGGCACAGAAGCGATCAAAGCGGTTGCGGGCGTCGCCCCGGGCGTTCGCAAGAAACTTGCGGGCCGCTGCCACAATCAGCGGCAGCTTGCGCTGAAACACTTCCTCGTAGTCAATTGCGGCCGCCTCGCGCGGCAGACCCGCCAGCTGCGATGAATCCATCCAACCGTGTTCTGCCAGGCGCTCCAGGCTGATCAGCAGTGGGCTGCCGGCAAATGCCGACGTGGAAGAATATGGCGAATTGCCGGTAGCGGGTGGGCCCAACGGCAGCACCTGCCACAAGCCCTGGCGCGCGGAGGCAAGAAAATCGGCGAACTCGTAAGCGGCCGGGCCAAAATCGCCGATGCCACCGCGCGATGGAAAGGATGTCGGGTGCAGCAGGATACCGGTGGCGCGGGGGAAGGACATCATCGGAAACTACCCCCGATGCTACCAGCAATTGAGGAAGCGGCGCGAACCGGCGCTTTACTCTCCCTGTTCCCCGGCCTGCGAGCGGGTCAGGTTCTTCATCTCCTCCGGATTGATTTTGATCTTTCCGGCTTTTTCCATTTGGGTGCGCAGATTGGAAACAAAGAGGCCGAACATTTCCCCTTGCTTGCTCTGCATCAGAGCATCGCGAATCTGGTCTTTCTTGGCCTCGAAGTCCTGCGCGGTCGGTTCCTGCCGGTCCAGAACCGACAGCACTACGCCGGTCGTGCCGTTGGTGATCGGACCGCTGATCTCTCCCGGCTTCAAAGTGAAAGCCACGGCAGCGCCACCCGACATGGATCCGACGTCCGGTGCCTGTCCGTCCGGCAACACGAAGTCGCTGGTCTTGATGGCAGCGCCGGCTTCCTTGGCCGCCTTCTTCAGGTCGTGTTCGGCTTTGGCCCGGTCCGCCAGTTCCTGGGTTTTCTGGGCCAACAGCGCGCTAACCCGTTCGTTTCTGAACTCCTGCTCCACCCGGCTGCGAATTTCGTCGAACGTAGGGGTGGAAGCCGGCTTGATCGCCAAGACTTCGAACACCGCGTAGCCCTGCTCTACCTGTACCTGGTCGGGCGGCGCCTTTTCGGCCTCGCCGAACACCGCACCCATGAATTGCGGCGAAGCGCCAATACCGGGAAGAGTGTCAGTGCGGCTCACGAAATCAGTGTTGATGACGTTCAGGCCCTTGGTTGCCGCCGCTTTGTCCAGCCCGCCGCTGCGTGCCTGGGCCAGAAGAGTATTCACCTGATTTGTGGCAAGCTGGGCAGCTTTCTGCTGCTTGATGCCGCCTTCAATCTGGTCCTTCACCTCGTCCAGCGTCTTCACATGCGCGGCCTGCTTGTCATCGACGCGAATGATGTGGAAGCCATAGCTGCTTTGCACCAGGTCGCTGGTGGCGCCCTTGGCCAGGGAGAAAGCCGCTTGTTCGAACTCCGGCACCGTGCGGCCTTTGCCGATCCAGCCCAGGGAGCCGCCATTCTTGCCGCTGCCGGGATCTTCTGAATATTTCTTCGCCAACTCGCCGAAATTTCCACCCGCCTTCAGCTGTTTGAGCACATCTTGCGCCTTCTTGCGGGCCTCCTCCACTCCTTTGGTATCCACTTTCCCGTCCGCCCCGGGGAGAGGAGTCTTGACCAGGATGTGACTCACGCTGACCTGCTCAGGCACGCGGTACTCGTCGCGATGCTGATCGTAGTAGGCCTGTAGATCGTCCCGCGAAACGGTAACCCCCGCTTCGATTTTGGCATTGTCCAGCACCACATACCGGACTTTGCGCTTCTCCGGAATCGAGTTGTTGTAGGTGGCTTTATTGCGCTCGTAGAAGGCCTTCAGCTCGGCCTCGTTCGGCTTGATCTGCTTCGCCAGATCGTCTTTTCGCAGGACGGCGTAGTCAAATTTGACCTTGGTGTTTTGTTTCTCGAACTCGCGGCGCACATCGCTGTCGGTGACCAGCGCGCTGCCCGTGATCAGGTTGCGCAGCTTGTCCAGCAGAATCTGGTCTTTCAGTCCCTGCTCGAACAAGGGGATCGAGAGGTCGGCGTTTTGCAGCATATTCTCGTACTGCGCCTGCCCGATAAATTTGCCACCGGGGAAGAATGTCGCCGCATAGCGCCCATGCTGTAATTCGTCACGCAATTCTTCATCCGTAACCCGCAGGCCAAGCCGCTCCGGCTTCGGCGACCAGCGCCTGCTTGCTGATCAGATTCTGCGCCGCCCGCTCGGCAAAATAGGGAAGCAGCATGGCGGTTTGCTCGCCCCCACGCGGAAACTGCTGCTTTAGCATCTGCCGGGCCTCGCGCTGCACCTCAAGCGCAGTGACAGGTTCGCCCGCCACGCTGGCCACTACGCCCTGCCCCGGCCCACCCAGGCCGATGCTGTCGCCAATGCCGCCCGGGATCAAGGTGATCGCCATGGCGGCGCAAATTACCGTCAGCAACCCGCCCAGAACTACTTTCTTGATCGGGCCCGGGGTCTGCAGAAATCGAATCATGGTCTTGTCACTCCAGAGTATTGAGGCGGAAACCTAAATTATAGACTACGCCACGAACCACGTAGGGGCGGACGCCCTCGTCCGCCCAGCCGAGCAGGGCTCGGCAGATCAGTGCGCGATTTCGTGTCCCAACCTGACGAGCAGCCCTACATTCCAAAATCAGCCATTGAAACGTATTAATACTCCGTGTTATTAAGCTAGAGCCGTCTTCATACTTCTTCGAAAAAGGATCTCATCTTGATGAACCAGAGCCGCCGGTTGTGCATGGTTGTGTGGTTGTTTTCTGGCTTGATTTTTGCGCAGGAAGCCCGCCCTGAAGGCGCGCTCGCCCTGCGCGACGGCTGGTCTTTGCAGTCTTCCGGCAAAGTGGACGAGAAGGGCGAGATCCTCTCCACCCCAAAATTCCTGCCCAAAGGCTGGTATGAGGTCAGCGTCCCCACCACGGTGGTCGCGGCCCTGGTCAAGCACAAGGTGTATCCCGATCCGTTTTTCGGGACGAATCTGCGGACTTTTCCCGGCGTCACTTATCCCATCGGCGCGAATTTTTCCAACATTCCGATGCAGGCGGACAGCCCGTTCATCATCCCCTGGTGGTATCGCAAGGAATTTGTCCTCCCCGCCAGCTTTAAGGGAAAGACCATCTGGCTGAATTTTGGCGGAATCAACTATCGCGCCAACATTTTCCTGAACGGCAAGCAACTCGCCAAATCCGAGGATGTGGACGGCGCGTGGCGAACTTACGAATTCAATATCAGCGATGCGCGCTCTGCCTGGAAAGACGAATGTGCTCGCAGTGCAGGTCTTCTCTCCGACTGACACTGACCTTGCCATCACCTTCGTCGACTGGAACCCTGCGCCGCCGGACAAAAACATGGGCCTGTTTCGCGACGTGGAGATCACCACCAGCGGACCCGTCGCCGTGCGCCATCCCGCCGTGGTTTCGACGGTAAATTCGCCGGCAAATGACAAAGCCCAACTCACGGTCACAGCCTTGCTGAAGAACGCCGCCAGCCATCCGGTGAAAGGCACACTGAAGGGCCAGATCGAGAAGATTGAGTTTTCCCAGGAAGTCGAGCTCGGGCCCGGCGAAGCGAAAGACCTAACCTTCACGCCCGAGCAATTTCCCCAGCTCAATATCGACCATCCGCGCCTGTGGTGGCCGGCGCAGATGGGCAAGCCGGAGCGCTACAGTCTCAACCTGGAATTCACAACTGGACGGAAAGATTTCCGACCATGCGGACACGAAGTTCGGCATTCGCGAGGTGAAGTCCGAGGTGCTCTCGGCCAACCGCCGCGTTGTTTTCCATCAATGGCAAGAACGTTCTGATTCGAGGCGGCGGCTGGTCGCCCGACATGATGCTGCGTCAGGACCCGCAGCGACTGCGAGACGAGTTCCGCTATGTGCAGGACATGGGCCTGAACACGATCCGCCTCGAAGGCAAGCTCGAAACCAAGGAGTTTCTCGATCTGGCGGACGAGCGCGGAATTCTGCTCATCGCCGGCTGGTGCTGCTGCGACCATTGGGAGCACTGGCCGAACTGGAAGCCGCAGGACTTCACCATCGCCGAACAGTCCTTGCGCGACCAGATGTACCGCCTGCGCGGCCATCCCAGCCTGATCGCGTGGATGAACGGCAGCGACAACCCGCCCCCGCCCGACGTGGAGCAGACTTATCTGAAGGTCGAAAAAGAAATGCTCTGGACGAATCCGGTGGTTTCGTCCGCGACCGCGAAACCCGCCGGCTACTCCGGCGAGAGCGGCGTAAAAATGACCGGGCCCTATGAATACGTCGCGCCTTCCTACTGGCAGAGCGACAAAACCGACTCGGGCCGCCAGTGCAACCCGGGCGGCTGCGGCGGAGCCTACGGCTTCAACACCGAAACCAGCATGGGGCCGGCCGTTCCGCCGATCGAAAGCATTCGCGCCATGGTGGGCAAAGACCATCTTTGGCCGATGGACAGTGTCTGGGACTACCACGCCGGCGGCGGCGCATTCAAAGACATCCACGTCTTTAGCGACGCTTTGAATGCGCGCTTCGGCACCGCCACCAGCGCCGAGGACTACGCCGTCAAAGCGCAGATGCAAACCTACGAAGGCGTGCGCGCCATGTACGAGGCCTACAGCCGCAACAAGTACACCTCGACCGGCGTGATTCAGTGGATGCTGAACAATGCCTGGCCATCCATGATTTGGCACCTCTATGACTTCTACCTGCGCCCCGGCGGCGGATATTTCGGCGCCAAGAAGGCCATGGAGGCGCTGCATCCGGTGTATGGCTACGACGACCACTCGGTTTGGCTCGTCAGCAGCCAGTACGAGGACGCGAAAGGACTGAAGCTCACGGCCCAGATTTTCAACCTCGACATGAGCGAAAAGTTTTCCAAAGAGACCTCGCTCGATGCCGCCGCCGACAGCACCAACAAAGTCCTGACCCTGCCCGACATCGACGGCCTGAGCCCGACTTACTTCCTCGTGTTGCGGCTGCATGACTCAGGCGGCGCGCTGGTGGGTTCAAATTTCTACTGGCTCTCCAGCAAGCCCGAAACCATCGACTGGGAGAAAGTCGAACTGGTACACCACGCCCACGGCGTCTTACGCCGACTACACCGCCCTGTCCCAGTTACCGAAGGTGAAGCTGAAAATTACGGACCACACCGAGCGCAAGGGCGAAGAGGCCACCACTCACGTCGCGCTGGAAAATCCCAGCAAGAACCTGGCGTTCTTCGTTCGCCTGAAAGTAAACAAGGGTAAAGGCGGAGAAGAGGTTCTACCGGTGGTCTGGCAGGACAACTATATTTCGCTCTTGCCCGGCGAGAAACGCGAAGTCACCGGCAACCTACCGGACGCAGGAATTGGGAACGGCGCAGCCCGCAGTGGAGGTCAGCGGCTGGAACGTGGAGTAGTTAACGGATTGTCGGATTGACGGATTTTCAAATTGACGAATTGATTTCAGATCTCAGATTGAAGATTTCAGATTGAAATTCCCGCGTCGTAAGGATTTTGGGGTTCAATCAATCTGAAATCTGAAATCGAATCAATCTGCAATCGCTCCAAATTCGACAATTCGCAAATCCGACAATTCGACAATTATTTCTCAGTCTTCTTCCGGAGGCACATCAAAATTCACCAGTGTGGCCTGGAAACCTCTGGTCTTCCATGCCCCGTAAGCGATTCCCGCGATCATCCAGATGGAACCCGCGATCAGCGCCAGGTTCGACAAGTGGATCCAGATGAACCCGCAGATGATGAAACCCAGCACCGGTGGAATCAATTGCCCCATGGAACGGTCCGCGCCTCGGACGTAGTAGTGCGTCAGCGCTGCCAGGTTGACTCCCATAAAGGCGATCAGCGCGCCGAAATTGAGCAACTGCGCGCCATTGTCGTAAGTGATGAGAAACGCCCCCAGCAGCGCGACCACGCCGACGAAAATCACGTTGTTCGCGGGAATACGGGTTCTGGGATGGATCGCCCCGAAGAATTTTTTGGGAATCGCGTCGCTGCGCCCCATGCCATAGAGCAAGCGGGCCGCGCCGAGCTGCGATCCCATGCCCGAGCCCACGGTCGCAATCAGCAGCGTGACGCTGATGGCCTTGGTCAGCAGTGTGCCACCCGCAATCGCGGCTACGTGGCTGAATGCGTTCTCCACTTCTGCTGCGGAGAACATGTATTGCGAGCTTAGTAACTGCGCCCCGTAGACTTCAGCCGCGGCCAGGAATCCGGTAATCACGCAAACCAGCACCGTTGCCAGAAAAATATTCC
This sequence comes from Terriglobia bacterium, assembly GCA_963698825.1. Taxonomy (GTDB): domain Bacteria; phylum Acidobacteriota; class Terriglobia; order Terriglobales; family Acidobacteriaceae; genus JAIQFF01. The sequence goes on along the minus strand of CAVOSG010000013.1, from coordinate 312,301 downwards.
GCTTGGGATTGTCCACCTCTTCCGACAAGGTCGAAATCCCGTCGAAGCCGATGTAAGTGAGCACCGCCACCGAGGTGCCATGGAACACGCCGTTGATGGTAAAAGTTTGCGGATTGTAAAACGGACGCAGAAAGTAAGCCTCGGGATACTGCGGCAAATGGAAAATATAGCGAATGGTGTACCAGAAGAACGCCAGAATCACCGCTCCCATGATGGCGCACAAGGTCTGATTGATCCGGGCCGAAGTTTTCACACCGCGCAGATTCAGCGCCGTGAATAACACGGCAAAGACGATCGGCCACAACAAGCCGGGATAGGGAATCTGATACCGGGTTCCGGTCAACAGATCGGCCATCGCCTTGGAACACCAGATGGTGCAAATCAGCGGATTGAGCATGTAATCCATGGTCATGCTCCAGCCGGTGACGTAGCCGAGAGAGGGATGCAGCTCGCGGCCGACGTAGGTATAGGCTGAACCCGCGCTGGGATACACCCGCGCCATGCGCCCGTAGCTCATGGCGGTGAAAACCATCGCGACCATCGCGATCAGAATGGAAGTCACCACGTGACCCTGGCCCGCGTTGCTGAACACGCCATAAGCGGGCATGGGCGCCGTCGGCTGGATCACGATGATGCCGTACAGAATCAGGTCCCAAAGGGTGAGCGTTCTGCGAAGCCGCAGCCCGGTAGAGGAGGAAGTGCCGGTTGGAGTGGTTGCCATTCCCGCGTATTGGATTATGCGGAGGCAGGCGATGTCAACGACTAAAACGATTCTGTACGAAAGAGGAACGTGTGGCGCGGGCGCCCGCGCCCGCGGATTTTGACGTAAGGTCGACTCTTGCGAACGAAGGACCGCGCTACACGTTCTTTGTCATCAGCGGGGATAGTCGAAGCGATATCCCTTGGGCTCGTTGCCCGACAAATGCCGCGTGTTGTAATCCAGGAAATAGTTGACGTGCGCATCGTCCAGCGGAAACGATTTGCCCTTGGGATACGGGTACGTGCCCATCGCTCGAAAGGGCAGTGGATGCACGGTATTGGCTTCGGCGGCGTAGAAGTCCATGTCTTTTTCGTAACCGTTGGCCACGAAGAAATAATCCCGCGCCCAGCCCTTGGGCAAAGCGGGAAGCTTCGCCGGATCGAAATCGAGAACCACTTCATCGCCCGATCCGAAGACCGCCAACTGATCGTCGTACCCCGCGAGTAGCGGACGTACGTCGCCGTACCGGGTGTAGGCGCCCGCGGGCCGGGTGTAAGGCCCCGTGGGACTGGTCTTCTCGTACACGTACAAAACATTGCCCGGCGGCTGATTTTCGATCTTCAGCGGAAAGCCACGGAAGCGCAGATCGGCGCGCGCCAGCGGCACCGAGGTCAAGCGGGCGTTGCCATTCTGTTCGGCGCGATTCACCAGGATGCTGTCCCAATAAATTTGCAGGTTCGTAGTGATGCGGATGCGCCGCGTTCCCTGCGGCAGTTTGTCGGTGAGATCAGCGGTCATGGTGCGCGGACCGCCCGCGGGGAAGCCCATATCATCCATCACGCGGACCCACTTCCCACTCGCGTCCTGCGCCTCGACGTAGGGTGCGACGGCTTCGACCCCGGCCTGGTAGGCGGCGTACATGCTGGTGGCGCTGAAGTATTCAATCTCGCCGTGCAGCAGCAGCCAGAGCGGGCCACCGCGATAGGCTTCTCCAAGATCAAGTTCCAGACTGTGCTTCTTAGTGAAGCCTTGGAAGCGCTGCAACTCGAAATCGCCGAAGTAACGATGCGCCAGCAAATCCGGCAAAACATTGTGGCCATGCTCGTCCCACGCCCCCACCGGCGGTCGGGCATCGCGACTGTATACAACTTTGAACGGCGGGTAGGGCGGGTTGCTGGCGAAATATTCGTTGGGATATACGTCAACCGCAGCGGGATGGTCCACCGCGAGCAACTTCACCTGGTCGAGATAAACCGCTTCCTCGAGCGGTTCCATGAAGCGGAAACTGAGTTTGCCGTCTCTCTCGCGGATCGAGTCGCGGCCGATCTTGATATATTCCGTGGGCCGCGGAAGGTCGCGCTGGTTGGGCCCAACCCAGTGGCCGACCACGCCCGCGCCCAGCATGTCTCCCACTAACTGGTAGCGGGTTCCGTCCCAGACAAAAAGCGTGGGGCAGGAGCTGCCGCGCCGGTCCATCTCGAGGAAGCTGTGGTCTTTCATTCCCGCAATCTGGATTTCATCCTGTATGACTCCGGAGGGCCACAGCATGCGCACCACATCGGCTTCCTTGGCCTGACCGAGCCCAATCACCATGTCAGTTGAGTTCTGCCCCAGGTAGCCGGACGATCCCGCAATTTCAAATTTCTGGCGGTTGGCGCCGGCGAACACCTCGACCTTGGTGCCAATCGCGCTCTTGTTGTCCGAGAGGCCTTTGAACGAAAGCCGCAGCCAGTTGTTCTTGTTGCCGCCTTCATTGCGCAGCAGTACCGCCGGGCCGTGACTCTGCGTGATCAGCAAATCGGTGGCGCCATCGCCGTCATAGTCGCCGGTAATGATGGCGCGTGGATCTTTGAGTTGAATCTTATCGAGGCCAACGTCGGCAGTGACGTCTTTAAATCCGTCAGGACCGAGATTGCGGAAGAGCCGGACTTCGCCTTTACCATCGGCAGTCTCGCCTACGGCTACCAGATCAATCCAGCCGTCGTTGTCGTAGTCGAAGGCGGCTACGCCGAAGGCGCGAATCCAATTCGTTTTGGGGAGTTCGACCGGCTCGAAGCTCTTGCCTTTGTTGTTCCGCCAAAGCGTGATGCCAGGTGCAGCCCAGTGGGTAAAAGCAAGATCCATCCAGCCATCGTGATTGAAATCGAGGACCGCAACTCCCGACAGCTGGCCGGCAGGATCTGCCGCGGCCACAGCTCACGAGCCTGGGAACCTGCCTTCGCGCGGATTTTGGAACACCGTCGGACTGCCCGATGCCGTAAACTACGATATCCATGGCCCGATCATTGTCGTAGTCCGTCCCTACGCGCTGCGAGGCTTATACCACCGAAGTCCGGTTTCGATTCGGTGACGTCGGTAAACTGCCGTTGCCATTGTTCCGCCACATGGCTTCCAGCGCCAACAATGCTGCTACCGCCAACCTCCCTCAGTTTGCACGCGCGGATCGTAACCACCGGCATCTCTGTAGTTGCTGATATACAGATCAAGATCACCGTCGTGGTCATAGTCAATGAACGTAAGTCCCACATTGAAGGCCGGAAAGTTCGGATGACTGATGGCGGGACTCTTGATCCCCGCAGCTTCCGCCACGTCCTTGAACGTTCCGTTCTTTTCATTGTGCAGCAAGAAGTATCGCGGTCCGTTGAGGCTCACCGCCAGGTCGGTTGCGCCGTCATTGTCGTAGTCTCCGGCCGTGCATCCGATGGCATGGAGCGAAGAATCGAGTCCGGCCTTCTTGGTTACATCTTCAAACTTGCCGTTGCCCGCGTTGTGATAAAGCGCCATGCCGCCCTGCGGCCCGTTGTCGGGAAGAAATATGTCCTGCTTGCCGTCGCCGTCGTAGTCGAGAAAGCATGCACCGGGCCCCAGAAACGATGCCAAGTCGCTCGCCTTCGCTGAGGACCCTTTCGACGCCAGCCCTGCTGGCTCGGTCACATCGACAAACTTCACCGAAATCGGCGGCAGCGCTTTCTCCGCGGCGGAGGCTACTTCTTCCACCGTTGAATACTTCCCCTGATCTCCGTAAGCCAGCCCGATAGGCGAGCCCAGTTTGCTTTGTGTGATGTGCTGGAAGCGCACCAGATGTTCGCGGGCCTGCGCCGCGTCGCCCGTCTGCTGGTAAGCGCGCGCGATGCCGAATTCCGCCGAAGCATGCAGCGGATTCGTCTTGAGCGCGTGCTGGAAGGCATCGATGGCTTGCGGATACTGCTTGAGCTGAGCCGACACCGCGCCCAGAAAATACCAGCTGTCCGCATCATTGGGATCGATTTCAGTGACGCGACGAAACGCTTCGACCGCCGCCTGGCGGATTGTCGGAATTCTTGTACAGCAGGCCCAGGCAGAACCAGGCGTGCGGATCCTTGGGATCATTCTTGGTGGCGGCTTCCAGAAGGGCCTTTGCGGGTTCGAGGCGGGCCAGGTTGAGCAGCGCGACGCCCTGATTCAAAGCCGCGACTTGTAGTTTGGGATCGAGGGCGGCAGCCTCCTGAAAAGCCTTGAGACCTTTCTCGAAAAGCTGCTGGTTCATGTATGCCGCACCCAGATTGTTCAGGCGTGCCGCTTCGGCGGAGCTATTGGGCCCCGAAGGCGGGCTGCCCGGTGCGGCGGCGAAAATCGCGGCGGCAGCCAGAGCAACGCAGGCGCAGAGCAGGAGGCTTCGCTTCGTCATGCCAGAAATAAGTAAACCACAAAATGGCTCGGTAGCGCCGCCGGCGCTGCGGGTCGTCAGATCAGATTCCCGGATGCCCGTAGCTACCACATTGCTCTTCCAATGCCGCAGCCACTGAAATCACCAGCTCTTCCTGCCACGGGCGTGCCGCGATCTGCACGCCGATCGGCAAGCCTTCGGGTGACTTCCCCACCGGCACCGTCACCGCCGGAGTACCGAGCAGGTTGAACCACTCGGTATAGCTCCAGGCATCAAGATATCGCACGTTTTTCCCCTCGACCTGCCAGCTGCGCTCGCCGTGGCGAAAGGCGGGAATCGAAGCCACCGGACAGAGCAGCACCGGATACTCCTGCATCTGCGCAAAGACCTGCATTCGTACTACGTCGCGCTCGATCCAGGTCTCGAGCAACGATTGCCCGCTATGAGCCGGCTCGGCTGCCGCCCAACGGGAAAACTCTTTCAGGATCGGACTCAGATCAGCCTCCCGGCCCCTGGTCATGGGACCAAGTATCATTCCACCCGCGACCCCGAATAAATTCCACCAGAGCTGGCGGGCCAGCTCGAGCCCTTCGGGGCGAAACGCTTCCACCTGAAAACCGGCACGCCGCAAGGCTTCGGCGGCGGTCCGCACTGCAGCACGAGTCTCGGGAGTAACTGGCGTGCGGCCATCATCCTCGAAATAACCAACGCGGATGCGCTTCAGGTCATCTTCCCCAGGCCAATGCAACGGTACCGGAGCGGCCGAGGGATCGCCATCGTCGGGACCTTGCATGACTTCGAAAAGAGTTTTCAGGTCCGCGACAGTTCGGGCCATTGGCCCGACAACACCGAGCAATGCGAACGGCCCAACCGACACCGGGAAATGTCCGGTCGCAGGGATGCGTCCCGGAGTCGGCTTCAGTCCACAGATTCCAGTGAAGTGCGCCGGCTCGCGAATCGATCCGCCGCCATCGCTGCCCATTCCTCCCGCGGACATCCCGGACGCAATCGCCGCCGCTTCGCCGCCGCTCGATCCGCCTGGCGTGCGCGTCAGGTCCCAGGGATTATTGGTCCGCCCATAAAGAAGATTGTCCGTCTCCCATGCCATGAGCAGTTCGGGCGCGTTGGTGACGCCGAGGATGATTGCGCCTGCCCGCCGCAGACGGGTCACCAGCGCGGCATCTTGCCCGGCGACGACTCCAGCCCGCAGCTTCGTCCCCGCTTCCCAGCGCAGGCCCGCGACCGCCATCGAACTCTTGATGCTGATCGGAACTCCATGCAGCGCTCCGAGATCTTCCCCCTTGCGCACGGCCGCCTCGGCCACCCGGGCTTGCCGTCGCGCCCCTTCGACGTCGACCTGTACAAAGGCGTTCAGCTTGGGGTTTAACTTTTCGATTCGGGCGAGATGAGCCTCGACCACTTCCACGGGAGACAGCTTTTTCTTCCGGATTTGTTCAGCCAGGGAAACAGCAGAAAGGAAAGTCAGTTCTCGCATGCGATCTCAGTCGAATAGGGAGAAGAGACTTGAGTCTAGCACGCGGTTGCAGGAGCGGTGTTTGCTCTACGTGCAGCGAGAACTGCAGAGTTAGTGGGAACCAGCGGCAGCGCGGCGAGCCTTTTGAGAGCGCGCAACCGGATGCGCGGCCGGCTTCTTCTTAAGACTGCGCTTGGCGAACCATTGTTTCAGATGTTTTCGCGACGCCGGCGTCAGGCGCGAAAACAGCATCCCGGCGCGTCCGCCGTCGTCAGCCCAGATCACCTCGCCGACGCCTTCCACGGTGTGACTGGTGCCGGGAAGAACAAATCGCAGCGGCACCTGTTGCACCGGCGGCAAAGGCTCCGGAGCTTGCAGCGCGATACCGTTCTGATTCAAGTCGAGCACCATGGCAGGGAGTGAGGCAATGCCGAACTGGAGATACACCAACGATTCCAGGCTCTGTCGTGGCGACTCTCTGCGGTCCGGACGCATGAAGCCCCGGCCTGCGCGCAGGCAACGCACGATCTGCTCGAAGCCCAGTGGCTTGTAAATGATGAAGTTGGCCCCAGCCTGAAAAGTCTCTGAGATCTCAGTGAGTGCACCGATCAACCCGAAGATAACTGGCCGGCGCCGTGAGGGTGCCAGTCGCGCCATCCGGGCCACGGTAGCCGCGCCCGGCAGGTCGAAGTCGAGCACCAGCGCTGAGTAGTGACGCTGCACCGTCAGGTCCAGGGTCTCGGGGGCGGACAGGCAAACTTCCTGCTCCATCCCAACCTCATCCAGGGCTTTCCCCAGGACTCTGAGATGCTTTTCCTCGCGGCACATCAGCAGCGCATTGAACGCCATAAGGCCGCAGCTTACGGCGCTGACGCCCAGAGGTAAAGTAACCCCAGTAATCGCCGGGCACTTACCGATTGGAGCGACGCCGCACCGGCCCATTCGAGCCTGAATTCCCGCACAAAAGCGACGTTTCCGGAAAACGCGCCGCCCAAAGCGAACATAAAGCGAACAAAAGACGCTGGTGAGAATCAGGCCGCACTCTTTCGTAATCTGCCACGCAAGCGGCCACCGATGTCATAGTGGGGCGAACATATGCCTCGATCCAAATCGAAAAACGAGACGCGCCGCGCCCCACGGGTCAAGCTGGCTGGAACCGTTCTGGCTTTGGTCCAACTCGAAAACGGAAGACAGATCAGGGCCCGCTTGCACCAGCTCTCCTTCACCGGCGGACTGCTTCACCTCGAAAAGCCGGTAGATGAAGGCATCAAGGCAGAGGTCATCTTTCACGTGGGCGGAAGCACCATCCGCAGCAAGGCGGCCATGTTGTTTCCCATGTGGGCCACGCAGGGCTGTCTGCAGCCTTTTGAATTTACCGACCTCGGGGAAAAAGACCGCGCGAAACTGGATACTGATCTGCAAGCCCTCCTGAATTCTCGTAACGCCGTTGCTCACTACGAAGTCCAGCCTTCAGACCAGGCCAAAGACCAGCCTGAAGGTCAGGCCGACGGTCAAGCTGACGGTCAAGCTGACAATCAGGCTGACGATCAGGCTTCTGAAGCCGCCGCAGGCTCCTCCGAGTAACAAGACCGCGATTTCGGTAGAATCATCCCTGCAATTTCTTACCCTGGACGGAATCTCATGGCCCACCAGCATTCCGCTCGTTTTCTGAAAATCGTCGACGACGCCCGCAAGCGGGTCCGCGAAGTAACTATTGACGATGTCAAAGCCAGGCTTGATCGCGGCGATAAATTCCTGCTGGTGGATGTGCGGGAAGAAAGCGAGTACGCCAAAGATCATTTGCCGGGAGCCGTTCATCTGGGCAAGGGCATCATCGAGCGCGATATCGAGGAACGCGTACCGGAGCTCGGTACCGAGGTTGTCCTCTACTGCGGCGGCGGATATCGCTCCGCTCTGGCCGCGGACAATCTGCAGAAAATGGGGTACACCAACGTCCTCTCCATGGATGGCGGCATTCGGGGCTGGCGCGAAAAACACTTCCCGCTGACCTCGAAGTAACCTCCGCTTCTCCCCGCCAGACTCCGTAAATTCCGGCCCTCTGCCAGCCAACCCAGCCGCACAAAGTACCTCCGTAACTTGATGCCGCCTGTATATAAGGTCAGCATGGGATAGCAAAAGAAGAACTGTTCCGCAATTGGGGCGAAATGCAGCGAGATAAGCAATCTTCGGGTCAGGGTCCGTCAGGGGCGGCCGCCGCACCGGCGCGAGATCGCAGTGCCTGCGAGAAGCAGCTGGCGCAGGCTGGCACGCCCGAACAATGTTGTGTTGAACTCGGCAAACTCTTCAAGGTGCGGCCCAACGAAGTGGCTCTCCTGCGTCTGGAAAACGGATTGCTGAAGTTTCTCTGCCCCTCTGAGCTCTCCACCGCGGGATCGATTCCAATTTCAAGTTCGACCGCCGTTGCGGCGCACACCGCAGTCACCAAGAAAATTGAGCTGTTCAACAACTTCACCCGGGTAAAACATGCCAGCATCTTTGAGAGCATCAAACCGGGCGGCGAAAGAAGCGAAGAGCTTCACCCCGCTACGATTCACAAGTTGATGTCAGCCCCGGTCGTCGACAAGGCGGACAAGGTGTTGGGCGTAGTCCAAATCTGCCGCAAGGGCTTCGATCTGGCCTCATCCGGACCAGACTTCACCCTCGATGACCTCCAGCAACTCGAGGTTGCTGCCAAGGCTCTCAGCCATAACTCGTTCATGCAGGCGGGTTCCTAGCTACTCTTCACTACCCCGAATTCAGTCTCCAGATTTCAAAATTGAGCAGGCTGGCGAAAGAAACCCAGAGCGCATAGGGGATCATGAGCCAGAATGCACTGTTTGAAAAATGGCGAAACATGATAGCGGTAGCCACGATCGCAGCCAGCAAAGCAAGAATGTCGATGAACGCCAGTCCGGGACGATGGATTCCGAAAAATAGACCGGACCACGCCAGGTTCAGCCCTAATTGAATAAAGAAGAGTACGAAGGCAGCCCGGGGAGCGCTCCATCCCGCATTTCGCCACACCAGCCATGCGCTCAAAGCCATCATCAAGTACAGTGCCGACCACACCGGACCGAATACCCAACTCGGCGGATTGAAGGAAGGTTTTCGCAACTGTACATACCAGGTCCGCACCGACGTCGCCGTCCAAATCGATCCCAGGGCGGCAACCGAGAAGCACAGGCCGGCAAAGAGCGCGAACGTAAGCCACGAGCTAGTAGACATGCGCCCTCCTTTCCAACTGCGTGATCTGTTCGATGTATTGTTTCGAGTCGAATTTTCGTCCGGTGCTGGCCAGCGACATGTAGCGGATTTTCCCGTACACCGGGCGCTCCGACCAGGCCCGGTCATGCTTTCCGACCATCGCCCAGGCGATGCCCGCATATCCGTTGGGATCGCGTCCGTCCAGTTCGTAGCGATCATTCAGCTGGACCGCGCGCTGGTAAGCCGCGCCCACCGACGGACTCCACTCCAGAATTTTCTTCGCCCAGTACATGCGCAGATAGTTGTGCATCCAGCCCATCAGCACCATTTGCTTCTGAGCCGCGTTCCACAGCGGATCATGCGTCATTCCGTGTTCCAGCTGCTCCTCGCTGTACAGAACGGCCCGCCGGTCGCGAGCATGCTCTGACAACGAGCGCCGCGCCCAAGGTTCCAGACATTCCATCGAGTCATAGGCAGGATTGAATCGCACGAAATTGACGGCCAGCTCGCGCCTCACAATCATCTGTTCGAGAAACGCTGCTTTGGCCCGGGCAGGCGCGTCACTGAGCTCTACCGCGAGCGCCACAGTAAGCGGCCCGATGTGTCCGAAGTGGAGGAAAGGAGAAAGCTGACTCGTGCCGTTTTGCTCAGGATGGTTGCGAGCCTCAGGATAATCGCCAAGGCGCCGGGTCACGAATTCGCGAAGTGCTTGCAGCGCCTGCCGGTTTCCTCCATGCCAGCCCGAAACCGGCTGGATGGAGCGATCCAGTTTCCATCCAGCAACAAAATCTTCCTGGGGCGAAAGCGCAGGCAAGCGGCGCGGACGAATCCAGCGCACATGAGCTTTTGAATTCTTTTGCCGCACCAGGAACTGCGGCAACAACGCATGAATGCGCGGACGGATAGTGCGCGCCGCAAATTGTTCCTTCAGCAGCAGCTTAGTGGGCACGATCACGTCCGCGTCAACAGTCCACAGGGGAACGCGGAGACTCTCCGCCACTTTGACTCGCCATTGCTCCGGCTCCCGCATCGGATTTTCATCGCCGATCACCATGGCTGGCCGAACTTCCTGGCAGAATTTCAGCAGGCTGTGTTCGGGATAGGCCCGCAGGACGAACCCTACTCCGCGCGCCGCCAGCCCTTCCGCGATGTCCGGAATGCCCTGCGCCAGGAAGCGATAATGCCGCAGGTTCGCCCGCGGATAAAACGGCACCGGCGCGAGGAAAGCAACCACCGGCTTCTTCAGTTCGTTGGCGACATGGATGGCCGTCTCCAGGGCGGAATTGTCGGCGGCGCGCTGCGTGCGCTGCATCCAGTACACGACGCAGTCGCCTCGCGGATCCGGTAGACCGGCCCTGCGCACGGTGACGCGACTATCGTGGCTCAGCGTTTCGATCGAGTCCATGTTTGCAACGACGGAGATCTGGCGTCGATTGTGAACGGGCAGCGTTGTCATGCTCGTGTTCTGATGGTTTTGGGAGAACCCCACCTCGGCCCTGCTTCCACGTTCTGATCGCGCATCGCGCGGTCGAGCTCCGTTTTCTCTTCCGCTCGTAAGTTGGCGAACACTTCCCTTGGGAAGTTGACCAAGTGGCAGCGGACCAATCGCAACCCGGACCAATCGCAGCACCCCAACGCCAAGCGCTGACAGCATTCGCCGGATGTGTCGGTTCTTGCCCTCGTCCAAAACAATTTCAAGCCAGCTATTGCGGCTGCCGCCACGCAGGATGGAACGCTGCTGACACGCAGAGTGTCACCGTCCTCGGTCTTAACTCCACTGCCTATTGATTCGAGCAACGTTGTGTCGGCGACTTTATCGATTTGCACGTGGTAGGTCTTGTGCACTTGCGAAGCCGGCGAAAGCACTCGCGCGGCCCATTCCGAATCATTGGTCAACAGCAGCAGGCCTTCGCTTGCCTTGTCCAATCGGCCCACGGGCGCAATCCAGGGGAGCTCGGAATCCAGAAACGCATACACGGTTTGCCGGCCCTTTTCGTCGGAGGCGGTGGTCACAATGCCCCGCGGCTTGTTGAGCATGAGGTAGACTTTGGCGGCGGTCGCCACCGGCTGACCATCGACCTGAATTCGATCGTGCTCGAGACGGACATGGGCTTCGGGATCGCGCCGGACCGCGCCATTCAGCCGCACCCGCCCCGCGTGGATAAGCTCAAAGGCCTCAGAACGAGAGCAATAGCCCAGCTTCGAAAGGGCGCGCGCCAAGCCTACTTCCCGGGAGCGGTGAGTGCCGGTCACGCTTCCATGCTAAATCTTTCATGCTAAATGAAGGACGCGATTCTTCAGCTGCCAGTCCGGTTTGACAGCCTGCAGCCGCCAAATCTACTGTACCTTCTACCTTACTCATGCGGGTCCTATGAGCATCGCACCATTTTCTCTGCCCTATTCCGAGGCTGCCGTCGACGATCTGCGCTTCCGGCTGGCTCATACCCGCTGGCCTGATGAAATTCCCGGCTCAGGCTGGGAATACGGCGTCGATCTACGCTTCATGCGAGAGCTGTGCGGCTACTGGAGAGATCAATTCAACTGGAAAGCGCAGCTTGAAAAGCTCTCCGCCTTCCACCACTATCGCTGCACCGTGGATGGCATCGGCGTTCACTTCATTCACGAGCGCGGCCGGGGCCCCGCGCCCATCCCGCTGGTTCTGACCCACGGATGGCCCGGTTCTTTTCTCGAGATGCTCCGGATTATCCCTTTGCTGACTGACCCCGCGAGCTACGGTGGCAACCCCGCCCACTCCTTCGACGTCGTAGTGCCCTCCCTTCCCGGCTTCGGTTTTTCCGACCGACCGGCAAAACCCGGTATGAACTCCTGGCGCATTGCCGAACTGTGGGCCGGCCTCATGGCAGAGTTGGGCTATGAGCGGTTCGCCGCGCAGGGAGGCGACTTTGGCGCATCGGTCAGCACCATCCTCGGGCTGCGCCATCCTCAGCGGATCATCGGAGTTCATCTCAACTACATCCCGGGAAGTTACCGGCCCTATCTTGAGCCGGGCACAAAACTTGATGACATCGAGCAGCAATCCCTCGACGATTCCGACCGCTGGTACGCTGACTCAGGCGCCTACGCCCACCTGCAGCGCAACACGCCCCAGACCGCGGCCTACGGTCTGAACGATTCACCGGCCGCGCTGGCCGCCTGGATTGTCGAGAAATTCCGCGATTGGTCGGACTGCGATGGCGACGTGGAGCGCCGCTTCAGCAAAGATGAATTGCTCAGCAACGTGACCCTTTATTGGATGACGGAGACTATCCATTCCTCCTGCCGCCTTTACCTTGAATCGAAGAAAGCGCCGCTGCAATTCAAGGCGGGTGAACGGGTGAGCGTCCCGTGCGCGGTTGCGCACTTCCCGAAGGAAGCGCCGTTCCCCCCGCGCGCCTGGATCGAACGCGGCTACAACCTTCAGCACTGGACCGAAATGCCGCGCGGGGCCCACTTCGCCGCGGCCGAAGAACCCGAGCTGCTGGCCCGCGATATCGCCGCCTTTTTCCACTCACTCCAGCCAGCCTGACCCGCGGTGGAAAAGTCATCACAAGTGGCAACAAAAATCACTCCGAATGGTGGTAATCTGTTTGGGAAAACATTGCAGCGGACGACGAACGATCCGGTTTGCCCGACCCACGGGCGATGACGAGCTTATGACCGAGAAGAACACCAATCAGGAAAGGCTTGCGGGCGACACTCCCAGTGCCCTCGACAAGCTGGTCAAAAAGCCATATGCCAGGCCGGAATTCCGCTATGAACGGGCGTTTGAGACCATGGCCCTTTCCTGCGGCAAAATCCGCGCCCAACAGGCAATTTGCCGCTTCAATCGCAAAACCTCCTAGTCAAACTGGTGTCAAGTTTCTAGTTTCTGGTTTCCTGCAAATTGCCGGGAAAACATTGACACAACCAGAACTGGAAACCAGAAACTGGAAACCAAAACTCCAGTCATGATCCTGCTGGAAAACGATTAAGCCACCTGATAGCATCCTGCGCATGTTCAAGCTACTGGTCGTCACCCTGAGCCTGTTCGCCACTGCTTTTTCCGCCGAACTGCCGACCAAAAAATATCTGGATCTGGCCGCGATCAAGACCATGGTCGCTGGGGCTGAAACTGAAGCCAAAAAGCGGAACGTCGAGGTCACGATCTGCATTGTGGACGAAAGCGGCAATCTGCTTTTTCTACAAAAAGCTGATGCCGCGTCGCTGAACACGATTGTGTGGGCGCAGAAGAAGGCTCGGCATGCCGCGTTCTACCGGGCTCCGTCGAAGGATGCTGCCGATGAGGTGAAAAAAGGAAACCTGGAGGTTCTGGCCTTTCCGGATTTCTTCCCCAACCAGGGTGGTCTGCCGATTCAGGTGGACGGCCGCACCATCGGAGGCATTGCCGCCAGCGGCGCCAAGTCTGAGATTGACGAAGCTGTCGCCCAGGCGGGCATCGACGCGCTGTTCAAGAAGTAAGCGCGCCGCGCCGCCGGCGATTCTATTCTTTGCTGCGATCGGGCGCGGCATCCATCTGAAATCCGCCGCCCAGAATCTTGGCAACGGAAGTCAGGTCCTTGCTCAGTGCGCTCCGCCACCGTCCCACGGAATCCTGCGCCAGTTCTTCCATGGTCTGCCCGAAGGACAGCAGGTTGGCCGCGACTTCGGTCTTGACCAGATCGCTCACCGAAGTCTCGATTCCCTTCTGGACAACCTTCAATTTTGCGCGTGCGTCGTCCAGTTGGCGGTCGAGTTCCTTGGCGTTGCGCGTACCTAACTCCTTGAGCACTACGTCAACCGCGCCCTCCAGTTGCACTCGCGCCGCGGATATCTGGTCGCTTGCCATCTGCGACAAGCGAGTTTCCATTCCGGATTCCAGCCGGCATGCGGTGTCGTCCAGCTGCACCATGCGGCCGCCCAGAGCGCTGGCTTCGGCCTGCAGCCGCGAGACTTCCGCCGCGACGGCTGCCTGTGTCTTCTGCACTTCCCGCCGATAGGCGTCGTGTTCCGCGCCCAGACGCTGCTGCAACCCGCGGAAGTGTTCCTCGTTCTGCTGCTCGGCTTTGGCTCCGGCTTCAGCGACCTGCTGCTGAAATTTTTCCGCTCCGGAATTGAAGTGTTGCCCCACCGCCTCAGCCATCTCTTCCGAGAGACTGTGCGCGTTCTGCTGTACGGCTTGCAGTTGCTGCGTCACCTGCTGCCGGAACCCATCCAGCGCCTGGCTGATCTTCTGCTCGATCATGGTCTTGGCGGATCCCAGCACTTGCGCCGATTGTTCCTGGGTCTGCTTCAGCACTTGCGTGCCCAGGTCTTCGCGCAGCCGTACCCACAATTTTTCTTCGACCTCGGGTGGAATGTGTGAGAGCGAAATGTCGAACTTGCTGCGCTTCGAATCTCCCTGCGCCGCCCTTTCTCTCAGCGCCACGACCTCCGCATGCAGGGGCTGAACAAACTCGGCCACGATGGCCCGCAAATCGTATTCGGTCAACTGGGCGTGGCCTTTTTCCGAAACGATTTTCAGCGCGGTCGCGCCCGGCTGGGTCTTATCGCCTCTGCCCGGCATTTTTCGCGCCGGCTGCCCATCGTCGGAATGAATCTCCAGCAGTCGGGCCCAATCTTCGGGACACGATTCCAGTCCCCAGAAATTTTCCGGCCGGTCCAGCCTCGCCGCCAGTTGCCAGCCCTGCTGACCGTCTCCCATGGGCTTGCAGTCCACCACGTGGGCTTTGGCGGCTCCTCCTCCCTTGCGCCGGAACTGCACCGGGATACCGGGTTCCAGCTTGGTGGGAGAAAATATGGCGCATCCATGCGCGCTCACTACCAGCGTCTCGCAGATTTCGGAGAAGGGCGCGCTCGGCTCCAGGCTGGTGACGGCGATAGGAAGGGTGATCGGCACTCTCGAACTGCGCCGTATTGTCTCGGCCACATTCGCACTATGCATGAGATCCCTCTTTCATGGTGTCCCGGTTTGCCAGCACTGGCTCACGGACCGGCTTAAAACTTCGCACTCATACGGTAACGCAACCCGCGCCAGTTAAGGGATTCCAGTAGTTCCCCCCGCCGCTTCCAGCGGGGCAGTTACGTTACTCATCCCTAGGTAACTGAGTAACGAGACCGGACACTGGCCTTATTCCAGCCCGCGATGACCAAGAATCAAGGACACATTCCGCTCCACTCGGAGTAGCTTGGGAACAGCATCAGTGACTCGAAGGAATCAGAAGCGACCATGACAAACTCTCTCCTGCAACGGCTTATCGAAATGTGCTGCCGGCACGAGTTCACCTGGCCGCACGCCGGCATTCACGGCACCGCCTACCAGGCTTGCCTGCTCTGTGGCGCGGTCTACTCCTATGACTGCACCAACATGTGTCGCACCGGACGCCTGACCACTCCGGTAGACCCCCGCTATCAATCAATGCCCGAAGGACAACCCGCCAGCGAGTAGGCCGCCAGACAATCGCGGCGTCGATCACAGGCAGTTGCGGCGTACCTCACTCGCACGCAACGTCAATTGCAGCCACTCGCGGCATCGATCCGCGCAAAAGAGCATCCATCGCAGCCATCATGTGGATTGAATCGGCGCGCGAGCCGCGCAGCGGCGCAAGAATGCAGCCCCGGGCGCAAGCCCGGGGTATGGCTGCGCAGACCGACAAAGCCCTGAAAGGGCGAAAGAGAACGGCGTCGAGGGGATCACAAGACGGCGGGCCAAGGCGCTGGCTGGGGCCACACGTCAACTTGCATCGATGGTTGGTGGAACGAACCCGGCGATGGTCTCAACCGGCGCGCCATCACCGCTCCCGGTGATTGACGAAACGCGCGACCGTGCCCTTGGGTCCGACCGCCCACCCGTACTGATCATCCAGAATGGTGACGGCATTCAGATTGAGCGAGCCGATAGGCTTCCAGTGAGCGCCCTGGTCAACGCTTATATCTTCTCCATTCGGACCGACAGCAATGAAAGTGGTCTTGTCGAGAGCCGCGACGGCAGAGCGAAAGCCTCCCGGTCTGCTGCGCCGCCAGCTCTCCAGGTCTTGCCCCGATCAAGCGATGTTGCGGCCACCGCCGAGGCTCTCTTAACGTCCTGATAATCTCCGCCAACCACCACCAGGACCGGCCCCGCATCGGTCTCCGCACGAGCGATGGAGAAGATTCCCGAAGACTCATTTCCGTGGACAATCGGTGCTTCCATGACCGTCCATGAATGCCCGGAATCCGCGGAGTGCAAAATGCGAGCCGTCATCACGCCCGTGACCACAAGAATCTCATTCCCTGAGAAGAGAAATGTTGCTGTTGCTGGCGGCGAAGGAGCCCTCGCCGGGACGTGGGGAGGGCATATGCTCGGCCGGAAGCTGACTCCAGTGCTCGCCATCGGTGGTCTCGAGCATCAGGAATTTGCCGTCGAGAGAATCGCCCACGGCGAGGCACTGCTTTTCCGATGTGCAGGCGATGGCGTCCAGAAAGAACTCCGGGCGGCTGTCCGAATATTGCAGTTTCCAGCTCTCGCCGCCATCGGAGGTCCTGTAGATGCGGGACTGGCCCGCCTTCCCGATCGACATCACATAAGCCGTTTTGGCATCGAAGGCCACGATCCCGCGAAAATCAAGCCCATCGCCTCCGCTCACATGCAGGCGTTTCCACTCTTTGCCCAGGTCGAGCGAACGAAGAACCACGCCGTTTGAACCCACGGCCCAGACCGCCGCGACGGACTTCTTATCCGGCGTGTACACCGCGCTGACCCCTCGGAGATTGGTGTCCAGGCCGCTGGTTTGGACTTTCCACCATTGCCCTTCGGCGGCGGCGGTGAACAGAAAGAAATACAGAAGAATGGAAACAACAAGCCGATGAGAGGTCATTGAGGGGTGCCAACCTTTTCCCGAGAAGTCTGCATGGACGCGGCATTCATAGGTGATTTCACTGTAACAAAGCTCCCATGATTGCCCCAAATCATGTTGAGGAGGAAACAGAGAGCAAGCAGAGCTTGTCTGAATCTCACAATAAAGTTGAACAATGGTGCATACTGTAACCGCATGAAAAACAAATTCCAGGATGCATCGTCGTGATTGTCTGATCAATTTTGACCAGTCTGCAAGCCCCTCATTGTTGAATACTGCCCACAGAGGCAATTTCACGCCCACACCCGAATCGCTCGGAGCCGACTGAAGGTGGCTCTTTCTTGTAACCGCTCCCCAGAATCAGAAAACTAATGTCGCTGTTAAAAACAGTGCTCCCCAAGCCCGTCCTCGAAGTCATCAGTCCGCGCCTGCTGGCGCGAGGCGGGACGTCAGAGGCTCGCCCAAGATCGCAATCGAAGCCGTCGCTGCCAAGTCGAATTGCGGTGATCGGGAACTACCTTCCGCGACATTGTGGAATCGCTACGTTTACTACCGACCTGTGCGAAGCCATCGCTGCCGAGTATGGGACAGCTCGATTGCTGGCGCTGCCCGTGAACGACACGGAACAGGGATATGACTATCCGGCACGCGTGCGATGGTCGCTTTCCCAGGACGACGTGAGGTCGTATGAAGAAGCCGCCGAATTCCTGAACTTTAACAATATCGACATGGTGTGCCTGCAGCACGAGTATGGAATCTTTGGCGGCCCGGCCGGAGCCCACATCTTGCATCTGCTGCGCGGCTTGAAGATGCCCGTCGTGACCACGCTGCACACGGTCCTGCGCGAACCCGACGCCGACCAACTCAGGGTCATGGAAGAGATTGCGGAGCTTTCGGACCGTCTCATTGTCATGAGCCAGCTTTCATCCCAGTTCTTGCAGGAAATCTTCAAAGTGCCCGGCAGCAAGATCGACATGGTTCCGCACGGCGTTCCGGATCTGCCTTTTCTCGACCCCAATTTCTACAAAGACCGCTTTGGTGTGGAAGGTAAGGCGGTGGTGCTCACCTTCGGCCTGCTCTCGCCGAACAAGGGGATTGAAAACGTAATTCAGGCGATGCCCCAGATCTTGTCCAGACACGAGAATGTGGTCTATTTGGTAGCGGGAGCAACCCATCCTCACATCCTTCGTCGCGAGGGAGACAAGTATCGGGCCAGCTTGCAGGCTTTGGCCAAGGAAGTGGGAGTGGAATCGCAAGTGATTTTCCACGACCGCTTCGTCAGTCCTGAAGAGATGGCGGAGTTCATTGGTGCGGCCGACATCTACATCACTCCATATCGTCACGAAGCGCAGGTTGTTTCGGGCACGCTGGCCTACGCGCTGGGAGCGGGTAAAGCCATCATTTCGACTCCCTATTGGCACGCGATTGAGTTGTTGGACGACCGCCGCGGTGCACTGGTTCCCTTCCAAGACCCCGCCGCAATCGCCCAAAAAGCGATCGAACTTCTGACTACACCAGCGCTACGCCATGCCATGCGCAAGCGCGCGTACCTGTTCGCGCGCGATATGGTTTGGAAGAGAGCAGCGCAGGGTTACATGGAAAGTTTTGCCCGGGTTCGCAGCGACCGCATGGTGGCTCCGCGAGTTCAATTCTCGGCCCGGGCCATCAGCAAATCGCTGAATCAGCTTCCAGAGTTAAAACTCAATCATGTGAATGCACTGACCGATGACACGGGAATGCTGCAGCACGCGATCTTTACCATCCCCAATCGAGCCGAGGGATATACCACCGACGACAACGCACGCGCTTTAATCTTTAGCGTGCTGCTGGACTCGCGGGGCATGGACCGGACGCACGTGGACGAGCCCAGCAAGACCGAATCAGCCAATCCGGATTGGCCGTTCCGCTACCTGGCATTCCTGGAGCATGCCTTTAATCCGGAGAAGAAGCGGTTCCGAAATTTCCTTGGCTACAACCACCGCTGGAAAGAAGAGCAAGGCTCCGAGGATTCTCACGGGCGTGCCTTGTGGGCTCTTGGAACTCTGCTGGCCCGCTCCGCGAATCAGGGATTGAGAGGCGCCGCCGGGCGTTTGTTCGAAGTCTCGGTGCCGGCGGTGGTCGAGTTCCACAGTCCTCGGGCCTGCGCCTACGCCCTGCTCGGAATGCAGGAGTATCTGCATGCTTATTCGGGAGACCGGGACGCCCAACGCGTTCGGCTCGCACTGGCGCAAAGATTGCTCGCCATGTATGAGTCGGTCCGGCGTCCGGACTGGAATTGGTTTGAGGATGTGGTGGCGTACGGGAATGCGAGGCTGCCCCAGGCCATGTTGCTCGTGGGATCAGCCTGTGCCGATGAACGCATGGTTTCCGCGGGACTCGATTCGCTGAACTGGCTTATGGATACGCAACGCTGCCAGACCAACGGCCACTTTGTGCCGATCGGCTCGCAGGGGTTCTTTCGGCGCGGTGGTGAACAGGCTCGATTCGATCAGCAACCCATTGAGGCTGCGGGCGCGGTGTCTGCCTGCCTACAGGCCTACCGCGTGACTGGGGACAACCGGTGGCGCGTGGACGCCTGGTCAGCGTTCAACTGGTTCCTGGGCGATAACGATCTCCAGCTTCCTCTCTATGATTCTGAAACCGGCGGGTGCCGCGACGGCTTGCATCCCGAGCGTGCCAATCAGAATCAGGGAGCCGAATCCACGCTGTCTTTCCTGATGGCACTTCTAGAAATGCGCGCTCTGCAAACCTCGGATGAAAAGGCGAATCCTTCATGACTGCTCCCGAAACAACGCTTGTGAACGTAGAAAGCACTCATTACCCGCCACTTCTTCTGCGTCACCCTGGTAACCCCATCCTGACGCGCAAGAATTGGCCATACTCCATCAACAGCGTGTTCAATGCCGGCGCAACCCTGCTGCAGGATGGAACCACGCTGCTGCTGTGTCGCATCGAAGACCGGCGAGGTTTATCGCATCTTTGTGCCGCACGTTCGGTGAACGGGGTGGATGGGTGGCAAATTGACAGCGAACCGACCTTGATGCCCAGTCCGAAGGAATATCCCGAGGAGGTTTGGGGCATCGAAGATCCGCGCATCACTTTCGTTCCCGAACTGCAGCAATACGTCGTTACTTACACATCCTATTCGCGCGGTGGACCCGGAGTGTCGCTGGCCCTGACCAAGGATTTTCGAAGCTTCGAGCGCTACGGCGTCATCATGCCGCCGGATGACAAAGATACAGCGTTGCTGCCGCGGAGAATCAATGGGTACTGGGCGCTGATTCACCGTCCGATGACGCCACTCGGAGCGCACATGTGGATTTCTTATTCTCCCGATCTGCGCCACTGGGGCAGACATAGGCTGATGTTGGAAGCGCGCCGCGGGGCCTGGTGGGACGCCAACAAGATTGGCCTCTCCCCGCCGCCCATCGAGACTTCAAGGGGCTGGCTCGTGCTCTACCACGGAGTGCGGCACACGCCCTCGGGTTGTCTGTATCGGTTGGGCTTGGCTCTGTTCGATCTGGAGAACCCGGAAAAGTGCCTGTTGCGGGGGGATTCGTGGATCTTTGGGCCGGAGGCTGACTACGAACGCAATGGCGACGTTAACGATGTAGTCTTCCCGTGCGGGTACACAAGTGATCCAGATGGCGACACCATCAATGTCTACTACGGAGCTGCTGATTGCTCGATCGCCCTGGCTCGCGCCAGCGTGCGCTCGATGCTGGAGTGGTTGGATGCCAATGGAAGTTGCGAACGCCGGCGAGCCCAGGACGTATGAACCCGCTGCTGTGGGTTTTTGAGTTTGTCTTCCGATGCCGGCACCGCCAACTCAGTCGTGTGTTCACGATCAAGGGAAGAACCTATCAGGTGTGCTTCAAGTGTGGACGAGAGTTTGACCGTTCGGAACCACCGGTCATTTGATTCTGCCTCGGCAAAGGCATCGAGCCATGCGTCTCCGGATGTGAGCGATGTTGCTCAGACAAAAGAGCCAGCATTTGGCATTCTCAACCCCTGAGTAACGCCGCGGAGAAAAATCTTATGACCGAACCTCTCAACCCTGCGCTGCCTGGAGTTGTCGAAGACATCATCAACCCGCCAAATTCAACCGAACCCGAGCAAGCACAGATTGCGATCCAAGGAGCGGATGAGCTCATCCGGAAGATCCGCATTGTTAACACTCTCACCAAGACAAACGGTGACGAAGTGAGCCTAAACAAAGGTGACACGGTAAAGGTCACGATCAAAGCATAGCTGGAAGCAACAACAGCCGCTCTGCAGACCGGCGCCCGCCCCCGGATGAAATGATGCGAACAGACAATTCGATCCAGGGCGGGCGCGGCCAGCGATTATCCGGTTTTACCGGCCAACCTGAAAGTCGGCGCGGCAGCCGTGATCTACCCAAATTCCACTTTTGTTGAAACCCCAATCGTGGCCTTGCCGGCATGAAGAGTCACTATTCTGTTTTATCAGCTGCACGCCGCCCCGCGTATCTACAGGGCAGTGGTGCTTGTGCATGTCATCCGAGGAGCACGAGATTACCTGCCCCTGGCCTGAGCCGTGGTTGTCGCCCCGATACCCATCATGGTCTCGATCGCGGTCATGGTCCCCATACGAGCCATCGTGGCCTCGTTCGATGGCGAAATCGGCCCGGCAGCCGTGATCTACCCAGATGCCCCGGTCATCCGAGCCCCAACTGTAGCCTTCCTGGCAAGCAGATTGGCTGCGCTGTTGCACCAGCCGGGCCCTGCCTTGCGAATCAGCCGGGCAGTAGTGCCGCTTGCCGTCATCGGACGAACACGAAATGGTTTGCCCCAGGCTTCGCGGACTGAAGACCAGGAGCGCGATCACGACCAACCCCAACTGGGCCCAGTTCCTTGTGCTGAACATTGCCGTCCTCCTGAAAAGATAGTTGTTAAATCGATCTAAACATCGGCCTTCAGATGCATCCCAGCCCCGAGCCGTCTACCCGTAACGAGAAATATCTAGCTGCCTACCTTTTTCCCGTAGTCTTCGAGCACTCTCTTGGTTTCGATCTCTCTGGCAGCTTCTTGAGAGGCTTGCTGCTGCTCAATACGCCTCACGAGCTTCTGGGCTTCGCGGTCTTCGTGCGATTGCGGCTGTTCCTGCTTGTCTTCCATGACGATTCTCCGCCGGCCAGGGTGTAGTAACTAACGCTTCACGGAGGGAACTGCAGCACTCACCGATAGCCGCTGAAGAAGGTCAGCCAGCGTCGGCACACTCCACTCCGGACGATTGGGGTTTTCCTTGGTCCGCAAGTCGGGATGTGATGGCTGCTTGGCAGATTGGTTTGGCATTGGCCTTTTCCCTCTGAGTACGAGTCTAGGCTGGAGAGGAAACACCGTCTGAGCAAGAGTGATCACTCCTCATCGGGCGGGGGTGTGAGTTGTAAGGAGGAGCCATGCTACAAAACACGCTAGCCGCAAGGGTCAAATGGTGAGCGCGGAAGGAATCGAGTCCCACGAAACGACATACTTTCAACTAGATAGAGGCGCATGGATGGCACCTAACGCCCCTGAAGAGATAGAAAATCCGCTAACGGATCGCAAACGGATTGCGTGCGATAATTCACGCTGCGTCAGTGTTGGGAGCGTCAATCTATGTCTGATCCTGATAAAGAGCTTTGGGTGGATCTTTACCGAATGGCGATGATGGAACTAAAAAAAGCCGAGATCGCAGGGAGAATCGGAGATGCAAGAATTGAAATTGCGGCACGGCTTGAAAAACTGCGCGACATCCCTGACCTTCATACTGTCGAAAAACAGGCGATCGATGATGCCCTGAGCGGTTTGCATAGCCTGGAACGCAACGAAGAACGCGCCGCTGACACTGAACGCCGTATAGCGGAGCGGGCTATGCAAAGTCTTCGCGCGATCGCACCCAGATTCGAGACTCTCGACTAAAGTCTTAGATTCAATGAGTCTGGCACAGTTGAGCAAATCAAGAAGCGTGCCTGTTGGCCCTCGGAATTAGCGGAAGCCTAACCTAATGGTTTCCGAAGCGGCCCTCTAGCCCCCCGACGGTCCCGCCTCCACCACCAAGTCCCCGCGTGAATGACAACTACCGCCAGTAAGACTATCAACACAAGCCACAAGATTTTGGCCATTGCCTCTAAGACCTTCCGCGCCCGTCCAGTTGGATTCTAGGAAGGCAATTCTGCAGCCCCGTGAGCTAGACCGACCAGCCAAGCGGCATTGCCTTCAGCATGATTCGCTGCAGACATACGTAGCGCTGGAGGTCCTATTTTACGTTGTGGTTTGGCAGGAACAATTGCCCTGGGCGCGTCTTTCCGCACGCGCCCACATTTGTCGTCGAGATGCCGCTCAATCCATCTCAGAATTGGCCGGCCGGCCGCTCTCGCCAAACTTTTCCCTGTGGTTGCGATTTCCCATTGTGGCCATTGTTCTTGCTGATGTCTTGCCCATGGCCTGTCGCCTTGCCCGTACAGTCCATCCATCAAAAAGGCATTGGTTCTTATCCGGCCCATCTGTTCATAGATGTACTGTCGAAGGTCGGCTACGTCGAGAATGCGACTTCCATTGTTCAGGTGCGCATAAATCAGGTCTTCCCTAAGGCCTTCGAGCAAGGATAATGCGATTTGTCTTTGGTTCATGTCCATAACAGCTCCACTGCGAACAACGTTTGAACTTAGTATGGTGTTCTTAGAGAGACCTTAATCTGTGCATTTTTGATCACACAGCATTTGGGCTAGATAGGTTTCCATTTGATCTCTGGCGCGTTTCTGCCATGGCGCTTCCGCGCCTCCCCAAAATCCCAGACACGCTTGAGTTTGGTCTCCCGAGATCGAATATAGGCCCCAAGAGGCCGCGCCAAACCTGGACCACCCTTGGAGTGCTCTTTTTCCCTTGTTTTGGGAGTTCCCAGTCTGGCTAGTGAGCAATACTGCACAGAACTAGACCTCTTCCGCTGATAATTTTGCTGCCACTGTGGGGAGGTCTTATGACTACGTTTCGCATCCTGGTGGCTGACGATCACCCGATATTCCGCTTGGGTCTATGCTCACTGCTTAGTTCTCATGAAGGATGGACGGTTTGCGGACAGGCCGCTAACGGACGGGAAGCAGTAGAAAAGTGTGCGCAGCTTAAGCCAGACCTTCTCATTCTGGACATCTGCATGCCACAACTTAATGGCGTCGATGCAGCTCGGCAGATTCTGAAAGACGATCCAATCCAGAGAATACTGGTACTCACCGACATAAACTCCGAGGATGTGGTTCGAGACTGTTTGGAAGTGGGTGTGCGTGGGTGGATTTTCAAGTCCGACGGAACCGAAGAGGTAACGAACGCAGTGGAAGCACTGGAACGACATAAGTCGGCCTTCTGCCCCCGCGTTTCCGATCTGATTATGGACGGCTTTCTGCAGCGGCATCGAGCCGGCCAAGCCGCGCCTAAGGTATCCAGGCTGTCGCCACGGGAACGCGAAGTTGTACAGCTCCTGGGCGAAGGCAAGACGACCAAGGAAGTGGCTACGCTCTTGAAGGTTTCAGTGAAAACGGCAGAGACACATCGAAACAATCTGATGCATAAACTCAAGCTTCACTCGATTGCCGACTTGGTGTTATATGCAGTGAGAAACGAAATTGTCCACGTACAACTTGCGGCTGTATTGCCTTTTCCCGAGCGGAAGACCGGCGAGCGGACTATATTCCGCAGGAGCATCAACTGATCTTCCGATTCAGGGCGCCCAAACTCGCTAATCCGGGTGTACAACGGTCCGCTTGTCGATCCCACCATTCCTGTCCGCGCTCAGTACAGTAATTCCTTGGGCCTTCGGTGCGTTACAGAATGTGAATTGGCCACGGCCGCGAGGCGACTCTCACGGACAGCCCCGCAATCGCCGAGGACTAAGTTCGCCAGTCGGAGTGCGGTGAAACAGCGATGTTGCGCCAACAGCGAGTAGTTCGGTCTTGCTGGCCGCACATCCAGACCGGTTGCGACTGTGGTCAATTGTGAACATCTAGACGATGTTGTCGCTTGGTGGGTACCATTGCCCATCGCTGGCCGATCTCTTGAGGTTGATGGGGAAGCAAACCCGAATGGCAATTAAAGGTCCTCTTGGTTCAGACCCAACAAAGTTCCGAAAACAACTCCGTGCCGGGACGACAGTTCGGAGTTACGGAAACAATGAGATCGTCTTTTCGCAAGGAGATAGAGCCGACGATATCTTTTACATTCTGAGCGGCACGGTGAAGCTCACAGCGGTATCCACGAACCGCAAGAAAGCCATAATTGCCTTCCTCCAGCAAGGCAGTTTTTTTGGTGAAGGCTGCATGGGAGGGCAATCTCTGCGGATTTGTACGGCGAGATCAATTGGGCATTCCAGTATCACTCGCAAGAGAAAGGACCGCACGGTTCGCACGCTCAGGCGAGACCCGCAGTTCGCAACACTATTTGTTGAATATCTGCTTTCCCGGATTATTCGCATGGAGGAAGACCTTGTAGATCAATTCTTCAATTTCAGTGAAAGGCGACTGGCTCGGGTGCTGCTGCTGTTTGGGGAGATAAGCAAGGAATCGAAGCCGGAGTCTCCCCTGAAGGTGAGCCAATCAACCTTGGCGGAGATGGTTGGCACCACCCGCGCCAGGATAAGTAAGTTTATGAATGAGTTCAAAAGAAAGGGCTTCGTCAGCTATAACGGTGCCTTGCAAATAAACAGCGCACTGATAACAGGCTTCCTGCAAAGCCGACCCATGTCCGTTAAGAAAAGAAGCGTAAAGATAGCCCCAAGAGAGCACTAGCCTGTTCAATCATCGGGGCGCGTTTGGCTTTGTTTTGCGAGGGTAATTAGCACAAACGTGCGCGGAAAACTCTTTGTCCCGGTGCGTCTCAAAATTTCGCAACATTTCGGCCAGACTCTCGCCAGCAGGCGGACCTTCAGAGCGGAATACCCATGAACATTTTGAGCAGCCCCAACCGCGAAAGCGCGGTTGGTCTGTCCATACCAGCTCGCGCAGCATCCCGACATTATATGGCGACATTTCTTAAATGTGTGCACAATTGCACAGCATACCTGTGGCGGATGGTCGCATTATTACGGAGATGAACTACAGCTGGAACCCGCTCTACACCGCCGCCGTGCTGGAGACGGACTGGTCCAACCTGCCAGAAAGGATTCGGGCGGTAGAGTCCGCAATAACGAACCGCCTGCACGAGTTCTCCCTTGACCACGGCGGCACGCCAGACGAGAACCAAGCCATTATGGACGTAATGCACCGACTCGCCGTCCTGCGGTCGGATCTAGTTTTGTGGCGCGAACCTAAAGCCAAAAGTTAGGCTTCCTCTCCCGGTACCCCCGTTCATCCCACGCCCGGGGCGGATGGCCGACTCTGTCCGGAAGAAGTACCCACTGGAGGTCTTGTCTACGAAGGACATTTGTGGGTGCCCTACCCTTTCGCGTTTGGTGCGAATGACGAATCAATAACTTAAACCGAGGGAGATGCTCTATCCAGCCGGACGCCCTCCCCCAAGCCAGAGAAGAGGCGCAACCAAATTCATCCCCGACCTTGATGGGTTTGGTGAGCGCGGAATGAATCGGTACACTCCTGGCGTACTATCGACATCTCATCATCACCTTCGAGATCGGATCGCAAAGAGAAATCAAGTAGCGTCCGCTAGTGAGTAACTGGTACTGCGACCGCCTTCCGAACTGCGCGCGAGCACACCCTTGGCGACCAAATATGCGAGGTCCCGAAGGGCGGTGTCCTGGGAAGACTTTGTGAGTTTCCCATATTTCGTTGTTGTGAGTTTCCCTTCGAATCCGTCAAGAAGCTTATTAAGGACAAGTCTCTGCCGGTCGTTGATTGCAATGCCATGCATGCGATCCCAAAACCTCGCCTTGGCGAGGACAGTGCTGAGCACGATCTGTGCTCCATCGATTGCCCGGCCGAGGCACGCGAGGAACCATTCCATCCACTGCGTAATGTCCATGTCGGCTTTCTGTGTCTGCTCAAGAATCTCGTAGTAGGCATCGCGTTCCTGCCGGATTTGCGACGACATGCTGTAAAAGCGCTGCGGACTGTTTTCCGAACGTGCGAGCGCCATGTCGGCAATAGCGCGTGCGATGCGGCCATTCCCATCGTCAAACGGGTGAATAGAGACAAACCATAAATGCGCGAGGCTGGCTTTCATGACAGGATCGATGTCGGTGCTGGTATTAAACCAATCGAGGAATGCACTGATGCCCTCGATCGACGCGCGGAGCGGCCGGCGCCTCGAAATGCACGCGCTCCTTGCCAATCGGGCCGGAAACGACCTGCATCGGCCCATCGCTGTCGTCACGCCAGGCTCCTACTCTGATTTTGCGCATACCGCTGCGCCCCGTGGGAAAAAGCGCCGCGTGCCAAGCATGCAACCGATCAGCGGTAAGCGGTTGGTCGTAGTGGCGCGTCGCATCGAGCACCATTTCGACAACCCCTTCGACGTCCCGATCTGCGGGCTTGAGCGCGCCGATATCCATCCCCAGTCGCCGGGCAATGGAGGATCTCACTTGTTCGGCGTCGAGCTTTTCACCTTCGATCTCGCTGCTCTTGAGCACATCGGTGGTCAAGGTCTGCAATACCGCTTCTTGGCGGAGATTGAATCCCAGAGCCCCCATATGGCCGACGAGCAGCCCCTGGCGGTGACGGACCTCAGGCAGACGCCTGGCGAGAGCCTCATTGTTCCATCGAAAATGGGGCCAGTCGGCTAGTTCATGGATGTACATTCTCCGCATAATTTGCGGATATTATAGCCCCTATTCGCCGCAAACGGCAAGCTATTAACCGCATATTATGCGGATAATTATGAAGCATATTCTCCGCACTATTACAGTCAGTGCTACCAGCCGCTTTTCGCTTGAGTGGGGATGTCAGACTGCCTCACATTCCAACCGGAGCAATCACCGCGGATAGACCTGCTGTTGTGATTTCTCCCGAACGTGCAAGACAGCGAAGATCGAGTCCGCATAGAAGAAGCTCACAATACGAACGAGCGGCAGGAAGACTCTGTCCACTTCTGAACTGCCCCACGCGAGCCAAGAAGCAGGCTTGAGTGGGGCCACCCGTCCCTTGAATTCTCGGCGGCTTCGTGGGAGACTGCCGCACATGGCTAGGTTCCTCATCGAGGTTCCACACGAGTCGGAAGTGGTTTCCTGCGCGCGCGCCAACAAAGTGCTCCTGGAGAGCGGTTCACATTTCTTGACGCACGCTGATTTCGGTTGTCGTGACGGCGTACACAAGGCATGGATCGTGGTCGACGTGGACAGTAAGGACGAGGCCCGGAATGTCTTGCCGCCCGTCTATCGCCGCCAAGCTACCATCGTGCAGTTATCCAAATTCGGGCTCAAAGAGCTGGACGATCTCATCAAACTTCACGAGCCCCGATAGCCGTTTCCGAAGCCAGGTTTATCGCCGCGCTTCGGAATGACAATCCTTTGGGGATTTTCAAATTACACCACTACCTGTTGGAGCTGCGTCTTGGACGTCTATCTTGTCGACGGTACTTACGAACTGTTCCGGCATTACTACGCGCTGCCGTCCGCGCGGGATGTCAACGGCCGGGAGGTCGCGGCAGTCCGTGGCGTCCTCCGGTCGGTGATGGGGATGATCAAGGGCGGCGCTACGCACATTGCCGTTGCAACCGATCACATCATTGAGTCTTTTCGCAACGAATTGTGGCCGGACTACAAGACCGGAGAAGGCATCGAACCCGATCTGTTGACGCAATTCCCGCTGCTCGAGGAGGTCCTGTCGGCCGCAGGAGTTGTGGTATGGCCGATGGTGGAATTTGAGGCGGACGATGCTCTCGCTGCGGCGGCGTTCGCGGCTGCGCGCGATGCACTTGTCGAACACGTGATCATCTGCACGCCGGACAAGGACCTCGCCCAATGTGTCCGCGGCACGCGCATCGTCCAGTTGAATCGCCGGACGCAGCGTCACCTTAGACGAAGCGGGTGTGGTTCGGAAGTTCGGCGTCTCGCCGGCATCGATCCCTGATTATCTGGCACTGGTGGGCGATGCAGCCGATGGCTATCCGGGGCTGCCGGGCTGGGGTGCGAAATCGTCGGCGGCCGTTCTCGCCAAGTTTGTCCATCTCGAATCCATTCCTAAGGACTATCGCGAGTGGCACGTGAATGTCGCCAACGCGAGTGCGCTCGCGAGCACTCTCTCCCGGGAACTGGACCGTGCACTGCTTTTTAGGACTCTGGCGACGCTCCGGACCGACATTTCGCTTTTCGACGACGTGGACCGGTTGCGATGGAACGGTCCCACACCGCTTTTCGACACCCTTGCGGCACGATTGGATGCCGCGGTTACGAATCCAACCCCCAAGAGCGGCCACAGGAAACGGACTGGTTAGGAAGGTCCTAAGCCATTGCCTGTGGCCCAATCTTTCCGGAAGAAGTACATGTCGGGAAATCATCCCAACCTTGATGGGTTTGGTGAGCGCGGAAGGAATCGAACCTTCAACCTACTGATTAAGAGTCAGTTGCTCTGCCAATTGAGCTACGCGCCCGTTTCTGGATTGTGTTTCAGCCCTGGGGACCCGCCGATCTTGTCGCGGGTTGCGGGCGATCGCTTCATGCTGCAGCCGGGAAGCTGCCTGCCGGAAACCACTTGATCAGCTCACCACAAAGAACGTTAACGAATATAACACAGGGACTTCGAGAGGCACCAACGCCGGCGCAGCAGTGCCAGAGTTTGCAAGAACTGCATTCTCCGGCACTCGAAGGCTTGAGAATTTTCTTACGAATGGCGCTCGGCGTTGTACAGGTCGGAGCTGAACGGCGACACCGCGTCCGCCATCCGGTTGCCGGAGCGGCGGGGTGAAGCAACGGGCGGGCGGCGTTCCAGAGTTCCGAGGATCGGAGCCTCCAAACCGTCGGCGTCCGTGAGCGATACGAAGTGGGGCTCCACGCAAAGCGCGTCAATCAACCGGCGTTGCCGGGGCGTCAACACCTGCAGGGGCAGGACTTGAAAGTGACGGAAGACCCACAACAGATAAATGCGCTGCGCCAATGAAGGCCGGATGTAACGCGAGCCCAGCGGAGTCAGCACCCGCAACACGCCGGCAAACAACTTTTCAATCCACATACGGTCACCTGAGTTTCTCGAGAATCGTCAGTCCAGATCAGAATTGCAGGCGTCAGCAAATTCTCTATCTGCATCGACTGAATCAGGGATTTCCTTGAACCAGAGCAATTCAAGGGCCTGCATTATTGCACCAAAATTGATGCATACGCCATTAAAAACTCCATATTTTCTGGGATTTTCTTAGACAGGCGAGTTGCGCCGTGCCCCGGCGCTGCCACCCGGGCACTGCACCGCAGATGGTGCAACTTCAAACCGCTCAACCACTTAGCTGGGGATTTCCGGCAGGACCTCGATGCTGTGGATGCTGGCGGCGACGCCATAATCTCCGCCCTTTTCGTTGTCCTCTACTCTCACCACCGACGCCCGGCAGCAAACCCACTGCTTTTCTCCGTGAGTAAGTTCGGGCGGCAGAATCAGGACCATTTCTAATTCGCTCCCGGCAACTATTTTGGAGTCGGTATAAAGAAAGATCCCGCCGCTGCTCAAGTCACGAGTAACGCCGCTGACTTTTGCCGTCCCAGGGTCGGACTTGATCGAGACTGGCACCTGCGCCGGCAGTCGCTTGCCGGAGCGGCGTTCATGTTTGCTGTCCGTCATGAGAATCGGAGGGTACCACAACCAAGGCTTGGCGATGGCCAATTCTGAAAGATCCGAAGAGCGATTAGCGCAAAGAAGGGAAAAGCGAATTCTTATCCGCCATCCGGCCGCCGCGAGCGAACTGCCGGGACGACCAACGCCTGTTCCATGGTGGCCGCGTTCGTGGCCCGCAGCTTGACTTCAACTTCATGCCGCTTGTCGCCGGCGCCGGTGGTGGCGTAGGCCTGTGACAAAAGCTGCAGCGAATAAGGATTGTCCTCATCTTCTTCCAGGTGGGCAATCGCTTCCGGAAGCTTCTGCTGGCTCATGAGCAAAGCGCCGGCCGCGCCGTGGTATGAACCCTGAATCGCGGCGCTGCGGGAGCCGTTCCCCATGGTCTCCAATTGCTGCAAGGTCTGGCTGGCCAGTTCGTGATTGCCGGCATGATCGGCGCGGACCGCCCGGTAGCGCAAGACCCTGGCCCGCTCATCTTCACGATCGGATTGCGCCATGCTGGAGGATGGGTGGTTCAGCGCCTCTTCGGCCGCGGCCAGGTGCTTCAGCGCCTCCGCATCGTCGGTCTGGTAGAGACTCATCATGCGATGGGCTTGCGCTTCCACCAGGTCGAACTGCCCGGCGTGGGCTTTCTCCGCCACCGCGGCAAAGGCTTTGTCGGCTTCGGCAAAATTGCCTTCACGCGCCCAGGTGGTGGCCTTCTGCAACGAGTAAGACAGGCGGTCCGATTCCGTATGCGCCTGCTGGATGGCCTTGTCGTACTCCACCCGCGCCTGCGCCTGCTCGCCCATCAACGCATAGGTGTCTCCCAGTCCGAGTTGGGAGTAGTCGAAGTCAGGATCAATCTTCAACGCTGCCCGGTAGTGTTCCAGCGCACCCTCGAAGTTGCCCGACATGCGCAGGATTTCAGCATACGAATCCTGGGGATTGGGCAACTTAGGAAGCGCGGCCACGTAGCGCTCCATGGCTTCGAAAGCTTTGGGATATTCGCGGCTGTAGGCGTAGCAGTAGGCCAGATCGTTCAGCGCAGGGGCGTAGTTCTTGTCGATCGCCAGCGCCCGCTCCAGCGATTTCAGCGCCTGTTCATAGCTATTCTGTCCCATCATCCAGTTGGCAGCCTGGTAGGCGAGGCGCT
This sequence comes from Terriglobia bacterium, assembly GCA_963698825.1. Classification (GTDB taxonomy): domain Bacteria; phylum Acidobacteriota; class Terriglobia; order Terriglobales; family Acidobacteriaceae; genus JAIQFF01. The sequence goes on along the minus strand of CAVOSG010000013.1, from coordinate 280,632 downwards.
TGTCTTTGGGAAACATCTCCAGCATGTCGTTCATGGCGGAGATCGCAACCAGGAAATTATTTTCCTTGGCGCCCGTGATCCATTGGATCAGGAGGCGTTCTCCGGGCGAGGCTTTGGGAGCCAGCAGCTTGGCCTTTTCCCTGGCCGCATTCGCTTCCGCGGGATCGCTGCTGTTGTAGGCAAGGTAGACATAGGCCAGGGCAAAATCAGGATCGGCCTGAGTGGCAGCCCGAAAGCCCACGTTCGCCCGCTCCAGGTAGAGGTTCTCGTAGTCGGTGAGGGCACGTTCATACAACTCGCGTGCCTTGGGTGAAGACGTGGTGACGGGCATCGTCTTCGCTGCGCTCGGCTTAATGTGGTGAGCAAAAGATGCGGGGACGAGCAGCAGGCAGATTACGAGACGAAGCCAATGGACGCGGCGCATCGAGATTCCAGCCATCAGATTTAGGTCAACTGCAGAAACTAGCACGCAATGGAATGCCTAAAAAGTCCCTGAGGTGGTTCTCGATTGAGCCATACGAAGCCCGCCTGACCACGCAGTTCTGGCGTCATGCTGAGCTTGCGAAGCATCTTGCGTGGAGCGTTCATGAACGACGGGGCGGGCGAGGAACCGCTGCGCGCGAGATCCATCGGGACTGAAGTCCCTCAGGATGACGCCGTGGCAGAAGCCAGGCTGGGAAAGAAACGGCCCCTCCGAATTTGGAGGAGCCGTGTCGAGTCTCGAGCTTCTTGATCAGAAAGTAATCTTGGCCGCGAACTGCACGCCGCGCGGGCCGCCGCCGCCCAGGAACGGGTTACCGATGCCCACGTCGCCGGTCGCCGTAAGCGGCAACAGGCCGATGCCGCGGCCCGCCGCATCCAGTCCATTGTTCGCGGGGTCGGTAATGAAGTTGGGCAAATTTGGATTGGAGAAGTTGGGATGGTTGAACAGGTTGAAAAACTCAGCCCGAATCTGCAGATTTACGCGCTCGGTAATCGGGGTGTTCTTGGAGATGGAGAAATTGAACTCGTTGAAATCCGGAGCACGCAGCGAGTTGCGTCCCAGGTCTCCGAAGTGGCGGGTGCCAGCCAGGCACTGGCTGTCCCCCGAGCCCGACGTCGCGGTTGTGTTGCCGAATGTGCACGGCACCTGGAATGATGAGAGATCAACCCCGAAGGCGCCGCTGCCGTAGCGAATCGGGCCCACCACATCCGGCCGGTCAAAGCCTTCGCCGGATCCTGAGTAGTCACCCTCGAAGTTATAGTTGAGCTGGTAGGGCTGGCCATCCTGAAGATTCAGAACGCCGTCGAAACCCCAACCATTTCTCACTCTCGACCAGCTTCCGCTCATTTTGGGGAATTCGTAGCTGAAGTTCCAGGTAAAACGGCGGCGGATGTCGAAGTTCGAGTTGCCGCGCTCCAGGCTCGGCGCCAAACTGTTATTCGGCTGGGCCACGTTCGGAATGAAATCTTCGCTGTCGCTGGCATCGTCAATCGAGTGCGACCACACGAAATTCACGCCTGAGTTAAGCCCGTGCCAACTGTTCATGCGCAGGCTGGTTTGCAATGCGTGGTATGCGGAATTCGCCGTAGACTCGGACTGATTGACAAAGAAGAAATTAGGGAAAACGGTGCGCGGCACATTGAAATTTATACCGTCGGGACCATCATAGCCGCCAATCGGACAATTGGGAAAGGTAAACCCAACACACTGCGGGCCCGAGTCGAAGGCCGTGATCTGTGACTGGCTGGGCTGGTTGATGTCGCGGAAGCGGAACAACTTGGTTCCCCTCGCGCCTACGTAGCCAACCTGGACAACCGCCCGCGTGCCGAGTTGCTGCTGCAGATTGACGTTAAAGTTCTGGGTGTACGGAGTGCGCAATTTCGGATCAGTCGTGAAAAAGTCGCTCAAGGGCGAGAATCCGGTAAACACCGGCAAGGTTCGGGTCAAGCGCTCCACCGGCAAGTCCCGCCGAGCCAATCGCAGCTGGACCATTTCCCGTGAGCGCGGGTCCGGGACAATACGCGCAGTTATAAGGGGCATGGCCCAGGAAGATGTCCTGCGCGAAGGCATCGTAGAACAGGCCCCAGCCGCCGCGAACCACCGTCCGGCCTTTGCCGGTCAGGTCATAGGAAAAACCGAAGCGAGGAGCAAAATTGTTGAAATCCTTGTCGTACAGTTGGCCGGTGGGTACCGTAACGCCTCCACCCGTGGTTTCAATGCGATTGAAGAGGCCGTCCTTCTCCCCGACCACGCCAAAGTAGTCCCAGCGTACGCCATAGTTCAGGGTCAGGCGAGGACGTCAAGCGAAAGCTGTCCTGAAGATAAAAACCGTGGCTGTTTTCGAAGGAATGGCGCCGCGAGGGCCCCTCGATCTGTTTTCCGCTGTCGGGCAAACCTTCGAGGAAGGAAGTAAGGTCGGGGAAGGTCATCTTTCCGCGGAAGGTGTTGTCCTGGATCAACTGGATTGTAGTGCGCCGGAACTCGTACCCGAATTTCACATCATGGCGGCCGACCTTCATCGAGTAGTTGTCAACAAAGTGCCAGTTGGAATCCACCCTCGAGCGCGGCACCGAGTTGGTGGCCCCGATGACCGAAAAGCTTGCCAGAGAAATTTTCGGCAGACCAAAGTCAAAGGTCGACGTAACCCCGGTATTGAACCCGATTGACGAAGGATTGAAGTTGCTATCCTCGGGAAAGAAACCCTCCTTAAAGCGATTCCAGCCCAGGCGAGCCTCATTTACCTGATTGGAGTTAACGACTTTGACGTAGGAAAGCGCCACCAGTTGCACCCGGGTGGGGGTTACCGTGTTAAAACCGGGCAGCAGGCCACCCGCCAGTTGGGCAAAGGGGAAGCTCTGGTCGCTGTCGCCGAAGTAGTAGCGGCCGGTCAGCAGATTGTTGGCGTTGAAATTGTGATCGATCTTCCCGATGAAGCTATCCACACGGTTCTTGAATCGCGTGGAGATAGCCAGGTTGTTTCCCGCCGGGCAGCCCGTTTCGAAGCCAGGATCGGTTGGATCGTAGGCCACTGGAATATTCGGGGTTGGGTACGGATGACGCGCCAGCAGATTTGCGATGACGGGATTAGTCGTCCCGATCGCAGTTTGATCGGCAGCAATTTGCCGTGGGTCGGGCACGCAACTCGTCCCCGATTGTGCCCCTGATTCGCGCTGCCCTTCGTAGTCCACATAGAAAAAGGTCTGGTCCTTCACGATCGGTCCACCCAAAGAACCGCCAAACTGGTTGTTGTGAAAGGGGTCCTGCGCTCCCTCCGTATTAAAGAAGTTGCGCGCTCCTCCCACCGAACTGGTGCGGTTATATTCGAGAGCGGATCCGTGTAGCTTGTTTGTCCCGCTCTTAGTGACGATATTTACCACCGCGCCACTATTCCGGCCGTACTCCGCTTCGTAGTTTGATAGCACCCGCAACTCGGCTACCGCATCGATAGGAAGAATGGTTGCTGGGTCGCCGAAAACGCCCGCTTCATTGATCGCCGGATCGTTGCGGAAGCCGTCGTTCATGTCCGTGCCATCGAGCAGGAAGTTGTTGGCGCGGCCCCGCGAACCGTTCATGGAAAACGTTCCGAACGATCCCGGCGAGTCGGAAATCTGGTCCGGAGAACCGGAGACTCCGGGGTTCAGATAAATCAGCTTGGTATAGTCGCGGCCGTTAACGGGCAGGTTTTCAATCGTGTCCGAAGTGATCGTGCCGCCCAACTCCGCCGATGTGGTATTCACCTGTGACAAGTCTTCGCCCGATACCTCGACGCGCTCACTGACCTGTCCTGTCTTCAACTGCGCATCTACCCGGCGTTCGGTGGCTACGTCGACCACCACGTTGCTGGTTACCGAGGTCTGGAACCCGGTTTGCGAGATGGTCACCGTGTAAGATCCAAGGGGCAATTCGGGCACGGCGTAACTGCCGTCGGCGCTGGTCTGCGTGCTGCGCTCCAGCCCGGTGTTGACGTTCTTAACCAGAATGTTGGCTCCGGAAACGACCGCGCCTGAAGCGTCGGTCACGGTTCCCAGGATGGTGCCACGGAAGGTTTGGGCGACCAGGGAGGAAGAGGCTAGAAGGACGCAAGCGACAAGAATCCGGACCCGCATAAGAAGCTCTCCTTATACTGCACGCGGAAACGGCCGCGCAGCGAAACGTGCAACATTTGTTGAGCCTGTCTCGTGAAAATCGCCGCGATTATAACCCTGCTCTACAGCATTTGTCCTGCGGAATAGGCAAAGCTCGTGCCCTGAAGCGCACTAAGCTGAGAACTGAGAACTGAAATCTGAAATCTGAGATCTGAAAATCAAAACTCTGCGAATTGATCCGAGGCAGGAAGCCTGAAGTCTGACGTCCGAAGCAGAAAGTCTAGAAGGTAAATGCCACGCCGCCGCGAACCGTGCGGGAGGATTGCACCAGATAAACCGTGCGGCCATCCTGACCCATGACGGGAACATATCCCTGGGCGAGAAGATTGCGGACATCAATCACCGCATCCATATGGCAGGGGAGAAAACCGGTGCCGGGAATCGGCTGCCGCAGGAAGATATTCAGATATGGATCGGACTGCCCGGCCGACTCATTAAACATGTCCACCGGCGTCAGGGCCTGCCCGCTGATCCAACGATAGGAAGTAATCCAGCGTGTCTTGGAGCCTGGAATGGTGCCGCTGAATTTCGCCGCCGCGGTGTGACGGTTGCGCACGTAACTGTCACGGCGCGCATCCTGCAGAGCGACATCGGACTTGCTCAGAGCCAGCACTCCGCCGTATCCGTAATCCAGGGTGGCGGTGAGGTCAGAGGACAGCTTGCGCTGCAATACCATCCGCATGCCGTGAGCGTCCAGCTTCCTTGCCCCGGTAGGTAAAAGTCTCGGAGTAGAGGTCGGGCAGCACTTCTCCGCTGCTGGCGGAAGCATCGCCCACGCCAATCAACGCCGGATCCGCCACGCGATCGGAATACATGGCGACTTGAAGGTTGGTGTTGCCCGCGCGGCGGGAGAGCGAAAGTTCGTGATGATGCGCGCGTTCCAGGGTCGGCGAGAAACCCGCCAGGCTGACTCGTGGGTTCGATTCGCTCAGGTCCGCCGGCGCGGAGTCAAAACCCTTCTCCACCCGGCTGTCAGGCTCCGAGGTCGCGTAACGATATTCCACGACGGTATTGGGCGAGAGGTGCAGGTCCGCCGAGCCGAAGGGCCGGAACGCAGTCACCCGTCCCAGGAATTGGATAGTTTGTAACTCGCTTCCGAAACGCAGCTCCAGAATGTCGCCGAGGGTGAATCCATCCGATGCGGAGAGCGCCAGGGCCTGCAGCGCCGTACCATAGCCGCTGATCCCAGGCGCCGCCAGACGGCGCATGGTAAACGCCATCTCCGGCTTCGAACCATTGGCCTGCACATGGCTATAGGAAGCGCGCAGAACCGTGTTCGGCGAACCTCCGTTGTAACCAACATTCCCCTCCAGGGCCACCGTTCCGGAAGAGAAGAGCGACCTCTCCACGGAAAACCCGGTGTTCATGTCGGAAGTGGTGCCAAAGCCGCCGGAGGCGGAGCCAGCCACGAACGACAGCGTGCCCTTCAGATCATGCTTGTCACTCTTATCACCGGCGCTCTTGTCAGCGCCCGATTCCGCTGCCGCCGCCAAAGTGCCGTCTTCCAGCATTCGCAGGATGGGACGATTCGAAGCGGAACGCAGCACCCACTTCCAGTCATCATCGTCGGCGGGGCCACGCAAGCGCGGGCATTTGGACTGCATCGAACAATCCGCTGAGCTTGAGGTTCACCATCACGCTGCTGCCGGGACGAAGCCCTACCCGTTCACGCAACGCGGGGAGAAATGACGGGGAGTACGCTTTTACGTTGTAAACGCCAGGCAGGAGACCGCTGGCCGAGTAGAAACCATTTTCGTCGGTGAAGACCTTCAGGTTGTGGGCCGCCGAGCCCAGCACTTCCACCAGGGCGCCCATCTGCGGTACGCCGGCGGCGCTGCGGACGTAGCCTGAAATAGAGCCGGAACCGGGGCGATCAGCCGCCAGCGCAGGCAGCGCCAACGCAACCCCCAACAACCCGAGCTTGAACCCGAGTCTGCCCAGCACCACTCCAACCACCTCGCAGAAGACCAAGCTTTAAGGATTATTCGACGGCAAAAGTTGCCGACGGATCCACCGTCTGCTTGGAAATATTATCGTTCACCTTGATTTGAATGCGATAGATCCCGGGATCGAGACTGGCGGCCGAGAGAGGTTTTTCCAGGGTCACCTGGTCGCCGATATTGCCCATCTGGTCCGTGGTCTCCACGGTATGGATCACTGCCTTGTTGGTGGCCGCGTTGATGACGTTGTACTCCACCGTGGCCGAGGGCTTGTGGGTTTTGTCATCCACGCCCAGATTGTAAACCTGCATCCAGAAATAAACCTTCTGATCGCGCTTGAAAGGCACCGGCTTGCCATTTGCAGGCGCCACCCGCGGACGAACCTTGGTGTTGCCGATGACAAACATTCCCGTACCGATCTCTTTCGTCGAAACCGGCGCCATGGTATCCGCCACCATCAGCGACGAAGACGACAAACGGTCGTCATCATACGTGGGCACGGCCAGCCGGCTGCTCCACAAACCGGAGCGGTCCCCGTTCACATCTTTTACCGCGACGTCGATGCGATACAGGTTGGGCCGCAGCGGCAGCGCCTTCCCGTACACCGACGAATTTTCCGTGACCTTGGGCAACAACTCCGCCGGCACATCCACCTGCACCGTGTCCTCGAAAGTCTGGACGATCTTGCCGGTGAGCGTGGTCACGCGGCCAAAAATATTTACCGTCCCGCGTTGCACGCCATCTTTGTTGACGAAAGTGATGTCGCGATTCTTCACCTGGATCGTGATCGGCACCAGCACCGTGTCGCTGGTCACGCGCACAAAGTCAGTGCGAACATCGAACGGCATCAGGTTCACGCTGATCTTGTGACTGACCACTTCTTCCAGGTCCTTGAACTTCACCGCGGGCGGTTTTTGCAGCTTGTAGAATTGCTCCAGGCGGTCAAACTGCTTGGTCTGCTGATTGTTGCTGAACGGACCCGTTCCCAACCGCTCCAGACCGCCGCCGGTGAAACGGTCGGCTTTGCTCGCCATGCCCATCTGCTCGTACATCGTCAGTCCCGCGCCGGGCGTATAAAGCAGCGCGTCTTTCTCCGACCGGTCCATGGTCATGTGGTAGTCGCCGCACATGCAGGTGTCCACGAACTCGATGATGATTTCCTGTCCGATATCTTCCAGGTAGCGATAGCGCCAGTCCTCAAACGGGTAGGTCGAAGTGCTGCCGCCGCCTTCGTCCATGGGCCGCTCGTAAGTTCCGCCCGAAGGATGCGACTCAATCTCATCCGCCGGTCCATACATAATATAAATTCGGCCGCGATCGCTCTTCCAGCCGGGGATGCCGGCGGCAAAGTGTTCGTTGGCGTAGGCCATGCGGCGGTAGTGCTCTTCTTTAAATTCGTTCTCGATGGTGTCCGGCGTGGGGTCGCGGCGTTGCCAGAAGGCTTCGATGAACTGGTCGCGCTCTTCGTCGTTGGAGAGCAGCTTGAAGGCTTTCTGCTCTTCGTCGGTAATGATCCAACGCACGTCTTCGTCAAGCCACTTCTTATAGGTCTTGCTTAATTCGATCTTCAGCGACTTGGAATTCGACTTCTTCTGCTTCTCGGTGAGAGGACGCTTGAGAGGATCGGCGTCCGGACTGGCCTTATCAGTGGCTTTTTCTGAGGCTTTGTCTGAGGTAGTCCCATCGGAAGGTGTTGCTTCGGTGGATGGTGCAGTGGCGTCTGACTTGCTATCCTGTGCGCCGGCAAACGAGACCACGGCTAGAATGAATACCGGTAAAACCAGAACCGAGAAGAGGCGTTTCCACAAAGCTACCCGGGACATTGGGGGCACTCCTTACTGCATGCGCTTGGGAAGCTATTCTATGACTTTAGACGGGCCAAGGCAAGGGCCGTTAGTCCCCTCTAACCAATTGTAAAGATTGTAAAATCAGCCTCTGGCCGGCCTTCCAGCCGCTATGTCACAATTCACACCCCAGGACCGTTTCTGGCATAGCTCCGGGGCGCGCTCCGGATATAATCGTCTTGTTATCAATAGCCCTGTTTTCAAGGCTTGGGGTCATTTTCAAGGCTTGGGGTCAAAAGATGGCTGGTTCACGAAATTGACTTTGCCGATCTTCTGGCTGGTCCGAAGTCCGCACCCGCACGGTGTTGATCCCGCAGGAACTTTTGAGCCCGTATAAGCGTACCTGATGGCGTGTGCCCAGTTACGCCGAGAATCAGGGTATAAAACCAGCGCCAATCCTGGGGCAGCGGAGCGCCTGTCAGGATATCCGCAGGCGCAACTGCGGAAATGCCGGCAACGTGGGCGTGACAAGGCACAATGAGCAGAGGAAAGAAAATACTGATCGGCGTCGGAGCCGCCATCGCAGCATTGGCGATTGCGGGCATTGTGGTCCACCAGAGCAGCAAGGGTGTGGTCACGATCCAGACTGGTAAAGCGGAGCGGCAGGACCTGGCTTCGATTGTCAGCGCATCCGGCGAGGTCAAGCCGAAGACCTACGTCAACATCGGCGCAAACGCCTTCGGCAAAATTACCCGCCTTTATGTCAAGGAAGGCGACCGAGTCAAAAAGGGCCAATTGCTGGCGCAACTGGAAAACGTGCAGTCCTCGGCGGATGTGAATGCCACGCAGGCTGGGCTCGAGGCTGCCCGCACCGATGCCATTGCCGCGGACGCGGCCTTGAATACTTCGGCAGCAGATTTGAATCGCGCACAATCGGATTACGAGCGCGCCCAGCTCGATTGGACTCGCGCCCAGGGTTTGTATAAAGACGCGCTGGTCGCGAAATCTGAGTACGACAGCCAGAAGGCAGCATGGCAGACGGCGCAAGCCGGTCTGGCGCAGGCCCAGGCGCGTGTGGCTCAAGCCAAAGCACAGAAAGATTCCGCCGATCGCCACATCGCGCAAAACGCTGCCAATCTGACTCACGCCGCCGATGTCCTGAAAAAGACTACTTACGCCGCTCCCTATGACGGCATGATTACGAACCTGCCGGTGCGCGAAGGCGAGACCGTGGTCATCGGCATCCAGAATTCCCCGGGCAGCACCCTCATGACGCTGGCGGATATGTCGGTCATCACGGCCGAGGTCAAGGTGGACGAAACCGACATCGTCAATGTGCGCCTGGGTCAACCCGCCGAAGTCACCATTGACGCCATCCCCAGGAAAACTTTCAAGGCGATCGTGAGCGAGATCGGCAACAACGCCATCGTGCGCTCGACCGGAGTCTCGACCTCGCAACAGACTTCCGCCAGCCAGGAAGCGAAGGATTTCAAGGTCGTGGTCACGCTGCAAGACCCTCCGGAAAACCTGCGGCCCGGACTTTCCGCGACTGCCAAAATAACTACCGCGACTCGCAGCAATGTCCTGGCCATTCCGATCCAGGCTCTGACCGTTCGCACGCGCGCGGATTTGAAGGCGGGAACCAGCGAAAGCGGAGCAGTGCAGGCCGCTGCGCCCCGAACCGATGCATCTAACCAGACCAATGCCGACAAGGAAGAAGTGCAGGGCGTTTTCATCATTCGCGATCGCAAAGCAGAATTCCTGCCCTTGCAGACAGGGATCACCGGAACCACCGAGATCGAGGTCCTGAACGGGTTGAAGCCGGGTGACGAAATCGTTACCGGGAGTTACAAAGTGCTGCGCACGTTGCGGCCGGGAACTAGCGTAAAAATAGATAACACGGCGCCAAAGAAAGAAGACGAGAGCTAGCACGGCGGACGTCGGGCGTCAGACCTCGGACGGAGGGCGTCATGGATTGGCCGAAGTCCGAAGTCTGACGGCCGATGTCCGGTACTAACCACCGGCCCAGTTGGCCGTCCAATAGCAGACTGCATCGCAGCACCGAAGATCGGAGCGGGCAAGGGTGTCCCGAGACCAGGAGAAAAAAATGGCAACTGCAGAGGTCATCAACATTGCGCAGCCCGTGGTGTCAGCGCCGCCCGAATCGTGCATGATCTGCACCGAGGACCTGTGGAAGACCTACGACATGGGCTCGGAGCAACAGGTGCACGCGCTGCGCGGGGTCAACCTGCGCATTCAGCGCAGTGAGTACGTCGCCATCATGGGCCCCTCCGGCTCGGGCAAGTCCACGCTGATGAACCTCATCGGCTGCCTGGATACGCCCAGCAAAGGCCACTACTGGCTGAACAGCCAGCTGGTCAGCGAACTGGACGACGACGAGCTGGCGCGCATTCGCAATAAAGAAATCGGATTCGTCTTCCAGACCTTCAACCTGCTGGCCCGCGCCACCGCGCTGCACAACGTCGAACTGCCGCTGATCTACGCCGGCGTCCCCGGCGAAGAGCGCGTGCAGCGCGCCAAAGACGCGCTGGCATCGGTGGGCATGGAATCCCGCATGATGCACAAGCCCAACGAACTCTCCGGCGGACAGCGGCAGAGAGTCGCCATCGCCCGCGCCCTGGTCAATAGCCCGTCCATCATCCTGGCCGACGAGCCCACCGGCAACCTCGATTCCCAGACCGGCAACGAAATCATGGCCCTGCTCGATCGCCTGCAAGCCAATGGCAACACCATTGTCCTGGTCACCCACGAACACGACATCGCCGAATACGCGCACCGCGTGATCTACATCAAGGACGGCGTGGTGGAGAAGGACGAGAGGAAGGCGGGAAGATAGTCGTCAGTTCTCAGTTGTCAGCAACGCCCAGCCGGGAGGCTGGGCGGTTTTGTTTTAGGGAACGGCAACTAAAAAGGCCTCTCTCGCGAGAGGCCTTTTCTGATGGCTGAAAGCTGACAGCTGAAAGCTTACTGCTGCGTGCTCACCACCGGCTTCACGTTCGCTGTGTCCGTGGGTAGCGTGGGATGGGCGACGAAGAAGGCGTGGTCGTACAGGTTGCGATACATCTGTCCGGAAATTTCCGCTGCCTTCGGTCCGAAGGTGGGGCGGCCGCCTTGCAGGAAAACCACGACCACGATACGTCCGACATCAGTCTTGGCGTAGGAAGCAAACCATCCGTAGCGGGTGCCGGCCTTGGAGCAGGTACCGGTTTTTCCCAGAATCTCTTCTTCGTTGAAGTTGACCCGGACGCTGCGCGCCGTGCCATAGCTGACCGCTCCAGCCATACCGTCTGAAATCTCGGGGATCAGCGGAGCGATGTCGAGGTGGCGCTTCACGCGCGGTTCGAAGTCAGCCACTTCTTCCGGCGAAGTGGGGTGCTGCAGGTAGTAGAGAGTGCCGCCGTTGGCGATGGCGGCGACCATGGCGCCCAACTGCAGCGGCGTCATGGAAATGCCTTCTCCGAAGGAGCACATCTTGCCGACTCCGCCCAGCTTGGACGAAATCTCCTGCTGCGGATATGAGCCCATGTGTTCGCCTTCAATGTTGTATCCGGCCATTTCACCCAGGCCAAACTGGTGGGCGTAGAAGCTGACTTTTTCGAATCCCAATCTGCGTCCCAGGGCCTCGAAGTAGGCGTTGTTGGAGTGCGCCAGGGCGGTGGTGAGATTCATGCGGCTGCGGCGTCCCAGGGCGATCTGGGTGTCTTTGGTGATCAGGTCTTCGCTCAAGGCGGCCAGCGCGACGGAAAGCTTGATGGTCGAGCAGGGTTGCGCACCGCTCGAAAGCGCCAGCTTCTGGTTCACCATGGCCAACACCCGGCCACTGGTCGGCTCGATGGCCAGCACGGTGCCGTTCATGTTGCCCAGAGCGTCGAGGGCGGCCTGGCGGACAACCGGATCCTCACCCGTGGTGACATCGCTGTCGAAGGTATCGTTCACGAACGATTTGGCGGTGAAGCGCTCGTGGTAGCGGCGGCGACGGCGGGTAGTGGCGGTGCGGATGGTACGGGCGCGGCTGCGCGACATCCGGGACATACGCCTGCGGACCCGCGGAGTCTCAGTTACTCTTCGTGACTTGGATTTGGTTCCGGTCAAGGAACGGGTGCTGACCGTGGCTCCCATCCCAAACTCAGGCAGGACCGTCAGAATGAATGCGACCAATAAACCTGCTACCGCAAAGCGTTTCCTGGAAATCACTGATAAGTTCCCCATCCCCGGTTCGGATTGTCTGATTTGATGCACGAGGCCTGCCAAGTCTGCACAAAACTCCGGCGAGCGCTTGTAATCCTTACGATAGTAAGGGACTTAGAGGTCAGCGTACATTAAAAAATCGAATTGTTACCATCCACGAATCAAATGTGTAACCTGATGAAAGTGAATGGTTTATTGAAATACTTTGGATTGATTACCGCCCTTTCGTAATGGGAAAGCATTTGCCCTGCGAAGGGCAATTTGGGAAAAGTTTTTCCTCTTTTTCCACAAAAGCTCGAGGGGGAAGTGCCGGAAATTCGGCAGGGGGCGGCTTTTTTCTAGCTTTGCCGGCGAGAGCTTTGAACCGCAAAGGACGCAAAGGAGCCGCAAAGGGCGCAAAGAAAATCCATTTTGACTGGGATTCCGGTAGCATGCGAATCTGCGATCTGGAATCTGCAATCTAAGATCGGTCCTTTGGGGACTCCTATGAAAGACTGCTTGTTCTGCCGCATAATTGCGGGTGAGATTCCCGCCAAGAAGGTTTACGAAGACGACCACACCTTCGCCTTCGAAGACATCAATCCACAGGCGCCGACGCACGTGCTGGTGGTTCCCAAGAAACACATTGCCGGCTTGAAGGAGGCGTCCGGCGAGGACGCGGAGATCGTGGGCCTCTGCCACTTGGCGGCGGCGCGCCTGGCCCGGGAGCGCGGCATCGAAAGTGGGTACCGCACGGTGTTGAACGTGGGGCCGGGAGCAGGCCAGTCAGTGTTTCATCTGCACGTCCATCTGCTGGGTGGAAGGAATTTGAAGTGGCCGCCGGGATAGGATTTTTAACTTCGCGGCCATTGCGGTTTTTACTTTGCGGTCTTTGCGGTAGAGACCTTGATCTCGCCGGAAGTGAGGCAAAAGCCTTTACCGCAAAGGCCGCAAAGAAGACCGCGCAAAGATCGCAAAGAGAACAGTGTGGGAGCGAGCGTCTCGCGCCCACATCCTACATGGGCCGAGTTTCTTCTGCCGGTTCCGGGGCGCCGTGACGGCGCAGTAGTTGAGGCAGGTTCTGCGAGAAGGCCGAGCGCGGCAACACCATGTCGCATCCCACTTCGTGCGCCTTCATCTTTAAATCTCCCTGCACATGCGACAGAAAGCCGATGATCGACGTGCCCTTCTTCAATTTGGTCTTGAGTTTGGGAATCAGGGTCAGGGGCTTGGCGTTGGCGTTGTTCATGTCGAAGATGATCAGGGAAGGCTTCTCTTCGCCATTCTGCTTCATGTGATCGAGCAGGTCTTTTTCCGTCTTCACGAACTCGACTTTTACATTCAGCTTGCGCGCCGTTTCCTGGATCTTGGCCTGGAAGAAGAGGTCGTCGACGAACGCGAAGATGCGGGAATTCCCGTTATCGCCCTGAGGCAGCGGCTCGGGCTCCAGGGGAGCGTAAGCGGGAGCGAATCCGGGACGCATCCGCCCAGGTCTCGACCCGTTGTTTCCGCCCAAGGTGGCGCGGTAGCTGTGGTCCATGGGTGCGCTGTAGATGCCGCTGTGTTGCTGGCGGTCGCGTCCGTTGGGCGCTCCACCACGGTTAGGCGGACGACGCCCACGTCGCCGCTTGCTTCTCCCTCCACCACCGCCGGAGGGGTGTCCGGGTCCTGCATTCATATTGTTCTCGTTTTTATCGTTACGTTCAGTCCGCCCGAAGGGCGCACTCGATTTTGCTGATTAATAACCGCTTTCTGGTAAAACCTCGCTTCGCGCACATACATGGAGCATGTGCCGAAAAACCCCGTGCGGCTGGAACTCACGCTTGAATGTCTTTAATCCGTGTATGGCGTCTGGAGCCAGGGGGCGCGGAGGGCCAGCTAGAGAGCATGGCCACTGGAAACAGGATGATGTTACCGCTCTCAGGCGAGGAAGCGCAAGTCCCAAGTCAGCCGGTTTTGCACAATGGTAACGACGGCGAGCTGGGATTGCGGAAGAAGGACTGCTGGATATTTTATTTACCGGATGCGCCGCCGCTCATTTCCCGCGCCCACTGCATGGCCTGCCAGTACGTCTCCGAGACTTCGCTTTCGGGCAGTTTGAGCGACCGGCTGAGTTCAGCCGTGCCCTGCCAGTCCCCTGATTCCTGCGCCAACATGAGCTGGTAGAGGGGACGCAGGTGGCTGGTTCCACCCAGCAGCACGGCTTTGGTCTCCTGATCGAGTGGCACCTTCTCCAGCACTTCGGTCATGGGAAGTTCGAGGATGGAATCCATGAGCGAGAGTAGACCCAGCAGAAACAGGTCAGACTCGCCGTGCTTGATTTTGGGCGAGAGCAACTCACAGAAGCGGCCGCGCACCAGGGCGGAGAGCACGAGGTCGCTGGACTTGTTCTGTCCCGCGGCCAGCGTGACCACAAGGCGTACCCAGCGCCGGACTTCGCGCTCTCCCAGGATCGCGAGAGCGTGCCGCACCGAGTGGATCTCGCTCACGAAACCGAAGCTGGCGGAGTTCATGTAGCGCAACAGGCGGTAACACAGCGAAGCCTCGCCCTTAATGGCATTCTCGATTTCCCGCGGCTCCAGTTCCGGCTTCGAAACCACCTGCAGCATCTTGATGTAGCTGAGCTGGTTGGCGGGGACGGCGTGGGTCTTCACGGTCTCCGGCCGGCGAAAGAAATACCCCTGAAAGTAGGCGAAGCCGGCCTTCTTGGCGGCCATGAATTCTTCGCGGGTTTCCACTTTCTCGGCCAGCATGCGGCAACGCCAGGGCCCGTAACGCTTGACCAATGCGGCGCGCTCCGCCTCTGACGTGCTACGGACATCGACCTTGATGATGTCGGCGATATCAGTCAGCGACTGCCGCGGATCGTCCACCCCGAAGTCATCGAGCGCGATCATGTATCCGCCTTCTTTCAGACGCTGGCAGGCGGCCATGACCAGGTCATCGGGTTCGACGCTTTCCAGAATCTCAACCACAGTCTGGCTCGAAGGCAGCAGAGTTACGTAGTCCTTCAGCAGCATGTCGCGAGTGCAGTTGACGAAGGCGCGTCCGCCGTTGCACAGGACATCGAGCCCCATGATCAGCGAACTGTCGAGCATGATTTTCGAGGCGGCTTCGGGATCCTTGGCGCAGAAATAGTCTTCGATGCCGTCACGAAACAGCAGTTCATAGCCGAAGACTTTTTCGTCCTTGGTGAGGATCGGCTGGCGAGCAACAAAACGCAGGCCAGGCCCAGGGACAGCCTTGGCCACTTTAGGATCGGGTGCGGGTGCGGGAGCGGTCACGTCCACTCTATCGGCAATCCCGGAGAAAAAGTTTAGCGGCCGATTTCAAGATGTAGGCGCGAGCATCTCGCTGGTGCGGAAGCGTTCATGATGACGCTGCGCGAGCCAGGACGCTCGCGCCCACATTCGCTATTGCACGATGAGCGTGAGAAGTTGCGTGTGCGACACGCTCCCGCTGGTGGCCGTAACTGTAATGGAGTAAGTTCCTGCCGGGGTTGCGCCACTCGTGGTCGAACCGCCGCCGCTGTTGCTGCTGCCTCCACCGCAACCCACTCCCGCGGCGAAGAACACCAGCAACATGACTCCAAGTCCGGCCACCCGGCGACGCCTGCGGGCTGGCACACCCAGGAAAAATATACCTACGAAGCATGCGCTGGTACTGGCGGTCAGCCAACCGAAGCCCGGGCCTGAACTGGGCCTCAAAGCGCCCGAGATGGTATGGCCTGCCGAGGTGCTGAGGGTCAGAGTGGAGGTGCCGGAAGCGTTGGCCACGGACGTCAAACTGAATCCGCAAGCGGGCGCTGGAGTGCCGCCGCCGGTCACGCTGGAGCAGGCCAGCGTCACCGCACCGCTGAAGCCTCCCGTGGGCGCGATGGTGATGGTGGAAGTAGACGATCCCCCGGCCGCAACCGTGGCAGGAGTAGCCGGCCCGGCTGTGATCGTGAAATCGGGCGCGGACAAAGTCAAGCTGACACTCGTATTGTGAGTAACTGCCCCGGAGGTTCCGGTCACCGTGATGTTGGAGGTCGCAACCGGGGTGTTCGAATTCGTGGTGACGGTCAACGTGGAGGTTCCGGACGTGGTCAGCGAACCGGGGGAAAAGTTACAGCTAGCTCCAACCGGCAAACTTCCAGCTACGCAAGTCAAAGTGACGGTGCCGCTGAAGCCGTTAGTCATTGAAACCGTAATCGTGGAAGTACCCGACTGACCCGGAGCCGAAACCGTGATTGGAGTACCTCCCACCGAAAAATCCGGCGCGGAGACAAAGCCCGGCCATGAAGTGACCAGCACATTGGCATCAACGGTGCCCAGTCCGGTCACCAGATCGTAGCCCGTGCCCGCGCTGAAACCGATCTGCAACGGAGCGCTGGCCGGGCAGTTGGGCGAACCTGAGGTACAGGGCACGATGTTGTTCCCGGTGGTGATGTCGTGGAAGGCAGTCGGCTTCGATACCGCCAGAGAGTAAAGAGTCGGATTGATGTTGCTCAATCCACCCGCGGGCGTGGCCTGGTTCAGGATGGCGACGATTCCGGCAAAGGCCGGGGCGCCGACCGAAGTGCCCCCCACCACGTTCAGGGTGCCGTTGCTCGCGCGAAATCCGTTGACGCAACTGCCCTGCGAACAGATGAGCGTGGGGTCGTGTGCCGGCGAGGCACTCAGGCTCACGTCAGGAACGTCGCGTTGACCGTCGGCAGGGGTTAGAGCATTCTGCCAGGGCGCCTGCGCCTTAGTGAATACCTTGCTCGCTCCGCCTCCGGTAGCGGAGAGCGATCCGGTGGGGGTCGCGATCGAAGCCGCAGTGTCATTCCATGCGGTTTCGGGAATGTACATAAGAGCCGAACTGATGTTGTCGGTGGCTCCGGTTGTGCCGGCCCAATAAGGCGGATTGGCGACGCCGTCAGTATTCGGCGCGGTCCCGGTCACACTTCCAGTCGCGCATCCCCTGTGAACTCGGTGCCGCCGATCCCGGTCACTTCGGGAACGCTGGCGGGAGCATCCACCGCGAGACCTTTGATGGCGGACTTCGCGGTTGAGTTTTCACAGTCCGCGGCTCCCGAATCACCCGATGCGGCGGTGATCGTCTGGCCTTGGGAGTTGGCCGTCTGCGCATCCTGCCGCAACGTCTGGGTAAAGGTGCCCAGGGTCGGTTCGCAGTTCCCGTAGCTGGTGCTGATCACCGGCGCCAAGTTATTGTCGATGGCAAACTCGAGGGCATTAAAGGCGTTCAGCGGCGAATTGCTGCCAGCGTATACGTAGAGAATCGTCGCATTCTTGGCGACGCCGCCCGACCATTCCACATCGAGATCGGCCTCGACTTCATCCCCGGAGGAAAATCCAGTGCTGCCGTCGATCGAAACCAGCTGAAGATTGGTCGCCGGCAATCCAGCGGCACTGCGAAAGGCGTCGATGTCAGAAACGTTGATTTGAGTCTGTCCCACGACCGCGATTTTCTCTCCCGTTCCATCCAGCCCGGCGGCGTAGAGCGGATTCAGGTTGTAAATGGTGGCAAAGTCCCCCGGAGACACGAAATGATTGCCGGTTTGATGCGAGGTAAAGTGCGGCTTGACCGCGTGCGCCCTGGGCTTGGGCCGGAAGTTGTCCAGTCCGCGTACGTCCATCACCATCCCGGACAGCGCCATCGGTACGGAAACCTCGGTGGCATTAGCAAAGCGGGTCTCGCCGTTGATCCGATACTGGTGGAGTTCGGTGCGGAAGACGCTTTCCACCCGCGCCGCAGTCCCGCTGAAGAAGACCCGGGTACGGGCGCGGGAGAAACCGTCGACGGTCAGGCCCTGCGACTTCAGCCAGGAAGATACTTTGGCGAGGTCGTCCGCGCTCATGCCAAAACGAGCGGCATACTGCTCTGGAGTCAGCCACTTGTGATAGTTCGGAGAGTCGGGGTCCTGCTGCTCTTCCAGCAACTTCTCCAGGGCGGCCTGCTGGGCGGCGGCCAGCCTGAATACCATGGCAGCGTGCTGGATGCGCATGCCGCCATTCACCCGGCCCTGATCAAACTCGGCCCGGGCCAGGGGGTGCGCGTTCATGACTACGGCAGATTCACTGCCGGCAAGATTTCGGGTAATGCGATTTCGAACCTGAGCCGGAGCTGCGGTTGAGAAAGCTATCAGGGCAAAGATTGAGACAACGACACGTATGAGGAACGGGCAGACCGGGATCCTGGGCATCTACTGCTCTCCTGTATGAGATCTAACTCGCCACTTGTGCCGGTGGCCAAGGCCGGCGCTGCCATTTTGGGTATGGATTCAGATTATCCCAGCAAGGGATGCCCGCCAAGTGACCGATGGTGCAAAGAAGGGCATGTCTCTCAGGGTTGGATGCTTCTCGCAGGAGGGTAATGAGGCTCCGAGATTACTGCGCTCGGTCGTCAGTCTTCAGTCGTCAGTCCTCGGTCGTCAGCAAAAGCTACTACTACGAAGATTAGAGCTTGCTGAGGACTGAAGACTGACGACTGACGACTAGTACGAGGGCGGCTGTCCCGACGTGAGCTGTTATGGTCCCCATCGCACTGGAGAAATGCGATGGTGGGCGCTGTAGGATTTGAACCTACGACTTCCACCGTGTGAGGATGGCACTCTACCGCTGAGTTAAGCGCCCACTTCGAAACGTCGCTATATTCTAGCAAACGAACCAGTTTCGCGTATGTCAGGACCGTGATAGCCTGATTCTGCCGCGACTTCCGGGGCCGGTCCAGCGGTCTCCCGGGCGCATCGCGAAGACGTACCCGATGCCGACCGAACCCAGACCCGCCGAAGTACCCGCAGCTCATAGTACCAAAGGCACTTCGGGTGCGGAGACCAAGGCGGGCGAGACGCAACTTTCGTCTTCCTCAGGGGTTCATTCTGATGTGAGCAGCGTTGCCATGGATCGCGGGTTGCTTGCGATGGCGGGCGTGGCCCCTCCGGCATCTTTCGAGGCCGAGGCCGGTCTACGCGGCGAAGTTGGCGAGGACGCCCGCGACGGTGCCCGCAGCGATGCCGAAATCATGCTGCAGGTGAAAGCCGGTGACGATTCGGCTTTCGAATATCTGGTGCAGAAGTATCGCCGGCCGATGATGAACTTCATGTTCCGCATGGCCCACAGCAGCGCGGCGGCGGAAGACCTGGCGCAGGAAGTTTTTCTGCGGGTTTATCGCTCGCGCGAAAGTTACGAAGCCAGCGCGAAGTTCACCACCTGGCTGTATCGCATTGCGACCAATCTGGCGGTGAACCATGCGCGCGACACGCGCCACGAGCGTCCCGAGAATACGGTAAGCCTCGACGAACCGGACGAAGATAGCGGCCGCACCTTGGACTTGCCCGACCGCACGCCGAGCGCCGAGGAAACGATGGTGCGGCGGGAGCGCGTGGCCGCCATCCGCCAGCGGGTGCAGGCACTGCCGGAGCGGCAGCGAATCGCCGTGACCATGCATAAGTACCAGCAGATGGACTATCACCAGATCGCCGATGTTCTGAAGCTGAGTGAGTCCGCCACCAAGTCATTGCTGTTTCGCGCTTACGAAACGCTGCGCGATCAGCTCAAAGAGTTTGTGTAAAGGAAGCAGTTATGAAGTGCAATGAAGCCCGCGAAGTAATGCCGGACCTGGCCGCCGGATTGACGGCGGTCACGCCCGAAGTAAAGGCCCATCTCGACTCCTGCGCGGAGTGTGCCGGGAAGCTCGAGGCATTCCGCCAGACCATGTCGCTGCTTGACGAATGGCAGGCGCCGGAGCCGTCGCCGTATTTTGATGTCCGCCTGGGCGCGCGCTTGCGGGAAGAAAGCGCGAAAGCATCGGCCGGCTGGCTGCACTGGCTGCGTAAGCCCGTGCTGGCCGCGTCATTTGCCCTGGTGATGGTAGTGGGTGTAAGCCTGGTCCGGATGAACAGCGGCGAGAGGGGAAACACGACTGCGTCGTCCCTGGTGGCGGCGGAGCCGGGCACGGCGGTGGGTGATTTGCAGGCGCTGGAGAAAAATCAGAATCTCTACTCCGACTTCGACGTGCTCGATGACCTATCGGTGCAGCAGGATGTGACCGCTAATCCATAAGGATTTGTGGCGCACGCTTTGGCCTAAGGAATTTTGATCTCAGAGTGGCGAGGTTCAAGCCATCGGGAGAATTGCAATCAGTGTCGGGACTGAAGTCCATCACGATCGCAGCGGCCACCGCCGTCCTGGCGCTGGCTGCCGTAGTATCGCCGTGTGAAGCGCAGGACCGTCGTACGGAAAGACGCCAGGAACGGCAAGCCTTGAACCAACAGGCGCGATTGCAAGGCAATCACGCGGGACAATGGCTGCGCCGCTACAAGGACCTTCCTTCCGATCAGCAGGAGAGAGCGCTGGAGAGCGATCCCCAGTTCCGCAGCCTGCCGCCCGCGCGCCAGCAGGTTCTGCGGGAGCGCTTGAAGCATTTCAGCAGCCTGCCGCCACAACAGCAAGATCGCATTCTGCAACGCATGGAGACCTGGGAGCACCTGACTCCGGCACAGAAACAACAGGCGCGCCAGCTCTTCTCGCAGCTCAAGGACCTGCCGCCGGATCGCCGGAAAAAAGTGCGGACGGCGATTCGCGACCTCAGCGTCATGCCTCTCGACCAGCGTCAGCAGGTCATTGACTCGGACCGGTTCAAGAGCGAGTTTTCACCGGAGGAGCGAGGGCTGCTGAGCAGCGCGTCGCAACTGCCTCTGGCCCCGGCCGAGAATGGCGCGAGCGTAGCTGCGCCGGAAGACTGAAGCTGGCCGTTCGTCATTGGTCGTTGGTCGTTGGCCATCGGTCGTTGGCCGCAATCCCACACCGTCATCTTCGTTGTTGTTGTTTCTCCATGACCTGTTGAATGTCCTCAACGCGCCGGACTATAATCCCGCCGAATTTCTAACAGGAGGCAGGTATGGCCGGAACACGGAAGGTGATCGATTGTCGTCAATTCCCCGCGGAGAAGCCCTGCTCGATTGCTATTTCTGGAACGGAAGAAGAAGTGGTCAATCTAGCGGTGCTGCACGCGGGCACTGTCCACGGTCACGCGGACTCGCCGGAGTTGCGGGAGCAGATTCGCTCCATGCTGCAGGATGATAGCGCCGTCGACGAAGCCGCTTAACCGCTCAATGTAGGCGCGAGCGTCTCGGCTTGTGCTGGTCACTCGCCACGGCCGCACGAGCGAGGACGCTCGCGCCTACATTACTTCACGGCCGCGTCGGCTTCGATCTGCTCGAAGACATCTTCCGCGCGCCGCAGGGCTTCCTGCACATTGGCGCAGATGTTTTCCCGGCCCACCACTTCTTCGAATTCTGCCTGATGAATCATCTTGGCGGGCTGCTCGCGCGCGCCGCATAGGATCAGCGTGCGCTTTGTGGCGTGCAGTTGTTTCGCTATTTCCTCCAGCGCGAACAGTCCGGTGGCGTCGATCGCCGTCATGTTGCGCAGGCGAATAATCACGATCGGCGGCAGCTGGTGCATTCTCTCCGTGACCACGCCGATCTTGTCGGTGGCGCCAAACAGAAACGGCCCGTGAATGCGGAAGATGGTCGCGTAGTACGGAATGTCCTTGTCCTGCAGGATGTGCAGGCGTCCATCTTCGACGTAGTCGCCGGTCACCTGGGACACGGTCGTGGTCTCGGCCACGCGGGCGATGAAAAGCAGCGCCGCCAGGATCATTCCAGCCTCGACGGCTACCGTAAGATCGGCGAAAACGGTCAGCGCAAATGTGACCAGCCAGACGCTGATGTCGGTCTTGGTCAGCCGCAGCAGTTGAGGAATTTCGCGCCACTCCCCCATGTTGTAGGACACGATCATCAGGATTCCCGCCAGCGCCGCCATGGGAATGTAACTGGCCAGGGGCGCGGCAAACAGCAGTATGCACAACAATGTCAGCGCGTGGATCATGCCCGCAACCGGCGACTGCGCGCCGGAGCGGATATTGGTGGCGGTGCGGGCGATGGCGCCGGTGGCCGGCAAGCCGCCGAACATCGGCGAGAAGATATTGGCAACTCCCTGGCCGATCAGCTCGACGTTGGGATTGTGGCGGTCGTTGCTCATGCGGTCCGAAACTACGGCCGACATCAGCGACTCGATGGCTCCGAGCATGGCTACGGTGAAGGCCGGTCCGAGCAGGCCGTGAACCAGGCTGGCGTGCCAATGCGGTATCGCGAAATGAGGCAGCCCGCTGGGAATTCCGCCAAAGCGCGTGCCGATTGTTTCGACGCGGAAGCTTGAGCAGGTACGTCGCCACGGTCGCGCCCAGCATGGCGATGATCGCTCCCGGAATCCGGCTGGAGAGGGCGCGGCAGAGCAGCATCGTGGCCACGGTTGCCGCGGCCAGGATGGTTGCCGCCAGCGAAAATGTGGGAGCGGCGGCGAACAAGGCTTTCATCCGCAGCCAGAATTCGCTGGGGACCTTGGCCAGATGCAGGCCGAAGAAATCCTTGATCTGGGTGCTGGCAATCAGCACCGCGATGCCGTTGGTAAATCCAACAACCACCGGCCGCGGAATAAATTTCACCGCCGTGCCCATGCCGGTGGCGCCCAGCACGATCAGGATGGCGCCCGCCATGACGGTGCACATGTACAGCCCGTCGATGCCGTGCACCGCGACGATCCCGGCCACGACCACGACGAATGCGCCCGTGGGTCCGCCGATCTGAGTTTTCGATCCGCCCAGGGCGGAGATCAGGAAGCCGGTCACGACTGCGCAGTAAATGCCCGCCTGCGGCGTCAGCCCGGAGGCGATGGCAAACGCCATAGCGAGCGGCAGTGCCACCAGGCCAACGGTGACGCCGGCGATGACGTCCTTCAAAAACTTGTTCAGAGTGTATTCGCGAAGGCAGATGACGGACTTGGGCAGCCACCGGTCGTCCAACTTTAGGGAAATGGCGGACCACATATACACCATTATGACAGCGACGGTCCGGCTGACTGAGTGACGAGTGAGGAACGAAGGTGCGGGTTGGCCGTGTGGGGCGGGGCGCCCGCGCCACACGAGTCGATTACACTTCCGGGGTCATGGCTCTTGCAGCCAATTCCTGGGTGGCTTTCAGGCGGGCGACGGTGCGGTCTTTGCCCAGTGCCATCATGACGGCGAACAGGCTGGGCGCGACTCCTTGTCCGGTCAGCACGACGCGGGCGCCGTTGATCAGCGCGCCGGCTTTGGTTTCTTTCTCGGCGGCGAAGTCGCGCAGCAGCCTTTCGGTGCCGGCTTCGGTGAAGGTTTCATCCGACGCAGCGTAACGTTCGCCTAACTCCACCAGCATCTGGCGGATTCTTTCATCCACCAGGAATTTTTCTACAGCGGCGGGATCCGGTTGGAATGTGTCGCTGAAATATGCGCGGAAAGATGTGGCAAAGTCTTTCAGGCTGCGGGCGCGCGGCTTGAGCAGGTTGACGGTCGCCAGCAGCCAGTCAGGTTCGGTGTGCTCGGGCTCGAATCCGGCCTTGTGCCATTCCTCCTGAATGAGCGGGAGCAATTTTTCCGCGGGATAGGCGCGGATGTATTCCGTGTTGAACCAATCCAGCTTGACGCGATCGAATACCGCGTTGGAATGCGAGATGCCGGACAGATCGAAGAGCTGTATCAATTGCTGGTCGCCCAAAATTTCCGTGGCCGCGCCCGCCGGCCTGGGTTCGGGCGGAGTCCATCCCAGCAGCGCCAGGAAATTCCTGAAAGCTTCGGGCACGATGCCTTCATCGCGATAGGAGATCACGCTGGTGGCGCCGTGACGTTTGCTCAGGCGCGTTTTGTCGGGTCCGAGGATCAGGGGCACATGGGCGAACACCGGCAATGCCGCGCCCAGCGCCTGGTAGAGCAGAACTTGCTTTGGGGTGTTCGAGATATGATCGGCGCCGCGAATGACGTGAGTGATCCGCATGTCCACGTCGTCGGTGACTACGCTGAGGTGATAGGTAGGAACGCCGTCGGAGCGCAGCAGCACGAAGTCTTCCAATTCAGTGTTGGCGAACTCCACGCGGCCAAACACGGCGTCATCGAAAGCGGTGCTGCCGGACTCGGGCACGGCAAAGCGCACCGCAGCGGATTCTCCATCGGCGCGGCGCCGGGCGCCTTCCTCGCGGGAAATTTTCCGGCAGACACCTTCGTAGCGAGGCGGCCGGCCTTCCGCGGCCGCAGCTTCGCGGCGTTGCTCCAGTTCCTGCTTGGTGCAGAAACAATAGTAGGCGTGTCCGGAGGCGAGCAGCTTGGCCGCGCTCTCGCGATACATTTCCATGCGCTGAGTCTGATAGTAGGGGCCCTCGTCCCAATCGAGGCCAAGCCAGCGCATGCCCTGCAAAATGCCTTCGACCATCTCGGCCGTGGAGCGCTCGAGATCGGTGTCTTCAATGCGCAAGACCAAGCGTGCCGCCGTGATGGCGGGCGAACAGCCAGTTGAACAGCGCGGTACGCGCGCCACCCACATGCAGGTAGCCGGTGGGCGAGGGCGCGAAGCGAACGCGTGGGCCGGACGAAAGCGGGGCGGACGGGCTGAATGAGGAGGGGGACATTACGAAAGGTCGTGTCCTGATGGTACGGGCTGAGGAAATGTAGCGTCAAGCCGCCCGCGAGACCAAAGTTCGATCCAACTGGTTGATCCGGAAGAGGAAACCGCAATGCCCGGACGGTCGCAGTCACCTTATACAAGACTATTGTCTTGCCTGAACCCCTGTGAAACCATTGTTTAGTTAGAAATTGCTTATCACTCTGGCTGAGGTAGCTGTTTCGCGCCATGAACAGCGTCACAATTAGTTTGCTGGTTGTTCCGGCCGTGGTCGCCCTGTTGCTCTTTCTGGTATTCACTTACCTCTACGAGCAAACCCGGCAGGATTATTTTCGCGCCTGGCAACTGGGATGGGGAGCTTACACGCTCCACTATGTCCTTGATGCCTGGGGTGTCTTCCGCAATCCCTCGGGAGTGATATCGCTGCTGGCCTCGCTGCTGCTGACGGCGATGGCGCTCTGCATCTTCATCTCAACCCGCCTGATGCGCGAGAGATTCCGCTTGCGCTGGTACGACGTCGCGGTCGGTGCGGCGGGGGCGGCGCTAAGTCTTTGGAACCTGAAGCAGCGCATGGTGGGAGGGATATTTCATCCGGAAATAATTCCTGACCCGCGCTTTCGAGTGGAAATCGGCGTCGCCCTGGTGCTGCTCTACTGCTCCTTCTTCTTCTACCGCTACGCGCACCGGAGGAATTCGCTGGCCTTCACACTGCTGGCGATGGCGCTGGCGCTGTGGTCGGTGTTGATGCTGTTCGGGCAGTTCAGCAATTCCTACTTGCAGCTCTCCGACTTGCTGGGCCCGATCCCGCAACTGGCGCTGGGCATCGCGATGGTGATGGTGCTGGCGGAAAATGAGCGCAGCGCCGTCCAGGAAAACGCGCTGGCCTTCTCGACCCTGGGCGTGGATCCCACGCGGCTGCTTTCGGCCGAGGACCTGGGGCCGAGCATGCAGAGCATTCTGGATCGCCTGGTCGCGCCCTTGCCTGCGGGCGGGGCGGTGATTTGCATCAGCGAGCGCTGGCGCGCCGTGCTGCCCTCGGTGCAGAGAGGGTTTTCCGACCGAGTTCCTGCAAAAGCTGGAAAAAAGTGGGGCCGGAGAGTACGTCTGCGAACTGGCCTACCGGCGCGGCGGATTCGTGACCTTCCGCAGCGTGCCTGAAATGCCCGAGCCCTTGCCCGCCTTTCCGGGCGGCCGGTTCCTGCAATTCCGCGAGGTGATGACGGAAGAGCACATTTACAACGTCACCGCGGTGAGCCTGCAGACCCGCGAGCACAATTTCGGAGTCATCCTGTTTCCGCACACCGCGCGGCGCATGTTCGGTTCCTCGAACCTGCGTCTGCTGATTGGACTGGCCCTGCAAATCGGCTTGACCCTGGAAAATTATGTGGTCATGCACGACGCGCAGCGCCGCACCAAGGAATTCGCCCTGCTTACCCAGATCGGGCAGGCGATCAGCTCGCGCCTGGATCAGGATGAAATCATGCGCACGGTGCAGAAAGAACTGGGCCAGATCTTTGACACCACTGATTTCTACATCGCATTCCAGGAAGGCGATGAAATCCGTTTCGAGCTGGAAACGGAAAAGGGCGAGATTCTGCCGCGGCGCTCGCGCCGGCTGGCCAATGGCTTGAGCGAGTTCATCATTCGCAGCGGGCAGCCGCTGCTGATCCGCTCGGAGCTGGAGAAAACGCGGGAGCGGCTGGGCGTCACCTTTGTCCCGCCGCGTCCGGCCAAATGTTTTTGCGGTGCGCCCATCTTGCTGGGAGGCCGCCCTGCGGGAGTCATGGCCGCGCTCAACACTGAGCGCGAATACGCTTTCGAGCAACGCGATCTGGAAGTGATGCAGACCGCCGCCGGACAGGTTTCGGTTGCGGTAGAGAATGCCCGGCTGTTTGCCGAGGAGCAGCGGCGCTCCCGCCAACTGGGCTTCCTGAACAATATTTCCAAGACTGCCATTTCCAGCGAGGATTCCGAACAGATGCTGGCCGACATTGTCGGACACATCCAGAAGAATTTCAGCTTCGATCACATCGGCATCGGCATTCTCGACTACTCGACCAAGGAAATTGAAATCAAGGCCGAGGCCGGCATCACCGCCCAGGCGCTGGGGAAGCGGATCCCGCTGGGAGTGGGCATTCTCGGCCGGGTGGCGCGGACTGGCGAAGCTGCCCTGGTGCAGACCACGAGCGAAGCGCCGCTGCAAGGCGTGTTGCCGGGAGCGCGCTCCGTGCTTTGCATCCCGATTGCCTACGGCGACAACTTTCTCGGCGTTCTGAACGTGGAGAGCCAGAAGGAAGACGCCTTCAAACCGGCGGACCGGCTGATCATGAATACGCTGGCCGACCTGCTGGCGACCGCACTGCACAATGCATTCGTCTTTCAGAAATTGCAGCAGCAGTCCATCACCGACGGTCTGACGCTCATCAAGACGCGGCGCTTTTTCTTCGAAGCGCTCGGCTCGGAGCTGAAACGAGCGTCGCGCTCCGGCCGTCCTATTTCGGTGGTGCTGATGGATCTGGACAAATTCAAGCATGTGAACGACACCAAGGGCCACCTGGAAGGCGATCTGGTGCTGACCCGGGTGGGGCGGCTTCTGGAACAGAAGTGCCGGCAATCGAACGTGGTGGCGCGCTATGGAGGCGACGAGTTCATCATTCTCATGCCGGAAACGGGCGTGGAGCAGGCGCTGATCCTGGCGGAACGCCTGCGTTTGTGGCTCTCGCAGGACCCCATGCTGGCGGAGCACCACATCACGGGCAGTTTCGGGGTCGCGAGCTTTCCGGTGCACGGCTTTTCCATGGAAGATATTGTTCGGGTCGCCGACGCGGGAATGTACATATCCAAGCGCGCCGGTGGCGACCATGTGTCTACCGCGGAAGAGCTCTCGGGAGGCGAATCGCGCCGCGGTGCGCCGCCAGATGATCTCGGGATACATCGAGGGCTTCCTGCAACGCGAGCACACCGGCCCCGAGCACGTGGAAGAACTCATCACAACTTTGAAGAAGATGTGTGGCGACGAAGCCCACACCGATCAGATTCTGCGCGAGGCCATCGAGACCTTGACCAGCGCCGCCGAGTCGCGCGAACTGAACAGCGCCGGACACGGCGAGATGGTGGCCCGCTACAGTGAAATCATCGCGCGGTCGCTGGGCCTTTCTCCGGAGGAGATTGGCGACCTGGTCTTTGCGGCCCGGGTGCATGACGTGGGTAAGCTTTTTGTCCCGGAGAGAATTCTGAACAAACCCGGCCCGCTGACCGAGGGAGAGTTCTACGTGCTGAAAATGCACGCCGAGGTGAGCGGAGAAATCCTGGCCACCCTGCCGGAAGGCAAGGCCCTGCGGGAAGCAGTGCAGCACCATCACGAATCCTTCGACGGCGGCGGCTATCCTGGCGGCTTGCGGGGAGAGCAGATTCCTCTGTGGGCGCGCATCATGGCCATTGCTGATGCGTATGTAAACATGACCAGCGAGCGCTCGTTCGCCGCCGCCAAGACCAGCGAGCAGGCCCTGGCGGAGCTGGAGAAACTGAGCGGCACGCGCTACGACGGCATGCTGGTGCGCATCCTGATTCGCGAACTCAAAGCGGAGAGAGCCAGCAGCTGGGGCAGCTGAGCTGCGCCTGATGCGCCGCCGCACGAGCCAGGACGCTCGCGCCTCCATTTCACCGCCACTCCGATTCAGGCCACTTGCCAATTCCCAACTTACACGGGAAACTATCTGTGCATGTCTATCCCTCTTTCTCTCTCTGGCAAGGTAGCTCTCATTACTGGCGGTTCGCGGGGCATCGGCGCAGCGGCAGTGCGCCTGTTCGTCGCCGCGGGCGCGCGCGTTCTGTTCAACTACGAAAAAGCCAAGGCCCCATCCGAACAACTGGTCAAGGAACTTGGCCAGGAAAATTGCGCGGCCATGGCCTGCAATCTCTCGGGCACCGGGACGGCGCAGGAACTGGTCGCAGCCGCGGTAAAGCGCTTCGGCCGGCTAGATATCCTGGTGGCGAACCACGGGGTCTGGCCACCTGAAGACGCTCCCATCGACAAAATGGCGGACACGCAATGGCGCAGCACCATGGCCATTAATCTCGACAGCGTCTTCGCGCTGATCAAGCATTCCGTGGCCCAGATGAAGAAGCAGGGAAAGTCGGGCTCGTCCGCCGGCCACATCGTGCTGGTCAGCTCGACCGCGGGACAGCGGGGCGAAGCATTTCACTGCGACTATGCGGCGACGAAAGGCGCGCTCATCAGCATGGTCAAGGGGCTTTCCACGGAACTGGCGCCCGATGCCATCTACATCAACTCGGTGGCGCCGGGCTGGGTCGACACCGATATGTCGGCGCCGGCCCTGAACGATCCCGTGACCAGCGCCCGCATCCGTTCCGGGATCCCGTTGGGACGCGCCGGCAAGCCGCAGGAAATCGCCGGACCCATCCTCTTTCTGTGCTCGGAGTATGCCGGCTTCATCACCGGCGAGGTGTTTAACGTCAATGGCGGGGCAGTGCTGGTGGGCTAGTGGCGTTTTCTTTGCATCTAACTTTTGAATGATGAAGTTCTTCTTGTCACTTCTGTTGGCCGCCACGGCGCTGGCGCAGACCGAAATGGCGCCGCCTTCCCAGTCGATTCCGGTAGATCAGGAAAATGCCCGCCGCGCCAGGGCGGTGCTAGACAAGACGATCAAGGCCCTGGGCGGATCGGCCTATCTCAATATTCAGGACATCAGCCAGGAGGGCCGCAGCTACAGCTTTCATCACGGCCGGCCTAACAGCCTGGGGATTGTCTTCTGGCGTTTCTACAGATATCCCGACAAGGAGCGCATCGAACTCACCAAGCAGCGTGACGTGGCCTATGTGTACAACGGCGACAAGGGCTTCGAAGTGACTTACAAGGGCCCCCACCCCCAGGATCCCAAGGACTTGACTGAGTACCTGCGGCGACGCCACTTCGCGCTCGATTGGGTGCTAAGGAAGTGGCTCCTGGAGCCGGGAGTGGCGCTGTTCTATGAAGGCGAAACCGTTGCCGAGGAAAAACCGGTCGAGCAGGTCACGGTCATGAACTCGCACAACGAGGGCGTTACTTTGTATTTGAGTACGGACGACCACTTGCCGGTAAAGAAGAGCTATTCCTGGCGGGACCCGACGGACAAGCAACGCAACATAGAAGATGAGGTCTACGACAACTACCGGGAAGTGCAGGGCGTCATGACTCCGTACACGGTCACGCGTTTCTATAACGGCGAGATGTCCGGGCAACGCTTTCTCACCGAGGTCGGCTACAACAAGGGCGTCAGCGATTCTCAGTTCGACGCGTCCGCCCAGGCAAAGAAGCCCTGAGCGCGAGCCTGACTTCACCCCCGTTATTTCAAAGGTGCCTACCTTTGCGTCCTTTGGGGACTCTCTTTGCGCACTTTGCGGTTAGGGTTTTGGGATGATATCGGCTAGATCAAAAGCTATTACCGCAAAGGACGCAAAGAACGCCTGACAACTTCCATCTGCTGCTGCGCTACGAGAAACATCCCTAACCTAGGAAGTAACACCTTAGTTTCTTCTCAGAAAACGGACCGCTATTAACTCATTTATAATTATATAGATAGATGCAATCGCGGGTAGAGCGCCTGCTTCTTCTGATCACCGACTGTGGCTAATTAGCCACAGTCGAACCTGCGCCGGGCAGGATAGATTCGTCATCAAACAAGCTGGCCGAGCCCTATTTGATACACGAACAGACAATCCGCACGCCCGTGGAATGCAGTGGGGTAGGACTGCACAGCGGAGCTCCCGTCAATCTTCGAATTCTGCCCGCGCCCGCCGGCTCGGGCGTGATCTTCCGCCGCACCGATCTCGACGGTTTTGAACTCGAAGCCGTAAGCCGCAACGTCGCCCGGGTCAGCTACGCCACCAGCTTGATGAAAAAGGGCGTGCTGATTTCGACCACCGAACATCTTCTCTCCGCCTTGATCGGTTGCGGCATCGACAACGCCATCGTGGAACTGGATAACCTGGAGCTGCCCATTCTCGACGGCAGCGCGCTGCCCTTTGTGCAGGCCATTCGCCAGGCCGGCATTCGCAAGCAGCGCCGCCCCCGCACCTATCTGCGCATTCGCCGTGAGCTGGAAGTGCGGGAGGGAGCGAAGTTTATCGCGGTGTATCCGGCCGACACTTATTCCGTGTCCTATGCCATCAATTTTCCCCATCCTCTGATCGGAAAAGAGACTTTCAAGGTTGACCTTTCGGACGGGAACTATCGGGAGCAGATCGCGGCGGCGCGAACTTTTGGTTTTCTGCACGAAGCGGACGCCATGCGGCAGCAGGGACTGATTCGGGGCGCCTCCCAGGAAAATGCGATTGTGCTGACCCGCGAGGGCCTGATGAACCCTCCGCTGCGCTTCCCCGACGAATTTGTGCGGCACAAGGTCCTGGACCTCATTGGCGACCTGGCGTTGCTGGGAAAACAGATTCTGGGCAACGTAGTCGCCGACCGTGCCGGACACGCCATGCACACCGCCCTGGTGTCCCGCATTCTGCGCGACCGGACTCTGTGGGAAGAAACCACGGTCGAAGAGGATCCCGAAGCCGTCGCTCCGCTGGTGCACGCGGCCGCACAGCCGGTAGTGTAATCACTCACAATGTGACCTGTAGCGTCGCCCGTGGCGCGGCCGCACGAGCGGGACGCTCGCGCCTACATTTGCGATCTGAGTTGTTAGTCGGCGGGATGGGGCGTGGTGTCGTTGGGGTCCCAGTACGAACCCTCTTCGAGCAGCTTCTGCAGCTCCGCCCGGGCGTGCGCCGTCAGTTGGGCGGCATAATTTTTCGCGGACTGTTGGCGCTCCGGCGTCAACTCGGCTACCCGGACGGCCAGCAGCGGCGCATCCCGTTCCAGCATGCGCACCAGACGCTGGGCGCGATCAATTCTCTCGTGAATCGACAGCATAAGACCTCGATCGTGATTTCCCTTCCAGCCTGATGGGCACGGTCAAAACGCGCAAGTCACCAGCTGGGTACCGCCGCTGAAGCGCGTTCAAAGCGCAGGAAATCGAGGCAGGAAATGGGACAGAATTCAATCAGCTGGAAGACCGGACCATTTTGTTCGCCCTGCTCCGACAGCCAGGCATCCAGTTGCGCTCGCGCATCCTTCGAGACATCCATGAAGCGCAGACCGGCGCGACCGGATTCGTCCATCCAGGCAATCTGGACTTTGGGTTCCAATGGCGTGGCCGCCCCCGGCAGTCTGAAGGAAACGGTGGAGACGCCGCCCTTGGGCAACGGACCGCGGAAGAAGATGGCCGTGCCACCCTCGCTGAGGTTGGTCAGTGTGATCTTGAGTTTTTGCCCTTCGCCAAACAAAAGTGTGGCCGGCATCTCCACTGGATAGCGGAAATAGCGGCGCCGTTCGCGCATCATGAAATCGACCGCGGCGCTGAAACAACGCCGGGCATTCAATGCGGAAATTGGTTTCTGCAGGACAAAATTGGCCCCCATCTGAAAGGCCTGCCGCGTTGTGGTGCTGCCATTCAAAACGGCGAAGGTGACGGAATTCTTGTTGCTCGCGCTCTTGCGCAAGCCCTCAAGCACGTTTAGGGCGCCTTCCAGGTCGTCACAATCTACAATGATGGCGTCGAACTTCTCGGTGCGCAGGATCTCCTGGCCGGAACTCACCCCGCCGCAAACTTCGACCTCGATGGAAAGCTTCTCCAGGGCGGGCTGGAGGATACGAATGACCTCGGGATCCCGGCTGAGAAGCAGCGACTCCAGCACCATAGAAATTTTATGGTAACTTTCCAATCCGGCTGCCCGAAAGTGACGAAAGTCTTGGGCAAGACGGCTCCGCACCGAACCGAGGTGCAAGTCCTTCGTGACGCCAAACATCCGGGAAATTGAAACGAGAAACCCGAAACTGGAGACTGCTGCAGCATGCACAAACAGGCCTATCTCTCGCTCGGCAGCAACGTGGGCGACCGGGCAGCGAACCTGAACACGGCAATCAGTCGTCTCGGCGGCCTGGGGAAGGTGGTGGCGGTCTCGTCTTTTTACGAAACCGAACCCGTCGAGCTTACGGCACAGCCCTGGTTTCTCAATTGCGCGCTGCGATTGGAGACAGAGAAAACGCCCAGGCAATTGCTGGAGGGAATTCTTGCCATGGAACAGGAAATGGGACGCCGGCGCGAACAGAAAAAAGGTCCGCGCAATATCGACATCGATATTCTGCTCTTTGGGGACGCGATTATCGAGACGCAGGGGCTGACCATCCCACATCCCGCCATGCATGAGCGACGCTTCGTGCTGGAACCCCTGGCTGAAATTGCGCCCGAGGCGCGGCATCCAGTGTTAAAGAAAACGGTGCGCGAGTTGAGAGACGCGCTGCCGCCGGGCCAGACGGTGAGACGCGCGCCCGAAAACTAGGCCACGGATTTACGCGGATTGCACGGATCTTTTTGATTTCTTGACCCAGATATTTTCTGGTTCCGGGTTTATCCGTGAGAATCCGTGTGATCCGTGGCGGGGTTTTTTAAGGCGCAATAATCCGGCTGCCAACTTCTTCCGGCGCGGCGACGCCGGCGGGCTTCTCCGGGAACTGGGCCACAAGAAAATCAACGAAAGCGCGTGCTTTCGGCCTTCCCGATGTGCGGCCGTGGGCCATGCGGACCAGGAACACCAGGGCACGCAGCACTTCCGAGTCGCGCAGTTGCACGTAGCCCACGTGTTTTTGCTCGGCCTCGCGATATTCCTTGATCATGTTCCGCACTTCGGCCGCAACCGCCTGCTGCGGCGGGCTGGCTATCGGATTCTCGTAGTGCAATCCGGAATTCACCAGCGTCTCCCAGGTTTTCGCCAACGAAGTGAGCGCCGCGATCACATCGGTGTCCTTCAAGTTGTGGTCGGCGTGCACGCTCTTGGCGAGAGCAAAGGTCAGGCCCATGATCAGGTGTTCGTGCTGGTAAAGGAACTGATCTCCGACCTCAACCTGGAGAAAGAGATCTGCGGAGTTGAGTCCGCCATGCCGCGCGGCTTTTCGTGCTCACGCGCCTGCTGCAGATACACGCAGTCACTGGGACAATCGAGCGTGACCTCGCGCTGCTCGCCGCAGCATTGCGGGCAAATGCGGCCGTGAACGGCCGGGCAGAAGCGCTTCTCCTTACGCTTTTCGCAAATCGCGCAGCTCACGATGGAGTCTCCAAAAACTATTATGACATCAGCCGGGACAAGAGATCGGTTGCGATGTCGCGGCCAACACGTCGTCAGCCGCCACGAAGTGGGCCATTTTGGGACGGCGACCTGCGCGCAAAGGCGATTTTTGTGGTCTTTTCAGGGCCCGACAGCAAAAAATCCGCATAAAATGCGGCTGAAACGCTACTTTTCCACAGAACGCTGGTATAAGATAGCGCACACCGCAGCAAATTTTGGTGAATTTCAGAGGAGGTTTCATGGCTTCAGGCATGACCAAGACACAACTCGTCCGCCATCTGGCCGAGAAAATCGAGACCAACAACAAGACCGCTGCAGCATTCCTCGAGCACCTGACCGACACCGCCGTCAAAGAGACCAAGAAGAATGGCATCTTCGTGATCCCTGGGCTGGGCCGCCTGGTAAAGGCGCATCGCAAGGCCCGCATGGGACGCAATCCTCAGACCGGTGAACCCATCCAGATCAAAGCCAAGACCGTGGTGAAATTCCGCGTCGCCAAAGCCACCAAGGACGCTATCGCCCCCAAGAAGTAGTTTTCGTTTCCTGTTTTGCGTGAAGGCCGGCTGAGAAGCCGGCCTTTGGTGTTTGGGGAGTAAGCGTTCTGACCTCCGTTTCACTCGTTCGACAACGGCAAGAGTCCCAATGCAGCGATCACATTTAAACCATTGGTGCGTGTCAGCGCGCCCGGACGCATCCTATAGTCAAAGCGCATCTCGCCGTTCTCGTAGTGTTCTTCAAAATGCACATTGATCGCGTGGCCGTTGAGAGCTTTGACCAGTTCGGCAAGAGCCAGATCATGAGTGGTAACGATTCCGATGGCACATGTCCTGGTCAATTCAGTGATAGTCGCTTTTGCCCCAAAAAACCGATCCTGGGAATTGGTCCCTCCCAGCATTTCATCCGAGCAGGAAAAGAACTTTGTTGGCACGCGCCAGGTCCATGATCCATTTCAAGCGCTCCACTTCCGACTGAAATCTTGATTTTGAGTGCAGGAGCGAATCGTGAACAGCAATTGAGCAGCCGATTCGCAAGCAAGAAATCTCGAGTCGCGCGGCCCGCACCGGAGCCCCTGCCAGCGCCAAGACCGAGTTGATCCCGACCGAACGCAGCAAGGTGCTCTTGCCTGACATGTTCGAACCGCTGACCATCATCAACTGCGATCTTTGAGCGTCAAGGGTCAAATCACACCGGACACAAGTTTCCGGGTTGAGCAGCGGATGCCCTAACGCGTCAGCCTCAAACAGTGCAGAGGAATGGGGCCTGACCATCGCGAAGGTGTGGTCCGGATTTTCGTAGTAGTGTCGCGCCAGGCAGAGTAGTGCTTCGAATTGTCCAAGCGATGCCAGCCAACCGGATAGCGCATCCCGGTTCCGTTGCCGCCAGCGTTCGATCAGAAATCGCAAGATTCGTGCCCCACAAAATCAGAGAAGAAGGCAGGGCAAAGTATTCGCTCTGGCGAAGATCGAGAAGCCAAACCCACAGACTCAAGATTCGAATTTGTCTCGAAGGGGGGCCTGACTGATGTATGAGCCGCGACTGGAGCGATTTGAGCAGCGGACACTTGAAGTGCTCCCGCTCGAACCGTTCCAGCAGAGGAGAAAGTACGGTAAGTCCAAACGAGGGCAGACCAATGTTCGCGGTTGTTGACCGCGTCTTCCTTAGCAGTGATACCGCCAGAAGCGCTTCCAGTCCTACAGGGACCGCAATTACCAACGGCCCGTGGTGGGCCAGGAACCCGAGACCCACCAATATCGACAGGACCACAAAACAGATTGGAAGGATGAGCGCGAGCGCTCGGGCGTAAAGCGGAATATCACTGGCAGGTGCGTCTACCCAATCGGCAACGGCAGTCGACTCTACCTGTCCCAACTGCGCTTCTCCAGCCGACGCCCAGTCCTCTTGGAGATCAAGCCTGTCGCGAAGCTCGGCCACGGCAAGCTGGCGGTTCGTCACGTCATCGGGTTCCGCCGGGTTGAGTAGCCACCGGGCCAGCATCGCTCGACCCGAATCCGTCCTAGCCGTGCATAGCAATTCGAAGAGCGATCCCGCGCCGAACAGATCCAGATCGGAAGCATAAGGATGACGGTCAGGGAGGAATTCCATGCCGCCATCGCCACATCCTTGCCATAGGTGCCTCAACCGCGCTGTGCCAAGCCGATAAAACCTGACGATCTTCTGGACTCGGCTGTGGGCCCTGGCGTTTTTTGTGAGCGATTGGACGATGGACACGATGAGCGCTAGAGGCAACAGTATCCAAAGCAACGAAAGGTGCGATGAAATTGCCAGATAACCGACAACGCCACCTGCCGACGCCGATGCGGTGAGATATGCCCACAGACGCCGATGTAGGAGTCTGATGCCGGCCAGATGTTGTTCTTGTTCTTTTAAGCGGCGATCGTATTCAAACGCCGGGTTGTCCTCCGCGGTATTCGCTGAAGCATGCGCGCTAACGATGCGGCGACGCGCGATCAGTTCGAAAATGCGCATGGGTACACCATCTCCTTTAGGCCATGGGCCTAGTTCTCTGTGACTGAATGAACGTGACGCGACCGCCTTCCCGGCGGCGCACATTTCAGGTCAAGGAGTTAAAAGGAGAAGACGGGAGGGGGACGCTGAAAGAGCGGAGAGAGGTTTGGTTCTTTGGGGACTACAAAAGTTGTCCGTGATCGCGTTACCCAGCTGGCTTTAATGAACAGCGCAAAAGAAAAAGTTGGAAGTGCCGCAAGGCAAGCCGTCACCGCTTGACGTATGGTGGCCGAGTGAACGACGACAAATGTGAGTAGACAGGCAAACGCCAGGAAAGCGATCAACTTCAGAAGACTACTTACCAAAAGTGGGGATAAGTTCGCCAAGCCAAACGAGAGCACGTAATACGCAATCGTCAACAACACTTGCCTGTAGCGACAGTCTTCCATGCGACCTCTGAAGCACTAAGTATACAACTACCAAGATCAGCCACTCCTTCCTTTCGCGCCGTTTGTGGGGGTGAAAGCAGCGCCGACGCTTTCGGCAGGGTAGCTTCCTGAGTCGAACGAGAAACCCCAAGCGGTAGCCGGCCGTGGAATCCCACTGTTCAAAAACAAATGGTCGGCTACCCGGCCTAAGCAGTGAACAGGTGGAAGCTCAGTAGTTGGACTTCAGTTCTCAGATTTTCGTTCTCGGTTCTCAGTTTAAAGTCGCTCGGTCAATCTGAATCTGCAATCTAGAATCGACAATCTGGGGTATGGAGCTTTTACTTCCCGTACTCGTTCTTCACCACTTCGCCGCCCTTCATCACGAACTTCACGCGCTCCAGCGTGGTCACGTCCTGCAGCGGATCGCCGTCCACGGCGATGATGTCCGCCCACTTGCCGGACTCGACCGCGCCGATTTTGTCGGACCAGCCCAGCAGATCGGCGGCATTGATGGTGGCTGTCTGGATGGATTGCAGCGGGGTCAAGCCGAGCTTCACCATCACGGCAAACTCATGCGCGTTGAGTCCGTGGGGATAGACAGCGGAGTCGGTGCCGAAGGCTACTTTCACCCCGCTGGCGAAGGCGTGGGCGATGTTCTTGCGGGCCGCGGGCATCACTTCTCTGCCCTTCGCGATCATGTCCGGAGGAACGTGCAACCGGTCCGCGTTGTCCAGAAACCAGTCAGCCAGGTATAGGGTGGGCACCAGATAGGTGCCGTTCTTCTTCATCTCGGCGATGCCGGCATCGTCGATGTAGGAGCCGTGTTCGATCGAATCCACGCCCGCCTGAGATGCCCAAAGAATGCCCTGCGCGCCGTGCGCGTGCGCGGCGACTTTGCGTCCCAGGCGATGCGCGTCGGCGACGATGGCCCTCATCTCTTCGAGCGTGTATTGCGAGGCCTGGGGATCGTCGCCCTTGCGAAAGCACGCCGCCGGTGGCGCAAATCTTGATCACGTCGGCGCCGTACTTGATGGTCTCGCGGACTTTGTGCTGCACGGCTTCCACGCCGTCGGCAACGCCTCCGCCAGTCACGTGATATTCGAAGGCCAGCAGATTCTGGTCGCAGTGCCCTCCGGTGATGCCGAGCGGAGGGCCGCTGACCAGCATGCGCGGGCCCGGAACATCGCCGGCATTGATGGCATCGCGCAGCGCGACGTCGCTGTAGCCGTCCGCTCCCACGTTGCGGACCGTGGTGAATCCGGCCTCCAGAGTGAGGCGCGCGTTGCGGGCCCCGGTCAGCGCGGAGCGCGGAATGGAAATGCCCAGAGCCTCGAAGCCGTTGTCTTGCGGGTCACCGGTCAGGTGGGTGTGGGCGTCGGTCAAACCGGGCAGAACGGTAGCGTTTGAAAGATCGACCACGCGATCACCCGCCACGCGGTTGGACTGCGCAAAGGAACCGACGCTCACGATCTTGCCGCCCTCGATCACGATGGCCTGATCGGTGAGAGTTTTCCCGCTGCGCACATCGAGGAGCTTCCCGGCGCGAACAATGACTCTGCCCGCGGGCTTGGCGGCGAGTCCTGCGCGGTTGCAAGGGTGGTTAAGACAAGGGCGGTGAGAATGGTCGTGAAAAAAATGCGCCTCGCGGTTCTTTTCATTTGCTCCTCGTGAGATTGATTTGGGTTTGGCTTGCCCGGCCGCTTCGCGGCGCCGGTCATCCCAATCTTTTTTGGCGCCCGTCCAGGCCCCACTCCTGCCCGGCATCGGCCACGAAAAAAATGATGAATAGAAACAACAAGGGCAAATGGTCGAGTTCAGCGCCGAAATAGCGCCACACCGGAATTCCCTGGCCGGGTTCCCACCAGGTGGCGAGTGTGAGGCTGAGCATATGCAGCGCGCCCAGCACCGAAGCCGGCCTCACCCAGAATCCCAGAAGCAGACACACTCCGATAAACAGTTCGACCACGCCGACCAGATATCCGAAAAATACCGCGTGCGGCAGCACCAGGTTGGCCAGAATCGGCTGGTAGAAACTCACCGCCCCGCTCTGGATGAAGCCCTGAAGGTATTGCTGGAACCCGCCGTGGGTAAATCCGGGGCCGAACACCTTGTACTGGCCGAAGAGCAGAAAGAAGACAGACGTAAGGATGCGAACGACGGCAATGGTTTTGGGAAGGGCGCCAGAAATTTTGCGCATCAGGTCTTGTATTTTACCCGGACATCCAACTCAAGCAGGCTTCATCAGAATGAAATAGCGAGCCATGCGAACCAACCTGGTCCGAATCGGTTATCCCCCGGGCCCGTCATTGGTGACGTACTGCTCGAGCGCATCCAGTTCGTGGCTGAGGTCGTCGATCCGCTGTTCCAGCAGGTTGCGGATGGAGAGCATGCCCAGCAGCTTGCCGGAGTTGTCCACGACCGGCAGATGGCGAAAGTGCCGCTCCAGCATGATGGCCAGCGCTTCGCCCGGCCGAGTGATCGGTCGTCGCCAGCTCCACCGGTGTGGTCATCAATTCACGCACCGGCGTGACCTCGGGATCGCGTCTGGTGAGCGATAGCTTGCGCAGCACGTCGCGTTCGGAAAAGATGCCGGCCACACGGCCTTCGCTGTCGATCACGCCCACCGCTCCGACATGGCGGTCCAGCATCAGGCGAATGGCCTCCGCCGCGCTGACCTCAACTCGCACCGCAGCCACATCTGCATCACAAAGTTCCAGGATGCTCATAAGCGCTCCCGTATACCGTCCGACTCCGTAGCCCGGGCCTCGACAATCACGGAGAATTCCGCATTATGACCTGCACGGTGGAAGTGTCAAGGACATTCATCACATTTTCAGCGTTCTTTGCGGCCTTTGCGAAACCCTTTGCGAACTTTGCGGTTAAGCCTTTGACCTGTGCTGGGCCACCAACAAAATCTTTACCGCAAAGGTCGCAAAGAAGAACTGGTCACTTGACGTCGTTCTTGAACACGCCGCCATCCTTCATCACGAATGTCACGGCGCCCAGAACGTTGATGTCCTTCAGGGGATCACCGTTGACGGCCGCGATGTCGGCGTAGGCTCCCGGCGCTACCACTCCGATCTGTCCCGTCATATCGAGCATCTCGGCGGCGCGTGAGGTCGCGCTCTTGATGATCTCCATCGGAGACATGCCAAACTCGGCCATGCGGGGAAATTCCTGCGCCATCGGCTTCGGTCCAGAGGATGCCGCCCATGTCGGTGCCGAAAACGATCTTCACTCCTGCCTTCAGCGCCTTATTGAAAGACACCCCGTGCTCCGAGACGCGTTTGCGGTCGCGCTGGCCGCTGGGCGTGTCGGCCGGGGCCCAGTCGTGATAGTAAGCGGCGAGCGTGGGGCAGTACCAGGTTCCCTGCTTCACCATCTGCGCGATCTGAGCATCGGTGATCTCAAGGCCGTGCTCGATGGAATCGCATCCGCCATCCAGGGCACGCTGCAAGCCGATACCGTTGTAGGCGTGGCAAGCCACTTTCTTGCCCCAGCCGTGGGCTTCGTCCACGATCGCCTTCAGTTCCTCCACGGTGAGAGTGGGCTGTGAAACCAGTTCGCCCTTCTTCCCCACCCAGGAACGGTGCGTCATGTAGACCTTGATCCAGTCGGCGCCGTGGTCGAGCTGCTCGCGCGCCGCTTTGCGCGCCTCGACCGGGCCGTCGACAATCTGCGCGCCCTTGGGCATGTCGAGCTCGGGCGCATAGCCTTCGAGGTTGTATCCGCCGGTGGTCGAGATGGCGCGGGTGGCCACGAACAGGCGCGGCCCGGGAATGTATCCGCCTTCGATGGCCTGCTTGATGCCAATGTCGCCATAGCCCGCGCCTTCGGTCTCCACATCGCGCAGCGTGGTAAAGCCCTGCTCCAGCGCGCGCCGCGCCGCAACCGTGGCCCGCGCCGCTCGCAAGGCCAGAGGATATCGCAGGATGTTTGGTCGTAGCCTCCCTGCGTCCGGTTCCTCTCCCTGCAGAAAGATATGAGTATGGGAATCGATCAAGCCCGGGAAGCACGGTGGCGTGGGAGAGATCGACGGTGTTGGCGCCTGCGGGAATTTTCGCGCTGGCGCGCGTCCGAGACGCTTTCAATGCGATTGCCGCGAATCACGATGACCTGATCACGGCGGGGCTGGTCGGACTTGCCGTCAATCAGCACACCGGCGCGAATGACGGTGACGGCCGGTGGTGGCGTGTTCTGGGAAACCGCCGATGATACGAACGTGGATGATACGAACGTGAACGCAACGATCAGACCGAGCAGATAACGCATGTCCACCTCTCGCCTTCGGGTGGGCATGATATATCAGAAAGCCGGGTTCATGCGTGCAGCCCGCAATGATGGCGTCGGCTTCGATCTCCACCAGCATCTCCGGCGAAATCAGCGCGCTTACCTGCACCATGGACGCGGCCGGACGGATATCGCGGAAAAACTCGCCATGCGCCTTGCCGATCTTTTCCCACTCCGCGATGTTGATCACAAACATTCGCGTGCGTACGACATCCTTCAGGGTCGCACCCGCCTTCTTCAGGGCCGACTCGATGTTCTTCAAAGTTTGAATGGTTTGCGCACCGCACGTCGCCCACGCCGACGATCTTGCCGTCCGGGCCCGTGGCCGTGGTTCCGGCTACATGCACGTAAGGGCCGACCTTGACTGCACGAGAGTAACCAACGACTGGTTCCCAGGGTGCGCCGCTTGAGATATTCGTTGCGTTCCATGCTGCCTCCGTAAATCATTGTAGCCAGAACCGCGAAAGGTTGTATTAGCAGCCAAGGGCGGAGTCTGCCAGCAATCCGCGGCAAGAAACCTTTCGGCGGATCGTGGGGTTCTAAGTGAATAGGAAAAATCGATTGGGCCGACTTACAAAAGTCACTTGCCTTTAGGTCATGGAGCTGAGTTTAAGTAGGACGATCGAAGTGCCGATGAAATCCCGCACCACTCGGGCTTTCTAGGAGGAGGTGAGATCCAGAATGATTCCGGAATCGCATCCTTTGCAGCAGTTGTTCATCGAACTCGTGGGCCGGCACTATGCCGAGGAAATTGGAC
Source organism: Terriglobia bacterium (assembly GCA_963698825.1). Lineage (GTDB taxonomy): Bacteria > Acidobacteriota > Terriglobia > Terriglobales > Acidobacteriaceae > JAIQFF01. Next base: position 239,002 of record CAVOSG010000013.1, on the reverse strand, counting down.
TGCGCGATCCCCAGATCGTGAACTACGTCGCCCACCTGATGGCTGAGTTTTGTGATGCCGAAGAATTGTTCAGGATCCGCAACGCCGAGGGCCGGCCGCTGACCGATGTCGGCGAGATGCTGGTGGAATCGAACCCCGTATTCGGCCCCGCGGCTTCTTTCGACCGCGAACGCCAGGTGCGCAAGCATATCGGCGACTACACGCTTTTCTTTACCGGCATGTTTCCGGAGAGCATCAATCACTTTCGCCTGCGCCGCAATCGCATGGAAAATTTTGTCGATTGGATGAAGGCTGGCAAGGAAAGCTACTACATCGTCTCCAAGTTTGAGCACTTCGAATACGCCAAGGTGGCTCCGCTTTTTGCCAATCTCTCGCAGAACTTCGAGCAGTGCGTGTACGGGCTGAACCGGGTGAAGAATGATCTGCAGGAGATGCAGCACCCGCTGGTGCAGCGGGCGAATGATCTGCTGATGTAATCGGCTGTCATCCCGAGCGCTGACTCTAAGCACGGTGGAGAGCAAGTCGAGGGACCTCATTTTGCTGCTAACCGGGAAGGGCACGAGTTCACTCGTGCCGCGACAGGCCTGGATGATTGCGGCTTCAGCCGCTGGGGTGCGCTGCGGGGATGCGTATAGCGAACCTCAGGCGCTGAAGCGCCTCGGATCTTGATTGCTTTTCGGCACGACTGAAGTCGTGCCCTTCCCAAGGGCCCAACATTCAGGCGGCTCTTAGACTCCAGCCGCTTTGCCTTTGGTCAATTTCTGTTCTGCCTTGGCCGCGTACATCTGGTGATCGGCGCCGTCCAGCAGGTCGTCCAGGGCCTTGCCTTCGGCCCATTCTGCCACTCCGATGCTCAGGCTCAACTCAAAGTTCTCCAGATGCCCCGCCCGGTTCCATTCCAGCAATCCGGTCTTGATTCTGTCGACTACATGCCGGGCATCCACGCAGGAAGTGTCCGCCAGAATGATCAGGAACTCATCTCCGCCGTAGCGAAATACCGCATCCGAACCGCGCACGGAATGCTTCAGCAGGGCCGCCGTATTGGCCAGGACCACATCGCCGGTCAAGTGGCCGAAGCGGGTGTTCACTTCCTTGAAGTGGTCAACGTCAATGAGCAGGAGCGTGAGCGCTTTCTTGGAACGCCGGGCCTGGCTCATGAATCGGCCGGACATTTCTTCGAGCGATTGCCGGTTGTAGATCTCGGTCAGCGGATCGGTAAAGGATTGCTGCTGCACCAACTCCTGCTGGATGGTCCGCGAAATCAGCTGTTCCCGCAGGCGGCGAAGTTCCACACGCCGCGACACCAGATAGGTGTTGAGTAACGTCAACAGTACGATCAGCCCCAGGACCAGGGGACGCGACACACTGATTTCGAAGTGAATGTTGCCTTGCTTGAGAAAGGCGGCGGGAAACAGCACGGCGCACAGTCCGGCGCCCACCAGCAGGCCGGTCAGAGACACGATCGTCCACAGTTCTCCGTCCCGTTTTTCCAGCTGCGAGAGCTGTTGGCTCACTCGCGCCAGAACACTTTCAGTCTGTCTATGCATTTTGCGATCGCTTGGATGAGTTCAATCTAGCGGCCCCAGTTTAGCCTTTTATAATGTTCCGCGAACCGGTACGAAAGTAACGGAAATGACGGGCGATATTCCCACTGGACAATGACTTAGGGTCAGGGACGGCCGCCGAATGGGGCACAACAATCCAAATCTTTTTGTGATCTCAGGCGGGCCCGGATCGGGCAAGACGACCGTCCTCAGCGAACTTCGAGTGCTAGGATAGAAACCGGAGTAACGGGCGGGCCCTTAGCTCAGCGGTTAGAGCAGTGGACTCATAATCCATTGGTCCCAGGTTCAAATCCTGGAGGGCCCACCAAACTTGGGCGGCGATGGTGCCTCATGAAACGTACCGACACGATTGAGTTGGTGCTAAAGGGCAAGCCCGGCAACAGAGTCATCTCCGTGGAGCCCAGCCACTCCGTTTATCAGGCGATTGAGAAGATGGCGGCGGAAGGCGTAGGCGCCCTGCTCGTCATCTCCGAAAACCGGCTCGTCGGCATCCTGTCGGAACGCGACTACGCCCGCAAAGTGATCCTCAAGGGCCACTCCTCGAAGGAAACCCAGGTCCACGAGATCATGACCAGCCCGGTGGTCTTCGTGACCCGGCAAAACACAGTGGATGAGTGCATGGCCATCATGACCAAGCACCGTTTTCGCCATCTCCCGGTGGTGGACGGCTCCTCTGTCGTCGGCGTGGTCTCGATTGGCGATCTGGTGAAGTGGATCGTCTCTGATCAGGCCCAGACGATTCAGGAGCTCGAGGGCTACATCACGGGCAGATATCCGGGCTGAAAACTGCGTCCCGGTCATAAAGAGCAGACAATCCCCCCAGCCGATGAATTTCCGCCCGGATGTGTTGGTTGACCGCGTATTCATCAATATGATATCATGATATCATTTAAATGCAGAGAGGATAGACCGTGGGGCAGTTCGTAGTTCGCAACATTGAAAATGCGGTCAAGGCGCGTTTGCAGCGCCGCGCCAAGCGCCATGGCCGCAGCATGGAAGAAGAGGTGCGCGACATCCTCCGCAGCGCCGTGCGGGCTGAGGATGCTCCCAGCGGCGGACTCGGGACCGACATCTCCAGCTTATTTGTGGAAACCGGACTCAGCTCGGATGTGAACGAACTGCGGGGACACGCCATCAAGCCGGCCCGGTTTGAGCCGTGATCGTATTGGACACCAACGTCCTCTCCGCACTGATGCGACAAGAACCCGATGCGAAGGTGATCGCCTGGCTGGACAAGCAAGCTCGTACGTCGGTTTGGACGACGGCGGTGACGATTCTTGAAGTCCGGTTTGGACTTCAAATCATGGCAGCCGGCAAACGAAGATCTCAGTTGTTGAACGCATTTGAAACGCTTCTCGACAAAATGGGTCGCCGGATCGCTCCATTCGATGATGAGGCGGCCACGCAGGCCGCGGACTTGATGGCTTTCCGGCAGCGCAAAGGCCGGCCGGTTGAACTACGTGACACTATGATCGCGGGCATTGTGGTGGCACGCCATGCGACGCTGGCCACTCGCAACGGAGTCCATTTTGACGATCTCTCGGTACCGGTTGTTAATCCCTGGCTTGCCTGAGAGCTGAGAGACGAAGATCGAAAGACTGGCGACCTCTCCAGAGTTATACTGCCAGCCGCAGATGAGAACCACACGCCAACCGCAAAGCGGAACCAGACATTCATAATGCAAACCGGCCCAATGCAAACCATCCCTGAAGGAAGAACCGCGCCCCTGACACGCAATCAGCTGCGCGGTTTCTGGGCGTCGTGGGGAGGATGGACGCTCGACGGCATGGATTCCTTTATCTATGCGCTGGTGCTGGTGCCGTCCCTGCGCGAACTGCTGCCTCGCTCCGGGATTGCCGCGACCAAGGGAAACATTGGCTACTATGGCGGGCTGCTGTTCGCGCTGTTTCTGGTGGGCTGGGGCCTGGCATTTCTCTGGGGGCCGATCGGAGACAAGTTCGGCCGGGTTCGCACCCTGATGCTGACCATCCTGTGGTATTCCGTATTCACCCTGCTGAGCGCCTTCGTCGTCAACGTGTGGCAGCTCGCCATCCTGCGTTTGCTGGCCGGGATCGGCATCGGCGGCGAGTGGGCCATGGGGGGAACGTTCGTAGCTGAGGAGTGGCCCGAGAACCGGCGCATCGCGGGCGCGGGCTTCATGCACACCGGATACTACGTAGGATTTTTTCTGGCGGCACTGGCCAATTACAGCATTGGAAGCCATTTTGGCTGGCGCGCCATGTTTGCCTTCGGGGGATTGCCGGCGCTCCTGCTGGCGTGGATCCGGCACGGCGTGACCGAACCGGCGCGCTGGGTCGAGAAGGAAAAAGTGGTTCAGACCTGGGCCTGGTGGCGTCCGCTGGCGACGCTGTTCAACCGCACTTGGCGCCGCCGCACCATCTTGAATTCCGCTGTTCATGCTGGTCTCGATCTGCGGTCTGTGGGCAGGCACGGTCTACGTTCCCACTGCGGTTACGGCTCTGGCCGAAGCCAGCGGCCGGGCTGGGCCACAAGCCGCACAGCTCGCCTCCTACGCCACCATGCTGGTTGCCTGCGCGACCATTCTCGGCTGTCTGGCCATGCCAACCCTGGCGGAACGGTTGGGACGCCGCGGTGCCCTGGCCCTGTTCTTCGCCCTCATGATGGTGTTTATCGCGCTCACCTTCGGCAAGGTTTTCTATCTAAGGACGAACGCGTTGCCGTGGTTCTTCGTTTGCCTGTTTTTCCTGGGACTGGGCGGAGCCAATTTCGCGGTGTACACGCTTTGGCTGCCGGAGCAGTATCCCACCGAGTGCCGCGCCAGCGCCTTCGCTTTTTCCACTTCCATGGCCCGCTTCATGGGGGCTGGAATCACGTTTCTCGTTGGCGCCGGTGTGCGCCATTACGGCTCACTCGGTATGCCGGTGGCGCTGACCGCCCTCGCCTTTGCCCTTGGCTTGATACTCACTCCACTGGGTGAGGAGACACGCGGAAGACCCATGCCGTCGTAGAAGCACGAGGACCTGCCTGTCTGTACTCGCTTGCAAACCCCCGCCCAAGCGGAGCTTGGACGGGGCACCCCGTTCCCACTTCTTCGTTGATGTACACTCTGCGATCTATGGACAAACTATCGCGACGCGCGGTGCTCAAGGGAGCTCTCTCAGGAGTTGCACTAGGGTCTGTTCCGTCCATGGCGTTGTCTGAACAAACTGTGCCCGTGCAACGCAAAGGACGGATCAAGCAGTCGGCCTCACGCTGGTGTTACAAAGACATTCCGCTCGACCAGCTTTGCGCATCCGCGGCGCAGATCGGATTGAAGGGAATCGATCTGCTCAATCCCGAGGAGTATGACGTGCCCCGGCGCTACGGGCTGGTGTGCAGCATGGCGTACGCCGGCGGTGGCGAGCTGACCAGCGCGATGAACCGGATCGAGAACCACGCTCGCATTGAAGAAGGGTTTCGCAAATACATTCCGCTGGCGGCCAAGGCCGGAGTGCCGAACGTGATCACGTTTTCCGGAAACCGCGCCGGCATGTCGGATGAAGAAGGCGCGCGGAACACCATCGCCGGGCTCAACCGGGTGAAGAAAATTGCCGAGGACAACGGTGTCGTGATCTGCATGGAACTGCTCAACAGCAAGGTGGACCACAAAGACTATATGTGCGACCACACGGCCTGGGGAGTGCGCGTCGTGAAGCCGTGAATTCACCGCACGTCAAGCTTCTGTACGACATCTACCATATGCAAATCATGGAAGGCGACCTGGTGCGGACGATCCAGCAAAACATTCAATGGATGGGCCACTTCCATACCGGCGGTGTTCCCGGCCGCCACGAACTCGACGGGACCCAGGAAGTCCAGTGGGATGGGGTGATGCGAGGCATCGCCGCCACCAGTTTCCAGGGCTATGTGGCGCATGAGTTCGTGCCCACCCGCGATCCGCTGACCTCGCTGCGGCAGGCGGTGGATTTGTGCGATGTGTGAGGCTAGTCGTCAGTCGTCGGTCTTCAGTCGTCAGCGAAGCTTTCAGCTTTCAGCTATCAGCTCTCAGCTCTCAGAAAGCGGATCGCTTGCGGAGAGCTGTTCTGGCTGACGACTGACGACCGACGACTGACGACTCTATGAGATAATTTTCTTTCGCGGATTGCGAGGAATTCATGGCTGAACACAAGGTGTTTTGCGTCAAGCTGAAAAAAGAGTTGCCGGGTCTGGATGAGCCTCCGTTCGACACCGAACTGGGCCAGAAGGTGTACGAGAACGTCTCCCTCGAAGCCTGGAAGGGGTGGACGGAGTTCTGCAAGATGCTGCTCAACGAATATCGCCTCAACCCGGCCCGCCGCGAGGACCAGGCTGCGATCGTCAAGCAAATGGAGCAATACTTTTTCGGCGAAGGCGCCGCCCCTCCCAAGGAATACGTGCCTCCCGCCTCGAAGTAGATTCAGCCTACATGTAGGCGCGAGCGTCCCGCTCGTGCGGCAGCGCCACGAACCGCGCAGACAAAGGCGTCTAGCTCCTTCGCATTCGTGACACTTCCGCACGAGCGAGGACGCTCGCGCCTACATTGGCTACTGCACTATTTATTGTGCAATTTTCATCACCCCGTAACATTCCCTTGCTACAACTTAAGTGATGAGTTCCGCCGTCTATGACACGCTCATCCTCTCGGATCTGCATCTGGGGTCGGAGATCAGCCGCGCGGAGCAGGCCACGCGCATGCTGCGGGAGAACCGTTTCCGGCGGCTGATCCTGCTGGGCGACATTTTTTCCGACCTCAACTTCGGCCGCTTGACCAAACCGCACTGGAAGTTCCTGGGCTACATCCGCAAACTTTCGAACCCCAAGCGTGGCATTGAGGTGGTCTGGGTGGAGGGTAATCATGATCGCGGGCTCAGCGACATCATGTCGCACCTGGTCGGAGTAAAGGTCTACGAGGAATACGAGTGGGAGTTTGAGGGCCATCGCCATTTGGCCATCCACGGCCACCAGTTCGACCGCTTTGCGGTCAACAACCTGCTGCTCAGCACGGTTGGAACGGTTCTGCACTTGTGGCTGCAAAAGCTCGATTTCAAGGGCAAGGCTTTCTCGCGCTTTCTGGATCGTCTGAACGCGCGCTGGTTGCGGCTTTCTCCCAAGGTGGCTTCGGGCGCCATCCTGCATGCGAGAGCGCGCCAGGCGGACCGGGTCTTCTGCGGCCACACCCACCAGGCCCAGTTTCTCGAGCGCGATGGCGTGGCCTACTACAACTCCGGCAGCTGGACGGACTCGATACCCACCTACCTGACGATTGACGCCGACGGAGTTCGCATCCACGAATACCGGCCGCAGGCGGAAGACGACAGACCTGCCCCGATTGATTCCGCAATGGCGGAAGATGCGGACGAATCAGGATTCCTCGAAGAAGCCGAATACGAGAGCGTGGGCTGAAACGGACCACGTGTTGATTCCAAAAACGCACGAGCGAGGACGCTCGCGCCCACATTTGCGCCATCAACGTTCGCGCTGGTAGCGGTAGGAGCCGCGGCGTTCAACCGAAATTGCTTCCGCCACCTTGAGGAATGCCCGGGCGGCGTGGGACAAGCTGGCGGCTTGACGGTAGACCAGCCGCAGCTTGCGGTGCAGACGCAACTCGCGCACCGGAATGCGCACCAGCTCGCCGACGGGCCAATTCGTTTTCCACGCTGATGGCAGGCAGCAGCGCGACCCCATTGCCCATGGCGACGAAGCGTTTGATGGCTTGCAGCGTGGGCAACTCGGTGTCCATGTGCAGCGGTGTCTTGTAACGCTTGAAGGCCTGAATCACTTTTTCACGATACGGCGACGAGACAATGTGGGCCACGAAGGACTCTGCGCCCAATTGCCGGATGCTGACCTGGGCCTCGGCGGCAAGCGGATGCGTGGGCGGCACCACGAAAATCAGCTCATCGAGATAGACGACCACGGAATGCAGTTGCGGCTCCTGCGGGATCGTAGGTGAGGACGCCCAGCTCGGCGTTGTGGCGCAGCACGTCCCCGGGGATCAGGCTTCCCAGCGAACGCTGCACCGCAATGCGGATCATGGGATGAAGCCGGCGGAACTCGGCCAGCACCGGCAGCAGGTAGAGAGCGGTAAATTCGTTGGCCGCGATGCCTAACTTGCCGCGCTGCAACTGGCGCAGCTCACCCAGCGCGCCGGTGGCGTCGTCGCGGAGGTTAAGCAGCCTCTCGGCGTACTCCTGCAGAATGCGCCCGGCATCGGTGAGCAGACCGTCGCGCGAGGAGCGGTCGAATAGAGGCTCGCCGACGTCTGCCTCCAGCTTGTGCACCGATTGGCTGACCGCCGACTGGGTGCGATGCAGTTTTTCCGCCGCGCGGGAAAACTTGCCCTCCCGCGCCACCGCCAGAAATACCTCTAAATGCGCCAGGTCCATCTTTGCCCGCCTTAACGATACTGTAACTACTATTAGTCTATCTTATTTTGTAAATTATTCTACTAGTAATTCAATAATTATAAGATTTTCTTCGAGTCCCCGGCCACGTAGCATGAAGCTCGTACCTGCAGGAGGATTTGGACATGGAACGAGCGCGAATCACGGTATTCGACACCACTCTTCGTGACGGCGAGCAGTCGCCGGGATGCAGCATGAACGTGCAGGAAAAGCTGCGCCTGGCGCATCAGCTCGACCGCCTGGGCGTGGACGTCATCGAGGCCGGCTTTCCCATCGCTTCCGACGGCGACTTTGCCGCGGTCCAGGCGATTGCGGCCACCATCCGGCGCCCCATCATCGCCGCCCTGGCCCGCGCCTGCGCCCCCGACATCGAACGCGCCTGGCAGGCCCTTAAGGGCGCTGCCCGGCCGCGCATTCACGTCTTCCTGGCCACTTCCGACATCCACCTGCAATACAAGCTGAAGATTTCGCGACAGCAATGCCTGGAGCAGGCGCGCGATGCGGTCCGTCTGGCCAAGTCGTTCTGCCAGGACGTGGAATTCTCTCCCGAGGACGCCACCCGCACCGACCACGAATTCCTGTACCAGGTCCTCAACGCAGTGGTGGAGGCCGGAGCCACGACCCTCAATATTCCGGATACGGTCGGCTACAGCATGCCGGCAGAGTTCGGCGAACTGATTCAAAGTATTCGGCAGCGGGTGCGAGGCATCGAGAGTGTGACGATCTCGGCGCACTGTCACAATGATCTTGGATTGGCGGTGGCGAATTCGCTGGCCGCGGTAGCGGCCGGGGCGCGCCAGGTGGAGTGCACCATCAATGGCATTGGTGAGCGGGCGGGCAATGCATCGCTCGAAGAAATTGTGATGGCGATGCGAGTGCGGCCGGACCGCTATCCGTATGACACCGGCGTAGTCAGCGAACAGCTTTTCCCCGCAAGCCGACTGCTCAGCGAGATGACTGGCGTGCCGGTTCAGCCCAACAAAGCCGTGACCGGCCGCAATGCGTTTGCGCACGAGGCCGGCATCCATCAGGACGGCATGCTGAAGAACCCGCTGACCTACGAAATCATGACCCCGCACTCGGTGGGCGTGCCGGATTCCACCCTGGTGCTGGGCAAGCACTCAGGACGGCATGCGCTGGGATTGCGCTGCGAGCAGCTGGGATTTCAGTTCGATCGTCGCGAACTGGATGATGTGTATCGCCGCTTCGTGGTGCTGGCGGACAAGATCAAGCACGTGGAGGAACATCATCTGCTGGAACTGATCCGGCAAGGCGAAGGCCGGACGCCGGAACCTGACACGCACCGCGGCCGCCGGGCAAAGCTATCTATCGAGGGCGCTATCGTCCACTGCTACCGCCGACCTCAGCATGGCGCTGCCCTCGGGTCCCGATCATCATGCCGAGCAGGAAGACTACCTCTGGGGAGTTTAGGAACTTGCTTAGCAAGTAGCGCCGGCGTCCCGCCGGCCCAGTGGGCGGGCAGGATGCCCGCCCGACAGCCGGCGGGACGCCGGCGCTACAATAGACCCCCATGCTCCTCAACCTCACTGCTCTTCCCGGCGACGGCGTCGGACCGGAAGTGACCGACGAAGCTCTTCGCGTTCTGGAAACCATCGCCGAAATCTTCCAGTCATCAACTCAACGTCACGCGAAAGCCCGTAGGGGGCGCGGCCCTCCTTTTGAGCAAGGACCCGTTGCCCGCGGATACGCTGCAGGCCTGTCTGGCGTCAGGGGCGGTGCTCGCTGGGAGCGGTCGGCGGCCCATCGTTCGATAATTTTCCCAGCCATCTTCGGCCAGAAAGCGGGTTGCTGCGGCTGCGGCGCGAGTTGGGGGTATTTGCCAATCTGCGGCCCGCGTTATGCTTTGCCGCGCTGGAAGGGTCTTCTCCGCTGCGGGCTGAAGTGGTGCGCGGCACCGACGTCCTGATCGTGCGGGAACTGCTGGGGGGCATCTATTTTGGCGAGCCGCGAAACACGCAGGGCACTCCCGGCAACCGCGTGGCCGTCGACACCATGCGCTATGGCGAAACCGAAATCGAGCGCATCGCGCGTATGGCCTTTGAGCTGGCGCGATCGCGCCGCCGCAAAGTCACTTCGGTGGATAAGGCCAATGTCCTGGACTGCTCCCGCCTGTGGCGCGAAGTCGTGACCCGGGTAGGGCAGCAGTACTCCGACGTCACGCTGAGCCACATGTACGTGGATTCCGCAGCCATGGCACTGGTGGCGCGGCCTGCGGATTTCGATGTCGTGCTCACGGAGAACATGTTTGGCGACATTCTTTCCGACCAGGCGGGCGCGGTGGTGGGATCGCTGGGCATGCTGGGTTCGGCCAGCATTGGCGGAGCCGTCGGCCTATATGAACCGGTGCATGGATCGGCGCCCGATATCGCCGGGCAAGGCATCGCCAACCCGCTGGGCGCAATTCTTTCGGCCGCGATGCTTCTGCGCTACTCCTTCAAACTGGAAGCCGAAGCCGCTGCGAGTTGAATCCGCGGTAAGCGACGTACTGGCATCGGGGTCCCGCACCAAGGATCTGGCCAGGGCGGGTGAGCACGTTCTGACCACATCGGAGATGGGACAAAGAGTTGCCGCTGCGATTCGTGCGCAGGCAAAACCGGCGGGACAGAAAGCGGCCAGCTGATTCTGATTTCTGATTTCTGATTTTAGATCTCTGATTTTTGGATCTCCTCCGAACTTCTGCTCCCATTTCTGCACCAGGCTTCCAGATTTCCACAAAGATTTTCCCGCGACGCCCGCCACAACTTTTGACTTCGGGAGTAGGATTTATTCAAACAAGCATTTCTCCGCCCGCGAGGAGGCAGCGATGCTCTCCAAATGCGCCAATCCGGGCTGCCCGGCCACCTTCCTTTATCTGCATGTGGGAAAACTGTTCCGCATGGACACCACCGTCGAAGTTCATGGCCCGCGATCCGGCTGCTCACGCCGCAAAGCCGGCGCGGCACGTCGAATTCTTCTGGTTGTGCGATGAATGTGCCGCGGAGCTGACACTCGGCTACAACAAAGAACAAGGAATCACGGTGGTGCCGCTAGCGAAAACGCTGGGATGCGCGGCTACGGCTTCGTAAATGTAGGCGCGAGATGTGGGCGCGAGCGTCCCGCTCGTGCGGCAGCGCCGCGGCTCAGCGAGGTCTACGTATCCACGGGCCTCCAAGCACACGCAGAGTCCTTGCCGGGATCGCACGAGCGGGGACGCTCGCGCCTACATTGAACCATTACGCGACGCGCTGCTGTTTCTTCAGCATGGAGAAAAATTCTCGGGTGAGTTGCTCGTCCCAGTAGCCGGAGCGAGCTTCTTCGCGCATCGTGGTAGCAGCCTGTTCGTGAGTGAGGGCCTGTTTGTAGGGTCGGGCGGTGCGCAGGGCATCGTAGACGTCCACTACCTGCAGCACGCGGGCCAGCAGAGGAATCTCGCCGCGATGCAGGCCGTCGGGATAGCCGCTGCCATCGGAGTGCTCGTGATGGCTGCGAATGATGGGCAGCACCAGGCGCAACGATTTGAGCGGACGGCAGATGGTTTCTCCCGTGATGGGATGCCGCTTCATGATGTCCCACTCTTCGCGCGTGAGGTTCGTGCCCTTTTTCAGGACTTCATCGGGCACTGCGATCTTGCCCAGGTCGTGCAGATAGCCGCCGCGGCGCAGGGCCACCAGCGACTCCGGATCCAGCCCGAGATGGCGACCCAGGTCGCAGGCGTTGCGCGCCAGGCGTTCGCAGTGGCCTTCGGTATAGGGATCGCGGCTTTCCACGCTTAATCCCAGCGTGCACAGAACCGATTCCGCCGTCTCCAATTCGTCGGTAAATTCCTTAAGCTTGAGCAGAGATTTGACCCGGGCAAACAGCTCTTCGGGGAAGATCGGCTTATGCAGAAAATCGTCGGCCCCCGATTCAATTCCGAGGACGCGATCCTGACGATCGGTCAAGCCAGTAATGAGAACGAACGGGATCAAGCGGGTGGCAGGATTTTCTTTGAGTTCGCGGCACAACTCGTATCCCGACTTTCCCGGCATGACCACGTCCGAGAGAATCAGGTCGGGAGGGTGGCGCTGGATTTCAGCCTCGGCGTGTATCGCATCGGGCACTGCGACCACGTCATAACCGTGGGTTGCCAGCAGCTCCTGCATCACGCCCATGATGTCCTGATTGTCGTCGACGACCAGGATTCGCGGCGGAGAGCGACGCGTCGAGACTTCGCCCATGTCTTTATAAGACACGGGGCGGGAAGAAATGGTTGTCGGGAGTTGCTGGGGGAGTTTCATCTTCCGGACGGCAGCGATTCACTGCTTATTGTAAACGATTTCTCGCTCAAGAATCGGTACGTCTGTTCCCGATTCAGGAACAAAATTGTGGCAAGTGTGACCCATGCACTTGTCCTTTGTACGCTGGCGTGCATAGCCTTGCAGCATGCAGCGGTTCTTGTTGTTCTGTGCAACTCTGTTCGGTCTGTTATGGCTCACAAGCGCGGCTCGCGGCGCTCCCAAGCCGCACGTCATAAGCTTTGGCAAGTGGACCACCATCAAGTGGTGCGCCGGGCCCAATGAGAGTCAGTGCCTCGATCTGAAGATGCGTGCTCTGTATGTGGACGGCCGCGCCCGCGAGTCTACGCTGGGCCCATCGCATGACATCACTGAACGCCTCTTCGTGGTGCGGCGCGCTTTTCGGGTAAACGATAACTTGCCGGGCGACACAGCGGCCGCGCCCCGCTGGGTGTGGCAGCGCGGAGGATGGCTGCTGGTGGACCGCACCACCGGTCACATCTCGCCGGTGTCTCTGCCGGAATTCGATTCCTACTACTCCGTCACCAGTTGGTATCGCGATTACGCCGCCTACTGTGGCGTCTCCGATGACGGCAAGAAACTCTATGCCGTGGTGTTCCAGGTGGGACGCCGCAAGCCGGTGCTGAAGAAACCTCTGGGCGAAACGGCGGGTGATGACGCGCCCGATTCAGAGTGCCCGGCGCCGGTGTGGGAGCGGCGGCCGGTGCGCGTGACGTTTGAGCCTGATGTGGATCAGAAGTCAACCTACGCGGTGCGCGGGCATGCGGCAGATCTGGTGAGCGAGGACGATGCGGAGGATGAAAAAGGTTCGCAATAGATAAAGCGGGAAGGGCACGACTTCAGTCGTGCCGAAGTCTGGTAAAAGAGTTTCGGCCTTTATCCGCTGGCGAAAAAAGCAGGTCCCTCCACGCGCTCGCTGCGCTTCGCTCCGGTCGGGATGACAAAGCGATTTGGTGTGGGGCCGCGGCGGCGGCGCTACTGGCCTGATTTCTGCTTGACGTAGCTGTAGCCCGCCAGCAGAAGCAGCGTGGTTCCCACCACGGCAAAATTGCGACGGCGGGCACGGTCATCCGGCGGCTTGGTCACGCTTCCCGCCAGGACTGCGCCCAGACCTAGGCCCGTCATCAGGCCGCCCAGATGGGCCGAGTTGTCGATTCCCGGCACCAGGCCGAAAAACAAGTTGTAGGCAGCGAAGGTGAGCAGGCTCTTGAGCGTAGGCTTCAGCGCTTCCTTCGCAATGGGAAGTTTCCCCAGGTACAGTACGGCGATCAACCCGCCGGCCAGACCAAAGATTGCTCCCGACGCTCCCGCGCCGATGCCACGGGGATGCCACCACAAGCTGACCAGGCTACCTGCGATCCCGCTGGCGGTGTACACCAGCAGGTAGGTCCAGCGATCGAAGATGCGCTCCGCCAGCCGGCCCAGATTCCATAAGCACCACATGTTGAAGAAGATGTGGATGATCCCAATGTGGACATAGTTCGAGGCGAGTATGCGCCAAGGCTGGGTTCCGAGCGACAGCGGTGCGAAGTTTGCGCCCCACGTCACCAGTTGCTGAACCGTAGGCGCCATGGGCGACACTCCCGAAAGCACCATAGCGAGGAAGACGAGGACATTGATACCCACGATGATCTGAGTCACAAGAAACGGCTGGCGGGGTATCGGCGGCGCAGAAGCCACAGTTTCATGCGACGGATCTGTGAGCGCCAAGTCGGCGCGGCAGTCGCGGCAGAGTGGGCTGGCCTCTCCCACGGAGAACGATGGCAATTCGCGACCGCAGCGTACGCATGACGGCATGGAGTGATGGTACGGCACTTCGGGAAACGTGAACAGACTCCACTGAAGACGCCGAACAATTCTCAACAACGCCTAGTTGCGGACCGGCTATAGGGGCCCTTCGACTCTCCGCTCCTTCGCAAGCGAAGAAGCGGCTTCGCTCAGGGTGACACAGGTTCAGAGCGACCTAATCTCCCACGGTCTCGACCGCCGGCAATTCGTCCGCGACCGCCTTCGCCGTTACCTGCGCGCTGGTTACCAGGAACACCGAGGCCACCACGATGCCGCTGCCGGCCAGGATGTAGGCGCCTACTCGTTCGTGCAAAACCAGCCAGCCCAGAAACACCGCAACTACCGGATTGACGTACGCGTAGGTAGAAACCTTCGAGGTCGGCACATGACCCAGCAGCCAGATGTAGGCGGTGTATCCCACCCAGGATCCGAAAACGACCAGGTAGAGCATCGCGCCAACTCCACGCACGGTCCAAATCGCTTTCGAGAGGTCACGCAAGGCGAAGGCCACCAGAAAGTTTGCTCCCCCCGCCGCGATCATCTGCCAGGCTGTGGCCGCGAACGGATCGACATCCGGTGACTTCCACTTCTTCGCTAACACGGATCCCAGCGCCCAGCTGAATGAGCCACCCAGCAAGCTGATCGAGGCCAAGAGCTGAACTCGCCCCAGGCTTGTTGTAGCCGCGAGATTGGGCCACAACAATACCAGCAGTCCGGCCACTCCCAGGCACAGTCCGATCTTTCCTCGCAGGGCGATGTGATGATCGCCCAGCAACAGCGAGTCCAGCACCAGGAACCAGAGCGGCGTCACGGCAATGATCAGCGCAGCCAGTCCCGAGGCGACATGCTTTTCGGCGTACGCGAGCGTGAGGTTGCCGCCCATCAGCAGCAGGACGCCCACCACCGCCATCCTGCCCAGTTGATGCCACTGGTAATGGATCTTGCGCCCGCGCAGTCCGCAGAACGCGAGCATGAACACACCGGCGATCATGAAGCGTATGCCACACATCAGGGCGGGAGGAATCTGCTCGACGGCGATGTCAATGCCGAGGTAGGTCGATCCCCAGAAGAAATACACCAACGCGAAGGCGATGACGATGGCGACGCGGTTTTGGCCCTGGGCGTGGGTCATGAAAAGAGCATTAAAACTATCAGACTCCGGGGATGGTTCGAGCGATTCGGGGAATTTGTAAGGCAGTTACAGTTCGTGGTTCTCAGTTCTCAGTTGGTGATATGGGCAGTTACCAATGGATCAATCAAGGGGGTTACGCCGTTGGTCGGCGCAGGCTATAATAGGCAAGGAATGTTATCCGATGCGCCAACAGAGCTCCAATTCGCACTTGCCCGCGTGCTGGCTCGATTTTCTGGTGTGCCCGCGCCGTCATCTGGCAGTGTTGCCTTCGCAGGCGCGTCCCAGCTTGTTCGGTAGCGACTAGTTCTCCCATCCTCCCAAATAATGTGGCTTAGGGGCTGAATTCGCCTTTTTCGGCACGACCGCCCTGGGCTGACTGACCACCGACGACCGACGACTGCTTTTCCGGAGGATCCAATGACCACCAAGACTCTTGCAGGCCCCAAGATCAAGACCGCCCTGCCCGGCCCCAATGCCCTGCGCGTTCTTGCCGGCGATGAGAAGTACATTTCGCCGTCCTACACGCGCTCTTACCCGCTGGTGGCGAAGCCCGGCCGCGGCATTGTGGTTACCGATGTGGACGGCAACGAATTCTTCGATTTCTCCGCCGGCATCGCCGTGACCTCGACCGGACACTGCCATCCCGAAGTGGTGGCTGCCATACAGAAGCAGGCAGGCGAACTGATTCACATGTCGGGAACGGATTTCTACTACGAGAGCATGATCACGCTGGCCGAGCGGCTGTCGAAGATCGCACCCATGCCGGGTCCGCACCGGATTTACTACGGCAACTCCGGCGCCGAAGCGGTTGAAGCTGCGCTTAAGCTGGCGCGTTATCACACCAAGCGGCAGAACGTGATTGCGTTTTTCGGCGCGTTTCACGGACGCACCATGGGAGCGCTCTCGCTCACGGCTTCGAAGCCGCAGCAGAAGCGCCGCTTCGGCCCCGGAGTGCCGGGCGTGACCCACGTGCGCTATCCCGATGTGTACCGGGGTTGCGAAGGCGGAGCGCAGGATGCCGAGGCTTTTGCGCTCGGCTGCGCACGTTTCATCGAAGACAAGCTGTTCAAGACGACGCTGGCGCCCGAAGAAGTGGCGGCCATTTTCGTCGAGCCGGTGCAGGGCGAAGGCGGATACGTGATCGCGCCCACGGTCTTCATGAAAGAGCTGCGCCGCATTTGCGACAAGTACGGCATTCTGCTGGTCGCCGATGAAGTGCAGAGCGGCGCGGGCCGCACCGGCAAGTGGTGGGCCATCGAGCACACCGGAGTGCAGCCCGACATCGTCTGCATGGCGAAGGGGATCGCTTCCGGAATGCCGCTGGGCGTCATGATGAGCCGCGCCGACATTATGGACTGGGTGCCGGGTTCGCACGCGTCGACCTTTGGCGGCAATCCGGTTTGCATTGCGGCCGCGCTGGCCACGCTGGATGTCATCGAGAAAGAAGGGTTGCTGGCAAACTCGGCCGAGGTGGGCAACCACATGCTGAAACGCATGGCGGACTGGCCGCGCAAACACAAGCTGGTAGGCGATGTCAGGGGACGCGGGCTGATGGTCGGCGTCGAAATCGTCAAGGACAAGAAGACCAAGGAGTACGGAGCCGAGGAACGCGACCGCATCATCGAGTTGGCATTCGAACGCGGCGTTCTGTTCCTGGGTTGCGGTCCCAGCACGATTCGCATCGCGCCGCCGCTGGTCGTCAGCAAGGACGAAGCTGACGTTGCGGTCGATGTGCTCGACGAGTGCATCACCCTGGCCGGCAAGTAAGCCTGTGTGGCGCGGGCGCCCTCGCCCGCCGCCTTTGAAGTTGATTTTGATTGCTCTCGCCAATCGGTATTGCCTTGGCAGAGCTAAACATCCGGGATGGACTTTGAGACAGAGGTCCGCTTCACTGCCGGTGGACGCTGTCTCGCGGGCGAGGGCGCCCGCGCCACACGGTTCCATCCGAGGAATTGTCATGAACACTGGAACCATCGAATCTATTTACATCGCCCCGGCCGCTACCGCAGCCATGCTTTCAGTACCGGAGGCTCTCGCCATTCCTGGAGTCGGGCTGGAGGGTGATCGCTACGCCCTGCGCCAGGGAACTTTCTTCAAGCCTGAACCAGACTTCGAACTAACGCTGATCGAAGCCGAAGCCATCGAAGCTCTCCAGCGCGACTACCACGTTGAACTCGCTCCGGGCGAGGCGCGGCGCAACCTGGTCACGCGGAACGTCGCACTGAATCATCTGGTGGGACGGGATTTCCAGATCGGCCAAGTGAAAATCCGCGGCATTCGCCTGTGCGAGCCTTGCAGTCATCTGCAACGCCTGACCGGACGCGAGGTGATCAAGGGACTACTTCATCGCGGCGGGCTGCGTGCGCAAATCCTGACGCAAGGCGCGATCCATGTTGGAGATTCGCTCAGCTCATAAGGACTAGCACTTGTGGGTTTCTCCTTGACACCACAACGTGATGGAGCGAAACTCCGAAATAGAGATCTCTCTAAATTTTTGCATGGATTCTTACTCCATCCTGGACAATAGTCCCTCCCAGGCAGCGCCGGAAACTGCCCCGCCGAATCTTGTACCATCCCACCCTCCTGTGAACTCAGCAATGGCGCCCGCGGTGCGCGAAGCTTTGCGCTTTCCCGGCGAGGACGGGGGCAAGTCACTCAGCGAGATGGCGCAGCGTGATCTGGATGCCACGTTGCAATTGCTGGCCGAGCGGGCACAATACATTACCGGAGCGTCGGGAGCAGCCATCGCACTGCGTGAGGGCGAAACCATGGTGTGCTGCGCCAGTTCAGGGCCTTCGGCGCCAGAACTGGGAGCGCACCTGCAGATCGATTCCGGGCTTTCAGCGGAAAGTGTCCGGACCCGGAAGATTCTGATTTGCGAGGACGCGGAAAACGATCCGCGAGTGAACCGCGAGAGTTGCCGGACCTTCGGCATCGCGTCCGTGGTGGTGATGCCGTTGGTACGCGGAGAAGAAGTATATGGCGTGTTCGAACTGCTCTCCGGCCAGCCTCGTGCCTTCGTAGACCGGGACTATGTAGCTTTGAAGCGGCTGGCAGACATGATCCAGACCGCTGTGGAGCATGCCGAGGCTGCGCGGCGAGCAGAAAGAGAATTCGGGCGACCGGAAACCGCCTCTGTGCTCGGTGCAGAACCAAATCCGCCTCGGGTTGCGGCCGAATCCAGAAAGCGCTATTCTCGAAGCCCGCGCGGAAGGCTCGGTACCTGAACTACAAACCGAGATGAAAATCGCTGCAACCGCCGCGGCCCCTATCGAAGCTCAAGACGGGAACTTAACGCTCGCGAGTGCCAAGTTGGGCGCGACTTCCGAACTGGCGGGCGAAGCCGCAAGCAGAGACTGATCCATCCCGCCCGATCACGACGATCGCGTTCGGGAACCTGCGAAGATGTGAGACTTGCGGCTTCCCGGTATCCGAGGGTCGCAGGCTCTGCCTGGATTGCGAAGCAGCCACCCCGGACGCGGTCGCGAGCGTCAGCAACGCTCCTGAATTCTTTGGCCAACTCGACGATGCCAACCCCAGTTGGGTGCGCTCGCACGCGTATCTGGTCGCCACTGCGCTGATCGCCGCAGCTACGATTGCGTTGCTGGTCTGGCGGTTCTAGATTTGTCCTCGCTTGTCATCCTGAGCGTAGTAACGGCTTCGCCCTGCGAACGTCGAATGGTACCTCACGAGCGGTATAGCCCCACATCTGAATTCCCAACTTCCAGAGCATCGTCGCTATAGAGGTCTTTCGACTTCGCGGGAAGTTCGCGAGGCGACCTTCCCGCTTCGCTCAAGATGACACGCCCATTCAATCCCTGAACAAAAGCTGCTGAAACTTCGTATATTCCCCAGTCGTGATGTTTCTGGCGGCTGCGATCCGAGCATAACAAATGTTATTTAGCTGTCTAACTCCGGCCCTCACATTGACTTGCGGTTAGGCGCAGCCTACCATCGAAAAGTTATTTCGGAGCTTCTGGCTGATGACGGGCGAAACCATCTCGCACTATCGCATCCTGCACCAGCTCGGGGGCGGGGGCATGGGGGTGGTGTATGAGGCAGAAGACCTCAACCTCGGCCGCCACATCGCCCTGAAGTTTCTGCCGGAAGATCTCGAGAAAGACCCTTCGGCGCTGGAGCGCTTCCAGCGCGAGGCCCGGGCCGCGTCGGCCCTGAACCACCCCAATATCTGCACCATCTATGAGATCGGCCAAGCCGACGGCCGATACTTCATCGCCATGGAGCTGCTGGAGGGGAAGACTCTCAAACAGCGCATCGGCAAGCAGGCCATGGAGATCGATGTAGTCACCGACTTGGCCATCCAGATCGCGGACGCACTCGAAGCGGCGCACGCCAAGGGCATCATTCACCGCGACATCAAGCCCGCCAACATATTGATCACCAGCCGCAATCAGGCCAAGGTCCTGGATTTCGGACTGGCGAAGCAACTGCTCAAAGCGGAAACCGTGCTGGGCGGAGCCACGGCGGGATCCACGGCCACCGTGGACGATGCCCTGCTTACCAGCCCCGGCTCCACGGTCGGAACCGTGGCTTACATGTCTCCCGAGCAGGCGCGCGGCAAGGAACTCGATACCCGCACCGACTTGTTTTCTTTCGGCGCGGTGCTGTACGAGATGGCGACGGGCGCGCTCCCGTTTCGTGGTGACACCTCTCCCGTGATCTTTGAAGCCATCCTGAATCGGACCCCGGTGTTGCCGGTGCGCCTGAATCCCGATGTGCCGCTGCAACTGGAAGAAATCATCACCAAGCTGCTGGAGAAGGACCGCGATCTGCGCTACCAGAGCGCAGCCGAAGTGCGGACGGACCTGAAGCGTCTGAAGCGCGACACCGATTCAGGGCTGATCTCGGCTGCATCGAGTCGGCACGCTCCGAGTGGTACGCGAACGCAAGCCGGGCCGGCTCTGGAACCTGGTGGTCATGGCCATCGTGGTGGCAACCGTAATTGGACTGGCGATGACCGTGTTCCTGCGCCGGACCCGGGCGGTGATGTCGGACAAGGATGCGATTCTGCTCACTGATTTTGTGAATACCACGGCGGACCCGATGTTCGACGGCACTCTTAGAAAGGCGCTGGCCGTTGACCTTGAGCAATCCCCCTATTTGAACGTCTTCCCCGAGCAGAAGGTAAGACAGACGTTGCAGTTCATGGGGCGTGCGCCCGATGAGCGCATCACCGGAGAGGTAGGACGCGAAATCTGCCAGCGCATGGGCATCAAAGCCATGCTGAACGGCTCGATTGCCAACCTGGGCAGCCAATATGTGATCACGCTGGATGCGGTCAACGCGGGCACGGGAGAATCGCTGGCACGGGAAGAAGTCCAGGCATCGAGCAAGGAATCGGTGTTGAATTCGCTGCACCAGGGCGGCTCCAGTTTGCGCAAGAAGCTGGGAGAATCGCTGGCCTCGGTGCAGAAATACGACAAGCCCCTTTCGGAAGCGACCACATCGTCGCTGGAGGCGCTCAAGGCGTTCAGCCTGGGCGACGTGAAACACCAGATGTTCGATGAGCTGAGCGCTCTGCCGCTCTACCAGCGCGCGGTCGGAACTGGATCCCAATTTCGCCATGGCGTATGCGCGCATGGGAGCGGTGTACAGCAATCTGGGACAGAGCGAACTTTCGGAAGCAAACCGGCAAAAAGCGTTTGAGCTGCGAGACCGGGCCAGCGAACACGAGAAGCTGTACATCATGTCGCATTACTACGTGGATTCGGGACAGCTCGATAAAGGCATCACCGCCCTCGAGCTGTACAAGCAGACGTATCCGCGCGATGCCACTCCTTACAACAATCTCGCGGTGGTTTACAACCAGTTGGGACAGTATGAGAACGCGCTGGAGAATGGGCGGCAGGCGGTGCTGCTCGATCCCGACAGTGCCAGCGGATATTCCAATGTGGGATTTGCCTACGGCGGCCTGAATCGCCTGGAGGAGGCCAAAGCTACGTTCAACCAGGCCTTGCAGCGCAAGGTCGGCTCCGGCATCGTCCATTCCGCGTTGGCCATTATCGCCTGGTTGCAGGGCGACAAAGAAACCATGGAACGAGAGCTGGATGCGATGAAGAACGATCCCCAGCGCGAATTCCAGGTCACCGGACTGCGCTCGGGAATGGCCGCGCACGCCGGGCAGCTCAACCTGGGACGAAGCTTCGGACAGAAGCAGAGAGAAGCCGCCGAACGTCTTGGCTTCAAGGAAGGAGCGGCCAGCGAATACTCGCAGGAGGCTTTTTCGGAGGCTACATTTCTGAACAAGGCTCGCTCCCTGGAAGATGTAGCCCAGGCGCTGAAGCTGTCGCAGTCGCCGAACGTGATACTGAACTGCGCGGCCGCCCTGGCCATGGTGGGCGAGGACGCGAGGGCGGCAAAGCTGGCAGGCGATGTGGCGCAGAGGCGTCCTTACGACACCCTGGTGCAATTCGTCGATGTGCCGCTGGTAAAAGCGCAAATTGAACTCAATCAGGGCAATCCTGCCAAGGCGATTGATCTGCTCGACAGTGCCCTGGTGTATGCGCGCGGCAACTCGGCTGTGCTTTACGTGCGAGGCAACGCGTATCTCAAGGCGGGCCGGGGCAGTGAAGCAGTGCAAGCGTTTCAGCGTCTGCTGGACACCAAGAACCTGATCACCGTCGATCCCCTCCTGCCGCTGGCCCAGGTTGGCCTGGCGCGCGCCTACATGATGGCAAGCGACAAGGCGCGGGCGCGGGTGGCCTATCAGGACTTCTTCGCGCTGTGGAAGGACGCAGACCCCGACGTTCCCGATGCTGCGCGAGGTCAAGGCGGAGTACACCAAGCTGCAATAGGCTGCGGTGATTTCTGTCAGGTATAAATAGTTGTAGATTGCTGGTTATCGAAATCCACAAGAGGTTATTCCGGTGATTCGCTCGAGTGTCCTTTGTTCCGTACTTTGCATTCTCCTTGGCGCCACCATTGCCGCCTCCGATCAACACACCTACCAGAAAGGCACGATCAAAGGTTGGACTATCCGGGTGGACTCTAACACCTCGGGAGGAACTGGCAATTCGCCCGTCTCGACCATCAACCGCCGCGCCAAGGTGTACGAATTGAAGGGATCCGGCCTGGTCTACAAGGTTGATTATTGCGGCATGTTCCAGGCCGGCAAATTCAACATCGGGCAAACTGTGGGCTACCGTGTGGACGGCGAAAGGCTCTATATACTCCACGACGGCAACAAGGAATACAGCTGCAAGATCGAAGGTACCAAGGCTGCAGACGACGCCAAGTCGGACGCGCCGGACGCCACGCAGTAGGTAGTGGTTGGTTGCGACATCGTTCGTTCTTTACGGGGTTGGATTCCACAGATGTTTTGCTGAGTCCTGGCCGATCCCGCAGCTTGGTGGAACCATGACACGAGCCTTGCCTCCAACTCTTCCCGAGCGACGCTGATCGCGCCACAGTGATCCGCACCGGCCACTTCCCAAAGGACCACCTGCGGGTTTCGGCCGCGGATGCGTTGCGAATAGCGCAACGGGATGTTGCTGTCAATCTGACCGTGGATTAGAAGAACCGGAACCCTGGTTGCAGCAACTGCATCTTCAGGCGAGGCATTCCGCAAATCAATCCCGTATCTCAACTGGGCATAGCGAAATGCAATCTCGATGACGGGTCGAAAAACGGTTCGTCCAAGCCACGGACCGCCATGAAAGAACTGGCCGACCCGGTCGTAGCCGATCTCCCGAAGGGTGGAAAACGAGGATTCCGCGGCAACGGCACAGAAGTGTGGCTCCGTTTGCAACGCCTCCAAAACTTGCGCTGCTCCCATCGACTCTCCGAAACCAAAGATGCAGGGAGGCCTCTGACGATCTTTGATCCAGTCGAACCAACGCCGGATATCGTCTTTCTCCAGCAATCCGTAGGTTGCCAAGTCTCCCCCGCTGGTCCCATGATCGCGGGCATCAGGCATCACAACGCTGTAGCCATGCTTTAGAAGAATTTCGGCATATCCGGCCATCCCGACCCGGTTGTCACTCAGGCCATGCAAAAGAAGAACAGCATCGTGCGGGCGGCGTTCGTCCCCGATCGGACGAAAACTCCAGGCACGAAGAACCGCCCCGTCTCCGGCTTGAATGGCAACGTCTTCGAGGTCTGCGTTGAGTTGTTGAGCACGCAGTCGGGCCTGTGCCTCTGCTCCATCCGGCAAAACGCGCCGACCCGGGTGGAGTGTACCCTCCGCCAGGAGAATTCCTGCGACGAGACAGAAGAATGCATAGCCAGAGAGCAGGATTATGACCCAACGGAGCGTGCGGAAGGACGACATGAACGTACCTGTAGATTGATACGTCCGCTAGGCTGGTTTCGTTCCGCCGCTGAAGTTGAAGTCCGACGCCTGAGGTCCGACGCCCGCCTACTGCAATACCACCACCAAGATTCTACCGTCGGAGTGGTAGCCGCCGCCGGTGGCGTTTTTGGCGCCCTGCACGGGATCGGGCGGGAGATAGTAGTACAGGCTCTTGACCTTGGTTGAGGCTTGCAGTGTCTGGCCGATGTTGTCGCGCTCGCCGTCGACCGAGGGATCGATCTTGTGGGTCACTTTTCCGTTGCGCTGGTCTTTTTCGAATCCTATGTCGTGCGTGCCGGCGCCTGCCCACATGGTTTGCCCGTTCCAGGTAACGGGAGCCTTCCATATGCGGAAGTGGTGGCGGCTGGCCACGACGGAGTATGCCTGCGCCAGTTCGTAACCGTAATCCTGCTTGCGCCCGAAGAGGTAGAGCGTGCTCATGGGCATCTGCAGGTAGTCTTTTTTCTGATAAGTCTCGAGCACGGCCTTCAGGACCGCCTCTTTGTTGTCGGTATCGGCGATGTGCCAGTTGGCGGCATCGAGGGCGGCCTTCACCTGCTGCTCCGAACCGACCAGGACGAAATTCACCATGTCACCCTGATTGCTGAACTCGTCGTTCACCCGCCGCGGTAAGCTGTCGATATCTTTCTGCAGGGCGGAATCGAGGCTGCCCGAGGAGACCTTCAGCGCGGGAGTTGGAGCGGGAGCCGTAGCCGTGGAAGTCGGGGCCACTGCGTCATTTCCCGCAGGCGCGACGGCAGAGGAAGTTGGGGAAGCCGTCGCTCCGCTGCCGAATTGTCCGGCGAGAAAAACCTGGGCCGCACTGGCCAGCTTCGACTTGATGTCCTGAGCGGGCGCTGCTTTCTGCGCATCGGCTGCCGGGGCTGCCGACGCCGAACTGGCGTTCGTTGATCCGACAGTAGTTGATGCGGCAGGCGTTGATCCGGCTGGCGTTGATCCGGCTGGCCGTTGATCCGGCAATCAGTGAATTCCCTGCCACCGGTGTGGCAGGCGCGCTTCCTGAAGTGACGTGGATCTTCACCGAAAAGCTGCCATTGCAGGGCGGGGCGCCGGAGGCGTTCACGCCCAGGAAAAGATGCCCAGGCTCGTCAACATTGAGTTGCTTTCCACTTCCCACCCGCAGCGGCGCTGCTCGTGATTGCAGTTTCGCGATCAACGCTCCCGCCGGGGCCGAGATCACTGGAAGATCGGTGCTGGCGGTACCGCTGATTCCCGCTGGATCGCAAGCCTCCGCGGCGCTGGCGTTAATTTGCAGGATCTCTCCTGCCTGCAGGTCTACCCCGGTATCCGTCCAGGGCTGCGCGGTCGATATGGTGAAGGAATAGTCTTTCGCAGTTTCGGACTGCGCCGAAGCAAAAGGATGCGCAAACACTGCACACAGGATGAAGCCAGCGGTTACAAGGGAGGAGACTCTCATAGCGAACTCCGGGTTGGGGGCCGTCTTCGTGCGACAGCCGAAAAATCATATCTATTATCGCGCAAGGAGTCGAATCAGGGCAGGGGTTGGTGGCGGGTCACTTCTGCAGCCGGGCACAGCAGATTCCTCGCGCGATAACGCCGCGCTTCGGAATGACAATTTCTAAATGACTTGTCACAGCAGTCTTTCGCCCGCCAGCCACACCGAGGGCGAGATGCCCTCGGGACAGCCGGCGGGACGCCGGCGCTACTTATTTGCTGCGTTAGCGGGCCAGGGCGGGCTCGGGTTGGCCGGACTTCAGGCTCGCATAGCGCTTGTTGACTTCGTCCCAGTTGACTACGTTCCACCATGCAGCCAGGTATTCAGGACGGCGATTGTTGTACTTGAGGTAATAGGCATGCTCCCAGACGTCGTTGCCGAAAATGGGGAACAGGCCCTGGGAGATGGGATTGTCCTGGTTGGCGGTGCTCAGAATCTGCACTTCACCAGTCTTTTTGCCGGCCAGCCAGACCCAGCCGCTGCCGAATTGCTTGACGCCGGCGTCGTTGAACTTGGCCTGGAAATCCTTGAAGCTGCCGAAGGACTTCTGGATCGCTTCCGCCACCGGGCCGCTGGGATCGCCGCCGCTCTTGGGCTTCATGATCTTCCAGAACATGCTGTGGTTGAGGTGACCGCCGCCGTTGTTGCGCACCGCGCCGCGAATGTCTTCCGGGATGGCGTTCAGGTCGCTAATCAAATCTTCCGCGGTCTTGGACTGCAGGTTGGGATGTTTCTCCAGGGCCGCATTCAGGTTCTTTACGTAAGCCGCATGATGCATGTCATGGTGCAGCTTCATGGTCGCGGCGTCGATGGTGGGTTCAAGAGCGGAATAATCGTAAGGCAAGGGGGGTAGTTCAAATGCCATGGGTTTTTCTCCTCTATACAGTCTCAGATGATGGTATCGCGACTGGCGATTCAGTGGGAAATGGAAAAAGGCTGGGAAAACCACGGATCTTCAGGGATCAATGTCTTGCTTCTTAATTGATTCTTGATCTTGGGCCTTATCCGTTTTTTTTGCTTATCCGCGTGAATCCGTGGCGCTTTTACAGGTTCAATAGCCTCTGCAGTTGCTGAGGGTCGGTGGCGTAGCTCAGGCCGACTTCGCGGTCCACAACTTCAGCCCGAACCAATCGTTCAATATCCTGGTCGAAGCAGCGCATGCCTTCCGCGGTGCCATTCTTGACCGCTTCGAGCAGCGTACCGCCTGAGGGATCCTCACAATCCAAATAGTGCACGGTGCGAGGAGTATTTTTGAAAACTTCGAGGATGGCCACGCGCCCGCCAGACTTGCGAGGAATGAGTTGCTGCGAAATTACGTAGCGGAGAGTCTTGGCCAGGCGTCCGCGTAGAGAGGCCTGCTCGGCCGGCGGGAACGCGCCCACGATCCGCTCCAGCGTCTTGACCGCGTTCGGGGCATTCAGGCTGGAAAGCACGAGGTGGCCGGTTTCTGCCGCTTCCAGAACCATTTCCATGGTTTCGCGGTCGCGCAGTTCACCCACCAGGATCACCTTCGGCGCCTGCCGTAGCGCAGCCCGCAAGGCCAGCGCGAAGTTGGGCGTATCGCTGTGCAATTCCCGCTGATGAATCGTGGACTGCTTGTGATTATGCAAAAATTCGATGGGATCTTCGATGGTGATGATATGGCAGGTCTGCTTTTCGTTGACCCGGTCGAGCAGCGCGGCCAGGGTAGAGGACTTTCCTGAGCCTCGCGCTCCCGTGACCAGAACGATGCCGTCCCGCAGCGACGATATTTCCTCGAGCTGCGGCGGCAAACCCAGGGTGGAAAACTCGGGAATCTTGGTGGGAATCACGCGCATGACAACCGCGCAGCTTCCGCGCTGGATGAAAACATTGACCCGAAAGCGGGCCAGCCCGGGCAGGCCGAAAGAGATGTCGCACGAGCCCTGTTCGCGCAGCATGTTGATGGCCTGTTTGTTGTCACCGATGAGATCGGAGGCGATGCGGCGGGTATCGTCCGCGGTCAGCATTCGCAAGCCCGGCCCCTGCACCGGAATCAGCTGCCCATAGACCTCTACCTGCGGAGGACGGCCGGGAGAAAAGATCAGATCACTCACCTTTTCGGTGGCGCGCAACATCGCGGCCAGCAGCGAGTGAGTGGCGGCCGTGCCGGAATTCGATGCCGGATCGAGCGTGACCTGGAGCGGTGCTATGCCTGGTGAAGCCATTTTTTTGTCGGAGTTCTTGATCGAGCGAGGGGAAGCTCTCTTTTCGATCTCAACTCAAATGTAGCGAAACGGCGGGCGGGGTTCCACGAAGAACGTCCTGGACATAGACCTTGGTAATGTAGGCAGGTCCAGGCGCAAACGTCCCGCTCGTGGGGCGGCGTTTGTGGCGCTGCCGCACGAGCGGGACGCTCGCGCCCACACCTACTGGTTCTATTTCTTGGTGGCGGCGGCCTTCTTCTTCTGACCGTAGCTAGTCTCGATGCTGCTTCCGATGTACTGGAGCATGCCTTTGGCGCCTTCGGCAAACTGGCCGGTCGGCTGCAATTCGAGATACTTGTTCAGCGCTTCTTCGGTGCCGGGCGCGGGGATCACCTTGCCCGTCTTGGGGTCCGTGGTGGCCTTGTTGATCAGGTTGACGCCCTTCTGGTAGTAGGCGTCGGCCTTGTTGGGATCGGCGGCGATGGACTTATCAAAGGCCGCATTGGCCTCGTCCACTTTGCCGTTGTTCGTCAGTACGGCTCCCTGGTTGTAGTAGAACTGCGCCGCGCCGGCGGGATTGAGAGCGGCCGCCTGGTCGTAAGACTTCACCGCCTCGTCAACTTTGCCGGTTCGAGCTTCGGCTTGACCCAGATTGTTGTAGTAGGCGGCCAGGTTCTTGGGATCGTCGGGCTTCGGGCCCGTTTCCATCACTTTCTTCTTAAGTTCAATGGCTTTTTGGTAGTCGGTGACTGCATCTGTATAGCGCTTGGTTTTCTCGGCTGCGTCGGTTTGCTTGGCGCCAGAACTGAGATTGGCGTCGCCCAGGCGTGCCCAAAGCAGGTCGCGCATGGGATCCATCTGGGTGGCTTCGTTGAGCGTGGTAATGGCGGTATCGAAATCGCCGGCCTGGATGGCGGTATTGGCCACGGACAACTTCTCGTTCAGCGCCTTTACCGTGTTGGTCTCTTTGGCGGCCTTGGCCTGTTGTTCCTGCATTTGTTTCAGCTGCTCGGGGCTGATGCCCTTCCCCTGAGCCGCTTCCGTCATGTTTTTCTTCAAATCGAAGTCGAGGGTATGCTCATCGAGTCCCACGGGAAAATTAGCGACCGAGTCCAGCTGCTTGCCGTCCTGGGTCAGGGTGATTTTGTACTTGCCGGGCTCGATGCCGAGCGAGAAGTACTCGCCCTTCTTGTTGGTCTTCAGGTTGTACTTCCGGCCATTGTCGGTGTTGGCCCATTCGACGTTGGCGCCCACGATCGGATTTCCCTGCACGTCCCTGCAGACGCCCTTCACCGTCCCAGTGGCTTGGGCGAACACCGGGGGCACGCACAGCGCCGCCATCGCCACCACCAGCATCACCATCAAGAAACGTTGCTTCATTGTTTTTGGCCTCCCGGCTCACAGAACTGTATTGACGTCGTAGCGGTGATACCGCCATTCATCGGCCGGCGATGAGCCGGCGCAAACCTAAACTCTCTCTGCCAGGGCGGCGTACGGAATCGGGTCCGCGCTGCCCGTATCCCGGAAGGCTCGCAGACGCAAAACGCAGCTGTCACAAACGCCGCAGGCGCTGTCCTCCCGGCTATAGCACGACCAAGTTAAATCGAAGGGCGCGCCCAGTTCAAGACCCAGGCGCACAATTTCCGATTTGCGCATCCGGATCAAAGGCGTAACGATTTCGATCCCGCCATCTTTCGTGCCCAGCCTGACCACTTCATTGAACGCCTGGTAGTACTCGGGACGGCAGTCAGGATATCCCGAACTGTCCTGCTCCACCGCGCCAATATAGACCTGGGTAGCGCCCAGCACCTCGGCCCAACTCACGGCCACGGAGAGAAAATGCGCGTTTCTGAACGGGACATAGGTTACCGGAATATCGTGTCCCAGACTATCGGAGCCAATGACGTGCGATTCGGGAACGCCAATATTGCGGTCGGTCAGGGCGGAACCTCCGATGGCGGA
Source organism: Terriglobia bacterium (assembly GCA_963698825.1). GTDB lineage: Bacteria > Acidobacteriota > Terriglobia > Terriglobales > Acidobacteriaceae > JAIQFF01. The sequence continues at coordinate 209,903 of CAVOSG010000013.1, read as the reverse complement.
GAGCGCTTCGTTCCGCACCAGCAGACGGTCCCGAATCCCGAGGCGATCGCAAATTGCGAAAAAAGCCCGCCGCTCGCGATCTTCGGTGCGCTGCCCGTAGCTGATATGCACGGCGGCCGCCTGGTGATCGCGCGCTGCCAGGGCAGCACAGACACAGGAATCCATCCCGCCACTCAGGAGCACAACCGCGCGCTGTAAGTCTTTCACCATTGCTTAGATGTCATCTCGAACTGAAGCGCCGTGCGGCTCTAAGCGATTGAAAACAAGCCAGATCAGGAAGGACATTTCAGATTGCAGATTTTAGATTCTAGATTGAAAATCACTGACCACTTGGATTTTAAATCTGAAATCTTCAATCTGAAATCTTCAATCCCTAAACCCCCTTCATCGCGGGATCCCAAATAAACTTGTGCAATTGCAGCCCCAGCCGGGCCGGCACTCCGTCCGCCAGCATCCACTCCGCAAGTTCACGCGGATCGAGCAGACAGTGCGACGCGTCCCGGGCGTTCCTGGCTTCCTTGCTGAAAGCGGGTGAGAACAGCACCGCCTTTACCTGCCCGCTAAGATGGTGCCGGGCCACAAAGTCGCGGGCAAACTCGTAGTCGTTGCGGCTGCTCAGCACAAATTTGACCTCGTCCTCCGGATTCAGGCAGTCGAGGTTCTCCATGTGAAACGTGTCGGGCTCGCCCGAGTCCGGGCACTTCACATCCACGATCTTGACGACTCGATGGGGCACGCGCTCCAGGGGACGCTCGCCACTGGTCTCCAGCAGAACGGTGTAGCCGGCGTCCAGCAGGCGCTGCATCAGGGGCACGACCTCGCGCTCCTGCAACATCGGTTCGCCGCCGGTGATCTCCACCAGCCCTCCGCCGGGACTCAATCCCTCAACTTCCTCAGTCACTTCTTCCAGCGTCCGGCGGTGTCCGCCGGTGAAAGTGTACTCGCTGTCGCACCAGGAGCAACGCAGATTGCAGCCCGTGAGCCGCACGAAAACGCAGGGCAGGCCGGCGTGTGTGGACTCGCCCTGGATCGACTTGTAGATTTCCGTAATCTGCATGGGGCAGTTTCTGGTTTCTTGTTTCTTGTTTCTTGCCTTGCGTTGTCATCCTGAGCGAAGGCAATCCGTTCGCTGGCGAACGGATGGTGAAGTCGAAGGACCCCTATAGCAAGACCGCAGCTGAAAATCTTAGGGTTGTTTCATTCTCAGCAACGGCGAACCGCAACTACTCGGAATACGTCGCCGTGGTCACATCAGTTTCGAAGACGGTGACGTTCTTCACTCGCACCCGGCCCTGGGTCACGCGATCCAGATTCACGTTGGTCTCGTCGTAAAAATATTTGGCCAGATTCTCGGCCGAGGGGTTCAGCACCTTGAATGGGTCCAGATCGTTGATCATCTGATGATCCAGCCGGTCGATGACTGGCTTCATCGCCTCTTTCAGTTCCCTGAAATCCAGCAGCAGCCCGGCTTTGTCCAGTTCCTTGCCGGCCAGGGTCACCCGCACCTTGTAGTTGTGCCCGTGCGGGTTCTCGCACTTGCCTTTGTAGTTGCGCAGGTAATGCCCCGCGGCAAACGAATCTTCTACCGTGACCTCGTACATGAACCCTCTTGGCGGGCGGCGCGGATACAGACCGCACCCCAGCGCATGATCTAACCTTCTATTTTACCCCGATAGGGAGGCCAGTGTGGGGCGGGCGCCCTCGCCCGCCGCCTTTGACCTTGATCGTTGGTATGGGATCTGGCAAATGTTCGAATTAGTGACAAGTTCAAGGTCAAGAGCAGCGGGCGAGGGCGCCCGCCCCACACCACACACTTGGCGCTATTCCGACACCGAAAAATTCTTCTACCTGCTTCAGGTCGGTCGTGCGTCGATAAGGCGGCAGGCTCTCCACGAATACCTTCCCGTATTGCTTCTTCAAAATGCGGTTGTCGAGCAGGACCAGCAGACCGCGATCATGGAGCGAGCGGATCAGGCGTCCGAAGCCTTGTTTCAGCGTGATCACGGCCGCCGGCACCTGATACTGGAAGAAGGCATTGCCGCCGTCGGCGTCGATCGACTTCACGCGCGCCGCTACCACGGGATCGCTGGGTACGGCAAAGGGCAGGCGGTCGATGATCACACAGCTCAGTTGCTCGCCCTGCACATCCACGCCCTGCCAGAAGGATGAAGTTGCGAACAATACGGCGTGTGGGGTCAGGCGGAATTCTTCCAGCAGCGCGGTCTTGGGAGCGTCGCCCTGCAACAGCATGGGGAATTCCAGTTCGCCGAGCAGGCGCTGGTAGACGTCGTTCATCTGGGCGTAGCTGGTGAAGAGCACGAAGGCGCGCCCGCGGCTGACCTCCAGCAAACGCCGGATGCGGTCGGCCGCTTTGGCGGCGAATTGCGGAGTGCGGGGATCAGGCAGGTCGGGAGGCACGTAGAACAGCGCCTGATTTTCATAGTCGAAATGCGACGGCAGAACGGCTTCCCGGGCGTGCTCCAGCCCCAGGCGCTGGCGCATGTAATCGAAGCTGCCGCCCACAGCCAGCGTCGCCGAGGTCAGGACCGCGCATTCCAGTTGGTCGAAGAGGCAACTCTTCAGAATCGGAGCCACGTCAATCGGTGTGGCCTGGAGGAAAACATTCTGCTTGTCGCGGCCGCCGCGCCGGCGCTCGATCCAGAAAACGGTGTTGCGGTCCTCCGACTCCATCAGGAAACCAAGCTGCACCTGCAACTCCTGGGTGCGCCGGGCAAAGTTGAAGACTTCTTCCGGCTTGGAGGGCAAGTTCTCCAACTCCGACCCCAGGCGAGTGAGCGCCTGCTGCAACCCCAGGAATTCGTCTCCGTTTTCTTCCATGAACTCGCGCCGATTCTCAAAAGAGAAGCGGCCATCGCCCTGCGGCAACAGGGCAAAGAAGAAAATCGCCCGCTCGCGCAAGCTTTTCAGCGCCCCGGAGAGCGAAGCCGACAGCATATGGTTGCGCTGCAGCGAGACTTCGACGTCGCGGCATAGCTCCTCGAAGCGCCCATTGCTCACGGAAACACCGAAATAACTTCCGGCGACATCTTCCAGTTCGTGCGCTTCGTCGAAAATCACGGCCCCGGCCTCCGGCAGGATTCCGGCATCGGGGGCGTACTCGGCCTGCTGCTTGATCGAGAGGTCGGCGAAGAACAGATGATGGTTGACGATGATGATGTCGCTCTCCATCGCTTTGCGGTGCATCTCGGTGATGAAGCAACGGTCCCAGGCGGAGCATTTCTGTCCCAGGCAGGTATCGGAGCGGGCATCGATCTTGTGCCAGAGCGCGCTGGCTTCCGGCAGCGACGCCAGTTCGGCGCGGTCGCCGGTCTGCGTGACCTTCTCCCAGGCGGCGATGGCGCGATAGTGCTCGATCTCCTCCAGACCGCTGAGCACGGGCTGATCGGTGAGGTCGTAGAGCTTTTTGCGGCACAGATAGTTGTTGCGCCCCTTCATGTAGCAGACGTTGAGCTTGCCGTCGCCATTGGGAAAGAGCGCTTGCTCGAGAAAAGGAATATCTTTGTGGAAGAGTTGCTCCTGCAGATTTTTTGTGCCGGTGGAAATGATGACCCGCTTGCCGGAACGAATGACGGGCACCAGGTAGGCCAGCGTCTTGCCCGTGCCGGTGCCGGCTTCGACGATCAGGTGCCGCTTTTCTTCCAGCGCCTGCTCGACGGCCTGCGCCATCTGGAGCTGTCCGCGGCGAAATTCGTAGGCGGGATGGGTGCGGGAAAGCACTCCGCCGGGCCCGAAGAACTGGTAGAGCGAAACGTCGCGTTTCCGGGTATCCGAGACGGGCTGGGAACTGGAAGGCACAGAGTCACTATAATAAGAGACTGTAGGCAGCCGAGCGTGCCGCTCGGCCTGCACGCATCGGAGACCCGTGCGCACACAGTCCGTGCGAGCTGGGACGCTCGCGCATACAGTTCAATACCGGATCCGTGCTGTCGCTCTAAGACCTCTATGACCCATCCAACTTTGAGCTCACCGTCGGCAGCGGCCGCTGTCAGTATGCCCACGGTGGCTATCGTGGGGCGGCCCAACGTGGGCAAATCCACGCTCTTCAACCGGCTGGTGGGCTCGCGTCGCGCTATTGTCGGCGACGAACCCGGCATCACGCGCGACCGTCTCTACGGCGAGGCGGAGTGGCGCGGACGCCATCTGCGCATCGTCGATACCGGCGGCATTCTTCCCGAAGACAAAGATTTCATCCCGGCGGAAATCTTCCGCCAGGCCAAGGTCGCACTCGAGGAAGCCGACGCCGTCATCATGGTGGTAGATGGCCGCACCGAGATGGCGTCCCCCGATATTGAGCTCGCCCGGCAGCTGATCCGCTCCGGCAAGCCGCTGTTTCTGGCCGTGAATAAGGTTGACACCGAGAAGCAGCAGAGCCTCACGGATGAGTTCCATCGCCTTGGCATCCGGCAGCTGTTCCCTATTTCCGCCGAAAACGCGCGCGGCCTGGATGACCTGCTGGATGCCGTGCTCGAAATATCTGCCACCAAACAATCAGCTCACCACGGAGGACACGGAGGAAACAGAGGAAGACCTCAGAAGCATGACAAGAGCCGAGCCGCACGAAACCAAGGTTGCGATCATCGGACATCCCAACGTGGGCAAATCCACCTTGCTGAACCGGCTGACGGGAGCGGAACGCTCGATTGTCTCGCCCATTCCCGGAACTACGCGCGACGCAGTTGATGAAATTGTCGAGCGCGATGGCAAGACTTTCCGCTTCATTGATACCGCCGGCATCCGCCGCAAGGGAAAGACGCATTTGATGGCGGAAAAACTCTCCGTGGTCATGGCGCGCAAGCATCTGGAAGCTGCCGACATTGCCCTGCTGGTGATCGATGCCACCGAAGGCGTAAGCCAGCTCGACGCCGCCATCGCCGGATACGCCCACGAGAGCGGGCGCTCCATGATCATTATCGTGAACAAGTGGGACCTGGTCCTCAGCGGCAAAGAACAGACAGGCCGCCAGACGAAGGCCTCACGCATGCGGGAGAACAAAAGCCCAACTGATCGCGATGCCTACGAAGAAAGACTGCGGAACGCGCTGAAATTTCTCAGCTATGCGCCCATCGTGTTCGTCTCCGCTTCGACCGGGAAAGGCACCGAAAAAATATTTCCCATGCTTGAAGAAGTCGCGCGCGAGCGCCGCAAACGCGTCGGCACCGGCGAGATGAACCGCTTCCTCAAGCACGTGGACTTCGAGCGCGCCTCCGTTCCCGCCCGCCAGCAGGTACAGGATCTACTACATGACGCAGGCGGCGGTCGGGCCGCCGACTTTCGTCATCTTCACCGACCGCAAAGTAAAGCTGCACTTCGCCTACCAGCGCTTTCTGGAAAACCAGATTCGCAAAGCTTTCGGATTCGTGGGCACGCCGATCTGGATCAAGAACCGCGCCCGCGACTAACTCCACTCGCCCTCGCAGCGCTAAGTTTATTCAAGATCCTTCGTCAGCAAGCGCCACGCGATTGATGCCCGCGTTGTGGGCCTCGGCCACTACCTGCGCCACATACTCGAAGTCCAGATTTTCGTCGCCTTTGACGTAGACGACCTTTTCCGCACGACCGAGGAAGATGCGCTCCAGGCTTGGCTCCAACTGCTCCCAGGGTACGGTTTCCTGATTGATTTTGAGCAGAGGCACCTGGCTCTGCGCGCTCCATATGACCTGAATCACGATGGTGCGCTCGTTCCGATGAGGCTGGTCCGGCGTCGCCGGTTGAGGAAGGAGCGCATCGACCTTGTATTCCTTCGATGTAACCACAATCACCATGAAAACGATAATCAGCACGAGAAGAATGTCGATCAAGGGCGTGACATTCATTTCGGGCCGGGACGGACCACCGCCTGCCGTTGAGAAAGCCATTGGGATTTGCTCCTCTAGGCACGCGCGTGTCTGAAAAGATTAGACACTCCGTGTGGGTCCGGAGTTCCCCAGGCAAGCGATCAGACGATGGGATCGGGTGTGGGCAGGAATGGCGGCGGATCGGGCGGGGGCGGCGGTATCGCGGGGGGAGGCGCAGGGTGTAGAAGCGCATCCAGCGCGGGATAGCGCGAAGCGAAGAAATAGATCGAATAAGCGGGGAAGAACACCACAGCCGGCACCGAGACCAGGGACATCACATACAGTAGCGAGAAAATCACAATGCTTCCCACCACCACGATGAGCGTGATGGTGTAGAGGTTCAAAGTCATTCCAGCGGCCATGCCCGCGATCACGGCGATGACGCCCAACCCGCCGACCGGAATCAGAAACAGCAGGATCACGATGACGGAAACGATGCCGAGAATGATCGCGGCGCCGATCGCCATTACGATCTTCATTCCAATGTAAGCGGCATAGCCGCCCTTCTCGCCTTTGATCTGGGGCCAGAGCCGCCGCCAGCCCTCGATCGCGCTGATGTCTTCGAGCGCCATCTGCGGGACCACAAAATCCTTGGTCATCACATGAACCACCAACTGTGTGAGCATGAAAAGCAGAAGTACAAAAAACAGCGCCATGCCGCCCAGAATCAGTGGAATGATGTGCTCCTTCGGCGCTCTGAGCCAGCCTACGAGGAAAGCGAAACCCGCCGGGATTCCGACCAGAATGGTCAAGACACACCATCGAAACCAGAGCCAGGAGAATTTGCCACACGAAGAAACGCCGTCCCGGACCCTGCCGCCGGCTCCAGCTGTATCCAATGCGGCAATCCTTGGCCACAACGCTGTCGAAAAGAACGAAGCGCATTACGCTGCTCACGTACAGGAACAAAACCAGAAATACGAACGCCGGCAACGATGAGCACGGCGATGAGTGAAGCGGTGAGCGCGGGATCTGATCGGGGCAGCGCTGGCCTCCAGAAGGCGCTGCGTGTTGTTGGGGTGCGTGGGCATCTGAAAGCTGCCGGGTTGCAGCCTCCTCCGCCCGAACCCATTTCACCAGCGAGCAAGCCGACCAAGCCCAGTTTCGCCCACTGGCTGGCCCGGAAGGGGCGTGCCAATTGCTGCCGGGCATGTTCGAAAGCGGGAGTGATCGCATCCACGGCGGAAATCGGCAAACTGCACCTCAGAAGATCGCGGTTCGCGCAAAGTTACTGCGAAGCGGGAGTTGGGTCAATGGGATTCTTGATACTCCATGGATTGCAGATTTTGGATTCTGATTCTAGATTTCAGATTGAAAACGATGTGCACCACGTCTGCCGCGTGAGACTTGGGACTCCCAATCTGAAATCCAGAATCTGAAATCTGCAATCTCCCTCTCACTCGTACCGCAACGCCTCCACCGGATCGAGCTTCGAAGCCCGCAGCGCGGGTACCATGCCGCTGGCGACTCCGACCGCGAGCAGCACCAGGGTGGAAAGCATGACGGTGGCCAGGGAAATCTGCAAATGGATGTCGGCCTTGCCGGAATCATCTTCAAATAACGGGCCCATGAGGGGCAGCGTTCCCACCAAGGCCGCAATCGCGTAGGAGAGCAAAACGCCAGCAGCCCCACCCAGCAGCATAATGAGCAAGGTCTCGGCCAGGAACTGCAGTTTGATCTGCCATCTTCTTGGCGCCTAACGCCCGCCGCAGGCCGATCTCGCGGATACGCTCATCCACCGAGACCAGCATGATGTTCATGACCCCGACGCCACCGATGCCCAGAGTCAGCGTGCCCACGAAGGCGAGCAACACCTGCAGTCCGATGGTGAGGCCGTCGATGACCGGGCGGAACTCGTCGCGCCCGAACATCAGAAAGGCTTTTTTGTCGGTGGGAGAAAATTGCTGGCGGGTGGCGATCGCGGCCAGCACCTGGGCCTGGGCCTTTTTCTCGAACTGAGGTGCGATGGGCTCGAACACCAATACCGCGGCATACTTCGTATTCCAAATATCTCCGGCGGCGCTATAGGGGATCCAGGCGGAATCGTCGTCGCTGGAAAAATAATTGCTCAACTGGATCTTGCGGGCCATCACGCCGATGACGGTGAAGTGCACGCCGCCGATCTGCACCGTCTCGCCCACGGCGGGCCGGCCGCTGAACAATTGCTCGCGAACCCGGCTGCCGAGAAAACGACGCGCCGCCGTTCCAGTTCGTCGCCGGCATGAAATCCAACGGCCTTCAGACGCCACCTCATTGCGCATCTCGCCATACTCCGGGCAAACCCCGCGTATGGCGGCCGTACCCACCATGCGCTCGCCATAGCTGATGCCCGGCCGGTCTACCGTTTCCAGGCAAGCATGCTTCACCAGAGAAGCAGTCTGCTTGACCATATCGAGATCCGCCTGTTCCAGAAGGACTTTCTTGCCGGCCCGCTGTCCTCCGGGCTGCTCGCTGGTTTGCTGCGGCCAGCAGACAGTCACGCTCTTGCCGAAAGCATCGAACCCGCCTACCAGGATGTGGCGGAAACTGCTGCCATAAGCGATCAGCAAGGTCACCGTGGCGATGCCCCAGACGATGCCCAGCATGGTCAGCAGGCTGCGCGTGTAGTTGCGCTTGAGCGCGATCCAGGCTTCGATGATGATTTCAATCAGCATGCGTTAAACCGATAACCACAGAGGACACGGAGGACACAGAGGAAATTCACAAAGGGAAATTCGCCGTTTCGTGGATTTCCTCTGTGTCCTCCGTGTCCTCTGTGGTTCGACCTTTTCATCCTCCGGCCTCATAGCGCAGGGCTTCGATGGGATCGATCGACGCCGCTCTGCGCGCCGGATACAGCGCCGAGAACACGGCGATGATGCCCAGCAAGGCGCAGGCCACCAATCCGGACTGCCACGTCGCCACCAGTCCGGCGAAGAAATCCGGCATGGGCAGCAGGTTCACCAGAAAGCAGATGCCGTAGGCGATCCCCATGCCGATAGCACCGCTTAGAAACGCGATCAGCAGGGCTTCGATGAAGAATTGTTTGAGGATGGTATGCGCTGGCGCGCCCAACGCTTTGCGCACGCCAATTTCGCGAGTTCTTTCCCGCACCGCGACCATCATCACGTTCATCACGCCGAGGCCGCCCAGGAAGAGAGTCACAATGCCGACCGCTCCCAGAAAATACTTCATGCCGTCGGTCATCTGGCGGAAGGCTTTGGCTTCCTGCACCGTATCCCAGATGGGGCAGGCTTCTTTGTCGTTGGGATCGAAGTTGTGCATCCGTCCCAGCACGGTCTGAATTTCACGTTTACATGCCTTGTGCTGGTCGAACGATCTGGGAGTGACCAGCAACTGATCAAACGTGGTGGAGGTTCCCGGCGGTTTGTCGGGGAAATCGCGCCGCATGGCTGCGAATGGAATGAATATCTTGCTCACGTCCCAGCCGTCGTAGCTGGAATCCTGCTTCTTCGTGGTCATCACTCCGATGACCGTGTAAGGGAACGCATTCAGATAGACGTTTTCACCCACGGGATTGTGGCCCGGGAAAGAGCTGCTTGGCGGCGTCACTGCCCAGGAACGCCACTCGCCGAGCCTCCCGTTGATCCTCCCAGTTGTAGAAGCGGCCTTCACCCACTTCGAGACTGCGAATGTATCCGAACGGCGGATGAGATCCGGTCACGGTAAAGGCGGCGTTGTTGTAACTGGTGTGAGCCCGGACGTCACCTTGCTCGAGCTCGGGGATGGCGTATTCGCAATCCGGAGCCTCGGCCTGCACTGCCACCACGTCCGCATCCTGCCAGCGCACAGTCCGGCCAGCACGGGCTCCGCCAACCTGCAGGCTGGTGCGCCCGGAAAACACGATCAGAATATCCTTGCCCAGGGTGCGCGCCTGCACTTCCTGGCCCTTGCGCAGGCCCTCGCCAGCCGCGACCATCAGCACGATGGAAACGATCCCCCAGGCGATTCCGAACATGGTCAGGAATGTGCGCAGCTTGTGAGCCCACAGGGTACGCAGCACGTCGCCAATGAGATCGCGCAATACCATGTGTTATGGACGCGGACGCCACCGGAACGTAAGCCGGGCGCACCAGTCCCGAATGCATATACGAGAGCCGAGATGATTTTGTTCACAAGGGGTTGTGTGGGGCGGGCGCCCTCGCCCGCCGCCTTTGCAGTTGGTTTTCTTGCAGTTAATCCCGCGATGGCTGGTAAAGACGGCTTGAGTGAGTTATGACTATCTAAAACCTAAGTCAAAGGCGGCGGGCGAGGGCGCCCGCCCCACACTTGTTCCAGCCAGGAATCGAACTCTCGCAACGCCAGTTCGCACTGCTGGCGGTGCCTTTCCTGACGGTCGCGGATCTTGTGCTCCAGGGGCGGCAAAAGGTCGAAGGTGATGTTGGCGGGTTGAAAGTCCCGGGGGTCGGCGTGGGTTACGTAGTGCGTCAACGATCCGAAAGCGGTCGGCCGCGGCGCGGCCACGGGCTCCGCTCCCGAAATCAGGGTCGAAGCGTGCATGCCCCCCATCAGGCCAGTGGCGATCGATTCGACGTATCCCTCCACTCCGCAAATCTGTCCGGCAAAGAACACCGAGGGATGCTTCTTCATCTGCAGCGATTCCGATAAAAGGGTCGGCCCGTTGATGTAAGTGTTGCGGTGGATCTGTCCGTAACGAAGGAAGCGCGCACTCTCCAACCCGGGAATCAATCGCAGCACGCGGGCCTGATCCGCGAACATCAGGTGGTTCTGGAAGCCGACCAGGTTGTAGGAATCTGCCCGCAGGTTCTCCTGGCGCAGCTGCACTACAGCGTATGGAATCCGCCCGGTGCGCGGGTCTTTCAAGCCGACCGGCTTCATGGGACCGAAGCGCAGGGTGTCGCGGCCACGGCGGGCAATTTCCTCGATGGGCAGGCAGCCCTCAAAGTAGTTCAGCTTCTCCCACTCGCGCTCTTCGACCGATCGTCCGGAAATCAAGGCGTCGCAGAAGCAGTCATATTCCTCTTTGGACATGGGACAGTTGATGTAGTCGGCCGAACCCTTGTCGTAACGCGCCGCCAGGTAGACTTTGGCCATGTCGATGGAATCGGCTTCGACGATCGGGCTGATCGAATCGAAGAAATACAGGTGGCTCGAACCGCTCAGCCGGGCAATCTCCTGCGACAGGGCGTCGGAAGTCAGCGGCCCGGTGGCGATGATCGTGATCTGATCTTCTTCAATCTGGGTGACTTCTTCGCGCCGGACCGTAATCAAAGGCTCGCGCGAGAGCGCATCCGTAACCCGTGCGGCGAAAGTCGCGCGGTCTACGGCCAGTGCATGCCCGGCGGGTACGGCGCACTGGCGCGCGATTTCGAGCAGCAGCGATCCTGCCCGGCGCATTTCTTCTTTGAGCAGCCAGGGAGCGGTGTTCAGGCTGTCCGATTTCAGGGAGTTGGAACAAACCAGTTCCGCGAAGTTCGCAGTTTGATGCGCGGGGGTCGAGCGTACGGGACGCATCTCCCAGAGTTCGACGGCAACCCCACGCCGTGCGCATTGCCACGCCGCTTCCGATCCCGGCCAGGCCGGCTCCAATCACTCGTACCGACGCCTTCATCGTCACTGCGCACTCCTGGCCAAACGCTCCAAAGCAACACCCTCCAGGCTGATGGTTTTCCAGTCGTCCAGAAAGGTTGCACCCAGGTTCTTGTAGAAATCGATGGCGGGGGTATTCCAATCCAATACCTGCCATCGCACCCCAAAACCATGTTGTTCGGTGGCGACGGCGGCGACGCGCGCCAGCAAGGCCTTGCCAATTCCCTTGCCCCGGTATTGGTCGCGCACGTAGATGTCCTCGAGAAAGAGACCGGCGCGGCCCTCAAAGGTTGAGTAGTAGTCGAAGAACACAGCATAGCCGGCGGCCTGGCCGTCCCATTCCGCCATGAACGCGCGGAATTTGGGATGCTCGCCAAATCCGTTGCGCAACAGAGCAGCTTCGGTCACCGCAACCGGCAAACGCTCGAATTTCGCGAATTCATGAATAAGGGTATTCAACGTGGGCACGTCGCGGGCGTCGGCTGGCCGAATGGAAAGCATGTACGAATTCCTCAGGCACGAAAAATGATGGGCGGTATGTGCTCTATTATACGGAGAACATCACGGCACGCATCGCTCTCATCGAACCCGAGGAGGCCCCGCGCGAAGGATCTGGCCACGGCTTGCTTTTTCTTCTACAGAATTACGCGCTCGTCGCCGACGCGCCGGGTCACGTGTTCGCGGTCCAGATACTCCAGCAGCGGAATGGCGTACTTCCGGCTTACTCCCGCCATGTCCTTGAAGCGGGCCACGTCGATCTTTGGCGACTTCGCCTTTTCCGATGCCATGCGCTTGCGCAAGTCGAGTAGTGCGTCGCGATGGAAGACCAGGTCTTCAGAGATTTTCACCAGGACCTTATCGCGTAGCAGCAGTGTGACAATTTTTTGCGCCCGGGCCTTATCGACTTTGAGCCCAGCCAGCACATCCTTCAGCGCGGGGACTTTGAGGCCAGCGGTGGCGAATGCCTGTTCGATGACTTTCTTGGACTCTGCCTCCTCATCTTTCATGACCACACCGCGTCCTGGCAGGTGGACGATCTCTCCGGCAGCTTCCAGTTTCTTTTCCCGCACCAGCATCTCCAGCGCCGTGGTGAAGACTTCGCTGGACGCTTGCGACTGTTTGCGGAGTTCTTCCCTGCTGATTCCTGTGACCAGCGGATTCGCCTGGTGAAAATTCACAACTGCGCCAGTGATCGACAGCTTCAATACTCCCAGCGCAGGCAGATGTACTACCAGGTCGCCGATGCGGGCAAACCAGGCTTGGGCTTCCGGACGCGCCAGCTGTGCTTCGATCACCTGCCAGCGCCATCCGGTTTCCGCGATCAATGCCGCAAGAGTAATCCCGGCATGCCTGCGCCGCGCGATGCGAGCGCGCAGAATCGATATGGCATCGCCTCCCGCCAGAGTTTTCAGGAACGCGTCCAGCCCGGGCATTCCAGGAACCGGTGAAGCATCGAGCACGACGCCTCCACCAATCGTCATCACAGGTGAGAATTGACGCATGATGAAGCGGTCGCCGGGCAACAGCAGGGTGGGCTCGGCCAGTCGCAGCTGAGCCATCGCGGTTTCTCCCGGCGGCAATTGCTTCCGGCCATGGAGAACAACCGTGGCAATGGTTTCGGAAGTGTAGGCGTGCAGATGAACGCGCGCCCGGTCTTTCAAGGGTCGCGCCGAAGGCAGCAGACTGAGCGACACGTCCAAACGAGAGGTGGATTTGAAGGTCGAGGGTGGTGCCAGCACCATGCCGCGGGCCAACTCTTCGGTGGTGGCTCCCGCCAGGTTCAGCGCCGTACGCTGGCCCGCTACCGCTTGCTCAGCTGCCTGTCCATGCACCTGCACCCCGCGTACGCGTACGTGTTGGCCTGCAGGAAAAACTTCCAGTTCATCTTCCTTGCGAATCGTGCCCGACACCAGAGTGCCGGTGACCACGACGCCGAACCCTTTCATGGTGAAGACTCGGTCTACCGGAAGACGCGCCAGCGCCGCCGAGTCTCTGGTCGGGAGGTCGACCGCCGCCTTCACCAACGCCTGCCGCAAATCGTCGAAGCCCGCTCGAGTCAAGGAACTAACGGCAACAACCGAGGAGTGCGCTGGATCCAGAAATGAATTGCGCAGAAAATCTTCGACCTCTTGCCGCACCACCTCCAGAGTCTCGCGATCCACCAGATCGGACTTGGTCAGAACGGCAATGCCCCGGCGCACGGAAAGCAGGCGGCAGATGTCGAAGTGCTCACGGGTCTGCGGCTTGATGGATTCGTCAGCGGCAATCACCAACAGGACAAGATCGATGCCCCCCACTCCGGCCAGCATGTTGCGAACAAAGCGCTCGTGCCCGGGAACGTCGACAAAACCCAGTCGCAAAGTGTCGCCGCCGGGCAGAGGCAGCTCCAGATGCGCAAAGCCGATATCAATGGTGATGCCGCGGCGCTTTTCTTCTTGCAGGCGGTCCGCATCGATGCCGGTAAGAGCCTTCACCAGCGCGGTCTTCCCATGATCGATGTGCCCGGCGGTGCCGACGATGACGGATTTCATCCGGGACAGTATAGTAGCGCCGGCCTCTGGCCGGCCCGATGGGGTGGGCGGGACGCCCACCCGACAGCCGGCGAGCCTGCCCTGAGCGAAGTCGAAGGGCCGGCGCTACTTTTCATTATGCGACAATAGAGTTTCCGCATATGACCCCAACTTCAACCTTGGTTATCACTCCCGAGATCATCCGGGAGCACGGCCTCACGCCTGACGAATACGAGAAAATAAAACAACTGCTCGGCGGACGCGAGCCCACCATCACCGAGCTCGGCATCTTCAGCGTGATGTGGAGCGAGCACTGCTCCTACAAATCTTCCCGCGTACATCTGAAACGGCTGCCTACACGCAGCCGTCTTGTGGTGCAGGGACCGGGAGAGAACGCAGGCATCATCGACATTGGCGATGGCTGGGCGTGCGCGTTCAAGATCGAATCCCACAATCATCCTTCGTTTATCGAACCGTTTCAGGGCGCGGCCACGGGCGTGGGTGGGATCCTGCGCGACATTTTCACCATGGGTGCGCGGCCCGTGGCGGTGATGGACTCGCTGCGGTTTGGACCGATTCAGGCCGGTGATGGTGTGGGGCGGGCGCCCTCGCCCGCCAGCACGAGCGGGACGCTCGCGCCCATATCAAGCCTCGCTGCGTCGAAGCAAGACATTCACAAGAATCAATCCGTGCTCGAGGGCGTGGTCAGCGGGATCGCTTCCTATGGAAATTGTTTTGGCGTTGCCAACCTGGGCGGCGAGACCAAGTTTGAGTCGTGCTACTCCGGTAATCCCCTGGTCAATGCTTTCGCCCTGGGGCTCGTCCGGCGCGACCAGATTTTTTATGCCAAGGCGTCGGGCGAAGGCAATCCTGTGATCTACGTGGGCTCGAAAACCGGGCGCGACGGCATTCACGGCGCCACCATGGCCAGCGAGGAATTCAGCGAAGCCTCCGAAGCCAAGCGGCCCAATGTGCAGGTCGGCGATCCTTTTCTCGAAAAACTCTTGCTGGAGGCCTGTCTCGAAGCCATGCAGACCGGCGCCATCGTCGGCATACAGGACATGGGCGCGGCTGGGCTGACCTGCTCGACTTGCGAGATGGGCGCGCGCGGGAGTGTTGGGACTGAAATCGAACTCGACCTGGTGCCGCAGCGCGAAACCGGCATGACCGCCTACGAGATCATGCTGAGCGAATCGCAGGAGCGCATGCTGCTGGTGGCGCAGAAAGGCCGCGAGCAGGAGGTTTTCCGCGTCTTCGAGAAATGGGGACTGGACGCAGTCGAAGTCGGGCGCGTGACGTCCGACGGCAAGATGCGCGTGCTGCAACACGGCGAAGTGGTTGCAGAGATTCCCAATCAGGCGCTCACCGACGACGCGCCGGTTTACAAGCGTCCGCTGGAGCGGTGGGAACCGCCGGTACCGCGCGAAATGCCGGGGCACGTCAAGCTGGCGGAGACTTCCGATCTCACCGGTAATCTAAAGCGACTGCTGGCCACTCCTAACATCTGCGGCAAGCGCTGGATCTGGCAGCAGTACGACCACATGGTCCAAACCAATACCGTGGAAGGGCCGGGCGCGGGCGATGCCGGAGTGATCCGCATTAAGGGTTCGCAGCGCGGTCTGGCCATGGCACTCGACGGCAACGGGCGCTGGTGCTATCTCGACCCGCGGTTGGGCGCGATGCACGCCGTGGCGGAAGCCGCGCGCAACGTGGCTTGCGCGGGCGCCACTCCGATCGGCGGCACCAACTGCCTGAACTTCGGCAATCCCGAGAAGCCCCACATCATGTGGCAGTTTTCGCAGGTAATTGACGGCATCACCAAAGCCTGTGAGGAGCTGGAAATTCCCATTACCGGGGGCAACGTCAGCTTCTACAACGAAACTCTAGGCGAAGGAATCTATCCCACGCCGGTGCTGGGTGTGGTCGGCATTTTCGAAGATGTGCACAAAGCGGTGCGTCCGGATTTCCGCGAGGCCGGGCAGGCGATCGTTCTTCTACGTGGCGCAGAACCAGGGGACGCGACCGACGCGGAATCGGCATTTGGATCGTCGGAGTACGCCAAAGAAATTCTGGGCGCGGTGTGGGGCTATCCTCCCGAGTTGGAGTTAGAAAAAGAGGCCGCGTTACAGAAAGCGCTGGTAGACATAGCTCAAATCGAAATTATTGATTCCGCGCATGACTGCTCGGATGGTGGAATTGCAGTAGCGCTAGTCGAATCGGGGCTGGCTAAAGGCATTGGAATGAACGTCGATTTAACGTCTTCAGGCCTGCCGCCGGAGTTTGTTTTGTTTGGCGAAGACGCAAGCCGCGCGGTCCTTTCTTGTGACCGCGAGAACATCGGCAGAATCCAACAGGTGGCGTTAAAATATGGCATCACGGCAGAATTAATTGGAGAGACGGCGCCGGGGCGAATTGAAATCAAGCTTGACGGCAGGATGGTAGTGTCGGCGTCGGTTTCGGAGTTGCGCGATGTGTATGAAGGCGCGCTGGAGAAGGCGCTGCGGACCGAACCGGGAAGCATGGCAGCGGATTAGAGGCACTGCCGAGCTTTGCTCGGCCGGGCGGGTGAGGGCACCCGCCCCTACGTGGGCTCGGGTGGGCAGCTGAGGGCTGATCGCTAAATGGCTTTCGACAAATTCCATGACGAGTGCGGAGTGGTGGCCATCTACGCCCACCCTGAGGCGGAGAAGCTGGCCTACCTCGGGCTGCATGCGCTGCAACATCGCGGGCAGGAGTCGGCGGGCATGGTTACGTCGAACGGCATGACTTTGCGTGCCCATCGTGCCATGGGATTGGTAGCCGACATCTTTACCGAGGACGTTTTGGCGCAAGTCCACGGCACGCTCGCGATTGGGCACACTCGTTACTCCACAGCCGGCGACTCCGCTCTGTTCAATGCTCAGCCCATCATGGTGCAGTCGAACAAGGGCATGATTGCGCTGGCCCACAACGGCAACCTGGTGAATGCCCATGAAATCCGGCATCGCCTCGAGACCCAGGGTTCCATCTTCCAGACCAACAGCGACACGGAAGTTATCGTTCACCTGATCGCGCTCTCCAAGGAACAGACCCTGCCGGACGCGATGGCGGACGCGCTACGTCGCGTAGAAGGCGCGTTTTCACTGGTGATGCTCAGTTCGGACCGGATATTTGCCGCGCGTGACCCCCGGGGCTTCCGTCCATTGAATATGGGGAGAATTCCCCGTCTCGAAGGACAGCGGCAGGACACGATCGTGTTTGCCTCCGAGACCTGCGCGTTCGACCTGATCGGAGCAACTTATGAACGCGAGGTCAAACCTGGCGAGTTGGTAATCGTAGGACCGGAAGGAATTACCTCGCGTTTCTATGCTCCGGTGGCCGCGCAATCGAGTTGCATTTTCGAGCATGTGTATTTTTCGCGGCCCGATAGCATGGTGTTTGGGCGCCCGGTGCAAACCAGCCGCGAAGGGCTGGGAAGGCAGTTGGCGCGTGAAGCACCCGCCGAAGCTGACCTGGTAGTCCCTGTGCCAGACTCCGGCGTGACCGCAGCCATGGGCTACGCAGCCGAGAGCGGTATGCCTTTCCGCTTTGGACTCATCCGCAATCACTATGTTGGACGGACCTTTATCGAGCCGCGGCAAAGCGTACGCGACTTCGGGGTGAAACTGAAGTTGAATCCGGTGCGCACTCTGCTCGAAGGCAAGCGCGTGGTGCTGATTGACGACTCCATCGTGCGGGGCACTACCAGCCGTAAGATCGTGCGCATGATTCGCAACGCGGGCGCCAAGGAAGTGCACATGCGCATCTCGTGTCCGCCGACGGTGTCGCCCTGCTTCTACGGTGTGGACACACCTTCCAAGAAAGAGTTGATCGCAGCCAATAAATCCGTGGAGGAAATTCGCCAATTCATCGGCGCAGATTCGTTGGCTTATCTCTCGCTCGAAGGAATGAAACAAGCCTGTGCCGACGGCGAGAAAACCACCTACTGCACCGCCTGCTATACCGGGTCGTATCCCACGAAATGGGTGGATGTGGACGAGATTCTGCCTGCTGCGATCAGCGAACCCTAGTCGCCTGGCTCCATTGCCGATCAAGTTCCGGCATTTGCCACCAAAATAACTCTGTCATCCCGACCGGAGGGCTGCGCAGAGCGAGCGCAGTGGAGGGACCTTGTGTTCCTCGCAGGAGAGTAAGACCCGGCGAGCTTCGCTCGCCCGCCCGGACGAAGGCGTCCGGGCCTACGTGGTTCTTGCCGAGACTACCCGTGGAATTCCCTGCAAATCTTTCATTACCTGTACATCACTCCAATCAGCCAGTACCTCCCGCACGCGTTCCGCGATCGTGCCGCTGATTTCCATCACCAGCCAGCAACCGGGCTTAAGTGATTCCCGGGCTTGCGGAACCAGGCGTTCAATCACTTCCAATCCGGTGGCTCCGGCAAAGACCGCGTTGTGCGGCTCATGCTTGCGGACTTCGAGTTGCACCTGGTCTTCTTCGGATTCGCCGACATAGGGCGGATTGGAAACCACGAAGTCGAATCCACCTCGCTCCAGGCCTTGCAGCAAATCGGTTTGGTGGAAACGGACCCGGCCTTCGAGTTGGTGGCGAGCTGCGTTGGCCCGCGCGATTTCGAGGGCCGCGGGTGAAATTTCTGTGGCGTGAATTTCGGCTTGGGGCAACTCTTTGGCCAGCGCGAGAGCGATGCAGCCCGAGCCGGTGCCGACATCGACGATGCGGAGCAAGGCGGCGGGCGAGGGCGCCCGCCCCACACGTGCGAGCACGGTTTCAATCAGGTGCTCGGTTTCCGGACGGGGAATGAGCACGGCCGGCGTGACGATGAGGTCCATGCCCCAGAATTCCTGGTGCCCGGTGATGTACTGGGCGGGCATGCCACGTTCGCGTTCGGTCAACGACTGGCCATAGCGGCGCTGTTCGTCGGCGGAAAGCTTGCGCTCGGGATGGGCATGCAGGTAAGCGCGGTCGCACTCCAGGGCGAACATGAGGAGAAGTTCTGCATTCATCCGAGGCGAGGGGACAGTGGCCGCGGTGAGCCGGGAGATGGCAGAGGCTAGAGCGTCGCGGAGGGTCACCTGTTTATTTGAACACAAGAGTCTTTGGACTTGCGCCTCGGACATTCGGGCCGTTTCATTTTTCTCAAACTGCAGCGGAGACTCTTGACACCGTCACGCGGGCGAGGGCGCCCGCGCCACACAGACATGTACATCACACGGCGGTGGTGGCTTCGGCCTTCAGCTTTTCTGACTGGTAGTGGCTGACCAGGGCATCGATCAGGGGCTGAAGTTTGCCGTCCATGACCTGTTCGAGTTGGTGAATGGTGAGGCCGATGCGGTGGTCGGTCACGCGGTTCTGCGGAAAATTGTACGTACGGATCTTTTCGCTGCGATCACCGGAGCCCACCATCGCCTTGCGTTCCTTGGCCAGCGCATCCTGCTGCTTTTGCATTTCCATCTCGTAAAGGCGAGAACGCAGCACGCGCATGCCCTTCTCTCGGTTCTTGATCTGCGATTTCTCGTCCTGGCAGCTGACCACTGTGTTGGTCGGAATGTGGGTGATACGGACAGCGGAATATGTGGTGTTCACCGACTGCCCGCCGGGGCCGGAGGAGCAGAACGTATCAATGCGAAGATCTTTGGCTTCAATCTTGATGTCGACGTCTTCAGCTTCGGGTAGAACGGCAACCGTGACCGCGGAAGTGTGCACCCGGCCCTGTTGCTCAGTCGCGGGCACACGCTGCACCCGGTGTACGCCGCTCTCATATTTCAGCCGCGAAAAAACGCGCTGGCCTTCGATGATGGCGATCACTTCTTTCAGGCCGCCGACCGAGGAATCAGAAGTCGAAAGCACTTCGACCTTCCAGCCCTGGGTCTCCGCGTAGCGGGTGTACATGCGGAACATTTCGGCGGCAAATAGCGTTGCCTCATCGCCGCCAGTGCCGGCGCGAATTTCAAGGATGACATCTTTCTCGTCGTTGGGATCCTTGGGCAGCAGCAGAACCTTGAGTTCTTCCTCCACGCCGCCCACCCGCGCTTCCAGTTTGTCGAGTTCCTCCTGGGCGTAGGCCCGCATGTCGGCATCTTTTTCGTCCACCAGGACGGCCCTGCTTTCGGCGATGCCGCGTTTCAGGTCTTTGTATTCGCGATATTTTTCGACGATGGTCGAGACTTCGCTGTGTGCCTTGGCGGTTTTCTGGTATCGGGCCGAGTCACTGGCGATCTCAGGGGAAGCGAGGGCCTGCGTCAGTTCTTCGTAACGGGCCTCGATTTGGTCTAGGCGGTCAAACATGGAATTCAGTCTTCAGTCGTCGGTCTTCAGTCGTCAGCCCACGATGCTGGCTGATTTTCCCTATCCAATTCTAGTCTCGAAAGAGTGTGGAGAGAATGTTCGCGGGGGAACCGCTAGGCAATTACTAGTTCGCCGCCGTGCTGCTTTTCAAGGGCCATGGCATGATCAAGGGCGATGATGGCGCATTCGGCCTGATCGTCAGACGGAGGCTGGGTTGTGATGCGTTGCAGCCAGAGGCCGGGTGCGGTCATCAGCGCGAAGAGCGATCCGCGATGCTTGGCGGCGAAGCGAATGATCTCGTAGGAGACGCCTGCGATTACCGGCAACAACGCGATCCGCATGCCAAATTTCGCCCAGAACGTGGTCACGGGGAACACGGCGGACACCAGGATGTACACCATGATCGAGATCAGCATTACGGTCATCAGGAAACTGGTTCCGCAGCGCGGATGGTAAGTCGAATACTTCTGCACCGAAGCGGTTGCCAGGGGATCACCATTCTCGAAGGCGTAGACCGTCTTATGCTCGGCGCCGTGATATTCGTAAACCCGGTGAATATCGCTCCACAGCGAAACGCCCCAAATGAAGAGTAGAAACAGCGCGATCCGGATGACCCCATCCACCAGGTTGAAAATAATCTGCTCACCGAATACGGGGTTGACCCGCTTCAGTTCGGTGGCCGCCAGCAGCGGCAGAAACTTGTACATGAAGATAAAGAAACCAACTGAAATGATGATGTTGACCGCCGCCATCCAGCCCGTAATTTCGAGCTTCTTCTTTTCCGCCGCGGGCTCGGGCTGCAGTTCATCGAGGGCGACGTTGGCGGAAAACTTCAGCGCCCGGAAGCCCAGCGTCATCGCATGACCTAGCGTGACCACGCCACGAATCACCGGCCAAGCCATCCATTTGTGTTTCTCGGAAAGCCGCTCCAACGGTTCGCTGTGGGTGGAGACTTCGCCGGAAGGCTTGCGGCAGGCGATCGCCCACGCATGCGGAGAGCGCATCATAACGCCCTCAAGCACGGCCTGGCCGCCGACCAGCGTTTCCTCGCCGCCTTCAAGCGCCGGCAACAATTGCACGGCCACCAGAAAACGCCACCATGTTCGCAGGAAACGCATGGGTTTTAGATGATCCTTCCAACCACCGAGGCTCAAACTACAAGGGTACCACAGGCGGTTTCGTCTAAGATGGCGGGTAGCCGGTTAAATGGCTAAGCCGATTGAAGTTAGAGGTATTGGGATGTGGGCGCATGATCAAGCTGGCTGAAGCCTGCGAGCGGATCGCGGGTACCACCAAGAAGCTGGAAAAGATCGCGATCGTCGCCGAATACCTAAAGGCGCGCACGCTGGAGGAGGCGTCCGTCTCGGCGGTATTTCTTTCTGGAAGGCCGTTCCCGGTCTGGGAGGAAACCACGCTGCAAGTCGGCGGGAGAGTGCTGTGGCGGATTGTCGCGGAGCTCTCCGGCAAGAGCGAGGCCGAACTGACCGCAGCCTACCGCCAGCTGGAGACCTGGGAGCGGTCAGCCGGCGAAGTGTATTCCTGCAGACGGGCGCGCGATCTGGCGGATTTGAGCGTCCTCCGAAGTTGAAAACAACTTCCGGAGTATCGCAGCCGCACGCGGGCCGGCCGCCAAAGCTGCTTTGGCGCGCGAGCTTCTCGCGCAGGTCACACCGCTCGAAGCCAAATACATCGTCAAGATCATGACCGGCGATCTGCGCATCGGCCTGAAAGAAAGCCTGGTAGAGGAGGCCATCGCCAAAGCCTGGGGCGGAACTCTAGCCGAGGTCCAGCGCGCGAACATGCTGCTGGGAGATCTGGGCGAAACCTTGAAGCTGGCGGCAGCGAGCAAACTCGGCGAAGCAAAGATGCGGCTGTTCCATCCCCTGGGCTTCATGCTGGCTAGTCCGGCAGAGTCGGCGGAAGAGGCCCTCAGCTATTTCGCCAGCGCCCTGGTGGAAGACAAATACGACGGTATCCGCGCTCAGGCCCACTGTTCCGGCGGCGAGGTGCGAATCTTTTCCCGCACTCGGGACGAAATCACGGAATCTTTTCCCGAGCTGCCCGACGCCCTTGCCGGTCTGCCGAGGACGTCATTCTCGATGGCGAGATCGTGGCCTGGAGCTACGACACGCCAGACAACGCAGCGCCGGCTCCCGGCCGGGCGCTTCCCTTCAGCGCCCTGCAGCAACGCCTGGGACGAAAGCAGGTCAGCGACGAAGCTGATGCGGCAGGTGCCCGTGGCCTATCTCGTGTTTGATGTGCTCTACGCGGACGGCGAGCTGTTGCTGGACCGGCCTCTCGCCGAACGGCAGAGAATTCTCGATGCCCTGCTGGCTTCGCCCAGAACAAATCGAACGGGTTCAAGAAGTTCGTCTGGATCGCAGACGCGTCTTGACTTCGGCGATGACGTGCGCGAACCAAATGCGCGGGTGATCCGGGCGCCGGTGTTTCACGCCGCAACGCCGCAAGAACTCGAGGAACTGTTCGAAGCGGCCCAGGCGCGCGGCAACGAAGGCCTGATGATCAAAGATCCGCAATCGGCCTACACGCCGGGACGGCGCGGGAAATCCTGGCTGAAGCTCAAGCGCGAGCTGGCCACCCTGGACGTGGTGGTCACAGCGGTCGAATACGGACACGGCAAGCGCATCGGAGTACTGAGCGACTACACCTTTGCAGTGCGCGACGGAGAAAAGCTGGTAAACATCGGCAAAGCCTACTCCGGGCTGACCGACGTTGAAATTGCCGAGATGACCAAGTGGTTTCTGGAACATACGATCGAAGACCAGGGCTTCCGGCTGATCGTGGAGCCGAAGATCGTGCTGGAAGTGGCGTTCAACAACATGATGCGTTCGGAGCGGCATGAAAGCGGTTATGCCTTGCGCTTTCCGAGGATTGTGCGGTTACGTCCGGACAAGCTGGCGGACGAGGCAGACACAATTGACAGGGCGAGGGAGATTTTCGAGAAGCAGTAACGCGGATCTCAATTCAGTTCTTACTTTCTAGTTCTCAGTTCTCAGTTTGACAAGCTTCGCTGATCTTCAATCTAGAATCTGCAATCTAGCATCTGCAATTTCTTCAGTGCTTATGCTGGTGGGTTTCTTCCGCCACCGGAATCACGCATCCATGCGCGACTTCACAGACCACGTTTTCGAACTGGATGGTGGTGTGCGCAATCTTGAATTCCTCGCGCAGGAGATTCTTTACTTCGTGCAGAATTCGTTCGCTGGCTGAGGGCGGAATGTCGGCGATCGAAATGTGGCAGGAAAGCGCGCGCGTTTCTGACCCGATACTCCAGACGTGCAGATCGTGGACGTCGTTGACGCCCTCAACCTGCCGCATGGCCGCTTCGACCTGTTCCAGCTTGACCCCGCGGGGCGTGCCTTCCAGCAGGATGTTGAGAGTCTCGCGCACGATGCCGAATCCCGACCACAGGATAAGCACTCCGATCGCGACCGAAAGCACGGAGTCGATCCAGTACCGGCCGGTGGCCATGATCGCCCAGCCGCCGGCGATGACCGCGGCGGTGGACAGAGTGTCGCCAATTTCGTGCAGAAAGGCGCTGCGGATATTGACGTCGCGCCCGGCGCGATACAACAGCAGCGCGATCACGCCATTCATCACCACGCCCGCGGCGGCCACGCTAATCATGACTCCAGCGCGCACATGCTCGGGGTTCTGCAGCCGGTGGAAGGCCTCGTAGAAAATGAAGAACGAAACCGCCACCAGCGAGACCGCATTGACCAGCGCCGCCAGGACGCCCGGCGCGGTGATAACCGTAAGTCTTGGTGTTACTGGGCGGGCGAGCGTGCAGATAAACCGCGGTCAGCGAAAGCAGCAAGGCAAAGAAATCCGACAGATTGTGCCCGGCTTCAGAAAGCAGCGCCAGCGAGTGGGCGCGAATGCCGGCAAAGACCAGCAGCACGATGTAAGCCGCGGTTACAAGCAGCGAAAAGCGCAGGATGCGCGAGGTCTTTTCGCTTGCCCCCGGGCTGGCGTGCACGTGCATAAGACAAGTTTAGATTGCAAGCGAGGCGGCTTCAAGCCACAAGATCGGCAGCCGCTAGAAATTGCTATTGATGTAGCGCACTTTCCACCATTCGTAGTGAATATTGTAGCGGCCCAAACCCTCTCCCACCCGCATGATTCCAGTCTGGATACGGTTCGCCACCTGCCAGTTATCCTTCATCACCGAGCGGTCCTGACGGAGACCGCGGGCCTCGGCATTTTGCCGCTGTGCACACTTCCTGTAGTCGCCGCCTTGCCCACACTTCTCACTGCTGTAGTAGGTATTGGAATCACGTAAGGATTGAAATTCTACGTTCTCCTTGAAGATTGCGGCCAGCATGAGCGTCGTACTCGTGATACCAATCGTGAAGAGTCTGCTCGGTTTCCTCGCTGGTGTGCTTGGCCTTGTAACTGCTGATTGCCAGCAGGATCTCGTCAAAGTTTTCCGGCCCTTCCAAATTCAGCTTAGGCAATGGCCCCTTGGGGACGTCGAGGTTCTCATCGGTGATCACCGTCTTGGCCCGGGATGGCTTGTTTTTCTTTGCCTCTTTGGCGATTTCCCCCAGCGATTTGGCTGGTTCCTGCGCATCGGTGGGGTGGGAACTATCCTGCGGCACGGCGAACGCACAGGCGGTCAACAGAAGGCCGAATAGCAGTGCCTTGGTCAGGAGTGCCCCGTTCAGCCGTACTCTTGCGTAAGTCATCAAAGTCTTCTCGCACCGGCGAGCCCGGAAAGGGCTGCCAGGAGTCACACTACGTCGGGAAATGCTAGCACCGGGTGTTTGGGGGACAAAGTTACTGGAGTTTCGGGAGGCTCGACCCTGAAGGTTGCAATACAATGCTACGCGAAGCCGAGCAATACGAAGGAGAGCATGCCCGTCCGTGAGCACAACTACTGGCTGACCACGACCACCATGCCGGAGACCGATCCCGCGCATCCGCTTCCCGGCGGCGTTAACGTTGCGATCATTGGGGCCGGTTTCACCGGGCTTTCGGCGGCGAGAACGCTGGCGAAACTGGGGGCCAAAGTTGCCGTTCTCGAGGCCGAGACCATCGGATGGGGCGCGAGTTCCCGCAATGGCGGCATGGTTCTTACCGGGCTCAAGCTGGGCGTCAACCAGCTGATTTCGAAGTATGGCCGGGAGCGGACGCAGCGCATGTATGCCGCATCACTGGCTACGATTGATTGCGTGGAAAAGCTAGTAAGCGAAGAGCACATTGACTGTGACTTTTCCCGCAGCGGACATCTTGAAGTTGCCTGCAAGCAAAAACATTTTGACGACTACGCCCGTCAGGTCGAGGTGATCGCGCGCGAGTTTAATCACCAGCTGCGTATTGTGCCGAAATCCGAGCTGCAGTCCGAGATCGGGTCGTCCATCTATTACGGCGGCATGGTGGATGAAGTCAGCGCCGGGCTGAATCCTGCGAAATACGTGGCGGGACTGGCGCAGGCAGCGTTAAGGGCGGGCGCGTCTGTCTTCGAAAATACGCGGGTTGAGAAAATTGAACGCGAGAATCGGCACGGAATGCCGCGCTGGCGGATCACTACATCTCGCGGCAGCCTCTGGGCGCGGGAGGTGTTTGTGGCCACCAGCGGCTACACCGGGCCGGCCACTCCGGCGCTGCGCAAGAAGCTGATTCCCATCGGGTCTTACATCATCACGACGGAGGTCCTGCCCGAGGCGCTGGCGCGCGAGTTGAGCCCGCGTAATCGCATGATTTATGACTCGAAGAATTACCTCTACTACTACCGCCTGACGCCCGGACAATCGCATGCTCTTCGGTGGCCGGGCGGCATTCTTCCCCGAAACCGGAGATTCGATCCGCAAGAGCGCGGAAATTCTGCGCCGCGGCATGATTGACGTCTATCCCCAGTTGCGCGATGTGAAAGTTGACTACGTCTGGGGAGGCACGCTGGACTTTGCTTTCGACATCATGCCGCACGCCGGGCAGATGGATGAAATCTACTACGCTGTCGGCTATGCCGGACATGGTGTCGCCATGGCAACCTGGCAGGGCCAGCAGATGGCGGAGATGATCGCGGGCGGGAAGCCGGACAATCCCTTCGTAGGCATTCCCTTCCCCGGCGCGCCGCTCGGCCTTTATAACGGGAGGCCTTGGTTCCTGCCCTTCGCCGGGGCCTGGTACAAGTTTCTGGACTGGGTTAGCTGAGGCAGCGCATGACGCGGCTAGATCTTTGTCCTATCTGAGAAAACTTCGCGGAGCTTCGCTCCGCCGGACAGCCGGGGGGGCTGTCCCCACGTGGTTCATGCTGGTCGCTTAATCGCTCCCAATGCGAAATACACCAACGGCCCTGCGGCCAGCGCCGCCGGCCCCCAGATCAATCCGTAGCGGTCGCTGCCCAACAACGCGACGGCGCTCATGATCAGCACTGCAACCACGGAGTAGACCAACCCTGTCTTTCCGCCGGGAATCACGAACGGTCTCGGCATGTCCGGTTTCTTGCGGCGCAGTTGCCAGGCGGCGAGGACGGTCATGACCGTGGTCGCGACGCGCAGCCAGTTGTAAATGCTGATGAGCTGCACCAACGAATGCAAGGCGAGTAATCCGTACACCGTGGCTGAAACTATGATCGCGATCCACGGCGTTCCAAAGCGCCGATGCTGGCCGGTCAGGGCATGCGGCAGGTAACCGTCTTCCGCCATGGCGAAGGGCATGCGCGTCGAAGCCAGCAGGGTGCCGTTGAGCAGGGCGACTTGCGTGACCATGGCGGCCGCGAACATCCAGGCGCCCAGCCAGCGCCCACCGATGAGTTGCGCTGCCGTGGGAAAGAATCCGGTGTGCCAACTTTCCCAATTGCCCAACGCCGCCAACGAGACCACCGTAGGCAGAAAGTAGACTGCGATCGACATGGGAACCACCAGCGCCAGCGCCAGTGGATAGCTTCGCTTTGGATTGTCAACCTCTTCTGCGACCGTCGAGCATTGCTCATATCCGGAATACAGCCACAACCCTAAAGCCAGCCCCACGCCAAATACGTGGAAGGTAGGCTGATGCGGAGGGATCACAGGAACAAAGGGATTGTGATGCCACTTGGCTAACCCGATCACGACCAGCACCAGCACGGGCAGCAGAATGAAAATTTCCAACACGGTGGCAAATTTCCCCACCATCTGAATGCCGCGGACGTTGATATAAGTGATCACTGCAACCATGGCGAGGGAGACTACGTAGTGCCTCCATCCCACGAGTTCGGGAAAGTAGTAGCCCAGGTAGTCGGCGAACTGCACCGCGTAGACGCTACCCAGCAGGAACGACGCACACCAATTCCACCAGCCCGCAAGAAATCCCCAGAAGTCGCCGAAGCCCGCGCGCACCCAGCGATAGAAGCCGCCCTCGACCGGCATGGCGGTGGTCAACTCGGCCGAGACCAGCGAGACCGGGATACACCAGAAGAATGGGATCACCAGCAGGAAGATCAGCGTCATGCCCGGGCCGGAGGTGGTGACCATGTCCTCGAGCCCGAAGGGGCCGCCGGTGCAGTAGGAGAACATGACCCAGACGAAGTAGAAGAGTCCAGCCTTGCGCAAGGCGGACTTCGCGGTTGTGGACACGGGTTTGGATTATAAGGGCGGAAAAGCGATTTCAGATTTTAGATTGAAGATTTCAGATTGAAGTTGCTGCGGCGTACACATTCGGGGTTCAAATCTGAAACCTAAATCACCCTCTGGAATCAGACGCGGGATGCGCGGAGGGCAGGATGCCCTCCGGACAGCCGGCGGGACGCCGGCGCTACAAGGCACAATAAGAAAGCCTCCTGCTTACGCGGGAGGCTTTTCGGGGGAGGGCTTCGGGCCTTTCGGACCGTCGTCCTAAATCAGTTATTTCGGCGGAGCAGGCTGGTCCTGGCTCGCGGGAGCCGGGGCAGCACTGGTGGAGGCCAGCGTTTCCAGATCATTCTTCAGGAGGCTGATCTCGACGCGTCCACCGCTGGTGCGCTTGGTCTTGGCGTCGTCGCCGGCTGCCGTGGGTACGGGAGCGTTGCCCATGCCGACCACGTAGATCCGGTAGACCGGAATTTCGTGATTGAGCACCAGGTAACGAACCACCGCGTCCGCCATCTTCTGCGAAGTGGCGATGGCGGCCTGACCGTGACCGGAGGAGAAGCCCTGCACTTCGATGATGTAACCGCGCTGCGATTTCAGCGGCGTGGCCATGTCATCCAGTGCGGTCTTGGCGTTGGTGCTGAGCACGCTCTGGCCGGGACGGAAGCGAATCTCGGTCTGCGTCGAAGCCTTGTATTGATCGATATTGCCTACCACCTGTTCCACGGTGGTGAGCCGCGTATTGGCCGCGGTGGCAGTCTGCTGCGCCATGGTGGCTTTGTTGCCGGCGTCAATCGCGTGCTGGTCGGCTTCGGTGGCTTTGGTCGAGGCCAGCCGGATACCTTCCTGGGCGCGGGAGTCGGTGTCCTTGATCATCTTGGTGTTCGAGGACGTCAGCTCATCCAATTCATTGACGCGATCGCGAATGGGAGCCGTCTGCCGCTGCACATATTTCTTGCGGGCGAAGGGATTGATCTTGCCCCAGAAACCTTCGTGCGTGTCGGGCTGCAATGCCGGCTTGCCGCTGGCGCCGGCTCCAGTTGTGGCGGCAGCAGGTTGGTCTTGCGTGGTGGCACCGGTCTGTTGCGCCAAGGCCGGAAGCGCCAGCACGGCGGTGAGAAGCAGCGCTACGAAAAGGCGTGTCTTCATTTCTAAGTCCTCCAAGTGGGGAGCATTTCGCTCCGCTCTACATTAATCCAAAAAATATCGGCGTCCCTAAATCGCTCGACGCCTGCTCTTGTGTATAACAGGTCAAATGCCAAACCGGGGTAAATCTAAGTCGTTCACCGACAACACATTGTAACGCCACGGGCGCGCAGAGGGGAGCGAAAAAGCCCGCAGCCGGGTAATTTTGGCGAAATCTGATATAAAAACTGCGTGTATCCATGGGCTGCAAAATATTGCGGTAATCCCGTAACGCCTGTGGCCGCCAAGCACTTCCCAGGGTCAGTCCTCCCCTTGCGCGCCTGCATTCCCGCCCTGTTGGCGTTGCTACTACTCTCCTGCAGCCATGCGGAAAAGCTCGATCTGAGCAGGCTGACAATGCCACCCGGTTTCCATGTCTCGGTTTTTGCGGACGCTCCGCACGCCCGTCAGATGGCCTTCAGTCCAGGCGGCGTGCTGCTGGTGACTGATATGAGCGATGGCACGGTGCTGGCATTCCCCGATTCCAAACACGCCGGGCGCGCGGAACGCAGCATTACGGTGATCAACGGTTTGAACGCACCGCATGGCATTGCGTTTCACAACGGCAAACTCTACGTCGTTGAGATCAACGCGGTCCGGCGTTATGACTGGGAAGAGGCGCAAATCCGCGCGAGCCACGGCCAGAAAATCGTGGAACTCCCGGGAAGCGGCGGCGGGCACTCGACTCGGACAATTCTTTTCACCCACGGGAAAATGTATGTCGCCGTGGGATCGAGTTGCAACGTCTGCATTGAAGATGACAAACGCCGTGCTGCCGTAACCGAGTACAACGAAGACGGAAGCGGCGAGCGCACCTTCGTTTCCGGACTGAGGAATGCGGTCGGGCTGACCGTGAATCCCAAAACCAACACTATCTGGGCGACGGATAACGGCCGCGACTGGCTGGGCGATGACCTTCCCCCGGAAGAAGTCAACGATCTGGGCCCCAGCGGGGGCAACGCGGGCTGGCCTTATTGCTACGGCAATCGCGTTCCAGACCGCTCCCAGAGCAAGGATTTCGACTGCTCAAAAACCATTGCTCCAGCCGTTGAGATGCAGGCGCACTCCGCGCCCCTCGGGTTGTTGTTCTACGACGGAAGCATGTTCCCAGCGGAATATCGCGGCAGCCTGTTTGTGACTTTTCATGGCTCCTGGAACCGCAGCGTCCCCACCGGATACAAAGTGGTCCGCATAAAATTCAATGACCGAGGCGAACCGCAAGGCCCGCCGGAAGATTTCATCAGCGGGTGGATCCGTCCGGGAGAAACGAAGAAGGGCCGATGGATGGGACGTCCGGTGGGCTTGGTGGTCGGCCCAGATGGAGCGTTGTACGTGAGCGACGATTCAGCCGGCGTAGTGTATCGGGTCACGTGGGAAAAATGAACGTCCACCTTCTTCCCTGATCGGGTCATCCTGAGCTTGCCAAGGATCTAGCGCGAAGCGGAACGGGCGTGTGTCGGCGGCATATTCGCTCCACGCAAGATGCTTCGCAAGCTCAGCATGACGCCTTGACATAAAGGCTGGACCTGTTCTCGTGGCTTTCGCTCCTCTTCCAGAGTGCTAGACTTCCTTCATGCTGGCCGACTACGCCGTGCGGGTCGAACAATCCCGCGGACGCCGAATTCCTGAACCCCAGCATCCCTATCGCAATGATTTCCAGCGCGACCGGGACCGCGTGATTCACGCGCGCGCTTTTCGCCGGCTCGAAGCCAAGACGCAGGTTTTCACCCGCCGATTCTCCGACCACTTTCGCAATCGCCTCACCCATACCATCGAAGTGGCGCAAATTGCGCGCACCATCGCCGCCCCGCTTGGGCTGAATGTGGATCTGGTTGAGGCTTTGGCGCTGGTCCACGACGTGGGGCACCCGCCCTTTGGCCATGCCGGAGAAAAGGCGCTCGACGCCGCCATGCGGGAGCATGGATTGTTCTTTGACCACAATCTGCATGCGCTGCGCATCGTCGAAGATTTCGAGGTCCGGTATGCCCGCTTTCGGGGTCTGAACCTAACGTTCGAGGTGCGCGAGGGCATCATCAAACACTCGCACGACTACTCGGCGGACCAGTTTCCCGAACTTGCCGAGTACTTGCTTGATCAGCGGCCGCCCCTCGAGGCCCAGCTTATCGATCTGGCGGACGAGATTGCATACGACACCGCCGACCTCGATGACGGTTACGAAGCTCACCTGCTGACGCTGGAGCAAATTCGCCAGGGCATTCCGGTGTTCGACCGCTTCTTTCGCGAGGCCGAACAGCTCTATCCCAATGTTCTCGAGAAACTGAAGTTCAACGAAGCCGTGAAGCGAATCCTTGACCGTATGGTCGGCGATTTGATCCGCAACCTTCAGGAGCAAATCAAAATCGAAGGGATTCGTAGTCTCGAAGATGTGCGCGCCTGCCCGCGCCGGCTGGCAACGTTCAGCCCCGAGGTCGAGGAAGAAAGGCGCGGCGCCAAGGAATTTCTCTACAAGAATCTCTACTTCAGCGCCGCGTTGGACCCGGAAAAGAATGATGCCGAACGAGTCATTCGCGAGCTGTTTGAGTTTTGGATGGCCAAGCCCGGCAGCTTGCCGGCCAATTATCAGGAGAAGGCCGGACAAGAACCCTTGGCACGCGTCGTATGCGACTACATCGCGGGCATGACTGACAATTTCATCTACGAACAGTACGCAAAGTATTGTGGCGCGGATTAGCTGTGGAAGACGCTGAGCATGAAAGATGCTCAATGCGAATTGTGTTCGGGAAGGGCACGAGTCTACTCGTGCCGCAGCGGCGTTTGAGTAGTCGCGGCTTCAGCCGCTGAGGTGTACTTTTGAACTCTATCTAAGATTGTGGGAATTCGAGTCGAGCTAGTTCGCGGTGAGAAAGCAAACCTCAGGCGCTAAAGCGCAACCAAGTTTTAGCTCTTTAGCGGCACGAGTAAACTCGTGGCCTTCCCTCGTGCCTTCCTAATTCGTGCCCCACCCCAATTTCGTGGCAGCACCGGCTTGTGCGGAAGGTGCTAGACCTCCTGCTTTCTCAAGTCCAATCGCATCTCATTGGTGGGTTCGAACCCCAAAGTCTCATAGAGCGGACGCCCTTTATCGCTGGCGTGCAAGGTGACATGCACGAAGCCCTCCTTACGGCACCAATCAATCATGGTCTGCATCAGACGGCGGGCAATTCCCTGTCGGCGAAACTCCGGGTCGGTGAACATATTCAGGATGGTGGCACGGCGGCACTGGCCGTCGTAGGGATGGCTCGGCCATGGACTAACCAAGACGAATCCGCCGGCCACGACCTTCTCGCCGGCACACGCCAGCCAGGCGTGCAGCGTGCCATTGGCCAGCGCCGTGGCCAGATATGGTTTGCAGGTTTCGGTCATCTTGGACATGGCTTCGGAATCGTTGTAGCCCATGTCTTCGTACATACCCTGGCGGTGGCGCAGCAATACGGGGATATCATCGAGGGTCGCCTGCCGAATGAGCACGTTCGGACTCATGGGTTGTCTCCGGAATTTCTCGGGTTCAGACTCTCCAGAATACAAAAAGAAAGCCGAGCTTGCGCTCGGCCTGGACGTCTGATGGCAGCCGTCCCTACGTGGTTTGTGATGGTCTTACTTGTTGTCGGAATCTTCCTTGGCCAGCTTCATCTTGGCTGATTCCAGCTTCTTCTGGACGCGGGCTACGTCGTTCTGGTCGACTTCGGCCGCGACAGTCTTGTTCCACTCGGAAATCGCGCGCTCCCAGTGGGCTGCCGCCAGTTTGAGGCGTCCGGTTTTCTGGTAGAGATCGCCGAGGTGGTCCTGCACGGTTGGGTCGGTGCCGATCCGCTGCGAAGCCTTGATCAGGCTGTCTTCCGCGGAATCGTACTTGCCCAGCTTAAAGTAGGCCCAGCCCAGCGAATCGAGGTATGCGCCATTCGCGGGGTCGAGATCGACCGCCTTCTTGATCAGGCCCACGGCCTCGTCCAGCTTGACGCCGCGGTCAGCCAGCATGTAGCCGAGGTAGTTGAGCGCGGTCGCGTTCTGGGGATCGCCCGCCAGAACCTTACGGAACATCTCCTCCGCTGGTTCGTATTTTTTCTCGCGTTCGAGAGTCGAGCCCCGCAGGAAGTAGACATATTGCTTGTCTTCGTCCTTGGTCGAAAGCTGCTCCGCCTTGTCCAGGGACTGCTCCGCTTCCGGCCAGCGCTTGAGCCGGCTATACATCTGGGAAAGCGTGATGTATACGTCGCGGTCTTCGGGAGTTCCCTTGAGCAGCGATTTCACTTGCTGCAAGCCGGCGTCCGACTGACCCATGTCGGAAAGCTGGGCCGCGTACACCATTTTCATGCTGCGATTGTTGGGCAGCTTCTGCACCGCTTCCTTGGCCGTGTCGGTGGCCTGCTGCCACTGCTTGGCCTCGCGGTAGGTATCGATGATCTGCTGGTAGCCGCGTTCGGCATTCTCGTCGCCCAGCGCCAGCATCTTTCTGAAAGTCTCGATGGCCTGAGCATCGTTCTGGTTGTCACGATAGATCGTCCCCAGGCGTTCCAGAAACACGGAGCGGTTATTCTTCTCGGCCTGGGTGTAATTGTTGTCCGGCTTCTCGGTTTTCTTGAGCAGGTCCTGCAATACCTGGATGGCCTCGTCGTAGCGGCCCTGCGCCTGGTACACAGCCGCCATGTTGTAAGGCACTTCAATCGAGTCCTGCGCCATGGACCCGGCCTTTTTCAGACTTTCCAGCGCCTGGTCGAACTTGCCGCTCCTGCGATAGATCTCCGCCATGCGCAGATAGGTCTGCGCGTCCTCGGGACTGGCATCGGCAATGATCTTGTACTGCTCGAGGGCGGCATCGGTCTGGCCATCGTTCATCAGGTTCTGGGCCAAGCCGCGGATGGCGTCCAGGTTGTCCCGGTCGAGCTCGATTGCCTTGCGATAGGCATTGATCGAGTTCTTGTACTGCTTCTGCTGTTCGTAGGTGTAGCCCAGCGCCGAGTAAAGTTTGGCCGAGCGGGCCGCGTCCGGGATCGAACTCAGCACTTCGCCGGCTCGGGCCGTGTCGCCTTCTTCGTTGTACAAATAAGCCAGCGTGGTGACGGCTTCTTCCGAATCAGGTTCCAGCTTG
Organism: Terriglobia bacterium; assembly: GCA_963698825.1. Lineage (GTDB taxonomy): Bacteria > Acidobacteriota > Terriglobia > Terriglobales > Acidobacteriaceae > JAIQFF01. The sequence goes on along the minus strand of CAVOSG010000013.1, from coordinate 175,864 downwards.
ACCGCAGTCTTGAACTCGCCCTCGGCTTTCTGCAGATCGTTGTTCAGGCGATACAGCCGTCCGAGAAGAAGGTGATCGTCAACATTGTCGGGCTCGATCTTGATGATCTGCTCATATTGGTCGATGGCCAGCTTGAGGACGTTCTGTGAGCCTTGTCCGGCCTGCACGTCGCCCAGCGAACGCAGATAAATGCGGCCCAACAGCTTGTGCGCTTCGAGGTTGTTGGGGTCGCGCTTGAGAATGTCCTGCGCCTCAAGCACAGCATCGCGAATGCGTCCGGTCTTGGCGTAGAGCTCGGCCAGCGCGGAGGTCAAGTACTCGGAGGTCGGATCGGAGTCGATGGCCAGCCGATATTCTTCGATGGCTTTGTTGGCCAGTTCGCTGCGACCGTATACCGCTACCTGCTCCTCGTACATGTGGGCCAAGGTGTAGTGGTAGTACGCCGCGGCTTTATCCAGCTTGCGGGGGACAGTCGCGGTGGCCGCTTTGGAATCCGCCGACGGTGTCTGCGCTGCGGCAGCAGCAGGGATGACCAGCAGCAAAATAAGAGTGCAGTAAATACTTTTCATCAGGAACCTTCGGCCTCCCTGAACCATAGCGATTGGATGCCGAACCGCTGCGGGCGGGTGCTTTTCGTATTGTAAACCGGGAAGGAAGTGGGCGGCGAAAAAGCCAGCTGCGGAACCGGGGGAATCAACGACCAGAAGTACAGGGACTACTAGAATTTTCGATTGCCGGGATTTCCGAATTGACGAATTGTAAAGAAGTGTTAAGGACCAGAGAGAACTGTCATCCTGAGCGGAGTAGTGGCTTCGCGCAGCGAAGCCACTGCGCAGTCGAAGGACCCCTACGAGCTTCACCGGTGTGCTGAGGAAGTTATGTAGAGGAAACGGCCTCAACGCTCCGCCAAATAGAGCAAATGCCGTTACGCTGCTAGGGGTCCTTCGACTCCGGCTGCGCATTCGCATAGCGAATGTGCTGCTTCCGCTCAGGATGACACCTGAAATTCAACGATTCCTAGTGCCGGAAGTGCCGTACTGCGGTGAAAATCATGGCCAGCCCCAGCCGGTCCGCGGCTTCGATGACCTCCTGATCGCGAACCGAGCCGCCGGGTTGAATGATGGCGGTGGAGCCGACCCTGGCGATTTCCTCGACCCCATCGGGAAAGGGAAAGAACGCATCTGAGGCTGCCACAGTTCCCTGCAGGGGCAGCACTGCCTTCATGGCGCCGATCTTGCAGGAATCCACGCGGCTCATCTGGCCTGCGCCGACGCCCACAGTTTGCCCGTCGCGGGCATAGAGAATGGCATTCGACTTCACGTGCTTGGCCACCTTCCAGGCAAATAACAGAGCGCGCTTTTCCTCTGGGGTTGGCTGCCGTTTAGTCACCACTTTGAGATCGGCTTCCTGGAGCACGCGGGTATCGGCGTCCTGCACTAGAATTCCTCCGGAGACATTTTTCAGCACCCACTTCTGCGGCGCGTGCTTGATTTCCACCAGACGCAGGTTTTTCTTGGCCGCGAACTTAGCTTTGGCGGCATCGTCGAATCCCGGCGCTGCGATGACCTCGAGAAAGAGCTTGGCGATTTCTTCCGCGGCCTCGCCATCGACAATCCGATTCACTCCGATCACGCCTCCGAAAGCCGACACCGGATCACATTCGAGAGCTTTCTTGTAGGCCTCGGCCAGCGTTTTGCCAGTGGCCGTGCCGCAAGGATTGGTGTGTTTGATGATGGCGCAAACAGGCTGCTCAAATTCCTGGGCCAGGTCCCAGGCCGCCTGCAGGTCCACGATGTTGTTGTAGGAGAGTTCCTTCCCCTGAATCTGGCGGCCATTGGCCACGCCGCCGCCCGAGCCGTCGCTATACATGGCGGCCTTCTGGTGCGGGTTCTCGCCGTAACGCAGGTCCATCACTTTGCCGAAAGACAGACGAAGATTCTGCGGGAAACCGGCCTCGGGATGAAACTCAAAGTGGCCGTTGGCGCTCACCCGTTCCAAGGTAGACGCGATCGCGGAGTCATAGGCAGCCGTGGTGGCGAAGGCTTTCTGCGCCAGGCGCCACTTGGTGGCGGCGGAGAGCGCGCCGCCTGATTTGGCCATCTCTTCGGCAAGCATGTCGTAGTCGGCGGGCGAGGTGACCACAGCCACATCCTGAAAATTCTTGGCTGCGGAACGGATCATTGAGGGCCCGCCAATATCGATATTCTCGATGAGATCTTCGAACGGCACGCCGGGTTTGGCCGCCGTTTTCTCAAAGGCGTAAAGATTCACCACCACCATGTCGATCGGCGCGATGCCGTGCTCGGCGACGGCGCTGCGGTGGGAAGCTACCTCGCGGCGGTGCAGAATCCCGCCGTGCACCTTGGGATGCAGCGTCTTTACTCGTCCATCGAGCATCTCGGGAAAACCGGTAAGCTCGGAAATGTCCTTTACGCTGATCCCGGACTCGCGCAAGAGTTTGGCCGTCCCGCCGGTCGAAATCAGTTCCACGCCCATGCCGGCCAGCTTGCGAGCGAACTCCACCAGTCCCGTCTTGTCCGTCACGCTGAGAATGGCACGCTGGATTTTCGTCGGGCTTGCAGACATGGCAGACCTCGAATGGATTGGGAATGAGCCTGGGAAAGGCCGGGAGAATTCTATCGCAAGCGGGCGTCGGGCGTCGGACCTCGGACGTCAGCAAGAAAAGCTACCCGGTTCGGGCGAGAGTCTCGCGAACCGGCCGCCAACGACGCCGCAAATAGTGTGGAAGTGCTGACGACCGAAGACTGACGACTGAAGTCTAGGTTTTGGCTTTTGCCTTCAGCTTGACGTGGCCGTTTTGCATCTCGACGCTGTATTCGACTGCTTCGCAGCCGTACTGTTTGCGGATCTGTTCGGTTTTCTTTTGCACGAACGAAGTGAAACTGTCGAGGTTGCCGGAGACCGTTTCGCCCGACTTCTTCTTGGCCTCGGTGAGGGCCTGGTAGAGTTTCTGAACCTGATCGCGTTCCGCGCGGGCATCGGCACACTGCATGCTGAAGGGCTTCGGTTCGACGACAGGCGCGGCAACTGCCGGGGCGGCCGCGGCGCCCGGCGTCCCAGGCGCGTGGCCGACACCGTAGACTTTGTGTTCCGGTTCGTGTTCCGTCACGCGTACGCCCTGCACGGAGAGCAAGGCATCCTGCGGACGGCGGTAACCTTCTTCACGAATGCGGTTCTTCTTGCGCCACAGATCGCTATAGACCGCGTAGCGCTGCGCGATTTCGTTGTAGCGGAAGCGCTGCGAAAAGCTCATCCGGTTGCCGTCGCTGAATTTGCGCAGCAGGGAGAGCACCTTCCATTCAATATCGGTGGGCGGCCGTTTGGTCGGATTGCTGAAATAGATTTCGTACTCGATCTTCAGCCGCCGCAGCTGCGAGTCCAGCACGGTTAATTCTTCGTCGATGGTCACCCGGGAATCTCCAACCGACAGTCTAGGGGTTCTCGGTCGCAGGGACGAGATTCCGGTTGGCCACAAAAGGGATGGAACGAAAGTACCCAAAGGCGGACTTCGGGCGTCAGCCCTCAGACCTCAGCAGGGACCTAAGGGTTCCGCATCCGAAAGTGCCCACGCCGGTGACAACGAATGATTAAATCGAAGGGTTGCTGAAGTCCGAGGTCGGACGCCCGAGGTCAGGTTCTACTTCGTCGCCATCTTCTTGACCATGGCCAGCACCAGCTTGCGGTCGCTGTCGTTGAGGCTGACGGCGTAGCGGCGAATCTGGCTCAGGAAGCGGACTTCGTCGTCGGAGAGTTGCGGCAGGTTCTTGGACCCGTTGGTGTGGCCGGATTCGGAAAAAAACTGTGACAACGCGATTTCCATGGCGCCGGCAATTTTGGCCAGCGTATCGAGCGATGGAATAGTGTGTCCGTTTTCCACTCGCGAAAGGTAGCAGCGCAGCAGGCCGGTGCGTTTCTCGATGTCGCCCTGAGACATCCCTTTTTGCAGCCTGTAGTTCCGGATGGTCTCGCCGATGTTCATAGAAAAAGCAACCAAAACAGACCCCCGTGGATGTGCTGCATAGTAACCAGAGTAGTACCTTCTGGCAAGAGGAATTTAGTTGCACCACAACTGGTCATGGAGTACGAGCGCGAAGATTCACAACTCGAGTTCCATGTACAGAGCCCCATCCATGGGATTGGCGCAATACGGTTCGATCTCCTTGAATCCCAGCCGCCGGTACATAGCGACCGCGTTCGGCATGACCGGTTCGACGGTATCCAAGCGCATCCGGCGACAGCCCAGGGCCCGGGCTTCCGCAATCACAGCTTCCGCGAGAACTCGCCCCAAACCCTTGCCTCGAAATTGGGGACGGAGATAGAGCCGCTTCATCTCGCAGGTTCCCGGCTCCAACTGGTGCAACGCCACGCAACCCGCCGGCCGGCCTGCATACTCCGCCAGGAATAGCCGCCCGTGCGGCGGGGCGTAGTCTCCGGGAAGCCCCGCCAGCTCCTGATCAAAGTTCTGAAAGCACAAGCTGAACCCGAGCGATTGCGCGTACTCGAGAAAAAGTTCGCGGGCTAGCTCAATCTGGGCGGGCGATTCCGCCTGCTTCATGGTAAGTCTGGGATTCCCCACGCTATCATTCCCCGGGTGTCTTTACTCCATCCGCCCAACTTCAATTATCCCATCAGCATGCCGCCGTTCACGTTCAGCACGTGCCCGGTAATGTAGGACGCTTCCTCCGACGCCAGAAATGCCACGGCGCTCGCCACATCCTCGGGCGTGCCCACGCGTCCCAGAGGGATCATCTTCACCGCACTTTGTTTGAAGTCATCGCCCAGCCCGGAGGTCATCGCGGTCTCGATGAAACCGGGAGCGACAGCATTGCAGGTAATGTTGCGCGATGCGACCTCGCGTGCAATCGCCATGGTCAGGCCGATCAGACCCGCTTTCGAGGCTGCATAGTTGGCTTGTCCGGCCTGTCCGGTCTGTCCAAACACCGAGGTGATGTTGATGATCCTTCCCCAGCGTTGCTTCAGCATGGAACTGATCGCCTGCTGGGTGCACAGATACGCCGAGGTCAGGTTGGTATTGAGGACAGCGTCCCAGTCTGCGCGCTTCATGCGCATCACCAGTTGGTCGCGGGTGATGCCGGCATTGTTTACCAGGATGTCGATCTTGCCGAACTGAGCGATCACCGCCTTGAATGCGGTCTTGATCTGCTCCTCGTCGCCCACATCCAAGGGGAAGGCGGCGGCCTGGCCTCCGGCGGACGTTATTTCGCCGGCCAATTCCTGCAATTTCTCCTGGCTGCGCGCGGCCAGCGCCACCGTGGCTCCGGATTGAGCCAGTTTCAAGGCGCAAGCCCGGCCGATGCCCTGCGACGCGCCCGTCACCAACGCAACCCGGCCTGAAAGGTCATGAATTCTCCTGACCAGCGGAACCGGAATTATACCGGGTTCATCTCATGTCGAAACAGGTAGCGCAACAAAGGCGGAGCGAGAATCGTGGTCACGGCCGTCATAAACACGACAATGGCGTAGGTTGACGGCAGCACGATCCGCGATTGCAGCCCAACCAGCGCGACGATCAAAGCGACTTCGCCGCGCGGCATCATGCCCACTCCGACCTGCAGTGCCTGCAACCGGCCTTCGCGCCACAGCGGCAGTCCGCAACCGACCACCTTGGAGAGAATGGCCAGCAAAGAGATCACGGTCGCGCCCAACAGCACCTCTCCACGAAACAGGCGCGCATCCAGGCGGGCGCCGATGGTGAAAAAGAAGAAGGGCGCCAGGAATTCCGTGATGCCTCCCACGCGGGGCAGCAGATTCCAGCGGGGAGCATAGTCGGCAAACATCAGCCCGGCGAAGAAAGCTCCGATGATGGCGGCCATGCCGATCTTCGCCGAGAGGAACGACAGGAACAGGCAGAGAGCCAGCGCGACGATCAGCGGGGCATGCTGGGTGGAGAGCCGGTCCATTCCAGGCTGGATTCTGCGAACAATCCGCGGGGCCACAAAGATCATGAACAGTGCGAATGCCGCGGCCTCCACGACCAGGACGCCCAGGTGTAGCCATTCCGGACCGCCGCTCGAAGCCAGGCCGGCCACGACCGCCAGCAGCACCATCCCCAGGATGTCGTCGAAGACGGCGGCGCCCAGGATGATCCTGGCGGTACGGGTCGCCAGCACCCGCAAGTCGCCCAGCACCCGCGCGGTAATTCCCACGCTGGTGGCAACCATGGCCGCGCCCACGAAAATGGCCTCGCTGGAGGCGTCTCCACGCCATTTCATGTAGGCGAAGCCGAGAACGAATGGCAAGACAACGCCGGCAGCGGCCACCAGCAGCGCCTTCCGCCCTACCCGGATCAGATCATGCGGGCTGGTTTCGAGTCCGGCACTGAATAGAACGAAAATGGCGCCGACTTCAGCCACCGAATGGATGGTGTCACTGGGATTGATCCAGCCCAGGGCAAAAGGACCGAAAGCAGCTCCGGCCAGAATCTCACCCAGAACCGATGGCAGCTTTACCCGTTCAAACAACTCTCCCACCACCTTCGCCGAAACGAAGATGGCGAGAAGCTGCAATAGAAATTGATCAGGCCCGTGCGGCATGGTTGCACCGCAGCATATGGGAATCAGGTTCCGCTCGCAAGGATAGCTACTGCGACAAGATGTAGGCGCGACCGCCAACATCGGGCTCGCTTACTTGATGTGGCAGGTGGCCAGCCCCCGCTTTTCCAGGTACTGCTGGTGGTAGTCCTCGGCGGGATTGAAAGTGACTGCGGGCACGATTTGGGTCACGATCGGCTTCTTGAAGCGCCCTGACTTCTCCAATTGCTCTTTTGACAGCTGGGCTTCGCTTTCCTGCTCCGGAGTGTGAAAGAAGATCGCGGACCGGTATTGCGATCCGTAGTCTGGGCCCTGGCGGTTGAGCTGCGTGGGATCGTGGTTTTCCCAGAACACGTCGAGCAACTTCCCGTACGAAAGCTGGGCGGGATCGTACTCGACTTCGACCGCTTCGGCGTGGCCGGTGCCATCGCTGCAGACATCTTTATAAGTCGGATTGGCGGAGTGCCCGCCGGTGTATCCAACCCGGGTTCCAGTAACGCCCGGCAGTTGGCGGAAGGTGGCTTCGACTCCCCAGAAACAGCCGGCGGCAAAAGTGGCTTTGGCCATAGGAATTAAGGCTCCTTATCTTGATTATAAGCGACACTCATTAGATGACTTGGCCGGCGGAAAGTGGCAAGAGCGCCCGGGCGACTTGCGGTTTCCAGTTTGCAAGCGGCATAACTCGGCATACTATGGCTGGCCTCAATTCCGGCTTCACGGAGAAGATGCCATGATCTTTATGAACGTCAACCTGTGGTCCGTGCTCGTTGCCGCGATCGCCACCATGGTGGTGGGCTTTCTGTGGTATTCGCCGATGCTCTTCGCCCGTCCCTGGACGGTGGCCATGGGCTACGATCCGGACGACAAGGCGAAAATGGACCAAATGCGCAAGAGCGCAGGTCCCAGCTACGGAATTTCGTTTGTCGCCAGCCTGGTATCGGCCTTCGTCCTGGGGAAAATTATTTCCGTCACGACGGTGGATACCGCGCTTTACGGAATGAAGGTCGGCTTTGCGGTCTGGCTCGGCTTTGTGACCACCGTGCAGCTCACTGCCAAGCTGTTCGGGAACCAATCCACCAAGCTGTACTTGATCAATACCGGTTATCAGTTGGTGTGCTATCTGGTGATGGGCGCGATCCTGGCGGCCTGGCCCTGGTGAGGAAGGCAGTCGTCAGTCGTCAGCAAGACCTGACATCCTCTGCGCTTTACTGACGACCGAAGACTGACGACTGAAGACTGGAGACTGCATTTCTGACGACTGTTACTCCAACACCATGCCGCCGGTTAATTCCGCCACTCGCGCTATGCGCCGTTCGGCGCACCAGGTTTCCAGTTCGCCAGCGATCTTTTCCGTCGCGACCGGGTCCCAGTAGCTGGCCGTTCCGATCTGCACCGCGCTGGCCCCAGCCAGCATGAACTCCACAATATCGGCGGCGGTCGAGATTCCTCCCATGCCGATGACCGGAATGTTCACCGCTCTCGAGGCGTCGTACACCATACGCAGGGCGATAGGCTTGATGGCCGGGCCCGAAAGGCCAGCCGTGACGTTGGCGATACGGGGCTTGCGCGTTTCCGGATCGATGGCCATGGCCACGAAGGTGTTCACCAGCGAGATGGCATCGGCTCCGGCCTCCTGGGCCACGCGCGCCATCTGGGCGATGCTGGTGACGTTAGGCGAGAGCTTCACGATCAAGGGGCGGCGGGAAATGCGTTTCGCCGTGTTCACGACTTCGTCCAGCGAGCGCGGATCGCTGCCAAACTGGATGCCGCCCGAGACAGTGTTGGGGCAGGACACGTTCAGTTCATAGGCGGCAATACCCTCGCCTTCATTCAGGATCGCTATGGAGCGTTCGTACTCCTCGCGCGTGTAGCCGAACACATTGGCGAAGACGACGATATCCTTCATCTTCCGCAGACGAGGGCAGTTTCTCTTCGATAAAGGCGCGCGCGCCGATGTTCTGCAACCCGATCGCGTTGAGCATCCCGGCGGGCGTTTCGTAGAGCCGCGGCGGCGGGTTTCCGGCCATGGGTTCGGCGGAGAGTCCCTTTACCACGAAGCCACCCAGTTTATTGAGGTGGACGACGTCTTCGAACTCGATGCCGTAGCCAAATGTGCCGCTGGCCGCGATGACTGGATTCTTAAGCGCAATGCCAGCGACACTTACCGAGAGATCAGGCGCGGGAGCCGTTGCGGGCGAAGTCATCGCGACCCCTCAGCGCCGGCCCACTCATCGTTGCGCGCGGCCAGCGCCCAGCCAGAAACAGGAAGACTCTGGGCCGGAAAGGTCCGCAGCTGCACCTTGCCGGAGGCCCAACCCTTCCACCGTAGGCATGCCCCGCTCTTCCCGCTCGGACCCGTGAGCCGCGCTGGGAAGACGGCGCGCCGGAGGCAGAGCCTCGGTCAACACGTGGCCGATCGCATGCGTGGGAGGGTTGATGCCGAGCAGTGAAGCCAAGGTCGCCGCCAGGTCCACCGGTTCGGCGTGGGTGCGGTAGGTTCCGGCCTGGAAGGGGAGGCCGTAAAAGGCCAGCGGGACGTGAGTATCGTAGGTATAAGGCGAAGCATGGTCGGTCCCGGCTGTGACCCCTATCGTGTACGGAATCGGAACCCCCAGCACGTACCATCCCCCCAGCGGCGAATAGCTGTGCAGATACTTCGACCCAGCTTCCGTATTGGGCACGTCGCCTCGCTCCAGCTGCCAGCGGGTGTAATAGGCACGCATGCCCGCCTGCTTCAAGGCCTCGCCCACCGCCCGTTCCGCGTCCTCTTCCTTGATCTTTGCCGCCGCGAAAGCGTCTGAGTTCACCCAGGCCAGCGGGTAGTCGATGCCCTTCACGTATTCAGCGGAGCGGGAGAAGCGGGTGGAGAGCGCGCTGTTGACCTGCGCGCGCATCTTGTCGACTGAGATACCGGCGGCGGGAAGGTGTAGTTTGGCCGCGACCGCAGGCACCGGCGCCACACCGTGATCCGCCGAGAACGCGATCCAGACGTTGGCCAACCCCAGCTGGTGTCCGAGAAACTCGAAGAACCCCGCCAACTGCCGGTCCATGGCGAGGGCCATCGCCTCCATCTCTGGGGAATCGGGCCCAACTTTATGGCCGAGAATGTCGTTGGCTGACAAGCTGACGATCAGCAGATCGGTGGCGGGACCGTTGCCCAGTTTTTCGTAGGTGACCAGCTCGCGCGCGAACTCAAATTCGTAGTCATTGGCGAAAGGCGTCGCGCCGACCAGTTCGTAGAAGCTACCGGCCTTCCCTTCCGCGGCCTGGGTCGAGCGAAGCACCTTGCCGTCACCGTCCTTCCACTCCTGATTCAAGTACTTCTCAGCGCGTTTGCTGTCGTTAAAATCCTTCGCCCATTTGGGAAGCTCGCTGCGGTAGTAGGTGGAAGTGATCCAGGCACCGGTTTTCTGGTCGATCCAGTAGGCGCCATCCCCGGCGAAACCCGCGGGCAGGATGGCAGCCCGATCTTTCAGGGCGACTCCGAAGACCCGCGCCTTTCCCTGCGTGGCCAGCTTGAGCTCGTCTCCGAGCGTGTCCGCGAGCAGATTGTGAGGCGAAGCGCCCGGCCCGCTGGCGGTGATGCCAACCAGTTTCATGGCTTCGTCCTCGACCGAGGAGACCATTTTTTTCTTCTCCGGGTCCCACCATTCGTTGGCCATGATGCCGTGGCCGTTCGAATAGGCTCCCGTCAGCAGAGTGGCATGCCCGGGCGCGGTGCGGGTGTTGGCGTAGTCATAGTTGCAGTCGGTAAAGTTGGCGCCACGGTCGAGCAGCAGCTTGAAACCGCCTTCACCCCAGCGATCGCGATAGCGCTCGAGGTAGTCGCCGCGAAACTGGTCAATCACGATGATGACGACCAGCTTGGGACGGGCATTGTAGGCTGAGCCGAAGCCCGCACTGGCGAGGCCAACGGAGAGCAGAAATCCCAGAACTACGGAGCGGAGTGGGGATCGCATTGCGGGGTAGTTTACAGCGGGAGGCACGCCAGACCAAATGTGCCATTTGTGTGGCGCGGGCGCCCCCGCCCGTGAGAACTTCAAGTCTAAGTCAAAGGCCGCGGGCGAGGGCGCCCGCGCCACACGTGCATTGCTGACCCTTTTTCGGTACAGTAGTGAACTCCCATGCTTGATCTCAACTTTGTTCGCGACAACCTGACCCGGGTGGAGGAGAAGCTGCGCCTGCGCGGCATGGACCCCGCCCAGGTGCTGAAAGATTTCCACCAGGTAGACACCCAGCGCCGCCACGCCATCACCGAAGCCGAGACCATGAAGGCCCAGCGGAACCGCGCATCCGAAGAAATTGCCAAGCTGAAAAAGAGCGGCCAGGATGCGAGCGCCCAGATTTCTGAAACCAAGGAATTGCGGGAACAGATCCAGCAGCGGGAAAAAGCAGCGGAGCAACTCGAAGCCAGCCTGCAAGATATTCTCGCCGGCATTCCCAATCTGCCCCACGAAAGCGTTCCTGCGGGAAAGACCGCGGAAGATAACGTTGAAGTACGCCGCTGGGGCACGCCTCCCAAGTTCGACTTCACGCCCAAGCCGCACTGGGAATTGGGCGAAGGGCTCGGAATTCTCGATCTCGAACGCGCCACCAAACTATCCGGCGCGCGCTTTGCGGTGTACTGGGACCTGGGAGCCAGGCTGGAACGGGCGCTGGCCGGTTTCATGCTCGATCTGCACACGCGTGAGCACGGCTACACCGAGGTGCTGCCGCCTTACCTGGTGAATTCTGAGTCTTTGTATGGCACCGGGAATTTGCCGAAATTCGCCGCCGATCTTTTTCGTGTACCCCACGGAGAGAAGGACCTATGGCTGATTCCCACTGCGGAAGTGCCGGTCACCAATCTCTATCGCGACGAAGTGCTGGACGCCTCGCGTCTCCCGGTTTCTCTCACCGCCTTTACTCCCTGCTTCCGCAGCGAGGCTGGCTCCTATGGCAAGGACGTGCGGGGCATCATCCGGCAACATCAGTTCCAGAAGGTCGAACTGGTCAAATTTGCGCGGCCTGACACTTCTTACGAGCAACTGGAGAAGCTGACGAACGACGCCGAGGAAGTCCTGCAAAAGCTCGGCCTGCATTACCGCGTAGTTGCGCTTTCCACCGGCGACATGGGCTTCTCTTCGGCGAAGACCTATGACATCGAAGTCTGGCTGCCGGGTCAGCAATTGTTCCGCGAGATTTCGTCCTGCTCGAACTTCGAGAGTTTCCAGGCTCGCCGGGCGAATATTCGTTACCGCCCCGAAGGCAAGAACAAAACCGAGTTTGTCCACACTCTGAACGGAAGCGCGCTGGCGGTCGGGCGTACGTGGGTAGCGATCGTCGAAAATTTCCAGCAGGCCGATGGCAGCATCCTGATTCCTGAAGCCTTGCAGCCGGCTATGGGCACAGATCGTATTCGGCCAAAGAAAGTTCTAGTCGCGATGCGCGCAGCGTGGTCTAATGTGGCCGCCCGGTTGCCAAGCGAACGAAGCAAAGCCTAGACTGGCCTGGAAACGACTTGCTGACCCGGCTACCCGGAACAAATGAGCGGAAATGACTTGGCCGAAACCCGGATGGCGACGCCCCTGGCCGACGCGCCAGCCGTGCCCATGAATAAGATCTGGCGCACAATTCGCGACTTCATTCTCTGGTCGTACGAGCGTGGCACGCTGCAGTATGACGTGATGGTGACGCTCATCCTTTTGTTCGTGTTTCTCTCGCCCTACTGGATCAACTTCCACGATAAACCGGTGGAACGCAATCCGCATCCAAGCGGAGTAGTTGTCACCCCCGAGGCGGGCGGCCAGTTTATTTATCAGATCGAAGGCTCGGCCATTTCGGGGACAGATGAGGCTACGGTCCGGCAACAACTGCTGCGGATCGTGGAGCCCATATCAGGGGAGGCGAGCATCACCCGGTACGAAGTGCAACGCGACCGTCAGGGACGCGTGCTGACCTACAAGGTCTGGGTGCACAAGGAGTAGCTGCTACCGCTCCGCTGTACCCTGCGAGGCGACCATCGCGAGGCAAACATGAAACGCGCACAGTCGATTTGCCGGTGGCTTCTGGCGATGGCTTGTCTGGCCTTTCTCGCCGCTCCTTACGCCCCAGCCGACTCCGCATCCGATGCTGCCCTGGACAAGATCCTGGTCCGGATGGACAGCACCGCCGATCAATTTCGCACCACCGAAGCCTCCGTGGTCTGGGATCAATATCAAAAAGTCGTGGATGAACACGAGGAGCAAAAGGGAAAAGTGTATTTCCGTCACGCCGGGAACGAAACTCAAATGGCGGCCGACATCACCGACCCCGACGAGAAATATGTGCTTTTCAGTGGCTCGAAGGTCCAGGTCTACCAACCTAAAATCGACCAGGTCACGATCTACAACACCGGCAAGAATCGCGATGCCTTCGAGAGCTTTCTGGTCCTGGGCTTCGGCGGGCGTGGACACGACATGCTCAAGTCCTTTGATGTCAAGTATTTGGGAAGCGAGGTGGTCGACGGTCAGGAGACAGCAAAACTGGATCTGGTACCCAAGACAGTCAACGTGCGGAATAACGTTGACCATATCTTTCTCTGGATCGATCCTGCCCGGGGAGTGTCAGTGCAGCAGCAGTTTTTCTTTGGCAACTCCGGGGACTATCGCCTGGCCAAGTATTCCAGCATCAAGATGAACGAAAAGATCCCCGACTCCGTTTTCAAGCTCAAGACCACCGGAAGGACGAAGTTCATATCGCCGCAGGGCTGAAGTGGGAGGGGAAAATAACACGAAGCCCCACAAAAATGAGGGCTGAAAAACCGGAAGCGGGGCGTTATACTGCTTTTGCGCCAGTTTTACCGGTCGAGGAACTCTCAGCAATCGACCCCAGACACCTGAATTGCATGGCCAAGGTTTTTACGATCCCGGTTCCTCCCAAGATGGGGCGCAAACGACGTGAGCGCACCACCGACCCGCGCTATGTGGACGGCCAGCGCCTGCTGGTAGAAGCCATGAAGTACCTGGCGCAAGCCGATCCTGTCGCCAACCGCGGAGCCATCGAACTGCTCTCCGAGCACGTCCGGACCCGCTTCCGCATGAGCGATTCGCCCCTGAGCTAGGGCGTTCGCTTTAGCTCTCCGCGTTTGCAGAACCGAAACCTGATATCCCGCCCAGCGTCCCCTCTTCAGAAATAAAACTTCAAAGCGAATTGGATGATACGCGGATCCCGCGCCTGCGTGATTTGGCCGAAATTGCTGTCGAATCCCTGGTGGTCCGGATTAAAGAACTGAGTGTGATTGAAAGCGTTGAAGAACTCTGCACGGAATTCAATGCTCTTGCTCTCAGTCAGGGTGAAGGTTCGCCCGATGGTCAGGTCGAAGTTGTTACGCCCCGGCCCCCGGAAAATGTTCCTGCCCGAGTTCCCGAAGGTAAACAGCGCGTTGTTGCAACTGAACGAGGTGGGATCGAAATAGAAATGGGCGTCGGTGACCGATCCTGGGAGGCAGTCGGCGGCTTGACGCATCGAAGCTGTGCAGCGACCTGGGGGCGAAGGTGGTGAGGGGGCCGATGCGGTCGGCCCGCTCCAGAAAGGTATTCTCCCCGCTGGAACCGGATGCCGAGAAGATCGTAAACGGCGTTCCCGTCTGGAAGCTGCCAATCCCACTCACCTCCCAACCTTCGGTCAGTTTGCGCATAAAGCCGTGCCCCCCGTCGCGGAACGGGAGATCCAGCGGCAACTTCCAAATCCCGCTGATCACCAGGCGGCGAGAAACGTCAAAGTTGGCCAGCCCACGATCAAAGGCGGGGTTGAAGGGATCGGTGTAGACCGAACTGTTGTAGCGGAACCCGGACTGGTCATCAATTGTTTTCGACCACGGTAAAGGCGCCGCGAATATTGAAGCCGTGGCTGAAGCGCTTGTCCACCGTAAATTGGAACTGGTTGCTGCCCGAAGAGCCGGAGCTCTGATCGGTGTAGAGGTACAGAGCTCCAGTCGGGCTGGAGTTGGGATCGGTCGGGATCAGCGCAACCTGCCAAAGGCCGCGCACAATCGGGGTTGATGAAACCGCCCTCCCGATTGGCAAACTGTTGCTGCATGATACTGGGCACGCGGAGCATTGACGTCGTTGGTGACGATCGACTTCCGAGAAAAGCTGCCCACGTAGTCCGCTTCAATCATCGTGTCCGGCGTGAATTGGTATTGCAGGCCGAAGTTCGCATTCTCCGAATACGGCGTGCGGAAATGCGGGTCGACGACATAGGCAAACGAAATCGCGGGAACGGCGAAGGTGGACCCCACCACTGCCGCCAGTGGGATAGGGGTTGGTCAAGACCGAACGGCGTGAATGGATCAGCCGACCGTGTCGGATCCTGGAGTGACACCGGTATAATCTGCGGGAATGATGTCGGTAACCTGAGCCGAAAGGATCCTGCCCGCCGAACTGCAGGTTGAGGGCCCCATCTTCGATGTCGTAGAAAATGCCGAAGCCGCCGCGCATCACCAGTTTGGCATTGCCAAACATGTCCCAGGCAAAACCGAAGCGGGGAGCGAAGTTGTTGCGGTCCGGAAAAGTCAGCCCGGGATTGGGCGTTCCCGGATCCCCGGGATACAGGACTCCTTGAGGGGCGCCAGGAAATCGTGGTGGACTGCTGTCCCGGGAAAGAACCCTATGATCTCGTTGTGCGGATCCTCCATGGGGCTGTTGTACTCGTACCGCAGTCCCAAGGTTCAGAGTCAGCCGTTTCGGATCCTCCACGAATCCTGCCCAAAAAAATGCCAGGAGGTAGTGCGAATGCCGTAGATCGGCCCGCGAAAATTGCGTATAGTTGTCAAAAAACCCGCCGACAAAGTCCGCCAGCGGACTGCCGGTGTAGTTCTGAAAGTTACCGAAATCGAAGACCCCATTGTTGTCGAAATCGAAATCGAAGTTGTTGCGCACTCTCCGAATGTCGGCGCCGAACTTCAGATTATGACGCCCGCGAGTCACCGCGACACGTGTCCTGGAAGTGGAAAGTCGCGTCATGCAGCTTGGTCGGGCCCTGCGGGTTGGGCCCCAGATTGAAGCTAGGCGTCGTCATGACCGGCGGCGCGGTGCCGGCGGGGTCGTCCGAATTGACGTTGGTAAATCCGAGCGCCGAGGGAGGCGTAGTGTCGTGCGGGACCGCCTGCAAGAGTTGCGCTGCGGTTGCCGGCAAAGACGAACTCATTCAGCACCGTCGGGCTGAAGTTATGCACCCAGCTGATGGAACCCAGCTGGGTACGGAGGAGAGTATTAAAGCCCGAACCGACGGGACACGTTGCCGCCCGTGGAGGCGCCATTGATGATCTGAAAGGGAAAATCCTGACTCAAGTCGTCAATGATGTAGGAGGCCGAGATCGCATCTTTCTCGCCGATGCGATGATCAATGCCGAACGATGCCCTGGTCGTCCCGGTCCACTTCGATCGGCGATGAAACAAAATTGTTGTTGGGAAGATTGGGAAGTGGCAGGTACTTGCTGATGTAGTTGGCAATGACCGGACTCACCGGCACCTGGTTATTGACGTAGGGATTGCCAGAAATCGGATCAACTAACTGAGTGTCCGGTAGCAATCTCGCTGAAATCGCCAGTCCGTTCCGCCGGGCTCAACACCGAAAGAATCGGAGCTACTTCGCCCTCATGTCGGCGCACACCCTGGTAGGACAGAAAGAAGAAAGTCTTGTCTTTGCGAATCGGGCCGCCCAGCGTGCCGCCAAAGGTGTTCCGCTTGAAGGGCGTGACTGCGGGCAGGAAGTAATTCCGCGCATTGAATGCATCATTGCGGAAAAACTCGAACACGTCGCCATGAAAGCTGTTGGTGCCCGACTTGATCACCTGGTTGATGATGCCGCCGGCGGTGCGTCCGTATTCCGCCTCGTAGTTGTTGGTGAGGATCTTGAATTCGCCCAGCGCATCGGGGTTGGGATCGACAACCGCGTTGTTCCCCAGGAAGTCGTTGTTGTCGGCGCCATTGACCAGAAAGGTCAGCGATTCGGAGCGCTGCCCGCTCACCGAAAAAGGATTGCTGCTGCCGTCATCCTCATCGGGCGGAAAGACCCCAGCCTGCAACAGCCCCAACTGGAACGCATCACGTTCTACCAGCGGCAGATCCACGATACGGCGCTGGGTCTCCACCGCCCCCAGGGTTGCGCTGACGGTATCTACCTGGCTGACGTCGCCGGTTACTTCCACCACCTGGCTGGTGGCGCCGATTTGCAGCGCGACATCCAGTTTCGCGTTCTGGTTCACGTTCAGGACGATGCCCTCGTGGACATACTTATTGAAGCCGGACTGTTCTACCGCCAGGCGATAGGTCCCGATGGGCAACTTGGTGAACTGGTACGAACCGTCATTTTCGGTCGTGAGACTACGCGCTTCGCTGGTGCTGGTGTTGGTCAGGGTCACCTTTGCCTTGGGAATGACGGCCCCGCTCGAATCCGAAACGGTTCCGGAAAGGTTCGCGGTGACCTCGGCAGCGTTCGCCGAGGAGGCAAGGAAAAATGCCGTAAGCACCAACGTTAAACCGCAGACCAAGAACATGTGACGGGAGGCAACCCGAGTTCGCTTCATGAGAGACCCTCACCTAGGATTTGAACCAGCGCACCGCTGTAGCAGCGCGCACACAAGGCAATACTGTTATGGTTACACGGATATTACTGCAATCATGCGTCCATAAGACAAGCGCATTTCGTACAACAGGTTGCCTCCTGCAATAACAGCTCCCTACGGATTTCAGTAGAGGGAATTACCACGGCTTGTAACCTGACCACTGGTCAGGCGAAAGTGTTATGTCTTGCCAGGAAACTTGCGGCCAACAGGATCACGACCGGGTAGCATTCCAAGGTGTAACGAGGCTCGGGATTCTCCAGCCCACTCAGAAAGACTGATCGCAGCACCACAAAAGTAAGCAGCAGCCCAACAAAGTTGATGGCTCGCAGGTTGAGCAGACCAGCCACGGCTAATCCCACATACCCCAGACCGATCAACCCGAAAGTCACCGCCAGCGCCGACCATTTGGGATCGTCATTGAACTCCCACCATCGAGTGTCGGAAGGCAGGATTTCGGTTCGGGGGCGCAGCCACATGCCGGTGACGCGCAGCAGCGGCAGCCCCACGTAGTAGCGCAATCGAGAATGCCGGATCCGCTGGTCGGCCAACGCCGCAAATCGGGCATCCAGTTCCGGAGTGACGTGCAGGTCCTCGTTGTAGTCGGCTAACAACTGTTCGGTCTGCTCGCGCTGCGCTTCGGAATCAAAAGCGCGACCGGGAAGCTTATCGGCATCCACCCTGCTTCCCGGCACCGACCAGTAGATCTCCTCCACCGAAGAGAAGTCGGCCATCCAGGTTTTCACCCAGCGATTGAATCCGGCGGGGACAAACTCGTCTTCTTCATTGGCATAACGCGGCGCCAGCGGCTGAAAGCGATTCAGGGTATGCAGGTTGCGCCAGGCCCACGGACCCAGCGGCGCCAAGGAGACGAGTGCGAGAAACAACCCGGCCCGGAGCAGCTGTGCAGCGGAAAGCCCGCGTGGAGCGTTGGCCTCTGCCGGCGTCTTGCGGCGCCAGGTGCGAAACAGCAGCATCGCCAGATACAACTCAATCGCGATCAGGAGCAATCCGCCATCGGGACGCAACAGAATCGCGGCCCCCACCGCAAGCCCGCATCCCAGCCATGGCCGGAGCTGCTTGCCTCCAATGCCTGGTTCGACGGACTCCAACCCTGCGATGGCACAGTCGAAGGCCAGCACGGTGAAAAATATCTCAAGCGTTTCGGTCAGAGCGGCTGCGGCATAACTGGCCAAAAATGGGCAAAGCCCGGCCAGCAAAAATGCCGCCTTCGCCGCCCTGGGCGAAATCAAACGGCGCGCGATGTCGGCGATCAGCAAGCAGCTGCCGATATCCACAAAGACCTGCAGCACCATCACCGCCCGGTAGTGCTCCATGCCGAAAACGGCAAACACCGCAGCCAGAAACGCGGGATATCCCGGCAAGCGGATGTAGGTCGGAGAAACTTCGTCGATTCCGCTGAGACCGTAAATGCCTTGCTGCAGCCAGTTCTTGGCGATGTCGCCGTAGACGAAGGAATCGTTGGTGAGGGCGGGGAAACGAAACAGAAAGAACAACCGCAGCGCAACCGCGGCTAAGGCAGCGATCAAAAAGAATCGAAAGTGTTGGCGCACGAGCTGGCGCACGCTACGAATATACCTCAGGGCTGGACTCTTCAGAACGCAGGGCCTAACCTTCCGAATCCTGCGACACCTGCATGCAAGAGATCCGACGCAGCGGCAATTTCAATGGTCTTAGCTCTGGCGTCATCCTGAGAGACTTTAGTCTCGAAGGATCTCGCGCGCGCTATCACATTTTCGAGAAAAGCGCATAACCGCTTCACGCCAGATGCTTCGCAAGCTCAGCATGACTCCTCTTAATAGAGAGCCACGGTCAACCCGAAGAAGCTCACAATTGACCGTCCGAATACGTCAGCTTAGGATGGATAGACACCTATCTTCATGGCGCAACCTGTCTTTTACGATCCTCGAAGGGCTCGTTGGAAGCGGATACGGCTGGCCTTCGACGTCCTCGGCGTGAGCATCACGCTGCTGGTGGCTTTCTTTGCTTACACCGCGCTGCGCAACGAGCCTTTGCCCGACCTTCTGCTGGCCCCGCAGAAGCGTCCGTACCGCGCGCTCAAGGAAAAGGAACGAGAAAAGGCGAAAGAGCGGCGAAAATTAGCCTATCTGCACCGCAGCCATCGCAAGTCCGGCTCCGCTCCTTCCCAGGTGAAGTTGAACCAGGAAGAAGGCATTCGCGCCGCGTTCTACGTGCCCTACGACGCCGCCAGTTTTTCTTCCCTGCGTGAATACGCCCGGCAGATTGATCTGCTCTTTCCGGACTGGCTGCACGTCATCACTCCGGATGGCCGGCTGCAGAGTATCGATGAACAGACCAACAAGTTCTTCGATGTGATGCAGGACGACACCGTCCGCACGGTGGATGAGAAGGTCATGCCGTTTCTAAAAACGGAAGACACCGGCATGGAAGTCTTCCCCATGGTCAACAACTTCGACGGCATTGACTGGGTGGACGTCAGCGCATTCCTGAACAGTTCGGAAGCCCGCTCCCACTTTCGCGGGCAGGTTTCTACCTTTCTGGCCACGGACCGATATCGCGGCTTAATGATCGACTTTGAAACTTTGCCCCGGAAGGCGCAGCCCGGTTATCTGGCGCTGCTGAAGGAACTTTCAGAGGATCTGCATTCGAAGGGCATGAAGCTGTACGTCAGTATTCAGGCGCGGAACCAGGAATACGACTACGCCGCGGTCGCCAGTCATGTAGACGGCGTGGTGCTGATGAACTACGACGAGCACTATCCCTCCCCGGGCACGGCCGGGCCGGTGGCGTCGCAAGACTGGTTCGTCGACAACCTCAAGGCCGCGACGAAAGTGATTCCGAAAGACAAGCTGATCTCCGCCATCGGCAATTACGGGTATGACTGGGTGCAAAAGCCACCGCACGGCCCGCTGCCTCCGGGCGTGAAAGATATCAACGTCACGGTGCAGGATGCATGGCTGGCGGCGCGCGACTCGGAGGCCGACGTCGATTTTGACGGCGACAGTCTGAATCCGCACATCACTTATCTCGACGAACTCGATCTGCGCCATGACATCTGGTTTCTCGACGCGGTGACCGCGCTCAACCAGATGCGCGCCGCCCAGTCCCTGGGCATTCAGACCTTTGCGCTGTGGCGGCTGGGATCGGAAGACCGCTCGTTGTGGCGAGTCTGGGACATTCCTGGCGAGGTGGGTGCGGAAAACAAATTGAAGGACGTTCCGCCCGGCCAGGATGTGGACATGGAAGGCCGTGGCGAGATCCTGCGCATCGAGGCCCGTCCGGCCGATGGACAACGCAGCCTCACGCTGGACCAGACCACGGGGATCATTACCGATCAAAGTTTTGACTCCTTGCCTGAGCCTTACCGGGTGGCACGTTACGGATCGAGCCCGGACAAGGTCGCCCTCACCTTCGACGATGGCCCCGATCCGGAGTGGACGCCCAAGATTCTGGACGTGCTCAGGCAGGAAAAGGCGCCCGCCTCCTTTTTCCTGATCGGAATTCAAGCGGACAAATTTTCCGACATCACCGACCGCATCTACCGCGAGGGACACGAAATCGGGAACCACACCTTTACCCATCCCGACATCAGCAACATTTCCAAGGGATTCATGCGGGCGGTGGAGCTCAATCTTACCGAGCAGCTTTTCGCCAGCCGCCTGGGAATTCGCACCATTCTTTTTCGTCCGCCCTATTCGATTGACGCCGAACCCGACACGGAAGATCAGGTCCGCCCGCTTGAGATCACCCAGGACATGGGCTACATCACCATCGGCGACAAGGTCGACCCCAACGACTGGCGCGACAATCCACGGCACTCCGCCGACCAGATTGCGGCCGATGTTCTGGCTCATCTTCCACCCTGCGCCGCGGGAGACATTCATTGCGGCAACATCATCCTGCTGCACGATGGCGGCGGCGACCGCGAGCAAACCGTGTTGGCTCTGCCCAGGATTATCGAGGGAGTGCGGGCAAAGGGACTGCAGATCGTGCCGCTGTACGACTTGCTGGGCCGGACCCGAGCCGAAGTCATGCCGCCCATTCGCTCGAATCAGCGCTGGATCGCGCGCCTGAATCTGTTTGGGTTCGCCCTCTTTCCCCTCGCATTCAACGCCATGACCTGGATCTTCTTCGTGGGCGATGTGCTGATGACCGGCCGCCTACTCTTTATCGGCGCGTTCGCTATCTTCGACCGGTTGTGGCCGCGCCATTACGGAGACCCCGGCGACGCGGCCCACTATCTGCCTCCGGTTGCGGTGTTGATCCCGGCCTATAACGAAGAAAAAGTCATCGTGCGGACCATTCGTTCGGCCCTGGTCTCGACCTATCCCAACCTGCAGGTCATCGTGATTGACGATGGCTCCAGCGACAAGACGCTGGAGGTTGCGCGCAAAGCCTTTGCCCTCGAAGAGGCCAGCGGACGGGTCCTGATCCTGACCAAGCCGAATTCGGGCAAGGCAGACGCTCTCAATTTTGGATTGGAACATCTTCGTGGCGAGGAACTTTTTGTCGGCATCGATGCCGACACGGTGATCGCCTCGGATGCCATCGCGCGCCTGGTACCTCATTTCTTGAACCCCAAGGTGGGCGCGGTCGCGGGCAATGCCAAAGTCGGCAACCGCATCAATCTCTGGACCCGCTGGCAGGCCCTCGAATACATCACCAGCCAGAATTTTGAACGCCGCGCTTTGAACACCATGGGGGCGGTCAGCGTAGTGCCGGGCGCAATCGGCGCCTGGCGGGTTTCCGCCGTGCGCGAGGCCGGGGGATTCCACACTGACACCGTGGCCGAGGACGCCGATCTCACCATGGCCCTGCTGCAATTGGGGTACCGCGTGGAATACGAAGATCTGGCCCTGGCGTACACCGAAGCCCCGGTGAACGCTCGCGGGTTGATGCGCCAGCGTTTTCGCTGGTCGTTCGGAATTCTGCAATCCGTGTGGAAGCATCGCGCCGCATTTGCCCGCGAAGGCGTACTGGGCTGGATCGCGCTGCCGAACATTGCCATCTTCCAGGTGCTGCTGCCGCTGGTCTCGCCCTTTATCGACATCATGTTTTTTGTGGGCATCGATCTGGTATTTCGTGCAGAAATTCTTTCACCCTGAGTCCACCGATCCGGGGAGCTTTCAGCGTCTTATCGTTTTCTTTGTAGCTTTCCTGGTGATGGACTTCCTGGCTTCGGCGATCGCGTTCGCTCTGGAGCGCCGCCGACCGGAGGCGCCTGAGGATCCGTGGCTGCTCAGCCAGGTCTGGTTGCAGCGTTTCGCTTACCGGCAGTTGTTCTCCCTGGTGCTGCTGAAGACGCTGAAGCGAGCGGCGGAAGGCAGGCGTTTCGCCTGGGACAAACTGGAGCGCACCGCCGCTATGAGCTACCAGCCCGCGGAACCGGAAGAGTCGGTAAAGGTACCGTAACTGCGCGCTAGCGATGATTGCCTCCCTGCAATCACGTACAATTCCGCCATGAAAATTGTGCTCCGCTTTGTCTTGCTCGTATTTCTCTTCCATCTTGCCGCCTTCGCGCAGGACGGTCAGCAAAGTTTGCTTCTCTGGGCGACTTCAAGGTGGAGAACGGTGAAACCATTCGTGATTGCCGCCTCGGCTACCGCACCTTTGGGCAACTCAATCCGACAAGTCCAACGCCATTTTGTTTCCGACCTGGTTTACCGGGACCAGTGCACAACTGGTGGGGCTGGTGGGTCCCGGCAAGATCGTGGACAGCTCCAAGTATTACGTCATCCTGGTGGATGCACTGGGCAACGGGATTTCCACGTCACCCTCGAACAGCCAGGCGCAGCCGCACATGAAGTTTCCCAAAATCGCCATTCGCGACATGGTGAACAGCCAGCATCAGATGCTGACCGAGGTGTTGCACATCAATCATCTCAAGGCGGTGATGGGAATCTCGATGGGTGGCATGCAGACGTTTCAGTGGATGGTCTCCTATCCAGATTTCATCGACAAAGCGGTGCCGATCGTCGGCTCCCCGCGGCTGGCGCCTTTCGACCTGGTGTTATGGCAGAGCGAAAATCGCGCCATCATGACCGACCCGGCGTGGAAAAATGGTGAATATGACGCCCAACCCGCGCTGGAATTGCTCGCCGGATTTGAAGGCCTCGCCCTGGAAACGCCGGACAAATTCAATCAGGACAATACTCGCGAAACGCTGCCGCACTGGTTTGCGGAAACAAAAAAAGGGGTCGCGGAATTTGATGCCAACAACCACATTCGCCAGTCTCAGGCCATGATTGCCCATGATGTTTCGGCAAGCTTTGGTGGTTCGATGGATCGCGCGGCGGCGACGGTCAAGGCCAAGGTTCTGGTCGTAGCGTCCGCAACCGATCACATGGTTACGCCCGGACCTGCTTTGGAATTCGCCCGGCTGCTGCACTCGGATGTTCTGGAGTTGAAAGATAATTGCGGCCATGAAGCGCCTGACTGCGAGATCGAAAAGTTAAGCCCCGCGATCGCCAGTTTCCTGGAGAAATAATCCGAAAGAACACGACAGACGTAGAGGCTGAACCTGTCCTGAGCGAATCGAAGAAGGTCCTCACCTGGCCAGCCGAGCCCGTTTGGCCTTTCTGGTTGAGTGGGCATGGGCTATCGGCCGCTGCCCGTTTCCCGGTGCTACAATGAAGAGTCTTATATCTGCCCGTCAGCATCGAATATCTTCGAGGTGCAGTCATGGCAACCGTTGAAGCTCCTACCCGCCCCCAGACACGCCTGCATGAAGGGCCGTTCGTAAACGAGCCACTCGTCGATTTCACCCGGGAAGAAAATGCCCGCGCCATGCGAGCTGCCATCACGAAAGTGCGCGGTCAACTGGGCCGCGAGTATGACCTCATCATTGGCGGCAAGCGGGTCAAGACCAGCGACAAGATCAAGTCGCTGAATCCGGCTAAACCCTCACAGGTCGTCGGGCTACACCAGAAGGCTGGCAAGGAGCACGTGGAACCGGCGATGAAGGCCGCGCTCGAGGCTTTTGCCAGCTGGAGCCAGACTTCGTTTGAAGAGCGGGCCAGCCTCCTCTTCCATGTGGGCGATGTGTTGCGCGAACGCAAGTTTGAATTCTGCGCCTGGCTGGTTTTTGAAGTCAGCAAGAACTGGGCGGAAGCTGACGCCGATATCGCCGAGACCATCGACTTCGCCGAATACTACGCGCGTGAGGCGCTGCGCCTGTCGCGCACCGAACTGCCGGTGCAGATGCCGGGTGAGCGAGACACTCTCATGTACATTCCGCTGGGTGTAGGAGCGGTGATTCCGCCGTGGAACTTTCCCTGCGCCATCATGGCGGGCATGACGATGGCCTCGATCGTCAGCGGCAACACCGTGATTCTGAAACCCTCGAGCGATTCGCCCACCATCGCGGCAAAATTCGTGGAACTGCTCGAAGAGTGCGGCATGCCGGAAGGCGTGGTGAACTTCTGCCCCGGCGCCGGCGCCAGTTTCGGCAACGCTGTGGTGGCGCACCCCAAGACTCGCTACATCGCGTTCACCGGTTCCCGAGAAGTCGGCCTGAACATTAACCTGAGCGCGGCCACGCAGGCACCCGGCCAGATTTGGATCAAGCGCACCATCCTCGAGATGGGCGGCAAGGATGCCATCATCGTGGACGCCGACGCTGACGTTGACTCGGCCGTCGAAGGCGTGGCCCAGGCTGCATTCGGCTTCCAGGGTCAGAAATGCTCTGCGTGTTCGCGCGCGATTGTAGACGAGCGCATCTACGACAAGTTCCTGGAGAAGCTGAAGGCGCGAGTGGAGAAGATCACGGTCGGCGATCCTGCGGAGAATGCGAATATGGGCGCGGTGATCAACGAAGGATCGATGAAGTCAATTCTCGACTACATCGAAGTTGGAAAGAAAGATGGACGCGTCATCACCGGCGGAGGCCCGGCCAAGAATGCGGGCGAAGGATACTTCCTGCAACCCACGGTCATCGCCGATATCCCAGCCAAGTCGCGCCTGGAGCAGGAAGAAGTTTTCGGTCCGCTGCTGGCCGTGATCAAGTCAAAGAATTACGATCACGCGCTCGAGATTGCCAATGACACGGAATTTGGCCTGACCGGCGCAGTGTATACAAAGTCGAAAGAGAAGATTGAGCGCGCGATTCGCGAATTCCACGTCGGCAATCTCTATATCAATCGCAAGTGCACCGGGGCAACCGTGGCGGCACATCCGTTCGGCGGATTTAACATGTCAGGAACGGATTCGAAATCCGGCGGCCCGGATTATTTGTACTTGTTTACGCAGGGCAAGGCAGTGGGGGAGAGAAAAAGTTAGCTCTGGTTCACGGGATTCATAAATTTTCAGTAAAAAAGCAGAACAATGTTTTTATTCCCGTGATCGAAAATTGCTATTGGACAGGTCTTTCCTCCTTCCCTATGGTTGATGTATGTCTACATCATCGCTGTTAGACGATTCCTCCGTAGATTTTCTCCATGAACTTGGCACTCAAATGGCTTCCGCGGACGCCTTGCATAAGGTGCTTGCGCGGGTTGTGGATATAGCATCGGCCCTGGTGAAGTGCGATTCCTGCCTTATTTATGTGCTGGAGGATGACCAACTGCTGCTGCGGGCATCGAAGAATCCGCACCCGGACGCGGTGGACCGCCTGAAACTGAGCGTCGGTCAGGGAATTACCGGCTGGGTGGCGGAGCATCGCGAGCCGGTCGCGGTTTCGAAGAACGCCTCCCAGGATCCCCGTTTTCAATTCTTCCACGAATTGCCCGAAGACACTTACGAAGCGTTCCTCTCGGTGCCGTTGATGTCTCGCGGGCGCGTGGTGGGCGTGATCAACCTGCAGCATCGCCGCCCTCACGTGCACAACCAGCGGGAAATACGGCTCATCTCGGCCGCGGGTTTTCTGGTGGGAGCCGAGATCGAGATGGCTCGCCTGGAAACCGAGAACACCAATCTTTCACAGCAACTGGAAACCAGCAAAATCGTGGAACGCGCCAAGGGCATTCTGCAGCGCGATCTTTCGATCGACGAGGAGCAGGCTTATCTGGCCTTGCAGCGGCAGAGCAGGCAGACGCGCAAGTCCATGCGGCAGGTTGCGGAAGCCGTTGTCGTAACCGATGAATTGCGGCGCAACTCCCGAACTAATTAGGCACGACGGGCCTGGCTGCGGAGCTTCGCTCCGCTGGGCGGGTGAGGGCACCCGCCCCTACGTGGCTTGTAGTGGCTAAAACAAAAAGGCCGCCCGCGGGCGGCCTTTTGTTACGAACTCAAGACTTTACGACGTTACTCCGGCTCCTGCCTGGGGCGTGGCTGCCGCCGCAGTCGCGGCTGCCGCTTCGTTCAGAATGCGGTGGTGAATGGTGAATAGCGCCAGCTCCAGCCGGTCGGAAACGCCGATCTTGTCATACACGTTGCGCAGATAATTCTTGATCACCTGCTCGGTGGTTCCCAGCTGGGACGCGATTTCTTTGTTCTTATAGCCCTGAACGATCAAGGCGACGATGCGCAGTTCCTTGGCGGTCAAGCGGTCGCGAACCCGCAATCCGACCATATCGTTCTCGGTGAGTTCGCTGGGCACCGCGATGTCCTGCACCCAGTTCTCGCCGCGCGCAACCTTGCGCACGCAGTCGACCAGCGCCGCGCTGGTCACGTTGCGGTAGACCACGCCGTTGGCGCCCGCGCCCATGTAGCGCTGCGCGCTCTCGCCGGTATCGGCCAGCACGACAACTCGTGTCTTCGCCTTGAGCGCGGCTTGCAGAATGCCGTTGAAATCGGAGTGGAACCCGCCCGCCACCACCAGAACCGCGGCGCGGAATTTATCCAGGGCCATGAACATCTGCTCCTGGGTCTGCGCCTGCGCCACAATGCGCATTTCATCCTCGACCGCCAGCACTTTGGCGATGCCTGCCCGGAAGATAGCTTGATTGTCGGCCAGAATCAATTTCAGCATCTCTTAAGCTCCTCGCCTCTAGTGGCGGACGAAATCGTAAGAGTCAATCACGCAGGCCACGCCACGCGCCTCCGTGGGACCGCCCTCGGGCTCGTCGGTACGCACCACCCGGCCCCGGCATTGGATGACCACGCCTTCTTTGGCCCCCGTCATTTCTGGCGGTAAAGTGATCTCAAACTCAACGGTCGAGCCCATCTCCAGCGAGGCGTCCGCCTTGATGTAGACGCCGGCGGCGCTCAAATTTCCGGTGACGCCGCTGTGCTCTCCGCCGTCTTCTGATTTGTGGATCTTAATCGGTAGTTCCAGAGGAAATCGCTTCCCCGTCCGCGCGTCGGACACAAAGCCTCCTCGCTCCTGCCCATTTCTACCCGCGAAACCCAGCCCCATGCCGGATCTCCTGAATGAAGCTAGAACGATCTGCTTGCGCGGTTATATCACGGATGACACCCCCGGTAAAAGCCTGATAACTCACAGAGTAAGGGTAGCAACTAGGTTCCCCCCGGATTTTATCGGCCAGTAACCAGTGACCGGAGGCGGATCTATTGAGCGGTGCCGTTGCCGTCCAGCACTTTCTGCGAGTAGTAGTTTTCCACCCGGGCCTGATCGCGGAGGACCTCATAGTAGGCGGCTTTAAGCAATTGCTCGCGCCGGTCGCGGAGCTGGGTGCGGATGGCTTGTTGCACGCGCGGGTCGGCCAACTCGCGCTGTCCGGCTGGCTCTTTCGAAATCAACTTCACGATCTGGTATCCCGCGACCTGCTTGTTCATGGGATTCATCAGAGGGATCAGGCCGCTGTACTGGCCGGGCTTCAGCTTGGTTACGGCATCGCGCGTCCCGGGATCGGTATTGTGCAGAGACGATTCAGGCGCGAAACCCAAATCTCCGCCGCTGCCCGAAGTCTCCGCGTCCTCGGAATAATTCATGGCGAGGGTGCCGAAGTCGTCGCCGCTGTCCAACCGGTTTACGATCATCTGGATTTTCTTGCGGGCATCGGCCTCATTCTGGGCTTTGTCGTTCTTAAGGTTGTGAACCTGAGGATTCGGCGCGGCGGTCACCAGGATGCGGGCCAGGTGATATTGCGGTTCGATCAGGTTAAATTCCGCCTTGTGCGCGTTGTAGTAGTTGGTAATGTCCTGGTCGGACACGTTGATCTTGGACGTGATCTCCTTGTTCAGCACCTTGTCCACGGTGAGAGAACGGCGCAGGTCGCGCTTGAAATCGTCCACCGTAATCTTCTTTTCCTTCAGGCGGGCGTCGAACTGCTCCTTGGTGTATGGCGACTTGATTTCGTTCAGCTTGCTGTCCACTTCTTCGTCGGTGGCCAGCAGGCCGAGCTTCTCGGCGCGGCGCATGAGAATTTCGTTGTCGATCAGCTCCTTCAGAATGCTGAGGCGCAGGCTGGTGGCCTGTTCCCCGACCGGCACCTGGTCGGAGCCGGCGGTCTGGTTCTGAAAGTACTTTTCGACGTCCGCCCGGTAGATCTTGCGGCCATCCACAGTCGCGGCCACATCGTCGCCGGCCCGCTTGCCAGTGCAGGCGGCAGAGAAAATCAGAAGGCTGACCCCAAGAAGTGCAACCAGTTTGTGACGCAAGAGATCGCGCATTTTCAAATTAGAGCCTCCACGCCGGCCACAGGATTATACGTGGGCGCGGCGAGAATACTTATCGCGTGCCACTTTGGCAAGACCAAGCGCTGAACCGCACCCAGTCGCTAAGGCTTCCGCAAAGTTCGCAAAGAAAATCAATTGCTCGCCGGGGCGCCGCTGCCTGCGGCTGGAGCAGGATGTGCCGGCGCCGTTTCGCCTGCCTGCACCAGGGCACGATCGAGGACAGCTCGCAGTTCGCCGATCGGCAGCGCTCCATCTATCTTCTCCCCGTTGACGAACATGGTAGGAGTGGCTTCCACCCCCAGCGCTTCGCCCTCGTGGACGGAAGCTTTCACATTGTCGTCCTGTTGGGCTTTGATGCAGGCCTGAAGCTTGGTCCCATCCAGATTGCGCTTCTGCCCCTGTGCGGTCGCGATGCGATCCAGCGCGGCAAACTGGGCGTCGTGACCCTTCTCGGCATTTACCTCTTTCTGGTTGGCGTGGATGTAGTCGGCGAAATCCCAATACGCATCCTGATTTTGCGCCGCCAGGCAATTGGCGTTTACCGCCGCGTGCGTGGCCCAGGGATGAATCTCAGCCAGTGGGAAGTCCTTGTAAATAAACGTCACGCGGTCACCGTATTCCTTCAGTAGATCCGGAAACAGCGTCTGGTGCATGCGCGAGCAGAAGGGGCACTCGAAATCGTCGTAGTTGACGGCCACGACTTTGGCCTTGCTGTTGCCGCGGGTGGGACGGCTGCCGACGTCGATCTTTTTCATGATCTCGGCAAAGGGATCCTTGCTCAGGTCGAGCTTGGTCATGCGGAGCAGCGTCTTTCCGTCCTTAGCCAGGAGAAAATCGTAGGTCTGCTTCTTGTCACCGCCGTCGAAGGTGATGGTCAGGGCGTCGTAG
The DNA here is from genome assembly GCA_963698825.1 of Terriglobia bacterium. Classification (GTDB taxonomy): domain Bacteria; phylum Acidobacteriota; class Terriglobia; order Terriglobales; family Acidobacteriaceae; genus JAIQFF01. The sequence continues at coordinate 146,299 of CAVOSG010000013.1, read as the reverse complement.
TTGGGAAACTCGCTGGGCCGGGTGGGGCTCAGAACTACTTTGACCCTGGGTGGAATGCTGTAGAAGGTGCGCACCTGCTGCTCGATCCGGCGGGCCACTTCGGGAGGCGCGGACTGGGCTACGCAACCCAGGCAAATCAGTAGAAACACCAGTGTGGCACGCTGCAGAAACGTCACTAGAAACCGCCTGTACATTGAGGATTTAGCACGATTATCTCACAGGGCCGGAAGCCCGGCGGATGCGCACGAGGGTGTAAGGGCGATTCTGGAAGGTTTGGCGTCAGCGCGCGCGAGTCAGGATTTCGGCGGCCAGCAGTGTGTTCATCGAACCGGAGCGGAAGCCTTCGAGGTCCAGGGTCACGAATTTGAATCCCAGAGCTTTGAAGATGCGGGTAAATTCAGCGGCCATCTCCGGAGTCAGCGCCCGGGTGCAGTTCTTCGCGGGCGATCTCGATGCGCACGATCTCTCCATGATGACGGACCCGCACCTGACGAAAGCCGAGAGCGTGAAGAGCGTCTTCGCCCTGTTCGACGACGCCTAAAGCCTCTCGCGTGACTTCGCGCCCGTACTCGATGCGCGAAGACAGGCAAGCCGACGCAGGCTTGTCCCAGACGCGCAGACCGGCGGCGCGGGAAAGTTCGCGAATCTCCTGCTTGGTGAGTCCAGCATCGCGCAAGGGCGCGGCAACGTGATGCTGCTCCGCCGCCTTTTGGCCGGGACGGAAGTCGCCCTGATCGTCCAGGTTTACCCCGTACGCGATGGCATCAAAGCCGCGCCGGCTGCGGAATTCCTCCATGGTGGTGAACAACTCGTCCTTGCAATGAAAGCAGCGGGAAGCGTCATTGCGAGCGTACTCCGGCCGGTCGAGTTCGCTGGTCACGATGATTTCGAGCGGAATTCCCTGTTCGGCGGCAAAGGCGACAGCGTCCGCCAGTTGGGTACGGGCCAGGCTGGGAGAGTCGGCGATGACCGCGAGCATATTGGCGCCCAACGCCTGGTGCGCAGCCCAGGCAAGAAAAGCCGAGTCCACGCCGCCGGAGTAGGCAACCAGAGTCCGGCCTAAGCCGCGGAGATGCTCGTCCAGCAAGGCCTGCTTGGAGGCAAGATTGGGTTCGACCGGCACAGGGGTATCTTACGATGTTTGCGGGGCTCGCGCGAGCCGCGCCCTTCGTACCTTATACTTCCGCGTTGCATGCCCACTTCCCCGACACACCGCCTCGCCTACATCGACTGGATGCGCGGCCTGGCCTGCGTCCTGATGTTTCAGACCCACTGCTACGACTCGTGGCTGAGCCCCGAGGCCCGCAAGACGACGTTCTTCATGTGGTCGCAACTCGGCGGAACCTTGCCGGCTCCTCTATTTCTTTTTCTGGCGGGAATTTCGTTCGCGCTCGTAACCGACAAATTGCGGCAGAAGGGCATGGCTCCGAATGCGATCGCGCGCACCACCATTCGGCGTGGCGCGGAAATCCTGGGGCTGGGACTTCTGTTCCGCCTGCAGGAGTACGTCATTGCCTGGGGATGGGCGCCGTGGAGCGACCTGTTGCGGGTGGACATTCTGAACACGATTGGCCTCTCCATGATGCTGATGGGCGGGGTGTGCTGGATCGTGCTTCGACTGAGCGCGGCGTCAGCCGTCCGGCAGGTTCTCGGGGTGACGGCGGGCGGAATCGCAATGTTGATTTCGCTGCTGACCCCGCCGCTCTGGACTACGTGGCGTCCGCACTGGCTGCCCTGGCCGATCGAGTCGTACATTGACGGCGTGCACAATCTGGGCCAGCCGCAGTCGTGGCTTTTTCCCATCTTTCCCTGGACGGCGTTCGCCTTCGCCGGCCTCGCCGTCGGATTTCTTCTTCTGAGCGATTGGGGCCGCCAGCGTGAAGCTGCCGTATTTGCGATGGCCGGCGCGGCTGGTGTAGGGCTGATCTACCTGGCGCGATGGCTGGATGCACGGCCGGAGCAACTTTATTCCGTTTATGACTTCTGGCACACCAGTCCAAATTTCTTTCTGATTCGCGTGGGCCTGCTGCTGGCGATTCTGGCTGCGACCTATGGCTGGTGCCGCTGGGGCGCCGGGCAGTGGGGATTCAGTCCCCTGATACAACTCGGGCAGACTTCTCTGCTGGTTTACTGGGTGCACATTGAATTCGTATACGGACGGCTTTCCATTCTGCCCAAGCATGCGGCGAGCATTCGAACCGCATCGTTCGGCCTGCTGGTAATTTTTCTCGGCATGCTGCTGCTGTCGGTGTGGAGAACTAGTTTCAAAAAGCGTGGCGTGAGCTTGATGGCTTGGATTCGGCCCGCGGCGGCTAGGTGAGCTGGACGCAAAAAGCTTACCGCAAAGGGCGCAAAGAAAATCCGCGAAGGACACAAAGAAATCTCTGCGTTCCTAGAGAAGTTCTTTGCGTTCTTTGCGGTAAAGATCTTCGTCCGCGCGGTCACGATTGACTCTCGCACGAGCGAGGCGCTCGCGCCTACATTAACAGCACCTGGCGGATGGCATTCTCCACCAGCTTCAGAGCAATCGCCCAGCGCTGGCGGGCCTGGGGTTCATCGTCTCCATAGCCGAAGAGATAGAAAGTGATGTAGAAGCCCTCCCGAATTTCTTCTCCCGCGTGATAAAAGCAGCGCCGGATCATCAATTCGGCTGCTGCCGGAATCTCGGGAACGCGCTTCAGCAGTTGTGTAACTCTTTTGGCAAATTTCTCATGTTCCGCGAAAGAACCTCGTTCAGCCTCCTGCGAAAACAGGACATCGACGTAGGAACAAAATTTGTACGCAGCCCCGAAGATCTCCTCTTCGGGATTGATCTCCGTGCTTGACCAGGTGTCACACTTCGCGGTTTCCAGTGCGCCGGCCGGCGAGTTCATGGCGCTCAGAAACTCGCCCAACTCCGGAAGGCGCCGTGCCTCTTCGACGTTCAGCAAAAGCTCCGGCTGGCGCTTCAGGTCGTAATAGCGCGGGCCGCCATCGGCGGCGGCCCAGGGAAATTCCAGGGTTTCGTCGTCAGCTCCGAGTTCGACCGCGAAATCCGCCTCCACGCTAGTGCGCGGGAGCGGGTTGCGGCGTGGCCTGCGGCGCAGGAGCAGGTGGCGCGAAATTCACCGTCGGCACTTGTCGCGACCCCTCGGACGCGGTGAAGTAGGCCTCATTCGGCTTGAAGCCCGCCCATCCCGCGAAGATGTTGTTGGGGAATTTCTGGATGTAAGTGTTGTAGTCCTGCAGCGTGTCGTTGTAGCGCTTGCGTTCGACCGCGATGCGGTTTTCGGTGCCGGCCAATTCGTCCTGCAGGCGGAGGAAATTTTCGTTCGATTTCAGCTGCGGATAATTCTCCACGATCGCCAGCAGGCGGCCGAGAGCGCCGTCCAGTTGCTGGTTGGCGGCAATCTTGTCCGAAGGATTGCCGGCGGAAAGCAATGCCGAGCGCGCCTTGGCGATGTCGCCGAAAACGGTCTGCTCCTGTTGCGCGATGCCTTTCACGGTTGCGACCAGGTTGGGGATCAGGTCGGCGCGGCGTTGCAGCACGATGTCCACTTGCGACCAGGAGGCTTTCACGGCTTCGTTCTTGGTCACCAGCGTGTTGCGAACGCCCACGTATTGCCCGAAGGCGACGAAAGCAATCAGTGCCAGAATAGCGATTACGATCAAAAACTTGACCATACTTTCCTCCTGAATCAAAAATCGCAGAAACGGTTAGACCAGGTCCCGGCGGCGCGCGTCTTTTATCTGGTTAGGTCTTATCCAGCATTGTATCGACTGCGGAGGTCACGCGCTGCACCGCCGCCAGATAACGGGTGAAAACATCTTTTACGTCAAACTGTTTCCGGTCCACCTTGTGGTCGCGAATGTCCAGCAATTGCATGAAAGCCGAGGGCTCGAAAGGAAGGCGCGCGGCGAGAATCTGGATGGCTTCGCGCTTGGAATGCGGAGCGGCGTCGCCCAGCGCCAGCAGCGCGTGCCGGAACAAAGTGCTGAACGCCGACACCGAACCCAGCAGCAAGGCCCAGAGCGCGCGATCATTGTCTCCGGTCTCGAGCACGCGCTGCCGCAGCAGGATGAGTTTCTCGCGAAGTTCATACTCCAGCTGCACCCGATGCTGCTGCATGGGAATTTGCAGCTTGGCCAGAAGCTCGTCGCCAAAGAGCACGCGATGGTGCTGCTGCATATCGAGTAGTTCGATGGAGAACACGTCCGAGGAGTGTTCCAACTCTTCCTGCGTCATCACCATCGGCGCGGGATGCTTCTGCCCGTGCCACCATTCCACCACCGGAGCGATGGCGGAGAGCTGGGAAAAAGAACTCTCGCGCAGAATGCATAGCAGGTTCAGGTTGGAGAATTCAGCCTGGAATTCACCGGTCGCGGCCGAACCGTAGAGGATGATGCTCTGCAGGTTCTGCCCCGCCGCCTTTTTCATGCGGCTGACGAATTCGTCGATCTGTTTTTCTGCGACCATCCGAAACCTCGCTTTTTTCGCCCGCGTTTCTTGCACGCTCCGAGGGCAAGATGCCCTCGGGACAGCCGGCGGGACGCCGGCGCTACAAATGGCCCACGCTACCAGCTGCCGCTGGCGCCGCCGCCACCGGAACTGCCTCCGCCAAATCCTCCGAAGCCGCCTCCACCGCCGCCGAAGCCTCCACCACCGCCCCAGCCTCCGCCGCCGTAGCCTCTTCCGCCTCCGCCTCCACCGAACAGAAGCATCCAGAACAGGACCTTGCGCAGCGGTGTCAGCAGCACGATCAAGAGAATTATGCCAAGAATAAGCAGTTGTTTCCCGGAAAGCCCGGCGTCGGGTTCGCCGCGAGGCTGAGTAGAAAATTGAGGACGAGCCCCGGTCAGCTCAATGCCAGCATCTTGCGCAATGACGTCCGCGACCCGCGACGTCATGAGTGACACGGCGCCACCGTAATCGCCCTGCCTTAAAAGCGGGACCGCCTCGCGGCCAAAGCCTCCGACCTTGCCATCGGTCAGGATCGGCTCCAGGCCGTAGCCTACTTCGATGCGGTACTTCCGGTCCTGCACCGCGAGCAGGACCAAGACTCCATGGTCCGTGGCTTTGCTCCCGATGCCCCACTGCTTGTACAGCGCCACGGCATAGCTCTCGATGTCGGACCCATCCAGGGAATTCACCGTGACGACGGCTATCTGGGCGTGCGCCTTTTGCTCGATCTGCTGGCAGATGTTATCCAGTTGCGCGATCGTGGTCTGGTCGAGCACATGCGCGAAGTCGTTGACGTAGTCGGTGGGGCGAAGTTGGGAGAGAGGCTCTGCCGAAAGCAACAGCGGGAGCGCCAGAAGGAGGATGGCGACGCGAATCGACTGCACAAACTTCATTCGCGCTGATTGTATAGGAAACGGAGTCGAGCTTCGCTCGACCACACGGCGAGAGGCTCGCGTCTACAGTGCGCTCAGGAATTCTACGACTTGGGATTCCGCCCAGCGGCCATCGTCGCTCGGGCTCCCGTTGGGATCCGCCAGGTAGGAGCAGTGGCCGCCGTCTTCGGTTTCGACAAATGTGATATTGGGATTGTCCACGATCTTCCGGCGCGTTTCGGGAAGGATGCGAATGAAAGGATCATTGGCCGCATTCAGGATGAGAGTGGGCACCGCGATATGATCGATGACGTGCGCCGCCGCGGCGCGGTCGTAGTAATCGTCGGCGCCGGAAAAACCGCAATAGAATGCCGTGATTCGGTCGTCAAACTGGCGCAGGCTGCGGATGCCATGAAGACGCGAAGGATCGAACGCGCGGGGAAATAGTCGAGCCTTCTTCCGAAACCGCCGATTCAGCTTCCACAGAAAATATTGCTCGTACAAGCGGTTGCTGCGCAGGTGCAGAGCGTCCGCCGAGGCCGCCAGGTTGACCGCGGGACAGACCGCCGCTACCGAGCGAAATTGACGCGGGCCGTTGCTTCCCCACTCGCCGGCCAATTTCAGCACCAGGTTGCCGCCCATGGAAAAGCCCGCCAGGGCAAAACGCGAGATGCGGTCCTGCTCGATCAGATTTTGCGCAACGGCAGCAACATCCTGGGAGCGGCCGGAGTGATAAAGAGTGGGAGCCAGGGCTTCGGCGACGCCACAGTCACGCTGGTTCATCCGGATCACGTTCATGCCTCGGGCAAAACCCTTGGCTGCGATCCCCAGCATGTAGGAAGAGTCGCTCGATCCCTCAAGGCCGTGGACGATGATGACCGTCAGCGCATTCTGGCGGTCGCTCTGCCAGTGACAGTGGGCAAGTACTTTGACGCCGGATTCTACTTCGATGAAGCGCGCCTCGGCGGAAGGCAGGACGATCCGGCGGGTAAGAAAGAAGCTGGCCAGGGTCTGCCGATGTCCGCCGCTCAGGCCACGGCGCGGCACGAAAATCGGCGTTTTCGTTTGCACAGCCTCCACTTCATGATTTTAAATGGGATCTAAGTGGTGCTGGCGCAAAACTGCCGGCAAGGGAGTCCGCGATGCCGATCTTCGAATACATCTGCAAGGCGTGCGATCACCAGTTTGAAGCGCTGGTGTACGGCAAGGAGAAAGCTGAGTGTCCCAAGTGCCACGGCAGCGAACTGGCGCCGCAGCTCTCGGTGTTTGCCGTGAGCGCCAAGGGCAGCTCGAGCGCCGCGCCCTCGACGGGCGCTTGCGGTTCCTGTGGCGACCCGCGCGGACCGGGATCGTGCTCGCTTCCCAATCTGAACTAAGAGCGAATTGCCTGTATCCCCCTAAATGCATGCGCAGCCGTCAGTTAGCTGCGTGACCACGGGCACCACCCAGGCGTGACCGGGGTAAGTTTTCATCCCTGCTCCATCCCCGTACTATCCACCCAGCGTCAACCGTCAAACGGCGCAAGGAGTACCGGATGGATCGTCGTCGCAATCCTAGAGTCACAGCATGCCTGCCCGTGCGGATCTGGGGCGTGGACGCCCATGACCTGCCTTTCATGCAACTGGCCAGCGTGAAAAACCTGAGCAGCACGGGCGCGGTGGTGCAGGGGCTGCGCCGCCAGATCAAGCCGGGAGAGATCCTGGAAATGCAGCTTGACGACGAAAAAGCCCAGTTCCGGGTGATCTGGACGGCCACCCAAGGCGACGGCATGGCGGGAGAAATCGGCTTGCAGAGCCTGGCCTCCGAGCCTTGCCTCTGGGGCGTGGCCCTGGGTTGCTACAGCGAGCTTGTGGCCGAAGGCTAGTTCGGTTCGAATATTCCCATCATTGCGTATTCCCTGATGATGCCCGGGCGGGCCGCATTGGGCAGCGCGCCCGTATTTTCCGAAAAGCCCTGCTACTGCGGTTTTCTTTGCGTCCTTTGTGGAATCTCTTTGCGTCCTTTGCGGTTCATGCGTTTGCCTTGTGCATCAATCGGAAAGAATCTTTTAACCGCAAAGGTCGCAAAGGACTCCGCGAAGGACGCAGAACTGCCCCCGAATATTTCAGTCACCCGAAGTTTGCAGTCCGACGACCCACTCTACTAAGCTCCACTGCGTACTGTCCCCGCAATCGTGAGACTGCAAAATTAATGGAGAACCGATGCTTCGGACTATTCTGGCTGTGATGATCTGCCTGGCGTTTACCTCCGTGATTGAGGCGCAAGCGCAGCAGCCTCTGAATCTGATGCCCTCGCCCGCCAAAGTGCAGACGGGCAATGGGCAACTGCTGATCGGCCCAACCTTTTCGGTTTCGATCGCCGGTGCTCACGAGGCGCGGCTGGATCGTGCCGTCCAGATATTTCTGGGCCAACTGGGCCGGCAAATCGGAATGCCTCCCATCGACATGCAGGTTGCAAACTCCGCCAACGCCACGCTGTTAATTCGCGCCGCGAACGCAACCAAAGCTGTGCAGGAACTGGGTGAAGACGAATCGTACCGGCTGGAGATCGGCGCTTCCGGCGCGCGGCTGAATGCGCCGACTACCCTCGGCGTCATGCGCGGACTGCAGACTTTTCTGCAGTTGGTGCAGACCACGAATGATGGCTTCGCGGCGCCTGCGGTGTCCATCGAGGACAGTCCGCGCTTCGCCTGGCGAGGTTTGATGATTGATGCAGGGCGCCACTTTATCCCGCTCGACGTTCTCAAGCGGAACCTGGATGGCATGGCTGCGGTAAAGCTGAATGTCCTGCACTGGCATCTTTCGGAAAATCAGGGCTTCCGGGTGGAGAGCAAGAAATTTCCCAAGCTGCAGGAAATGGGATCGGATGGGCTCTACTACACGCAGGCTGAAATTCGAGAGCTGATCGCCTACGCGCGCGAGCGGGGCATTCGCGTGGTCCCGGAGTTTGATATGCCCGGGCACGCCACCGCCTGGTTCGTTGGCTATCCCGAGCTGGGCAGCGGGCCGGGGCCTTACCAGATCGAGCGCCAGTGGGGTGTCTTCGATCCCGCCATGGATCCTTCCAAAGAAGAAACCTACAAATTCCTGGACGCATTCATCGGCGAGATGGCCGGGCTCTTTCCCGACCAGTTTTTTCATATTGGAGGCGATGAAGTAAACGGCAAGGAGTGGGACGCGAATCCCAAGATCCAGGCCTTCATGCGCGCCCACGGATTGAAAGACAACAATGATCTGCAGGCCTACTTCAACCAGCGAGTGCAGAAAATCGTGGCCAAGCATGGCAAGACCATGCTGGGGTGGGATGAAATCCTTCGCCCCGATCTGCCCCAGAGCATTGTGATTCAGTCATGGCGCGGGCCGGACTCTCTGGCTCAGGCCGCGAAGCAGGGCTACCGGGGATTGCTGTCGTCCGGCTTCTACATTGATTTGATGTGGTCGGCGGAGCGGCACTATGCGAGTGAGCCGTTGAGCGGAGCTGCGGCCAACCTGACCTCTGAGGAGCAAAGGCGCATTCTGGGCGGCGAGGCTTGTATGTGGTCCGAGTATGTTTCGCCGGAAAATATCGACTCCCGCATCTGGCCGCGCACCGCAGCCATCGCCGAAAGATTATGGTCTCCGCAGGATGTGCGCGATGTGAATTCGATGTACCAGCGCCTGGCGGTTGCAAGCTTGTGGCTTGACGGACTCGGCTTGACCCACAACTCCAGTTATGACCCCATGCTCCGTCGCATTGCCGGAAACGACGATGTTGCCTCGCTCAGAGTCCTGGCCGATGTGCTCGAACCCGTGAAGGACTACACCCGGGAAGAAACCGCGCCGGCGCCCGCCACCAGCGCTTCGCCGTTAAACCGCGTGGTGGATGCGGTGCGTCCCGAGAGTACAACCGCCCGGCAGTTTGCGGATGCAGTCAATGAGTTGGTCAGCGGCTCGCCCAAACCCGGCACCGAAGCCCGAGTCAGAGAGTTGCTCAGCCGATGGCGCGACAATCAGGTTGAGCTGCAGCCTCAGTTTGAAAAATCGCTTTTGCTCAAGGAAGTCGCTCCGATATCTCAAAGCCTCTCCGCCCTCGGAAACGCGGGCCTGGCCGCGCTGGACTATCTCGACCGCGGGGAACGAGCTCCAGCCGCGTGGGCGACCGAGCAACTCGCAATGGTTGAGCAGGCGAAAAAAGCACAGGCCCAACTGCTGATCATGGTAGCGGCGCCGGTCGGGAAGCTGATTCAGGCCAGTGCCGGCTCGCCTTCTCCGGCCTCATTGCCCGCCAGATAAGCGCGGAGTACTCTGGGGATAAGAGGTGCGCTGTGGAATCCGCAAAGATTGGTAACCCGAAGATGCCTGTGAGCACCGACCTTTTCACCGAGAAGCCGGAGTCCTGGCCCGCTTTGCCGCTCGAAGCCTGGCAGGACACCTACGCCACCCTGCATATGTGGACGCAGATCGTAGGCAAGGTCCGGCTGGCGCAGAGCCCGCTGGTGAATCATTGGTGGGAGGTTCCGCTCTACATCAGCGCGCGCGGGCTCACCACTTCGGCCATTCCTTACGACCTCGGCATTTTCGAGATAGAGTTCGATTTTCTGCATCACAATCTTGTCATTCAGACCAGCCAGGGTCAGGAGAAGACCATCCCACTGGCGCCGCGCTCGGTCGCCGATTTCTACCAGGAGTTCATGGCGGCGCTGGCAGAACTCGGCATCGCGGTGAAAATCTGGCGCATGCCGGTCGAAATTCCCAATCCCATCGCGTTTGATCGCGATACACAGCACGCGTCATACGATCGCGAATACGTAACCCGGTTCTGGCGCATTCTGCTGGCGGCGGACAGCGTCTTCGGGGAATTCCGTTCGCGCTTCATCGGCAAAAATAGCCCAGTGCATTTCTTTTGGGGAAGTTTCGATCTGGCGGTCACGCGCTTTTCTGGACGGCGCGCCCCGGAGCGCGAGGGCGCCGACTCAATTACTCGCGAAGCCTACTCGCATGAAGTGATCAGCGCAGGATTCTGGCCCGGCGGTGGCGAGATCAAAGGGCCGGCATTTTATGTTTATGCCGCTCCCGAACCGGCCGGCTACGGGCAAAGCCCGGTACGGCCGGGCAAGGCTTTTTATCATTCGGGAATGAAAGAATTCTTCCTGATGTACGACGATGTTCGTCTTGCCCCCTCACCCAGATCGGCGCTGCTCGAATTTCTGCAGAGCACCTACGACGCCGCGGCTGACCTGGCAAAATGGAACCGCGCGGAGCTGGAAAGAACGGCTTAAGCCCTCCTTCGTGGACCTTTGTGTCCTTAGTGGTTCAATGCTTTCAGACAAAGGGCGATAACCACCAAGGACACGAAGGTACACGAAGCGAAGACTCACAAAACCCCTCCATATCAGTGGTTTAGGCTCGATTGAGGCGGTTGTCCAAGGTCCTCAAGAAAAATCCGCATGGACTTCCGTTACCTGTCCAAGGTTACTCGCTGGGTCCTATCATGAAATGTCTCTTATTCGACTATGGCGACTCCGACTCTCGAACCCAAGACCAGCGACACGGTCCAGGCCCTGGTGCAACTTCTCCGCTCGCGCTCTTCGGAGGAGATCCGGCAGCGCATGTACGACAATCCGCCGGGAAGTCCCTGGTGGGCTGCCTGCAAAACCGAACTGGATCTGCGTAATAGCGAACGCTCGGCCACCGCTCTGGTCGATACCTCGCGCGTGCTGGACAAACTGCGCAGCTCCACCGACCATCTTGACGTCCTCACGGAAAAATTGGTGCAGGCCACGACCGATATGGCAGAAGTAGTGAAGAGCGTGCGCGAATCGGGCAGACGGATGGAAATTGCGACCTACGTGATCGTCGGACTCACCATCGTGCAGCTGTTCTATATAGCCTTCCAATTTTCGGCCAGACACTAGCGTACGTGCTCTGCGCCGGCCTTCAGCAAACAGATAACCACGAAGGAATTCCTTGGTGGGCCTTCGTGTCCTTAGTGGTTCAGGCTATTGAATTGGGCGTCAGCTGTCCTCGCCCACTTTGAGCACCGCCAGAAATGCTTCCTGAGGAATGTCTACCCGCCCGATGCGCTTCATGCGCTTCTTGCCTTCTTTTTGCTTTTCCAGCAGCTTGCGCTTGCGCGATATGTCGCCGCCGTAGCACTTGGCAATCACGTTTTTGCGGATCGCCGACACTGTCTCGCGGGCGATGATCTTGGCTCCAATCGAAGCCTGAATCGCGACCTCGAACATCTGCCGCGGAATCAGTTCGCGCATCTTCGAGACCAGCAGCTTGCCGCGTTCGTAGGCAAAATCGCGATGCACGATGATGGAGAGCGCGTCCACCGGTTCGCCCGCCACCAGAATGTCGAGTTTCACCATGGGCGACTCCCAATAATCCGCCAGGTGATAGTCGAGCGAAGCGTAGCCGCGTGAAACCGACTTCAGGCGGTCGTAAAAATCGAGCACGATTTCGTTGAGCGGCAACTCGTAGTGCAGCATGACGCGCGACGAGCTTACGTATTCAAACGTCTTTTGCTTTCCGCGTTTGTCTTCCACCAGCTTCAGAATTCCACCAACGTATTCTTCGTTGGTCAGAATGGTGGCTAGAATCACCGGTTCCTGGACTTTGGCAATCTCGCTCGGGTCCGGCCAGCGCGAAGGATTGTCGACCTCGATCAGCTCGCCATCGGTCTTGGTGATCTTGTAGCGCACGCCCGGGGCGGTAGTGATCAACTCGAGATTGAATTCGCGCTCCAGCCGTTCCTGGATGATCTCCATGTGCAGCAGGCCCAGAAAGCCGCAGCGGAAGCCGAAACCCAGCGCGACCGAACTCTCCGGCTCGAAGAAGAACGACGAGTCATTGAGGCGTAATTTTTCCAGGGCTTCGCGGAGCTGGGTGTGTTCGTGCGCATCCACGGTGTAGAGTCCGGCAAACACCATGGGCTTGATTTCTTCAAAGCCGGGCAGCGGCTCAATGGCTGGAGCGGTGTCATCGGTGATGGTGTCGCCGATTTTCGTGTCGGCCACGGTCTTGCTGTTGGCCATCAGAAATCCGACTTCGCCCGCCCGCAGTTCCTCCACCTCCACCGGCTTGGGAGTCAGGACGCCGAGCGTTTCCACTTCCAGCACGCGCCCATTCCACATCAGGCGGATTTTTTGTCCCTTGCGGATGGTTCCTTCGAAGACGCGAGTCAGCACAATCACGCCGCGGTAGGGATCGAACCAGGAGTCGAAAATCAGGGCTTGCAGCCGGTTGTCCGGATTGCCCTTCGGCGGAGGCACACGCTTCACAATGGCTTCCAGAACCTCGGGCACGCCGAGGCCAGTCTTGGCGCTGATCAGCACCGCGTCGGAGGCATCGAGGCCGACCGCGCCTTCGATCATCTCCTTGGTGCGCTCCACATCGGCGCTGGGCAGATCAATCTTGTTGATGACGGGAATAATTTCGAGGCGATTGTTGATGGCGAGATACGCGTTGGCCAGCGTCTGCGCCTCCACTCCCTGCGAAGCGTCCACCACCAGCAACGCGCCTTCGCAGGAAGCCAGCGAACGCGAAACTTCATAAGAAAAATCCACGTGGCCCGGAGTATCAATCAGGTTGAGTTGGTAGGTGTGGCCATCCTGCGCGGTGTACATCATGCGGACGGCGTGGGCCTTGATGGTGATGCCGCGCTCGCGCTCGAGATCCATGGAGTCGAGCACCTGGGCTTGCATCTCGCGCGCGGTCAGCGCGCCGGTCAACTCCAGCAGGCGATCCGCCAGCGTGGATTTGCCATGATCGATATGAGCAATGATGGCAAAATTGCGGAGAAAGGCGGCGTCCATGGGGGCAGCGGTCAATAGTTGATTCTAACAGGGGATAAGGCGGAGGCCGGAGGCCGGGGGTCACGTTACAATTTGTCCCAATGCTAGTGCTCGCTTCCGCCTCTCCACGCCGTCAGGAGTTGCTGCGCAATGCCGGCATTCCGTTCACCGTAAGTCCAGCCAACATTCCTGAACAGCGCAGGCGGGCGAGGAGCCCCGCGCTTGCGCGGAGCGCCTGGCACGGGAAAAAGCATTAGCAGGCCTGCTCAGCATCCCGGCCAGCCGGTTCTTGGCGCCGACACGATCGTTGTCATCGATGGCGAAATTCTCGGCAAACCCCGCGACGAAGCTGACGCCATGCGAATGCTGCGCTTGCTCTCCGGACGAACGCATCAAGTCATCACGGGAGTTTGCCTCGTCGGACCGCATCTGAGAACTGGGAACCAGGAACTAGAAACTGGGTTTGAAGACAACACGTTCAGAAGTCACGCTGAGTGACCATGACTACTCTGACCGACGATGATATTCGCGCCTACATCGCGACCGGCGAACCCATGGACAAAGCAGGCGCCTACGCGATTCAAGGCAGAGCTTCGCGCTGGATTCCGCGCATTGAGGGCGACTACTTCAACGTGGTGGGCTTGCCGGTGGCGTTAGTACACAGCATGCTGCAGAAATACGGACTGGCGGCGCGGGAGAAATAATCGCGAGTCGGACGAAGCGTCTGGTATTCCCTAGGTCTTCTTTTCCGGATCTTCGCCGTCTTTTACCGCGGATTTGAAATTCTTGATGCCCTCGCCCAGTCCCTTGCCGAGATCGGCCAGCTTGCTGGGCCCAAAGATAAGAAGAGCAATGGCTAAGATAATCAGAATTTCCGGCAACCCCAGTTTTCCAGGCATGCGAAACCTCCCCTAGTGGGTTTGCCAAACGCTCGCTGAGCGCCTTCAGAGCTGGCGAGCAACCCTGTGGAAATTCTAGGCTACCCGCTGGCAGTAGTCAAAGTATCTCCCTGCCGCATTAGTTCTCAGTTTCAAGAAGATCAACAACTTGTCATTCCGAAGCGCGGCTTTACCGCGCGAGGAATCTGCTGTTCCTCAGACCAAAGCAGATTCCTCGCGCCAACACCGGGCGCTTCGGAATGACAAGGATTGTCTTGTATTGGAGTTGCTACCCCTTGCCAGTCTTCTCGTGCCCCGAACCTTCTGAGGCGCTGCCGCACGGGCGGGACGCCCGCGCCCACATTACACGGCCTCGATCAGCTCCGCCAGCAGCAGGGCCCGGCGAGGCAATTCAGAAATCTATGACGGACTCGTGCGTGGCGTGGGCGCCTTCTCCCACTCCGCCGAGGCCGTCCAGCGTGGGGATTCCCAGGCTGGCGGTGAAGTTTCCGTCCGAGCCCCCGCCGACCGACGCTTCTTCGAGCTTCCAGCCCAATCGTTTTGCGATGTCCGAGGCTCTCTTGAACAGTGCGGCCATGCCGGCGCTCCGTTCCATCGGCGGACGGTTCACGCCTCCCGTGATTTCCAGCTTGCATTTGCGGTTGAAGGGCTTGAGCGCCCTCAACTGGCGATCAATGACGGCAGCGTCTTTCATGCGAGCCACCCGCACATCGAGAGATGCGGTCGCTAGCGCCGGAATCACATTCGTCCGAGTGCCGCCGGAAGCCAGGCCAACGTTCAGCGTGAGGCCGCGCTTCAGGTCCACCAGTTTCGAGATCGCAGTAATCTGCTTTGCCAGTTCCACGATCGCGCTTTCGCCCTTGTCGAAATCGAGGCCGGAGTGGGCGGCCTTTCCGGTCACTCTTATGGTGTATTCGCCCACGCCTTTGCGGGCCGTCTTCAGCGCTCCCTTCAATCCGTAAGCGGGTTCGAGCACCAGCACGGCCTCGGATTTCCTCGCCAAACTCTCCGTAATGCGCCGGGAGGATTCGCTGCCCACCTCCTCGTCTGAAACCAGAAGCACGGTGATGGGCCTGGGCACGCTGTCGCCATGCCACGCGCGCAGGCCTTCGAGAGCGTGCAACATGAGCGCGATGCCGGACTTCATATCGAGCGCGCCCGGCCCCCAGATGCGGCCATCGGCGGCGCGGCACGGCATGGTGGCCAGCGTTCCCAGGGGATACACCGTGTCGAGATGGCCCAGAAGCAGGACCGGCTTGCCGCCGCGCCCGCCGGAAAAATCCACTTGCAGATGGTCGCCGAAATTCTGGACACGATGGAATTTTGCATGGCCGCCGATTTTCTCGAAGCGGCCGGCCAGGAGCGCTCCCAGTTGGTCCACGGCCTGTTTGTTGTCGCTGGGTGATTCGATTTCGACCAACTGGCGGATGGTTTCGGCGATGGCATCCTTCCGCTCGGTAAAAAAGCGCAGCCGGTTGGCGGTTTCGGCAGGGACAGGCTGGGATGATTGCGGTTTCTTGAGGACCTTCTTCTTCATTGTTCTCTCGCAGTATTCCGTGGCTGAGTCGCGGTACAGTATAATCTCCGCTCTTGACGACCAGAGCCTGACGAACCCAATGACCGACACCGCTCACCCAGCGACCGCAGCCCCGGCGCCGGTAAAAACCACGCTGGACATCATCGACATTTTTCACATCCTGCCGCACCGCTTTCCCTTTTTGCTGATTGACCGTGTAGTTGAGATCCAGCGCAAGCAGCGGATCGTGGCCATCAAGAATGTCACCATCAACGAGCCGTTCTTCGCCGGACACTTTCCCAACCTGCCCATCATGCCGGGAGTGCTGATCGTGGAAGCGATCGCCCAGGCGGGCGGAGCGTTGTTGCTGTCTGAAGTGGAAGACCGGCACGAGAAGCTCATCATGTTCACCGGCATCGAGCGGGCGAAATTCCGCCGGCCGGTGGTGCCCGGCGACCAGCTGCGCATCGAAGTCGAGCTGAAGAACTGGCGGCAGCGTCCGCGCATGATCGCCGTCCGCATGGAGGGAATCGTCTATGTGGGCGCCAAGCGGGTGGCCGAGGCCATCGTCAGCTGTCAACTGGTGGACACTGCTCGCGGGCGTGGCGGTTCGGATGATGCCGGGGCGTCCGCAGAGACGGACGAATAAGCCCCCTATGGCGAAACGTCCGCAGCCCATTCACTCATCGCCGCCCGACGCCAGGCCGCAACCTCCCGCGGGGATTCATCCCACCGCAGTTATTCATCCCGGCGCCAAAGTTCACCCTTCCTGCCAAATCGGCCCCTATTGCGTGATTGGGCCGGACGTCGAACTCGGTGAAGGCTGCCGCCTGGTTTCGCACGTCACCATCGAAGGACCGACGAAAATTGGCGCGGACAACGGCTTCTTTCCCTTCTGCTCGATCGGCATGGCGCCCCAGGACCTTACCTACGCCGGCGAACCCACGCGCCTCGAGATCGGCGACCACAACGAGATTCGCGAGTTTGTAACCATCAACCGCGGCACGGTCAAAGGCGGCGGACTGACTCGCGTCGGCAGCCATATCCTGGTCATGGCCTACACCCACATCGCGCACGATTGCGTCATCGAAGACCACGTCATCCTGGCCAACGCCGCAACTCTGGGAGGCCACATCACGGTCGGGGAGTGGGCGGTGGTGGGAGCGCTGTGCCCGGTACACCACTTTGTTCGCATCGGGGCGCACTCCTTTGTGGGCGGCGGTACGACGGTTACCAGAGACGTCCTGCCCTTCTCGAAGACCGCAGCGGCGCGCGATACCCATGCCTACGGTCTCAACGCGGTAGGTTTGGAACGGCGGGGCTTCAGCAAAGAACGCATTCGCAAGATTCACCACGCCTACAAGCTCCTGCTGGCGTCGAAGCTCAACACTTCACAAGCGCTGGAACGGCTGCGGTCCGAGCCCGATCGCGGGGAAGACGTGGACATGCTGATACGATTCATCGAAGCTTCGGAACGCGGCGTGATCAAGTAGGCTGGCCGAACGTCACCTCGAGTTCTCAGCAGAACGGCCAAAGTCCGGGACACATCTTCTCGTCGTAGAGAACATGAAAAATCGTCCATTCGTCGAGAATGTCTCCCGAAGAATCTTTGGTGAGTTGAGCGTTGATCATCGCCCGGACCAGCTTCTCGGTGTTGCCCTGGGCTTCGGCTCTACGTTCGGCGAACTCGTACAAACCGACTTTGTGAGTTTCGAGGCCCGCCTTGAGCAGCGCCTTGAAACCACTTTCACACCGGAGCGAGAACTTGAAACGATGCCTGGCCGCCGTCCGCACTGCCGCTCCCCATATGTATCCTGCCGGGTGCTTGATGACAGACGGTGTTTCAGCCATAAGATGTTCCGGGCTTCCGTGGAGAAAAATTCGGGGGCTGAGAGATTGTGCTCCGCGAAGTGGAGCGTAAGCAAGCGCTGGCTTTCTCCTCATACGAGTCGTCATGCTGAGCTTGCGAAGCATCTGGCGTGAAGCGGATATACACTTGCCCCGGCAGTCGTGACGGTACGCGCGAGATCCTTCGAGACTGAAGTCTCTCAGGATGACGCCGTGGGGGCGGCATGTTGAGGATGAGCCGCTACGTCGGGCGGAAGAGGCTCGCGGAATCCTCGATCCTTGCTGGAGAACGAGTTGACGATGACTGAGCGGATCGGTCTCATCGCCGGAAACGGAACCTTCCCTTTGCTGGTGCTGGACGCTGCCCGCGCGCAAGGGTTCGAGGTCATCGTCGCCGCCATCAAGGAAGAAGCGTTTCCGGAAATTGAGAAACATGGAGCCACAGCGGTGCACTGGCTCTCGCTGGGCGAGTTGTCCAAGCTGATCGAAACCTTTCAACGGGAAGGCGTGCGCCGCGCCATCATGGCCGGACAGGTAAAGCACAAACAGATTTTCTCCAGCATCCGCCCCGACTGGAAGCTGGCCAAGCTGCTGCTCTCGCTGGGCACGCGAAACACCGACTCTCTGTTGGGCGCGGTCGCGCAGACTCTGGCTGAGGAGGGCATCACGCTGGAGAATTCAACCTCGTTTCTGGAGCCGCTGCTGGCCCGGGCGGGAGTGCTGACGAAACGGCCGCCGACGCCGCAGGAAAAGAAGAACGTTGACTACGGCCGCGCCGTCGCGCGCCACCTGGCGCAGTATGATATCGGGCAAACCGTTGTGGTCGCGGAGTCGGCCTGCGTGGCGGTCGAGGCCATGGAGGGCACCGACGCCGCCATCGCCCGCGCCGGCGATATCATGCGGTCGCTGGCCGGAGACGCGTCCACACTCGGCCGCGAACTCACGGTGGTGAAGATCGCCAAACCGAATCAGGACATGCGCTTTGATGTGCCGGTGATCGGGGTGAAAACCATCGAAGTGATGCGCCACGCCGGGGCAACGTGCCTGGCCCTCGATGCGGGGAAGTGTCTGCTGCTGGATGGTGACGCCATCATCCTCGCGGCTGCCGACGCCGTAGGAATCGCGATCGTGGCGGACTAGCGTTCCACAATCAAAGTCTTCAGTAATATTGCTGTCTGGAGCTTCCCATGACTGAGTCTTTCCGTCTCGCTGATCAAATCCGCCGAGCGTTCGAAGGCAATGCCTGGCACGGAGATTCTGTTCTCGAACTGCTGGCGGACGTGGATGCCAAAACGGCCGCAGCCCGGCCGATCAAGGACGCTCACAGCATCTGGGAGATTCTGCTGCACATCGCCACCTGGGATGATGTGATCTGCCGCCGGATCGCCGGGGATGCGATGGAGCCCACCGACGAGCAGAACTTCCCAGTGGTCAAAGACACCAGCGAGGCGGCGTGGCGCCAAGCGATCGAATCCACGAAGAAGACCCACAACGAACTCATCAAGGCAGTCGCCGGCTTTCCCGATTCCCGCCTGGCGGAACAGGTTCCGGGTAAGGACGAGAACTACCACAATTTTTACTACACGATCAGCGGAGTCGTGCAGCACGAGATTTATCACGCCGGCCAGATCGCGCTGTTGAAGAAGGCCGCGAAGTAACCTGCCGGCGCACTGCGGCAGGACAGAAGGTAGTCCTTTGCCTCTGCGCTTCGAGCTTTGGCGCAAAGTTCGCCAGGCAGATTCGGAGAATCAGGAACTGAACGACAACTTCATTAACGTCGCAGTCGTCGGCGTGGGCGCATTTGGGCGCAACCACGCCCGCATCTATCACCAGTTGGCGCAGCAGGGCGAAGCCGTGCGCCTGGTGGGAGTGGTCGATCCGGATGTGGCTCGAGCTGACGCCGTGGCCGCCGAATTTGGTTGCCGTGCCTTCGGATCAGTCGAGCAACTGGTGACCACGCATAGCGAAGTGCAGGCCGCATCCGTCGCCGTGCCCACGGTTCGGCACCTCGAGACCGCCCGGGCCCTGATGGAAGCCGGAGTGGATGTCCTGGCGGAAAAGCCGTTGGCGGCTTCGCTCGCGGAAGCCGACGAGTTGGTCCGCCTGGCCAAGGCCTTAAATCGGATCGGCCAGGTCGGACATCTGGAACGGTTCAATCCGGCGGTCCGCGCCACGGCGTCCCTCATCACGCAGCCCATGTTTTTTGAAGTTCACCGGCTCAGCGTATTTACGCCGCGATCGCTCGATGTGGACGTCATCCTCGATCTCATGATTCACGATCTCGATGTGGTGCTCTCGCTGGTGAATTCGCCGGTGAAGGAAATCCGCGCGGTCGGGATCCCCATTCTTTCCGGCAAAGCCGACATCGCCAACGTGCGCATGGAGTTTGAGTCGGGATGCGTGGCTAATTTCACCGCCAGCCGGGTTTCCACCGAACGGGTCCGCAAGCTGCGCTTCTTTCAGCCCCGGCAGTATGTTTCTCTCGACTACAGCCGGCAGGAGGTGCTCGTCTTCAGCGTGGGCGATCCGGGCAAAGATAAGACGGGTGAGAGCATACCTTCGGTCAATCCACAAATCCACGTGGCCAAGCCTGCCGTTGTGGCGGAGGAACCGCTCCGGGCAGAGCTCAGGTCATTCCTCGACGCCGTGCGGACGCGTTCCAAACCTCTGGTCTCATTCGAAGACGGGCGGCGCGCACTCGCCGTCGCCCTCGACATCGTGGCGGCAATCCGCGCGCATGGCCAGAAAGTCCAACTCGATCAACTGCGGTGACTCCTCCAGAAATGGGGTAAGTGCTTGGTGCGTAAGGGTCCCAGCGCAGGCCCTGTTTTACACTTCTTGACAATCAGCCGCGGTGCTTCGGGATAACCTTTATTGACGATTGAGGTTCAAACTTCAGAGTCACGACGCATTGCTTTTTCGCAGATATTTCAGAAAGATGCGAGAATAAAGATGGAAAGCTAGTCGGCGGTCATCGGTCACCAGTGGGCAGTATCTTGCCCGAAAATGGTTTGGTCGTGGCCAACGGCCAACGGACCAAAGCACCAACGACGCATTTGGTGGTCCGGGCCGAAAGTCATAATCCAGCAGGTCGATGTCAATCACTGAAATCCCGCCGCGAAACCCCGTTCCAGCCGCGCCAGCGTCCACGCCCCCGGGCAGCGATCTGTACGACGCCGGCAGCTGGGAAACGGCGTACCGCGAGATGCACGATGTTCCCGCCCTGCTGATTCAGTTGCAGGACGATCTTTCGCGCTCGCGGCAACGGGAAGCCTTTTGGATCTCGGTGGTAGTCCACCTTGCCATTGTCATTCTGGTGGTCAACTCCGCACGACTTGAAGGTCTGATGCACAAGCGCTCCGTGCTTCTGATCAGCCCGCAGGACATGATGAAACAGAAGGAGCTCACTTACCTGGAGCTTCCCCCGGATGAGCAGAAGCTCACCAAGCGGCCGGACACCAACAAGATTTCAGACAAAGACCGGATGGCAACCTCAAAGGCACCGCAACTGGATCGCAAGGAATTGAAAAAGATCCTGGACAGCGCGCGCCCGGGCGCGCCCGGTCCCGGCGGCCCTCCGGCCCAGTCTCAGGTCGCTCCCCCGGCCCCAGCCGCGCCGAGCCCTCAGGCGCCGCAGGAACAGCCCTCCCCGCCGCCGCCACCCGACCAAAATCAAGTGGCCCGCCTGCAAACTCCGCCCGCCGCGAAGCCCACGCCGAGTTTCAATACCGGCGCGCTGTCACCCGGATCGGCCATTGAACAAGCGGCTCGAGCCGCGGCCGCGAACCGCGGAGGGTACAGCGGCGATGGAGGGAATTACGGACTCGGTCAAGGCAAGCAGCCCGGCGAAGCTATTGGACCGCTCGACGTCCTCAGCGACACCATGGGCGTGGATTTCGGCCCCTACCTGGCTCGCGTGTTGCACGATGTGCGCGAAAACTGGTATCGCATCATTCCTGAGTCGGCGCGCGCGCCACTGATGAAGAAGGGGAAAGTCTCGATTGAGTTTGCCATCCTGAAGAACGGTCAGGTCGCAGGGCTGCAGATTGTCGGCTCGTCCGGCGATGTGGCTCTGGATCGCGCAGCCTATGGCGGAATCTCCGCCTCCAAGCCCTTCCCACCCCTGCCGTCCGAATTCAACGGTCAATATCTGGCGTTGCGCTTCCACTTCTACTACAACCCCGACCGGTCGGAAATACAATAAGGCAGTCGTCGGACCTCAGACTTCGGGCTTCAGCCCTCGAAGGTCAGACCCGGACATCACACTTCGATCGAGCTACACATGAGAGCTGATATCTGAGGCCTAAGGTCCGAAGTCCGAAGTCCGAGGTCCGACGCCCGCCCTTCTACCAGACCCTGCATCTGTTCTCCCGCACCATCGCGGAGCCAGCCTTGCACTGAAATGCCTGCTGAAATTCGGGTGTGTTGACGAGAACCCCGTTGGCCCGATATTTGTCCGGTGAATGCGGATCGATGGTGGCATACATGCGTTTGGTTTCGTCGCGGGTGTCGGCGCACCAACTTTGGCCGTAGCCGATGAAGAAGCGCTGCTCGGGGGTGAAGCCCTCGATGGAATCCAGTTTCTGGCCTCGCGTTTCATTCTTCCACGCCATGTAAGCCAGCATGAGGCCGCCCAGATCAGCCACGTTCTCGCCCATCGTGAGTTGGCCGTTGATCTTGATGTCATCCACGGCGACGTATTGTGAATACTGGTCGGAGATGCAACTGGCGCGCTGGTCAAACTGCCGGCCATCCTCCGCCGTCCACCAGTCGCGCAGATTGCCCTGAGCATCGAACTGGCGGCCTTCGTCGTCGAAACCGTGAGTCAGTTCGTGTCCGATGGTGGCTCCAGTGTCGCCGTAGTTGGGAGCGTCGTCCGAACGGGGATCAAAAAGAGGCGGCTGCAGGATGCCTGCCGGAAAGTTGATGTCGTTCAGCTGAGGGTTGTACTCAGCATTCACGGTGGGAGGCGTCATGCCCCATTCGCCGCGGTTCACCGGCTTGCCGATCTTTGCGATCTGCCGGTTGAACTCGAATACGCGGGCGCGCTGTGCGTTGCCCATGTGGTCACCGGGTGCGATGGTCAGAGCGCTGTAATCCCGCCATTTGTCGGGATAGCCGATCTTATTGGCCACGGCGTGCAACTTCTCCAGCGCCTGCTGTTTTGTCGCAGGAGACATCCAGGGCGATCCTTCGATGTCCTGCTGCATGGCTGCTTCAATCTGTTTCACCAGTTTCTGAGCGCGCTGCTTGGCCTCGGGAGGAAAGGCGCGCTGGACGTAAGCTTGCCCGAGGGCCTCACCCAGGTCGTTGTCCACGTAGTTCACGCAACGCTTCCAGCGCGGTTCGAGCTCCTGGGCGCCCGTCAGCGTCTTGCCAAAGAAATCGAAGTCGGCGTTCACAAATGCCGACGAGAGATGAGGAGCGTTCGCAGTGGCCAGGTGCCAGCGCAGATAAGCCTTCCAGCTTGCCAGATCT
The DNA here is from genome assembly GCA_963698825.1 of Terriglobia bacterium. GTDB lineage: Bacteria > Acidobacteriota > Terriglobia > Terriglobales > Acidobacteriaceae > JAIQFF01. The sequence continues at coordinate 123,468 of CAVOSG010000013.1, read as the reverse complement.
TCCTTTTTCAGCGTCGCGTTCAGTGTCTTGAAGAACTCCGGGTGAGCTTACGTTCAGCGATTGCAACCCAGGCTGTCCGGCCAGGGAAAAGTATTCCTTCCATCGGAACGACGGGCTGAGCTTTTCCAAGTCTCGACGCGACATCTTGTGGTAAAGCAGTTTAGGATCGCGCCGCTCCACCTGGGTCATCGAGCCGTTCGCCAGCGCGGTCTCAATTCGCAGCACGGTTTGGGCCTCGGTGGAAGCGGCGACTGGCGCATCCCCCAGCAGTTCGAACATTTTCTGAACATGGGCCACATAAGCCTGCCGAAGTTCCACGGACTTCGCGTCCGTCTTGAGGTAATAGTCGCGGTCGGGAAGGCCCAGCCCGCCCTGATCCACCTCCGCGATCACCTGGGAGGAGTTCTTGAAGTCCTGATCGGATTCGAAGGAGAACAGAACGTTCTGCCCCAGCATGCCGGCGGCGACCTTGGCCAGGTCTCGTTTGGAATGCATGCGGTCAATCCGCTCCAGGCCAGCTTTCAGCGGCCCGGCCCCGGCGGTTTCAATTGCCTTTTCATCCATGCAGGCAGAGTAGTAGTCGCCGATCTTCTGTTTCACCGGATCCCGGTCCGGGCCACCTGCCGCTGCTTCTTCGAGAATTTCTCGCAGCAAGGCTCGGTTGTCATCCGCCATCTTTCCGGAGGTGCTCCAACTGGTCTTGTCCGGCGGGATAGGATTCTTTTTCAGCCAGCCTCCGCAGGAGTAGGCAAAGAAGTCCGTGCACGGATCCACGCTGGGATCGATCGAGGTGACGTCGAGAACCGGTGCATGGGTACTGGAAGACGGTGCGGCCGAGGACGGCACGGCCGAAGCACTCTGCGCATAGGCTGCCGGCACGACCAGAATCGAGGCTAAAACAGCAAGTATGAATGCGTTTCGAAACATTCTTCTCCTGACAGATTGGGAGGAATTTCAGATTGTAGATTCTAGATTCAGATTGCAGAATTGAGATCGGCCAAACGTCGCCAACCCATTAACCGGAGACCTTAAATCTGAAATCTACAATCTCCAATCTGAAATCTAGAGTTTCTCCCTCGGTTTCAGACGGGGCTATCCGCCTTTCGTGAGCATGGTTCCTGGTTTGCCGGGAATGTTACAAATCTCACTGTCCAGACCCGTGCTCTGGATAGGCCAATCGCACCAGCGTTCTCTCCGAAAACGGCACGTACAGAAGCGCCGCGGTGGCTGCAAAAGCCGCGCCGAATCCGATGTTTTCGGTGAGCAGAAATGGGGCCACCGCCCACAACTGATCCAGCGCCAGGATGACCGGGAACATCCGTCGGAATTTCGCTCCCAGCCCCCGGTGATCGAAGGCTACCGCTGAAATCAGGTAGCAGCGCAGCGGGATGCCCATGCCCGCGGTCACCAGCACGGCGATGAAGATAGCCCGCGACCCCCATCCCGGCAAAAACGTGTCCGTGATGCGATCGATTGCGCCCAGGCGAAAGAGCGCGCTCAGGTAAAAAATCAGATACATGAGTTGAATCAGGGCGAAAAGACTCGCGAGTCAGACTGCGACGCGGCAATGGCACTTCGAGGCCGCGATGGAAGGATGATTCCGTCGTCTTGGTTGGACTCAGCGCATTCCCCGGTGGAGTTGACGGAAAATTCTGCGCGGGCGAACTCGCTTCGACACGTTGCACCGGGGCCAGAAAGCGGTATCCGCGCCGCGCCAGCGTTTCCACGTAACGCGGACTGGAGGCAGAGTCTCCCAGCGCTTCCCGCAATTTGTTTACCGCGGTGTTCAGACTATGGTCGAAGTCGACGAAGGTGTCGGCAGGCCATAACTTCTGCCGAAGTTCCTCGCGCGTGACCACTTCTCCGGGCCGATCGAGCAGATACACCAGTATCTGGAAGGGCTGTTCCTGCAGTCGTATGCGGCTACCATTTTTACGCAGTTCACCTGCCGCCAGGTCAACCTCAAAAACTGCGAAGCGTATGGTTTTTTCCGTGGGATTGCTGGGTGGTGTGGGCACGGCTTGAGGCAGTTTAGCATTGCCGGTGCTACCACGGACCGCGTGGCTGGTGGTGGCTGCGGCGCTACAATGCTCTTGTGCCTCCGCCTTCCGAGCCTCGGCCGAAACTTCATATCTACAGCCTTGAAGCGGGCGGCATCCTGATCATCGGTGTCGTCGTTCTAATCGTGATCCTGGCCCGTTACTGGCACCACATTGCCTGGGGGGCCCGCTGAGCGCGTCATCCGAGCCCCTGCTGGTGGTGGTGCTCGGCCCGACCGGAAGCGGGAAGACGGCGCTCTCGCTTGCACTCGCTGAACGCTTCGGCGGCGAGATCGTAAATTGCGATTCGGTGGCCATGTATCGCGAGTTCGAGATTGGAACCGCGAAGCCAACAGCCGCCGAACGTGCCCGCGTCCCTCATCACCTGCTGGATTTCGTGGACCCGTCCGGCTACATCACTGCCGGCGAATATGCCCGCCAGGCTCGCGAGGTGCTGCTGCAGATCAAGTCACGGGGAGCTTTGCCGATTGTGGCCGGCGGGACCGGCTTGTATCTGCGCGCGCTGCTGGAGGGCCTTTTTGTCGGGCCGCAGCGTTCAGAGGAACTGCGCGGACGGTTGCGCGAGCGTGCGGAAGAGAAGGGCTCGCCGTATCTGCATCGAATCCTCAATCGTCTCGATCCTGCCGCCGCGGCAAAGATTCATGCCAATGACACGCCCAAGCTGCTGCGGGCGATTGAGATCTGCCTGGCCTCGCGGGAAAAGAATGAGCGAAATGTGGAAGCAAGGCCGCGATCCGTTGCAGGGCTTTCGTATTGTCCGGTTGGGTCTCAATCCCGACCGTAGCGCCTCTGTACGAACGAATTAATCAGCGGGCACAACGAATGTTCGATGGCGGTCTGGTGGAAGAAACGCGAAGCTTACTAGAAAAGTACGGCGGGGCCGCGGGCCGCTCTCCGCTCTCGGCTACAAACAGGCAATGGCTTTGATTCAGGGCGCAGTTGACCACAACACCGCCATGCAAGCGGCACAACAGGCGCATCGGAACTACGCCAAGCGACAGATGACCTGGTTTCGTCGCGAGCCGGATGTGACTTGGATTTCCGGCTTCGGAGACGACGCCGCGGTTCAGAATGAAGCAATCCAGAAGATCGCAGACCTGCAGGCGTCAAGTTAGCCCTGGTTCCCTGCCGTTTATCCGTTCAAAATCTCTTTCAGCGCACTCTTCAAATCGGAATATTGGAAGCGGTATCCAGTGGCCAGGAGCTTGGCTGGCTCCACGCGCTGACTGCCGAGAAAAAGTTCTTCGCCCATCTCGCCGAAGATCAGGCGGACGACAAAAGCGGGCATGGGGAAAATCGCGGGCCGTCTTAGAACCGCAGCCAGAGTGCTGGTGAATTCCGCGTTGGTCACGGCATCCGGCGCCACCGTGTTGACCGGCCCAGCGAGCGAATCGTGGTTCAATACGTGCTCGATCGCTCCGACCACATCGCGAACCGAAATCCAGGGCCACCACTGGGTACCGCTGCCCAGCCTGCCTCCCAGTCCCAGGCGAAAAGGAGTAAGCATTTTCGGCAAGGCGCCGCCGGCAGCGCTCATGACCACGCCAAAACGCATCTGCGCCGTGCGGATTCCTGCGCTCGCTGCGGGCTGAGTGGCGGCTTCCCACTGACTTGCGACTTCCGCCGCGAAGCCTTGCCCCGGCGAGCTATCTTCGCGCAGGAGTTCATCGCCACGATTTCCGTAGAAGCCAACCGCGGAAGCCGAAATGAAGACGCGCGGAACCGGCGATGCTTTTGCCAGAGCTTCCGCCAGGTGACTCGTGCCCTGGGTGCGGCTTTCGAGGATGCGCCGCTTCTTGGCCGCAGTCCAGCGTCCGACAATAGACTCTCCGGCCAGATGAATGACCGCGTCGAATCCGGAAACCAGTTCAGGCGACAAAGGACGGGACGGATCCCAGGCGATTTGGTCGTTGCCCGCGGCTGAGCCGCGTACCAGACGTGTGACGGCTGCTCCCTTTGCTCTCAGAGATGGCACGAGAGCCGCACCAATCGGGCCCGAGGCCCCGCTGATCAGAATACGGGAAGGCATGCTGGCTGGTCCGCCTCAACTCTAGCAGATTGAGTTTGCCTTGGTTTGTGTGGCGCGGGCGCCCCCGCCCGCGAATGCTGGCGGTCAACGTCCAAAGCCGCGGGCGAGGGCGCCCGCGCCACACAACCAGCTATAATCCATCATGGCGACGTTGCGCCAACAGTTCGCAACCAATGTGCTGACAGTCACCCGCTTCCGGGAGCTGATGCGCAGAATGCGGGCCAACCGGCCCAACGACGATCTCGAACTCATCCGCAAGGCTTACGAATTTTCCCAGAAACATCATGCCGGGCAGAGCCGTGCCTCCGGCCAACCTTACCTGGTGCATCCCCTGGAAGTGGCGCTGGTCCTGGCCGAGATGAAAATGGACCCCGTGGCCATCGTGGCCGGGCTGCTGCACGACTCCGTGGAAGACACTTCCGTGACGGTGGTCGACATCCGCAAGGAGTTCGGCGAGCAGGTGGCGCACATCGTCGAGGGCGTTACCAAGATCAGCGCCATCGATTTCGCCACCCGGGAAGAACAGCAAGCTGAAAACCTGCGCAAGATGATGCTGGCCATGGTGGATGACATCCGCGTGGTGCTCATCAAGCTGGCCGACCGCCTGCACAACATGCGCACCCTGGAACATCTGCCGCCCGAGCGGCAACAGAAGATTGCCCGCGAGACGCTCGACATCTACGCTCCGATCGCACACCGCCTGGGCATGGGCAAGATCCGCGGAGAACTGGAAGACCTGGGGTTTCGCTATGTCGACCCCATTGGATACCAGCAGGTGCACGACGCGGTCGAGGCGCGCCGCAAAGCCGGCGAAGCTTTCCTGGCGCGGATCGAAGGAGTATTTCGCGACAAGCTGAAAGAGGCTGGCATTACCGCCACGGTGGAAAGCCGCATCAAGCGGCTCTACAGCATTCACAAGAAACTGCAGCGGCAGCATATTACGGTCGAACAGGTGTACGACCTCTACGCCATGCGCGTGATCACGCAATCGGTGCAGGACTGCTACGCGGTGCTGGGCATCATTCACAATCTGTGGCGTCCGGTTCCTGGCCGGATCAAAGATTTCATCGCCATGCCCCGGCCGAATCTGTACCAGTCTCTGCACACTTCCGTGATTTCGGAAGAAGGCACACCCTTCGAAGTGCAGATCCGTACCGAGGAAATGCACAAGATGGCGGAGGAGGGCATTGCCGCGCACTGGAAGTACAAAGATGGCCCAGTCTCGGCGCAGGATGAGCAGCGGCTCTCCTGGTTGCGCCAGGTGGTGGAATGGCAACGCGACGTTTCCGATCCCAGCGAGTTTTTGTCCACCCTCAAAATTGACCTTTACCCCGAGGAGGTCTACACCTTTACTCCCAAGGGCAAGGTGGTAGTACTGCCGAGAGATTCTTCGCCCATCGACTTTGCCTATTCCGTCCACACCGAGGTAGGTCACAGTTGTGTAGGCGCGAAGGTCAATGGACGCATGGTGCCGCTGCGCTTCAAACTGCACAGCGGCGATATCGTCGAGATCCTCACCCAGACCGGGCATAAGCCCAGCCGCGATTGGCTGGCTATCGCCAAGTCGTCGCGCGCCCGCAACAAGATCAAGCACTGGCTTAACGTCCACCAGCGAGAGCGTGCCATTGAGATCGGCCGCAAACTGGTCGAGAAGGAAGCCCGCAAGTATCGCGTATCGCTCAAGGACGTCAAGGACGAAGAGTGGATGAAGATCGCCTCCGACTACGGCGCCGGGCGTCCCGACGACCTCATGGCGGGCATTGGCTACGGCAAGTATTCGGCGCGTCAGATATTAGGACGCCTGGCGCCGGCGGCCGGCACACCCCTGGCCGACGAAGACCAGGAGAAGCAGAGTGGAATCGCCAGTGTCGTGCGCCGCGTCTTCGGCGGCGACCAGAACAACAACGCCATTCGGGTAAAAGGACACGGCGATCTGCTGGTGTACCGCGCCCGTTGTTGTAATCCAATTCGAGGCGAATCTATCGTCGGGTACGTGACCCGCGGCAAGGGAGTTGCGGTTCACGCTCTCAATTGTCCCAACGTGTTGAACCTGATGTATGAACCCGAGCGCCGGATTGACGTGGAGTGGGCCCAGGACGACGGAACGCCCAGCGCCTATCCGGTCAAGCTCACAGTATTCTGCGACGACCGTTTCGGGATGCTGAAACAGATCACCGCCGTGATTAGCGATACCAAGACCAACATCCGCAACATCGAAGCCCGCACCAGTAACGGTCAGGCCAACGTTGACATCGTGCTCGACATCGCCGACTTGAAGCACCTGGAAAACATCGTTACCGGAGTGCGCAAGATTCCCGGCGTACACGACGTGCAGCGATTGCAGAAAATCCAGTAGTCATCGGTCATCAGCAGAGCCAACTGGGAACTGGGAACTATTAACTGACAACTGGTTTTATTTTTTGAGGTCGGTGTTCCAGCCACGCAAGTTGACTCAAACCGTATTCATCTGCATTAATTCTGTTGACTGATTTATGGAGGTTTCATGCGCGACGTGATTGTGACCAAAGATGGGCCGCAGGCCATCGGTCCCTATTCCCAGGCCATCCGAGCCAACGGATTCGTCTTCGTCTCCGGGCAAGTGGCCATCGATCCGGCGAATCAGCAGGTGATCAGCGGGGACGTGGCCGTGCAAACCGATCGCGCGCTCAAGAACCTCTCCGCCATTCTGACCGCTGCCGGGAGCGGCCTGAAGAAGGCTGTCCGCTGCACCGTGTTTCTGAAGAACATGAACGACTTCACTGCCATGAATGAAGTCTACGGTCGCTATTTCAATGTCGCGCCTCCCGCCCGTTCAACGGTGGAAGTGTCCCGCCTTCCCAAGGATGTTCTGGTCGAGATTGACGTGATCGCGCTGGCGTAAGCCTCCGCTGGGGTTTCTTTCGCCCTTTCAGGGCTATGTCAGTTGCCGTTTTATACCCAGGGCTTACGCCCCTTCGACTCCGCTCAGGGCAGGCTCTGGGCTGCACTCTTTGGCCGCTTTGCGGCTACCCGCAGCCACCCGACTGGCCCCCAGCCTGCAACTCCATTTAGAATCCTTAGTCCCGCAATTCTCGGAGACAGCAGGGAGACACGCGTGATCCCACGCTATACCCGTCCCGACATGGGCCGTATCTGGAGCGACGAGAATCGCTTCCGCACCTGGCTGGCGGTTGAAGTCGCGGCCACGGAAACTCTTGCCGATGCCGGCATGGTGCCCAAGGATGCCGCCCGCGCGATCCGCGAACGGGCTGACTTCAATCTCGACCGCATTGCTGAAATCGAAGCTGAAGTTCGCCACGATGTCATCGCCTTTACCACTGCGGTGGCCGAGATCGTTGGACCCCATGCCCGATGGTTCCACTACGGCCTGACTTCCAACGACGTGGTCGATACTTCGCAGGCCCTGCTCATCCAGCAGGCCTCGACAATTATCGACGCTGATCTGGCAAAACTTTCCGATGTGCTGGAACGCCGCGCCTGGGAATTCAAAGACACACCAATGATCGGGCGCACCCACGGCATCCACGCTGAACCCATCACATTTGGATTCAAGCTGGCAAACTGGTACTCAGAGACCCAGCGTAATATCGTGCGCTTCCGCGCTGCCGCCGAAGATATGCGGGTGGGAAAATTCTCCGGCGCCGTCGGCACCTTTGCTCACCTCACTCCTGAACTGGAAGAAGACATGTGCGAGCGGCTGGGATTGAAGGCCGCAGCTATTTCATCCCAGGTAATCCAGCGCGATCGCCATGCGGCGTACCTCGCGACCCTGGCCGTGATCGCCTGCACTTTGGACAAGATTGCTACCGAACTCCGGCACCTGCAGCGCACCGAAGTGCGCGAGGTCGAGGAGTTTTTCAGCGAAAAGCAAAAGGGCTCGTCGGCGATGCCGCACAAACGCAATCCCGTCACGCTGGAACAGATCAGCGGTTTGGCCCGGGTGGTGCGCTCGAATGCGCAGGCGGCTTTTGAGAATGTGGCCTTGTGGCACGAGCGCGACATCTCGCACTCGTCGGTGGAACGCGTCATCATCCCCGATTCCACGACGCTCGTGGATTACATGCTGCAGAAAACCACGAACGTATTGGACACCATGTTCGTCTACCTGGAGCGGATGAAGGTCAACCTCGAAAGCACCGGCGGGCTGGTTTTCAGTGGGCAACTATTGCTCGACCTGGTAGAGCACGGAGTCTCGCGCGAAGAGGCGTACCGCACGGTGCAAAGCCACGCCATGCGGGCCTGGAAGGAAGGACGGAATTTTAAGGCGCTGGTCCTGAAAGACAAGAACATTACCAGCCGGGTTCCCCGCCAGCAGATCGAGCGTGCCTTCGATCTGAATCGTCAGTTAAGAAATGTCGACAAGATTTTCACGCGAGTGTTTGGTGAGAAGAGCCAACGGCGAAGCCGTGCAACCAGCAAGCCCAAAAAGACTTAAGGTCGCATCGGGACGGCTGGAGAGCCGTCCGCAACGTTGCCGACCCGTCCAAATCGACACTCTGAAAAATCCACGCAACCTGAGGCAAGTCAGCCTCGTCCGCGCCGATCATAGCTCGGGCTTCAAGAACTGGGTCATTCACCGACAATTGCATTCAGCGGAGCCTGGGTGTACGTTGTCGGTCGCACGCGAAGTCGATAACTGACCTCTCACTCGCGTGAAAGGGAACAAGGAGAAAATGTGAAAGCGCTCTGGTGCGGAGTTCTGGTTGCAGCCCTGGCCATGGCTTTCTTCACGCGTGCCGAAGCCCAGGCACCCACGAAACCGATTGTCAGTACGGGCACGATCGTAGGTGCGATCGTCGGAATAGTCGCGGCGCTGGCAGTCGTGACCTATGTGGTGATCCACGAATCATCCAAGAAGCGGACGATTACGGGATGCGTCTCTTCGGGACAGAACGAAATGAGCCTAACCGACGAGAAGGATAAACGGTTCTATGCCTTGACCGGCAGCACGGCCGACATCAAGCCGGGCGACCGAGTGACCTTGCAGGGCAAAGGGATTAAGCCGAAGGAAGCCGGCAAACCCCTCCTCTGGGAAACCAAAAGAATATCCAAAGACTTCGGCGTCTGCCAGCCCCACGCATGAACCCTAATTTCACTCTCTCTTTGCCAGGGCACCGTCGACCGACGCGGCTCCGGGTCCGTGCAACACCAGCACAATGCACGCAGCCAGCAAGGTCAGCGGGAACTCGAAACCGCCGGGGTTGAAAAAGCCGTTTTTGAGGTGAACGAACAGAATTGCCACCACCATATCGAAGGCGTTAAGCCCCGCAGCCCAGCGGGTCAAGAATCCAAGCACCAGGGCCGCGCCACCGAGAAACTCAACCGCCATCAGCACCACCGACAGTACGCCGGGCAGTGGAAATCCCATTGAGCCCAGCATTCCAGTCACGCCGGCGTGGCCGAAGGTGAAAACCTTCTGCACCCCGTGGGCGAGAAACACGGCCCCGACTACCACGCGCAAGACTGCGATTCCCCAAGATTGGTTTGAAACATCGCTCATTTGGTCTCCTCCAAACTGTCTCTAATGTTGTGCACCCCACTGGCTACGTCAAAAAGAGTCAGAGGGCTGGGCGCGCCCTCTGACCATGACATCAGCTCGGTTAAGCTTTCTCAATGCTCAAGCCCGCAGCCTTCCACTCTTCCAGCCCGCCCTCGTAGGCGCGGACATTCTCATATCCCAGCTTTGCCAGCTTCTCGGCCGCCATCCGGCTCTGCGGGCATTTCGGGCCGCCGCAGTATACGACGATCTCGGTATTCTTGGGCAAATTCGTGGCCCGTACCTCGCTCCCCACCTTGTCCAGGGGCACGCGGCGGGAGCCGGCAATGTTTTCCCCCTTGAACCACTCGTCGGTCAGCACGTTCCAGAATTGCAGGGGATGCTTGCTATCCAGGATGTGACGGACTTCCTGGGTTGAAATGGTTTTAACGGCTACTTCCTGGGTCGTTGTATTGGACATGAATGAACACTCCTTTTTATCTATGTAACAACTGTCGTGATAACGAACAAATGGCAAAATTTTATGTTGCCTGCTCCCGGGCTGCCTCTAGAAGCTGGATCAGCGTTCTCAATTTCTGTTCTCCGAGCGACCCCAGCATCTTGCGGTTGAATTCCGCGAGCGGGCGGTCAAGCGATGCCAACAGCTCCAGGCCGGCCGGAGTGATGCGGGTGGTAATGACCCGGCGGTCCCGGCCCTCGCGGCTGCGGACAACCAGCCCCCGGCGCTCCAGGCGGTCGATCAGGCGTGTAATGTCGGGGTCGCGGTTGACCATGCGCTCTGCGATCTCACTGCAGGCCCGCCCTTCGTCCCTGGCGCCGCGCAGGATGCGCAGGGCATTGAATTGGGTCGGCGAGAGCCCATACGGCTTCAGCATCTCGCTGAACCGCCAATGCAGCCGGTCTGCCGTGAAATGAAGCGCGACCCAAGCTTCGTCTTCCAGCCCGCTGAAAGGCCTGGTCTGCCGGATCTCGGCTTGAATGCTCTTCGCCATTACAAGAACTATATTCGTTATAACGACTATTGTCAAGAGGTATATAACCAGGCGAGTGGAGGCCGCCTGCCGGGCGTGGCATCCAAATCGGCTTTCTTCTCATCCAATCATTTAATTAACTAACCGGTTAATCAATACCGGGGGAGGACTTATGAACAACTTTCTCAAGGCCCTGACTTCTTTTCTCGCGGTAGGAGTGCTCAGCGCGGGCATGGCAGCTCAGACTTCCAACGCCCGCTATGACAACGATATTCAAACCCGCGTAACCCAGCAGCTGGCGAAGCAGAAAAACCTTCGTGGCGTGCAAGCCACCACGGAAGACGGAATTGTGACCCTTTCCGGGAACGTCGATCTCTACCAGCAGAAGCTGGACGTGGCCAAAAAGGTCCGCAAGCTGGACCAAGTCCAGGGCGTTCGCAACCTGGTCGCCGTCAGCTCCACCGCGCCCGATGCCGAAGTACAGGCGAAACTCGAGCGCCAGTTGCATTATGACCGGATGGGCTTCGACAACGAGTTCAACTTTGTCGACGTCGCGGTGAACGGCGGCGTTGCCACCTTGACCGGCGAAACTCGCACCGATGTCGGCCGCGACTCAGCCCTGGCGCTGGCAAACTTCATGCCTGGCGTGAAGGACGTCGTGGACAACATCAAGGTCTCGCCCGTATCAGGATTCGACGACCGGATTCGGATCAGCGCCCTGCGAGCGATTTATCGCGACCCGGTGTTGAGCCGCTATGCCAGCGACCCAGCCAAGCCGATTCGCATCGTGGTGGACAAAGGCAAGCTGAGTCTCTACGGCACTGTAGCCACCGCGATGGACAAGCAGGTTGCGGGCATCCGGGCCAACCAGGTGTTCGGCGTATTCAGCGTGCAGAACAATCTGGAAGTAGTGAAAGGCTCGTAAGCGGATTGAAGTTGGATCGGAGGAAGGCACGGCTTCGGCCGTGCCTTTTTTGCGGCGCAGCTACCTCCGTGTCCTCGGTGTCCTCCGTGGTGATATGGCTTTTGGTTTTGACCACAGAGAACACCGAGGACGCGGAGTTGTTCACCGCGAGCCCACTACAGCCGGTTGATCAGCGAGGCCACATACCCCGCCCCAAATCCGTTGTCGATATTCACCACGGTCACGTTCGAGGCACAGGAGTTCATCATCCCCAGGAGCGCCGCCAAACCCTGGAAGGCTGCGCCATAACCGACGCTGGTGGGCACGGCGATCACGGGTACGCCGACCAGGCCCCCCACCACGCTGGGCAGAGCGCCTTCCATCCCGGCGCACACGATCACGATGCGCGCGCGGGTGAGCGACGCGCGATTGGCCAGCAGGCGGTGAATTCCGGCCACGCCGACATCGTAGAGATGCTCGACATCATTGCCCATCACTTCCGCGGTGACGACGGCCTCTTCGGCCACGGGAATATCGCTGGTGCCGGCGGAAACCACGGCAATGATCCCCTTGCCATATTTTTTCTTGTCGCGCCGCAGCACAATAGCGCGCGCCAGCGCCTGATACTCGGCCTTAGGCACTTTTTTCTTTACCGCGGCCAATTGCGCCGTGGTCGCTCGCGTGGCCAGGATGTTGCCGCCGTGCTTGGCCAGGCGAGAAAAAATGGACGCTATTTGCGCCGGAGTCTTGCCCGGCCCGAAGATGACTTCCGGCATTCCATTGCGCAGAGCGCGATGGTGATCCAGGTTGGCAAATCCCAGGTCTTCAAAAGGAAGGTGGCGCAGGCGGTCGACGGCGGCGTCGGGAGAAAGCTTGCCCCGGCGGACTTGGTCGAAGAGCTCGCGGATGGACTCGGCGTTCAAGGAAACGTGAGTTTAGCATTTGCTCGAATGTAGCGCCGCCGTCCCGGCAGCTGGCCGGTGGGCGCTACTTGTCCAGGTGCACGGAGGAGGGCAGCTTCTTACCCAGGCCGCGAACTTTCGCGGCGATCTCGCGATATGCTTCCTTGGCTTTGCCGGGCTCGTCCAGGTGGACCAGAAACAGCCGCCGCAGCATGGCGCGCGTGACCCGTCCCTTGAGATAGGCTTCGTACAACGCATCGCCCAGCATGTAGCCCAGGAGTTGAGATCCAGCTTCGGTATTCCTGGCGTCCGATTCCTGGGGCTCCTGCGCTCCGTGGCCCGGGGCATCGTCGGAAGCTGGACGGGCCGGATACAACACCCGCGACCCGAAGTAGCCCAACGCATATTCGATGGTCACCGCGTAGAAATGGCTCGAGTCCCCCGCGGCGCCATGGTTGCCGGTCCCGCGCGCGGGCAGGCCGCGGCAGGCATGATGTAGGAAACGCGCGGCTTCTTCCGCCGCGTACATCATCTTGAACTCACGAACATAGAAAGCGTTGACCTGCGGCAGATAGACGCTGCCACGCTCCTCCACGTGGCCGACCATGGCCGCCGTTTCGTCCTCGGTGGCGTGGTGACGGGAAAGCAACTGGCGCAGCCGTGCGCCTGAAGCGCGGCAATAAACTTCCGGCATCAGGTCCACCAGAAACTGCGGCTGCGTGCCATTGTGCGAAGAATAGCGATCGATCTCAAGAAAGCGCAGCAGGCTGTCAATCAGGTTGTAGATGGTAGGCGCGAGGTCGGGGCCCTCTTCGTCGGTGCGTCCCCAGCGGCTGAGGTGAAGACGGTAGTTCTCGTATTTTTCCAGCGGCGTGGAGTTGAAGACGCAAACCACCTCGTCATTCACGCGTACGGCCTCCACCCGCTGCTGCGGTTCGCCGGCAGCGCGCCAGTAGAGCGCGTCCACGTTCTGCAGCACGGTGAGCACACGCTCTTCCGGGAGACGTTCGCGCAACACCTTGGGCAGATGCCCGGGCGCAAGGTGCGACTCGCCAAACAGCACCATAAAGACGGCGTTGGGATGGCGCTGCCGGATCTCCGCCAATTTGTGGACGGCATGCCGGTCGCGCGCCCCGATCTTGCGCAGATCTTCGCGCGGCATGCAATCCAGGCCATAGATTGCGTCGGCGTGCTCGCGCGCCGTCACCAGCAATTCGTAAAACGGGGCCCAGTCGTAGCCCCAGTCAAGATCGAAGCGAATGCGCTGCTGCAATTCCTCGGCGTCAATCTCGCGGCGCCACCATTCATCCAGGATGTGCTGATCGCGGGAAAAAATTGTTTCCACGCCGAGCACTACGGGGCGATCTCCGGGCTGGGCGCGTTCTTCGAGCAACGTGGCGGCAAAGCGTTGCGCCGAAGGCAGCGCGTGGTAATCGCCGATGAGAACGGTGTCAGCCGCTCGCACCGCAGCGCTTAGTTCTTGCCGGTCGATGACCGATTCGTAGGAGCGGAAAGCTTGGCTGAAATCGCGTAGGTATTTGCGGCGGCCGTTGGGATCGTTGATCCGAATTTCGCGCTCAACACCTGCCAAGGCGTGCAACTGGGCCTCACTGCGTCGCAATCGCAAATTGGAGGTCGTCGCCATGTTTGTGTGGGGCGGGCGCCCTCGCCCGCCGCTTTTGATGTTGCTCCTACCCACTCAAGCTCCAACGACTGCTTTCGCCGTTGACTCTTTTCCCAGCCCTCCCTATGCTCCAAGGTTCGAGAGAAGCCGGAGCCCAGATTGCCCAATCACCCGCCGCAGAACTTGACCGTTGCCACCACCGGAGCCAGCGGATCGCTCTTCCTCAAGCACCTGCTCCTGGCGCTCGAACGTGATGCGCGCGTCGAGACCGTAAACTTCATCGCCTCCGACAGTGCTCTACGCGTCATGGCCGAAGAACTCGGACTGCGCGGCCGAAGCGACCTGATCGGACAAATTTTGGGCCGCAAATCTTCGCGCAAAGTCCAACAGCAGGCCAACGCCGATATCGGCGCCAACATCGCCAGCGGTTCGTATCCCTCGGACGCCATGGTCGTCATTCCATGCAGCATGGGCACGCTGGCCCGCATCGCCAATGGCATCGCATCGCAACTGATCGAGCGCGCAGCCGACGTTTCCCTCAAAGAGAAACGCCCCCTGGTGCTCTGCGTTCGCGAGTCACCGCTCAACAAAATCCACATCCGAAACATGTACCGCGCCGCCGACGCCGGAGCTACCATCTTTCCGCTCATTCCGGCTTTCTACTTCCGCCCCGCCGGCTTAGATGCCATGGCCCGCGAGTTCGCGTACCGAGTGCTGGCCCATATCGGCCTGCCCCAACCTGACGCCTATCGTTGGAAGGGCTGAGCGATCTGCCGCATACGGCAATCCGGTTACTCGGTGGTTACTTCCAGTGTAGGAAGGTGGGGGAAAAGCAGATAGATTCCCCTGGGCCATGACCTGCGGGAATTCCGGGGCTCGGGAGGATTGCGACTCCGGAAAACCAGCGAAGGAATGTGTGGCGCGGGCGCCCTCGCCCGCGTGCATCGAGCTTAACGTCAAGAGCCATGGGACGAGGCTGCCCGTGCCACTCATTCTTGAATTGCTATCAACAGGGGCCGTTCGTTGTACAATCCGCTGGATTTTCTCGGACCTATACAAGGAGATTCAATGCTCTTTCACAAACGCGGTGTGATTCTGGTGGCACTGCTTGCCGGCCTTCTAGTCTCTGTTCAGCTCGCGCACGCGGCTGGCCCCAGCTTTTCGGTTTCCTTTTCTAAAGCCCGCAGCGAACAACCGCTCGATGGACGCATCTTTTTACTTCTTTCTAATAATCCTTCCGCCGAGCCTCGCATGCAGATTGACGACTCCGTCCGCACCCAAATGATCTTCGGCGTCGACGTCGATGCCATGCGGCCCGGCCAATCTGTCGTGGTGGACGATTCCGCTGCCGGCTTTCCCATCCGCAGCCTGCGCGACGTGCCGCCGGGAGAGTACTACGTGCAAGCTGTGTTGCATCGCTACGAAACCTTTCACCGCTCCGACGGCCACACCGTCAAGCTGCCCATGGACCGCGGCGAAGGCCAGCACTGGAATATTGCTCCCGGCAATCTCTATTCCGCTCCGCGCAAAATCACATTGGGATCCGCCGAACCGATCGCGATCGTGCTCGATCAGGAAATCCCGGCTATCCCGCCGCCGCAGGACACCAAGTACATCCGCCACATCAAAATCCAAAGCGCGCTGCTCACCAAATTCTGGGGACGTCCCATGTACCTCAGCGCCAACCTGCTGGTGCCCGAGGGCTTCGATGCCCATCCCAATGTTCGTTTCCCGCTCATCATCAGCGAAGACCACTTCAATGCCGATTTCACCGGCTTCCGCACCGAGCCGCCCGATCCCAATCTGAAGCCTGACTATAGCGAGCGCTTTCACATTGCAGGCTACAACCGCATTCAGCAGGAGGAGGCTTACAAGTTCTATCAGCAATGGATTGCGCCGGGCTTCCCTCGCGTGCTGATCGCGGACATCAATCACGCCAATCCCTACTACGACGATTCCTACGCGGTGAACTCCGCCAACCTCGGCCCCTACGGCGACGCCATCGAGAGCGAACTCATTCCCGCCATCGAGAAACAATTTCGCGCCATCGGGCAAGGCTGGGCGCGCTTCGCCTACGGTGGTTCCACCGGCGGATGGGAATCCCTGGCGGTGCAGGTGTTTTATCCTGACCACTACAACGGCGTGTTTGTCGCCTGCCCCGATCCGGTCGACTTCCGTGCCTACACCACGATCAACATTTACAGCGACCCCAACGCCTTCTACATGCTGGGCGCACACACGAAAATTGCCCAGCCTGCCATGCGTGACTACCTGGGGCGCACCCTGGGCACGATCCAGGGCATGAACCAGTACGAACTCGCGCTCGGCTCGCATGCGCGTTCGGGAGAGCAATTCGATATCTGGCAGGCAGTCTACGGACCGGTCGGAGACGATGGCTATCCCAAACAGATTTTCAATAAGGAAACCGGCGAGATCGACCGCAACGTCGCCGCGTACTGGAAGGAGCACTACGATCTAAGCGCCATCCTGCAGCGCGATTGGGCCACGCTCGGCCCAAAGCTGCAAGGCAAACTCCACATCTACGTGGGCAGCGCCGACACTTATTTCTTGACCGACGCGGTCTACTATCTGGAAGATTTTCTGAAATCCACCAAGAATCCGCCCTACGACGGAGAAGTCAAATATGGCGACCGCGCCGAACATTGCTGGAATGGCGATCCCAATCTTCCCAACTATCTTTCGCGCTTGCACTATCACACCATGTACTTGCCGAAGATTCTTGAGCGAATGGAAAAAACCGCGCCTCCGGGAGCTGATCTGAGGTCGTGGCGCTACTGAAAGGGACAACGGGTGGAGCAGGCCTTCAGGCCTGCACACAAGAGCTGTCTGAGTGGGGGCTTCAGCTCGCGAGGTACTTGCGACCGACTAGAATGGGTGGTGTAAATGCCTGTTAACGACAGTTCGTGCCATCCGTTTCACTTTGGCTCATAATAAGCTTGAGGAAGCGATATGAGATGGGCCTCGTTCGCATACGGCGGTGCCATCGGCGTCGCTGTTGCACTCGCCTTATCAGTTGCCAGCACCGAATTCCTCAAAAGGCAGCCTGATGCGAATCTGGTGAATTTTGGGCCTGCGATTCTCGGCATCTCCATTTTCGGGGTGAACATCCTGGCTGCTGCTGTCGCCTTTGTGACTGCGAGCGTGTTCTTGTTTCGTGGCCGCTGGAAACGCGCCGCTTTTGGTCTGGCCTTCGGCATCACGGTCATGGGTTGGTGGGTTAAGACACTGTTCTATTGAGCAATCGCAAACCGTCGCCCGCGTCCTCAAGATACATAAGCTGTTGTAACATCGCCACTACACCAACCATCAGGAGTCGCTCGAACGGCTCGGGCTTAAGCTATGGGCATGGTTGCAGGGCTTGTGAATCGGCGCAACGACTCCTGGCAGACAACAACCGTCGAGGCGCTCGATGACGCCCTCAGCGGCTGACGCCGTACTCATTACTGCGGTCAATGCAGCGCTAAAGCGCTGCTCCACACAAATCAAAATCTGCAGAAAAATTACCTCTGATGTACGCACCACTTTCGTGCCAGTTGACGTGCACAACCTTCCCGTACTAATGTGCAATTACACCGGAAAGGAGGTGGTCGGATGACAAGTTCTGATTGTAGTGGGAGTAGTAAAAGACCAGGTGAGGTGGCTGTGACTTAGAGCGGTCGCTCTAAGAACCATCGCACGACTACCGGTGATTTTAGGGTTGCAATTCCGCCTGGCGTAAGGTCGCGCCGGGACCCGGAGTTATACCGAAGGGGACCACCTTTAGAGTGGCCGCCTCTTGGTCAATCCCAAACAGTACACCGGGCGGCCCGCGTGTTGCGAAATGCGCGGGCCGTTCTATTTTCTGATAACCCAAATTCCTGTATTCGAGTTTCTAGCGCTCCGCTGTCTCCCGCCGCCGGCGCAGGGCGTAGTACTCATTCACCGGATGGTCATCCCTGAGGGCGGGCGCTTGCGGAGCTTCTGCCAGCATCGCATCGAGAGAAATCTCCCGCCCGAGCACTACGGCGAACTGCTTCTCCGGCGTGGTCTGCGGACCCCATTCCACCAGATCGCCCGCTGCCTTGGCGGGCAGACGCTCGGCCAGCTCCGCAGCAGAGAGATTCGGCAGCGCGTGGTCACTGGCGAGGAAATGGTAGCCCCAACCTTCCACCGATCGAAATACTCGCACGTAAGGGAACGACTCCTTCAGCGCCCGCGCTACTGAAGCACGGACCACGGCATCTCCCGCCGGCAGCCACTGCTGCAGAATGCCTCCGGACCGCAACCTTCGCCGGATGATGTCGTAAAACTCCTTGGAATATAAGAGGCTCGATCCGGCTGCCTCCACCGGAGGTGGAGGATCGATGGTGATGACGTCATATTGCCCGGAGGTGCGTTCCAGATAGCGTCTGCCATCGTCAATCACCAGATTCGACAAGGGCGAGCCGAGCAGCGCCGGACCGTCAGCGTGGAAGTACCCGAAGACGCGTGGAACGCTGGGCACCAGCTCCACCGCAGTCACCGGTATTTCCCATGACAGGAGTGAACGGTAGGTCGTGCCCATGCCAAAACACACCACCAAAGCGTTTTTCGGCGGATGATCCAGAAATGCCAGCGGCAGGTGCGCCATGAATTTAGTGATCGGAGTAAGTCCAGTAATTCCGACGCCGTTGACCAGCAGCCGTTTGTTCCTGCCTTCTCCGATGGCGGCGATGGTCGCGGTATTGTCGCGGAGAATCTCACTGTGCCCGAATTGATCTTCGTAACTTTTCTGGGTAAACACCAGCGCGAGCGTGGCCAACACCACGGTATAGGAAACGCCGGCTTGCCAATCGAAGCCGGTCTTTGCTTCTGCCTCTTTTGAAAACCAGTTCGGACGAACCCCGAGCAAGAGCCAGGGCAAGGAGAACACGAACAATACCCAGCGCTCACTGATCAGGGGCAGAAGCAGGAAGCCGGAGAGCAGCGGTCCGAGGATGCAGCCGAGAATGTTGACGGCATAAGCTTTCCCCGCCCGGCCCGGATCGCCCAGGGACCAGCGATCCACCAGCAACGGGGTCACGAATCCCAGGACTCCGGAAAAAGGGGCGATCCCTAAGGCCAGCCGAAACAGCCCATCGAGCTGAAACCCTGGATTGGCGGCAAGCAGCGGCAAGAGCCCGAACAGCCCAAGCGAAACCCAAATCAGCCGGCTTTCCTGCCGTTTGCTCTGACTCCACAGCCGGTAGAACTCCAGCCCGATGAAGGTTGAAACCAGGTAAGTAGCCAGAATCGCGGCGAAGGCGTAGACCACGGTACCCACGTAGGGTGTGAACTGCCGGATCCAGACCACTTCCATTCCGAGGCTGGTCAGACCGCTCAGAAACAACAGCACCAGGGGCTGCGATGTTCCGTGTGCGGAAACACCACCTACCGCCTCTCTCGCCTTCCTTCCTGCTGCCGCAGCCTCGCTCTCTTCCGCCGAACTCCGCGCGCCGGACAGCCGACATGCTGAGCAGCATCGCCGACAAGGACAGTACGCCATTGAGCGCGGCGCCAATTTTGAGCGTTCCGCGAAAGCCGCAAAGCTCAATCAATGCGAGCGACACAATCGCGCCCATGACCGCGCCGAGCACATTGGCCAGGTACAGATAGCTGAACGATCGCTCTGCTGCTGCGCTCCACCGTTTCCGGATCGCGAGCATCGCCAGCGGAATGGTTGCGCCCATGCAGGCGCACCAGGGAACCAGCGTCAGAGCGATCCAAGCTCCAGACCCGAGATAGTATCCCCAAGAGGAGGATGTTCCCATCCACTCCAGCAGCTTTCGTCCCCACAAGCAACTGGGTTGGAACCAGCAGGGCCGAAATACCGATTAACAACTCCGCAAGCGCGTAGAAGCGCAGTGCCGGAATCCGAATTCCACTTTCGTATTTGCGAATCAGGCGGCCGCTTCCCCAGGAGCCCAGGCCCAGACCAGCCATGAACATGGAAAGCACAATCGAAGTCAGCGCGCTGGTGACCCCGAACTGCGCCATCGCCAGCCGCAGCCAGACGATTTCGTAGAGGATGCTGCAGCCACCGGAGATCAGGAACAGTATGAAGAACCAGGCCATTTATTTCCTGCTGAAGCCCTGGCGGATGACCTGCGCTGTGTCCGCGGGCAGTGCAAGCGCCTCGACTTCTGCCGGCGTAAACCAGCGCACCGCGTCGGCGTCGTCGGCAGCCCGCGCTTCGCCAGACGCTCGGCGGCATAGAAAATCGATGAGCACAAAGTGATAAAGAGTGCGGCCCTCGTCGTCGCGCAGCACCCGGTCATAGACGCCCAGCAAGTCGGCGGGCTCGACCGTAAGGCAGGTTTCCTCCCGCGCCTCGCGAATCGCCGCCTCGCGCAGAGTTTCTCCCAGCTCCATCACGCCTCCGGGAATAGACCACTCGCCCGCCAGCGGAGGATGACCGCGCTTCACCAGCAACACCCGTCCATCCTCGATGATGACTGCGCCCACACCCACCAGCGGCGAATCCGGGTACTCGCGTTTCATATTGGGCAGGCCTGTGCAAAACTACTCTTTACTGGCGGGACTATAATTTCCATCTCATCGCTCTTCTAGTAGACAACTAGCGTCAACCAATCCTTCCCCGCCGCTCTGGCTGGCAGGTTGAGCTGTGGTGGCGGCGGGCAGGCCCTCTCATATAACAACCAAACGCAAAAGAAGGAGGATACCCTCATGTTCACCCGCTTTGTGGAATGCCACGTGAAGCCTGACAAAAAGGACGACTTCACCCATCGGCTGCGCAACGACGTGCTGCCCATCTTACAGAAGCAACCCGGATTTGTTGACCTGATCGGTCTGGTCTCGGAAAACGACCCGGAACGGATTGTCTCTGTCAGCTTCTGGAACAGCAAGCAGGACGCGGAGCGCTACCATCGCGAGCACTTCAGCCGCATCTCAGAGATGCTCAAGCCAAGCCTGAAGCGCGATCCCGTGGTGGATACTTTCAACGTGGATACCTGGACCGCCCACCGCATCGCGGCTGGGAAGGCCGCCTGATCCTTGCTGCCCCGGGCTGGCAGAAACCAGCTCCGGGGCAGTTTTCCACTCCTTCTGGATACTGTTAAAACCCCATCAGCGTGGCCTTACTCTGCGTCCTTTGCGTTCTTTTCTTTGCGCCCTTTGCGGTAAAGCGTTTTGACCCTTCTAGCACTCAATATCGACCTTCCGCCCGACCCTCGATGACTGATCAAAAACCAGTTGTCAGTTTTTGGTTCTCAGTTCCCAGTTTCTGGCTGTGCGAATTCCACTGTGGCTCGCTAGAATACGTGTGTGTCCCTCGACGAATACAAACGCAAACGCCGCTTCGAAGAGACTCCCGAACCTCCTCCCAAGCTGGAGAAAAAATCTCAGCACCGCTTTGTAGTGCAGAAGCACCGCGCTACCCGGCTGCACTACGATTTCCGCCTGGAGATGGAAGGCGTGCTCAAATCCTGGGCCGTGCCCAAGGGCCCTTCGCTCGATCCTGCCGACAAGCGGCTGGCCATGCAGGTGGAGGATCATCCCGTATCGTACTTTGACTTCGAAGGCACCATCCCCGAAGGCAACTATGGCGCGGGCACGGTCATGGTGTGGGACGTGGGCACATGGCAACCGCTGTCGCCCGAACCGGTGAACGGGAAATTCGTTCCCGGGACCGACGCGGAGGCTTCGGCCATGTTGAAAAAGGGCGATTTCAAAATTCGGCTGCAGGGCAAGAAGTTGCACGGTGATTTCGCCCTGATCCACATGCGTTCGCGCCGCCCCGGGACCAAGGGCACGGAGTGGCTGTTGATCAAGAAGCAGGACGATGCGGTGGTAAAGGGCTATGACATCGACAAATATGACGAGTCAGCCCTCACCGGCCGCAGCATGGCCGCGATCGCCGGCGACCAGGGATCCGCCGCAGTGGACCAGCAGCCGCCCGGCATCACGGGGAGCGGTAAAGGCGCCCTGGCTGGCCGATGCGATTGCCAAGTTTGATAGGAGCAAGAAGAAGACAACCACGGAGGACACGGAGAACACAGAGAAACCTAGAGCAAAAAAAAAGATAAAAATAACACTGTAGCCAGTTCGACCAGCGCCCCGCACAGCCAACGTGCTCCGATCAGCAAGTCTTCCTCCGTGTCCTCAGTGTCCTCAGTGTCCTCCGTGGTTAAGAATCTAGCCGGCGCCGTCAAGCGACCCATGCCCACCGCGATCCATCCCATGCTGGCAACTTCGGTTGACCAGCCCTTCGACGATCCTGAGTGGCTGTTCGAAATCAAGTGGGACGGTTATCGCGCGCTTGCGTTCATCACCAAAGGCAAAGTTCGCCTGGTGTCGCGCAATCAGAATGACCTTACGGCGCAATATCCGGAGCTTCAGAGTCTTCCCTCTTTCATCCAGGCTGAGACCGCCATTCTTGACGGCGAAGTCGCCGCCCTCGACGAACAGGGCCGCTCGTCGTTCAGCCTGATGCAGCAGCGGACGGGAATCCGGCAGGGCGGCCGGCGCACCGGGACACGCCCGGATATTCCCGTGCTGTACTACGTCTTCGATCTGCTCTACCTCGATGGCTACGACCTGCGGAGGGTTTCCCTGGAAGAGCGCAAAGACTTGCTGGCGAAAATCATCAGTGGCGAGGGGCCCGTCCGTTACTCCGATCATTTTCCCCAAGGCAAGGCGCTGTTCGACGTGGCCAAAGGAAAAGGTCTGGAAGGCATTCTGGCCAAGCGCCGCAACAGCGTCTACGAGGAGCGTCGCACTCGCGAGTGGCTCAAGATCAAGATTACTCAAACCGTGGATTGCGTGATCGGCGGATATACCGACCCCGAAGGCACTCGCTCATATTTCGGCTCCATCGTGCTCGGCTTGTACGACGGGAAGGGCGACCTCATCCATGTGGGTCAGGCCGGTTCCGGCTTCGATCAAGCCATGCTCAAGCACATGTGGCAGAAGCTGGAAAAGCTGAAGACAAAACGCAGCCCCTTTCCCCACGGCGTGGAAGCGCTACGCGAAGTGCACTGGGTCAAGCCCGAACTGGTGGCAGAAATAAAATTCTCGGAGTGGACCCACGAAACCGCAGAGGGCGGAATGAAGTTGCGCGCCCCCGTATTTTTGGGATTGCGGGAAGACAAGGATCCCGAGGACTGCGTCTTGCAGCAACTAGTCTCGGGACCGATTTCTAGTAGCAGTTTCTAGTTTCTGGTTTCTGGTCTCTGGCGCGACTCCTCGAAAGCGAGCCAGTCCAGAAACAAGAAACTGGAAACCAGAAACTGTTACTTAATGTCTTTCATCGCCAGCATCGAGCCGTAATCCTTCCCCGAGGGTTCCACCGCGCGAACAACGATTCCGGCAAAACCATCGCGAAACTCCGGACTCTTTGCCAGCAATGCTTTCATCACCGCCAGGTTGTCCTGAAAAGTCTTGCCGGTGTCGGAGGTATCCGCAGACTGGTATTTCACTACGAGATCGAAATCGCGGCCTACGGGGACGGGAAACAGGTCGGTGACCTTGTACGTCTTTCCTGATGCCACCAGATCGAACGGAGGCAGATCGGTGGGTTTCACCGTCTGCATCTCGTCGTAGAGTTTGTCGGTCGTAGCCGTGGCCATGAAGGGAACGGGGACCATCAGCTCGCGCGCTTCACCGTAGTAAAACCAGGCATTGCGCAGTGCTCCCTTAGTTTTGAATTCCCGTGCGCGGTCGGCGAACCAGTTGCCGTCATGACCCGAGATTTGGGCCGGCTTGGCGTAGAATCCGCCTAATTTCCAATCGCTGCCCTGCTGCTGCAAAACAAACGACACGGTATAGGCGCCCTGGGCGGAAGCCACATCGAGCGTGACAATGCCGTAATTGCCCGGCGGCAGATTGGGGATCACAAAGACCGCGCTGTCCCGCGTCTGCCCGTGCGCTCCGAACACTCCGCACAGGAACTCAGCACGCTCCAGCGGCGCGGTCCCCTCGGCCTTGAGCACGAATGCCGGGCGCGGCGCCGCCTGGACTCCAGACAGGTTGGCCTGGTTTTCCTTGACCGCGTTTTCGATGCCGGAGAAATTCGATGCCAGGCTTGTGATCGCATTCTGCCGCAGCGCCGCCGAGTCTCCTCGCGCCGCCATCTCGTAGTAGCGCTTCGCGGTTGCTGATAGCGCCGAAGCAGTAGGCTCGTCGAAATCGGACGCCGTCAGGCAGGTCTGGGCTTGGGCCCCAAGCGCTGACAACGTGAACAACAAAGCGGCCAGCCATTTGGCGATGTTTCTTGCGTAGCTGATAGTCCACCTCGAAACAATCTTAAACTGTCGGAAGCGGGTCTCGATACTCCCTATTTCCGCTGCCCCGTGACCGGTGCGATTGCACCCAACCGCGCTGTATGCTACCGTCGCCCCTGTTCCCCATTTCCATGTAAGGGAGACGCTTCATGGCTCTACTCTTCCTGGGCATTCTGGTTGTCATCGTCATCCTGCTGGTTGGGATGTACAACAGCCTCGTCCAGTTGCGTGTCCGCGCCGACAACGCCTGGTCCGACATTGACGTACAACTTAAACGGCGCCACGACCTTATCCCCAACCTGGTCGAAACCGTCAAGGGTTATGCCACCCACGAAAAAGGCACCTTCGAGAACATCGCCAAGTTCCGTTCGCAGGCCATGCAGGCTACCACTCCCGGCGATAAGGCCGCAGCCGAGAACCAGCTCAGCGGAGCTTTGAAAAGTCTGTTCGCCGTGGCGGAAAACTATCCCCAGCTGAAAGCTTCCGAGGAGTTCACCCAACTGCAGGGCTCGCTCAACCAGACCGAAGACACCGATCCAGAACGCGCGCCGCTACTACAACGCCGTAGTACGCGATCTGAATACGAAAATCCAGTCTTTTCCGACGAACATTCTGGCTGGCATGTTCGGTTTCCAGCAACGGCAATTCTTTGAGACGGCTGCCGCCGACCGTGAGCCGGTGGCGGTGAAGTTCTAAGATGCGTCTGGCCGCACGAACACTGCTGTTGCTCGGTTGCATCCTTGTTTTGACCGCTCCTCTGTTCGCCCAGAGCTGGCGAATTGCCGACTTCCAGGACACCATCCTCGTCGGCGAAGACGGCTCCGCCCTGGTCAAGGAACGTATCAATCTAGTCTTCATAGGCCAGTGGCATGGCATTCATCGCATCATTCCCGTTGAGTATCCCGGCCCGCGCGGGACGAACTACACGCTGTTTCTCGAGGTCACAGGCGTTACGGACGCGGACGGGCAGAAACTGAAATACGAATCCAAGACTTCCAATGGTTTCCGCGACTTGAAAATTTACATCCCGGATGCGGTGGACACGACCCGCACGGTGGAGATCAGCTACGCCGTCCGCAACGGCATTCGCTACTTTGAAGATCATGACGAGTTCTACTGGAATGTGACTGGCAATGACTGGCCGGTGCCGATCGATCACGCCGAGGCCCATGTTTACTTGCCGAAAGCCGCTGCGGGAAGTCTGCGCGCGCAGGCCTTCACCGGGGTTTACGGATCGGCCCAGCGCGACGCCACATCCGAAATTAACGGCGCCGACGTTGCTTTCGAGACCACCAACCCTCTGCCCATGCGCGGCGGAATGACGATTGATATCTTCATCCCCAAAGGAATTCTCAAAGAACCGGGCGCCCTCACCCGCGCGTTCTGGTTTCTGGGCAGCAATCCCATCGTGTTTTTGCCGCTGGTCACTCTAGCCGTGATGTTTGTGCTGTGGTGGTACAAGGGCCGCGATCCCGAACCCGGGCGTTCGGTTGCCCCCATGTACGAGCCTCCGCCGGGCATTTCTCCCGCCGAGGCAGGCGCACTGATTGACGACACCATTCATCCCCGCGACATTACCTCCACCATCGTGGATCTGGCGGTGCGCGGCTATTTGAAGATTGAGGAAACGGTGGACACCACGCTGCTCGTCTTCCACTCCAAGGATTACGTCTTTCACTTGCTTAAGCCGCTGACCGAATGGCAGGGCCTGGCTCCTCATGAGCGGGTGATGCTGGAAAATATCTTTGAGGGCGGACAGCAAACCAGGCTTTCCAGCCTCAAGAACCGCTTCTACACGGCGATTCCGGTGATCCAGCAGGACATCAAGGCCGCGCTGAGAAACAAAGGCATGTACCTGCTCGATCCCGACTCGGCCAATGCGTACAGCATAGGCGCGGCCATCGTGATCGTCGCGCCGTTCTTGATTGCACAGTTCACGGGTTACAAGCAGGTATTTAACTCAGTGCTGCTGCTCATCGGTTGTGGCATCGTTTCCGCTATTATCTGGTGGCTGTTTGCGCGCGAGATGTCCGCCAAGACCGTGCAAGGCGGACGCACCCGCATCGCAGTGCTGGGCTTTCAGGAGTTCATGAATCGCGTGGACGCCGACCGCTTGAAGCGCATGCCGCCCGATACGTTTGAAAAATACCTGCCTTACGCGATGGCGCTCGGCGTGGAGCATCACTGGGCGCAGGCCTTTGCCGGAATCATCCAGAATCCGCCGAGCTGGTACGTGTCGCCCAACGGAATGACCGGCTTCAATCCCATCTTCTTCTCCAGTTCGATGCATAACATGGCGTCGGACATGCACCAGGTATTCGTCTCCGCGCCGCGCTCCAGTTCCAGCGGCTCAGGCTTTGGTGGCGGCGGTGGCGGCGGTTTTTCCGGAGGCGGATTCGGCGGCGGTGGCGGCAGCGCTTTCTAAGGACATCCTTGCAGCTTTTGCAGTAAAAGATCTTGACCGCAAAGGACGCAAAGAACTCCGCAAAGTTCGCAAAGAAAAAGCACGCGCTGGACAAGTTTCCCTGCCGGGCCTTACTCCCGGTGAAACAGGCGCTTGCGGACGCTGGGCCAGAACTCGGCGAAGGCGTTGCTGCTCATTCGTCCGGCGAAGCCCAAGGCGATGCGGAGGCAGGCATCGCCCACGCCGGATTCGCTATCAGCCCGCCAGGTATTGGAAAGAAAATTGTTGCCGGCGATGCCTACGTATCGGGCATAGGCCGGAGCCATATCACCGTCCCCGCGGCGCGCTGCGAAAGTCATTGCCACCACGTTCCTGATTCGGCCTTTGAAGGGCTGGCCCTTCGCTCGGAAGTAGCGCGGGTCTTCTCCCCACAGCGCGCCGAATCCCGCTTCCATGGCGTTGCCGGTGGCGATTCCAGTGAACCGCATGCCATAACGCTTGCCGAAGCCTTCCCAATGAGGGCCGTACTCTCGGGGACGGTTCATCGCCGTGCCCAGGCCTGCCGAGAACACGCCAGCGGCAAGGCCCTCCGGGCCGATCGTGCTTTTTACAAACCAGTGAATTCGCTGCCCACTGATAATCGGTTGATACGATCCCACGGCGTTCCTGAAGGCCTCTGCAGGTTGGTCGAGGCGCGCCTGGGCGGTCGCGGCAACGCTCGCGAGGAGCAGGAGGGCGATTAGGTATGTCGCATTCGTTTTCACCTTGTCTTGGTTGCTAACAAGGAGAGAGGGTTGCTTGAAAAAAGTCCCTCGGAGGAGGAATTAGCTCAGGAAAGTTAGCGGGACAACTTATAAGAGGTCGGAGCCATCTGAAATCTCTCCTGGAAATAGAATTCGCTACTCCACCGTCGCCAGCACATCTCCTGCATTCACCGCCGCGCCTGCGGAGACTGCCAGCTTCAGGACCTTCCCTTTCTTGGGCGATTTGATTTCATTCTGCATCTTCATCGCTTCGACCACTACTACGCCTTGTCCGGCTTCCACCAGCGAGTTCTCATTTACCAGGAAGCGGACCACTTTCCCGGGCATGGGCGCCACCAGGTGCCGTGGCCCTTTGCCACCGTCGACACGGGTCTTGCGGCCGCGCAACGATTTCGGATCGGCCACCTCCGTCGTGTAACAGGCATCGCCGACCCAAATGCGCGAGTCGGACGCAAGCCGCTCCCGCACGATCCCGTAAACCTTGCCTTCGATCACGAGCGACAGCACGTCGGGCTGCGCCGGAACCGCATTGATTTGGACGTCCCGTCCGTTTACGAGACAGTGCCCGCGTCCGTTCGCGGGGTCCCAATCGAGATCGACCCGGAAGAGCGTTCCATCGATGGTGACGTTATAGATCATGAAGGCTGTCGAACTTTCTGATGGAGGTTTGTAGTCCGCTACGCCAATCCCTCACTCCTGGCCGCTCTCTTCCAGCTTGAAGTGGCCGGGCTACTCTCGGCAGGGCCTGCGGCCTTCGATTTGGAGTCCAGCAGGGTAAACAGGGCCGCGCCGATGGCGGCGACACTCGCGGCTTCTTCCTTACCAGCGCCAATCTCGGCGCTACTCCTGGCCAGCAAGCGCTCCAGATATCCCGTGTCCATCTTGCCCGATCGAAAGTCTTCGTCTGCCAGAATTCTCCGGAACAATCCCAGGTTAGTCTTGATGCCAGCCACAAAATATTCAGGCAATGCTCGAGCCAGCCGGGAAATCGCCTGCTGCCGGTCTTCCCCGTATCCAATCAACTTCGCCAGCAGCGGATCGTAGTCAATGGGCACGGTCCAGCCGGCATACACTCCGTTATCCAGACGTATTCCTGGTCCTGATGGCGTTTGCAGCATCTCGATCTTGCCCGGACTGGGGAAGAAATTGTTGTCCGCATCTTCCGCGTAGATACGGCACTCGATGGCGTGTCCGCGGATAAGAACATCTTCCTGGCGGAATGGAAGGTTTTCGCCGGCAGCGATCCGAATCTGCAGGTGCACCAGGTCCAGGCCCGTAATTAACTCCGTGACCGGGTGCTCAACTTGCAGGCGCGTGTTCATTTCCAGGAAGTAGAAGTTCTTCTCTTTATCAACAAGGAACTCGACGGTGCCCGCGTTGCTGTAACCTGCCGCCTTGGCCACGCGGACCGCGACCTCGCCCATACGCCGGCGCATTTCGGCATCAACCAGCGGTGAAGGCGCCTCCTCCAGCACCTTCTGGTGCCGGCGCTGGATGGAGCACTCGCGCTCGCCGAGATAAACCGTGTTGCCGTGTTCGTCCGCCAGCACCTGCATCTCGATGTGCCGCGGGTTGACGATGGCTTTCTCCAGGTAAACTTCGCTGTCTCCAAAAGCCCGCTGCGCCTCGCTCTGAGCGGCTTCCAGCGCGGATTGCAGCTCGCCCTCGGCATGCACCAGGCGCATGCCCTTGCCGCCTCCACCGGCCGCCGCTTTCAGCATGACAGGGTAGCCGATTTTCGCCGCCACCTCCTTCGCCTGCTGAACCGATTCCAGGGCTCGTGAAGTTCCCGGCACGAACGGAACTCCAGCTTTATCCATCTCCTGGCGCGCCCGCGTCTTTGAGCCCATCATTTCCATGGCGGCCGCCCTGGGCCCGATAAACTTTATTCCCGCGCCCGCACAGGCCTGGGCGAACTTCGCGTTCTCCGAGAGAAATCCATATCCGGGATGAATCGCGTCCGCGCCACCGCTCTTCGCGACGGCAAGAATCTTGTCGATGTTGAGGTAGGACTCGGCGGCCGGAGCGGCGCCCACGGGATAGGCCTCGTCCGCCATCAGAACGTGCAAGGCGATGCGATCAACGTCCGAATAGACAGCCACGGAAGGAATCCCCAACTCGCGGCAGGCACGAATCACCCGCACCGCGATCTCCCCCCGATTGGCAACAAGAATCTTCTTGAACATGACTTATGCGGACGAACCGATCACATCTCTCAACCGTAGCGCCGGCATCCTGCCGGCTGTCGTGAGGGCGTCCCGCCCTCGCCGGATGGAGGCAAGATGCCCTCCGGCCAGCCGGCGGGACGCCGGCGCTACATTCAACCTATCGTCGGTGCAACCTGACACCGAAAATACAAAAGCCTCTTCCCGTCAGAAGAGGCTTTCGTGAACTAAAAGAAATGCAGCATCCCTACTGGTTGGGCATGGTGATGCCCTGGTTGGTGGGCTGCTTTTCGGCCTTGGCCTTCTTGGTGGCCATGGTCTTGTCTACCCACTCGTCGGCCAGTTTCAAATCTGACGCCCGCGCCGCCGGGTCGTCGCACTGCAAGTCGCCACGCTCGCGGTAGATCAGGTTCAGGTAGGCCATGGCGTCATCGTAGTCTGGCCGCAACTGCAGGGCCTTCTGCAGCATGGCAATGCCGTCTTCGATGACCCCGGAGTTTTTCTCCTTGAGCAGCTCGCAGATCTTCTTGTTCCCCTTGTCCTTCATGATCCACTCATCCGGCTTCAGGCCGGCTTTGGCGCGTTCTTCCATGCGGGGCTGGTAGCTCTGGGTCCAGTCAATCACCGCCACGGAGTAGTAAGGTTCGGGATCATTGGGATCGAGGTCAATGGCCTTGCGATAAAAGGTCTTGGCGTCCTCAAATTTTTTCATCTGCAGGTACAGGTAGGCGATCCCTTTCACGCTGTTGATATTTTTGGGATCGCGATCCAACACCGCGCTGTACTGGTCGATCGCGTTCTGCCCCATGCGATTGTTATCTTCCGCATCGACGCCAGGAATGTATTGCTGGGCAAACGCCGTCGCCAGATAGAGGCGGGCATTCAGCAAGCTGGGATCGAGCGACACCGCCTGCTGAAAGTGGTTAATCGCCTCTTCATACTTGGCGTTCTTGTAGGACTGCACGCCCTTGTTGAGCTGGTCGCGCGCCCTCAGCTTGCTGCAGCCGGTGGTGGCCAGCATCGCCAACCCGAGCCCCATCATTGCCAGCATTCGTACGCTTGTTTTCATTGCGCTGTAAGTCTCCCTTGCCAGAAATCGTCAGGCCTGTGCAGGTGCCAATCGACGAACCGCACGCAAACGGTGTCGCGGGCGTGCACGGATGAGACGGGTGGGCGGACCCGTGTCCGCCCCACTCCGGTAGAACACACAAACTAAAGAACTAGCCGCCGGCTTCAATCTTCGCCGTAATCAGGCCCACTTTGTCGACGCCCGAGGCGTGCGCGATGTCAATCACGTTGGCCACGTCGGCAAACGGGACCGCGTCGTCGCCCTTGACGAACATCACCTTTTCCGCGCGCGTCTTGAAGATGTCGGTCAATCGGCCCTGCAGATTGTCCCAGGTAGTTTCCTCCTGGTTGATCTTCAGCGCCGGCAACTGGCCTGCTCCCCGGTCAATCAACTGCACCACAATGGTGCGGTCGGGGGTTGTGTTCTTGGGCGCATTCGGCGGTGGCGGTTGAGGCACCAACGCATCCAGTCCCTTGGGGGTTAACGGCGTGATCACCATGAAGATGATGATCAGCACCAGCAGCACGTCAATCAGCGGCGTGACGTTCATGTCCGCGCTCTGACCGCCGCCCGAACCCATTGCCATTCCCATAACAGTTCTCCTCGAATCTCTTGACTACTAAATCTTGCGGTCCGCCTCCGGGCTATTGCCCCGCAGGAGGCGTCGTCGGTGCAGCAGGCGGAGCAGGTGCGGCTGTGGTCTTGCGCTGCTCGGTCAGCAGACCCAACTGGTCCACTCCCGCGGCGCGCACATTGTCCACGACCTCAACCACCGAGCCGAACCGGGCACGCGCGTCGGCTTTGACGAAGACCCGCTTGTCCACTCGATTGGCCAGGCGGTCCTTTACCTTGCCGGTCAACTGGTCAGCCGGCAGCTTGTCGGTGCCGAAATAGACCGTCCCGTCGCGCATGACGGACACCAGCAGGGCATCCTCTTTGTCGGCGTCGGGCATCGATTCCGGGTTGTTCACTTTCGCCATGTCCACGCTTACGCCGTGCTGCAACATGGGCGTGATCACCATGAAGATGATCAGCAACACCAGCATCACGTCCACCATGGGGGTGACGTTGATGTTGGAGTTGACCTTGACTCCCTCGTTCCGTTTTGCCAATGCCATAAACTTACGTCTCCTGGGCGTTGCTTCAGCCCCTGCACTGAGGAATGATGCTCAGCGCTCCCACGCCTTGGAACCTCATACTTTGGAGGCTGGCGCCGGATTTTCGTCCGGCGCCAGATCAGCAACTCTGAGGTTGAGCCTGCGGCTCAGGCCTGCGATTCCTGCCTGGGTTTCAGGCTTAGGAGCGGCGCAGTCCCCGCCGCTTCAGGAAGTAATCGATCAGTTCGCTCGACGAGTTATCCATCTCCACGTCGAAGGCTTCCACGCGACCGGTCAGGTAGTTGAACATCATCACGGCCGGGATGGCCACGAACAGTCCAATAGCTGTGGTCACCAACGCTTCCGAAATACCGCCGGCAACGGCCGCGAGACCGGTAGCCTTTTCGGACTGAATGCCTTTAAACGCGTTGATGATACCGACCACGGTGCCCAGCAGTCCCACGAACGGGGCTGTGGAGCCGATGGTTGCCAGTCCGCCCAAACCGCGCTTGAGTTCGGCGTGGACAATGGCTTCGGTGCGCTCCAGAGCGCGCTTGGAGGCTTCGATGGTCTCGCCCGGAATCTCACCGCTTTCCTGGTGAGCGCGGAATTCCATCAGCCCGGAGGTTACGACCTTGGCCAGGTGGCTCTTCTTGTTGCGTTCCGCAACCTTGATGGCTTCTTCAATCTTGCCATCGCGAAGGGCGCCGGCTACGGCCGGAGCAAACGCACGCGATTGCTTGCGCGCGGCACTGAAGGCCATGGCGCGATCAATCATCACTCCGATTGACCAGCCCGACATGACGAACAGAATGATGACCACGGCTTTGGCCGGAATACCCATCTGGTGCCAAAGTGAAATCGGGTCCCAACCCACGGCAGCCTGTTCCTGGAAAAACCAGGCGGCCATCGTGGACATGTGTGCGAACGTAAGTGCTGCTAGGTTGGCTACGAACATGAGTTGCTTTCCCTCCTGAGAGCTTGTTCAGATTGCAAAACTATTTTCTTGCCGAAAAACTGTTGCCGGCACGGAGCGTATCGGAGTCTAACCTCCGGCCAAGGTAAAGTTGACCGTAATCTGAGTTTCCACTTCCACCGGCTCGCCGTTCAGAATGTACGGCTTGTACTTCCACTGCTTGACTGCTTCGATCGCTGACGGAGCCAGCATGGGATGTCCGCTGATCAGACGCAGGTTCTGAATCGAACCGTCCTTGCTGATTTCGGCTTGCAGCAGCACTGAACCTTGGATGCGGGCCTGCCGTGCCAGGGGTGGATATGCCGGCTGAATTTTGCGCAGCAACAAGCCCTGGGTTACGCCCTGCGATACGCGAACGCGCTGCGGCGTGGCCACCTTGGGCACGGCGATCGGAGTTGAGTTGATAATGCCGCCGATCACGCCTCCCATTTGTCCGCCAGCCGCTCCCGGTACACCGCCCACAACGCCAGCCATGGTGGAAACCGGTGGCGGCGCTTCTTCCTCTTTAATCATTTGGACTTTTTCCGGGATCTTGGTGGGGGTACGCAATTGCCCGTTGATGATATCGGTCTGAATTTGTTTTACCACTTTGATCGGCGTCGCGGCCGGTGGCGGAGGCGGAGGTGGCGGCGGTGGAGGAGCCACCAGGAACGTCATCAATTGGGTTTTGGGCAAAGCTTCGGTAAACAGCAGCGGGATGAGTACCAGCACTCCCACCAGCAAAATCTGTAAACCGAATGATAGAAAGGTTGTCAGGCCGCGCTTGGTTTTGAGCCTGCCACCCGATTCAATAAGGCTATCTTCAAACATGAGGATTCTCCTGCAAGACCCCTACGTATGTTTAGACACCGCCCGCCGCTACTTTGCTCCCACACCCAACCGATCTTTGACTCAAATACCTTGCCTGCTTCAAACTACTGAAACCACGCCCGATCCGGCTGCCTGTCGCTTCGAAATCGGCGCTACTGGCCGCTGGCGACTCGACCCTTGCCTGCCGGTACCTTGCTCTTGCCGGCTATGACCGCCACCGGCTTTCCCCGGCCCGACCGCCAATCCTGGTAAGCCACCAAAATCGGGGCCGCAATCGCGATCGAGGAATACGTTCCGATCAGGATTCCGATCACCAGGGCGAAGGAGAAGCCGTGTAACACCTCGCCGCCGAACAGGTACAGCGCCAAAACCGTCAAGAACGTCAAACCCGCTGTCAGGATCGTCCGGCTTAGCGTTTGATTAATACTCCGGTTTACGATTTCTGACAACTTTTCCCGCCGCATCAACTTCAGGTTCTCTCTGATGCGGTCAAAGATCACGATGGTGTCATTATTCGAATAACCAATCAGGGTCAGGATGGCCGCAATCACGGTCAGCGAGATTTCCTTGTTGGCCAGGGAAAAAGCGCCCACGGTAATCAGGGTGTCGTGGAACACGGTCACGACCGCCGCCACCCCGTAGATCCACTCAAAGCGGAAAGCCAGATAGACGAGCATCCCGGCCAGGGAATAAACCACCGCCCACTTAGCCTGGCTCTGCAGCTGCTTTCCTACCTGCGGGCCCACGATCTCTACCTGATAGACACCAAAATCCGACAAAAAGAATCCGTCCGACAAAGACGCGACCACCGACGGATCCACGGCATTCTTCAGTTCATCCACCGAACTCAGAACTCCGCCCTTGGTCTTGTCGCGATAGTCGACAATCGCCTTAGCCGCGGCCGAATAACGCTGGTTGGCGTCCGTCCCGGCATGCAGCGGGTCCTTCTCCAGCAGATAATTGGCTAATGTCAAAGAGCTGGTGTTGTTCAAGTCCAGCTTGCCTGCCGGAGCATTGGTCTCCAGCGCACCGATAATCTTGACCTTGCCCTGGTCGAGCGCTTTCTCGCTGGTTTCGCGCACATCCAGATCGATCAGCACTTCGTTGTTCGCCGGCACTCCCAAACGCTGAATCTTGGCCTGCCCCAAACCCACTTTTTCCAGCGAGGCGCGAATCGCATTGTCATCGGGCGGGTGCGAGAACTTCACGTAGATCAGCGTGCCACCACGAAAATCCACGCCCAGCGGGATGCCATGCCAGAACAGCATGGAGAATATGCCCGCCACGCTGAAGAGCAGCGAAAAGGCGAGAAAATACCACTTCTTGCCGAGAAAGTCTATGTTTGGATTTCGAAAAAATTCCACGCTGTCGTCAAACCCCTCTTTTTGCTACTCAATCTCCGGTTTTCCTTTGCGTCCTTTGCGGAGTCCTTTGCGATCTTCGTGGTCAAAAGCTTTCACCGCAAAGAAAAGCCGCAAAGAACGCAAAGAAACCCTCAGATGCTCAATGCCTCTCCACGCTGCTTGCGGCTCAAGATCCAGTCAAAAATCATGCGGGAAACGAACACCGCGGTGAACAGGTTGGCCAGCAATCCAAAAGTCAGCGTGACCGCAAACCCGCGTACCGGTCCGGTTCCGAAAATGAACAAAATAAAGGCGGATACGATGGTTGTGACGTGTGTATCCACAATCGTGATCCAGGCGTGTCCGAAACCCTGTTCTACCGCCGAAGCCGGCGTCTTTCCATTGCGCAACTCTTCCCGGATGCGCTCGAAAATCAGCACATTCGAGTCCACGCCCATGCCCACGGTCAAAATCACGCCGGCAATGCCCGGCAAGGTAAGCGTGGCCCCGCTGAAGCCCAGGAAGCCCAGCAGGATGATCAAGTTAAGGATCAGCGCAATATCTGCATTGATGCCCGCGCCGCGATAGTAGATCAGCATGAAGACGAGGACGGCGACCATGCCGATCACCGCCGCCCGAACCCCCGAGCGGATCGAATCCGAACCTAGCGACGGTCCTACCGTTCGCTCTTCCAGGTACTTGATGCCGGCCGGTAACGCGCCCGAGTTCAGAACCAGCGCCAGGTCTTTCGCGGCCTGCTCGCTCATTCCGCCCCCGCTGATCCGCCCCTGGTCGTGAATCTGCTCGTTGATGGTCGCAACTTCGCGCACCCGGTTGTCCAGCACCACCGCCAGCCTGTCGCCTACGTGCGCGCCGGTGAACGCGGCAAACTTTCTTCCACCTTCGTTGGTCAGAACGAAACCAACGTCGGGAGAATTCGTATTGGTATCGCGCCCCACACTGGCGCCGCCCGAACGCAGATCAGCGCCAGCCACCGCCGAACTGCGCGTAACCAGATACCACTGCTCGCTCGAATCGTCACTGCTCTGGCTGCCCACGCTGCGTCCCCGCAACAGCAACGAATCCGGAGGCAGCAGGCCATTGTGCTGCTGCAAAGCGTCCTGCTCGCTGGAGTACGGCCCGCCCAGCACCTGCTTGATTTCCAGCATGGCGGTGGACTGCATGATTTCCTTCACCCGCGCCGGATCGTCCACGCCGGGGAGCTGCACCAGGATCTGATACTGGCCCAGGCCGTGCTCCTGAATGACCGGTTCACTCACGCCCAGCTGGTCAATGCGATTGCGGATGGTCTCGATGGCCAGAGTCACCGACCTGTTCTTCAACTCGGCCAGGGCCTGTGGCTTCATGGTGAAAGTCCAGGCGTTGTCCGCGCCCGAGTTGAGGTCGTATTCGGGCAGCCGTTCACTGACAAAGGATCGCAAATCGGAAGTGGACTCCGGAGGCACGCCTTTCAGCACGATCTGGTCAGGATGATTGACCGGATCCGGCTTGGTGATCTCGGTGTAGTTGATCTTGTGAGTGCGCAGGTCTTCTTTCACGCGCTCCAACGCGCGATCGGAGTCTCCGTTCACGGCGTCATTCACCTGCACCTGCAGAATCAGGTGGGTGCCGCCTTTGAGGTCGAGCCCCAGATGAATGCGGTCCTGGATGGCCGCCAGCAGCCCGCTGCCTGAAAAGTCCTTCGGAATTCCGAAGATACCGAACAGGAAGAGCAGCAGAGTTGCCGCGATAAGCCCGAGTTTCCAGCTCAAATTCTTATTCATGGCCTGACGTTAAATTCTCTTCTGTAAGTTTGTAGCGCCGGCATCTTGCCGGCTGTCCCGCGGGCGTCCCGCCCTCGGCGGTGCGGGCGGTTTGCGGCTGCAAATCCTTCATGCCGCTTTGTTGTTCTTGTCCTCCGGGGCAACCACCGATGCCACCGACGCGCGGGTCACTTCGAGCCGCAAATTATCCGGCGGGACACGCAGCTGTATGTAGTCATCCCGCAGCGCGATCACGGTGCCGCGCAATCCGCCGCTGGTCACCACTTTGTCCCCGGTCTTGAGGTCATTCAGCATCTGCTGCCATTTTTTCTGGCGGCGCTGTTGGGGCATGATCAGCAAGAAATAAAAGATGGCAAAGATGAAGATCAGCGGGGCGAAGCCCAGCCAGCCGCCCGATCCGATTGTCTGCAGCGCTAGTAAATATGCGAAGCTCATATCGCGATGTCCATGCAACGACTCGCCCTACCAAGGATGTACCAGCACCACGCCCGCTGGCGCGTTCTGGCCCTGTGCATTTTACCGCAGGATTTCTCGCTTCCTCAGGCCGGAGATTCTTTTTGCTTCAGGCATGCACCGGGGATGCCGGACTATGGTTTTACTCCAGACTGCTCCCCAGAAAGAAGTTGGGCCCTATTCCCAAGCGCAATAGAATGACGCACCGCCCGCATGGTGTCAAGGTAGAAGCTCAGGTTGTGGATAGTATTCAGGACTTGGGCCAAAACCTCATTGGCCGCATAAAGATGTCGCAGGTAGGCCCGGGAGTAACGCTGGCAAACCCGGCAGCCGCAGTTGGGATCAAGCGGCCCCGGATCGGCCGCAAATCTGGCTTGTTTGATCGAAATCCTGCCCTCGGAAGTGAACAGCAGACCATGCCGGGCGGCGCGGGTAGGTAGAACGCAATCCATCATGTCGATGCCGGAATTGGCATATTGGACAATCTCCTCGGGCGTGCCCACTCCCATAAGGTAGCGGGGTTTGTCGGCAGGAAGATGCTCAATGGTCGCCTCGACAATTTCGCGGGTCAGGGCGCGCGGCTCGCCCACGCTCAAGCCGCCAATTGCGTAACCGGGAAAGCCGATCTCGATGGTGCGCTCGGCGGATTCCTTGCGCAGCGCCGCATCCATCCCACCCTGCACAATCCCGAAAAGCGCCTGCGTGGCCCCGCTCCACGTAGGCCCGGACGCCCCCGTCCGGGCAGGCGAGCGCGAGCTCGCGGAGGGCTGATAGAGGGTCTCAGAGGCTCCTGTGTCTATGCTCTCCCGATCTGCCGAGCTGCGCTCGGCTGGGCGGACGAGGGCGTCCGCCCCTACGTGGTCCGTGCTCCACGGCACTTCGTGCTTGTGATCCTCGAAATATTTTTTGCTGCGGGCGGCCCAGCGCAACGTCAATTCCATGGACTGCCGCGCGCGCTCGCCATCCGCCGGGTATTCAGTGCATTCGTCGAAGGCCATGATGACGTCCGCGCCCAGGCCGATCTGCGCCGCCATCGCGCTTTCCGGACTGAAGAAATGCGCCGAGCCATCCAGATGCGAGCGAAATGTCACGCCTTCCTCTGTCACCTTGCGCAGTTCGTTCAGGCTGAAGACCTGAAAGCCGCCGGAGTCGGTGAGAATGGCGCGCGGCCACGCCATGAAGCGATGCAACCCGCCCAGTTGCCGGACCTGTTCCACTCCCGGACGCAAGTAAAGATGGTAGGTATTTCCCAGCAGAATCTGCACGCCCAGCTCTTCCAGAATGTCCTGGGAGACGCCTTTGACTGAAGCCACGGTTCCGACCGGCATGAAGACCGGCGTTTCGACGACGCCATGGGGCGTGATCAGACGACCGGCGCGGGCGGCGCCGGTGCGGGCCTCGATCTGAAAGGAAACGGACAAGGTTGGAATTGTAGCAAGCACAAAACCTTTAACCACAGAGGACACGAAGGACACAGAGGAAACCCGAAGCCTTCAGGAATTCCTCCGTGTACTCAGTGTCCTCTGTGGTTAATGCCTTTGGCTTAGCTCGCCGTCAGCAGAATAGGCTCGCCCTTGGTGATGACCAGGGTGTGCTCGAAGTGCGCCGAGGGCCTGTGGTCCGCCGTGCGCACCGTCCAACCATCTTTGGCCACGACGGCGCGTCCCGATCCCGCGGCGATGATCGGCTCAACAGTAATTACCAGGCCTTCGGTGAGAATCTGGTTGGCCTCGGGGTCGGCGTAGTTGGGCACGCGCGGCTCCTCGTGGATGGTGCGGCCTATGCCATGTCCCCCGAGATCACGAATCACCGAGAAGCCGCAGCGCCGCACTTCGCGTTCGACCACGCGGCCAATTTCAAACACGCGGAATCCGGCCCGCGCCACCAGCATGGCTTTGGAAAACGCGCGCTCGGCGCACGCAATCAGGAGCTGCTTTTCGGCTGAAATTTCGCCGATCGCAACCGTCTCGGCGGCGTCGGCCATGAATCCATCTTTTTCGATGGTGACATCCAGTTTGAGCAAGTCTCCGGCTGCTACTGCCCGCTCTCCAGGAATGCCGTGGACCGCTTCATCATTCAGGCTGATGCAATTCACGCCGGGAAATTTGTAAACCAGCTGGGGAGCGGATTGCGCGCCATGTTCGCGCATTACGGAAGCGCCAATTGCATCCAGTTCGGCGGTGGTAATTCCCGGACGCACGGCGCGCTTCATGGCTTCGAGCATTCGCCGCACGATCGCACCAGCGGCGCGCATTCCGGCAAGGTCGTCTGGACCGGTGATGGACATGCTTCTAGGCTATCGCATTCGTGGGAGTACACGGCAGAAAAGCTTCGCCGAGCCTTGCTCGGCCAGCACGGGCGGAGACGCCCGCGCCTCCATTTGAAGTTCTTATGAGCCGGTGATTTTGAGGCGAAATTCTTCCGGCAGGCGGTCACGGATTTCTGGCGGCAGGCGGTCGTGGACGCGGCGCGCACCCAGTTTGGCGGCATCCACCACGGCCATGGGCGCCGGCGTGGCCACGGCAACGCCCAGCCAGATCAGAGCGGAGAGCGCGAATCCCCCTAGCGCTGCTCCTTCCAGCCAGAAAGCGTGCCGGGGATTGAGATGGAGGATTACGCCAAAAGCCATCAGGAAGACTGCCCCCGAAACCGATGCCAGGGCGATCAGCGCAAGATCAATATTGCGGTGAAGATGTTGGCGGGAGCGGCAATGGGCGCAGCCGTCGAAGTGGTCTTCGTAGTCTTCGCGCATCTCGGGCGCGAGGCCGGAGATGTCATACCGCCAGCCAGCCAGAATTTTTCCTACAATGGGATCAACGCACTCGCTCATACGGACTGCAGCCCAACTATAACTGGATCGCTTCCATCGGCTCCGCTTGTTGCGCCAGCACTACCCGGTTGTGCAACAACGTCTGGCGCCGCCCCAGGGCCTTTTCCGCTGCTCCCCGCGCGATTTCAGGATGGTTGTTGAGCTCAGACAGATGCGCCAGCACTATGTAGGATGCGTTCCCATCGTATTCGGTGCATAAGAATTTAGCGAGTTTATCGTTCGAAAGGTGTCCGGTCGGACTTCCGACCCTTTGCTTGACCGACCAGGGGTAGGGCCCGCCCCGCAGCATTTCCAGGTCGTGATTGGATTCGATGACCAGTACATCGCAGCCGCGCAACTGATCACACACGTTCGGCGGCATGTATCCCAGATCAGTCGCGATGCCGACTTTGACTCCATCGGCGCGGAACGTCAGCCCCACCGGATCGGCGGCATCGTGCGGAATGGTGAATGGAGTGATGGCGATGTCCCCGATTTCGAAACGGTGGCCGGCGGAAAAAATTTCCAGCCGCGCCAGTTGCGGCAACTCGCCCGCATCGTCGCGCAGCGACCTGGCCCAAGCCTGGTGGGTGGCGCCGGTCATGTACACCGGAACCTGGAATTTTCTCGCCAGCACCGCCAGCCCGTAAATGTGGTCGGAGTGTTCGTGCGTAATCAGAATGGCTGAAAGCGCGCGCGGATCGTCGCCCTGGGCACGCATGCGTTTGACGGTCTCGCGACAGGAAATTCCCGCGTCTACCAGAATCTTGGTGCGCGAACTGGAAACGACGGTACTGTTTCCCCGGCTGCCGCTGGCCAGCACCGAAACCGAAACGCCCATGTGCGAAGAATACTCGCTACAGCTGTGGAAACGCGAGTAACTAATGGGATGGCAGAACTAGCTATCAGCCTTCAGCTATCAGCTGTCAGCTAATCCCCTGTCATCCTGAGCGGAGCTGGGCGATTCGCTTGCGAATCGGTCGGCGCAGTCGAAGGACCCCTAGCGGCTTAACTGATGTGTGGGTCTCGCACCCACCCGTCGGCCGCGGCAAACTCCTATGCTGCATGAGGACGATTCACTCATAGCGGTCCTTCGACTTGTCGCACTTCGCGCAGAGCGCGAAATGCGAGCTGCGCTCAGGATGACAGGTGTTAAAAAGCTGAGAGCTGACGCTGCACTTACTTCCCGAACAGTTCCCCCAATCCCCTTCTCGCGGTCGCTCCGCCGTACGCGCCCGCAATTCCGGTCAGGAAACCAAGAAACGATTCGTAGATCTGCGCGCGATACGGTTTTTCGGTCAGCAGTGCATAGGCAACAAGTTGAACCAGGGGGACGAAGGCAGCCACAGTCAGTGTCCACCGCCAGGGTCGCTGCGGGCGCAGCGCACCCAGCAGCATGGTGGCCGCCAGCACGAAGAGCGCGGTCAGCAGCAGGTCGCCAACTTTTACGTCGAGAACTCCGGCGCCAATGCCGAGCGCGCTACCGAGAATGTAGATACCGCGATCGCTCTTGTCCGCCATGACTTCGTGTGGCGCGGGCGCCACCGCCCGCGAGACTCCAGCTTAACGTCGACGGCCGCGGGCGAGGGCGCCCGCGCCACACAACCTTCCAGCTAGTATTTGTAGAACCCTCGCCCGCTCTTTTTTCCCAGCCAGCCTGCGTCCACCATCTTGATCAGCAGCGGACAGGGACGATACTTGGGATCGCCCAAACCATCCTGCAGGACGCGCATGATGTCGAGGCAAACGTCGAGTCCGATGAAATCCGCCAGCGTCAGCGGGCCCATGGGATGCGCCATGCCCAGCTTGAACACTTCATCCACCGCCTCGGGAGTGGCCACGCCTTCCATCACCGCGTACATGGCTTCATTCAGCAGCGGCATCAGCACGCGATTCGAAACAAAGCCGGGCGCGTCGTTCACTTCGATGGGCGTCTTGTCGAGTTGCAGCGCCAGGTCGCGCACGGTTGCGAATGTTTCCTGCGACGTGGCCAGCCCGCGAATCACCTCCGCCAGCTTCATTACCGGCACGGGATTGAAGAAATGCATTCCGATGATTTTCGCCGGGACGCCGGGTCACGGCCGCCAGCCGGGTGATCGAAATCGAAGACGTATTCGTGGCCAGAATCACTTCGGGACGGCAAATCTGATCGAGGTCGCGAAAGATTTCCGCCTTGATTTCGAATTTCTCCGTGGCCGCTTCGATCACAAAGTCACAGGTGGAGAGATCGCCGCGCTTGAGCACGGGCTCAATCCGCTTCAGGGCGGCAGCTTTGTCTCCGGCAGTGATTTTTCCCTTGGCCAGCTCGCGATCGAGATTCTTGCCGATGGTTTCGAGGCCGCGATCGAGAAAGCGCTGTTCCACATCGCACAGCGTGACGCGGTATCCGCTGCGCGCAAACACGTGGGCAATGCCATTGCCCATGGTCCCAGCCCCGATCACTCCCACCCGCTCGATTGGCATAAAAAATGGCCTCGCTTTTCTCCTTGAATTCGCCCTGAATGGGCCCTCAAACCTGCTCAGTCTATCACTCCCAAGTGATTGCACAGCTTAGATTTAAGGTTCACTTAAGCTTCAGAAAAATATGCTCCGCAGTACAGCCAAAAACATTTGCGCTGGCATCCGAGGAACTAGCAAACCGGTCCCAGGTGTCGACTCGCGGGCAGGCGTGATCGCAATCAAGCCCATGCGATCGACGGAGCCGGGTGGGAGGAACTATGCGAAGCATGAGAATGGCAGCCCTGGCAGTCGCGATGACCCTGTTGTTCAGCGGCCTGGCACTGGCCCGCGACCACGACGACAAAGACAGACATGATCACTGGGACAAGCATGCCGACCGTGATCGTCATCATGACCGTGATCACGATCGGGACCATGACCGCTGGCGTGACCGAAACAATGAACGCGAGCGTGAACGCGTGCAGCGTGAGCATCACTGGTGGGAGCGTGACCACCGCCGCGACGATGGCTACTACGGCGGCGGCCAGATCTACAACCGCTATCCGCGAGGTAATCCCGGCGGCTACGGTATCCTGGCAGTGGATACCCTGGTGGTAGCTACCCCAACGGCGGATATGGCTACCCCGGCGGCGTCTATGGCCGCTCCGGCGGCGGCCGGAATGCCGGCTACAACTTCGGCTTTCAGGATGGGGCCTACATGGCGCGCAAGGACATGACGCAGAACAAACCGTTCAATCCGAATCCGCGCAATGAGTTTGGAAACCGCACTCACGGCTACAACAGTTCGGACGGCGACAAGAACTATTACCGCTCCGAATACAGCAGCGGTTATTCGGCGGGCTACCAGGAGAGCTATCGCGGGGGCGGCGGTAGAGGCAGAGGCTGGGGCTTCTAGAAGTCTTCATCTTGCGTTCGAACATTGCAAAAGGCTGCCGGAAAAGGCAGCCTTTTTTGTTACCGAAATCGCCGCGTGCGCTGAGTCTAGTTGCTGGAGCCAACTGCCGCTTTCTACTCCCGCTCCATGCTGTCATCCAAGCATAATTTTGCTGCCCTTCTGCACTTCGATGACGCGATGGATCGGCTTATACCCCGAGGCCGTGATATCGACCACGTAGGTGCCCGGATTGAGGTAGAAATCGACCGGAGAGAACTTGTCCAGAACACGGTTGTTGACCGCGACCTGGGCGCCCTTGGGCTGAGTCTTGATATTCACCGCCCCCATGCCAGCGGTGTCGCCCCCGCCACCGAACAGCTTCTTGAATTTTCCGCCGAGCTTGATGTCATCGGCTGAAGCCCAGCGCCTTGAGCGTGGCGCGCAAAGTGAAATACCTGACCGGCTGGCACGTTAGCGGTCGACGTCTCTTCCAGGTAGCCCTGCTTCCTGATCAGGAAGGTGTGCGAGCCCGGTTTGTCCACCGGGATCTGCGCCGGCGTGATGCGTCCGGTATCTTTGCCGTCGATGAAAATCTGCGCGCCAGCCGGCTGGCTGCTGATCGCCGCGGCGGCGGTAAGCTGGGCCAATTGCACGACCAGGAATGACTTGCTGCCGGACCCTACATCGATCGTCCGGCTTTCGGGTGCGTATCCGGCGCGGGCCACGGTCACACTATGCTGGCCCGGCGACAGGCCGGGAAGATTGAAGGGTGTAACCCAGCTGGGATCGCTGCGTCCGTCGATTTTAACTTCCGCGCCTTCCGGAGTTGAGTTGATGGTCAATTGTCCGGGAATTATGCTGGGCGCGGCCGCAGCTTGAACTCGGTTTTTCTTCCGGCTGTATTTCGGCGTCACCGACACCACGGGCGGTTCCCGGCCCGCGGTCACCTGCTCGGGCTGGGCCTGCACGGGAGCGGAAACCGGAGGCTGAGCCGGGGTCCACGCCGGCTTGGCGCTGCCCTGGGACGGCGCGGTCGCTGCCGGGGCATCCGATGATCCTTCCTCAGCGGAATTCTCAGAATGGATGCGGAGCGCGATGAAGCCCACCACCAGCAGAATCACCGCGACCGCTCCCGCAATCGCATATAAGAAAAGTTTGGGCGGAGTCTTCTTGATTTCCGTGACGGCCTTGCGCGCCACTTCCC
Source organism: Terriglobia bacterium (assembly GCA_963698825.1). Lineage (GTDB taxonomy): Bacteria > Acidobacteriota > Terriglobia > Terriglobales > Acidobacteriaceae > JAIQFF01. Next base: position 79,010 of record CAVOSG010000013.1, on the reverse strand, counting down.
GCGGCTGCACTTTCGGCTTTTCCGGCTGCACCCGGCTCACTGCAGACTGCCGGCTCCGCTTCTTCCATCTCGCTCGCGACCGGCGGCGGTGGCGGCGGTGTGTAGGCTTCCTTCAGCGGCGGCAGTTCGCTCATTTCGGAAAAACTTCGGCCTCGGGCGGCGCCCGGGGCGGCTTCCGCCATGGAGGGATCGACCCGGAACGACGGCGTTTCGGTGGCCGGTTCCGCAGGCTCGGCCACGGCGCTGGCCCGCTCTTGAAAAGTGCTCTGGCCGGATGCTCGTGCCGGGCTGGGTGCGGCTTTCGGCGCCTTCGCCGGCTCGACTGTCGAAGTAGCGCTGGAGCTCTCCCATCCCGCAGCTGCGGCCGCTGCTTTGGCCGGAGACGGGGGCGCAACACTTTCCACAGCTGGATGCCGATGCTGAAGCGGCCCGCGCCTTGGCAATAACTGGCTTCGCGTTATCAGAGCTGTGCTCGGCTGCCGCGCTCGGGGCAGGGTTTGAAGATTTTTGCGCGGCTGGCGCGCTGGCTGCGACGGCGGCCTTGGACTGAGCTGCTGGCGCTGGTTTCTTGGCTGCAGTCTTGGTCGCGCTTTCCTTGCAGCGCTCCAGATCGTTCACCAGTTCCTGTCCACTCTGATAGCGGTCCTCGGGCGCTTTGGAGAGCGCCTTCATGATGGCTTCGCTCAGCACGGGATGAATCTTGCGATTGACTTCGACCGGCGGGGCGGGCATGGCTTCGACAATCCCCTGCCGCACCTGGTCCGCATCGTCGCCGGGAAAGGCTTTGCTCTCGGTGGCCATCTCGTACAGGATCGCGCCCAGGCTGAAGATGTTGGAGCGGGCATCCACGGGATCTCCCCGCAACTGTTCCGGCGAAATGTAGTGCAGAACTTCAGGCGCCTTGCCCGAGGCCTGGCAGGTAAACGCACCCATGCAGGAAACCCCGAAGCTCAGTACCTTTACCGTGCCGTCCCAGGTGACCATGATCTTGGCCGGCTCGAGACTGTAGTGAACCACGTTGTGCGAGTGTGCGTGGTCCAGCCCCTGACAGGTCTGGCGCACGATGTCCTGCAGGTCCCAGATGGAAAATCCTTCTTTGCGGGCCAGCATGGTGGCGATGCTGTTGCCCTGCACGTACTCCTCGGCGGCGCAGCATTGGCCGTCAATGTCTTCGACTCCGAAAAGCTGTGCGATGTTGTGACTGCTGAGCGGCTTGGCCCCGGCGGCTTCCTGCAGAATGTACTGCATCAGCGTATCCGCCTGCTCCGCCAGCATCTGCAGCCGGATGGTCTTCAGGGCGATGGTCTGCCCGCTATCCGGATCGGCGGCCTTGTAGACGGCGCCGATGTCGGAATGCGTGATTTCGCTCAGTATTTCGAATCGTCCGATCTTGTTGGCCATTGCTCCCCGAACCCCCAAAGTCCACCACTGGCGGTCTTTTGGAAAGACGCCACACGTCCGTCCTTGGGGGAAAGGTGCGCATAGGATATCCCGCCTGAATCGGGGATGGGAGTTACGAAGGTACTCGGAAATGGATGGAACAAACGAGGGTTTTCCGCGGAGTTACGGCGTGTCGAAAAATACTTCCAGGTGATGGTGGGAGCCCGCCGGCATGTCTGTTGTGAATCGCGCGGTCTATTGAGGTGAAGGCTCTTCGATCGTAAGCTGCAAAGTTTTCCGGTCGCGCTCCGACAGCGTAACCGTTTGTGGGTCCGAGCGGAGGGTGCCGCTTGCCGACGCCGCCGACGATCTCGCAATCACCCGATACGTGCCCGGGACGAGAGCCGTAAGAGAGAAACGGCCCAACTGGTCTGTCCTCACGTCACGCGAACGCGATCGATTGTAGGGCGTCTCGGGTTCGGGCATGACCCGGACGTGCGCCCCGATGACTGGACCATCGCGGTCGCTGACCGATCCTTCCAATTGCGCGCTCCCTGAGCTGATCACTACGTCCAGCCTGCCGCCTGAATTGCCCACCTCCACTTGCAGCCCCTTTTCCAGGACATCGTCCGCGCCGCGTCGCACCGACTTGACATACCAATTGTTCTCAAGCCCCCAAAACGTAAAGGCATAGTCGCCGTCACGGACCGACTTGATCTCGAACGTTCCATCTTTCTTCACCCGGCCCTGCGAGCCGATCGTGCCGGATGAACCATTTTCATCGGTATCGGACAGATTGATCTGCATCCGATCCAATGCGGGTGAACCCGCGCCGGCAACCGTGACCCTGCCTTGAAAAGTGGTGCCTGCACCGAGGGAGATGACAAGGGAATCGATGTTCTCGCCACTCACTTCGACCTTCTGTTGTCCTTGTAGCTCATAACCCTCCTCCCCTTCATCTTGTTCGTACGCGCCGACCACATAGCTACCCGGCGGAATGCCTTTCAATCTGAAGGTGCCCTTGTCATCGCATCTATCCTGGCGATTGAGACCAACGGCATCTGCTCCGAGCGGGACGAGAAACACCCACGCATTCTTGGCTGGGCCATGACGGCCAATTACGTGTCCACCAATCTCCGCGGTTTTGGTTCTCTGCATAAGTACGTCGGCTTGCACTTCGTCACCGGCTTTTACGGAAACCGTCTGCGCCTGACTGGCTTGGACTACGCCGGGGTAGTACGCCGGCACGTATTCAGTGCCCAATCCTTGCAGAACCCCATAGCTGTCGTTCTGTCCCTGTGAGGTCGAAGTCATTTGAATCGGCCGCCTTGATGTAGTAGTCGCCGGGATTGAGTCCGAAAATGCGATATTGGCCACGATCGTCGGTCTGCGCAGAGGCGACAGCCTGCAGTTCAAGCTTCCGGGAAGCGAGTCCGCCCTGGTCTTCGATCTCATCATCGCTTGGCCTGCGCAGAGCAATTACCCCGATGCGAACCATCACATCGCCATCTTCGTTGATCACGCGCCCGGTGATGACGCCAGATACGATCAGATGAAACAGCACGCCGCTAACCCGCTCTCCGGGTTTAAGGGACAGCACCGCCCCGTCACCGATTCCCTTCGCCTGGTACTGCTGGTCCACATAACCCACGCGGGCAGCAAGAAACCGGTAACGACCGGGCAGAACGTCCTTGAGAAGAAAATGGCCATCGCCGTCGGTAGTAGCTGCATATGTCTGTGGCTTCCGGGATTCCGCACGCTCCGGCACCAACGAGACCCGAGCCGATTTCAATGGACTACCGTCCGCGGCCGCTATCACGCGACCTTCCACAATGCAGGCAACAGTGGGATGCTCCCCAGGTTTGACCGGCGATGGAGAAGCTTGTCCGAGCAGGCTGACGGTTAAAGCAAGAACGGCAGGTGCGGGTAGAAAGCGCCGCATTCGTACCTCTTGTCCTCGGAACGATTCCTACGGAGCCAGGCGACAATCATATCCCACTCAAAAAGCTTCCGTAGATCGAGCGAAATAGCGGGGTTTCCGTGTGCGCAATCTTTTGCGCACCGGCTCTAACGGGGCTGCGCATCTCCCCTGTTTGGCGCAGTTAGCTTTGGAACGGGGGTTGCAATCAAGGAACTGACGAAGGCGCCAGCGGGCCTGAAACCCTTATCTGGCGGCCTTTAGCGAAGGATGTTTGTCGGGGACCGCAGAACGCAGATGAGTCATCCCCGGGGGATTCGAGAAAATATGCGACTGCTGATCACGTGTTGCGTGCTGTTGCTGGCAGCCAGTTCGTCAGCTCAAAACTTCGATGCCCCCAGCATGGCGCTTGAGCACTGCCTCCAAGCAATCTGAGCAAGTCTTCAACAAGAAAATATTCTGGGCTGAGGTGGGCGCCTTCACCGTTACCAACATTCTGGACGGCTACACGACGGTCTCACACCCGCAAGGCTACCAGGAAGCCGGATTCCCTCGGGGGAGTTCATTTCTGTTGGGCCAGCATCCCTCGGCGGGTCGTTACGTGGCGACCATGGGCGCCATGCAGGTCGCGACGTCATTCGCAGCCTACCGCCTGGAACACAGCCAGAAGAGATTCTTGAGGATCGTCGGCCACGCGTTGATGGTTCAGGGAATCTTCTCCCACGCGGACGGATACATCGGCAATGTGGTGCTGCTCAGCGGAGCCTTAAGCCCGTCCCAGGCCAAGCTTGCACCCGCCATCGGCAAATAAGGCCGATCAACGGTTCGCATCCGGGTGGAATTTCTTTACGGCAAGAATCGTCAGCACAATGAATAGCGCCAGCACCACCAACTGCGCCACCAGAAACGGCGGCTCCGATTGGGTGGGAGCCATGGCCTTTAAGGCCGGAACCTTCTCGAAGGACTGCACAACCAGGACAAAAACGTTGAGATAGAGGCCCATCATCGCGGTGACCACGTAAACCCAGCGCCACGTACCGATCATGCGAAAGCTGTAGCGCGCCAGAATCGCAATCGCCAGCACCACCAGCGAGATGATGGCAACCTTGTGCGAGGGCAGAAGCTGGGTGAAGGGGAAGCCGAACGCGGTGACGCTGGTCAGCACGGTGGTCAGCAGAAAGAGCCCAGTCCAACCGTCCAGCCGTTTTGCGGACAACAGACCGAACAGAACAACCAGCCCCGATCCGATCCCCACCAAACTGATGATTACGTGCACCGCGGTGAATGTCGAGAGAGACATGCCCAGCATCATGATGCGCGTCCTTTCGCTAGCAGGGCTGCGATTCTACGACGACGCCAGTGGAAATTTCCACGGACCGGGCGGAGTCAGAATTGATCTGCTGATTTTGCGGGAAAGAGCCAGCACGAGCGGGGCGCCCGGGTCTTCATTAACTATTACTTCTTCTTCGAGGAATCTTCCGATTTCTTCGAACTTTCTCTTCGAACTTTCTCTTGAACTCTCTTTCGAACTCTCTCCTGAACTCTCCGCCTTCGAGGAACTTTCGGACTTCGAGGAGTCTTCCGACTTCGACTTGGCGTCCTTCTTGGAGGCCGAATCGCCATTCGAAGAAGACGATGCCGAACCGGTGGAAGATTTCTTGGCGTAGTCGGTGACGTACCATCCCGAGCCCTTGAACTGAACCGCCGGAGCGGAAATGACCTGCTCGATCGGGCCGCCGCACTTAGGGCATTTCTTTACATGGGGATCGGAAAATTTCTGGATGCGCTCAAAGCGGTGGTGGCACTTCTTACACTCGTATTCGTAAAGTGGCATGGACTTCCTGAAAGTCTCCAAAAGGCAAGTCAGACTTCAGCTTCCGGATTCGAACTGAAAACTGAGATCTGACAACTAACAACTGTCTTTCTGATTCTAGGGTTTGCGTCCAGCCTCGTCAATGAACCGGTAATTGCATGCCCATACCCCAGTACCGGCCTTTGGCGGACTCGGTCGTAGATCGTCGGCAATTAGGCCAAAACTGAAGACCGACGACTGAGGACAGACGGCCGCCAGACCGATGTTAGACTCGCCTTCATGAGGCCTGAGGGAAGCGCGGACGCGAACAAGAAGGGCACACTAGCGCCCGGACTGTACCTTGTAGCCACGCCCATCGGCAACCTCGAAGACATCACCTTGCGGGCGATACGCGTTCTGAAGGAAGCTGACCAGATAGCTTGTGAAGATACGCGGCAGACGCAAAAGTTACTGAACCACTACGGCATCTCAACCCGCACGGTCAGTTATCACGAACACAATGAACTGACGCGCGCGCCAGAACTGGTGCTCGACCTTGAGGGCGGTGCGCGCGTGGCTCTGGTGACCGACGCCGGCATGCCCGGCATCTCCGATCCCGGCTTCCGCCTGATTTCGCAGGCCATTCGTCACCATATTCCCGTGGTGCCAATCCCGGGTGCCTCCGCATTCCTGGCGGCGCTGGTAGCCAGCGGCCTGCCCACGGACTCGTTTCGCTTCAGCGGCTTTCTTCCTCCGAAAAGCGGGCAGCGGCGGCAGATGCTGGAAAGCATCAAAGCGTCGCCGCGGACGCAGGTCTTTTACGAAGCCCCGCATCGGGTAAAGGAAGCAGTGGAAGATGTCGTCGAGATCCTGGGCACAGAACGGCACGTGGTGATCGCTCGCGAGGTCACCAAGATTCATGAAGAGTTTCTGCGCGGCCGGGCCGGCGAGATTCTGGAAGTATTGAAGGCCCGGGGCGACATCAAGGGCGAGATCACGCTGCTGATCGGCAAAGCCGAAGACGGTCAGCAGAAAATTGCGCCCGGCGTGAGTGTTCGCCAGCGGCTGGAGCAGATCATGGCCGCCGAAAAGCTGGACGAGAAGGCCGCGCTCAAGAGGATCGCCAAAGAGATGGGAGTTTCGAAGAGCGAGGCCTATCGGGAGTTGCAACGTAGCCGGTGAACCTTTGCCATTGCGCTCTCTTCAATCTATTTGTCATCCTGAGCGGAGTGGAAAGTTCGCTTTGCGAACTTTTCCCGCAGTCGAAGGACCCCTATAGCACAAGCAATCTTGATCTTGTTGGGCCTCGTGTCGCGCGAGGAACCCCTGATGCTCGGGCATTTGTTAAGCAGATAGAGATCCTTCGACTCCGCATCCGCGTTCGCAAACGAACGCAGCTGCTACGCTCAGGATGACACGGGTTGCGGGAGGTATTCCGGCATGCAACCGGGTCACACCCTTCAGGTCAAACCCTTCCCCGGAACTGGATGATCCTGCGGCGATCACGCTTCGATGGCCGGCCGGCGGGCAACTCTTCGAACTGCCGCATTGCCCTGCGCTCTGCTGCGACTTTCAGGCGCTGTTCTTTGCTGGCCTCGGTCTCGCGGTAGAGGGTTTGTGCCACGGAAGCTGGGCCGCGCACCTCGCTGAGCAGCAGCACTTCGACATCAAAGTCCCCGCCGTCGTTGGCGACTCGCAACCTGTCTCCAATCCGGACCGGACGCGCTGCTTTGGCGGGCTGCCCGCTGGATTGAATCCTGCCCAGTTCACAGGCCCGGGCCGCCAGGGCCCGCGTCTTGAAAAAGCGGGCGGCCCAAAGCCACTTGTCGATGCGTACTGAGGTGTTCAGATTATTTTCCTGCCAGCTCCCGCTTGACCGCGTCGCTGACGAGCTTTCCATCCGCACGAATGCCTGCCCCGGAAAATCGGGCCATGACATTCTTCATGACCGTGCCCATCTCCTTCATAGTGGGCGCGCCCATTTCAGCGATCACGGCGCGGACTCCAGCCACGATCTGTTCTTCGCCGGCCGCCTTGGGCATGTAGGCTTCGATCAGAATGATTTCGGCGGCTTCCTTGTCGGCCATTTCCTGGCGTCCGCCTTTGGTGAATTGCTCCACGGAATCCTTGCGCTGCTTGATCAGGGTGGCGAGGACTTGCTGCGATTCCTTGTCGTCGAGCGGGGCCATCTTCTCGATCTCGCGATTCTTGAGCGCGGTCTTGACCATGCGCAAGGTGGACAGCCGATGCTCGTCGCGCGCCTTCATGGCGGTGGTGATGTCTTTTTGGATCTGCTCGCTGAGGCTCATGGAGTGGATTATAGCGTCCCGCTCGAGACCGAGATCGTTAACCACGGAGGACACGGAGGAAAGCTCAGCCGTGTCATCCTGAGCGGAGTATCTGCTTCGCTTTGTGAAGCCGATGCGTAGTCGAAGGACCTCCTTCAGCAGTCGCGTCCCACGGGCCGCCGTTTGACAGTCGTGAAGTGCTCTCCGTGGTGAAGAATTCGTGATTCCGGTAAACTACAATAACTTCTTACAACAAAGGACCCCTTCGTAAATGCTGCGCAAGAATCGTCTGTTTACCCCCGGCCCTACTCCTATCCTTCCCGCGGCACAGACTGCCATGGCTTCGTTTGCCATGCACCATCGCACCGCCGACTTCCGCGCCTTGTACTCACGCGTGCTGGCCGACATGAAGGATTTTATCGGCACACGAAACGATGTGCTGATCATGGCGTCCTCCGGAACCGGCGTGATGGAAGGTTCGGTCTCCAACCTGACCTCGCCCGGCGACAAGGTTCTGGTGCTGACTGCGGGCAAGTTCGGCGAACGCTGGCGCGATCTGGCCAAGGCGTTTGGCTGCGCCGTCGAAGTGCTCAGCGCGCCCTACGGCGAAACGTTTGCGCTGGATGCCGTCCGGCAGAAGCTGACACCCGACGTACGCTGCGTCTACGTGCAAGCGACGGAAAGTTCAACCGGCGCCCGGCATGATGTTCAAGGTATTGCGAAACTCGTGCGTGCGCAGGGCGAAGATACTTTGCTGGTCGTGGATGCCATCACCGGCCTGGGCACAACCCACTTCGATGTGGACGGCTGGGGCGTTGACGTCATCATCGGAGGATCCCAGAAAGCCTTGATGATTCCTCCAGGACTTGCCTATTGCGCGGTCAGCGAACGGGCCTGGAAGCGCATGGAGACAACCAAGTCTCCGCGCTACTACTTCGACTTCCGCAAAGAACGCAAGGCTGCGGCCAAGGGCGAGTCGGCCTACACGCCGGCGACTTCGCTATTTGCCGCGCTGGGAGCGGCGCTCGATTTTGTCCGGCAGATGGGGAATGGCGACCTGATAGCGGGACGCGAAGCCCTGGTCAACAATGCTGAACTGGCAGCGGAAATGACCCGGGCCGGAGCTCAGGCGCTGGGGCTGAAACTATTCGCCGCTGGTTCCCCGGCGGCCGCATTGACCGCCGTTCAGCCACCCGCGGGAACTGATTCCAGCGCGATTGTGAAAGAGTTCCGCGAGTCGTTTGCCGCAGTCGTGGCCAACGGCCAGGGAGAGATGAAGGGCCAACTGTTCCGTATCGCCCACATCGGCTACTACGACTACCTGGACACGATCGGCATTCTCGGCGCTCTCGAGCATGTGCTCGCCAGGGTGACTGGAAAACCGGTGGAGTACGGCGCCGCGGTGCGCGCGGCACAGCAGGTGTACGCGCGAAGCGCGGCGGAGAAACGGCAGCCGGTGAGCGTCTGACTACTGCACGGTAAACGTCACCGTGTTGCTGGTCTGGCCGGGTTGCGCGTTGTAGATTCCCGTACCGCCCGGGTTCTTCACGTAGACCGACACAGCGCCGGCGGTGGCCACATCCGTTGCAGCGATCGGTGCGGTCAGTTGGCCGCTGGTGACAAACGAGGTGGTGAGCGCGGCAGTACCCCAATACACCACCGACTGCGTGACGAAGCCGGTGCCGTTGACCGTCAAAGTGAAGGCAGGACTGCCAGCCGTCGCTGTGTTGGGGACCAGGGGAGCCATCACTTGAGGGGCGCCCGCGGCCATTGCGCCGTTCGAGGAACTGGATCCGGAGCCATAGCCACCACATCCAAGAGCCGAGATTGTCAGCAAAACGAGTAAGAATGTTTTCACAGTGATCTCCACACGAGTGATAGGTTCACATCTGTGACTAGGCTACGGAGTGGTCCGGGGATGGGTGTCAACAGTCTGTCATTTTTTGGTCAAGGATTTCACCGCACGGTAGTGCGGAAACAGCCCTGCTGGGCAAGCTATTGAATCTTTCGAAGAGCGGACCCCAATCATGAAAGTTGTGGTGGCAGAAAAGATTTCATCCTCGGCAATCGACCTCCTGCGCGAGCCGCGCTGGACGGTAGTCACACCCGACCAGATAGAGGGCAAGCTGGCGGCCCATCTGCAATCGGCGGACGCCCTGATCGTGCGCTCGGCCGTGCAGGTGGACGCCGATCTTTTGGAACATGCCCGCAAGCTGCGAGTCATTGGGCGCGCCGGCGTGGGCGTCGACAACATTGATCTCGATGCCGCCACCCGCAAGGGCATCGCGGTAATGAACACTCCCGGCGCCAATGCCATTGCCGTGGCGGAACACGCTCTCGCTCTCATGCTGGCCATGGCCCGCCACATCAGCCGCGCCAACGAACTGATGCACGCCGGAAAGTGGGAGAAGAAATCCCTGCAAGGCACCGAGCTCCGGGGCAAGACCCTGGGCATCGTGGGCCTGGGAAGAATCGGCATGGAGGTGGCGCGGCGGGCGCGTGCTTTCGGGATGGAAATTGTGGCCCACGATCCCTTTGTCTCGACCGCGGTGGCAAAGGAGCAAGGCATCCGCCTGGCGAAGCTGGAGGAGGTCTATGCCGCCGCCGACTATCTCACCTTGCATGTTGGACTCACGCCGCAAACCGCTGGGATGATCAACGCGGACTCGGTCAAGCGCATGAAGCGAGGAGTCCGGCTGGTCAATTGCGCGCGCGGAGAGTTGGTCGATGAGGCCGCCCTGGCGCAAGCGGTCAAACAAGGCATAGTCGCGGGCGCAGCGCTGGATGTTTTTACCGACGAGCCCTTGAAGAACTCTCCCCTGACCGCGATCGACAACATTATTCTGACACCCCACATCGCGGGCTCGACCTACGAAGCCCAGGAGGCTGTGGGCTATCAGATTGCCCTGCAGGTGAAGGAATATTTGAAGCACGGCGTCATCCAGAACGCGGTAAATGTGCCGTCGGTCTCGCACGATGAATATCTGGAACTGCAGCCTTACATCGTACTGGCGGAGAGGCTGGGTTCATTCCTGGCGCAGGTGAGTGAGGGAACGCTGGAGGAGATTTCGCTGCGTTATACCGGACACATCGCGGAATCGAAGACCGACCTGATCCGCAATGCCGCGGTGAAAGGCATCCTGAATGAAGCGTTGGAAGAGAAGGCCAACCTGGTGAACGCTGAGGCAATCGCGTCCGCCCGGGGATTGCGCATCCACGAAGCCCGCAAGCCGCACAGCTCGAGCGGAGGCTCGGGCAGCGTGCTTTCCGTTCTGCTCAAGACGGCGACTGGCGAGCATCTGGTGAAGGGCGCGGTACTGCACAAAGACACGCCCCGGCTGCTGCACGTGGATGGAATTGACGTGGAGGCGCCCCTCGAGCGCGATCTCGTGTACCTGCGCAACCGCGACGTCCCCGGCGTGATCGGGAAGGTGGGCACGATTCTGGGCAAGCACAAGATCAACATCGCCAACTTCTCGCTCGGCCGCCGGGCAGGCAACGGCAAACCCGGTGCTCCGCGGGAAGCCATTGCCGTAGTCCACGTCGATGGAAAAGTACCTCAGGAAGTGCTGGCGGAACTGCGAAAGGTGCCGGCGGTGGAGCAGGCCAAGTCAATCCGGCTTTTTTAGAGACTGGTGGCTAGTGACGACGATACTAAAAATTTGCTCCCGGCTATACATCCCGGAAAGCGGCTACTGGTTCCAACAGCTTTAAGTAGACGACACGGCAAGCGCGAGGACAACTGATGTTAAGAAGATGCGGCATTGTGATGACAGCATTGTTTCTGCTCACCGCCATCGGGTGGAGCCAGGAGAACCGCTACGAATTCAGCTTGGGCGGTTCGGCGGTGTTGAGCAAACAGTCGGAGGGCAACGGGACCGTGCTGACCCCAACCAACTCCGGCGCGGTTCTGGTCACGGGACGGTACCGATTTTCAGAACACCATTCCTTCGAGATCAACTATTCCCACACCTCAAACTCGCAGATCTACTTTTCCTCGCCGTTGACCTATCGCATTCAGAACACCATCGCCGAATATTCCGGGGCCTACGTTTTCAGTTTCCACGAGAGTGAGAAGGTTGAACCCTTCGTCTTTGTGGGTGCTGCCGCCCTGGTTTTTTATCCTGGTTACAATTTCAATACCATCAATGACGTGCAAACCTTTTTCCCGGCGTCGCAGCAAACCAAGCCCGCTCTTCTCTATGGCGGAGGTTTCGACTACCGCGTCTTCTCCATGCTGCCGCTTATCCACAAATCTCCTCTGGCCAATCACCTGGCTCTGCGTTTGCAGTACCGGGGCCTGGTTTACAAGGCGCCTGATTTCAAAGTGCAGAACCTTTTTACGGGAGCCAAAGGACACTTGGCGGAGCCATCGGTGGGCATCGTAGTGAAGTTCTAGGGAAAAGCGGCCACGGATTCACACGGATAAACCCAAAAAAGAAGTGAGAAGAATTTGATCCGTGTAGATCCGCGAAAATTCGTGGCAGATTTCTAGGAGTTCAAAGCTTGTTTGCGCAGCTTGCGGCTTTCCGCCAGCAACGCCATCGAGTGCATCAGGTTTTGCAGGGTAACGATCCCCACCAGTCGCTGATCTTCGACCACCGGAATGATGCTGAGATTTTTGGTGGTGAGCTTGCGAAAGGCCGAGGCCAGCGATTCGCTCTTCTGTGCGACATCGAAGATCCGGTTCATCACTGCCTGCACATAGCCGTTGCCTTCAACCCGCAGGGCTTCGAGGATCTTCTGCTTCGAAATCACTCCCACCATGTCGCTGCCGCGAATGACCGGGAAATCGTCCTGCAGGCTATGAACAGCTTTTTCCAGCGCATCTTCGAGCGTGTCAGCCGGAGAGAGCGTGGCAAAATCGGTAAGCATCACGTCTTCCAGGTGCACCTTCTCCAACACTGACTGGAACACCGCCGAGCGCTCTTCCATCTGCGATGCGATGAACAGAAACAATCCCACCAGCGTGAGCCAGTAGTTGGGCAGCAGCATTCCGGCCAGGATAAACATGGTGGCGAAGGCTTGGCCGATCGAGACCGCGCGACGCGTCGCCTGGACCGGGTCCATGTGGCGGCTGAACAGGGCTCTCAGCACGCGTCCCCCATCCATGGGGTACGCCGGCAGCAAGTTGAATCCGGCGATGTAGAGGTTGGCCCACACCACGCTGCAAGGCAGGTTGGACGAACGCATGAAAGGCCAGGTCCAAAGCTCGGCCTGGGGAAAGACGGCGAGGATGACGAATCCAGAAATGAAGGCCAACAGCAGGTTGGTCACCGGCCCGGCGATCGCAATGCGGATGTCCCGCTTCCAGGGAACAAGCTTGGTCTCTGGCGGCGGCTGGCTGTCATCCATCTGGGTGACGCCACCAATGGGCAGCAGGATGACCGACTTTACCCGAAGGCCGGAGCGGCGAGCCATCAGGGCATGACCGAACTCGTGAGCCAGGACCGATGCGAAGATTATCCCGACCAGCGCCAGGCCTCGCCCTTCGTTGTTGCGATGGGCGGCGTTCTCGGTGTACCAGACAAACATCGGCAGCAGGAAAAAGGTCCAATGGATACGAAGTTCAACCCCGAAGATACGGCCTGCCGATATGGACCAGCTTCTCATAAGAGTTGTGCGGGTTTGTGCCCTATCAACATTCTATATAGTTTAGACACCGGATTGGAACCAGGAGTTGAGATTCCGCCAAATCCAAGGTAATCGGATGGACTGTGCCACGCCGGCGCCACGCGAGGTGGCGGCTTGAGAGTGATCGCCGGAAAATATCGCAGCCGCCAGTTGCACTCTCTTCGCGGCTTGGACCTGCGCCCTACCGCCGACCGGTTGCGCGAGACCCTGTTCAATGTACTGGGCGCCGGGAACCCCGACGCGTTTCAGAACAAAATCTGGTTCGACCTGTGCGCTGGCACGGGTGCAGTCGGCATTGAAGCCCTGAGCCGGGGGGCATCCCAGGTTTACTTTGTGGAGTCCTCCAGCGCCGCCGCGAGCCTGATTCAACGCAATCTACATTCGCTGGGGATAGAGGCGGGCTTCGAAGTCCTGAAAGAAGACGTAACTCGCGCCCTTCGCAAACTTGAAGCCAGGAACGTTGCCGCCGACTTCATCTTCCTTGATCCCCCGTACCAGATGGAAAAGATCTATACCCTGGTGCTCCAGCTGCTCTCGCAATCACCCTTGCTGGCGGAGAATTCGGTCGTCGTGGCCGAGCATGACAAGAGATTCGATCCCGGCGATGGGCTTGCGCCCCTGCTCCGCTATCGCAAGCTGGAGCAGGGGGACGCGGTTTTGAGCTTCTATCGCCGGGTTCCTGCTCCCTGAGCGATAGTCGTTCCGCCTGCACGAGCGGTACGCTCGCGCCTACACAAACTACGATCCCAGGGCTGCCTGGTGAGCCTGACTGAATCTCCGCCCGACGAGCCGTATGGATTCTCTTACCAAGCTAATGACGTTGATGATTGCGGCCACCACCAATCCCACGTGGACGCCGTTGTTGATGCCCCTGGCCAGCGTCTGCAGATGCGCCGCGCCGGAGTCGGCGGCCAGGAACAAGTCGGGGGCATTCATCAGGAAGTAGAGAACGGCGAGACCGAGCACGCTCATGACCAGCCGTGCGATGCCTCGTCCCTCGGCCCACGACGGCCAAGCCACCATCGCTGCCCTGAGTCCGACATCAACCACTACCACGGCCACAAACAGGGGATAGATGGTTTGCCACACCGGACCAAACCTGAGGAAGGCAATGCCGGGTCCGAATATCAGGTACTGGTAGTGCAACCCGGCCAGCCACCAGACACCGAATATGGGTTGAATCAGGAGTTGCGTGATCAACTCGAATCGGGACTTGCGGGGATCGCCTTTGACCAGGGGCGGCAGCTTGCGTGGGTCCCAGGTATCACCTACGTTACACTTGGCGCCAAAGAACTCGAGCGCGGAAAAAGTCAGAGTGATCCAGGCAAAAGTCGTCAGGGCGACGCTGGGATAACGGAATAGCACTCCCAGGCTCTCCATGAACGTTTTACCCGCAGCCGCGGTTGCGATGCTGGCGCCGACCAGCACCAGAAAGGCTAGGCCCAGCGACGCTTTCAAGACCTTCCAATAAATCGGGAACACGGTCGCTCCAATCAGGTGTTGTTGCTGGCGATAGCGGCTGGCCAGGTGCGATGGTCTGCCGAGCTTCTTCAGCAGCACTACCTGCTCGTCTTCCGTGAGCGGATGCCCGGACTCTGCCTCCTTCTCTTCGACCTGAGAGAGGACGCTGTCGCGCAGCTCCTTGATGATGTCGTCGCGATCCTTCAGGGGAAGCGCGAACTTTACTGCCTGTAAGTAGCGTTCAATCAGTTCCATAAGTTGCTCCTAAAATTTGCGAAGAATGTCTTTCCGGGCTGTGTTTCCATGTGTGGGCCCTAGAGAATCCCGTCTAACGATGCGTTGATGCTTTTCCACTCCGCGGCCAGTTGTTTCAGGATTACCTTGCCGTCTGTGGAAAGGCGGTAGAAGCGCTTATTGCGCTTGTCCTCCTCGCGCCACTCGCTCGCCAGCAATCCCTGGCTTTCCAGCCGGCGCAGCAGAGGATACAAAGTGCCTTCGTCAATTTCCATGCCCTGAGCTGCCAGCGCCTTGCGCAATGTGTAGCCATACCGTTCCTCGCGCAACTCGGCCAGCACCGCCAGGATCAGGCAACCGCGCCTGAGTTCGAGCCGCAGGTTTTCCAGGACTTCACTATTCATCGGGGCTTCTACCGTGTGCTGCATAGTGTATGGCATACACTGTACGACACACAGTATAAGTTGTCAAGAATATTTTTTTGAAGGCCAGCAACAGCTTGTAACCGCAAACGGACGCACCGAAAGCCCCCGAGGGCCAAGTGAAGATTCGATCGACGCACGAGCTGGGATCCTCGCGCCTACATAACAAGACAAGTTGCTGAAATCGCGTCTCTTAACCGCGCCAGCAAGTTGGTGGGCCTAAGGTAAGGCATTTTGGTTACGAAAGTTTGGGTATTTACGACGCAAGTTGTTGTATTAGAACATCTTAGCTGTTATCAATAAGTTCAGATTCCACCCCAAAAGATCGCCAACCGGAATCATCGAGGAGGGACGTGGGTAGCGGCTCTCAGTCGTGGAGAGAACTGAACTTAGGCGCCAAGGTGTTCATCACCCTTGTCGTCGTGCTGGGCACTTGTGTGCTCTTGTACGGCGCGGTACGGCCGACCAGCAAGAACATCGCTCAGTTCATCTGCTATCTGCTCATCGCGATTCTGGCGGCCCGGCTGAAAGTCCGGCTGCCGGGAATCACCGGCACTATGTCGGTGAACTTTCTTTTCATCCTCCTGGGAATTCTGGAGCTGGGTTTTGCCGAGACGCTCGCTCTGGCAACCGCCGCCATTCTGGTGCAGTGTTTCTATCGCGATCGGCCGAGCCCGATTCAGGTCACCTTCAATCTATCCGCAAGCGCGATTTCGATCGCGATCGCCTACAACGTTTACCACCTGGCGATATCCGGGGCACAGGTCAAAAGCCATCCCCTGCTGCTGGGGCTGGCAGCGGTCAGCTATTTTGCCGCCAATACCGGTTCTATCGCAGCGGTCATCGCGCTCACAGAGCACAAGTCGATCCGGAGCCTGTGGGTGGAGTGCTACTTCTGGTCGTTCCCGTACTACCTGGTGGGCGCAGCGTTCGCCGGCATGATTGGCTGGTTCAACCGCGAGTTCGGATGGGAAACGTCGCTGCTGATCGTGCCTATCATCTACCTGATTTATCGCTCTTATCGGCTTTATCTGGGAAAGCTTGAAGACGAAAAGCGCCACGTGGAAGAGATGGCCACCTTGCACCTGCGCACGATTGAAGCGCTGGCCCTGGCCATCGAAGCCAAGGATCACACCACGCACGACCACCTGCAACGAGTGCGAATTTATGCCATTGAAGTAGCCAAGGAACTCGGCGTGGGCGCGGCTGAGATGGAAGCCTTGCACGCCGCCGCCCTGCTGCATGACATTGGCAAACTGGCCGTCCCGGAACACATCATCTCGAAGCCGGGCCGACTGACTCCCGAAGAATTTGAAAAGATGAAGATCCATCCCCTGGTCGGAGCGGAGATTCTGGAACGCGTCCGCTTTCCGTATCCAGTGGTGCCCATCGTGCGGGCCCACCACGAGAAGTGGGACGGGTCCGGGTATCCCTTTGGACTGAAGGGTGAAGAAATTCCGATCGGGGCGCGCATTCTCTCCTCGGTGGACTTTCTCGATGCCATGGCCTCCGATCGTCAATACCGGCGGGCCTTGCCGCTCGAAGAAGTGATGAAGCGGCTGTCGGCGGAGTCGGGAAAGTCGTTCGACCCCAAAGTAGTAAGCGTTCTCGAGCGGCGCTACCGCCAACTGGAGAAGCTGGTCGAGTCCACTTTCAGACGCGAACCGGTGGCCCAGCTGTCGACCGAAATGAAGGTGGAAGCTGGAGCGGCTCCGGCGGCAGGCTTCGAAGACATCACGGTCAAGGACGCGCCCGGCCAGGAAGCTACGTTTCTGTCGTCAATCGCGGCTGCGCGTCAGGAAGCTCAAACCCTGTTCGAACTCAGCCAAGACTTGGGCGCTTCGCTCAGTCTGGGCGAGACCTTGTCGGTATTCTCCGTGAAACTTCGCCGGCTGGTGCCCTACGACGCAATCGCGATTTACGTAAAGCGAGGCGAGGAACTGGTTCCGGAACTAGTGAGCGGCGACAATCACCGCTTGTTTTCCTCATTGCGCATTCCGCTGGGCAGCGGCCTCTCCGGCTGGGTGGCGCAGAACCGAAAGCCAATTATTAACGGTAATCCTTCGGTGGAGCCCGGATACCTCAACGACCCGACCAAGTTCAGTACGCTGCGATCGGCTCTGGCGATCCCGCTGGAAGGACTGGCCGGGGTGGTGGGTGTACTGGCCCTCTATCACGCCGAAACTGATGCCTTCACTTCGGATCACTTGCGCATTCTGCTCGCGATCAGCTCGAAAATGGCATTGGCCATCGAAAATGCTTTGAAGTTCGAGCAAGCCGAGAGCTCCGCGGTCACCGACTACCTTACGGGATTGCCCAACGCCCGCTCGCTCTTCCTGCAACTGGATCGCGAACTGGCCCGCTGCAAGCGCGACACCACTTCCCTGGTGGTCATGGTCAGCGACATGGACGGCTTCAAGCAGATCAACGACCGCTTCGGACACCTGGAAGGCAATCGCGTGCTGCGCCTGTTCGCGCAAGCCTTGAAAGACAGTTGCCGCGACTACGACTACGTGGCGCGCATGGGTGGAGACGAATTTGTCGTCGTGGCGCCAGGCCTGACCGCCGAAGCGGCCGCCAAGAAAGCGGAGAGCCTGCGCGAATTGGCGCGGCTGGCCGGAAGAGCAGTGTGCAGCGAAGACATCCTCTCGCTGAGCGTGGGGCAGGCTTTGTATCCCGAAGATGGAAAAGACGCGGAAGCGCTGCTGGCCGAAGCCGACCGCCGCATGTACATCGAAAAGCAGAAGCAGCCTTCGCGCAAGAACCGGCGTTTGTATCCGCGCATGAAGTGCCGGGTCACGATCGAATTGCGGCCCCATGAGGGCGAAGTGCCCGTGCTCGGAAACCTGATCGACGTCAGCCTGGGCGGATGCTACGTGGAAACCAGCGCCCTCTTGCCCGCTGGCTCAAAATTGAAAGTAATTTTCTCGATTGATGACGGCCGGCTGCAGGCCAACGGAAGCGTGGTGCGCATCGATCCCGGTTCGGGCATCGCCATCCACTTCAACGACATGAATCGTGAGGACCGCGACAAGATGCACAAGGTCCTCGAGTTCGTGCACAACAGCACGATGTTCTACGACAACCGCTACTTCTCCAAGCTGATGAAGTCCTGATTTGGACGACGGGCGCCCTTCACAAAGCACCTGCCTTTTTTGACTTGCTCCTTCCTGCCTGCGTAAGATTCGCACCGATACGAGCGCAGAGGTGCGACTTCATGAACCGGCGGACCTTCCTCAGTTCTCTGGCAGCGGCGGCCGTTGTGGGCGCGTCCGGCGCCCTGCCTGCTTTCGCTGCTCTTCCAAAAATGAAGATCACGCGGGTGCGCGTCTACCTGCCGCCAAATCCGAACCCGCTCTTCAACCAGAGCGATGTCGTGGTCACCATCGAGACGGATGCTGGAATCACCGGCATCGGCGAAGGCGGATCGAAAGACATGTTGTCGCAATCCGCGGGGCGGTTGATCGGCCGCGACCCACAATACATTGAGCGGCTCTGGCAGGACATGAACCGCGCTTTCTTCTATCCTGCAGGCCGCGAGAGGACTGACGCGATCGGCGCGCTCGATCTAGCGCTGTGGGACATCAAGGGAAAGGTGCAGGGCTTGCCTGTACATGAGCTGCTGGGCGGCATGGTGCGCAACTATTGCGAGTGCTACAACACCGCCGGCATTATTCCGGGCATCACCGCGGGCATGAGCATCAAGGAGCGCGCCCATGCCACCATCGAAGCGGGCTACCGAGCCTTCCGCTTCGGCGCCATGGACCTTCCGCCCAACACCACTTACAACACCAGAGAGCGAGTAACCCACCTGCGCGACGAATGTACGCAGGCGCGGGAAGGCGTCGGAAAAGATGGCGACTGGCTCATTGATTTCCACCAGCGCTTCGACCTGGCCGATGCCATCCGGGGATGTAACGAGATCGAAGACCTGGCTCCGTTCTTCGTCGAAGATCCCGTCCGTACCGAAGCCTTCCTGCAAGACCTTCCCATCCTGCGCAAGAAAGTGAACGTGCCGCTGGCGGCGGGCGAGGAGTGGGGCAACCGCTGGGACTTCAACAAGCTGGTCGAAGATCACGACATTGATTTTGTCCGCGCCACCCTGCCCAACGTCGGCGGCATCACCGAAATGATGAAGATTGCCGCGATTTGCGAAACCCATTTTGTGGGCATCGTTCCGCATTTCACCGGGCCCATCGCGACCGCGGCGCTGGTCAACAGCCTGGGAACTTTTTCCGCGCCCGTGCTGATGGAGTACAACTACGAAGGCCGCACCTTGCCGCACCTGCCCGTGTGCCTGGATTTCAAGAATGGAAAGCTATATCCCAACGAGCGGCCGGGTCTGGGGGTTGAGCTGGACTTCAAGCAAGCTGACCAAGATCGCAGAAATCACTGAACCGGTAACCGCCCGCGCCCAAACCTACTTCCGGCCGGACGGCTCGATTACGAATTGGTAGAACTTGTCATCCCGACCGAGGCGACCTCTTATGGGCAGCGGCGGGGCCTGGCAATTTCCGTGTTAAGCCCAGAGGTCTCGAACAGGTTTGGGGAAGGGCACGACTTCAGTCGTGCCACCAGCCGCTGACACGCGACGCGCTTCAGCGCCTGAGGTACGCTCGTGGCGAATACCACCTCAGCGGCTGAAGCCGCAGTCCTCCAGGCCTTTTGCGGCACGAGTGAACTCGGTGCCCTTCCCAGATAGGAATTATTTCTTGCCAGGGTGGAATTCGCCGCGGCTGGAGAATTGGCGATAAGGCCACTCGCCACTCTTGGCGGGGGTGCCTGCCGCAGCGGCCGTGGCACTCGCGGCTTCCGAACCCCAATCAGCGGGAGCAGGATGAACCCCCCAGACGTTGCCAGGTTCGTCGAGCGCGATACCTACCATCCACCATTGGCCTCCCGCGCCCAGCGGAACACAGTTGGCGACGCGGGCGGTCACACCCTGGCGGGCGGGAAGGTCATCCAGGGAAACTGCCAGCCCCGGCTCCAGCGGACGGGAAAGCCGCACCCCGCAGCCCTGGGCGTTGAGCACCAGCGTGTGCCCGGACTCGGAGAACGGGGTCGCCGGGTCCAGACTGGTCACGCGAAGTGGAATCTGGGCGCGGATGCGGGTGCTGCGCCTTCCAGAGTCAATGGGTTGTTCGGCGGAGTCCATAAGGATTAGAAGGTTCTAATGATTTTACGTTCGAGAGGCACATCCGGTAACGCTTCCAATGCCGGAACGTACACCAAGGTAACTTCGGCTCAGGCCACGGCTGACTGGATTTGGATCAACGGGCCTGCGGCGCCGGTCCGGTCCTGCTCCCGGCCCAAACGAAGCATATTCGCGGAGCGGATTCCGGTGCGTTGGAACGATTTCTCGCAGTCGGCGGTCGACGGTCCGCGCATGCTGCCCTCCATGTAGGCGAGGCCGGGGCAGCGGGTACAGGTCCCGACATGGCTGCAGGTAGAGCACACCGGCAAATCCTGGGCGCGAATGGAGCGGACTTCGTTCAGTTCGGAGGAGTGGTTCCAGATGTCGAGAAATTTCTGCCGCCGGACGTTGCCGCTGGGCAGGGGAAACTGCACGCAGGGGAAGACGTCTCCATAGGGCGAGATGTAGGCCAGGGTGTGACCCGCGCTGCAGGGATATCCTTCCATCACGTCTTCGCCGGGGACCGGGGGCGGGGCGCAAAACTCTTCGACATTTCCCACCAGGCTCTGGTTGTGAAATACCTCGCCCAATTCCTCGCCGGGAATTCGCAGGTTCAGGATGGATGTGTCGCCGTCCATCTTCGGAGTGATGGTCGGGTCCAGTGTGTATTGCGCGCCCAGCTCGCGGGCCAGCGCCTGCACTCCGGCGTGGTCGCGCATGTTGGCGGTCATTAGAACATTGGCAATCGTGACCCGCAGTCCCTGCTCGCTGAGAAAGCGGATGGCCTGGATACTGCGGCGGAGCGAACCCGGGAAGTTTGGTGATGGCGTCGTGAACTTCGGGGCGGTGGGAGTAGATGCTGACCTGTATCTGGTCAACGCCCAGCTCCAGCATGCGCCGGGCTTCCGCTTCGCCGATCATTACCGCGTTGGTCTTGATTCTCACCGCGAACATCAGATCGGCGCGCGTATTCCAGGAGTTCGAAGAAATCGCGCCGCATCAGCACTTCGCCGCCGCTGAGGGTCAGGAAGAAAGTGCCGGCGGCCGCCAGTTCGTCGAGCACACGCTTGATCTCGGCGGTGGTCATTTCGCCGTGATCGTCGTGATCGAGGTAGCAGTGAACGCAGCGCTCGTTACAGCGGTAGGTAATGTCGAAGTGCACGGACATGGGCACGCCCAGATCCAGGGCCCGCTGGTTCATCTCCTGCATCAGGCCCGAGTGTTCAAGACTCACTTGCCCCGTGCTCACTTGTGCCAGGCTCACGCCGCCTCCGTGGGGCTGGCGGCTGATTCCGGAAAGGGTTGCTCTGAAATCAGGAGGATGCCATGGCGGGAGAGTTCTTCGACGAAATGTTCGGCGTCGCGGTGCGCGGTTTCGGGATCCACTTCAAACTCAGCGCAGATATGATCGGTCACGATTTCAGAGAGCGGTGTACGGCCATCGGCGGCCTGCCAGACCACTGTGGCTACCGGATTCAGGGTGAAGAACGTGGAATCGGCGGCCGACATGATCATCATCTCGCCGCCCAGCAGGCGAGAGGCAATGGCGGAACTCTTCGCAATGTATTTTTCCGTCATTTCAGTTTCACCCGATCATGTCCCACACTCGCGAGTCTGGAGCAAAGGTCAGGCGCTGCACCGGAACGCGCTCCACAAACGCGCAAGCCGACTGGAAGACTCTTTGTACCAGATCAGCGTCTTCGGTAAAAAATAGGATGTTCCTCATCAGGCGGCGGATGCCTTCGGATTTAGAAAGAGGCTCGATTTTGTTTTCCGGACCCTGCTTGAGGAAGAAAAGGGACTCGATAGGGGCGGAGCAATTTTCCCCGACCCGCGCTAATTCCCCGGCAAAGGGCGTTCCACACGCGCGATAGCCTCGCGTCTCCTTCGTTGCGGCGGATGTAGGACACTTCGTCGGTGAGCAGCGTCACGTCCGGAGGCGCCAGGCGAGAGATGGTCGTCTTGCCGGCGCCGGACACTCCAGAAAAGAGAAAGGCCCGGCCGTTGCGGATGGCCCCGGCTGAGTGCAACAGGAAACCGCCCTCCCGCGCCAGGATCAGAGTGTGCACGATGCGCAGGACCGAATCGATGGAATAAGGGTTGGCTGACTGCCGAATATGGCCGCGACCGGCGCTGGGATCCCAGTGGGCGCGGAAGTCGCCGCGGCGCATGCTGCCATGTGCCGTCCTGCATTTCCACTCGGACTTCCTCGTCGGGAGCAGGGCGCGACGGAGTGGCCAGTTCGATATCAAACTCGTATCGGGGACGCGCGGCGCTCTCGACAAAACCGGCATAGCGGCGGGCCAGCAACTGCCGGAAGGAGTCGTCCTGGGTGTGCAGCAGGATTGGCATCCCCCCGATCTCCACCGTGATCTGGTAACTCGGATTCACTCTGTGGCGGCTCCGTGGCGCGGCATTGAAGTCTCCCCGGCCTCTGTTTGGTTCTTATGCTGCTCGTACAACTGCGGCATCCGCCTGCTCATCGTCTGCGTGGAGATAATTCCATACCCGCAACGCACCTCGCCGGAAAAGACCCCAGTGGCACAACATGAAAGCCACGAATCGGCGCGACGAGGAAAGCCTTCGCGCTGGCCGAAACGCGGAACCTGAGCGCTGAACCTCCGTGACCCTTCCCAGCAGTTCGCTTCTCCTCACTGGCGGATCATCCTCGGACATGCAATCGCCCCGCGTGATGAGACAAGTTTCCTGCAGCGTGAAACTTCTTCTAGTCACCCGGTGAATGAAGAAACGGCCGTGGCGCGTGTAAAGCACGATTTCTCCGAGCTCAACCTGCTCGGGACTGAGCGAGTGCACGGTGAGAACATCACCCGGCCATAGCGTCGGCAGCATGCTGAGCCCGGTGGCACGCAGCTGCAATACACCCCAGGATCGCAGCGCCTCGGCTGCCAGGCTGCACCGGCCGTAGTCTCGTGTTTCAGGATCCATGAATAATCATTGTGCTCGATCGCGTCTTCGCCAAGACAGTCGCCGCGCACCGGCACAGTTCTCCGCCGGACGAGGCCTTTGGCCACCGATTTCACGATAAACCACCGTGCATCGGAGCGAAAGACCTAATGTTGATCTGTATTGTGTCGCCGGATACCTGTCGCATCGGCCAATGGACGCGCATCTGCGCGAGAGAACAGTGCGAGTAAACCGGTGATAGAAGCGCTTTGTATTATAGTTTCGCCAGAGGATTTCCCGGCCCGAATCGAGAGCCGTCAACGACGACCATCGCTTTGGCACAACCTGCGCCATCCCGGCTGCCTGACTTGAGCTGTCCATACACTCCCATTTTCACTCCAGAGCTTGATTTGATTCTGGCCTGCTGCGGACAGGATTCGGGCAACCTCTCCGATCGCATGCAACAGATTCTCCGCCACGGCGTGGATTGGGTGCGACTGGTACACCTCGCGGATTTTCATGGCCTCACGCCACTCGTTTATCGTCGCCTGTCCGCCGAAGTAGATGCCAGGCAATCGGGTGAATTAGAAACGCTGCGCCAGACCGACAAAGCCAACGCGCACCGCGCGCTGTGGCTGACCCTCGAGTTGCTCAACATTCACCGCCATCTGCAGGCCCGCGGCCTGGAAGTGTTGCCCTACAAAGGGCCCGTGCTGGCGGAGACGCTGTATGGAAATGTTGCGCTGCGGCAGTTCTCCGATCTGGATTTTTTAGTCCGCTCCGGCGATCTGCCCCGGATCAAGACGGCGCTGGCGGAGCTGGGATACGAACCGGGCCTGCGGTTGTCACAAGCGGCCGAGCGCGACTACCTCAAATCCGGATACGAATACACCTTTGACGGCGCGCGGGGACGCAATCTGCTCGAAATCAAGTGGCAGATCCTTCCCCGGTTTTACGCGATCGGCTTCGACGTGGGCGCCTTTTTCACGCGCGCGGTCGTGGTCACGGTAGAGGGGCAGAAGTTGCGCACGCTCTGCGATCAGGACCTGATGCTGGTGCTGTGTGTCCACGCCGCCAAACATGCATGGAAGCAGATTTCCTGGCTGTGGGACATTGCCCAATTGGCGCGATCGCGGGCCCTCGACTGGCATGCGTTGCAAACCGAGGCTGAGAGACTCGGAATCGCGCGCATCGTGGCTGTGACATTTCTGCTGGCCGAGAGTCTGCTTGGAGCAGAGTTGCCGGCCCAACTCGGCGTGAACAGAGATGAAGAGGCCGGCAGTCCTCGCGCAGCGGATTGTGCACCTGATGGTGGCGGAGGAAGAGTTCGATCCGGAATCCATGGCTTACTTCCGCCTGATGATGAAATTGAGGGAGCGGTGGCGAGACCGGGTTTCTTTCTGGTGGCGGCTTCTGGTCACTCCGGGCGCGGGAGAGTGGTCGGCGGTGCGGTTGCCCGGGCCGCTCTTTCCGCTCTATCGCGTAGTGCGGGTTTGCCGCTTGGCGGGAAAGATAGTGCGGCCGCGTTCCAGGTAGGGCGGGCACATTTTCGGAAAGGGTGCGACTTCAGTCGTGCCGCAAGACCTATCGGCGCTTCCCGGTGTTACTGTAATGGCGATGTTTCGTCCACAATCGTTGCGTAGAGGCCTTGATGAAGCGATATGCATGCCTGATTGGGTTCGTCCTTCTGCTGGGAGCGCCGCTTTCGGCGCAGCCCGGCATTCCGTGGTTCCGAGATATTTCCTCCTGAGGAATTTGCCGCTCGCCGGGCGCAGGTCATGGCGCAGATCGGAGACGGCGTCGCCATCGTGCTGGGCACGACCGAGCCTCCGGGCGAAATGCCGTTCCGCCAGAACAGTCAGTTCTTTTATCTCACCGGCGTGACTGAGCCGCGAGCGCGCGTGATCATCGACGGCCGCGCTAAGACCACAACCGTCTATCTTGAGCAGAGGACCGCCAGGCAGGACCAGAGCATGTATGGCCCGGGCATGAACCCTGGACCAGACGCCGCAAAGTTGCTTGGCGTTGACGGCGCACTGCCCAGCGCGGACTTCGGCAAGGCGATTGCGGAAATCGCCGGGGAACACCGCACCATCTACACGCCCTACGCCGCCGAAGTGCTGGGCAGCCAGTCGCAGGGCGACCCAACGCGAATGTGGGCGGCCAACCGGCAGGACCCCTGGGATGGCCGCGATTCACGAGAAGCCGCCTTCCTCGCGAAACTGAAGGAAGCCGCGCCACAGTCGGAGGTCAAGGACCTCGATCCGATCGTGAACGGCCTGCGTGCCATCAAGAGTGCGCGCGAGATCTCAGTTATGCGGGAAGCTACCCGCATCGCGGGCCTCGGCATCATGGAGGCGATGCGCGACGCGAAACCGGGGAGGGCAGAGTACGAACTGCAAGCCGATTCCGAGTTCGTGTTCAAGAAGCATGGCGCCTTCGGCGGCGCTTATTTTGCGCTGATTGCGACCGGCCAGAACACCTACTACACGCACTACTACCGCAACACCGCGACTCTGGCGAATGGCGACCTGGTGCAGTTCGACTATGCTCCCGACTACAAGTATTACCAATCCGACGTCACCCGCGTGTTTCCGGCGAATGGCCACTTCACGCCCAGACAACGCGAGGCGTATGAGATCTACCTCCAGCTTTATCGGGCGGTGATGACTTCGATCAAGGTTCACCTGACGCCGGCAGAGGTGGTCAAGGCCGCGGTGGTGAAGATGGACGCGATCATGGCTTCCTACCACTTCACAGATCCAAAAATCAAAAAGGCGGCGGAGACGTTTGTGGAGAACTATCGCCGCCAATCGGCAGACGCGCACTTTTTAGGACATTCTGTCGGCCTTGAGGTCCATGACGTTGGGGGCAAGGCCGGCGCGCCGCTGGAGCCCGGCCAAATCTTCACCATCGAGCCCGAGATGCGGATTGAGGAGGACCACACCGGCATCCGCCTGGAAGATATGCTTCTCATCACCGAGAGCGGCTACGAAAATCTCTCGGCCTTTGTCCCCATCGAAGTAAACGACATTGAGAAGCTGATGGCCCAAAAAGGCCTCAGTGACGCGATGTTGAAGGTCAAATAACAATGACGGGTGGCCCACTCAAGCCGTCTTTTGGCTTGAGTGGGGGCGACTATCGAACCCGCCCTAGAATTCCCCTTGACAAGAAGGTGTATACAATATCCACTGCTGTTGAAATGAGGACTTCCGTCCCCTGGGAGGGCATCATCTTCCACCGCATCGCTCACATTCTGCTGTTAGCCAGCACAATCGGAATCGTCACCACAGGTCCAGTTGCGGCGCAGATGAAACTCGAACCGGCCCCCGGCGCAAAAGTCATCACTATTTCACCGCCGGGCGAGATGGGTAACGAAGAGATCATCGCGATCAACCGCTATAACCCTAATCAGATCGTGATGGCTTACGGTGGGACGGTTGGCGGCAAAGCGGCATATTCGACGGATGCAGGGCACACCTGGGCCTTAGTGAACCCCGCCGGCAAAAGCTCCATGGGCGGGAACAAGAGCATCACCTTTGATGATCGTGGGCATGTTTTTCTGGCCTATCAGCTAATCGAGAAGCTGGGGACTCCGGGCTACTGGGGGCACAACGCCCGGGGCAACGGAATTTGGGTTCGACATTCTCCCGACGGCGGCAAGACGTGGGACGCCGACGCCACCCCGGTACTGGTATGGCCGAACGGCCAGGCTGCTCCCCAGCAAGAGGACATGGCGCGAATCTGGGCTGACAATGAGCCCAATAGTCCCTACCGCGGAAACCTCTACCTGGCCTGGATCGACTGGCAGATCGACAAATCCATCGTGTTGTTCACACGCTCGACGGACCATGGAAAGACCTGGGACAAACCGTGGCGTATCAGCACCCACGCTGGGTTTCCGCGCGATGACACGGGCGCGATTCTCGGGATCCTGGGCACGGTCGGCCCGGACGGGACGCAGTATGTAGTATGGAACGACATGCTCGATACCGTGCTCGCGATCTCGCGCGATGGCGGCAAGACATTTGAGCCATCCCACCCAATTTTTCAGACCGGGCCGCAATACTTCGGCGGCGCGGCATCGTTCCCCGGGATTCAGCGCGTGATGGGCCTTCCCGAGATCGCAATCGACGAGCGAACGGGAGTCTTGTACGTGACCTGGAGCGACTGCCGCAACGGCGACGCGGATGTCTTTCTTTCGCGCTCCACCGATCATGGAGAGCACTGGTCGCCGCCGCTTCGAGTGAACGACGATCCGATTCACGATGGAAACGATCAGTTCTATCAGTGGCTCGCGGTCGACCCCACCAACGGCGACGTCTACGTGGAGTTCTACGATCGGCGCGCCGATCCGGATAATCTTAAGATCTGGGTGACCCTGGCGCGCTCCACCGACGGGGCAACTACGTTCACCAACTACGCGTGGACGACCGAGCCGTTTGTCGGTCACAACACGTTCCTCGGCGACTATACCTGGCTCACGGCCTACGGAGGCCGGGTCTATGGGACTTGGGCGGAAGCCGTGTCCAATACGAAGGCAATGGTTTGGTGCGACGGCTGTGGAACCTTTGGGACGCCCGCGATCATTAAGATTGGCGTCGCTGATTTCAACAAGACCCATTGATTGCCGGCACATCGCCATTTGAAAAATCTCTGGCTTGCGAGGTTGCCATGAAATTATCCGATTCCTCGAGCAAGGGCGAAAAGGGCTTTACCCGCCGTCGTTTTCTTGAAACCACCATCGGCTCGGCTGTAGTCAGCACCCTCCTTCCCCATGTGTGGGCGGCCGAGGTCAAGAATGGCATTGCTTACCGCATCCTGGGCAACACCGGCGAGAAGGTTTCCTGCATCGGCCTGGGCGGAGGTCACATTGGGCACTCCCAGCTCAGCGATGACGAAAGCATCCGCCTCATTCGCACGGCGATCGATGAAGGCATCAACTTCATGGACAACTGCTGGGACTACAACGGCGGCGCCAGCGAGATCCGCATGGGCAATGCGCTGCGCGACGGGTACCGGCAGAAAGTGTTCCTGATGACCAAGCTCGACAGCCAGACTAAGGCCGGTGCAGCCAAACAGATCGACGAGTCCCTGAAGCGGTTGCAGACCGACCACGTGGACCTGCTGCAGTTCCATGAAGTGATTCGGCCCACCGACCCGGAGCGCATCTTCGCCGCGGGCGGCTCCATGGAGGCAGTAATCGAGGCGCGGCAGAAGGGCAAGCTCCGCTACATTGGCTTCACCGGGCATAAGAGCCCGGAAATCCACCTCAAGATGATCGAGACCGCCAAGGCGCATAAATTCAAGCTCAACAGCGTGCAGATGCCGCTGAACATCATGGACGCGCACTACGACAGCTTCGGGAAAAAAGTTCTGCCCGTGCTGGTCAAAGAAAATATCGGCGTCCTGGGCATGAAGCCGCTGGGCGGCGGCGTCCTGCTAAAGAGCAATACGGTCCAGGCGGAGGATTGCCTGCGCTTTGCCCTGAATCTTCCCACCAGCGTGGTGATCACCGGATGCGAGTCCATGGAGATTTTGCAGCAGGCGCTGCGCGTGGCTCGTAACTTCAAACCGCTGAGCGAGGCCGAGCTTGCCGGACTCCTGGCCAAGACCTCCGAGGCCGCGCAAAAGGGCGAATTCGAGCTGTACAAGAGCTCGAACCGCTTCGATGGCACCGTTCGCAATCCGCAGTGGCTGGATTAGCGGAAGTTCTCTAGAACGCTGTGCCCCGGTTTTGGGGCGGGTGGCCCACATCTGCACCGGGAAAGCATAAATCTCAAAAGGAGCATTCATTTTCAACCTTTGGGTGCCCCATGTTTGCCCGCTTTTGGCAAACGTGGGATCTCGCTCGAAGAACAAATCTGTCACCTATGGGTGATCGTGGATGAGTCCGACTTTTCGTAAAAGACTCGAGAAATGGGGCACTCCAGGGTTTTGACTCTCAGGTTTTTTGGGTAGAGGAAGATCGCTGACAGATGAGGGTCACCCGCCAAAAAAGGGGCGCGAATAGTCGTGCCCCTTACGACCTAGCGATTGGCAAACAACTAGTTTGATATCTCCAAGTCCCCGAGGCTCTTCAGGTCAACGGTTCCTCCGAGGGAATGATCATCGGAGATCGATGGATCGTCCTGGGACAACTTGTATTGCGGCTGGCGCAAGACCCAAACGTGATCGGCTCGTGTAACCGGAGCGCCCGTCAGCAACTGATACTTATGGCCATCCACTTCGTAGCTGATCCGGCTCTCGTCGACGATACCCTTTACGGCGCCTCGCAGCGGCGTCAAGGAAAAAATGTAGCGTCCTAAGCCGGGCTCATACACCAGCACCGCCTCGCCATCATGATCCGCCAGGATAGTCATGCTCTGAAGATCGAACACAATTCTCTTGTCACACAGCAACAGCGGCGACACGATGCGCAATTCGTTCGCTCTCGGTTCCAGTTGATTGTTTTCAGATAGGGAAAGAGTCGTTGGGATGTGGTCCATAAATTCGCCTGTGATTGTGAGCAAACCAAATCCCGGGACTTCGGCCTGCAATCTCTCCCCCGGCTCGAACCAGAATTTCTGTTGGGGGTCATCGGCAAATTCTGCAGCCGAAAACGTAAAGGATTCGGGCCCTGGACGGGGCACGAATCCCGCACGCACTCCGAGTTGCACGCGGCCGCCTTCGTCGCCGAGAACTTGCACCTCGTACTCGACAAATCCCGGCTTGACCATCTCCACTGCGGCACAACGATGGAACTTGGGGTCCCTGATCGAAACTGCGCATCGACCTGCCTCTCCGCCGTTAGGCGTGATCGTCAGCGCCACAACCGAGCCTGCGCTTTGAGCGCGTACCTTTGTCATCACCAGACCCGAACCAAGAGCTAAAGTAGCCAACACCAAGGTTGCAAAAACCAGCTTGGAAATTCGCATTGTTTCCCATCCTTTCTGCCAAATTTCGGAGAACCTCCACCCCTTCTTTTCCCATACTCCCGCCGCAACCGCCTGCGACATCTCCAGGCTAGCCACGCGGCGCAGCTCAGCACCGATCCGCACATACTCGTTGAGCAGGGCATGGCACTCCCGGCACTCGCCAATGTGTTCCGCAGCCTCTGGCGGAATCAATTCACCATCGCAGACTGCCGATACGAGCTCCGCCGCTTGTTCGCACTTCATGGCTCCTCCTGCCGACCCGGCCTCGGGCCAAGCCAGAGCTTTCTAAGTTCGTGCCGGGCCGCGAATAGCCTCGACCGCACCGTCCCAACCGGCACGTTAAGAATCTCAGCCAGCTCCGAATAGGATTGGCCTTCGACTTCTCTTAACCAGAGCAGTACTCTTTGTTCCGGTCGAAGCCGCGACAGAGCATCATTGAACAGCGAGGCATTCTCAGCGCTGGCCACGCCGGTCTCTTCCGCTGCGGGCAGACCTGATGAAGCTTGCTTTCGCCACCATTCGGCGGCGCGCTTTCGCGCGATTCCAAAGAGGTAGGTTCGAAGCGTTCCCCGCTCGGCCATGAATCCGTTGGGCCGCTGCCATATGCCGGTAAATGTTTCCTGCATGACGTCTTCGGCGGCCTGGCGGCTCCCCAGGAACTGCCGCAGAAATGCCTGCACACGAGGCGCGTTCTCACGATAAAAGCTGTCGAACGCAACCGCATCACCGCGGCGGATCTGGTCCCATAGTTCCTGATCGTTCACTGACGCGCCTCACACCCGGTTATTCGGGATCGGCAGGCAAAAAGTTCATCCTTGCCTTAAAAATGTGCGGACGGGATAGAATTTTATGCGCGTTTGGTCATGCCAATGATCTAAGAACCCCTGCCGGGTGCTCCATGCGAAATTCAGGGTGGGGACTTACAAGACCGAAAAAGCTATTTAGGACCGAGTTCGCGGAGATTAACAGCATTTTCGACGGCCTCGCTGTGCGCCTTGTACCAGGCGGTCCATTCATCCATCAGAAGTACGCTTCGGCTCAATTCTCCCCTTGCAGCGCCTTCAAATTTCGACCGCATCTCACACCCATGAACGAACAAGGCTAGACCCTCGAGAAACTTGTCTTTAAATTCGTCTCCCAGTTCCGGATACAGGTTGTTGAGGACGTCCCTGTCGGCGGATTTGCCCACCTCGATTGCCTTTCGGCGATAGGTCAGGATTTCCGGAAGCCGCGGATCGTCTGCGAGGCTACCGGCCGGAGGGGTTTCGTTCAGCAGGTCGGACGCTTGCTGCGAGTAGTGAATCGCGCGGATGAACTCTTGCGCAGCCTCTTTCTCGGACACTTGCAGCGTCGTGCCAAGCGCTTCTGCTTGTGTTTCCTTACCAATCTCCGAGCGAACCTCGGGGGCTATCGTGAGCCACCTGGAATCCAACTGCTGGATGTGGAGATGTTCCACGGCAAAAAGGAATACGCCTATATTCCTCTGCGCAAGCATGGGGAGGTCGGAAAACCGAACACCGCGGTCATTGCGCGCGGAGGCATCTACCGGCGGCGCCGCGTCGTGGGCTAAAGCAGCGTAGAGCGGCAACTCGGATCCGTTGACCTCGACGGAATCGAGGCGCACATTAATCTCAAAGTAGTGGCGCGTGGTCTTATACTCCGCGACTCGCACCAACCGTCCGCGGATACGTGCACCGATGGGAGCCAAGATGGCTCCGTCCTGGCCGCGCAGAGGAGCGCTAAGCAGAGCTTCAATGGGGCGGCCGGCCGGCGTCTCGGAGTCGATCGGCGTGACAATTCGGCAATCGAAGAAGAGCCCGGACGGGACCGGACTTGCGGCTGGAGGGGGAGCAGCGGCTGCGGTGCCAAGGTCAGTAATGTCGAACCGCAGCACCGACGTGCCGGTATATTCGTGGCATCCCGAATATGAGGTCACGCCCGCTGCTTCGGTGCCATCGCGATAAATCGTGCGCAGAACGGTTTCGCGAGGCGCGAGCACGTCATGACCATGAATGCCAATTCTTTCGTATTCAATTTCGCTAACTGCCTGGCAGGCGTAGGTAGCTTCCGGCAACTCCGCCGTGCGGACTGTGAGTTGGACAAGGTCTTCGGTTTGAGGATCCAAGAGAAACGATCCGCTGTAAGCTGTCGCAGCTATCCCTCCTGAGTCGGCGATTCTATAGTTGCTGGCGCTCTCTGCGACGGCAAAGGTGTATTCAAAAAGTGTGTGCCCCTCTACGCTGTGCCGGCTCTCAAACTTCACAGAGGCCGGACCGCCAAAAACGCCCACCACAAACGCGGCAAAATCCCCGCTTCCGAAAGGTCCCTGGTTACCCACCAGGCCGCGGATTTCGTCTTCCGCAAACTTTGGCGCGCCCGGCCAGGAATGAATCTCGCGGTTATCGGCGATGGCCACATCGAGTTGCAGGTGGTCCCACGAGGTGAGCGGCGGATCATGCTTCCGCGCAGCTTGCCGCGCAATGAATTCGGTGCAGGTGCGGGATTGTTTGGAGTCTGAGCGGTAGAACCGGCGGACGATGTTCTGCGCGCAAGTGTAGCGCGACTGCCGGCCCATATCGGCCAGCAGCCGGCTGCGGACGCGCTGAAGCAGGTCCGATGGACTCGGCGGTGGTTGTGTCGCTTGGCCAGAGATCGCCCCTAGGAGTAGCGACAGGCAAAAGACCGATGCAAGACGCAGATGGAGCATATTTGCCTATCAGTTTTCCGAAGGCCTCTCGACCGGCTTATCAGTTTCGTTTCTCGCGCGGGTAAAGTCAGTTGCACTGGATCTGCTTCATCCGTTTCCTGGCCTTAGCGATCGCCCCATCGATATCGCCTTCAAAGACTGCCGTCTGCAGCATCTCGATCCACGGACTTGTATTGGCGCTTGCCATTTCGTTGAAATGGAACGTCCACGGGGTCTGAGCGATGGCCAGGGCCTCGGCTGCCTTGGTCAGCCTGGGATCGGCGGCGAAATATTGATTCCTGGCAAGATCGGTTCGCGATGGCATATTTCCAGCTTTTGCATAGACGTTGAGTTGCACGTCATCCGTAAGGATCCAACTGAGGAACGCCAGCGCCTTGGCGGCGTGCTTCGCCCCGGCCGGGATGGTGAGAACATCGCCGCCGGCAAACGATGAGACCTCGCCCTGGCTTGGCCCAGGAAGGAAAGCCACGCCAAAGTCCATGTTGGGCGCTGTTTCCTTCAGCCGGGGAACCACGTAGTTGGGTCCCGCCTGCATTCCGATTTTTCCGGTTCTGAAAACGTCCAATACGTGATCGCCCGGATCGGTTTTGGCGCTTTGGGAAATCAGACCTTCCGTCCACATCGTGTGGTAGGCCTCCAGCACCTGCCCGATCGACGCGCCTGCGAGCGGCTCCGCCTCGCAACCGGCAGGCAGAACAACCGTGCCGTGGGCGGCCCACATTTGCGGCGCGACCGTGAAGATATTGCAGCCCGGGCAGAGGCCCGAAAAATAAAATCCGTAGATATCCGGGCCCAGCGCCCTGATTTTTCTGGCGGCAGCAACGATTTCACTGCTGCTGGTCGGAGGCTTTTCCGGATCGAGCCCCGCCTTTCTGAACAGCGCCTTGTTGTAAAAGAGGAGCGAGTCGTCGACCACGAAAGGAACACCATACAGGCGCTTTTTGTACGTCGCCAATTCGATATGCGCTGGCACAACTTTCTTCACATTAGGATCCCCAGCCATTTGGTCGGTGATGTCTTTCAGGTACCCCGCCTTCATGAAGTCGGGCATCAAGATCAAATCCAGCGACAGAAGATCCGGCGCCTTACCTCCCTTCAGGGCTTCGGTAAAGGTGGGAATATAACGTTCGTGAGGGATCAGCGTAAGTGTGATGTGATCGGCGGGATGAGTTTCGTTCCAGTGATCGACCACACGAGTGGCAAGCGTCGAGGCGCCGTTATCTCGTAACCATAAAGTCAGGTTTTCGGCGGAGGCGCTGAACGGTATCCCAGCCAAGACGGCGAAAACGAGGGCTATCCATTTCTTCCGAGTAGGCATTTTTTCAGCTCACTTCTTCGTCCCAGAGAGTATAGGGTCGGCTAAAAATTGGCGCTACGCCGAATTGTGATTCTTGCCTCGTTCCCCACTTGATTCCACCCAACCCCAACTCTGTCATCCCGAGCGAAGTCGAGGGACCTTGCGTTTAGTCCCGCTGTCTGGCGGGTGGCTCGACCTCTGCGTCGGGGAAGTATAGCTTTCAAGGCTCTTGCAAAAGGCGTGAGAAATGAGCACTCCAGTGTTGACGCTCCGCCCGCTAGGAGGGTCGCCGACAGATGTGGGCCACCCGCCTGACTGAAGTACCTAGACGCTAGCTACTGACGTTGAGCGGTGATGGCGTTGCCGTTCACAACGAAAGACAAGCAGCAAACCCTGCCCTGAGCGTCAGCGGTGAAGTCCACGTAGCTGTCCTTGGCTCCGACGACAAGGAACTTCGCTTGGGACACAGGGGAGAGCGCAAAGCTTGGATGTCCTGCGGCAGCCAGCGAAAGCGAGAGGTGATCGCCTCTGATGGGATCATCTTCGATTTGAATCGAAATCGTCGTCGCTGGGTAGTTGGAAATGTATTTTCCGACATATGGATCAAGCAAGATCCTCACTCCGCGAGTTCGAACCGGCGCAGCAGCAGCACGAGGGCTACCTGATGCGACGGTCTTACTCTGAGGATCGGCTGACTCGGTGGGAATTACATCGATCTGCAGTGGTTCAGATGCCTTCGTAGAATCCCGACTGAGCGGTTGAGGTGGATCGCCAGCGCTCCCCGGTATACGCACATTCGAGTCATAATTCCAGCTATAAGGGATTGCGAAAATGGTCATGTAGAACAGAATCAGCGAGAGCAACGCGCCGTGAATGATCGCTGACGCGCCAGGCCGAAACGGATCGAGTGTTTCGAATGAAGGCATAGGGTCCGCCGCGGGACGAAGCAGAGGAACAGCAGGCAGCTCCGTCCCGATGTGTGGTCGTAATGTCCACTGCCTTAGCAGCGAAAGCACGCAATCCAGCATTACACCGAGTGCAGCCAGCGTCCCCCTTTGCTGATCGAAGATGCAGAGCATCTCCTCTCCGAAACGCCGGCGAAAGCTGGAAGGATGCAAACTCACGGCACAACGGTATAGACGCCTGAGCATCAGACCCTCCTAGGGTTTTGGGACTGCCAGACGCGAGCGAGCATCGCGGACAACCTGGGTCAGGCGCTCAGTCTCGGCCCTGAGGACATCTCGTCCAGCATCCGTGAGGCGGTAATAGCGCCTTCGAGGATCACTGTCTCCACGGCGTGGTCCCATTTCCTGAACCAATCGACTATCGATGAGCTTCTGCAGATTGTCGTACAAGGTTCCGGGGCCGAGTTTGTATATACCCTCCGATTGCCTTGTGATTTCCTGCATGATGCCGTAGCCATGGAGATCTTCCCCGGCTAAGCGCGAGAAGGATGTGCAAAGCGGCCGAGGACAACGGTAAATATGAATCGAATCGCTTCGCCATAGTCGGAAATAGATATATCGCGTTCCGAGCTAGTCGTCAAGCGAATCTCCCGCGCTACGCACCCGGGGATTCCATGCCAAGTTGTGTTCCCAGTGTGCATACCGTATATTCCCGGACGTGATTTCGGCGCAGAACAGACCCCTATGAGACATTCCATTCTCGGTAGCCTCTTGCTCCTGCTTGCCAGTTCGCTGAGTTTGGCGGCCGGCCCCGGTCCGGAAGTAAAGATCGGCAACTATTTCGTGGACGCACCCTATGGCATCGCATTCATCGTCGATGACGCGACCGGCTTCCTGATCAATCCGGTCTGCGACGAGACCAGCCAGAAGTCGCGCTATGGTGGGGACGATCCCGCGCTCACTCCGCCCGCCACCACCGCGCCGGACTTCTCGTTTTCGCAGGTCACCTGTCACCATGACGGAGCCGCGATCAAGTTCACCTGGGGACGCAGCGGCCCCGGCGCCGTGGTGGCCACGCTGGAATCGGATCGCAAAGTTGCGGTTCTGCTTGCGGTTTCCCGGCACCACCTGGCCGCACTTTCATGCCGTCTACATGGCCAGGGAAGACGGCCTTGACGGTTACGGCGTTGAGCAGCCCACCAAATTCATTCCCTTCGCTTTCCATGCCAGCCCTTCGCCCGCGTTCGTTCGCGCCAACATTACTTACTATGCCGACGTAACTTTGAATCTCGACCCGGATAAGCCGACGAAGTTCGTCGCTGGAGTCGGCCCGCTGCCCGCGCTCGATTCTGTGCAGACCACGCTGGCCGCGGCACAAAAGCGTTACTCCGCCCAGCGCATTTCGGCGCAGGGTGATTGGGGCGATTTTCTCAGCCCGATCGCCGACAATTTGAACAACACGCGCCTCTACGCCAATGACAACCAGCGCATCGTGCAGGCCATCGGCCGCGGCTGGTGGATGGGTAAGAATCCCGACCTCTCTCCTTATTTCGTATGGGATTACCTGTTCAACGGCCTGCTCAGCAGCCTGGAGGATCCGGCCAGCGCACGCGATACGGTGCGCGGCATTCTTTCCTTCCAGACCCCGGATGGCCGCGTGCCCAGCTTCGCGCACTGGTTCAACGAACGGGGAGTTTACGATACACTCCACCGCTCTATGCCGCCGGTCGGCTCTATGACCGTGTGGACCATGCAGCAGCGCCATCCCGACAACGCATTTCTCGCCGAGGTCTATCCGCGCCTGGTCCGCTGGCACGACTGGTGGATGACCGCGCGCGACGGGAACCACGATGGCCTGCTCGAATGGGGCTCGGAGCAACGCTACTGGCAGGGCGCGCAGTATGAAACCGGATGGGATGACAACATTCCCTATCACGATACGATGTTGGTCGGGAACACGCAGAACGCCGATGCTGTCGACTTGAGTTCGCTCTGGGCGATGGACGCCGAGTACCTTGCCCGCATCGCCACCGCCCTGGGCAAAACCGCCGACGCGCAGCGTTTCAAGGGCGACCAGGCGGCCATGAACAAACGTATCAACGACCGGCTGTGGAATGAAGACCTGGGCATCTACTGCAGCCGCTACTGGCAAACGCCCGCGCTGGAAAGCGATCCTCTCAAGGCGTCGTCGGTATTCAAATCCGGATTCGACGTCCGGTACTTTTCCGACAGCGGCCTGCTGAATGAAGTCGGGCGCGAGCATGCCGCGCAGCTTGAATTCGACTGGAAATCGGCCAGCCCCGCGGACAAGGTTCCGGCCACCGGCTGGAGCGCCCGCATCACGGCAGAGTTCACCGCTCCGGAATCCGGCGCGTATCGCTTCAAGATTGGCGGCAGCGACTATGTCCGCATTTCCATCAACGGCAAGGCTGTGAAGGATTGGATGGTAGACAATCAGGAACGTCGCGTTGTCGAACTGAAAGCGGAGGCCGGCAAGGCGTATCCCATAGCGATCGATTATTTTCGCAACGATGAAGGTCCCGCGGCGCTTCAACTGAGCGTGGTTAGCCTCTCGCCCGGCAAGCCGGGTAGCGACTGGATTACGCGCCTCACGCCCATGAACTTCTATCCTCTTACCGCCGGGGCGGCCGATAAAGTCCGCGCGGAGAAGACGCTGGCCTGGATGTACCGCGAAGACAAGTTCTGGCTGCCATGGCTTCTTCCGACGCTCGCCAAAGATGACCCGCAGTGGCCCGAGCAGGAATACTGGCACGGACATATCTGGGGGCCGGCGAACTACATCGTCTGGCTCGGCATGAAAAAGTACGCCGATCCCGAGCACCGTGCTGAATACGCGCGGCGCAACGTGGCTCTCTTCATGCGCAACTGGACCGAACACCGCGTCGACTGCGAGACCTACAAGAGTACCGACGGAACCTGCGACGACCATCCGCACTACATGTGGGGAGCGTTGCTGGATGTGATCGGCCTGGAGTCTGTGGTTGACGTCGGCCCAGATTTTCAGCCTGTGGTTAGCCAGAACTCCGCCGTGAAAGAGAACATTACGCTGCGTAACGTGCCCTTCGGAGGAAAGCCTTACCGGATCGAGGCGAAAGACGGCAAGGTCACGGCTCAACCCGAATCATCGCAGTAAGCCCCCGCTGGTGGCCCATTCTAGTCGCGTCCTTTGCGACTAGAGTGGGGCTGCTGACGCGTGGGAAGCCCACTCAAGCCAAAAGCGGGTTTGAATGGGCCACCCACCTGTCGATAATAGCGTAGGCCGCTCGCGTCAGTGTGATGCCGGCGGCTTCACCACCGTAATCGTCACCGACGATGGATACTGCGCCGAGTGGTGCACCGCGTTATGCGCGACCACGCCATCCGATTCATCGTAGTTGTGGCCGCCGGTGTTGAGGTTGCGTTCGAAGCGGGGGAAGCTGCTGCTGCTCACTTCGACGCGCAGCCGATGTCCGGGCAGGAAGACGTTGCTCGTGACCAGCGGTTGGAACGACATCTTGTAGACCTTGCCCGGCTCCATCCAGACCAGCGGTTTGTCATAGCCATCGCGAAAGCGCATGCGCTGAATCGATTCGTCGAGGTTGTAAGCCGCGGCCGTCGGGATACACGTCCATCACTTTGATGGTGAAGTCGGTGTCCTTCACATCCGACGATACGTAGAGCGTCGGCGTGATCGGACCACTCAATTGGGTTGCCTCGGCGAAGGGCTCCGTGGTGTAGACCAGCACGTCGTCCCGCATTTCGATATTGCGCTGATCAAACGAGCCGCCCAACCCCAACACATCGCTGCCCACGCGGTAGCCGCCCAGTGTTGGCACCGGATTCATCGGGTCGTACTTGAAAGCATCCGGCTTGTCCGCGGCTGGAGCCTTCGCTACCAGGCTGCCATCGCCCGCCAGCGAGTTCGCCCGCCCCCCGCTCGAAAGATAGAACGTCATCGGCTGCGCGCCCTCCGGCGGCCACGTGTCCGACGTGTTCCACTTGTTGTTCCCCATCGTGTAGTAGCGGACCTTGGGCATCTTAGTCCATCATCTCGTTGCGACTGACCCTTCAGCGTCAGGTCGAAAAACGCGTACATGAAGTCCTGATAGGGAAGGCGCGCATCGCCCATATCGCGTTCACCGACCACCGTATGCTCGGTCGCGCGAGTGAATGCGCAGTGACCGACGGGAGCGATGATGAGCCATTGCTGATTCTTGGCGCTCGCCTTTTGCCGTCTTGCGGACCAAGTTGTAGAGCTCCAGGTTGGGCGCGAGCGCGATGTCGTAAAGCGAGGTATACCAGAGGCCGGGAACGTTGATGCTCTTGTCGTCCTGATACAGCGCCCCCTTGTACCACGCGGGATCATTCGGGGTCCGCTGGATCATTCTGCCGCCGCCGCGGCACCGGCATCTGCGTCCGCGTACACGCCTTTCGGTCCGTTCACCTTCTTCAGGATGTCCTGCAAGGGCAGGATGCCAGTACGCCTTCGACCAATCCACCGGCGGGTCTTGCGCCGCCAGGTCCCATGACTGCGACAGGCGGATCAAATCCTCCTGCGAAATATCGTGCGGGAACATGGGATGTTGCGGTTTCTGATTGCCGTAAAACCAGGTGAGGTTGTACATCATGAAGACGCCGCCGCGATACCAATTGCCCTGCTCGTAAAACGGACCGATGCGCCCCACGCCGCAGCCGAACCCCTGCGCGTTGAACGCCGCGTAACCGGGAATATTGCGCGCCACCACGCGCCAATTGCCATTCCGCGGTCGAAGAGCAGCCAGTGGTGCCCACTTTTCCGTTCGACCACGGCTGCTTGATCATCCACGCTACTTCGTCATCGCCGTCGGTGAGTGGCCCGCCGAGCACGTCCCATTCGCCTTCCGCGAAGAACTCGCCGCGCTCCTGCATTTCGATGTACACGTAGCCGTGTTTTACGGCCGTGACGCGCCGTGGTCATGTCGCGCGGAACACCGTTTGCGATGTCCCAGAAGTTGAAGTTGTAGGGCGTGCGCAACCAAGATCGTCGGCGTATTTCTGCGAGGTGTCTTTCGGACGATAGATATCGGCCGGAATCCGAATTCCGTCCCGCATCGGGATCATGACCTTGCGGTCGATGACGGCAATCGACGCAAGCTCTTTTTCAGTGGCCCAACGCGCGTCCTTGGCGGCATCGGTAAGAGGCGCGGATGCTGCTGGGCTGCAACGGGACTCGAACCGCTGGCTACCACCGCCGCGGCAAGCAATGCAATGCGAAGGATTCGGTGCACAGTTACCCCCTGGAGGAAGACTATCGACTCGGCATCGGCTGCAAGGCGAGAGTTGCGAAGTGAGTCGTCCGAGTTTGTATACTGTATCCAATCGTCCCTGTCAAGGCACATTCTTGCACCGCGAACCGCGCCCAACTCTGTCATCCCGAGCGGAGCTTTGCCTTCGCATGGCGAAGGCGAAGCGCAGTCGAGGGACCTTGTGTTGGGTAGACCGCCGGTGGCCCATTCCAGTCGCGTTGGTTGCGACTAGAACGGGACCTTAGATGCCACGAGAACATCCCCACTCAAGACAAAACCGGGCTTGAGTGGGCCACCTGTTCAATTCCAGACGATGCTCATTTGAAGCCCCAGGCTCATCCGCGGTGCTCATGAAACCGACAGCACCGCTTTGCCCAGGACGTCCCATCTGGGATCGACTCCAAGCCCCGGAAGGTTTCCGGCCGCCAGTCGGCCATCCTTTCGTTGGGGCGCGCCCTCGGCAATGCTGACCGTGCCGTAACTGTTGAAGTCGGTCGAGGTGAACAGGTACTCCGGCGGCGTGCTGTGAGCGAGGTGAGCAATCGCGGCGGTGGTGATGTCGCCGCCCCAGGTGTCCTCAATGGTCAAAGCGATGCCGAGCGAAACGCACAAATCACGAATTTGCCGCGCTCGGGTCAACCCGCCGACTTTGGAGATCTTGAGGTTGATCACATCCATCGCCTGGTCGCGGATGCCTTCGACCACCATGCCCAGGCTGTCTACCACTTCGTCCAACACAAAGGGGCGATTGGTGTGGCGCCGCACGACCAAACATTCTTGATAGCTGGCGCAGGGCTGTTCGATATACACGTCCACGTTCCGCACCGCATCGGCCACACGAATCGCCTGGTGCTGCGTCCACCCCGTGTTGGCGTCCGCCACCAGAACATCTCCGGTTTTCAGCTTGGCAGCTACTTCGTGGATGCGCCGGATATCCGTATCCGGATCGCCGCCCACTTTGAGCTGAAATTTCGTGTAGCCTTCCGCGCGGTACTGCGCTACTTTCCGCGCCATCGCTTCTGGGCTCTCCTGTGAGATGGCGCGATACAGGGGGAAAGAGTCGCCATAACGCCCGCCGAGCAGCGTGACCACCGGCTGACCGCAAACCTTCCCCAGGATGTCCCAGCAGGCGATGTCAATGGCGGACTTCACGTAAGGATGTCCGCGCATGGCGCGATCCATTTTGTCGTTTATCAGCGATAGTGATGTTGGATCCGCGCCAATGAGGTATGGCGCCAGTTCCGCGATGCCGGTGCGTGCCCCTCGGGCATAAGCCGGCAGGTACGCCGGACCTAACGGGCAAACTTCGCCGTAGCCGCTAAGGCCCGTGTCTGTGTGGACAGCCACCACCGTCGAGTCGAAGACCTCTACAAAGTTCCCGCCCGACCACTTATAGCTGCCTTCTCGCAATGGCAGGTCTACCTGAAAGGCCTCAATTTTTGTAATCCTGGGTGTCGTGGCTTGCGGCATCGAGATGTCATCCTCCGAATCGCACCGTATCTTACGCTTTCGCCCTGCTCCCGTCTTCACGCGCCGTTCTTCGGGAAATCACACCCAAGGTCCCACGTGAGAGAAGCGAGAATTCAGAATATGACCATGGTATAATGACTATGATCAAGGGATGCTAAAAATGAAGAAAATGGCAGCAGGTTCTTTTAAAATACATTGCCTTGCCGTCATGGATGAAGTTCAAGCCAAGCGGGAAACGGTGCTCATCACGAAACACGGCAAGCCGGTGGCTAAGCTCGTACCCGCTGACAAGAACGGCGACGGTATCTACAATTTTCTGGCCGGCAAGGGTGTGATCGCGGGCGACATAGTGTCCCCTGCGATTTCGGACGAAGAATGGGGCGATCTCAAGTGATCCTCCTGGACACCCATGTTGTCGTCTGGCTGGCGTTTGATCAGGCCCGGCTATCCAGGAACGCCCGAACCGCAATTAACCGGGCGAGACAGAACGGCGAAGGGCTAGCGATCTCCGATATCAGCTTGCTGGAATTGACCACTCTCTCGAACAAGGGACGCATTCGCCTCAACATCAGCCTCGAATCCTTCTTGCACGAAGTCGAGGCTCGGTTCATCATTCTGCCGATCAGCGGCCGGGCATGCGTGCGCGTCCTCGGACTTCCGGCGGCCTACCCTAAGGACCCCGCAGATCGTATTATTGCAGCGACCGCCCTGGTTGAAGGGCTGCCGCTACTCACTGCGGATCGCGAAATCCGCCGGTCGCGGGCACTGCGCACAATTTGGTGAGAGGGAATGGAGACTGCGAGCATGAATACTACTGTCAATCGAAGAGGTTTCATTAAGGCAGTCTCTGCCACTGCGGGCACGCTAGCTCTCGGAGTCGGTAGTGGCGCCTCTGTCTACGCCGACGAGACATCCTCCGCAAAGAAAGCGCCGGCGGAAGCGCCCGTCCTTTCATCGGTTGGCTATCGGCCGCGCGCCTACCCGATCCAGCCAAAGCACTTCCACGAAGTTATGCTGAAGGATTTGTTCTGGCAGCCCAAGATGAGGCGCAATGCCGAGGTCACGATTCCCTTCGAGATTCAGAAGTTCCAGGAAAGGCAGAGTCCCTTCGGCAACAACGTCTTGCAGGCGGCGATTTACTCGCTACAAACCTATCCGGATGCGAAGCTGCAAGCGCAGGTGGAATCGGCTATTAAGGCGATGGGGTTCGAAGACGAATCTGGTCGAGGTCCGAGTAACGACAACTTCGAGGTGGCGGCGGCCTACTACATCGCCAGCGGGAGGCGCGATGTGCTCGACCGGGCCATCCCCGCCGCGGACGCGATCTACAAGCTCTACCAGACTACGAACCCGCCGTTTTCCGGCGGCGAACGAGATGCGATCAACTGCCTCGCGCTCTACGGTGTCACCGAGGACAAGCGGTATCTCGATCTGGCCAAACACTACCTCGACATTCGCGGCCTCAGCAACTCCCTCGATCGCAGCCGGCACAATCAATCCTACAAGCCGGTGCTCGAGCAGGGCGAAGCGGTGGGCCATGCCGTCAACGGCGCCTCTCTGATGCTGTCCCTGGTGGATGTGGGAACACTGACCGGAATTCAGGACTACTTCGACGCGGCCAGCCGGATCTGGACCGACGCAGTAACTACAAAGCTGTACATCACTGGCGGCATCGGCTCGACTGGCAATGAAGGCTTTGGACAGCCGTATTCCCTGCCGAATTTATCGGCCTACGCGGAGACCTGCGCCGCCATCATGTTCACGACCTTCAACCACCGGATGTTCCTGGCCACCGGCGACAGCAAGTACATCGATGTGATGGAACGCGCGATGTACAACAACGCAATCGACGGAGTCGGCGCGGCCGGGGACACCTTCTTTTATGTGAACCGTCTGGCCAGCGCATCCGACGGCCGCAACGCTGCGCTGGCAGCACGCTTCGCTGGAATGCTGCCCCCCGAACCTGGTGCGCTTCATGGCGTCCATGCCGGAATACATCTATGCGCAGCGCGGCGACGAGCTCTTCGTCAACCTCTATGTTTCGAGCCAGACCGCGTTCAAACTCGACGGCAAGGAAGTCACGCTGTCGATGGAGAGCGAGATGCCGTGGGAGGGCAAATCGAAGATCACGATTCTGGCCAAGCAGCCCGCGCCAGCAACGCTCAAGCTGAGAATTCCCGGTTGGGTGCGCGAACAACCTGTCCCCAGCGATCTCTACTCATATGTGGGCCGGGCGGAGCGGCAGGCGGTGATCTCGGTAAATGGTAAGACGGTATCCGCGGCGCCTGACCGGCAAGGGTATGTCTCCCTGGCCCGGACATGGCGGCAGGGCGACCAGGTACAGATCGAATTTCCATTCGAAGTGCGGCACGTGCTTGCCCACACCAGCGTGCGGGACAACCGCGGCCGCCTCGCGATCGAGCGCGGCCCCATTGTCTATTGCGCGGAGTGGCCCGACTTTGCCGGCGGGAAAGTTCTGACGGCC
Source organism: Terriglobia bacterium (assembly GCA_963698825.1). Lineage (GTDB taxonomy): Bacteria > Acidobacteriota > Terriglobia > Terriglobales > Acidobacteriaceae > JAIQFF01. The sequence continues at coordinate 34,777 of CAVOSG010000013.1, read as the reverse complement.
TTACTCGACACCAGCGCCGGATTGAAAGTTTCCCGAGATGACAAGTTTTTTGGGAGGCGCCACTGTGCTCGCCGGTCAGGCAAAGAACATCAGCGCGCCCGCGACCGAGGCCGCGCCGGTCAAGCTGATCCCGTACCACCTCTGGGCCAATCGTGGCGTGGGCGAGATGGCGGTGTGGCTGTCGAAGCAAGAGTATGTTCCAGGCGACATCGGCCCGGCAGGCGGACTGATCTTCTACGTAAACCCCAACTATCAGGCCGACGGCTGGCGATATCTGGAAGCCGCTCCGTATGACCAGAGCGCCGGGGCAAAGTGGGGCAGCTTCCGCATCCCTCTGGCGGGCGCGCAGGAGAGCGCCATCGGCGCGGGAAGGCAAAACACGCTCGACATCAAGAAAGCATGCACTACGCCGGGTATCGCCGCCGACCTCTGCACCAGCTTCAGCCTGAATGGAATTCAGGACTGGTTTCTGCCCTCCTTTGAAGAGTTGAAACAGATGTATTCGAACCTCAAGCTAGCTGGCCTCGGCGGCTTTCCCAACGATTTCCCCGACAACTGTGACTACTGGTCTTCTACTCAGGCGACGACGGACATGGCTCGCTACGTCGACTTTGCCGACAACGGGATGCGAGGACACTACGACGACAAAGATTACCCCCGGCGCGTAAGAGCTATCCGGGTGGTTTGAGCTAAGCCTGTTGCGTTGTCATGCGCATCCTGGGATTCCAAATGCCGGGCGCAGGATCAGAATTGTTGACCAGCTCGATATTGCCGGTCCAGCGGCTGTGGGCGAACTTATTGCCATGGGCCGGTGTCGTGGCTGGCGTCTACGCGATGTTTTACGGGCTCACCGCGAAAACATTCAGCTTCAGATCGAAGAGTTGGCGACCGGGCGACGATGGTGTCAAGTTCAGCCCCAGATGGCAAGATCGATTGCTGGTCGTGTTCATAGGGCTGTGCGTAGCAGGGGTCTCACTCTCGTCCCTTCCAGGTTTCCGTTGGCATCATTAGGAGACCCCGCCCGCAGATGCTGGAGTGTCCACCAATCAGCGCACTCAACTTGCTCATACGCGTAACGGCGGCCGCCTTAGTCCTTGCTGGGCTTTCTCGGAGTCAAATCGCAGGCCTGCTTCACCCGGGCGAGATCCAGACCAAAGGGCGAAAATTCCGCTATTTCCGGTCCACTTCGACCGCGAATCTCCACCTTGAAGATGTGAGCCCCGATCAACTCGCGAGTTGTGCCTTTGTCCATGGAGAGGGAACGGTTGCGAATCCAGTTCCAGCCGTGGTGGCTGTGCGCGTCGTCGACTCTCACCATGACTTCCATCTGCGGCTGTCCCCAAAAACCGGGACGGTTGGGCGGGCCTAACCGGATGCCGGGATTGAAATCGGCGTCGGTGTACTTGCCATTGGCGCACGTGAATTGGATTCGTGGCTTGTAGTCCGGGTCTTCTCTCAAGTAGTTGTCCGACAGGAGCTCATAGCGGACCTTCTTGGCGCCGGTCATCTTGTCTTCGGAGTGGAACTCCATCCACTTTCCACCGGCACTGACGCCATCACTCTCATCCTGATAGGGGCTAAAGGGTCCGCTCTGAGCGCCGACTGACAGCACTGCGGCACACACCAGCGCCACGGCTGCAAGAAAAGCTCCAACCTGGGCGACGCATTTTCGGCTACGAAGAAATTGCGACGTTTTCAAACTCATCCTCCGAATGGATCATATTGTTTCTACTTACATTGAACCCTCGGGAACGAATAAAAGTTGCCCGGCAAGAATCAGAATGCTCTTCCCCAGGCGCATGCCTGGCCGAAAAGCACCACCCTGGTGGAATTGGGCCAGCAGTCCACTTTGAAATCGTAGCGTCTGGGATGCTCTCGCATTGTCTGAAATATTGAGAACAGTAGGCTTAGTGATGGCCGACTTTTCTGGCAGCAAGTGGCACTCGAACTGCATCTTTCATTCCGGTGGTTTCCGCGAGGAGCGCGGCTTTCCACGGCAACCAGATTCTGCGAACGCCGCAATTGGCAGTTCGCATCCACGCTCCGAAGGGAAGGACAGTTTATGAGCCGACTTAATCTTGTAAGGTCACTCATCGCATTCGCTGCCGTCATCGGCTTTGCTCTTACACCAAATTTGGCTTTCGGTTCTCGCGGCGGGGGTGGCGGAGGTGGTCTCACGGCGGCGGTGGGGGCGGCTTCCATGGGGGCGGGGGCGGCGGTTTCCGGTGAGGCGGTGGCTTTCCACGGCGGTGGCGGCGGCTCCTCTCGCAGTGGTGGTTCTTACCGAGGCGGCGGGGGATATCGTGGGGGCGGCTCGTTCGGGAGCTCGCGCGCTTTCAGCGGAGGAAGCAATTACCGGGGCGGAGGTTTTCGCGGTGGACCAACCGCGGGCCGCTCAGGAATGAACCGAGGGGCGTATGGCGGATTCAGTGCTTCACGCGGCATGAGCGGAGGAAGCCGGGGGTTCGAATCCGGCCGCAATTGGGGTTCGTCGGGCAATCGTTCGTCGAATTTTCACTCCGCGATTAATGATGGGCAGTGGCACTCGTTCGGCAACGGCGGCGGTTCCGCGCACTCGGGCGTAGGACGCGCGGGAGGCTTTGCGCCTTCCGGCCTCTCCGCCCGTAACAGCGTCGCGCCGGGAAGCGGTTGGCATAGCTTTGGCCCGTCACGGGCGGGTTCCAGTGTGGGCACGGCTTCGCGATCCGCCTCGATTCGCGGTGGAGCAGGTGTCAGCGGCTCGCACTTCGGCGGATCCACTTTCGGCAATTCGACTTTCGCTGGATCGCATTTTGGCCGCTCGACGTTCGGATCTTCTTCGAACGGGCGATTCGGATCTAGCACACATCTATTCGGCGGCTCGCGCTTCAATTCTTTTGGCGGCTTCTCTGGGTTTGGCAATCGAGGGTTTGGCAGCGGTCTAGGTTGGAGGGGGAACGGCTGGCGGGGGAACGGTTTTGGAGGGTTCCACCGATATAGCTATGGTTGGGGCGGCGGCTTTTTTGGCACCGGCTTTGGCTGGGGATGGCCGTATTGGGGCAGCTACTGGGGGCCCGGATGGGCATATGGATGGGATCCCTGGTGGTACAACCCTTATTGGTATTCGCCGTGGCCGTCTTACAACTACTACCAGTATTACCCTGACCGCGTGTACGACAATCCGCCACCCTACAATCCGGACGCCTCGTATGACTACGACTCGTCGGCAAGCTATTCGATAACGCCAAGCTTGAACCACGATGCCTTACATTTCAATTTGGAAGGTGGCGCGGGCCCGGGCGATAGAAGTTCGGACCAGAACGGCCAGTCGCCTCAGCCCGAAGCCCCTGCGTCAAACGATCCGGCTCCTGCAACCCCGCCCCAGGCGCGCCTGGTCTCCCAACCACAAACTTGAGGTAAACCCGTTCTTGCGGCAAAGCGTCCACTTCTTTTTTGTAGAGTCCGGCCGGATGACGGATTACTTGGGAGCCAACTGGTGTAAACGGCGATTACACCAGCTACAGCAGTCAGTGGGGAAACATCACCTCGGACTCTACACCCGCGTAGTCGTAATTCTCGCCATAAACCTCACGAAAGATCTTGAAGGCCAGGTTGCCGGTGCAATGGGCGGGGGCCACACGCCGAACCCCAAGCTCATCCTTCATCTGCCGTGCGATCTTCGAAATATAGTCGCCGTCGTATGGAAACAAGTGAAATCCGCCTTCGACCAGCTCGATCTCACTCCCAAGATACTGCTTGGTCGCACGCACGATCTCTTCGACTTTGCTGTGCGAGCAGCCTGTAATCAGGACAACGCCTTTTTGGGTCTTCAGCGCCATCGAAAGTTCGGGGAAACCTTCGAGGTCAGGATGTCCAGGCTCGTTCGGCGGGTAGGCGCTGAAATCTCCCATCATGACCGAGCGGGTGACGATGAGGTAGATGCCGGGAGCGATTTCCCGGCTTTCTCCTACAAATTCCGCGTTGGCCCCGTGAAAACGCTCGCCGGGTTTGTAGTCGATGGAATTGGTCTTGCCTCCGAAATACAACTGCTCCGGCGGCAAGCCCGCCAGCGACTCTTTCGTGTCATGCGAGACGGTGAAGTGTACGGGCGCGCCCAGTGCCTCGTCCGCGGGCAGATATGCTTTCACCGCAGGCTTGACCTTCAACATGTAGTCGAAGCCGGAGATGTGGTCGAAGTGACGGTGCGATAGGACAGTAATATCCACTTTCTGCAAATCCACCCCGAGTGCCTTCACATTGTGAGCGAAGCCTTCGGCGCTATTGCCGGTATCGAAGAGAATGGTTTTACCGTTGTAACGGACCAGCGCCGAAAAACCCCAATCGAGGATGGTCCCGCGCTTCTGGTAACCGAAGGCATCGTAGAGATTCAGAATAGAGTTCTGATCGGCCGTGGACAGCGGGCGAGGAGGATTCTGCGACGAGAGAGGGAAGCAAACGAGCAACAGGGCGAGCACGTGCGAGAAATGCCTCATGGCGGCCTCCGTGAACTCGCCACCAATTCTATCAACGACCGGAACGATCCAGTTGCCAAGGAGGATCAGAAGTCTCACGGCTTCAAGCGACTGGCCGCTTGACCTTAGCGGCTGGCCAGGCCTCCAGCGGTTTCGGCGCCGTCAATCGTGTAAACCTGGCCGGTGATGATAAGCCGCGTCGTCGGATGCCAGGAACGCGAACAGGGCCGCGATTTCTTCCGGCTGGGCGTGGCGGCCCAGCGGAATCTTGCGATTGACGGCATTCAACATCTCGTCGGTGTATTCGGCGCGCTGCATGGGAGTGAGCACATAGCCGGGCGCGACCGCGCAGACGCGAACTTTGGGCGCGAGTTCGAGCGCCATGGATTTGGTCAGCTCGATGACTCCAGCCTTGGTAGCGTTGTAGTCGGCATAGTAGGGGTAGCCCATCAAGCCGTTGGTGGATGCGGTCTGCAGAATCACGCCACTCCCGCGCTTCCACATGTGGCGGGCCGCGGTCTGTGCCATGTAAAAGACGCCGGTAAGGTTGACCGCGATTACTTTGTCCCATTCCTCGGGCGTGATGTCGAGAAAGTTGTGGCGGATGCTGATGCCGGCATTGTTGATCAGGACATCCACACCGCCCATCAGGCGCACGGCTTCGGCGAAAGCCGCTTCCACTTGTTTCAGGTTGGAGACGTCGGCATCCACGGTGCCGGCCAAGTCGCGGCAGTTGTGCGTGGATTTGCGCGCGGCCTTTAGGATCGCGATCCAGAACCACCACGGCCGAGCCTTCTTCCAAAAAGCGAGCCGCGGTGGCGGCTCCGATTCCGCTCGCGCCTCCAGTAATCAGGACGCGCTTGTCCTTGAGTCCTCGCATGAGTCTCCTATGAGTGTGATGTAAGCACGGGCTCCTAAACCACGATGCGACACGCAATTCCTAATGATGCTAAATGATTGGTGGCCCCAGAAACGAGCGGGTCGCTTCGTGGCTTACAGGTTTCAAGCTTTGCCGCCGAACAGGAAGACCAGCTCGATGACCAGGATGATCACCACCATCAGTTCGAGCACGAAGGCCCGGCTCTGGTTGAACTGGTCCACCATGAAGCGGTATAGGTCCTCGGCGGTATGCACTTTCTCATTGACCAGGTCTTTGTAGTCCGGCACGCCGACCTTGGCTGCCGCCAGCTTGTACAGGCGGGCGGAGAACATGTCGCTGAGAAACTTGATGGCATTGTCGGCGCGCTCGGTCAGCTCGTTCACATCCAGCAGAACGGTGTGCAGCTTGGTGGCAGCCCGGGCCAGGCGCCAGCGGGCCAGCATTCCGGTGCCTTTGTCGAGGCCGGCATACACGATCCCCAACTCGCGGGTAAGCAGTTCGTCGTAGTGGCGGAATTCGAGCAGCTGCGAGTTGGCGTATTCCAGGAGCTGAATGGCAGTTTCCGCGCCGGTCTCGCTGTCGTAGAGAAATGCAGCGTTCCAGCCGATCACCGCCAGATCGTTCGGATAATAGGAAATGCGGGACTGAAGAATCTCGTTGCGCTCGCCATCGGAAAGCTGGGCCGTTTCTCCGCGCACGATTTGCGCGATGCTCCCGCCATGGGAGGCACAAACATCGGAGGCGGAGGGCGATCCTGCAATCTCCCGCACATGAAAAATAAAATAGTCCTCACTCAACCATTCGGGATACTGCTTGACCAAAGCCGGCGCCGCCCGCTCCAGTTTCTGGCGCACGATGCGGGAAGCGTGCTTCTCAAAGTCGACATCCCAGACCCAGCGGCTGCCCATGCGGACCAATGCGTCCCAGTCACCGGAAAAAGGCAGTTCGAATACCACGCTCAAGACGCCATAGTCGTAGTACTTGATCTGGCCCTCAAGCCGCTCGCCGCTGTCCAGAACCAGAGGCTCAATCGCCTCGACCACCGGAGGACGCTGGTAGCGGACGTATCCCGGGGCAGGATGCTTGAAGTTCGGCTGATCCAGAGTGCGAGCGCCAAAAATCTGACGCAACTCGTCCAACTTGATTTCTTCGCAGACGTCGAACTGGATCAGGACGAGAACGGAACCGTGCAGCGCGGGCGCGACCGCAACCCCTGCCATGCGGTTCGTCTCAGGCAGATTAAGAGTGATTTCAGAGTCTAGAGCCATAAAAACCTGCTCGCCGGGGAGTCATGAAGGTAGGATTGCCCAGCTATTGGTAAGTACAATTGTCCCAGAATTCCGGCGAGTTGGGGAGAGACCGGGAGGTAAATACGTAAGTTATTGATTACAATGCCTTTAATGTAGGCGCGAGCGTCCTCGCTCGTGCGGCAGCGGATAACCATCAGCAGTCACGTGGGGACAATCGCCACCGGCTGTCCGGCGGAGCACCGCTCCGCGATTGCGGCTTGACGAGCACGGGAGCACGCTCGAGCCGACAGCCGAGGGCGGCTGTCTCCACGTGGTCAATTCCTACCGCCGGCCCCCAAGCCACCACAGCAGCGCGGCGCCGGCGGCGACTGCAGCCACTCCCAACCCCGCCCGCTTCATGGAGCGATCCAGTTCAGCCTGCTTTTTTGCGACCTGCGCTGCTTCGGGATACGCCGCGTCCACGTCAATCTCCCCTTTCAGGGCGGAAGCGATCACCTCCGCCAGATGCAGGGCCTGGCGGTCGGTGCCTTGAGCGATCTGTTCCCGGCAACTGAAACCGTCGGCGATGATCAGGCTGTCAGGCGAGGCCTGGCGAACGGCTGGCAAGAGCTCCAGTTCTCCGATGGCCATCGAAACGCCGTACTTCTCTTCCTCGAAGCCGAACGAGCCCGCCATACCGCAACACCCCGGCGCTGGAGCGCTCCAGTCGATGCCCATTCTCCGCAGCACGGACTCCTCGTCCGTCATTTTCATCAGTGACTTGTGATGGCAGTGGCCATGGATCAGGGCCTTCGCAGGCAGGTTCGGGAGCTGAAAGTGGGGGGCTTTCTTCTCCAGAAATTCGCTTAAGAGGAATGTCTGCTGCGATAGCTTGCGGGCCCGGGCGTCGTCGGGAAACAGATTGAGGAGTTCATCCCGAAAGACGGCGGCACAACTGGGCTCCAGAACGACGATGGGAGTCCCAGCTTCGATTTCCGGCGCGAGCGTATCCAATACCTTGAGCAGCAGGCGCTTAGCCCGGTCCAGCATGCCGAAATCGTAGAGCGGGCGGCCGCAGCAAAGAATGGAGTCTGGGAATGGAAACGCGAAATCCAGCGGCTTCGAGCACCTCCACCGCCGCCTTGGCAGTATCCGGCAGGAAGTAGTTATTGAAGGTGTCGGGCCAGAGCATGACCCGCGCTGCCTCTTGATTTAAAGGCGCCCCGCGCTCGGTCGTTCTCCCCTCGCTCTTTCTTCCTTCGGTCTTCCTCCCTTCAAACCAGGCGCGAAAGGTCTGCGGAGCGAACGCCGGAACAGCGCGCTGCTGCGGCATCCCAGCCGCCAGCTTGGCGAGGTCCCGCAAGAGAGGCAGTTGCGTTGCCAGGTTCACCAACCCTGGAACAAGCGACGCGACCCGCGCCCAGATGTCGATGTGGGCGAAAGCGTAGTGACTGCGCGGGCGCACGCGTCCCTCGTGATAGTGCGAGAGAAACTCGGCCTTGTAGGTGGCCATGTCCACGCTCACGGGACAATCGGTCTTGCAGCCTTTGCAGGAGAGGCACAGATCGAGAGACTGCTTTACATTCTCGTCTCGCCAGCCGTCGCGGATGATGTCGCCTTCGGTCATCTCCCAGAGCAGATGGGCGCGGCCGCGGGTGGAGTGCTCTTCCTCGCGAGTCACGCGGAAACTGGGACACATGACGCCGCCTTCCTCGCGGCGGCATTTCCCCACTCCCACGCAGCGCAAGGTCGCGTGCGCCAGGCTGCCGTGGTCGTTGGGAAACTGGAAGTGAGTCTCGGGATCCCAGGGCTTGTAGTCGGCGCCCAGCCGCAGGTTCTCATCCATGCGATAGGGTTCGACGACTTTGCCCGGATTCATCTTCCAGGCCGGATCCCAGATGGCTTTGAATTCACGAAAAGCGGCAACCAGTTCCGGACCGAACATTCGCGGCAGAAGCTCCGCCCGCGCCTGACCGTCTCCGTGCTCGCCGGAGAGCGATCCCCCGCAACTGACTACCAGATCGGTGGCCGCTTCCATGAATCTCCGGAACTTGGCAATGCCCTCCTTCGATTGCAGATCGAAGTTGATGCGGTTGTGGACGCAGCCGTGGCCAAAATGTCCATAGAGCGGGCCGCGATAGTCGAAGCTGTTCATCAACTGGCGCAGCTCGCGCAAATACTTGCCGAGCTTCTCCGGGGCCACGGCGGAATCTTCCCACCCTTCCCACGACAAGGGCTCGCCAGGGACGTACGAAATTACGCCCAGACTGGACTCGCGTACTTCCCATACTCGCTTGATTTGCTCCCGGTTGGTGAACAGCCGCATCTGTGGCGGGTTGGGGCTCCGCTTCAGCGCTTCCATCAAGCCCGTGGCCTGCGCGACAGCGGCAGGCACGGTATCGGCGCCAAATTCCGCCAGCAGCCAACTGCCGCCTTCGGGCAAGAGCGCGACGCCTTCCGAATTAATGCCCCGGCGACGCGTGTACTCCACCAGCAAGTCGTCAACGCCCTCGAGCCCGATCGGCTTGTGAGCCATGACGTCAGGCACGTGGTCGCCGCACTGGAAGATATCGGGATAGGCGATCACCAGCAGCACGCGCGCCGGAGGGCTCTCGACCAGGCGGCAAGTGGCTTCGAGCACGGTAGCGCAAGTTCCTTCCGATCCGACCAGGGCGCGGGCAACATCGAAACCGTTTTCGGGCAGCAGGTAGTTGAGGTTGTAGCCCGAAACCCGCCGCGGAATATTGGGATAGCGCTGGCGCATGAGATCGGCATACTGGTCTCTCAGTTTTTTCAGGCCGGCGTAGATTTCACCCCGCCGGCCGCCTTCGCGGATGATCTGCTCGAGTTCGCCATCGCTGGTCTTGCCCACCCGCATCCGCAGGCCGTCATAAGTGAGGATCTTCGAGGGCCTCGATATTTTCGTCGGTCTTTCCCGCCATCACCGAGTGCACGCCGCAGGAGTTGTTGCCGACCATTCCGCCCAGCGTGCAGCGATCGTGCGTGGCCGGATCGGGTCCGAAGGTCAGATGATGTTTCTCGGCGGCGTTGCGCAGGTTGTCGAGCACCACGCCGGGCTGCACCCGGGCGGTGCGTCGAGCGGGATCGATTTCCACAATCTTGGCCATGTAGCGGCTGAAGTCCAGAACCAAAGCCACGTTGCAGCATTGGCCGGCGAGCGAGGTCCCGCTGCCACGGCATAGAAGTGGAGCGCCGAATTCGCGGGCGAGAGAGACGGCGGCGATAACATCATCCGCGTCGCGGGGAATGACTACGCCGATGGGGACCTGGCGATAGTTGGATCCATCGGTGGCGTAGATGGCGCGGCTGCTGGAATCGAAGCGGACATCGCCGCGAACGTTCTTGCGTAAAGCCTCTTCGAGCGCGGCCACATCCACAGTCGGAATTGCGGGCGGCACTGGCGATTGCTACGTAATTGAGTCCGACATCTCTTACGTAGGTGTGGGCGGGCGCTCTCGGCCGCCTTAGAACTCTGATATGGCAGTACTCAATCGCAGTGCGTCGTTACCAGAGAACTTCGCCAAATCAAGCTCAAACTCAAGAACACCAGCTGGACTCAATTTCAAGTCGAAATCAGATTCAAGAGCGGCGGGCGAGAGCGCCCGCCCCACACATACTTTGCTGGGTGGAGAGTTAGTTGTATCCGAATCGCTGCCCCCGACCATCTTGCCGGAGACTCTGGCAATGTGAATCCTGGTCTTGCCGCCCTTCGGTTCGATATTGATGGAAAGCATGTTTTTCTTGTCAGTGGAAATGATGGTGTAGTGGTCTCCGGTGGCCGACATCACATTGGCATTGGGAACCTTCGACTTATAAAACTCGGCGACGGTGCCGGGGGCATCGCTGGTCTCGAAGTCCGCGGTGGCGCTGTGCATGGCGCCCATCGCCACGTTGGAGGTCGTGCCCTTGACCACCTCCGCGCCGGGATACAAATCAACCCCCAGGCTGCCGGCGGCCTCGTCGGGATCGGTAGAAGAATTCATGGTCCCAAACGGAGTCTCCACGCGCACGTTTCCGTTCTCGTTGTGCACGCGGCTGTGCTTGGCGATGCGGTAGCCGATGAAAGAGACGGCGCCGATTCCCAAAATGCCGAGACCCACCAACACAGCCACGACGATCAGAATGATTTTGAGCGCGCTGCCGCTTTTCGGGGCTGCGCCGGGAGGCGCAGAAACGGGAGTTGCCGCGGCAGACGCCGCGCCGGGCTGGGTCTTGCCGCACTTGGTGCAGAACCTTGCTCCACCATCGAGAGTTGCGCCACAAGAATTGCAGAACGCCATCGCGTCACCTCGTACTTAGTTTTCTCACAGACGGCGGAGTATATCGCAGTTTCACATCAGCAGGCGGGTGGTGTAGTCCGCCAGGCTCAACCCCAGCAGCAACAACAGAAAGAAAACAGCGGAAAGCACCACCGCCTTGACCAGCTTTTCGCTGGTGTACTTGACGTGCATGAAGATCAGGACCACCAGCAGCGCCTTGAAGGTGGCAATGACCAGCGCCACGACAGTGTTGAATGGTCCCAGGTCGATGAAGGCGACGCCAGCGGTCACGCCGGTCAGGACCAACAGCGTCAGCCAGACGGCAATGTTGGTTTTCGCGGAAACAATATGTTCAGACATGGCAGCGCTCGCTTTTACCCTCCTACTTCTTTCGATCTATCAAATACAGCAACGGAAACAGATAAATCCACACAATGTCGACAAAGTGCCAGTACAGGCCAGAATTTTCCAGCGGCGTGTGATATTCGGGCGTGTATTTCCCCTTCCACGCGTAGTACAGCAGATAGCTGAAAATTCCGACTCCGATGATCATGTGCAGCGCGTGCATGCCCGTCATGGCAAAGTACAGCGAGAAGAAAAGTTGCGCGTGATGCTGATCCACGGGCTGATCGGGATGCCCCGGCAGACTGCCCTCGAAATTAAATGTCGGACCGGGGATGTGGTGCTCTTTGAACTTGCTGGTCCACTCGATGCCTTTGATCCCCAGGAAAGCCAGGCCGAGAACCAGCGTGAGCGCCAGATACACCACCTGCTCCTGACGCTTGCCCATCTGGGCGGCACGCACCGCCATCACCACGGTCAGGCTGCTGCAGATGAGCACGGCCGTGTTGACCGTACCCAGCGTGATGTCCAGCGAACTGCTGGCGGCGGCAAAGTCGGGGAAGTACCAGTAGCGATAGATCAAGTAGGCGCAGAACATGCCGCCGAAAAACATGATCTCGGTGGCCAGAAACAGCCACATGCCCAGCGACGAAGCCTCGCGCTGCTGCTCCATGTTGGAGAAGTGGTGCTTGAGCGCCGGATTGTGCTGTTCGACGGCGATCGGGCTATCCGCCACTGCGGGCCTCCTGGGGAGCAGGAATGTGCTCGTAATCGTAAGCTTCCCAATCGACGACCGGGGGTTCATCAAAATTAAAAGTGGGCGGCGGCGAGGTCGTCATCCACTCCAGACCGGAGGCGCCCCAGGGATTGTCCGGCGCAACTTTGCCGTAGCGCATGGACCACAGGAAATAAACCATCGGCAGCAGATACCCGACCGCGAGAATCGTTGACCCGGCCGTGGAGAGCACGTTCAGCACCTGGAATTCGGGCGGGTACTGCCAGTAGCGGCGCGGCATCCCCAGGTAACCCAGAATGAATTGGGGAAAGAAAGTCAGATTGAATCCCAGGAACACCATCACCGCGGCCAGCCGGCCCAGGGATTCGGGATACATTCGTCCGGAAATTTTGGGCCACCAGAAATGCATGCCGCCCAGATACCCCATGACCGCTCCGCCCACCATGATGTAGTGGAAGTGGGCCACCACGAAATAAGTGTCGGTCACATGCACGTCGATGCCGAGAGCGGCCAGGAACAAACCGGTAAGGCCGCCCATGAGAAACAGTCCAATGAAACCGAAGGCATAGAGCATGGGCGTCGAAAACGTGATCGAGCCCTTGTACATGGTCGCGGTCCAGTTGAAGACCTTGATGGCCGAGGGAACGGCAACCAGGTAACTGAGGGCGGAAAAAATCAGCGCTGCGTAAAGCGAAATCCCGGCCACAAACATGTGGTGCGCCCATACCAGAAATCCGAAGACCGCGATGCTGATGCTGGACAACGCCACGAACTTGTAGCCGAAAATGCGCTTGCGGGAGAAGCACGGAACAATTTCGCGTGACCACCCCCATCGAGGGCAAAATCATGATGTAAACCGCGGGATGGGAATAGAACCAGAACAGATGCTGGAAGAGAAGCGGGTCGCCGCCGCGCGTGGGATCGAAGATTCCGAGGTGCAAGGCGCGTTCCAGAACCACCAGCACCAATGTGATCGCGATCACCGGCGTTCCCAGCAACTGGATGATGCTGGTGGCGTAGTGCGCCCAGATGAAGAGCGGCAGACGATTCCAGGTCATGCCCGGAGCGCGCATGCGGTGGATGGTGACCACAAAATTCAGCCCGGTCAGAATGGACGAGAATCCTGAGATGAAGATGGCGAGTCCGGCTTCAATGACTTTCGTATTGCTGAACGCGGTGCTGAAGGGCGTGTAGAAAGTCCAGCCCGTGTCGACGCCGCCGGTGAGCATGCAGTGCAGCATCAGGATGCCGGCGGTGATATAGAGATACCAGCTCAGCAGATTGATGCGCGGGAAGGCCAGGTCCTTGGCGCCAATCATCAGCGGCACCAGGAAATTGCCCAACACGGCGGGGATGGATGGAATCAGGAAGAAGAAGACCATCACCTGGCCGTGCATGGTGAAGAGTTTGTTGTAAGTGTCGGCCTGCACCAGGTCGCCCGCCGGAGTCAGCAGTTCCAGGCGGATGAGCAGGGCAAAGAATCCTCCAATAAAGAAGAAGAAAGTGATGGAAAGCAGATACAGCAGCGCAATGCGCTTGTGGTCAACCGTGAGCAGCCAGGACTTGATGCCATATTCCTGGTTGAGGTAGTTCTCGCGTTCCGCGGTAATTGCTGCGGTGGCCATTTCTATTGCACCTTTGGTTCCTGCGGCTTGGCATCCGGCGGAACTACCGCCGGGGCACCCGCCGCCGCTCCCGATGGAGCCGGGTTCAGGGATTTGACGTAGGCCACCAACGCGTTCAGTTGCTCTTCACTGACCAATCCCTGGAACACCGGCATGATGGGCTTGAATCCGCTCACGATTTTCGCGCCCGGAGTCAAAATGGATTCGCGAATGTAGTTTTCATCGGCCGTGACCACGCGCCCATCCTCCAGTTGCACCGGCTTGCCAAAGAGTCCGACCAGATTGGGGCCGCGGCCCTGGGTATCGAAGCGATGGCAAGTAGAGCAGCCCAACTGCTGGAAAATATTCTGGCCGTTCGCAGCCATCGACCCCGCCGCCCCGCCACTGCTGAGCCAGGCCTGATACTGCGCCGGTTCTAGCACCACAACCTGACCGATCATCCCGGAGTGCTGCGACCCGCAATACTCCGCGCAGAACAGATGATACGTTCCCGCCTTGGTGGGATGAAACCAGGCCGTGGTGTAGCGGCCGGGCAGCACGTCCTGCTTGATGCGGAAAGCAGGAACGTAAAAGCTGTGGATCACATCCTGCGAAGTCATGATCATCTTCACGTCCCGGCCCACGGGCACGTGCAGTTCGTTGATCTCGCGCTGCCCCTCTTCGTGCTGCAGCTTCCACATCCACTGCTTGGCCACGACGTAAACTTCGGTGGCGCCGCGCGGCGGCGTCCGCTCCTCGAAGTAGATCACCGCGCCCCAAATGAAGATCAGGACAAAAATGCAAAGTGGAATCACCGACCAGGTCACTTCAAGCGCGGTTGAGCCTTCGATCTGCTCCGCCACGACTCCCTTGCGGCGCCGGTAGCGGACCGCAAACACCACGATCATGGTGAAGATGGCGACGCTCATGAGCGCGGACAGAGTCACCAGAAAGATGAAGAGCGCGTCCACGCTCCCGGCTGTGGTCGAGGCTCGTACGGGCCAAAGTGGAAAATTATCGAACATAAATCAGTCGTCGGTCTTCAGTCGTCGGTCGTCCGCGCTTCCCTTTGTTTCCTTCTGTGACTTCATCTTGCCGCCTGCTGATTGTGTCCCGATCCCAAACGGATCAACACGATCATGAGCGTTCCCAACCCCAGGACGGTCGCCAGCGCGGAAAGTTGCAGGACGCGCGAAATGATCGCTCCGTATTTGCCGGTGGCCGGATCGTAGTGATAGCAATACAGCAGCACCTGGTCGGCCAGCGTGCCGATCTTGTTCTCCGAAGCCTGTATCAACCCAAGGCGCAAATCTTTCGGCGCGAACTCGACGCCGTAGTAGTACTGAGCGATCTTTCCGCTCCGGAGTCAGCACCATGATGGCGGTAGCGTGCGCGAACTGCCCCGTCTTCGGATCGTACTGGTACTGAAAGCCGGCGGCCTTGGTCAGCGCGTCAATCGATTCCTGTGGGCCGGTCAGGAAATGCCAGCCCTCGGCAGCTCCGGCGCGTCCGTAGCGCTTCAGGAATTCCGCCTTCTTCTTTGTGGCCATCTCCGGAGTCTCACGCGGATCGAAGCTTACGGTCAGCACGTCGAATTCTCTTCCTACATCGAACTTCATCACTCGCAGCGCGCTTTCGAGTCCGCTCAACACCTCGCCGCACAGCATGGGGCACTGGTAGTAGACCAGGTTGAGGATCATCGGCTTTTTGCCGAAATAATCTCCCAGGCGGACCGCCTTGCCGGTTTCGTCGCGGAAGGTGAGTCCAGGAGGAATCTGCTCGTCCAGATGCTGCTCGATGCCCACGTTCTTCAGACCCGGCGGGCGCACGTTCGCCGGCGGCGACATCATGCCCTTGGTCATGCCCTGTCCGAAGGCGGAGAGGGACATCAGCAGCGCTATAAATGCGGCAGCCAGGACCTGTCTCGTGTTGGCAATGTTTGGCACAGATTCTTTTCGATTGTTAAAGCAAACCTCAGCGGCTAAAGCCGCTCGCAGCCGACTATCTTTTGGCACGACTGAAGTCGTGCCCTTCCCGATCCTGATTTCGGCACCACTCAATCGTGCTCTTTCCCGTTCTGATCTTGGCACGCCGGAAATCATGCCCTTTCCTGGTTACGCTTCTCCCTACTTCCTCTTGGCCGGCTTTTGCCTTGTATCCGACCGCCGCGCCGCTTCTCTGCTCGTGTTGACCTCCGAGGGCGGGACGGCGCCCGCCTGCGGCCGAGTGGGCAGTCCGCGTTGCGCCACCAGTTCCATGGCGCGGTCGATCGGAATTCGCACTACGCCCGCTTGCTCGTCGACCCAGCCGTAGCTGTGTAACTTCGTTGCTTCCTGTATTCGAAAGTCGTTGATCTCGGCCGGTTCGTTGGTTTCGAGGCGCGGCGCGGGAAATTTCGCGACGTCCCCAGGCTCAACTACTCGGGTGTCGGCACGGGTCGGCGCCGCCAACGGATTCTGCACCGGCTGACGCCGGTTCTCGTACCCATCCAGGTAGCTGTAGAGCCCTCTCAAAGCGATCGCCACCAGCACGCAGCCGAGGGTCAACAGCACCAGGAATACGAGGATGGGCTTCGGCCCCAGGTCCTCGCGCTCGAACCCTGCTTCCTTGTTGTGCCCGTCGCTGTGAATGTCGTCCGTCATGTTTTAGTCGTGCACCGCTTCCAGAACTTCCGCGGCGAATACGTCATACGCCGGGACCAGCGGCATCGAACTCAAATTGCGGAAGAAATACGCCAGCCACAAGCCGCCCATCGCGATCGGGACCACAACGTCCAGCCAGGTGATGTTGAAGGTCACGGAAAAATTGGGCTCGATCACCCAGAACAAGTCCACATATCGCATCAGCAGCAGCCACACCGCCAGCCAGACCAGCCGCGTAATGTCGCGTTTGAACGGACGCGAGATCAGAAACACGAAGGGCACGGCGAAATGGAACAGGACCAGGACCAGGCCAATGTATCCCCAGCCGCCGTGCAGGCGCCGCATATACCAGGTGATTTCTTCCGGCAAATTTCCCGCCCAGATGATGAGCCACTGCGAAAATGCGAAGTAGGCCCACACCATGATGAAGGCCAGCATGAATTTCCCGTGATCGTGCACCTGCTCCGGCTTCAGCAGCTCCGACATCGGTTTGTAGCGGTAGAGAATCCGCTCCACCACCACGGCAAAGCACAACGCCGACAGCACCTGTCCGATCAGGAACGAGAGACCGAAGATGGTCGAAATCCAGCTGGGGTCGATCGACATGACCCAATCGATCACGGCAAACGTGATGGTGAAACCGTAAAGAATCAGCCCCGGCCCGCTGAGCGCCTTGAAGCGACGCGCTGTTGTCGCGCATCGGAGGATGGTCCTGTTCCGCCGACCACTTAGTCAGAAAATATGAAAGCACGCACCAGATGGCAAAGTAAATTGCTGCGCGGACGATGAATCCATTGACCGTCAGGTAAGTCTTGGTGAGTTCCTGCAAGTGCTCGCGCAGGTGCTTGTCGGCGATGGCATCGAGCGGCCGGGCCCAGATGTACAACCGGCGAATTCCAAACAGCATCGGGATGAATAACGCCGCCATCAGCGGCACGCAACGCATGGCCGCTCCCAGAATCCTGCGGATCACCATTCCCCATGCGCCCTTGGTGAGATGGCGAAGCATGAGAATCGCCATCGATCCCAAAGTCACTCCCAGCCACGCCATGAAGCCCAGCAAGTAGGCGCGGAAAAATTCGTCGGGAAGACGCCATGCGCCCAGCGCGGCGATGACGCTGAACACAAGCCCGATCAGCAACGAGCGTTGCTGGATGGTCTTCACCACCGGCGGCGCCATCAGGTCCTGGCCACGCATGGGAACCGTGCTCATTTCGGCTCCTCTTCCGGCGAACGGTGTGCTGGCTTGCTTTCGATCACCGGCAAGGTCGCACCTGAACCCAATTCCTCGAACCGCGGTGGATCGGACGGAATTTTCTGCCCAGCGGGAACGTCCGCGCTAGTGGCCGCCTGGCTCAATTGCAGAGCGCGGATGTAGGCCACGATCGCCCAGCGATCCCGCGGCGGGATTTGCGATGCGTAGTCGGGCATGGCGCCGAAGCCATTGGTCATGACGTCAAAGAAATATCCCAGGGGCGCTTTGCGCAGGCGCTCGATGTGGTAAGAAGGCGGCTTGCGCGGGAATCCGCGCGCGGGAATCACGCCGTTGCCATCCCCTACGCGGGAGTGACACGGAGCGCAATAAATATCGAAACGCTGCTGTCCGCGGGCCAGCACCTCCTCAGTCACCGGAAAGGGCATGTAGTCTCCGGGATCGTTGCCCAGTTTCCCGGTGTAGAGATAGCTGTCTTCGCGCAACTGGCCGCGGGCCACCGTGCCTTCGACCGGCGGACGCGCCGAGCGCAGGTCGGTGTAGAAATCGCTCTCGGGCAAAGGCTTGAAGCGCGGCTGGTCGTGCATATCCTGGCGGCAGTCCGGCCAGGGCGAGCAAGCGACGAGCAGCAATGTAGGCGCGAGCGTCCACGCTCGTGCGGGGGCCACCACGACATCCGAGTTACTCCCCGCACGAGCGAGGACGCTCGCGCCTACATCGATCTGGCGATGCGCCTTAATCGGGCACCTCCGAAATCGAACGCGGACCGAAACTCTCCAGAAAACGGCGGGCTTCGGCTGGGTTGTATTTGGGATCGGAGGAGAACACGATCAGGAAAAATCTGTCTTTCGTCGCGAAAGCAAAACGCGGCACATTGAACACGGGATGATAGGGCATGGGCAGCCCATTGAGCGCCAGCATGCCAAACACCGCCGAGATTCCGGCGAACAAAATCGTCATTTCAAAGGTCACCACGATGAATGCCGGCCACGAGTGATAAGGCTTGCCGCCCACATTGACGGGATAGCTGACCGCCGAAATCCAGTACTGCATGAGGTAGCCGGTCAAGCCGCCGATCAATCCTCCGATCAGCACCACCAGCGGGACCTCGTCGCGATGGAAGCCGACTGCCTCCGCCAGGCCTTCCACCGGGAACGGGCTGTAGGCGTCGATTCTCTTGTAGCCCGCTTCCCGAGTACGATTGGCCGCGTCGATCAGGGTGTTGACGGAATCAAACTCCGCCATAATTCCGTAGACCTTGGTGCGCTTCATTCCTTGACCTCCGCTTCCGGCAGCAGAGTGCGCATTTCAAAGATCGAGATCATGGGCAGAAGGCGAACGAACAGGAACATGGCCGACAGGAACAGGCCAATGGTCCCGATGTAGGTCATCCAGTCCCAACGCGTCGGGTAGTACATGCCCCAGGAAGACGTCAGGAAATCGCGGTGCAGGCTGACCACCACGATGATGAAGCGCTCCAGCCACATGCCGACCAGAACCACTCCCGAAATCAGGAACAGCCAGACCGGGCTGCTGCGCAGTTTGGGAATCCACAGCACCTGCGGAATCACGATATTGCAGACCAGCAACATGTAGTAGAAGAACGAATACGGCCCATGCAGGCGGTTCCAGAGCAGAAAAGCGTCGTAGCGATTGCCGCCGTACCAGCCCATGAAGGCTTCCACGCACGTAGCCGTAGGCCACGATCAGCCCGGTGGCCAGCATCACCTTGGCTGAGTTCTGCAGGTGGCGCTCGGTAATGAAATCTTCCAGGTTGTAAAACTTGCGGATGGGAATCGCCAGCATCAACACCATGGCGAAGCCGGAGTAGATCGCGCCCGCGACGAAGTATGGCGGGAAGATCGTCGTGTGCCAGCCGGGCACGATGCCCACGGCAAAATCGAAACTGACCACGGTGTGGACGGAGAGCACCAGCGGCGTGGCCAACCCGGCCAGCAGCAGGTAAGCCGTTTCGTAGCGATGCCAGTGCCGCGCCGATCCGCGCCAGCCCATGGCCAGCATGCCGTAAATGATCTTCTTCCAGCGCTCTTCGGAGCGGTCGCGCAGGGTTGCCAGATCGGGAATCAGTCCGATGAACCAGAACAACGCCGAGATGGTGGCGTAGGTCGAGACCGCAAATACGTCCCACACCAGCGGGCTGCGGAACTGCGGCCACACGTTCATGGTGTTGGGATAAGGGAACAGCCAGTAGGCGAGCCAGGGGCGTCCCACGTGGATCAGGGGGAAAATGCCGGCGCTGGCCACGGCAAACAGCGTCATGGCCTCGGCGAAGCGGTTGATGGAGTTGCGCCACGACTGCCGCAGCAGAAGAAGAATGGCGGAAATCAGCGTGCCCGCGTGCCCGATTCCGATCCACCACACGAAATTGACGATGGCGAATCCCCAGCCGATGGGAATGGTCACGCCCCAGATGCCCACGCCCTTCACAAACAAGTAGGCCATGGCGAACAGCAGCATCATGGTAAGCAGGAACATGACGCCGAAGCCGACGAACCAGCCGTTGGACGTCGGACGAGTCAGCACGATCGAGCTGATTTTGTCCGTGACCGAGCCAAGGGTGTATCCGGGCTCGATGACTGGGGCGCGCGGGTTTTCGACTGGGTCTGTCATGTTTACTCAAACCATGTTTATTCAAACCACGTTTGCTCGAACAATGTCTTAGCTGTGCTTGGCCTCGAGTTCCGGATTCGGATTTCGTATGTCCGCCAGGTACGTCGTCCGCGGACGCGTGTTCAGGTCCGCCAGCAGGCTATAGTTCCGCGGCTCGGCCTTCAGCTTCGAAACCCGGCTGTTGGGATCGTTGATGTTGCCGAAAACAATGGCGTCCGCCGGGCACGATTGCTGGCACGCCGTCTGCAGCTCGCCGTCCTGAATCTTGCGATCTTCGCGTTCGGAATCAATCCGGTGCTCATTGATGCGCTGCACGCAATACGTGCACTTTTCCATCACGCCGCGGCTGCGCACGGTCACGTCCGGATTGCGCATCATCTTGTACTGCGACGTTTCCCAGTCCTGGAACAGCAGGAAGTTGAAGCGCCGCACTTTGTAAGGACAATTGTCGGAGCAATAGCGCGTGCCCACGCAGCGGTTGTAGACCATGTCATTCAAACCTTCGCTGCTGTGCACGGTCGCGCCCACCGGACAAACCACTTCGCAGGGCGCGTTCTCGCACTGCTGGCACGGCACCGGCTGGAAGTAAGCCTTGGGATTGTCGCGGTCACCCTGATAGTAGGAATCCACCCGCAGCCAGTGCATGTGCCGGCCCAGCACCGTCTGCTCCTTGCCGACCACCGCGATGTTGTTCTCGGACTGGCAGGCGACGATGCAGTTGTTGCAGCCCACGCAGGCATTCATATCAATCGTCATGCCCCAGGCATAAGGCTCTGCCGCGTAAGGATACGGCTTGTACAGAGTCAGCTCTTTCGGCGGCTCTTCTTCCTGCGCGAAGTCCGGCTCCTTGCGGTACTCCTCCAGACTCGCGGTGCGCACCAGGGGGCGCGCGCCCGTCGGCGTGTCCATGGTCTGGTAGCCCTGCGTGGAGGCCAGTTTGTAAGTGCCTCCGGTTTTGCGAATGGTCACGCCGCTGGTAAACCAGGGCGTAGCGCTGGTGCGCAACTGATACATGTCGAAGCCGGCGCCTGTGCCGACGCGCCCGGCGCGGCGGCGCCCGTAGCCCAGAAACACCGTGACCGAATTGTCGGGATGGCCCGCCTGAACCCAGACTGGGGCCGTCACCTTCTTGCCGTTGAGTTCAAGCTCGACCAGGTCTTCAGTTTTGATCCCCATGCGCTCGGCCATGGCCGGACCCATCAACACCGGGTTGTCCCAGGTGAGCTTGTTCATCGGCTTGGGCAATTCCTGCAGCCAGCCGTTGTTGGAGAATCGGCCGTCGTAGATGGAAGGATCGCGGCGGAAGTTGATTTCGATGGCCTTGTCGTCAGCGCGCGGCGTGGCCGGGAAATTCGCACGTCTTGCCGCCCGACCTGCTTCGGCGCGAACGCCGTGCCTTCCACCCATCCATCGTGCAGCGACTTGCGCCAGAAGGTGTCGAAGTCCGCGCCGGGATGCTGCTTCTTCCAGTAGTCCTGCACGATCTCGTGGCCCCTCGTCTCGGCCTGTCCGGAGAGCATGGCCACCATTTCGCAGGCGCTCTTGCCGTCGTAGAGCGGCGCGATCAGCGGCTGCACGATGCTCACCGTGCCGTCGTAAGCGCGCGCGTCGCCCCAGGCTTCGAGATAGTGCGCTTCGTTCACGTGCCACTGGCAGAGTTCGGCGGTCTCGTTCTGGTAGAGGCCGAGATGAACGCGGAATGGAACACTTGGACTCTTGAGCGCGTCGGCGAATCCCAAATCGGCGGGCGCATCGTAGGCGGGATTTCCGCCCAGGATGATCAGCATGTCCACTTTGCCGCCACGCATGTCGGCGACCAGATCTTTGATCGACTCCGTTTGATTGACCGGGTTGGCATCGACCGGGTCGGTGTAGAAAACTGTCTTGCCGACGTTGCCGAGCGCCTGATTGATGCGGTGGGCAAAAGCATGGACCACGGGCGGCTGATGATCTCCGGCAATCACGATGCTGGAACCGCGATGGCTCTTCAGCTCATTCGCGACCGCGGCCAAAAACTTCTGCTGGTCCTCGCGGACCATGCTCTTGTCCGTGTCGTCGCCGAGCATCATGTCGAGCGCCCGGACGAACGACTCGATCTCCGCCGCCCGCACCGGCAGCCGATGATCCGCCTTCGCCCCCGTCGAACTCGGCGTGCTCTCGACCACATACAGCCGGCTCATCTCACCGCACTCGGGATTGCGTCGCTTGGCGAAATCGCGCGCGTAGCGGGCAAAGCCGGGGAATCCCGCGTAAAGAAAATCGGCATCGAGCGAGACGAATCACATCCGCATTGGAAAAGTCGTATCGCGTCTCCACCGGCTGGCCGAAGGCCAGCTTCGCGCCTTCGAGCACGTTGTCGCGATTCACCGGCTCGTACACATGCCACTTGGCCTGCGGATAGAGCTTGAGCAACGAGCTGCAACTGGTCGGCCAGCGTGGGCGAAGAAACCGTCCGCGTCAGAATGCGAATGCCCGCGCCCTGCACGCTCTTCTGCACATTCAAGCGGGGCCCGCAGAGCGTTGACCAGATCGCCCCAGGTGCGGACGTCGCCCAGATAGGTAATGGTCTGCGAGCGGTCGGGGTCGTACATCCCGAGAATCGAGGCCTGGGAGAAAATATCGGTGCCGCCCAGGCTCGCCGGATGCTGGTCGTTGCCTTCAATCTTGGTGGGACGATACAGGTGGCTCTCGACCAGAACCGGGCTGGCGTATCCGCCCAAGGTGAACGCCGTGGCGAAGAACAGCGGCCGCCCGGGAATCACTTCCTCGGGCTGCTTTACATACGGAACAATCGGTTCGAGCGGCTGCTTGGTGCAGGCGGTCATGCCCGCCATGGCCAGCGACGCGCCCATCAGCTTGAGGAAGCCGCGGCGCGAAACCGCATCCAGCCACTCCGACGCGCCCTTGGGGAATTCCCGGTGCAGCATCTCCTGGAAATCGGGGCTGCCGGCCAGTTCCTCCAGGCTGCGCCAGTATTCCGGACCCTTGGTCTCGGCCATGCGGGCGCGCGCCGCATCCAGATCGAGCTTGCCCTTCTTGCTGGGACAGACTTCCTCGCGGTGCGGCTTCGTGTTGTGCTCTTCCATCTTCATGTCTCTCGTTGCACTCTCGTACCAGCCGCGATCCGGCCTCCACACTACCGATGACACGTTGAACAGCTGGTGATGTCCGTGACCGTGCGCAAGTTGTACTTCTTCACCAGATCCGTGCCCAGAGAGAGCTGGTCGGTATATTGCTTGCCATCGACTTCGACCGGCTTGCCGCTCGACGGCTGCTCATAACGCATGTTGAAAACCTGATCGCGCGGCCGCAGATTCTTTTCCGGAGCCCGATGACACTCCAGGCACCACTCCATCTGCAACGAAGCCTGGTTATACATGAAGGGCATGCGGTCCACCGGGCCGTGGCAGGTGTTGCAGCCCACGCCCTTATTGATATGAATGCTGTGATTGAAATAGACGAAGTCGGGCAGATCGTTGACCCGGGTCCACACCAGCGACTTGCCGCTCTTAAAGCTTTCGCGGACCGGCTCCAGCAGCGCAGCGTTGGTCCAGATCTGCGAATGGCAGTTCATGCAGGTCTTGGTGGGCGGAATGCCGGCAAAGCTGGAAGTCTCGACCGAAGTGTGGCAGTAGCGGCAATCGATTCCCAGTCCGGCAACATGATGCTGATGGCTGAACGGCACCGGCTGCGGCCGCGCCGCACGCCGGCATAGGTCACGTAGGGAGACCGCTGAATTTCCGCCGCAGCCCAGAACAACGCAGCCACCACGAAGATGGCGCCATAGATCGTCGCCCGCGAGAGTGTGTTCGTGCTGCGATGAAAAATCTGCATCGAATAATATTAATGAGGACGTCTTGGTGCCGCGGCTGCCGTACGATCAGCAACCGGTTGGTGCAGCGTTGTGTTCAGCGGTCATGGACCGCAATCTTACGAAGCAATAAAACTGGTGATTATATCAGGCAAGAGATTGTGGATGCTGAACGTGAACCCTAAAAATTCCGCTCGAAGAAATGATCCGCGACTTGGTGCGCTGCAGTACAGTGGCTGCGGGGTTCTACTTCAGGTTCATCACCAGCAGTTTGGGTTCGGTCATTTCCTCGATCGCGTAGCGCAGACCTTCGCGGCCCAATCCGGAATCCTTGATGCCGCCGTAGGGCATGTGGTCGATGCGAAACGCGGGCACGTCGCCGGCAATCAGTCCGCCCACTTCCAATTCTTCGTAAGCATTGAAAATTAATTTTGCGTCGCGAGTAAACAGCCCCGCCTGCAATCCGTAGGGAGAGTTATTGATCAGACGCAGGGCCTGATTGAAATCGTCGTACGGCTCAACCGTCACTACAGGAGCAAATATTTCCTGGCAGTTCACTTTCATCTCGGCGCGGGTACCGGTAAGAACGCGTGGGCTCGAGCACCGGTCCGCGGCGTTGTCCTCCGCATAACAATCGCGCTCCACCGCGCACCGCTTCCTCGATCCAGTCGCTGGCCCGAATGGCATCGCTTTCGCGGATCAGCGGCCCCAGATCGGTGGACTCATCCAATGGATCTCCGGTCTTTAATTTTTTTACCCCTTCAAGCAACAAGTCGGTGAACTTGGCGAAGACGGAGCGCTCCACCACGATGCGCTGAACCGAAATGCAGGACTGGCCGGCGTAAGAGAAACCACCTACCACGCAGCGATCGGCGGCGTACGCCAGATCGGCATCGCTATGCACGATCACGCCTGCATTGCCTCCGAGTTCCAGGGCCACCTTTTTCTTGCCGCAGTTTTTCTTGATCTGCCAGCCCACCGCGGCGCTGCCGGTAAAGCTGATCAACTTGATGCGCTCATCCGTCACCAGCAGGCCGGCGTCTTCGTTCGAGAGCGGCAACACGTTCAGTCCGCCGTCGGGCCAGCCCGCCTGCTGGACAGCCTCCGCCAGCAGCAATGCAGTGAGCGGCGTCTGCGGAGCGGGCTTCAGCACCAGGGAACAACCCGCCGCAATGGCAGGCGCAACCTTGTGGGCCACCAGGTTCAAGGGGAAATTAAAGGGAGTGATGCCAGCAATCGGCCCCAGCGGGAAGCGGCGCACAATGCCCCAGCGTCCGGCGGTAAATTCCTGCCAGTCGAGCGGCAAATACTCGCCGTAAATCCGCGTGCTCTCCTCGGCGGCAACGTTGAAAGTAAAGATGGCGCGCTCGACTTCGGTGCGCGCGGCCTTGATGGGCTTTCCCGCCTCCTGGGCCATGGTGCGGGCAAATTCCTGTTTGCGCTCCGAGAGGCTCTCGGACACCCGCCGCAGCACGCGCTGGCGCTCGAACGCCGGCAGCCGCCGGGTGGTGCCAAAAGCCTTTACCGCCGCCGCAATCGCGGCCTCCGCATGTTCCCTTCGGCCCTGGAAGACACGTCGCGATCACGCTGCCGTCATACGGGGCCCTGATCTCAACCGGGTCGCCTTCCTCGATCCACTTGCCATCGACAAAAAATCCTTGCGTGCCGACCGGAGTCGCAGTCATCTGGGCCATGACGTTTGTTAGACCTCCATCGGGAGTGGAAGAACGATTATAGGCTTTCGCAGAGCCATCGATTGTCACGGGAATTTCATTCTCTGTAGTATTTTCAAGCGTGGAGGAAAGACCTTGCTCCAATCTATCTTGGAAACCGGGGCGTCGTTGCGCAAAGGTTCCGTTTCGCCAGTTGAGCTGACGACCGCGTGCCTGGCTCGAATCGAAAAGCTTAATCCCAAGCTGAACGCATTCATCACGGTGACGGCGGAATCTGCGCTGACCGAAGCCCGCCAGGCTGAAGCCGAGATCCGGCGGGGCGATTGGCGCGGGCCGCTGCACGGCATTCCGATCGCGCTCAAAGACTTGATCGACACAGCCGGCATCCGCACCACCGCTGCCAGTTTGCTGTTCAAAGACCGGATTCCCACGGAAGATGCCGAAGTCGTTCGCCGCCTGAAGCTCGCCGGAGCGGTGCTGCTGGGAAAACAGAATCTGCATGAGTTTGCCTACGGTGGCAGTTCGATGATCAGCGCGTTCGGCGAGGCACGCAACGCCTGGAATCCCGCGCACATTGCCGGCGGCTCTTCGGGAGGCTCAGCCACCGCGGTCGCTGCCGGGCTGGGTTACGGAGCAATCGGGACGGACACTGCCGGGTCAATTCGAGAGCCGGCAGCTTTGTGCGGCGTGGTCGGATTGAAGCCCACCTATGGGCGGGTCAGTGCGCGGGGCGTGATTCCGCTCTCAATTTCTCTCGACCACGTGGGCCCGATCGGGCGTACGGTGGCCGACGTAGCCGCGATCCTCGCAGCCATCGCCGGTTACGATGTTGAAGACAAAAGCAGCGTCGATTTTCCTGTCGAAGATTACGTGGCGGCGCTCAAAGGCGGGTCCCCACGGTTGCGCGTCGGCGTTCCGCGAAAATTCTTTTTTGACGATCTGAGTGCGGAAGTCGCCTCCGCGGTGAATCATGCGCTTTCCGGCCTGGCCGCGATGGGAGCTGAAATTCGCGACATCGATTTGCCGGTGCCGGTCGGACGAACCCTGCAAAGCGCGGAGTCCTACGCGTTTCATGCGGAGTTCGCCGCTCGCAGCCCCGAGCTCTATCATCCGGAGACTCTGCGCCGTATTCGCACCGGCCAGGACGTCGGCCCGGAGGCCCTGCTCGAAGGCCGCCGCGAACTGGAGCAGGCGCGCCGCGACATAGCGTCTGCCTTCGCTGACTTGGATGTGCTGGTCACTCCGACGACGCCGGTCACGGCGCCGACGATCGCGGAATTAAAGGAGAATCCCGACCTTCTTCGACCCAAAGAAATTCTGCTGTTGCGGAATACTCGTCCCATCAACGTCTGGGGATTGCCGGCGATTTCCCTTCCCTGCGGTTTCACCGAGGCGGGATTGCCCATCGGACTACAGATTGTAGGACCGCATTGGGGAGAAGCCCGGGTTCTGCAGGTCGCCTACGCTTACGAGCAGGCAACCGCGTGGCACAAGCGGCAGCCCATCTTGTTGTGAGCTGCGCAATAGAAAGCCCCTGCTCTTCCGACTTTCTTCCATCTCACCGGTTTACAAATCAGTTTTTAGTTTCTAGTTCTCGGTTCTCAGTTGGAACTAATTTCCGGCCAGCGCTTTGTCCATGAATCCGGCTTCGTCGGCCTTCAGTTTTTTCAGGCCGTCGATGGGCAGGTACACCATGTGCCCAGCCTCATAAGTGGCGAATGAAATGTTCTTCCGGTATTGCGGACTGAGGTTCAAGTGATCGATGGTCTGGTCCGCGGCGTAATACGGAGTGGCCAGATCGTACAAGCCTTCCATGACCAAGACTTTCAAGTAGGGGTTCTTCACAATCGCCTGGCGCAGCGCCGTGGCCGTATCCGGGAAGCCGGCGATACCTGAGCCCCAGTTCCAGGATTTTTCAAAGAAGTCCTGGTCCGCCGGGAACACCTGGTACGGCATGTCGGTCTTGTACCCGAGTTCGGTGCGGACGTAGTTGTTAAAGGCGGAAGTAAAGGGCGGCAGCACGGCAGATCCGCTGGGATCGTAGTACGGCGTGTCCAGCACTCCGTTGGGATCGGGGCCGGTAAAACGCCCATCCAAGCGGCCCACGCGCAGTTTCTGATCGAGCAGCAGATAGTGGGTAAACTTCGACACATCGATGCGCAGGTTGGCCTGGTCGAGAACATCTTTGCTCAAGCCGGTGTAGCGCGCCATGTGATCGATCACTTTTTGCCGCTCGTCGGGCGCGATCGCGTCTCCTTTGGCCAGCGCCTGGGTGTATTCGGTTGCGGCCCATTGCACCGACTCCTGCCGCGCTTTCTCCATGTCCTGCATCAGGTCAGACGGCAATTTTTTGTGATAGCCGGCGATCATGGTGAAGGTAGGAATCAGCAGGATGTAGGGCTGGTCGTTGCTCCTGGTGTCCTCAAGAGTTTGAAAGCTGAGCGCGGTCGAGAGCAGGGTGATGCCATTGAACGAAATGCCCTGGTCCGCGAGATTGCCGGCAATGCCAGCCGCGCGCGTGGTTCCATAACTCTCGCCAAACAGAAAGAGCGGCGAACTCCAACGCTCGTAGCGCGTGAGATACAGCCGGATGAATTCGCTGAAAGCGTCGATATCGCCTTTGACTCCCAGGAATTTTTTGGCCAACTCCGCATTGGCGGCGCGGCTGAAGCCGGTTGACATCGCGTCCACCAGCACGATGTCGCTCTTGTCGAGCAAAGTGTGGGGGTTGTCCATCACGCGATAGGGCGCCGGCGGCAGCAAACCATTAGGCAGCATACTGGCCCGCCGCGGACCCAGCGCACCCATGTGGAGCCAGATCGTCGCCGAGCCCGGCCCGCCGTTGAAGGCAAACGTCAGCGGACGCTTTTCCGCCTCTTGACCGTCCAGCGTGTAGGCGACGAAAAACATCTCGGCTTCGATTTTGCCGTCGCCGCGCTTGATGGGAAGCCGGCCCGTGGTGGCGGTGTACTTCAACACTTTGCCGTCCAGAGTCGCCTGGTGATGCGTCACTACCGGCGGAACTTCGGAGACGTCAAACTCTTCTTTGTCCTTATCGGTCCCTGGCTTGGCGGCGCTCTGCTTTTGTTCCTCCGTGGGATTCGCCTCCGGAGCCTTTTCGGCCGGCTTCTTCTCTTTCTCTTGCGCCTTGGCCAATTCCGCGTTCTTAGTCTTCTTCTCTTTCGGCTGGGGCTGATCGTTTGGAGAATTGGCTTGCTGGGCCACTGCTCCCCCAAAAAGGGTGCAGGCCAGGGCTAAAGTCAGAAGAAGAGAACGCATCGGCGGGGCTCCTCGGGTAAATCGATTTGTGAACTCTCTTGCCGGACGTAGAGTGCCATAGCTTCCAGATTCGAACTGAGAACCGGGAACTAGCGACTGAGAACTGCTTCTTGCAATGTCGAATGACTGCAGCGCGGCATTATACCGGAGACGCCCAGAGCGTCCACCTCGGTTGTGGATATCATCCGATGTGAATATCAAGGCACGCGGGCCCGTGCTTCGCAGGTGGAGAGGTTGCTAAGATGTCTCAGTGCCCCTCAAAACTCTGCGGGAAGTGCAAATCAAGATTCTTCAGGCTGAATCCCTTACGCCGGTGCCCGGGCTGATTCACGGCTTCAGCACGCGGCCTGGCGGATTTTCCAGGGTATATGGGGGAAAGAGCCTGAATCTCGGGTTCACCGGCGAGGATTCCCGGCGGGCCGTGGAAAAGAATCGGGACGGCATTTCTTCAACAGCTGGGCGTCCACCGAAAGGGCCATAGCGGCGCGTGGCCGCTGATTACTCTGCGGCAGGTCCACTCCGATCTGATTCATTGCGTTTCGGAAGTCCCCGAGCCAGGTCTCACGGGGGATGGCCTGATCACGCGAACGCCCGGTCTTCTGCTCGCAATTCTCACCGCCGATTGCCTACCCGTCATTTTGGTGGATACAAAACGCCGCGCGGTGGGCGTGTTCCATGCCGGCTGGCGCGGGACCGTGAAACGAATCGTGGAGAAAGGTGTAGGCGAAATGCAGCGCTGCTTCGGTACTCGTCCCCGTGATCTGAGGGCCGCTATCGGACCGGGAGTTCACAGTTGTTGCTATACGGTCGGGCGGGAAGTGCGTATCCAGTTCGAATCCCAGTTTGAGTATGGCAGCAAACTCTTCCGTGAAGTTGAGGAGTCCGATCCGGTCCGCGAAAAATACCCGCTGCTGTTTCTGACCGCTCGCGCTCCCGGCCACAGCGAGTTGCCCAAGAAGATTTTTCTGGACCTGGTCGAGGCCAACCGCCGCCAGCTCATCGCTGCCGGAGTGAAGGCGAAGCACATCAGTGCATCGCCGCTATGCACTTCATGCCACACCGATCTGCTGTTCTCCCATCGCGCGGAAAAAGGAGTTACAGGAAGAATGATGGCAGTGGCCGGAATTCGCGGTTGATCGAGGTTGTCTTTGCGAACTTTGCGGGGGTTTCTTTGCGCTCTTTGCGGTAAAAGATTTTGACCGCCAAGGACGCGAAGTAACTCGCCAAGGGCCCAAAGAAGGAAATGCGCTGGGCTGATCTTTCTTTTCCTCAGTCAGCCCCGCAGAGGATGCAGTAAGATTCCAAGTCTCCAGCAAACTTAAGGCGGAGTCGAGACTGGGTCAGATACAAAAGAGATGCTCATGTCTGAAGTAGTCGACAAGCCGGTCTCCGAGAACACGAAGCCGGAGCCCTCCGCGACCCCCGCGGTCGAGGTCTATGCCGTGTATGGCGTCGAGCCCGAAATCCAGGCCTACGCCATGGCCAAGTATTCGCGCTCCGCGCTCTCCATGAAGGAGTCGCTGCGGGAGATCAGCCAGCAGAAGGCGGAGAAGTTTCTCAACACTTTCTATTTTCAGTACGGACACCGCTCCATTGCCGACCTGGCGCACATTGCGCTGGCCATCGAACGCCTCTCCATCCTTGCAGCGATCGCGGTCGCCGACGAGCAGCGCTGGGACGGCCAGGAGCGCTCCACTCGCTATCAGGACTTCAAGAAGAGCGGCTACTACCAACCCGACTTCGCCGAGGACAGTGAGCAGCAAGGCGCTCTACCGGCAAACCGTTGATTCCCTGTTCGCGGAATACGAATCGCTTTCCGAGCGCATGTTTCAGCATCTGGCCGGCATCACCCCCAAGCCCGCCGAGATGAAGCAGGAGGCCTACGAGCGCACGCTGCGCGCCCGCGCTTTCGATATCTCCCGTTACCTGCTGCCGCTAGCGGCCAACACTTCGCTGGGAGAAATCGTCAACGCACGCACGCTGGAGAGCCAGGTTTCGCATCTGCTTTCGCACACGCACAAGGAAATTCGACATCTGGGCGAGCTGCTGAAGCATGCCGCGACTTCTCCGGCATACAACGTGAATCAGGATTCCCTGCGGGATCTGGTCGAGCAGATTCGCGCGGCTTCGCCGGAACTGGGGGCGCGCGCCGAGCAGGAACTGTTGCGCGAAGTCCGCGTAGCGCCCACGCTGGTGAAATATGCCGATCCCAACCAGTATGAGATCGAGACCCGGCGCGATCTGCGGCAGGTTGCTTCGGAGTTGATGGGCGACCTGCCCATCGCCCCGGCACCCACCGTCGATCTGCTGGAAGAAGAACCGCTGGAGATCGAACTGGCTGCCACGCTGATCTACGAGCACAGCCACTATCCTTACCGGCAGATTCGCCAGGCAGTGCAAGCCGCCGGGGAGGCCATTCGCCGGGAGATCATCGACCTGGGCCTGCGCCATCGCGGCCGTCATGACGAAATGCTGCGCGCGTTTTGCGCCGGCCAGCAGTTCCGCTTCGACATCCTGATGGATATCGGCGGCTTCCGCGACATGCACCGCCACCGCCGCTGCATTCAGATCGGACAGGAGTTCACCACCAGGCACGGATACGACGCGCCCGAGGAACTGGAGGCCGCGGGGATCCGGCAAGATTACGACGCGGTCATGCAGCGCACCGCGAGTGCGGTGGAGCAGTTGGCGGCCGGAGCAGGAGCGGAAGCGCGGGAGAATTCGCAGTATGCCATCCCGCTGGGCTTCCGCAAACGTACCCTGTTCAAGATGGACTTTGCCGAGGTGGTCTACATCTCCGAACTGAGGACCGGCCCCGCTGGCCACTTCTCCTACCGCAATGTGGCCTACGCCATGTATGAAGCTGCCGCAAAGAAATATCCGGCCCTGGCGAAGTATTTAAGGGTGCACGATGTGAAGGCGCCTGTGGATCTGCTGAAGCGCTGATTCCGGCTGCTGGCTGGGGGTTCGCGGGGAGGGGCCGCCAGCACTTTCCCTGGCCCATGTCAAAAAATCACTAGTTCATTCAGCACTAAAGTAAGCTAGCCAATCCCGCCATACCCCTACATGATAGTTACTTCCGGTCGTCTGCCCGGACCCCGAAACCGTTGCCACGCCTTATGCCTGGAGCCTGCCATCACGAGTTTTTCTGGCCGCTGCGAGCCGCCGATGGCCGCTACTACCAGGTGTGCCGTTTTTGTGGAGTCCGCACGGAATACGACTGGGCGGCGATGCAGCGCGTCGGTGGTCAACCCGCGGCCGTGGCTTCCGGGCCCGCCCGCCCCGATCTTCACCTCAAGCTGCTGCCTGAACTCGAACCGGCGTACCGCGTGTTCTTCCGCAACTTGTTCGACGTGCTGCGGCCTAAACCGCGCGGACGAACGGGATTCCGCACGTGCCTTTCTGGCGCGAGCTCTTGTTCTATTCCGATATCCCCTGGCAACGGTTTGCGGAATCCATGGTGGGCCACATGGTCGCGCTCGCCGTCATCTTGCTCATGTCCCAGGTGTGGAACGGGCAAGAACTGCCGCGACGCCGCAGCATGTTTGAAAATTCCCATCTCACGTACTACAAGCCGACCGATTCGTTTCCGGCGCTGCGCGGGAATCCGTCCCCGGTTCGACACTTCAAGAAACAGTCCGATTCCGCGCGCCGAATTCCGCCTCAGATTCTGCGCGTCCAGGATCGATTCACGTGGCCCCAGAACGTCTCCAGGCAGCTACAGCTGCGATCAAAGCCCCGGACCTGAAGCTGAAGGGGCCGGCGCAACCCAATCTCTCGGCCACGCATGTGGTTCCCGCCATGCCGCTTGCTTCGACGGGCTCTCACGAATGAACGTGCCAGAAGCGCGACTGCGATCGTGGCCCCACCGCCTGAAGTCAGCCAGGGTACATCGCGCCGCCTCGGCCTGCCGCAGGCTTCGGGCGTCGGTCCTGCGCCCGAGCTGGGAGTGGTCTCTTCGGGACGGGTGATGACCGTACCCGCTGCGACCGTGGTTGGGCCGGCACCCGTCGTACAGGCTGCGATCCGCAAACTCGGGGATCTGGACATTGGCCATCCGCGGTGGTTGCGCCCGCGCCGCGATTGCCGGTGGGCGAGCAGAGCACTATCTCGGGTATGGCACGAACAAATTCTGGAAGCCTGATCGCGTTGGCTGTTCCGCCTCCACCGTCAGCTCCACAATCCGGAACAATGGGAATTGGACGCGCGGGCTCCCTCTCCGGCGGCGGTGGCGTGCAAGTGGTACCGCCTCCACCTTCCGTTCAAACAGTTCAGACTGCCGGCAATGCAGCCGCAGGCGGGCAACTGGGAGCATGGTCTGGCACTGGGTTGCAGCCAGTGCCGCCGACACCATCCCTGCAGGACGCAAGCAACGCTGGCGGAGGCCGAGGCTCGAGTTCGCTATCCAGTGCAGGTGTCCAAGGCGTGCCACCGGCTCCGTCAATTGGGGGCGGGTCAGTTGGAAGCAGTGGAGGAGGCAACTCCGGCCCGGGCGGCCGCCAGATGGCGATGAACGCCGCTCCAGCTGCGCCGGCATCGCCCATCGTCGAGAACGCACGGCAACATCCCGAGAAGCCGCCCGAAGCGGGCACCGAGGAGATGCCTTTGCGCCTGATCGGCCTGGCCATGGCCTTGCCGAGTTCTTCTTATTTCTCCAACTACGAGGTCTACATCGCCGAACGGCGGCTGCGCAAAAACCTGACCGAACTGGTCAAGCTGGTGTACGTCTACCTTCCCTATCAACGGCGGCTATCTGAATACGGTGTGGACAACTCGAAGGTATACAAGCTTCTGGTCAGCCGGGACCATAGCTGCGACGAATCGCTGATGCAGATGACCTGGCCTGAAACCGATCCCCATCCCGACGCGCACAATGCGGCCGACTCTCCGGCGCTTGAGTGCCGAGACCGCAACAACATGCTGCCTTGCTACCGCACCACCGCCGACGACTACCGCAGGGCGATTTCTCGCCGCTAAATTCGCTGTCAGAATAGTGAAAACGGGCGGTCCAGACCACTACCTGGGCGGTGCAGGCGGCGGCAACGGTACCGCGTTGTGCAGGGCAGCCAGCAGCCATTTGCCATTTTTCCTGACATAGACGCGGGTAAAACGCAGCACCCGGCTGAAGCTGGCGTTCGGGTCCGCGACCCACGTGTGCCGGTCCCTGTCAGGGCGTGCCCCTGCGCTCTTCAGCTCCAAACTGCCGATCACCACCGCAGTATCGCCGTAAAGGCGTAGCTGAACCTCCTTCTCGTCATAAATCTCCCAGCGGAACTTGCCCGCCTTGATCAGCTCCGCCAACGGATTGAAGTACTCGTTGAGCCAGGTTGTTTTGTCCTGAACGTACCCGGAGATGTCGGTCTGCAGATAGTCGTCGACCATCGAACTGGCAATCTTCGCGGAGTCGCCCTCAAGGCTGGCCTGCCGGCGCTCGGCCATAAGGGCGCGTAGCTCAGCTTCGGAGGAAGAGCCCGGTGACTGCGAGAGTAGGGCAGCCCCACAACAGCAAACCATCACAATGAGAATCAGAATTCTTCTTAAACTCATCTGACCTCCAAGAGATTAGGAATCATAGAGCAAAACACGTCAACTGGGTCCCCGATCTATACCCATTACGAAGGTTATGTGAGGCCGTCAATGCCGCTTGTTGACCGCGCTCTCCCTGCCCTTAAATAACCTGGGGGCGTTATGAAAAAAGTGTGCATGCTCGGGTTGGTATTGGTGTGTCTTACCAGACTATCGCTCGCGCAAGACAAGGTGTTCGATTGGGTTCGCGCCAGCGATGAGGTTTCGCAGCTCGATCCGGCGGACTACCACGCGGGCCGCGTCTATCGCCCGGGGCCCGACGGTGGTGGCATGCACGTTGACATTCAGGCCAAGCGGCCGGTAACCATCGCCATGGCGTTTGCCAGCGACTGGAATGACTGGAAGCAGCATCCAGAAAGTCAGACCGCCCCTGAGTTACGTTGCGTGCGTGAGCACGTGACCAGCACGACCTACGAGTGC
>CAVOSG010000012.1:0-57960 GCA_963698825.1 Terriglobia bacterium | reverse complement strand
AGGCGGTCTGCAACGACTCTGACGGGATGCGCGGCCGGTTTGACTTCGTTGGGATCGGCGAAAGAGTTGGTGGCGCGCATGTCCGAGTGAGTGAGTACCAGGCTCGTGCTTCGGTTGCGCGAGCTCCGCCGGCGAACCGAACCCGCAATGACAAAGGCGAGTCCAGAGACGGGTTGGTCAAAGTCACTGTCAAACGCCGGTCGCGGATCGAGGCGGAAGCGGACAATCCCGGCAGCGAGCTTGACCGGCCAGCACCGGAACATTCAGGTCCGTTACAGGGTTGCTCACCGGCACTTGCCGGCCTCCCATGTGGGAGCGGTACATGTCGAATACGTGATAGACGGGAGTGCGTACGAATTTGTCACCCTGCGCCACGAACAAGGAATGAATACAGTTCGACGGACTGCGCCACGTTCGCCATCGCGATCTTGTCGGCATGGCGGTTGAAGATGTCGAACGTCATGCCGGTGTGTACGGCGTCGCGGAGGGTGATGGTCTCGCTCAGGATGTAGGATGGGGCAATCTCCGAGCCGGGCGCGTACCAGACACCCCACTCGTCGACCACCAGTTTGGTGCGATGGGCGGCGTCGAACTTTCCCATTTCTTTCCAGTGGTCGTCGATCACTTTCTCCAGGCGCACGCCACGCAGAAGGACTTCGTACCATTCCGGCGCCTTGAAATCTCCAGCCTTCAGCGGTGTGGGCCGCAAGTCGGTATAGAAATGAAGTGAAAATCCATGCGGAGGCTCGAAGCCGCGCATAGCCTCAAAAAAGCCGGTGGTCCAGCCGATATCGCCATCGGCCGAATGCCCGCGCGGGCCGGTGGCGACCAGGAAAGGATCGGTGTAGTTAGGAAACTGGGTGACGAACTGGCGGTACTTGGTGGCATATTCTTCGGGCCGCATGGTGCCGCCGCAACCCCAGGACTCGTTGCCGACTCCCCAGTAGCGGATCCCGAAGGGTTGCGGGTCGCCGTTGGCGGCGCGCTCGGCGGCGAGGCTCAGAGTTCCCGCGGGCGCGTTGCAGTAGGACACCCAATCGTGAAATTCGCTGGGCGTGCCGGATCCGACGTTAGCGGCGACGTAGGGTTCGGCCCCGATCAAGCGGCAGAGGCGCATGAATTCGTGAACGCCGAACTGGTTGGTTTCGGTGGCGTCGGTTCCGGCGGGCATGCGCCGCTGCCAGAAGTTGTAGGTGCGAGGCCTCGCGGAAGCCTTGCCGATCCCGTCGCGCCAGTGATAGCCGTCGGCAAAGCAGCCGCCGGGCCAGCGAAGATTCGGGGCGCCAATCCGCTTCATATCGTCCACAAACTGCTTGCGGATTCCGTCCACGTTCGGGATGGAGGAGTCCCGTCCCACCCAGACGCCGTCGTAGATGACGCCGCCGAGGTGCTCGATGAAGTGGCCATAGATGTGGGGATTGATCACGGCGCCGGGTTCGCCGGGCGAGAGCACAATCTCCGCATCCGCGGCGAACGCCAGGCGGGACGCGGCGAGTCCGCCGACCGCCGCCGCCCCTGCCTTCAGGAAAGTGCGTCTGTTCATGGGTGTCGTCACCTGTTATTCGGGGGCTATCGTTTGGGCAACTGTTTGTCAATACGAGAAACGCGCCATTCTTATTTCTTATAGAGATCTGGAAATTCTTCGCGGAGATGCTCGACCTTGGGTGCATCATTCAGGGCAATGTAAGGGTCGTCGGGATGAAATCGGGCGTAGTTCTGATGGTAGGTCTCGGCTGAGTAGAATGCTTTCAGAGGCACAACTTGAGTCACGATTGGGCGGGGAAATGTATCGTGCCTGTTCAAGTTGGGAAATGTATGCTTCCGCGATATGTTTTTGTTCGTCGCTGTTGTAGAAAATCACCGAGCGGTACTGGCTGCCGGTGTCCGGTCCCTGGCGATTGAGTTGGGTGGGATCATGCGCCACGGAGAAGAATACCTTTAGAAGTAGTCCGTAGGAAATTTGTGCCGGGTCGAAGGTGACCTCGACGGACTCAGCGTGGCCGGTTTCTCCCGTGCCCACACGCTCATATTCGGCAGTAGCCGACGAACCGCCGGAATATCCCGAAGTAGCATCCTTAACGCCTTTGACGTGCAGGAAAACCTCCTGGACTCCCCAGAAGCAACCGCCGGCGAGCACCGCCTTTTCTTTCCCTTTCTTCGCAGCCAGCGGGACATCAACCGCGGGATCGGGAAGGCCGCTTCTGCTCCCGGCAGCGTTGGCCCGGTTCCAGGCCGCCGCACCTGCAAAGGCGAGAACAATAAGAACCGCCAGCCTCGCGCTCACAAGAAAATGTCGAATGTGATTCATGGCCAGACCTCTTCGATGTTTGATTGGCAGTCTTTGCAATTTGCTGAATCGAGATTAGCCCGGATCGTAGATCAGCTCGAGGGTCACGCCTCCGTAAGGTTCGCTGTCCAAATAGACGGCACGGCCTTTTCCCTTCGACGTTTTCCAGGAGGCGTCTTGCGATGGCAGGCGCCCCACGCGCGGTCATCAGCCTGACGGCTTCGTCCATATCGTTAACGTTCACACCCAGGTGATGGAAGCCCTCGCCATGCTTCTTTCCATACTCCACGTAGACGTCCGGCCCGGTAATCTGCTGCACCCACTCGAAGGGTGCGTCGCCGGTACGATCCCATCCCAGCCACATTTCGTAGTTGCCGGGCTGTCCGCGATAGACGCGGTCGAGGCTGACATTGTGGTCGATTCGCGAAAAGGGTTTGAAGCCGAGGCGCGTGTAGTATGCGTCCACCTTCCTCACATCATTCACGACCCAAGCGAAGTGGGTGATCTTATTGACGGG
The DNA here is from genome assembly GCA_963698825.1 of Terriglobia bacterium. Taxonomy (GTDB): domain Bacteria; phylum Acidobacteriota; class Terriglobia; order Terriglobales; family Acidobacteriaceae; genus JAIQFF01. The sequence goes on along the minus strand of CAVOSG010000012.1, from coordinate 55,156 downwards.
GTAGTCGTTGCCTGCACCATGCGTTCGTCCGAGACCGGATGTCTGGATCATCGATCAGCGCCAGGGTATGTCCTCCGCCCTCCCCAGCCGTGTCGAGATAGGCGACGCGGCGCTGGCCGGTTTGACCCTGCGAGCTGTCCTGGACCACCACGTCCACGCCTTTTGAGGAAAAGTATTTGATCTGCTCGTCGAACTCGCGGGGCGAGCGGACGGCAAAACCGAGAGCCCGAATTCCATCCCCATGTTGACGCAGACCATCACTCCAGAATCTACCTCCGTGGACGGGTTGGATCCATCTGATCTCGAGTTCGCCGATGGTCGCACTTACCTGCTTCGCGCTTGCCGGGTCGGGCTTGCCGCGATAGGTCAGATTCGGAAAGTTCACGACTCCATCGCGATGGATATTGTGGACACCCAGACGTTGCCAGTAATCCACTACGCGGTCGATATCGGCTACCACCCAAGTCGCCTGGGCCACATGATGGTAGATGGCAGGATCCAGGGCAGGCGCTACTGTGTCTTGGGAAATCGCCGTTAGATCCGCAGCCCACGCGGGCAGGATGCGGGCGGCACAGGTGGCGGCGGTTGCCGCGGTGGCGGATCTAAGAAATGTCCTGCGACTGAAATCGGTAGCCATGGACGGCTCCTTCGCAGCATCGAGAAATCGTTTACTTGCAGAAGCTACGCAATCAGTAAGTGCTTGTCAATGGCCGTTACAAATCGCGAGAGAACGGTTAAAGAACCAGGGGAAGCTAACGGAATTTCTGTTTGCGAATGATTCCCGAGCCTTCCCGGATAGTTACCAACTGGTCTGCCGCGACGTTTGGAATCGTTTCGGTCACGCCATTGGTCCAGCGGATCGTCAACTCTGCCGTGGTTTCGGCGCCCAGTCCAAAGTGCAGGCGGCGGTCGTTGGCGGAGTAAAAACTGGACTGGGCGGTCACTTCCTGCGCCTGACGCCGGGTTCCGTAGCGTGCGACCACGCGCGTACCGATGGCGCTGCGATTGGTCTTGACCCCAACCAGAAGGACTTTCAGCCAGTGGCCGCCACTCGACACGTCATTGCGCAGCAGGGAAGGCGGCTCGTTCATGTTCATGATCAGGACGTCCATGTCGCCGTCGTTGTCGAAGTCCCCAAAGGCGCAGCCGCGGCTGGAGTGAGCTTCCGAAACACCGCTTCCGGCTTCTTCAAGCAATTCCTCGAACCTGCCGTCCCCCAGGTTGCGGAAGACCAGGCGCGGAGTTCGGAACGGATAGGCGGGCAGCTTGCGCTCCACCTCGGGATAGACGCTCCCGGTCGCGACGAACAGGTCGGGAAAGCCATCGTTGTCGAGGTCTACCATCCCCGTGCCCCAGCCCACATATCGGGTTTCAACGCCCAGACCCGAGCGGATGGTGACATCGTCGAAGTTTCCCTTTCCATCGTTGCGGTAGAGGACATTGGTGTCGTCGGCGAAGTTGGTCTTGAACATGTCGAGATTTCCGTCGAGATCGTAGTCGCCGATCGCCGACCCCCATGCCGGCCTGTTCCAGGCCATCCTCGCTCAGCGCAACGCCTCGCTCCAGGCCCTCTTCGCGAAACGTGCCATCATGCTGGTTGCGGAAGAGCCAGCTCGGCGTGGAGTCGCAAGCGACGTAAATGTCGGGCCAGCCGTCGTTGTCGTAGTCCGCGGCGACGGCCGTCATGGGATACGAACCGGCGGCGGCAGAGACGCCGGATGCCTTGCTCACGTCGGTGAAAGTCCCGTCGCCATTGTTGTGGAAGAGTTGGACGGACCCGGTGGGCAGGCCGCGCGGACCGCAATTCACGGAAACGCCCTTCCAGGTGCAGTCGGGGTTTTCGCCCGGCTTGGGCAGCTTTTCAAGCGTAGTGTTGAGATAGTTGGCCACGAACAGGTCGAGCCGCCCGTCGCGATCGTAGTCCACCCAGGTGCAGCCGGAGCCGTAACGTACGGCGGGCTGGGCAAGTCCAGCTTTTTCGGTTACGTCCGAGAAGGTTCCGTTGCCGTTGTTGTGGTAGAGCACGTTGTTGCCATAGTAGGTAATGAAGATGTCTTCGAAGCCGTCGTTGTCATAGTCGCCCACGGTCACTGCCGAGGCCCAACCGGTGCGAAGCAGCCCGGCCTTGGCGGTGACATCGGTAAAGGTTCCGTCCCGGTTATTCTTGTAGAGGCGATTGGACGCGCCGGACGGCGCGCCTTCCAGGCGAGTGCCGCTGAGAACAAGCAGGTCCACCCAGCCGTCATTGTCGTAGTCGATGAACGCCACGCCGCACCCAACCACCTCGATGATGTAGCTCTTGCTATCGATGCCGCCGTAGATAACTGGCTGCGTGAGGCCCGCCTGTTTTGCGACGTCGGTGAGGCGCGCCAGGAAGGGGCGGCCGGAAGGCTTTCCCCGAGGCTGCGCCTTTACGTTGCGGGAGGAAATTCCCTGGCCGAAGGCCGAGGCGCCGAGCATCGCGCCGCCCGCCGCAGCAGCCATGGTGGTGATCATTTTGCGGCGGGTGATTGTTCTCATTCGACTCATGGCACTGGTTCGATCGCCTTCAACGTCTGGCCGGCTTTAACGTTCTCGAATTTCTGGATGATTCCGGAAGGCCATCGGATCTCCACCAGCTTTGCCGTGGAATCTGTTCCCAGGCCTACCAGCAGGCGCTTGTCGCTGGCTGAAAGATAACCGACTGCGGTGTTGACGGTGAAATACTGAGTCAACCCGGACGCTGACACGACCTTCACGCGGCTTCCTATTCCGTCGCGGTTCGATTTCTTGCCGACGGTCTCGATCCTGATCCAGTGTCCGCGATTGCCGCCGTCGTTGCGAAGCAGGTACGCTTTCTGGCCGGCATTGCTGACGACGACGTCGATGTCGCCGTCGTTGTCGATGTCGCCGAACGCGGCGCCGCGGCCGGCCCAGTCTATTTGAAAAGCCTCACCGGGAAGCACGCGGACGAAATGGCCGGACTCGTTGCGCAACAGCAACGGGGGCTGCAGGTATCTCAGATTGGGCGAGGTCTTCTCGATGGTGTCCATCACGTGCGACTGGGCGACGAAGAGGTCCTTCCAGCCGTCGTTGTCGTAGTCGAAAAAGCGGGTGCTCCAACCCGCGAAAGAGAGGGTTGCGGCGCCCAAGCCGGATTGGTTGGTCACATCCCGGAAGGTGCCGTCGCCGTTGTTGCGAAACAGCATATAGCGTTCGTTAGAGAGGTCGGTGACCACGATGTCCGGGCGGCCGTCATTATCGTAGTCGCTGAAATCGGTACCCATCCCGGCAAAGGTCTTTCCGTCCTCGTTGAAGCCCACACCCGCCAGCAGGCCGGCTTCGGTGAAGGTGCCATTCCCGTTGTTGTGGTAGAGAAAGCACTGCACCGAATCGTTGGCGACGAAAATGTCGGTGAAGCCATCGCCGTCGTAGTCGGCGAATGAGACACCCAGTCCCTTGCCCTTGGGATTGGCGATCCCGGCTTTTTCGGAAACGTCGGTAAAGGTGCCGTCGCCATTGTTGTGATAGAGAATGTTGGTGATGCCGTCGAAGTTGTCGGGATGGCAGTAGGCGCGGGAGCCCGGCGCTTTTTCTCCGCAATAGCGGTTGGTCTTGAAAGTCCAATTCACGTAGCGCGTGACGAAGAGGTCGAGCTTGCCATCGTTGTCGTAGTCGAAGAACCCGGCGCTGGCGCTCCATCCTCCGCCGGCCACTCCGGCTGCCTTGGTGACGTCGCGTGAAAGTGCCGTTTCCGTTGTTGTGATAGAGCGTGTTGCCGCCGTAGCCGGTTACATAGAGATCTTCAAAGCCGTCGTTATCGTAGTCGCCCACCGCGACTCCCATATCGTAGTGGTTCTGCGGCATTCCGGTGAGGCCGGCCTTTTCCGTGACATCGGTGAACGTGCCATCGGGGTTCTGATGATAGAGCCGATTCCAGAACTTGGGGTCGGACTTGTCGGGCTGTTTGTCATCCGGGCATGGGATCGTCGATCTTCGCGCCGTTGGTGAAGAAGATATCCAGCCGTCCGTCGTTGTCGTAATCGAGCAGAGCGACGCCCCCTCCCATGGTCTCCATCAAATACTTGTTCGAGGTGGCGGAACTCTCCTGCTTGAAGTCGATCTTGACTTTCTGGGTGATGTCAGTGAACTGCACATTGGGCGCGGATGTAGCGCGCCATCAGGACAGAAGAGAAGGCCACAAGCCGGGAACCAGCGACGCGCATATGGACAACTCCGCATGTTTGGTTCTATCCGAATTTCCTGGTGTCGAGTATTCCCTTTGTTTCCTGCAGGACAAAGAGGTGATTGGCGGGCAGATTCTGGAAGCTCTCCTTCAAGCCGGAAGGCCAGGTGACTTCGACACTGTCTGCCTTGGTGGCGCGCCTAGCCCGAAGTGGAGGCGGAAATCGTTCTGCGAATAGTAGCTTGATCCGCTCATCACTTCGTCGATCTGGCTGTGCGCACCGCTGGTGACCTTCACGCGAGTGCCGATCGCCGACCTGTTGGAGCGAGTGCCCACGCACTTGATCATGATCCAGTTGTTCCTGTTGCCGCCATCGTTGCGCAAAAGCGACGGCGGGCCGTCCAGGTTGTTCACGATCACATCCACGTCTCCATCGTTGTCGAAGTCTCCGAAAGCGCAACCGCGGGCGAGGTTCTCGGCTCGGACCGCCGGGCCCACTTTCGCGGAAACATCTTCGAAGCGGCCGTTTCCCAGATTGCGGTACAAGACTTTGGGCTCTTTGTAAGTGACGATGCAGTTTACGGTCGGCGATTTGAGAGTACACGTGACCGTTTGCCAGAAAGAGGTCTTTCCAGCCATCGTTGTCGAAGTCGAAGAAGCCCACGCCGAAGCCGAGGTATTTCCGGTTGACGCCCAGGCCGGCCCGGATGCTGGCGTCCTCGAAGGCGCCGTTTCCGTAGTTGCGATACAACGTGGTCACCTGTTCGGAGAAATTCGTGCGCGCGATGTCCAGCCAGCCATCGGCGTCGTAGTCTGCCACGGCGACCCCCATTCCGGACAGGGAAACGCCATTCTCGTCCAAAGCGCAACCCGCCGGTACCGCGATTTCGCGGAACGTACGGTCATGATTGTTGCGATAGAGCAGACTGGGGGCGCTGTCGCAGGCGACGTAGATGTCCGGCCATCCGTCGTTATCGAAGTCCGCGGACGCCGCTCCCATTCCGTACGAACCGCTGGCCTGCCAGTTTCTGCCCACGAAGACGCATTGAAGAGGGCCCGCGCGGCCGGGCAATGCCGGACTCTTCGGAAACGTCCGCAAACGTGCCGTTTCCGCGATTGCGATAAAGGATGTTGGTTCCGCCGGCGAAGCCCAGCGGCCCGCACGGCACCGGAATGTCGTTGTACATGCAGTAGGCGGACTGGCCCGGCTTGGGCGCATGGGCCGGGTCGAAATTCACGTAGTTCGCGACGAACAGATCGAGGTGGCCGTCGCGGTCGTAGTCCAGAAAACAGCAGCCCGCACCCCAGCGGTTTTCCGATCCAGCGACGCCGGCCTGCTCGGACACATCGGTGAACGTGCCGTCGCCGTTGTTGTGGTAGAGGACGTTGCGGCCAAAGTAGGTGACGAAGAGATCGTCGAAGCCGTCGTTGTCGTAGTCGCCGACACAACACGCCTGCCCCCATCCGGAGCGGGTGAGGCCGAGCCTTCTGCGGTGACGTCGGTGAAGGTGCCGTCGCGGTTGTTGTGAAACAGATAGCTGGTGGGATTGCGATCCCGGACAGCCGGGTCAAGGCTGGTTCCATTCACCAGAAAGATATCGAGCCAGCCGTCGTTGTCGTAGTCGAACAGAGCGACCCCGCAACCCATTTCCTCGAGCAGAAACTGCTTGTTGGACGGGCTACCGGAGACGTTTCTGGCGTGTCCCAAGCCGGCCTTGACGGTGATGTCGGTGAAAACGACGGGAGAAGGCGAGTCGGCTGACAGCAGATGCGGGGCCGCCAAAGCGAATGGCAGGGCTGCGCCGGCCCGGCCCAGCAACTGCAAAAACCCACGCCGCGATTGCCTCCGGCTGGAGCTGCTACTCACGCTGCGCTCCGGGCTGCGGTAGCGCCGCCGGAGGATTGGCGCCGCTGCGCCGCATTTTCTCCAGATCGTTCGACTCCTTGTCGAGGCGCGTGAATACTTCGAGCGCCTCCTTGCTTTCTTTCGTCTTCCCGAGCCGGCGAAGCACGCCGGACAAGACGTAGTAATAAGAGGAGGCCCGCGGGTTGAAGGTGATGGCCTGGGCCAGGGAATCAACCGCTTCGTTCAAATGGCCCTGGCCCTCCTCCGCCTTCGCCTTTTGAAACCAGGCGCGGTCGGATTTGGGATCAAGCTCGATGGCCTGGTTCGCGTACGTGAGGCCTTTCTCGTGATCGCCGGTGCGGTTGTAGTACGCGCTCAGGTTCACGTGGGCGGAGGCAAACTTGCCGTTACGCGCCTGGTTCAGGGCGATGGCTTTTTCGTAGCTCGCGACGGCGCCAGCGTTGTCACCCAGCGCCTCCTGGCGTCAATCCGAGGGCGTCCAAAGCCTCGACGTAGGAAGGATCGATGCGCAGGGCGTCTTCGAATTCCTTCCGCCCCGGGGCCCAGTTGTCCTGCATGGAGAACAGCTTGCCAAGGTTGTAGTGCATCTCAGCGGACTTCGGGTCATAGCGGATGCCCTGCTCGAACTCAACCTGAGCCGCATCGAATCTGCCGATGATCATCAGATCGCGGCCAAGAATCTTGTGCGCCTCGCTGTTTTTCACATCGAGTTGCAGACACTTCGCGAGGGCCCGAATGGATTCGCCGATCTTCTGCTGGGCAAACTGGCTGTAGCCGAGAGCGTACCAACCCCGTGAAGACTCCGGATGCTCCTTGACGTAGTCAGTGAGCAGGGGCTCCGCCTCTTTGAAGCGGCTGTCTCGAATGTAATTCTCGAACTCAGTCAATCGCGCGAGATCGTCTTTGGCGGCAGAGGCGTCTAACAGTTTCTGCAGACTCTGTCGGGCAGCGAGATTGCCCGGGTTGAGATCGACAGCTTTTTCATAGGCGTCGGAAGCGCTGTCTTTGTTGCCCTGTTTCTCCAGGACCACTCCCAGATAGCGTTGGGCATCCGACGAATCGGGCTGGAGCTTGAGAGCATGGCGAAACTTGGTGGCAGCTTGATCCAGATCCCCCTTGTCGAGTGCGGCACGGCCTTCGGCGATGTCCAGGTTGACATTTTGAGTACGGTCATCTGCAGAGGAAAGCTCTCGGCCCTGCTTGAGTTCAGCTCCAGCCTCATCCTTGCGTCCGGCTCGCGACAGGGCCAGTCCCAGCTGATAGTGGGCCTCGCCGCTTTGCGGGTCGAGGCGCGCCGCCTCCTGGAGTTCGGTGATTGCCTCTGGCACTTTTCCATCCTGCAGAAGCGCCTTCCCCAGGGCGAGGTGCGCTCGCGCGAAGTTGGGGGACGCCGCGATCACCTTGCGCAACAGTTCGATCTCTTTCGAGGCACCGTACTTCGGGACTGGTACCGTAGGCCGTTGCCAGATTGAACTGGGCCTTGACGGATGCCGGAGCCAGGGCGACCGCCTTCTCCAGTTCGCGGATGGCTTGCTCGACGTCGGTGGGAATCAGCGCCGCGCCCAGGTTGGCGTGCGCGTCGGCGTAGTCCGGGCTGATGCGTATGGCCTGGCGGAAAGCCGCAATCGCCCCTGGATCGTCGTCGGTCTGAGTCAGCACGAGCCCGATGTTGTTATAGGCCTGCGGCGAAATCAGGACGCAGACGAACAGCTTCGCGGAATTCCGCGATGACCTCACTCTTGCCCGCGCCTTTGCGGCCGAGCAGCAGGCCCAGCATGTTGTGCGCATCGGCCCGGTCGGGCTTCTTATCTATCACGTCACGCAGCGCGCTGATGGCGCTGTCCCAGTCTGGCTCCGGGGGCAACGGATTTTCGAGATTCAGTCCAGCTTCGAATTGTCCCATCGCCTTCTCAAGCTCGCCGGCACGAAGAAAGACGATAGCGAGGTCAATGTAAGTGGCGGGGAGGGGTGGCAGGAGCGCGATCGCGCGCTGCAAGCTCAGGCGCGCGCCGCCCAAATCGCCCGTGTCGCGCAAGGCGGTTCCAAGAAACGCGTGGCTAGCGCCCGCCGCGGGATCGAGCCGCACACTCTCTCGCAGCTCCGAAATGGATCTCTCTTTTGAGCCGCTATACCACAGCGCGACGCCCAGATTGTAATGAGCCTCGGCCCACTCCGGCCGAAGCGCGACCGCACGCTCCAGCTGAACCAGCGCGGCAGGCATGTCTCCCTGCTGACCCAGGACGAAACCCAGCAGGTTGTGGGCCTCAGCGTCATTTTCATCGAGAGCGAGGGCCTGGCCCAGCTGATCTGCGGCCGCTTTCAGATCGCCACGAGCGGCTGCCTCCTGGGCGCTCTTGTACAAAGGGTCGGCCGGACTCCCTGGGGGCGGACCCGGCTTCGGTTTCGCCGCGCTCTGCTGCTTCAAGGCCAGGCCGAGTCCGTAATAGCCCTCGCGCAGTTCAGGATTGATCTCCAGGGCCTTCTCGAAAGCTGCAATCGCCCCGGTCAGATCGCCACTCTGGCGCAGCGTCTGGCCCAACTCGTACTGGATGTCGGCGTTGCCCGGATCAGCTTCTGCAACGCGCCGCAGGTGCACCAGGGCGCCTTCTGCGTCGCCCTTCTCCCGCAGGGCCACACCCAGGTTCATATGCGCTGCCAGATTGTCTGGCGTCAGAGCCAGGGCCTTCTTAAACGCGTCGACCGCAGCGTCGAGATCGCCGCTCTTGGCCAGCGCCGAACCCAGATTTGTATATGCCCGGGCGTACTTTGGGTCGAGAGCGACGGCCCTTTTGAACTCCGCGATGGCGCCGGGCAGCTCGGTCTTTCCCATCAAGGCGACGCCCAACCAGTTATGCGCCTCGGCGGAATCCGGGCCTACCTTCACGGCGCGCTGGAAGGCTTCGAGCGCATGCGGGTAGTCGTTCCGATCCCAATAGGCCAGGCCTAGAGTTACATGAAGCTTGGGATTGCCAGGATCGCGCTGGATGGCAGCCTGAATCTGGCTGATCGAGGGAGGAGCCTTTTGCGCTTTTTGCGCCCAGGCCGGGATCAGGCAAGCCACAATGAGGATGGCGACGGCCCGCCGTCGAACGATGGTCTGAGCGCGATTCATTGGTCGGGATCTAGTAGTCGAAGCTGCAGGCGCGAATTGGCTTCGTCTTCCTGGCGAAGCGACTTCGCGACTTCCAGCCGTTTGTCCGCTTCATCCTTCTTACCCATCCGCGACAGCAACAAGCCCAGCTGGTAGTTGGCCTTCACCGACTTGGGATTCAACTGAACCGCTCGTTCCAGGCTGACCTCCGCCTCGGGATAGCGCTGAGCGCTCATCAGCAAGCTGCCCAGCACTTCACAGGACGAAGCATGGTCAGGATAGCGGTGAAGCAGGTCCTCCAGCATGCCGATCGCTTCGGCATCCTTCCCCTGGTCTCTGGCGACCAGAGCCAGGTAATAGTAGGGCGCAAGCTGGCCGGGCAGCAAGCGAACACTCTCCCGGAGGTGTGTGGACGCCTCCGCCAGATGGCCCTCCAGATACAAAACCGATCCCATCGCATACTGGATCTGCGGGTCACTCGCCTTCACCTTAATAAGGTTCTCGAGCAAAGCCTCGGCGGCCTGGAACTGGCGTTTCCCCACCTTGGCCGCAGCCAGAGCATACTGGTAAGAGGGATCGTCGGGCCGCAGGCTGGCAGCTTTGGTCAGAGCGGGTTCGGCGTCATCCAGGAGGTCCATTTTCAGGCAGACCCGTCCGAAGCCGAAGAGAATCTCAGGATTGTCGGGCTCGATCTTCCTGGCTCTTATCCAATAGGAAAGGGATCGCTCGAGTTCACCCTGCTGCTCTGCGATCCCGGCCGCCTGACGCAGCGCCGGAACCGAAGTAGGATTCAGGACGAGAGCTTGATCATAAGATTCGAGCGCGGCCACCGGATCGTTTTTCAGCAAATAAACGCCCGCCAGGTTGAAAGCCAGCTCGTAGGAAGGAGGGCTGGTCCGTTTGACCCGCTCGAGAATTTCCATGCGCTTCCGGAGCCATTCCTTCTCGCGCCAGCAGCAAGGCGAACCTGATGGACCAGGCGGGCGGAGTGTCAGTGAGCTGTGCCCAATCCCTGGCTAGCCCGGCGGCTGCTGTGCGGTTGCCGGTCTTCACATAGTCCGTCGCCAGGACCAACAGCCCGTCGGGAGACTGCTTCAGCGCTGGAAGAGCGGGTTGCGCAAGTTCCAATGATTGCTGGTAATTTCCCTTCTCAGTTTCCGAGCGGGCCAGTGCCAGCCGGGCGGGAGCATTCGACGGATCAAGAGTCAGGACTCGCCGGTAGAGTCCCAGGGCGAGTTCGGGCTTCCCCTGGATGGTGTAGACGTCGGCGAGGCTGAGATGGGCGCCCAGCAGGCGAGGATCAAGGCGGATCGCCTTCTGGAACAAATCTACGCTTTCTGTGAGTCGTTTCTGCTGAAACCGGATGGTTCCGAGCACTGAATAGGCAACGGGGCGCGTTTGCGGATTGGAAAGGGCCAGCCGGGCTTGTTGATCTGCTTCTTCCAGCCGTCCTTCCTGGACCAAAGCGACCGCTTTCTGAAGAGCCTCGCGAGCATCAGCTCTCAGTTCGGTCGCCGTAGACAGGAACAAAAGCGAACCAAGCAAAGCTGTCGCAGCGAACGCAACTTTCTTCCGAAGCCTGCCCCTGTACCCACTACCCGTCACGATTGCTCCCAGGCTCCGCCGTTTCCGGGGGACGGAGCCTGGTATCCATTATCGCTAGTAAGTGAACTTCAAGCCAAACTGAATCGAACGCGGCTGGTTGCATTGAGTATTGATGGTCCCGAAGCTGCTCGCGCTGAAGTTCGTGTTCGGTTCGCAGAAGTCCGTCCGGTTGAAGATGTTTCCGAACTCGGCATCGAACCGCATGGCCAACTGCTCGTGGAGTTTGAAGACCTTGAACACGCTTGCGTCTTCGTTGTACGTCGGAGTTCCACGCACCGATCCGTCGGCGCGAGGCGCGTTGCCGAACTGAGCGGGGCCAGGATCTGCCCACGCACCGGCGTTGAAGTAGTTCATGGTGAGCGGGTTGAAGAAGCCACTGTGCGACGCTACAGCGCTCTGGCCTTTAACCCGGTTGGGCCGCTTCTGTCCGTTGAAAATCAGGCCACCCAGATCGTTGTTCATGAAGACGTTCAGAGGCCGTCCGCTTTCATAGCGGAGCGCTCCGGACAAGTTCCAGCCGCCTAGCAGTGCTGCCGGCCGCTCCATGAAATCTCTTGGCTCCCGGTATTTCCCAACTGTAGCCGAACAGGAACACGTGCGGCGTGTCATCCTGGCTGAGTCCCCACTCGCATACGTGAGGACATGCAGGGTTCTGGGTCGTGGCATTCACACCGTTTCCACCCTGCGCGCTCTCAGCTCCATCGTTACTCAACCTGGAGTAAGTGTAGCCTGCACGGAACTGGAGCCCGTGTGCGAAACGCTGTTCCAGAACCACTTCGAGCGCGTTGTAGATGCTGCTGCCAGTCGGCACATCGCGCCACAGAATGTTCTGGTACTGGGGATAACGCCGCAACGCCTGCGCCACGTCTCCGTTGAAGGTGCTATAGGGCAGCGCGACTCCTCCGGGGCAAATGCCCGCTACCGCCACGGTGCTGTTGCAAGGCGACGACAGGACGGCGGCTCCCAACGTCAGAACACTTGGATCAAGCATGTTGGCGCCAACGCCCATGGATTGCCAGTTGTTGGTCAGGCGGCTTCCACGATTGGCGATGTAGGAGACATCCAGCCGCATGTTGTTGGTGAGTTGCCGCTCAAAGGTGAGCGAATAGTTCTGGTAGCGCGGCAGCGTCAAACCGTTCTTCGCCACTGCGATGACTGACTGGTTGTTACCGACCGTAGGATCGATGAACGGCGGAATCTTGATGCAGGAACCGCCGCATGACGGGTCACTTTGCGGGAAGCCATTGTCAAACAAGAACGCCGCGTGCCTGGCCGTTGGTCGTGTTGTTCAGAGTTGGGTTTGACTGGAAGCCGAGTGTGGGCTGTCCAATGAACTGATCGAAGGAGATTCCGGAGTAGTAGATCCCGTAGCCGCCGCGGATGGCGGTCTTATCTCCCAGCCGGTAGGCAAAACCTACTCGCGGGCCCCAGGCGTCGTGGTTCGGACGTTCAAAGGAGCGAGTTCCAGCCCGGCCCGTTCCCTTGCCGGCAAAGATGATGGCACCGGGAAGTCCTCCCGCTCCAGGATTGGGAGTGTTGGGATCGAAGGTGGACATCTGGTCCCGGCTCTCGGTGCGGGCAAATTGGTAGTCAAAGCGCAGCCCCAGGGTAATGGTCAAGTTGGTGGTCGCCTTGAACTCATCGTTGATCCACGGAGACGTGTAGGCTTCGTAGAACATCGGATGGAAAGGAATCGTCTGGGTCGAGGAATGAACCTGTCCCAGCAGGAAGGAAGCAAATGATTCGCCGGTCTGGCCGTTGAGATTGTTTCCAGCGGCGTCGTATCCGGCAGTCTCCTGGCTGTTGAAAGCGAACTCTCCACCTTCGTTGGCGACTGCCCAACCAGCGTACGGGAATTGATGCCAGCGGTATTCGAAGCCGACTTTGATGGTGTGCTTTCCCTTGACAATGGAAAGGTCGTCGGAGAACTGCCAGCGATTGTTGGTCAGGAAACCGAATTTGCCCCAACCATACTGTCCAATGGAGTTGTAGGGTATGGTGCCCTGGAAGTCGATCAATGGCGGTCCGGCATCGCCGGCGAGGAGTCCACCGCCGTTCGCTACCGACGCTCCGGGAGTTCCCGCCCAGAGTCTGCTGCGGCCAGCTTGCGCCTGCAGAAAGCGGATTTCCGCCCATGAACCAGCGGTCCCAGGCGATCGTCGTGTGGTTCAGAATGTTGGGCTTAATGATCCAGTCGAACTGGGTGTGGGTGTGTTGCGTGGCAATGCGCTGATAGAAACCGTTCCCGTAATAATCGGTGTTCTTCTGACGGTGAGGTCTCACCGTCGAACTGAGTGGCGCAACCGGCTACTTCGCCGCAGTTTCGGATGGAAGGCCGGTGGCCCCAGTAGAAGCTTTCGCTCATCCTGAAATTCGGTGTGAAAGCGTGATCTACACGGAACTCGATGGTTCGAGCATTCAGGAGCCAGGTCTGATCACCTGCCGGATTGCCCGCAACGTTGAAGGCATTGCCCGCCCGGTCCGGGTGAACCATGAAGCCCGAAATGCGTGAAGCTACCACGCTAAGGTTGGGATCGCCCGCCGGAATGATGTTGCCGGGGTAGGGATCGCGGACAGGAACTCCGCCGACCAGGCGGGTGGTCGAAGGATCGAAAATCTGGCCCTGGAAAACCGGCCTGCCCAGTGCGTCGGTTGCGATCTGGTTGGTCGGTCAGATAGCGAACTGAAATCTCCAGCCTTGAAAGCGTCGGTTGCCGTGGTGTTGCCGAAACCGGGCAGAACGCCCGAGCGGTAACGCGTCCAGTCAATATTGGTGAAGAAGAAGGTCTTGTTTTTCCCGTCGTAAACCTTCGGGATGACTACCGGGCCGCCCAGCGTAAAGCCAAACGCATTGTTGCGCACCGGAGTCTTAGCCCGCGATGTGCATTGGCCGGTAGCCGCATCGCAGTCGGCGTCGAAAAACCCGCGCGCGTTGAGCGCGTCGTTGGCGAAGTACTCGTAGGCCGTTCCGTGGACGTTGTTGGTGCCGGACTTGGAGGTGTACTCAATGAATCCGCCGCTGGTGTGGCCATATTGAGCGGAGTAGGTGGTGGAGATGACCTTCATCTCCTGGATGCTCTCGGCCGGAGGAGCGCTCTCCTGGCTCTGCTGGTGACCCACGGCGTAACCAAAGGCGGCGCCGTCGAAGAAATTCTCCGTGGCCATGGTCTGGCCGCCGTTAATACGGGAGTTGAACTGGCTGCCGCGGAACATCGGATCGCCATTGGGCTTCATGGGGAGATATCCGGGCTGGATCTGCAGCATTGACTCGGCCAGCCGTACGTCGCCCGCCGTGATGATCGGGATGTCGCGATAGTACTTCTCGTCCACGGTGTGGCTGACGTCAGGAGTCGTTACCTGGAGCTGCTCAGCCCCGGCTTTGACTTCCACTGATTCTGTGACCGAACCGACCGCCAGGGTAATGTCCCTGCGGATCGTTTCTGCGCCCAGAAGCTGGATCCCTGAAGCCACCGCGGTCTTGAATCCGGCATGGTCGACCGTGACCGAATAATTGCCCAGCACCAACGGCGGAGTGTTGTACGCGCCTGCGTCATTGGTGACCAGGGAGGTAACCACACCGGTTCCCTCGTCGCGGACTTTGACCGTCGCGCCGGGAACGCTCGAACCGGTTTGGTCGGTTACGATGCCGGCAATGATTCCACGATCGGATCGTTGTGCCAGGAGCAGACCGCTCAGGCAAAGAACAGCCAGGACAACAGACAGTGCCACAGCAAGGTAGGATCTCATCATCTCACCCTCCCGATCTAGAAGCGCCCCAGGGTGCAAATGCAGCACGTCAACCGCAAACAGATGTCTAGCGACTTAACAGGGTTCGGTCGGAACAGGGTTTCATCTGCGTGCCGAAAGTAAACGATTGCCGCATTTAGGAGGGAACCTACGCGTAACAAATATCAGTTGTCAAGAAAAATCTAGTGCTTTTATATTATGGCGGTCGCTGCTGTCTCCGTGATTGATGTTTCCCTATGCCACTCTAGGTCCCAGTGGATGAGCAATCGGCTGCACCGAATCTGCCTAAGAAGACGCGCGGCCCCTAGTGTCCTCACAGCCATGGATAACGATTCCTGAGGCCGCCGGAACAGCTAATATCGGCCCCCGCTCGTATTCTGGACAACGTTTACTATGGAAGTCGGGACCGTACGTATGTGATAGCAAAAGCGGGGCTTCACATGGGTGAGGGGTGTTCCTTAAACGGCGGCCTCGATGTACCCCGCGATATAAGCAGGCAGCTTTTCTGTCTGGCCCGGGTTTAATGGGTCAACTGTCTAATGAGCGCCACTTCCTTCGCATCGTAGGGGCTTCCATCTTGCCGAAAGATGTCATGAAACCAGACCGGCGGTTCCGCGGTATAGACTTTTTCCCACGAATCCCAGGGATAGATGGTCTGGGATTTCCCGCTCACGAATCCCCAGTTGTAGGCACCGACTTTCTCGCTCTTCAGCAGAGGGAGGTTTGCGGCGAATGTACTCCCTCGCGGCCGCGCCATATATTCCGTACAAACGACGGGCCGGCCAAAGCGCCGCAAAGAGTCGATCCGCCGCTTCAACTGATCGGGCGGTTCATAACTGTGAAAGGTAATCACGTCGGAGTTTCCCAGTTGCAGGCTTTCCATTTCGCTGAGCTTGTCATCGCTCGACCAATCGCCTTTCCATACACCACTGGTCAAAGGCTGCGACGGCCTGGCACTGCGAGCCCAGTTCCATTCTTCCCGCAGTAAGCGCAGCGCGACTTCGGCCTTGTTGGGAAGTTCCTGGGCCTTGTAGGAATTATTTTCATTGTCGGGTTCGTTCATCAGATCCCACATCAAAATTCGTTTGTCATCGCGAAAATGGCCGATCACTCCTACCACATACGGTTTCAAATCACGGTCCCAGCGGGCCGTGTCCTTAAGAATCTCCGCTCCCGGAGCCTGCACCCAGCCCGAGTTATGAAGGTGCGGCTTGGGGACGCGTTGCTTGCCGACTTTCGGGTTTGGGTCCCAGACCGAGTCCAGCAAAACGAACATGATTCGGATATGGTGTTTGTCTGCAACCTGAAGGAATTGGTCCATCCGCTGAAGGAACCCAGCGGAATCCTGTTGCCAGAGGAGGTTATGCAGAAACACTCGCATGGTATTCATGCCCAGACCTTGCGCCCAACCTAATTCGCGATCGATCGTCGGCAGATCAAATGTGTCTGCCTGCCACATCTCCAGCTCATTGATGGCCGTGCTTGTAATGAAATTGCTTCCAACCAGGAATGGCTGACTCGCATACCACTCGTTAGCCTGCTTTGCAGGCCATGCGGGCGCGGATGCGGCCGACGCAGTCGAAAGAACTCCAAAGAGAATCAGGATTGCAGCGGCTGTCTTATGCATGATGTGTCTCCATCGAGGGCGCCGTCTATCCTCCCCATTGAATTACAGAATAAGAGCGAGCTGGGACTTCAAATTTCGCTCGTCCCCCTGCGATCGAAGGTTTGTCCAGCGTGCGCGGAATCACACGTTGCGGAGCGTCGAAGCTGTTGAACGCTTTCAGATCGTCGCCCGTCAGCAGGGCCGACGACAAGTTTCGGGCCGGCGCCTGGTCCTGCCAGTTAATTTCAACCGCGTGAGCTTTGGACAAATCACGATTCAGAACGAAAAGGGAAACCTTTCCGCTCTCCGGGTCTCTGGTTCCGGCAACATCCAGGTAGGGAACCTGACCCATTCCCGAAACTTCATAGCCGGGTGACTCCACCAGCAGATTGAGCACCGAACCACGCGCGAATTGAAGGGCCCAACTGTAGGGATAGTAAATCGTTTGCCGCAGCATGCCATTGGAGTTGGTCATGATGGGAGCGATAACATTGATGAGTTGAGCCAGGCATGCCAGTTTCACCCGGTCCGCATTTCGAATCAGGGAATTGATGAGTCCCCCCACCAGCAGGGCATCTTCCAGGTTGTATACCTCCTCCAACAAATGAGGATTTTCCTGCTCGTGACCGTTTACCGCATCCCCACTGCGGGCCCGATACCAAACGTTCCACTCATCGAAGGAGAGCCACAGTTTTTTCGGTGAACGCTTGTGGCCGCGCACCAGATCGCACACCGCAACGGTTTCCGCGATCTGCCGTTCCATGCTCAAGTTCATGGCCAGGTATTTCGCACTGTCCCCGCCGGTGTCTTCGGCGGTGTTGCCAAAGTAGCGATGCAAGGAGAGTCCGTCGACATAGTCGTAGCACTGCTCCAGAACCTCTCGATCCCACTCCAAATATGTAGGCATAAAGGGACCACTCGATCCGCAGGCAATCAGTTGAAGTGACGGATCGACGTAGTGCATCTGGCGCGCTGCGTCCTGGGCTTTGAGTCCGTATTCCGTGGCGGTCATGTGTCCGATCTGCCAGGGGCCATCCATCTCGTTGCCCAGACACCAGCGCTTCACCTTGTATGGTTCTGCAACACCGTGCTTGCGGCGGAGATCACTCCACTTCGTACCTTTTTCCACGTTGCAATATTCCACCAGAGCGGCCGCTTCCTCAGGGGTCCCAGTGCCAAGATTCAAGCCCATCAGCGGCTCGGTGCCGACGGCTTTGCACCAGGTCATGAATTCATTGGTGCCAAATTGGTTGGTGTTGAGCGCATTCCACGCTTTGTCGAGCACGCGAGGACGGTCCTGCTTCGGGCCGACACCGTCAAGCCAGTTGTAGCCGGAAACAAAATTTCCTCCCGGATAGCGGACGATAGGAACGCCAAGCTGGCGTATTTCGTCCATCACATCCTTGCGCAAGCCGTTTGAGTCCGAGAGCTTCGAGCCGGGATCGTAAATGCCTTCGTAGATCGCACGGCCCAGCTGCTCGAGGAACGAACCGAAGAGATTGCGATCAAGTGGAGCGATGGTTCGCCGCGAGTCCACATAAACACGAACGGCTTCGGTGGAATTGGAGGTCTGTGTCTGGGCAGACAGGAAGCCGCCAAACGCGAAGTTCGCGGAACATGCGATTCCCGCGGTGGAAGCTTGACGCAAGAAACGTCGTCGATCGGATGAAAACATGTTGTCATCTCCTCACGCTTATTGGGTATGAAATCCACTTACGACGCAGATCGTGTACACCCGGGAAAAGTCTGAACGGAACGCGGATTGAGATGTTCGATCATGCGCAGATCGAATCTTCATTCAAGCAACTCAAGGCGCGAAGCATGGTAATCGTTAACCAGGGTTTGCGCCACAGTTTATTGCGGCGTGTAGAATCAATCCGCAGTAAGGTTAGGCGATGAAGCGCACGTGGACGATCATAGGGGTAGGCGACGTGCCGGACAGTTTCAAATGGTACCAGGCGCTGTTCGGTCAGCCGGCTGCCCTTCCTGCCCATGATTTCTTTGGGCAAATCCTCGATTCAGATGGAACTGTCTTGCTCTGCCTGCACGAGTGGGGCGCCCACGAGCATCCCTCATTGATGAGCCCTGATCACGGAACACCCGGCAACGGCCTGCTTTTGTTCTTCCGTGTCGATGATTTCGACCTGGCGCTTCAAAGGGCACGCTCTCTCGTGACTCGGCTCGAAGAGGAGCCACACGTGAATCCGAACACTCAAACCAAGGAGTTCTCGCTCCGGGATCCGGACGGATATTACGTTACGATCAGTGCGCTCTCCGCGGCCTGACAAGGCAGTGCAGCTACCGAGCGCAGGCCAGGCTTTATGGGGCAGCGTCGCCCGACTTCGCGCCCCGTGCCTTGCGTCCACGGTACTCAGCGTCTGGACTTGTAAGGGATTGCCTGTATGATCTGCATCTTGTAGTTCTGTTGGTTCTATTCCAATTCGAGGATCTCCGATGCGCCTTGCGATGGTTCGCTTCGCGTTTGTGTTTGCCCTGGCGCTCTCCGCTTGCGGGTTCGCTCAGTCTCAGCCTGCGGCAGAAACCATCGTGCAGATCGATGTAAGGAAGACCGCGAACTACTCCATCCCTCGGTCCATCTTCGGCACGTTTCTGGAACCCATCGGCAATTCCACATATAACGGGCTTTGGGCGGAAATCTTGCAGAACCCCAGCTTCGAAGACAGTCTTTGGGACGTGAAGCACATTGCAGACATGGTGAAAGCTGATCCGCAACTGAGTCGCGCTTCCGAAATGGCTTTGCCTCTTCCATGGGAACCGCTCCGATACGCCCAAGGCTCTCGCTATGCCCCGCAGTGGAATGATGCGGCGAATTCCTACCGCTCATTGTTGCTGATGGCGTTGCCCGATAAGGAAACCGGCGTACGACAAAAAATCTACCTTCCGCTCCATCGCGTCTCGCACTACGCGGGAAGCGTCTATCTGAAGCCGGTGAGCGGCCCGGCAAAAGTTGAAGTATCGCTACGCGAGCGGAACAATCCAGACCGCGTTTTTGATAGCCGGGTGATCCAGCTCGGAGGCACGGGTTGGCAGCGTTACGAATTTGCGCTCGACGTTCCTGAGCACCAGATCGCACCGCTCGAACCGGCCGACTTCGTCATTGCCGCAAATAATGAAACTCGCGTGCTGATCGATCAGGCTTCGCTGCTCCCCGCTGATAATGTAGATGGCATGGACCCGGAGATGATCGCCATGTCCCGGGAGTTGAAGACCCCCATCGTGCGTTTCGGCGGAAATTTCACTTCGGCTTACCACTGGAGAGATGGCATTGGGCCTCACGAACGCCGGGTAAGCATGTTGAATACTGCCTGGGGCATTCCGGAGTACAACCAGTTCGGCACCGATGAATTCTTGCGTTTCTGCCAACTGATCGGAGCGGAACCACAGGTCGCACTGAACCTCGGTACCGGCAGTGCACAGGAAGCAGCGGACTGGGTGCAATATGTCAACGCTCATTGGGCCGATCATTCCGGAGGCCTGCTGTGGGAACTGGGGAATGAACTGTGGGGCGATTTCCAGGTCGGATACCCCACACTGCCGCGTGTAGCGGAGAAAACGAAGTCATTCAGCGATGCGGTGCGAAGAGTAGATCCGAAGGCGCGGCTCATCGCTACCGGGGGCGATCCCGATGTCTTTCATGACTGGAACAGCGCGCAATTGGCCAGCCCTTCTGATACGTTCAACTATCTTTCCACCCATTTCGTGGTGACGACGAACTCCGTACAAGCGCCTCACGCCTCGCCGGATTTCGTTGCGCAAACAACATTTGCGCTGCCGATTGAGCTGGAGCGCCGGCTGCGAAGCATGCACCAGCAGTTTGAGGACACTCCGGGGCGTAACGTGAAGACCGCCTTTACGGAATGGCTTTTCTGGTCGTCGGAGGACCAGTTTTCTCCGCGCTACGACAATATGGGCGGAGCTATCGGTACGGCGGGGATGCTAAACATGCTACTGAGAAATTCCGATATCGTACCGATCTCCGATATGACAGGCATCATCGAGTTTGGTGGGATCTGGAAGAAGCGTGGGCGGGTTTTTGGCGTCCCCGCGTATTGGGTCTTTCGTATGTATTCCAACGCGGAGGTCGCGCGGTTGGTTGAGACCCAAAACAACAGCCTGAAATACGATGTAGACCAAGGCTCAACTCGCCTGCCCAAGATTGCCGGTGTGCCCTATCTCGATGTGGTCGCGGGGATCAATGGTTCCGGGAACAAACTGACGTTGTTCTGCGTGAATCGCCACCTGACGCGTGACATAGAAACCAGCATTCATGTTGCAGGCTTCCGTGCCACGAATGCCACGGCGCATTCTATTTTTGCGGAGAGTATTTACGAGAAGAATGACGAAAACGAACCCGAGCACATTCATCCCAGGGCAACTTCTCTTGCAGTGGAGTCGGCTGAAATAAAGTACACGTTCAGACATGAGAGTGTGACGGTGATTGAATTAGGAAAATAGCTGGTGTAGTGGCTGCTCTACGCTCAATTGCAAGCGGGTCCAAGGAGGATTGAATGATTGATCTTGCAAGCCTGGAAGTTTGGTTTGTCACTGGAAGCCAGCATCTGTACGGACCGGAAGTCCTGAAACAGGTTGAGGCACATTCCACCGCCATCGCGAAGGCCTTAGGCGCATCTACACAGATTCCCGTGAAAATCGTGGCCAAACCTGTGATGACGAGTAGCGAGTCAATTCACCAGCTGTGCCTGGATGCGAATGGCTCGAAGAATTGTGTAGGGCTCATCACCTGGATGCACACCTTCTCCCCGGCCCGAATGTGGATTGCCGGCCTGAGATCGCTGACCAAGCCGTTCCTGCACCTGCACACCCAATTCAATGAGGAACTGCCATGGTCCAACATTGATATGAATTTTATGAATCTCAACCAGTCAGCCCATGGCGACCGGGAGTTCGGATTCATCGGAGCGCGAATGCGACTCGGGCGCAAGATCGTGGTTGGGTTCTGGCAGGATACCGGCGTTCATGCCGAGATTGGTGTCTGGGCGCGAGCTGCCAGCGCCTGGCACGATGCTCAACACCTGAAGGTTACCCGCTTCGGCGACAACATGCGGAACGTGGCCGTCACCGATGGAGATAAGGTCGAGGCTGAGATCAAGTTGTGCTACACGGTGAATGGTTACGGAGTGGGAGACCTGGTACAGGACGTGCAGAAAGTGTCAGATAGCGAGATAGAAAAGCTCACCGCCGAATACGACGAAACCTATACCGTCGCGGAGCCGCTGCGGGCTGGCGGAAAACAGCGTCAAGCCCTGCGTGAGGCGGCAAGAATTGAATTGGGGCTACGGAGTTTTCTGGAAAAAGCCGGCTCCCACGCCTTCACCGACACGTTTGAGGATTTGCACGGCCTGGCTCAACTTCCAGGAATCGCAGTACAGCGCTTGATGGCAGACGGGTACGGTTTCGGCGCGGAAGGTGACTGGAAAACGGCGGCACTGGTACGGGCCTTGAAAGTGATGAGTCAAGGCTTGAAGGGTGGAACGTCATTCATGGAAGATTACACTTATCATTTCAAGAATGGCGGTCAGGTCTTGGGTGCGCACATGCTGGAAGTGTGTCCGTCAATTGCGGAGGGTAAGCCGTCGGCGGAAATCCATCCTCTTTCTATTGGAGGCAAGGCAGATCCCGTCCGGCTGGTATTTACTGCGTCCACCGGAAGTGCAGTAAACGCTTCCGTGGTCGATCTGGGAGACCGCTTTCGTTTGATCGTCAACAAGGTAAACGTGATGCGACCGGAGCAACCTCTGCCCAAATTACCCGTAGCCCGCGCGATCTGGACGCCAGAGCCGAATCTGAAAATCGCAGCGACAGCCTGGATCTCTGCCGGTGGAGCACACCACACCGCTCTCAGTCGAGCCCTGGACGCGCAACACCTGGAGGATTTCGCGGAGATTGCAGACATCGAATACTTACTGATCGATCGCGACACGACCATGGGCGATTTCAAAAACAAACTAAAGTGGAACCGTGTCTATTATCACTTTCTCAGTTAACCACCCCGCAAGATAATGAGACCGCGCAACCGTCAACGGCCTTGCAGAGGCTTGCTCCGTCGGTCGAGCTGGCTAGAACGAGAATCGCACTTGGAGATCCACCCGGCGGTTTTCCGTGGGCGTGCCGAAGAAACCTCCTGCCAGTGCGATTGATTCCCCGAATCTCGACGAGTTGACATTTCCGACCGGGGCTCCAAGGTTCTGCCGGTTGAATAGATTCCGGGCCGAGATGCTGAAAGTTAAGCTATAGCGCCGGTTCACACCTCCTCCCATCGAGAAGGGATTACTACCGCCGCTTCCGCTCAGCCCGCCTGGTCCCAATCCTCCTCCGGGTGGGCCGCCGCGGCCACCACCGCCAAATCCTCCCCGTGGATCCACCTCCGCCCCCGCCGCCTCCTTTTATCTCCGGGCCGAAGCCGAAGGTCTTGCTGAGACGTAAATTCACGGAGAACTGGGTGGGGCCGGTGCCGTAGTTGATGGGAACAATCCTGCCGCTCGAGGTCGATGTGCTGAAGGTGCCCCAGGGGCTGCATACAGAGGTGCCGCTGACCGTCACCTGACCGCAAGTCGCGTTAGAGACCAAAGTCGGACGATCGTTGAAGATGGAATCGCCGTTCAAGTCCTGTCCCAGAGTGACGTTAAACGGCTGGCCGGAATTGACTACGATGAATGGGTTCAGACTGAATCGATAGGGGAAATTAATGGAGCCTCCGACGAACAGCCGGTTGCGCACATCGAATGCGGACCGACCGTAGTCCTGCGCCAGGTCGTACTGGTTGGAGGGGAAACTGGAAGCGCCGCTGGTGTTGGCGTGGGCGAAATTCAACAGGTAGAAGCCAAAAAGCGAAAGTTTGGCGCCCATACTGACGCGCGCGTTAGCGATCAGCTGGTTCTGCTGGAAAATTCCCTCGGATTCATACTGATAAATGTTTCCCGCGCCCGGGTCAGGACGGATGCAGGTGCTGGGGTTGGCCGGATTGCAGCCCGGCAGCGGTGCATTGATGTTTCGCGAGAGAAACTGATGAACCCCGCGGGAATTCAGATAAGTGAGCGAAACCGTGGCGCCCTTGCCGAGTTGGCGCTCCAGGCTGGCGGCGGATTGGATGGTGTACGGGGTTCGCAGCTTGGGACTGATCTGGTAAACCGTGGAAGCTACGGTGCCGCCGGAACAATTCGTCGGATCGGGATAGCAATCGGGCGAGGTCACAATATTTTGCAATTGCGTAAGGCCGTTCAAACGTTCCGCCTGCAGCAGGTACTGCTGCTGGAAGCGGTCGTAGAACATACCCGAGCCGGCGCGTAAGACGGTCTTGGGCCTTCCGTTCTTGCCGCCCAAGCCCCAGGCGATGCTCAGTCGCGGAGCAAAATCCGCGTGATGCTGAATGCCGGTCTGGGTCTCAAAGCGCAGTCCGTAGTCGAGCGTGACGTTGGGACGCACCCGCCACTCATCTTCGGCGTACAGACCGTTGTCTGCATACGTGTTTTCGACAAGCGGCCGCCCTTGCGTAAGGGAGAGCTGGCTAGCGCCGCATTGTGCGGTCAGCGGATCGGTGGAAGCAGCCAGGCACGCGGCGCGGCTCTGGGCCGGGGTGAGACCGTTCTGCAATCCCGATTGGGTTACGTTATAGGCCGCCATAGAAGGAAAGGTAAACTCCCCGTTGAAATTGGCATTTGCGGAGTTGGAGTCGTCTTGACACCCGGGTTCGCAGCCCAAACTTGATGAAGTGCTTACCGTGAGCGATCGAGGTATAGTTCTGCAACTCATAGCTGTCGGTAGTGGCAAGACTGGTGCCCTGCGCGCTTCCGCCACCGGAGAAGTACCCCAGAACCTGGGTGGTGGGATCGGAACTCTGGGCGCGGATATTGTCCTTATCACGCCTGTAGCGGAATCGCGTGTCGTTCACCACGTGCGCGCTCAGAATCTGGCTGTCACTGACCTGAAGCGTGTTTTCGGTTTCGATCTCGTTGAAGGCCTGCGAGGGCAGCGAAGTCTGGCCAATCCCTTCGTTTTTCGAGTTGGTTTGCTCGAACTGATAGCGCACCGTCAGCGTGTTAGTTGGGGTGAGCTGATAGTCGAGCCGGGGGCTGACGTTGGTTCGCGTGTTGGGATTGGGAACGGCAAGAGAAAATGGCACGCCCGCGGGATTGCTGAAAGTCGCATCGGGAACCAGCGCATTGATGATTGCCAGATCATTGGTGTTGCGCCGCTGCGCGTCGAGAAAGTAAGAGAATTTCTTGCTGAACGATCCGCCCAGGTTTCCGTCGAAAATTACCGAGTTGTAGCTGGGCATGGTGGCCACAAAAGGGTTGCGTGAGTTCAACACGGAATTGGTGTCGTTTACGAAGAATTGCCCGTGCAGCTTGTCGCTGCCCGGCTTGGTCAGGATTTCAATGCGGCCGTAGCCCAGCTTGTCATACTCCGCGGAAAAGGGATTCTGGTTAACCCGGATTTCGCGGATTGCGGACTTTGGTGGAAGCTGTCCGCCGGTAAATCCGTCGATATAAATCTGGCCGCCGTTGGGTCCGGCGGAGGGGCCGGCGAGAGCTTCGAGTTCCGACTGCAATTCGTCCGGATCGTCGGACAAGGCCTCAAGGTCTTTGCCCTTGATCACCACGGCGCTGGCGTTTTCCGAAGCACCTACCTGTACTCCTGAATCCTGCGCTTGAACTGCCACCTGCTCGTGCTGGACTTCAATGCCGAGCGCGATATCGAATTGCTGTACCTGTCCGGCCGTCGACTTCAACGTCAGTTTCATGATATTCGGCAAAACCTTTCCCGACCGCACTGACGGTATATTTTCCGGGGGCGAGTCCCTTGATCTCGTAAATTCCCTGATGATTGGTCGTGGCGCTGGCGGCCTCGCCGCTGGCGGCTTTCGCCGTGACCGCGGCACCCTCGATCACCGCTCCGGAGGGATCTGTGAGCTTTCCACGTAAGGTGCCGGAATTGGTGGCCTGGGCCGAAAGATGGAGCGCGCTGAGCGATAAGAATAAACCGATAAGGACAACACCCCCGCCAAGAAGCGATACGAAGTGGCCGAATTTCATCAAGTCTCCTGAAGTGTAACTACTGCAAGTAAGAATTATGTAGGCTACGGCCCGCTATCGCCCGAGGGAGCTGCCAGACTCCAGGGCGAAAGCGACATCGCCGCGCGATTGTCGAGCGGTGACGCCGACAGAATGGGTTCGACGCCGGTCAAAAGCGTAATCGCCGTTGGCGCCGATGCAGACGAACCTTCCGTGGTCAGTAGAATTACTGCATCTCCTTTCTGTAGATCGGAGATAGCCACGGGCGGCATGCGGTTCAACATCTGTTGAAAATCCGGCGGCCCGCCAGCGCCAAATCTGCGGGCATTGCCGGGCGCTCCACTGCCCTGGGGCTGCGCGCCATCCGCGGGCGGCGGCACCGGTGGAGTTTTGGGAGCAGAGGAAGAATTTTGGCCGGGCGGCGCGGGAGTTCCGGAGGGGCTCTGTCCCTTGAGCCGCATGGCGATCATTTGCGCCACCGGCGGAGGCAGCTTCCGCAGTTGCGAATCGGAACCAATTTTTACGCTGACCGGCTTCTTGCTGAGTAGGTCTGTCACCGTCACCGTCTGATTGGACGCATCCACCGCGGCAACGACACCGGCAATGTTGCGAAACGTACCGGAAACGACTTCTTCCGCGGTGAGTTCATTGCCATCGGCGCTGCGATCCCCGCGAGCGCGCGCCTGATCCCCGGCCTTAATCTCGCTCAACGGAGCAGCCTTGGCATCGTCAAACTTCACCGAATCCGGCGAGTAGCGACGCAGGATCGTATCTTTCGAAACGTGAATAGAAATAATCTTAGCGGCCATGGCGCCGGTTGAAATTGTGATGAGTCCAGCCGCCGGATCGACCGTCTTCACCACCCCGCCGAGTCCGCGCTTGTTCCAGTCTTCCCGCTCCTGCTCCTGCCGTTGAGCGATATCTTCCTGCTTCATGACGACGCTCGACGCTGCTGCGATCGACTTGCCGTCGTCCGCAACTTTGCCCCGGACGAGCATTCGGTCCCCAACCCTTCACATCCTGTAATTGGATCGGCGTCGCGCCCTGCAAATCTTTGTGGCCCGGAGCCGTACGAACCATAACGGAGGATGGAGAAAGCAGAATATTGACTTCCGAACCTGCGTCCGTGGTCAACGTGATCACATTGCCGGCGATGGCCTTCACGGTTCCCACCGATCGTGCCGGCGAACCGGGCGACAAAGCTTGTGCTCACGGGTTGCGCCTGAGCGGAGGCCTGCCGGCGCAAGCGCGAACATGACACTGCCCAGCGCTATCAAACAAACCAGCACTGCGCCGAACCTTTGCGGCGAAATTATTGCGGACGCCCTGAGGCTTCCGGCTGTGAGCCGAATACAATATACGGTGCATAGATAGACTCTAATGGATGGCCCACCCACTAGATCAAGTGAAGACAAGCAAAATTTGGTTAACGCTATGTAAAGTTATGTCATTGGCGCGCGGTTCCATGCACCGCAACAACGCTGGAAGTCTGAGCGCGAGACTTTCCGGAACCGGCACTGGCGGAGGAGGAAGGGTTGGACTCAAACGCGGACTGATGTGATCGAAACTCGCGTGCGGGGCTGAACTGCTTCTTGCAAGGGTACTGGCAACTGGCGCAGATGCCACCACCCATCCTTAAGAAGTCGACCTTTTCAACTCACGTACTCAGCAGATTTACTTGTCCGAGGTCGTCAAGCGCCGATCCCGATGCGGATCTGTGCGGGGCAGGCCGGTGCTAAGCTCGCACTTTTCTCCTGGTTTAGCGCCGCAAGTGGGGCAACGGATCGACAGGGATTCCTTCTTGTTGGCTTTCATGAATGAATCATGCCGGATTGCCCGGCAATGAGATGGTCAAATGTGACCACTCATTCACAACCGGAAATGCAGGGTCACAGTTCTTCTTCAAGGATAGGGGCTTAACCCAGAGGATTCATCCCAAACCATTCATGTGATGATACTTACACCATTTCGGCAGCCGAGAGGGCCAAATAATCCGTCTTTGTAATGTTTTTCCACTATGGTTTGATCCGAATCTTCCAGTTAGCGTGCTCAAGTTAACCGGTAGGCGCATGGGAATGTTTGGCCAAGCGACGGGCAGCATCCTGCGGTTGCCGAAGTTTCTCGGAGCCACGCCGGTTGGGCGCCGGAATGATTTGGACTTCAGCCCGGCAACTTGACATTCTTCTGAATCAGGCTGAAGGCGTAACTCTCGAGGCCAAGAGGTCGGTTGCCGGCCGCGAGCCAAACCGAGCTGACGACAAGCCTCGACTCCACGTCGTGGTCTGTGGTGCAGTGCCTGGACCATCTGGCGCAGACTACGAATGCCTTCCTTCCAGCTATATCGTCTGCCATCGCTCGCGCTCCACGCCTTACCATGAACCGGGCGCTGAGGACTGGCGCTCTCACACGTTTGTTTGTCCGGCATTTGGAACCTCCTTACCGGATGCGGTTCAAAGTGCTTGCGCCGCTGGTCCCGCGTCAGCACGATTTCAATTCCGCCTGGCGTGCGTTTGAAGAGTCGCAGGCCCAACTTGCGAAAACCATACGGTCCGCGGCCGGCCTTGCCATTGATCAAGTGAGAGTTGAGTCACCCGTGTATGCGCGCTTGAGCTACAACGTGTATGGCGCGCTTCGCATGCTGACGGCGCACGAGCGCCGCCATCTCTGGCAGATCAACCAGATACTCAAGGCGCTTGACGACGCACAAGTCCGCAACGCTTCCTAAATTAAAATAAAACCCATAATGCCTGACCAGCCGCCATCGATTTCCTGCGATGTGACTGTCATGGGCGGAGGCTTGGCCGGAAAGGCGGCCGCGCTGCATTTGGCCAGGGCCGGTCTGAAGGTTGTATGCATCGAGCCGCAACAGGCCATTCGGCCACCGGTGGGCGAGTCGCTGGATTGGTCAGCCCCCGATCTTCTAAATAAGCTCGGACTGTCTCCCGAGAGTCTGATCGCAAGCCGAATTGCAACCTGGAAGAAGCATGTCACGCTGAAAATGCGTGATGGCTGTGAGGCGCATTACGTCCCCTCGGCCTGGCTCGGTGGCCCTCCTTTCCATGTCAATCTCGCGACTCTGCATGTGGAGCGGACGCAGCTGGATGATGAAATCCTGAAGAGAGTCGTGGATCAAGGTGTCACGTTTGTGCGCGACCGGGTGGTTGATCTCGAAACCGCCGACAGAAAGATTGGCTCGGTCCAAACCGAAGGAGGCGTGCGCGTCTCCTCTCCATGGTTTATTGACGCTTCGGGCATTGGAACCTCGGTGGTGGCGCGGAAGTTCAACCTGCCCTCCCTGCAGTATGGTCCCACGAAAGTGGGGATATGGACCTACTTCAGAGTGCCGCAGGAAGTTGAAGGAACGACTCTCTACATGGACCCGCTGCCCACGGAATATCTCGAATGGATTTGGGAGATTCCAGTCAGCCCGGACACAGTCAGCGTTGGATACGTGGCTCCGGGCGCAGCGCTGAAGGCACAGCGTGAAGAGGGAGAATCTGTCGAAGACGTACTGCGGCGGCAACTCATGAAATTCTCCCGCTTCGATCCGCTCCTTCAACAAGGCGCTCTGGGCGCGGTGTACGTGACTTCATTCAGGTGCCGGGTTCACCTGGAGTCCGCCGGGCCGAACTGGCTGGTTGCCGGCGAGGCTGCGTCTCTGGTCGATCCCATGACTTCCAATGGAGTGACGGCGGCCCTTCGGCATGCAGCCGAGGCAGCCGCGCTCATCCTGAAATTCCGGAAGCGGGGCGATCTGCCACTGCGCGCGAGAAAAGCCTACAGCAGCCGAATTCTGCAGACGGCAAAGTTTTTCAACGAGGGGATCGAAAAAATTGTGTATGAGCCGGTGGTGAGAAATCGCATCGGGCTGTCGAGCGCAGGCACGGTTTATACGAGTCCGGCGTGGAGCATGAACGTCGTGTATGCGCGTCTTAACCCAGCCGGAATGTTCTCGACATTTGTTTTAGGCGTGATGCTGGGATTTTTTCGGATCAGTGCCTCGATCTTGTACTGGTGCTGCGGCCGGCTGAAACCGTCCGTGGCAAAGCCTGAGTGCAGACTGGGGTGAAGTGAGAGTGCAGGAGAAGTGCAGACCGGCCAGGTTGTCGATGTTCCTAACTGAGTTACAAAAGGGTACTGGGTGAAGACTGAACAACTGATCCTTTCGATTGGGACCATTCTGCTGGCGGCACGCGTCTTCGGCTGGATTTTTCAGCAAATTCGGCAGCCGCGGGTTGTAGGAGAAATGACAGCAGGCATTATTCTCGGGCCTTCTCTTTTTGGGCGGCTCTTCCCGGACGCTTTTTCCTTTGTCTTTCCCCCTTCGTCCATGCCTGCGCTCACCGTCTTGAGCCAGCTTGGGCTTCTGCTTTTCATGTTTGTGGTTGGTCTTGAGGTTGATCTCAAACGCATCCTTAAGCAGCGGGCGGCGGTTGTTTTGATCAGCAATGTCAGTATTCTGTTGCCGCTTGCTTTGGGCGTCGGCTTGGCGAAGGCGCTCTATCCGCAATTTGCCGGAAATCAGGTGGCGTTTTCTCCTTTTGCACTATTTATGGGAACGGCAATGAGCGTCACCGCCTTTCCGGTCCTCGCCCGGATTTTGAAAGAGCGCGATCTGCTGGGAACCGGACTCGGAAGCATGGCAATTTCTTGCGCCGCCATTGACGACATCAGTGCCTGGTTGCTGCTGGCCGTTCTCACGGCGATGGTGCGTTCTGGTCAGAGCTGGCAGCACTTCGCATTCACGCTGCTTTTGCTGGTAGCGTTCGTTGCCTTGATGCTGGGGCCGATTCGCCGCGCCGCATCTTTGTTCGAGGCGCGGTATCAAGAAAACGGCGCGAGGATGGAGTTCATTTCTTCCCTGATCCTCTTCATGCTCGCAGCCAGTTGGACGACCGAGCGGTTAGGAGTCCATGCGCTGTTCGGTGCATTCATGGCTGGGTTGGTCATGCCCAAAGATGAACGCATGATTGCGGATGTGGTTGAACGCATCGAATCTCTTAGCCTGGCGCTTTTACTGCCTCTATTCTTTGCGCTCACCGGCCTGCGGACGCGCATCGACTTGCTAACAGATAAATCCATGTGGGGATATGCCGGAGCAATTATTGCAACCGCCGTCGTCGGCAAACTGGCGGGAGCAGCCTTTACCGCGAAGGCCACCGGAATGAATTGGAAAGATTCGTTTGGTCTGGGAGTACTGATGAACACGCGCGGGCTGGTGGAACTCGTGATCCTGAACGCGGGACTCGATTTAGGAATTCTGTCACCGACGCTGTTCACCATGATGGTGGTGATGGCGTTGGCGACAACTTTTATGACCAGCCCGATCCTGAGTGCTATGAGAATCCATCGCCACGCATAGCCGTGGGCTAGCGCTGCACGTCCGCCAATAGAGCATCGGTTGAGTCGACATAGCCGACCTCGGCCAACCGTTTCCCGTTCTGACGGTACATTTCAGCATTTTCCGGCGCCCAAGTCGCCAAACCGTCCACATAGCGATTGAACATGCAGAAAGCTGCCGCAATCAGCACAGTGTCGTGGATTTCTTTGTCGGTTGCACCTTGTTGCCGGGCGCGGGCGACATCATCGGTCGTCACCTGCTTGCCGCCCTTCTGTACCTTGCCGGCAATGTTCAGCAGGGCCTTCAGCTTGTCGGAAATCCCGGCGGATTCGAAGTTGAGTTTCACATCGTTCACCAGCTTTTCGTTTCCACCCAGGCGGTAGGCCACGACCGCGCCGTGGGCACTCTGGCAGAAATAGCAATCGTTTTGCGAGGAGACGTAAGTTGCGATCATCTCGCGGTCTGCCTCTGGAAGGGAATTGGGCGCGCGGAGTAAAACCTCCGCCAGTGCATTGAGAGGCCTGGCCGTTTCCGGACTGAACGCCATCGGTCCGAGGATTCCAGGAATTCCTTCGGGGAGTTGAATATGCGCCATGGCAATATGTTCCTTTAGGATCGGATTTTGTTTTGTTGGGCTACGACTGATTGCAGAGGCTTTTTGTAATTCCGGCCGACATAACCGAGCTGGGCTGTAAGCTTTCCGATTTCGCGATAGATGTCGGATTCGCGGGGCTGCCATGTGGCCAAGCCATCCACATAGCGGTTGAACATACAGAACGCGGCTGCGATCAGCACGGTGTCATGGATTTCCTTGTCGGATGCGCCCTGCTCTCGTGCCCGCGCGACATCTTCCACAGTTACGTGCTTGCCGCCTTTTTGCACTTTGCCTGCAACCGCCAACAGCGCCTTCATTTTGGCGGAAATCGAAGTGGCCTCGTAGTTCTGCTTGATTTGGGAAATCAGTTCATAGTCCGCATCGCCGCCGCCGAGGTGTTGCGCCGCCGTGGAACCATGGCAACTCTGGCAGTAGAAGCAATCATTCTGCGAGGAAACATAGGTGGCAATCATTTCTCGCTCCGCTGGAGTCAGCGTGTGCGGTCCGGTGAGCAGAACCTGGACAAGATCACTCAATGGCTTGGTGGTTTCAGGACTGAACACCATGGGGCCGCGTATTCCCGGCAATCCTTCCTGAAGTTGAATATGCGCCATGGTTGTCTTCTCGAAAATGGATACGAATCTTTAATGCGTGATCGGTTGCGCGCCCAATGTCTTCACCAGTGCCGCCCGCAAATCGCCCGGATGAAATCCAAACGGCCCGGGCTTGCTCTTGTAGGCTAGACGGCCCTGCGCATCGATCAAATAAAGACGGTCGGGCCAGCCCGTGTAAGCCGCTTCCGTGGAGTTGCCAAACTCGTCAAGCACTGCAGGAAGCTTGATCCCTAACTTCCGGACACATGCTCCGGCAATGTAGGCCCGCTCCTCTTCATTCTTCGGACTGGCGAACACCACACTGTCTTTGACATTGCTTTGCATCTGCCAGACATCGCTGGGGTGAGCTTCCGTGATGTACACCACCAGAAATCCCGCGCGATCTTTATATTCCTCGTAGAGCTTGTTGAGGGCGGGAACCTCCCGCCGGAATGGCGGTCAGGTGTAGCTCCCGAAAACCAGGACCACCGGTTGTTGTTGGTTCAACACCGAAAGTTGAACGCGGGCGCTCTTATCGATCTTGGCCAGCGAAAAGTCTGGAGCCGGGTCTCCTACATTGAGATGACCCGCACGTGCCCGCAACCAGAGCGTCTCGAACGGGAACAACAGAAACGGCACTGGACCGGGCATGCGCATCATGACCCGGGCGAAGGCTTCCGGAGGCTGGCGCATGGCCCACCAGATGTATCCGCCAACGGACAGATAAACCACCGCGAGGCCGACAAAAGTCCTGAGCAGGATCTTCTTCGCCCGGGCACTCAGTGTTAATGCCGGCCAGCGCATGTTGTCTTTTCCTTTAGAACAAGAATTTCAGAGCAAATTGTACCAAGCGCGGCGGCTCCGCTTTCAAAATCTGATTGAAAGTCGGCGAGCTGATGTCGCTGTTGGGGAGATGGAAATTAGTGTGATTCAAGAGATTGAAGAGCTCCGCCCGGAACTGTAGTTCTTTGGATTCGGCCACCCGGAAATTCTTGGACACAGCAAAATCCCAGTTGGCGTAGCGCGGGCCTAACGCGGCGTTGCGGCCTTCCGAGCCGAATTGCTGCACCGGAGAAAGTGGGTTGGGAGTGATACGCGCGAAGGCATTCGGGTTCAGCCATGCAGCCCACCGTGTGCGGTCCAGAGTTGGGATTCTGCCCGCCAACCAGGTTCGGCCGATTCGCGGAAAAGCCGGTAATTTCAGGTGCTCCGCCTTGCTGCGACACGTCGTTCGAATCGAAAACGGTAAACGGGGTGCCGCTCATTGCGGTGGCGATACCGTTGAGTTGCCACCCGCCCAACACTTTTTGAGACCAGCCCTGAGAATGTTGCCAGAAGGGAAGACTCCATTGGTAGCTCAACACCAGGCGGTGACGCGCATCGAACAGCGACGGCCCACGCTCGCCCGCCAGGTTGGCCGGGTTCTGCGCCAGATCATTCTCGCCTGCGACCTGGACTGAGCCGGAGCCCGAGATGTTGAACGAAGACACATCGTCGATCGCCTTGGAGTAGGTGTACGAAGCCAGGAAGGAAAGGCCATGGCTGAAACGCTTCTTCAGGCTGGTTTCCAGCGCGTTGTAGGAAGAGTTGGCGATGCCCGAGATCAAACCAGTGGAGGAAAATTTGCACGTCGCCGGGGAATCTGCCAAGGTGCACCCGGAATGGATGCGCCGCTGGTCTGCGTTGTCGGTGGTGGATATGGGCCGGCCACTGCTGTCAACGCCGGGTATGTAGACGGTCGGGTTTCCTTCGATGAACCGCGGCAGCTTGGTTCCCTTGGTGCCGACATAGCCGACCTCAAGCAAGAGATCCTTACCCAAGGACCTCTGAATGTTCAGGTCCCAATCCTGCGCGTAGGGCAAGGGCAGGTTCGGCGCCAGCGTCAAATTGGTTAGAGGCGTGGCAAAAGAGCCGGCCGGAGGAGGGTTGCCGTTGTACGGATCAGGAAAATTGAGAGGCGTAGTTTGAGTAAGGCTGATCTGTTCGGTTTGTAAATAAGGAGGCGCGCTGATCGGTGATTGCAGCGGCCCGCCCTGACCGGTGTAATACGGCTCGTAGAAGATTCCGTAGGCGGACGTCACCAGCCACTTTCCACTTCCGGTTGGGTCCCACGCCAGGCCCACGCGTGGAGCAAAGGCCTTCTTAAAGGTTGGAATCAGTCCGTCGGGGACGCCCTTGTCGCCGGGATAGAGCAGTCCTGCAGGAGCGCCGGGCATCACGGTGGATTGGCGTCCGGGAATCCACAGCGTCTGCCGATTCTTGATTTCGGTATAGGGGAAGGGAAGATCGTAGCGCAGCCCCAGATTGAGGGTGAGGCGCGGCGTCACCTTATAGGTGTCCTGCACATAGCCATTTAGCGCTTTGCCGTTAATCCCGCGGGAAAAATCGCCCCTGCCCTGCAGGAAGAAAACCGGCTGGCCGAACAGAAAACTGGCGAACGCATCCGTCAAGGGGAACGGGACCACCACAAAGAATCCATTCGTGGCAATTCCTTGCAGGACGTTGACGTGCATGTGCTGGAAGCCGCCGCCGAATTTCAGCTCGTGCCGGCCGTGGACCCAACTCAACGATCCGTTGTAGTCATACGCATTCTCATAAGTATTGCGCGGCCCGGTGATTGGATCGCCCACCGTGGTGTAGCCGTTGACCTGGATGAAAGGAGGCCCGATGGCCACATCCAGGCTAGGCTGATACGTGAAGCCGAGAGAAAGAGGCGTGGTGTGGTTCGTGCGCTCGCCGAAGAGGAATTTATTTCGCAGGAACGAAAAGCGGAGGACTCCGATGACCGAAGGCGAGAAAGTGTGAGTCTCCTGGGCCACGAAATCTTGCGACCGATGATTTTCTCCAATGGGAAAGCCCGGCACACTGGCTCCGGCTGGCGAAAGGGGATCGAAGCGTGTGCCGTCACTGATCATGTAGCGGAAGTTTAAGTTGTCGCTGGAGGAAAGATAGTGGTCGATGCGCAGCCCGCCTTCATTCGAGTCATCCTTCTTAGTCTCTGTCGAAGTGAAGGTGTTGGGCCCATCATTGGGCAGAGGGAAGAGGCCCAGAAGGTTTTGAGCAAACGGGCTGATGCCGATGGGACCAAAGGGCGAGAGAAATGGCAATTGGTTGTTGGGAATCGGAAATGGCGGGTTCACGAACCCGATGCCAAGCTGGTGGGCGGGATTGTTACACAAGCCAGCGGTGAATCCCTCCGGACAGAGCTCCGAAAAATCCCCGGACCGCTGTTTCAGGGAAGGCACGGTTGAGCCCGCGGTTTCGCCCTGGCGGTTGCGGAAGCCCTCATAGAATGCAAAGAAGAACGTCTTATTCTTGCGAATCGGCCCGCCGATGGTGGCTCCGAACTGGTTTTGCTTCAAGGGTTCGACGGTGTTCGCGAAGTAGTTGGTAGCGTCAAACGCGTCATTCCGTATGAATTCCCAAAGCGCGCCATGAAAGTTGTTGGAACCAGACTTGGTGATGATGTTGGTGGTGGAGCCGAGGCTGTTGCCGAATTCGGCGGTGGAGTTGTGGGTCAGAATCCTGAATTCAGTGATCGCGTCCACCGGAGGTTTGAGAACGAAGCCTCCATCCACGCCATTGAAATTGTTGGCACCGTCGATCAGGAAGTTGTTCGACTCAGGACGTTGTCCGTTCACCGCATAGGATTGGCCCTCGCGCAGCGATGAGCCTGCCTCCTTCAAACCGGGAGTCAAGGGGCACGACACCGGGCTG
This sequence comes from Terriglobia bacterium, assembly GCA_963698825.1. Taxonomy (GTDB): domain Bacteria; phylum Acidobacteriota; class Terriglobia; order Terriglobales; family Acidobacteriaceae; genus JAIQFF01. The sequence continues at coordinate 19,776 of CAVOSG010000012.1, read as the reverse complement.
CAATGTGCCCAGTTGGGTGAAATTGCGGCCGTCGAGGGGAAGATCCAAAATCTCGCGTTCCAGAACGACCTTGCCCAGGGTGGTCACAGTACCCTGGATCAGGGGTGCATCCTCGGTCACCAGAATTTCCTGGCTTTCGGCGCCCACCACGAGATGAACCAGAACGGTCGCGGTCTCGTTGACGTTGAGGGTGATGCCTTGTTGGAGATATTTCGCGAAGCCCTTGGCTTCGACGCGCAACTGATAATGGCCGACGGGCAATTCCAGCAGGACATAGGCACCGTTACGGTCTGTGCTTGCGGCACGCGAGAGGCCGGTTTCGGCCTGCTTGGCGGTGACCGACGCTCCCTCGATCACAGCGCCACTGGGATCAACCACGGTTCCGCGGATGCTGCCGGTGATTTCCTGCGCGGCAAGGTTTAGACCCACGACCAACGTGGCCAGCAGACATAGAACTGTCCTCAATCTTGTCATGACGTTCCTCACAGTTTTCCCTGGAGATATGCTGCTGGGGTAAACTTCGGGGCGACGTGCTCACGAAGTCTGGGAACCTCTTCACCCCATGCAAAAGTGCGGCGATTATTGATGCTTTCAAATGAGGGGGCAATCGTATGAAAGTATTAGAGGATCAGGATGAACCTACTGCTTTTCCACTATTGCGGGGCGGATGCACCTGCGTTTAACTTGGCAAAACTTTTGTGTCCGAGTGGACGTGGGCCACGCGGGTCTTGTGCGCTTCGACGAGAAGAGTAATTCAGACCCATTAGTGATTCATTTCAATCGTGTGAGGCGACGATCCGCACCAACCCCATGGCCCCATCTCCTGGTCTACAACGCCGACTGGGTTTAGGCTCGACGACTGCCGCGGTGATTGGCGGCATCATCGCTGTCGGCATTTTCCTCACTCCGGCGGGCATGGCCAAAGCTTTGGGCTCTCCATTTTGGCTGCTGCTAGTGTGGCTGGTCGTGGGCGTCATGACCATGAGCGGCGCGCTTTGCTATGGCGAACTTGCCGGCCGCTTTCCGCGCGCCGGCGGCGCCTACGTATATCTTCTGGAGAGCTACGGACCGCGGATCGCATTTCTGTTTGGCTGGATGTGTCTGCTGGTCATGGATCCCGCCGTGACCGCGTCGCTGGCCACCGGGCTTGCCGGATACTTCGCCTACATCGTGCCCCTGCCTCCACTTGCCATCAAACTGGTCGGCGTCGGGGTCATCTGCGGATTGGGCCTGATGAACATCCTGAGCATCCGGGTGAGCGCGGCATTCCTGCGTTGGTCCACCTGGCTGAAACTCGGTCTGCTGACATTCTTGACGGTGTGGGCGTTTGCGTTCCGGCTGGGATCGTGGTCGAACTTTGAGCCATTTTTTGCGCAACGCTCCGGTTCGATGCCGTTAGCTCCCGCATTGGCGGTCGGGGTGGTGGGCGCGTTCTTTGCCTTCGGAGGATGGTGGGACGTAGGAAAGATCGCGGGTGAAGTAAAGGATCCAGGACGCACCTTGCCCCGCGCCCTGATGTTTGGGATGCTAGTGGTCACCGTGGTTTACATCATGGTGAGTGCAGTCTTCCTGTACCTGATACCACTGAATAAAGTGACTTCAAACGAAACCTTCGTGGCGCAGGCAGGAGCAGTTTTGTTTGGGCCGACCGGAGGCGTGGTGTTCGCGGCCATCGTCATCATCTGCCTGATCGGAAGCCTGACCGCCCTCATCATGTCCGCGCCGCGCGTCTATTACGCCATGGCCGAGGACGGACTCTTCCTGAAAGCAGTCGCGCACACGCACCCTCGTTTCGGGACACCCGCGAACGCGATCGTCATTCAGGGAGTCATTGCATCGTTTCTGGTGATGATTGGGACCTTTGAGCAGATCATTTCCTATGCAATCTTCATCGTTGTATTTTTTCTCGGCCTCACCATCGCCAGCCTTTTTATTCTGCGGACTAAACAGACCGCGGGAGAGTCCGTGATCCTTACGCTAGGGTATCCGGTCACACCTCTCATATTCCTGGTGCTGGTTGCGCTGATGCTGGTCCTGGTTGGCAGCCGCAGTCCACGCGGCGCTTTGATGGGGGTGCTGGTCGTGTTGGCGGGATTGCCTGTCTACGAGCTCTTTCGTCGCAGGCTTACCGCAGCCATACCTGGCAAACAGGCGAGTCAAGATATCCAACTTCCAGAGGAAGGGTAAGTCGTGCCCATGAACGAAGAGCCGGTAGTCACCAAAATCAAGGTGATCGAAGATGCGGATGCCACCGGTGAAGTAGCCGAAGCGTACGACTACTGGCGCGCCAGCTCTGGGCGCACGAAAGTACCAGGGATTCTGAAGAGCCTTAGCGCCCGGCCGGACTTTCTCAAGCAGGCCGTTGATTTTTCCAACACCATCCAATTTTCCGACGGGCATCTTTCCCGCCGCCATAAAGAGATGATTGGCAGCTATGCTTCGTATCTGAATTCTTGTCCGTACTGTTTGGACAGCCACGCGTTCTTTCTGAAGATGCAGGGAGCCAGCGACGAGGCAGTGAACGCCTTTATGGAAGGCAATCTCGAAAAGGCCGGCCTGACCGGGGCGGAGCTCGCGCTGATGAAATATGTTGAGCAGGTGAGCAAAGCTGCCTACCGCACAACTCCGGAAGACGTCCAAACACTTCGCGATGCCGGGTGGAAGGAAGAGCAAATCTCCGAAGCCGTGTACGTCATCGCAGTGTTCGCTATGTTCAACCGCATCGCCAATGCCTTCGGAGTTCCGGTGCAAAATTACGTTGCCATGGGAAAGATGACGCCGTAAATGGATCGAAAATGAGCGAAGAGAAAACACTATTGATGCCTGATTACATTCAGGCGGTGTCGCAACTGGGCGAGAAGATCAAATTGATCCAGGATGCCGATGCCACGGGCGATGCGGCGGTGGCGTACGACGAATGGCGTGCCAAGTCGGGCCGGACACAAATGCCCGGAATACTCAAATGCTTCGGCCAGCGTCCCGACTTCCTGCGTCATGTGATGAAGTTCTCCGACACCGTTCATTTTTCCGAGGGGCATCTATCCCGGCGACACAAGGAGATGATTGCCAGCTACGTCTCCTACCTGAACCGCTGTCCTTATTGACTGGACTCCCACGCCTACTTCCTGCGTGTTCAGGGAGCCACTGATGACAACATGATTGCAGTGCTGGAAGGCAGGCTGGATGACGGCGGCCTGACGCCGGCGGAGCGCGCACTGATGGACTACGTCCGGTTGATTACGGAGGAGTCGCACAAGTCCACGGCAGAAGATGTGCAGAAGCTGCGCGATGCGGGATGGACAGAGAACCAGATTGCGGAAGGCGTCTACGTCACAGGCATGTTCGCATTCTTCAACCGCGTGGCCGATGCTTTCGGAATTGCACCTCAGAACTATCTTCTGATCGGGAAGCTGACTCCGTAGCACCGCGATGCGGGCACGCTTTCCAGTGCATCTTCGACAGGTTGCCAGCGTGTAGATTCCAAATCTGTGGCGCTGACCGGAGCTGGGGCACGGTTCCGGTCAGCCACAAATCCGAACTGCTTCCTGATGGAATTACTTCTTGTCTTCGGTTGCTTCTGCGATACGCGCCTGATGGCCTGCATCGGACACGGCTTTCATGAATGCAGCCGCACTTGTCGGGGTTGAAACCTTACCCGAAAGAATATTGCGGAACATCATGTGCTTGCCGTAAATCGCGCGAGTCGAGTCGTCGTCCTGCTCGATTACCGCGCCTTCCAGTGTCAGGCCGGCGAACACACCCTTGGAACGCGAGTAGGTCAGCATTTCAGTGTTCATCTTCCAGTCGGTTCCCGCGGAAGCATGACGCCCAACCGGGCCTGCCGCCACTGATCCTTCGCCAGTGAGTGCGAACTTGCTGGAGAGCAAATGCTGGAAGCCCTGATCATTCATGACCAGCATAACCAGATCCACGCCCTCGACTCCGATCTGCAATCCCCAGCTGCCGCCGCCCACGGAGACAAATGCAGGCGCGCTCCAGCCGTCCGCCGTGCGGCAGGAGGCTACGCCGCGTCCGTGCTTGCCCCCAAAGATAAAGCCGCCTTTAATCAGATCCGGCACCACCAGAATGCACTTGGCATTGCTCAACACTTCTTCGGGGATACCCTTGTCCGGGGTTGACATGATGGCGTGCAGAACATCAACAGACTTTTGCAGGCGGTCGACGGTGTCTTCCCGGGCCGTGCCCAAGGCATAGGTTCCTGCCAGACACACGAAACCCATCATCAACACTGACATTGTCTTTTTCATGAAATTGCTCCTTACCAGCACAGAACTTTAAGGGGGGAAAGCTTCAGATGGGCTGACTTAGTTCAGAGAACCTGAAAGAGCGAGAAGAAGTGCTCGACTCTACTGTCATGATGGCCTAGGGGTTCGACAATAGCTGGTCTAAATTGCTCACTCGCTGTTTTGACGGTTAAAGGAGGCGTAACGGCTACGAGCGATGCGCAGGTTTTTCTGCCCTGAGTTTCTGCCCAGGGGCGCTACTTATGTTGGAAAAGAATGCGGAAGCCGCGATCGGTCATCGCCTTCAAGATTCGCAAAGCTGCCTGGCCGGCGTTCTCCGGGCGGGCAATCTTGGCGGCGAGCAACTCCCGGTCGAGGTGCGTCTTGGTGGACGGATGTCCCGTACTAAGCGTGCACTTTTGTTTCGGCATGGCTGCGCAAATGGGGCAGCGGACGGACAATATCTGTCCTCGTGTAGGCTTCCCGGATTTCACTCCACTATTGTTTGTCATCGTCATTCGAAGAGATGGTCAATCTTGCTCTCTCTTGGAGAATCAACTGCCTAAAGGGGAAACCGACCCGGAATTGATCAGCCGTTTTCGGCTGTGAGGGAGATTCGCGATGCCGAACTTCGCAGCACCGCAACAGCTCTATACGTGAAAATTACAGGGATTTCAAAGCGCGCCACGACCACCCAGCTTGGCGGGCACCTTAGTCGGCAGATGCAACGAAGCCGCATGCTCATTGATCGTTGCTGCCGCTTGGGTGCGGCGGTTGCCATTGGTAGTCTGGAAATCCAGAGTCGTGACGCTATGCTCGCAAAATGTGCACTTGAATGTAGTGCCGCCATTGAGCGATTTGGTTGTGTAATATCTCACGTCTTCGATTGTAGTCCTTTAATCGGTCCCGTTTTGGGGCAATAGGTGTGCAACCTTCGGGTGGGGCCGCGGTTGCCGGCAGGCGCCCTGAAATGAAGTCTGACGCAATGTGAGCAATCCTGCTCAGAATTATGCTCCCTGGCCTGCCATGATTGGGTTTTCGGAGATGCGGAGTGCGAGAACCCGTTCGACCTTCCCGTGATTGGCTCCGCCGAGGCTTCGCTTTCTTTGCGGGTCTGTTCGGGAAGCTCTGGGCGATGGGCACATCGCAGGGCGGGGATGTCCGATCACAAAGGATGTGCCCGTTTTGCGGGCTGATCACGTCACGCTACAAAGCATTTTGCCTGGAATGCGGGAAGTCGCTGAAAATCGCTTGAAGTGTACGGAGAATTGCGTGAGGAAAAACTGCTAGTCGTGGAGAACCACATTGAGCAGGGAACTGTGAACCTGTAGTCCGCCTTCCACCCCTCCGGCGTAGTGAATGAAGCCCAACTTCCTGAACCGGTTCATGAAAAAGCTGACTCGCGAACGCGTGGTGCCAACCATCTCGGCCAGAGTCTCCTGACTGATTTTGGGAACCACGGTTTCCGGAATACCCTCCTTGCCGAAGTGCGCAAGCAATAGAAGGACGCGGGCCAGCCTCTTTTCGCTGGAGTTAAACAGCTGGTCTACCAGGTCTTCCTCGTAACGGATGTTCCGCGCCAACAGATACGCTACAAACAAATCCGAAAAGGTGTGTTCGCGATGCAGCGCCTCCATCATCGCTTTCTTTTCCACCCGCAGAACCTCGCAATCCGTCATGGCGGTGGCAGAACCCATCCGCAGAAGCTGGCCGGCCAGGCTGCCTTCGCCAAAAAAACTGCCTTCACCCAATATGCCGATGGTCGCTTCCTTGCCGATCTTGGAGACGACAGTGAGCCTAACCTTGCCCTTCTGGATATAGAAAACACAGTCCGCGCTATCGCCTTGCGCGAATATGTTTTGCTTCCCGGGGACCACCAAGAGTTTCCGGCCGACACCGATGGTTGCCAGGAAAGTCTTGGGGTCGAACTCGCGGATCTTCTTGACCGGCGCAGTAGGGCGCATCGTCAGCAATTGTAGCCCGGAAAAGACACGCCTATACGCAGAATTGTCCAAGGCATGCGGTCACAGCCCCTTTCTTTAACCTCGGCGAGTTTCCCAAAAGTGAGCCAGTGCACACAATTGTGTTGAAAGGAAATGGAGCAACCTATTGATAAGCAAAGGAGAAGCTCATCCGCCAAACCAGGCGGCCCAGCTAGAGTCTTGAGGCGGGACTATTCCCACCGCACACCTACGGCATGGATATGCGCGGACACTTTCTGCGGGGCTCTCCTAACCGCGAATGATCTCAACCGAGCAGTGGGCGTGAAGCGCGACCGACTCGGACACGCTGCCCAGAAGTGCGCGATCAAATCCGTGCCGGCCGTGTGACCCCAGAACGATCAAGTCCGCGCCCCAGGCGCTGGCCTCATCCAAGAGGATCGCACGCGCGTCGCCGACTGGTGTGCTTGGACCGTCGCAGATTTTTAGTCCCTTCGAACTCAATACCTCCCGCGCCTGGGCGACGGCTTTTTCCGCTCGCGCGTGAGCGTCCTCCAAAATCTCAGCCAGAAGGGTTTCAGGATAAACCGGGCAGGGCGACGACACGCTGGCAGCATTCTCAAGAACCAGAAGTTCACGAACACAAATAATCCTGATCTTGCTTCCCGCTGGCCAGGGGCGGTTGGCGACGGAACGCGCGGCAATTTCGGAACACTCAGACCCATCGGTGGCAAGCAGGATCTTCATCGCGTGGAATGAGGCGGTCGAATCCGGCGAAGGGGCGCGCACGATCTCAACCGAGCAAGGGGCGGAGCGCAGCACCGCCTGCGCAACACTCCCGAGGAAAAATCGAGAAATGGCGCCCAATCCACGCGAGCCGACCATGACCAGGTCGGCCTTCCATTCCCGCGCAAAATCTGGGATCGCCTTCTTGGGATACCCCAAGCGAATCTCGGAGAAGACTTCGTGCCCAGGACGATCGAGCTTTTCTGTGGCTGTCTCCACCAGGGTTTGCGCAGCGTGCTTCACATCCTCGATGAGCGCCGGCAATCCCTTCCATTGCCCCATGTCTACAATGCTCAGGACGCAGATCGCAGTGCCGGTCGGCCAGGGGCGCGCCGCCGCCTCGTTCACTACCTGCTTCGAACCTCTCGAAGAGTCAATTGCCAATAGGACTCGCATTTCCTTCCTTGCTTTCTGACCCGTCGTCGATCGCCATCTCAGAACTTCTGGCGACTGCGAGTCGCCATTGGGCGGACCAGAAGTTGATGGGCCTCACCACTAATGTGCCAGCAACTCCGGTTGGCTGGCGTGAGGAGGATCATGCCTATTTGTGATGCGGGTCACTGCGGCCTGGACGCCCCGGGTTCATCGTAGGAATCGCGAGGTGGGCCAATGGGATGCGTCGAAACCGCCAACGAAATCGCCCTCAACAACGTGCTCTATTTGACCGATTTTTCGGAACCGGCGGAAGCCGCTCTTCCGTTTGCGACGGCGATTGCCCGCGAGTATGGCTCGAAGATTTATGCCTTCCACATCCTGCTCCCTGACATTTACGCGTGCATGGCGCCGGAATTCGGCGATGTTGCTGGCCGCCGGATTAGAGCAGGCCGCCAGGGCACGAATGCGCAGCCTTGAGTCGAGGCTGACCGGTGTTCCGCACGAGACCATCATTGAGTGGGGACCTGAGGTTTGGCCGGCCCTCGATCGCGTAGTGCGGGAAAATAATATCGATCTGCTGGTATTGGGTACGCAAGGCCGAAGGGGCATGCAAAAGTTTCTGTTGGGCTCGGTGGCCGAAGAAATTTGGAGACGATCGAGTGTGCCCGTGCTTACGATTGGTCCGAAGGTGTGCCGTGCCCGGCCCAGCGAACGAATTAATTCCGTGCTCTTCGCTACGGATTTCACAGCGCAGTCATTGGCGGGGCTGCCCTATGCCGTGTCGATGGCGCGAGAATACCGGGCGCACCTCGTCCTCCTGCATGTCATCCGTCAATTCAAGAAGGAAGAAATCCTGGGAGAGCTATCCGCAGCCGAGGCGATCTCCCATCTGAGCCAACTGCTACCGCCGGACGCGAAGCTCTGGCACCGACCAGAGTTGATGGTCAAATACGGCGAACCCGCGAAGAACATCATCGATACAGCCAGCAGGTGCGGCGCTGATTTGATCGTGCTGGGCGTTCGTGAAGGCGACCGTTTTGGCGTAGCCACCCATCTCGAAGGGACAACCGCTCACGACGTGGTCGTCAGCGCCTCCTGCCCGGTTCTGACCGTTCGCGGTTAACGTGTCCGGATGCTGCAACTGTCCTCTGCAGCTCTCATCCCATGCCGATCTTATGCCAGTCGCAGCATGCGCTTGCCCAGTTGGACCAGTACAAGGTAAGTCACGGTTGAGGCCGCGAGGAATACAAAAAAGGGCGCGGGCAGCGCAACAAATCCAAAGAGCGTCGTAAATGGGGAATACGGAAGGAATATACCTGCGGCCACAATCAATACCGTGGTGATCGCCAGGGGCAGGCTGGGCCGGCTCTTTAACGGATTCCCCATGGTGCGAATCACAAAGATCACGAGCGTTTGTGTGGCCAGGGATTCGACAAACCAGCCGGTATGAAATTCCGGCTGGCTGGCATGGAAAAAATGCAACAGCACGTAAAAGGTCAAGAAATCGTAAATCGAGCTGATGGGTCCAATGATCAGCATGAAATTACGAACCATTTTCATGTCCCACGGCCGCGGGCGGCGCATGTATTCCTCATCCACGTTGTCGGAAGGAATCGTAAGCTGCGAGGCGTCGTAGAGAAAATTATTCAGAAGGATTTGCGTGGGAAGCATGGGAAGAAACGGCAAAAACACGGATGCCGCTGCCATGCTGAACATATTGCCAAAATTTGAGCTGGTGCCCATGAAGAGATACTTGAGCACATTGGCGGACGCCCGGCGGCCTTCGATGATTCCGCCATGGAGAACGCTCAGGCCCGGCTTCAGCAGAATGATGTCGGCCGCATCCCGCGCTACGTCTACCGCGGAGGCTACAGAAATACCGACATCGGCGGCATGCAGAGACGGGGCGTCGTTGATTCCGTCTCCCATGTAGCCCACAACGTGTCCACGGCGTTTCAGCGCATGGATGATCCGGTGTTTCTGCATGGGCGTTACGCGCGCGAATACTGTCGTCTCTTCCGCTCTGTGCTCGAGAGCAGTATCGCTTGTCGACTCGAGATCCTCACCCAGCATCACGACAGGATTGTCGATGCCAACCTGCTCGCAAACGTGGCGTGCCACAAGTTCGTTGTCGCCGGTCAGGATTTTGACGTCCACGCCGTCGCGCTTCATGGCCGCGACCGAGGCTGCCGCATCCGGGCTCGGCGGGTCTGCAAATGCGAGGTAACCGGCCAAGACCAGCGAGTGCTCATCCGCGGCGAGTAAATCTGGCCTGCGGGTCCACTTCGCGATAGGCGACGGCCAGGAGCCGAAACCCTTGAGCTGCTCAAATCATCGAAAGTCTCCCGGCAGCGATTTCTCAGATTCGAGTCGAGGGGAGCGATGCGTGCCCGTCGCTCTCGTACGAACTGGAGAGCTCGAGAATTCCTTCCGGAGCCCCTTTCACGATCAGCATTCCCGAGCTGATCGTTGGCTGCATTTTTCTCCTTCACCACGATCGAGAGCCGCCGGCGTTCGAAATCGAAGGGAACTTCATCACACTTCAAATAGGCATCTGCATCCGGCCGTTCGCTTTTCAGAATCGCGAGTTCGAGCGGACTGCGGATACCAGTCTCGAACTTGCTGTTGATATAGGCCAGAGCGAGGGGCGATCGGATGGGTGGCCCAGGTAATCCACTGAGGAATCGAGGATCATTTCTCCGGTCGTCAGGGTGCCGGTCTTGTCGCTGCAGAACACATCAATGGTGCCGAAGTTCTGGATAGCGGGCAGATGCTTGACGATGACATGGTTCCGCGCCATCCGGATGGCGCCCCGTCCGAGGGTCACGGACGTGATCATGGGAAGAAATTCCGGCGTCAGGCCTACCGCCAGAGCTACGGCGAAAACGAAGGACTCGAATGCGTCCTTGTGCATGGCGATGCGTACGACCAGGATGAACAGCACGAGGAAAAAGACGGTGCGCGTGATCAGCAAACCGAAATGCCGCAGGCCGCGCTGGAATTCCGTTTCCTCCGGCCGGTCGGCCAGTCTCTCCGCGATGGCTCCGAATGCGGTGTGAGGGCCGGTGGCGGCCATGCGAGCCACGCCGGTTCCGCTCACCACCGAGGTTCCCAAAAAGACCAGATCGGGCGCTTGCGGAGATGCTCGTCTACGCGCCTTGCCCGCCAGCCCGCACCTCCTTTTCCGCCGGCATGGATTCGCCGGTAAGGGCAGCCTGTTGCACGTAAAGATCCCGCGCCTCGAGGAGTTGGCCGTCGGCCGGGACCAGGTCGCCGGCCGACAGCCGGACGATGTCACCCGGCACTATCTCCTGACGCTTGATTTCTTGCCACCGGCCGTCGCGCAACGCGGTCGCGGTCAAGCTCACGTGTTCTTGCAGCCTGTTGAATTGCGCGCTGCGACCGATAGGTTTGAACGAAATCGATGGTGACGCTGAATATGACAATGACAAAGATGAGTTCTGCCTCAATCTTCTGACCCAGAAAGGCGGAAATTGCGCTGGCGACGAGAAGAATGATGACCAGAGGATTCAAGAACAGATGCAACAATTCAAATGCGAGGGTACCACGGCGATGAGAGGCGGGATCGTTGGGGCCGTATTCGAGAGAGCCGTGCTTCAGCCTCTTGCGACGTCAGCCCAACCCAAGTGGCCGAAGCATGATCATCAAGGGACGCAACTGAGGGTACGGAACTCATCGAGCTTTAGCCTCAGTCTCTATTTTTGCTGGAGCGTGTTCAGATATTCGGTCACATTTTGAAGCCGGACATATCCCAGATCTTGATCGTTGTCGATTTGATGGAAGATTGGGCCCCAGATGGGCATCTCCCGTGAACCATGGGAGGTGAGAACCTCGTCGCCGGCGATGACGCTGCGCACCCGGGCAGCAGGGAACGTACCGCGATTTCGTTGGCTGAGGGTGGTAAGCGTTGGAACTTTTGTTTTCAAGGCTGACGCAACCGGGCCATCTCCGTTGCCCTTTACGCCATGGCAGGTTGCACAGTAGTTCCGGAAAATCTTGGCTCCGTCCAAGGGCAGAATCGCGCTCTGATCCGAAGTCCGAGCGGGTGGCGCGAGTTGGGGCGTGGCAGTCCCCGCGTTACATGCGAGCAGCAGCGGCATGGAGAAGCAGACGGCAATGCGGAAAACGAAGAATCGAGCGACAGGCATGCGGCTTCTCCAGTTCAGACGGCTTACTACAGCAGGGCGAACGGGCGAGCGGAAGAGGAACCACCGGCTGAACCTGTCCAGCCCGGTGATTCCTCTTTCCGTCATTACCGCATGCGTGCTCGGCTGCATTCAGACTCGATCGGACTTCCTCAAGGTTTGATCGCGACTTTGATAACGCCATCTCGGCGCTCACCAAAGAGATCATAAGCCTCGGTGATCCGGTCGAGCGGGAATGTGTGAGTCAAGAGTGGAGTCAGCTCCAGACGACCGTGGCGGACCAACTCCAGCAATCGGCGCATGCGCTCTTTGCCGCCGGGGCACAGCGTGGTGACGATCTTGTGGTCACCGAGCCCGGCAGCGAAAGCCTCCATCGGAAGGGCGAGCTTGCCCGAGTAGACGCCCAGACTCGAGAGTGTTCCGCCGGGCCTTAGCACCCGGAGTGCGCTTTCGAACGTTGCCTGCGTGCCCAGCGCTTCGATGGCGACGTCGACCCCGCGCCCACCGGTGATACGTTTGATCTCTTCGACTCCGTCGTGCTGTTTGAAGTCGAATACGACGTCGGCGCCCATGCGCCTCGACATTTTTATTCGGACAGGGTCCGATTCGATCCCGATGATCAAGCTTGCGCCTTTGAGCTTGGCTCCGGCCGTGGCGCACAGACCGATCGGCCCTTGGGCGAAGACGGCAACCGTGTCACCGATCTGCAAGTCCGCGCTCTCGGCCGCGGAAATGCCGGTGGAGGCGATGTCCGCCAGCAGCACGACCTGTTCATCGGTCAACTCGTCTGGAATCTTGGCCAGGTTGGCTTGCGCATACGGCACCCGAAGATATTCCGCCTGGGCTCCGTCGATGGTGTTGCCAAATTTCCAGCCACCGATCGCGCCTCCGCACTGCGACCAGTTTCCGCTTAAGCAGAAGTTGCATTGCCCACAGGGTGTGATGGCGCCGACCAGAACGCGATCGCCGACTTCATATCCGGTTACGCCTTCGCCGATCTCGTAGATGACTCCGACGGGCTCGTGACCAATGATCAGCCCGGACTTGACCGGGTATTCGCCTTTCAAGATGTGGAGGTCGGTGCCGCAGATGGTGGTAAGCGTGACCCGGATCACCACTTCGCCGGCGCGGGCCTTCGGAATGGGCACGGTTTCCAGACTGATTTGTCCCGGCCCGTGAAACATCAAGGCCCTCATGGTCGCGGTGTCGCGATCCTGTTCGGCGAGAAGGGCGTATGCGCTGTTCGACATGGGTTTCTCCTTTCGCCTTTACTTATAGTTCCCGATGCAAGGGGCGGCTATGACGGCAGTTACCTGAAGATGTGATCTGCATCACATGCTGGGCGCTTCTGCGGGATGGATGGGTCAGCGCGTGGACACAACGTTCTCAATTGCAATATGCGGCTCTAAGGCTGGTGTGAATGACAGCGCCTTTGAAACCAGGCACCCTGTCTTAGTTTTCTGCAAAAGAAACAGTGCCCGATCCCGCATTCCTTCATCTTGAATCGTCAGACGGGGGTGAAAAGTGATCTCACTGAAGTGGTATCCCGATGCAGCTTTAGTGACGGTGCCCTCGACTTCGACCTGAAAATCGGCGTACTCGAATTGTGAATGCCGGGCGATTGCACGGAAGGTGGCGGCAAAGCAACCGGCAAGGGCCGCCAGCAGCAGATGCTCCGGAGTCCAGTAACCCGGAGCACCGCCGAATTCTGGCGGGGCACTGAAATGAATGGCGTCATGCGCACAATCAGCTTCGGCAAAGCCTACCGGTCCGGAAGGCCATCGGGCCAGCGTACGATATTGATGTCTTGTGTCCATCTTGTCGCTCCGTTTCGTCTATAGATTCGAGCCTAGCGTTCGGAGGAACACCTCACCGCGCTTTGTCCTCCGGCGGCGCCTTCTTCTTCGCAAATGAACGGACATAGTTGACCAAGTCCCAGAGTTCATCCGTTTTCACGCGAGCACCTTCGGGCGGCATATCGCTTTTTCCAAACTTGATGATGTAAAAGAGTTCTCCATCAGTTCTTTCCTTCAAGGTGGCTGGGTCGGTGAAGTCGCTGACCTTCAACTTCATATCCGCTCCCACATCGCCCTTGCCATCGCCGTCTTTGCCATGGCACATAGCGCAGTCGTAGCCATACCATTTCTTTCCTTGGGCCATCGACTCTGGAGTCGGTTTGACTGGATTGACCTGATGTACCGCCTCGGCAGGAATCGTGTAAGGAGTTGCCGAGCCTGTCTTGGGAGATGGCTGGCTTTGTTGCGCCTGGGCACGGAACCCAAGCAAGAGGAACAGGGAAGCAATCAGTAAGGCCTTCGACACGGTAGCCTCCTGGATCCGAATCATGAACGATCCGAATCATGAACTACGGCCCACCATCTGTAATTCTTCCGACAGAGCTTGCTGGCCGCTCTCTTGTTCGCTGTGAATATCTCGAATACCGCCCGCTGATCCTTGCGGATGCGTGCGGCAAGAGAATGCGCGTCATCATTGCCGGTCGCGATATGCTCGACCGCCTTAAGAGCGCGGCCGTACAGAGCGTGCGCCACCAAGTAATTCTGATTCTCACGATGGCGGTTGGCGAGCACGTACAGATTCCCTGCAAACGCCAGCCATTGTTTACGATGAATGCCATCCAGTTCGTTCGAGCCACGCATTGCGTGCGCCACCTTAGGAGCGTGCTCGTCCTGTTCTTCGATCCGGCCGACTTGATCCCGCAGCCAGTGGGCAAGCGCCTCTTCCAACTCCAGTTGGGTTCCGCAGCGATAGAAATAGTCGATGGTCTCGCCCTTGTCCGTGAGTGGAATCAGCCGGCAGGGCGAAGCCTGGTCTCGTAGCTCCGCAGGAACAAACTCCATCAGCAGACACTCGCTACAGGGATGCGGCCGAGCAGGGTCGCCGAAGTTGAGACAACTAGGCGAGTCTTCGAAGACAAATTGGCGGCGCCAGGGGGTACGGGGAGAGCGGCCATAACCTCCATCTTCCAGGAACTTCAGCTCAAACTTAAGCAGTTCCAGCAGGTCACTCTTGTCTTGCGCCATATACCACCTCGCAGGATCAGCATCGCAGGAAGCATGCTGGGCTCTGCGATGGCGGAGATCACCGCTGCTTGTGATTACGATCACAGCACAGGGCATTAAGAGTTTCAAACATCGCTGCCGTAAACCGGGATCACTGCACCATTTACGTCTTTGCCGGCATCGCCCGCCAGCCAGGTGATCAGGCTAGCAACCGTGCTGGGCTGGACCCACTTGGAAACGTCCGCGTTCGGCATCGCCTTTCGGTTGGCTGGCGTGTCCATGGTGCCGGGCAAGATTACGTTGGCGGTCACTCCCGCATCCTTATTTTCGAGCGCGACAGTTCTTATCAGCGAAACCATTGCGGCTTTCGAAGCGCTGTAAGCGCCCACGCCCGCGCCAGGCTCCAGCGCTGCCCGGCTTCCGATCGCAATAATGCGGCCGGCGCCGGTCTGCCGCAGAGGTGGAACCGCGGCTCGCAGGATGTGAAATACGGAATTCAGATTGAGGTCGAGCATGCGCTGAAAAGTCGCGTCGTCGGTGTCGGCGATCGATTGCCCACCGGCGAAACCGCCGACTGTGTGCGCCAAAACATCGAGCTTGCCGAAGCGGGCCACCACCTGATCCACCAGGACTTTAGCGCCCTCACGAGTCGAAACTTCAGCAGGCAGCGCGGTGAAATTCGGGCTGTTGAAATCAGACTGCTGTATTTTTCGCGATGTACCAATGACAGTTGCCCCGGCGTCGAGAAATGCCTGGGTCACATAGGTTCCGAGCCCACCATTGGCCCCGGTTACGAGTACAACCTTGCCTTTCATCGAGTGCTCCAGTCTTGCCAGTCATCAGAGAGAGCGATCTGTGCCCGCGGCGGCCTCACGTGACTCATCCTTAAAAGTTGCGGCGAATAACAGCAACACGAGTCCAGCGCCGGCGGCCGGTACCAGCCAGATGCTTCGCCAGTCATGATTCACACCGTTCAACGAGGTTGAGGTGGTGTACAGGTCCACGACCTTGCCTGACAACCACGCGCCCAGGAACATGCCCACGCCGTAAGTAATGAAGGTGATCAGTCCCTGGGCTGCGGCACGCAAAGCCACGGGAGCTTTCTGGTCGACGTAGATTTGCCCGGTCACAAAGAAAAAGTCGTAGCAGATGCCATGCAGAATAATGCCGGCGTACAGCATCCAGACCAAGGAACCGTTGTTGCCGAAAGCAAACAGGCCATAGCGCGCGACCCAGGCCAGCATTCCGGCGATCAGCATGTACTTCACGCCGAGGCGGCGGAAGAACCAGGGGATGGCGATCATGAAAATCAACTCTGACATCTGTCCCATCGTCATCTTGCCGGCGGCATTCTGCACTCCGATTTCATTCAGAAATGGGTTGGTGAATGCGTAGTAGAACTGCAGAGGAATGCAAATCAGAAACGAGGCCGCGGCGAAGACGGCAAACGACCGGTCTTTGAAGAGGCTGATCGATTCAACTGGAAACAAGGCGCGCAGACCATGCCTGGATTCCGATTTGCCCAGGGGAGGAGTGTGGGGAAGGGTGAGGCAATAGGCTGCCATCACCAGAGAGGAGACTGCGGCCAGCCGCATTGGGATCGCGGTCGACTCCCAGCGAAGGAAACCGACTACCAATCCGGCTACGATCCATCCCAATGTGCCCAGCACGCGAATCGGGCCGAAATCCTGCTGCGGATCTTTCATTTGCCGGAAGGACAAAGAATTGGTCAGTGCCATCGTGGGCATGTAGCAGAGCGAATAGCACAGAAGAACCAGATAGAAGATCCCGAAGCTGCTCAGGGTGGAGGCGTAGAGAAGAAGCAGCGCTCCGATCGCATGCAGAGCGGCCAGCAAGCGCTGCGTGGCAAACAACTCATCCGCCATAAGCCCAACCAGGAACGGCGAGAGTATCGCCCCCAGGGCCGTGGTACCGGCGGCCAGACCAATCTGTTGGCCAGAAAAGTGCAAGGTCGCTCCAAGCCAGGTTCCCAAGGTGACGTACCAGCTGCCCCAGATGAAATACTCCAGGAACATCATGGTCGACAGGCGGATTCTCATCTGCAGATTCATGCGGCGTCCTTGGGCAGCAGAGCTATGTTGCGTCTGACCAGACTCAGCTCATTGCGTGCAAATACTCGTAGTTGATCCGAATCGCTTCCAGGGCCGGGGTGTGAACGAACGGAGGCTCCTGTTCCACGTAAAACCACTCCACATCAGAGTGCTTGGCCGCGGCAAAGATGGGCTTGTAGTCAACGTGCCCGCGCCCCAGTTCGGCCGCCTCCGGTTTGGAGTCCAGACTGACAGAAGGAGCAGCCGTAGGCTTGAAGTCCTTGATGTGCAGCAGACGATAGCGGTGGGGAAACTTTTTGAGGTAGGCAGCGGGATTATGCCCCGCAGCTGACATCCATCCGCAGTCCAGCTCGAACTTCACCAGGTCAGGGTCCGTCGAGCGAAGTAGTTCGTCGTAACCGATTTTGCCATCGATCGGCCGGAACTCGAAGTTGTGGTTGTGACAACCAAACTGCAAGCCTGTTTTCTTCGCCTGTTCTCCCAGTTGATTGGCATGTTCGGCAATGGACTTAAAGTCGTCCAGCGTATAAGCATTGGGCTTCTTAGGAGGATTCGATGGGCCGCCTGGAAGCGGCGAGGGTTCCGAGCTGATAATGTATTTCGCTCCGAGGGCAGCGGCGTAATCCATGGATTCCTGGGGCGGGGCAGAGTCGACGATGTGAACGCTGCCGCAGTGCAGACCGGCAGCGCTCAGCGCGCTCTTGAATTCCGCCGGCTTCCTGCCGAAGAATCCCGCCGATTCGACTTCCTTGTAACCCACCGCCGCGACCCGGTGCAGCGTGCCTTCGAAGTCTTCCTTTAGTTGTTTTTCCACAGTATAAAGTTGCAAGCCAATCGGCTTGCCCAGCGGGTTGGCGTACGCGGTCGAAGGAAAGTCGATCGCTACAGCCCCCGCCGCCAGTGCTGCTCCGGTGTGAAACAAGAATTGCCGCCTGGTCGTTGCCATGTTTAGCCTCCTGACCTCGCACCAATTATCTTGAAATCATTGCACTAGTTTCGGACTGCGCGAGCTCCGGCTTACGTCCACCATGCTTCCACCGGCGGCTCCGACAACACCACTCGCCGCAGCATGGAGACGGCAAAGCCAAGTCCCTCATCGATCGAGGCCAGCGCATCTTCATGCTCGATGCTCATCACGTATTCGTATCCCGCCATTCGGAGCGCGCTGGCAATACGCTTCCACTCCAACTCGCCATGCCCCCAACCGACGCTACGGAACAGCCATGATCGCTCGGCCATATGGCGGTACGACTTTGTATCCAGTACGCCGTTGCGGGCGATGTTGGGGCCATCGAGAGCGATGTCTTTCGCATGCACATGGAAAATCGCTTTGCCCAGCGCCCGGATCGCGACCGGAATATCCACTCCCTGCCAATAGAAGTGGCTGGGATCAAAGTTCACACCGATCGCGGGACCGGCGGCGGCGCGCAATTTCAAAGCGGTTTCGACGTTATAGACCACAAAGCCGGGATGAGCCTCAAGGGCCACCTTAATACCATGATCGGCGGCGAACTTCCCCGCGTCGCTCCAGTAGGGAATCACCTTTTTCTCCCATTGCCAATTCAGGGTATCGAGAAACTCAGGCGGCCAGGGAGTTACCACCCAGTTCGGGCAGCGGGACTGGCCGCTGTCTCCGGGGCAGCCAGAAAAAGTATTCACCACGGGGACCTCAAGCACTTGCGCGAGCTGAACGGTCTTCCGAAATATCTCATCGTAGTTGCTGGCGATCTTGGCATCGGGGTGAATCGGATTGCCGTGGCAAGAAAGCGCGCTGATGATGAGGCCGGCGTCCTGGATGCGGGCACGATACTCACGAAGCCGCTCTTTGTTGCCAAGCAGGGAATTGACGTCGAGGTGGTCGCTGCCCGGCCATCCTCCGGTGCCGAGTTCAATCGCCCCGATGCCCTCAAGGGAGGAAACCTTGGCCAGCATCTGCTCGAATGACAGCTTGCCGAATACAGGAGTGAAAATCCCCAGTTTCATGTGAGCGATCCTTATTACTTCCGATGGCGACCAGCGCCGCTCTAGATTTCGACCCAGCCGTGTTTTTTACTACTGGCCAACTCCGCTTCAATCAAGATAAGTTGCCGAAGGCCGTCGGTAAACTGCGGGTAATCGGGCGGCGAATCCGGGTTGGCGACCGAAGCGTAGAACCTGCGGAAAAGTTGTTTGAACGTGCTGTCATAGCCTTCGGCGTGTCCGCCGGGAAGATCCGCGTAGGGGCGAGCATCGGCTTTCATCAAGCTCGGGTCCTTGATCAAAATCTGATTGCCCGTATTGCGGTTTCCGATCCACAGCTGATTGGGGGTCTCGCCATCCCAGGCGACGGATGATTTAGTGCCGTAAATCTCCAGGCTGAGGCGGTTCTTGCGTCCTCCCGAGACCTGGCTGGCGGTGAAGCTCCCGCGAGTGCGCTCTCCCATGCGGAAGATCACGGCGCCGAAGTCCTCGGTGTCGATGGCGACTTCGGTGTATTCGGAAGGCGGCAGCAGCTTTCCTGAAAAGGTTTCCACCGGCCCCTTGGGGCGCTTGCGCTTTTTGTAAAATGTCTGCAGATCGGCACAGAGCGCCGTGATTCGCTGGCCGGTTACGAACTCAGCCATATCACACCAGTGTGAACCGATGTCAGCCATGGTCCGGCTTGCGCCGTTTTCCTTCGACTCCAGCCGCCAGTTCCAATCCGTATCGAGCAGCAGCCAATCCTGCGAATACGTCCCCTGCACGATCAGAATCTCGCCCAATTCGCCATCTTTGCACATGGCGCGCATCTGCTGTACCAGAGGATAGAAGCGCAGATTGTGGCAAGTGCAGTTGCGCAGATTCCTGGTCGTCGCCAACTCGACCATCTTCTTAGCTTCCTCGACCGACATGGCGAGAGGCTTCTCGCACACCACGTGCTTGCCGGCGAGTAAGGCCTCTCGCGCGACCGGAAAATGCATGGCGTTGGGAGTGCAAATATGCACTGCGCTCAATGCCGGGTCCTCCAGGAGCGGGCGATAGTCGAGAACCACAGTTTCAATCCCGAAATCCGAGGCCAGTTTCTTAGCCCGAGACAGGTCTGTGGTACCCAGCGCGCTCACCTGAACGATAGCGCCCAAGCGGCTGAGGGCTTCGACATGCTGCCGTCCGACAAACCCAGTCCCGAAAACTGCAACCTTCAACGGTTTATTCAT
>CAVOSG010000011.1:0-62854 GCA_963698825.1 Terriglobia bacterium | reverse complement strand
CGTTCGTATTCCAATTCAAATCCTGTCCTCCGGCACTGTGCGAAGTGCATGCGTTCGGCGCGGTCATTAGTGGCGTCGCCCCTACGATGTCTACCGAATAAGGATATTGATTGGGTACGGGGCCGCTTCCTTCCCAACCGAGTGACTGGTAGCTCGTGGGCGTAGCGGTCACGACCAGAAAATATCTTGTCCCTGCGGTTGCGTTGATGGCCACGGAATTCGAGCCGGTTCCATCCACCGCAGTTAATGGCGCATAAGAAGGATTGTTATTCGCATCGAGCCCTGCAATCGTAAATCTCCATGAGGCGCCATTTCCGGATGTCCCTCCGGTAACTTTCGTGGAAATCACTCCATTCGAGCCGCTGGTCGTCAGCGGAACGATATGGGTGCCGTATTCATAGAGTGGCCGCTCGGCAAGCGAAAGATAGTTGTTCGCCGACGCTCCGGCCTTCAGGCCAACGAATCGTTTTGTCGTATACACATCGGTGTACACATCCATGAACATTTTCTGGTTGTAGAAATCCATGGTCGAGAGCCGGGCGCCATACCATCCCATATCGTCTCCAAATGATTTCATTCCACTCGGGAACGCGCCGTTCGCCTGGCCCAGCCGCAGCATCGTCTCTACTTCATCTTCCAGACTGGTTCCGCTCGTATCCCGCTTATTCTGTTGCCAGATCGAAAACAGAAGCCCCCGCGTCGAATCCCCTTCATACAAGCTCATAAGAAAGGGATACGCTCCATACCGGCTGTTCGACCAGAGTGGCCCGTTTTCGAGATTGTCGGTGTAATACTCCACCCCATTCTCGAAACTCGGCGAGAGCGTGGAAGAATCCCAGTCCGCGTCTGTCTCCCAAAAGGGTCCCGCGCTGTCCCTGCCTTGAAAGCCTCCGGTGTAGAACTGAATGCTGTGCGTGAATTCGTGCATCATGGTTGTCGAACCGTACTGCATGTAAACGGAACTCACAAAAACCGAAGCGGCCGCACTGGCGCCGCAATCTGAATTGTCGCCGTTGGGAAGCGATGGCAACCCGGTCCCGCAAATATAAATATTGATCCGTTTGGGATTGGCATCCGACGCATAGGGCATGGGCGCGCCTAAAATGTTGTTGTCCAGGTCCCACACTTGCTCCATCCATCGTCCGGCATCGTTCAGAAAATCGCTCCACGCCACGCCCGCAGCCTGCTCCCGGGCATAGCTGAAATTCGCCGTTTGCACGCCATACCACATGGCGAAATGTTGCGTCTCATATTTCAGTACCGTGCCGTTCATCAACATGGTCTGCGTTACGTAAGCCGGATCCACTTGTGTGCTGTAGGTTTTTGTATCCGCCGAGAAAGGATGCGCGCTGATCTGATCATCAATGTAGGAAGTATCCGCGCTGGAAAAGGATGCCGTTTGATATTGCCGTCTGCACCCATTCGCGAACTCGAATACGGCAGACTGTTTCGAAAATTGACTGTCAATTCCGTACGCCAAAACCAGTCTTGCCTGGAATGGATCTCCCGTCGCAACCCCGGGATTTGCCACCGTCCCTGTGTCGGGCTGGGCATTGTTCGGCGTCCAGGCACGAATCTCGAGTGGGCTGCCCCACGGGTAGGAGGTTGACGTGCTTTGGCAGCCGAGGACCGCACTGGGCGCGACCGGAGGAGAAGTCACCGGTGGCGCCGCGGTATTGGACGCGGCACCACCGCATCCCACAGCGAAAGCACATAGCAGGCCGCACACGAAGCCGGTTGTTGCACGCAAGTGTCTCACTGCGCCGTCGAGGCTCAAGGACAATCCTTTCAAAGTTTGCAGATACAAGGAGCCTGCGCAATCTCCACAACGAAACTCGCGCATTGTGAAGTGAGTGCTTCTATTCAAGAAGAACGAGCGGCATTCTAGCATTGACGAGTCATTCGCTTCCGCCTCCGGCCAACGCGCGAACGATGTCGTTGACAAACGATTTAGCGTCTCCGAACAACATCAATGTTTTGTCGAGGTAATAAAGCGGATTGTCGATACCGGCGAAGCCCGGACTCATGCTGCGTTTGATGACCATGACCGTGCGGGCCTTGTCCACGTCGAGAATGGGCATGCCAAAGATTGGGCTGGAGGAATCCGTGCGGGCGGCAGGATTGGTGACGTCATTGGCGCCAATCACCAGCGCAACATCCGTCTGCGGAAATTCGCCGTTGATGTCATCCATCTCGACCAGCCGGTCGTAGGGAATGTCGGCCTCGGCCAGCAGGACGTTCATGTGCCCCGGCATTCGGCCGGCAACAGGATGGATCGCGAAACGGACGTCCACCCCGCGCTTGCCGAGGGCGTCGTAGAGTTCACGCACTTTGTGCTGGGCCTGGGCGACGGCCATGCCATATCCCGGAACAATGACGACCTTGTTGGCGGCGGCCAGAATTGCGGCAGCCTCTTCCGCGGTCGCGCTGCGCGCCGTCTTGGCTTCTGCCCGCAGCCGCAGTCACAGTCTGAACCTGGCCGAAGGCACCGAAGAGGACGTTGCTGAACGAACGGTTCATGGCCTTGGACATGATGACGGAGAGGATGAAACCGGAAGAGCCGTCAAGAGCACCGGCGATGATCAGCAGCTTGCTGTCGAGGACGAATCCCATCGCCGCAGCAGAAAGTCCGGCGTAGGAATTGAGCAGAGAGATCACCGTCGGCATGTCCGCGCCGCCGATCGGAATGATCATCAGCACTCCTAATAGAAACGAAACTCCCACCATCACCGGGAACAACTGTCTTGCGCCGGGATGCAGCACCAGGTAAACAGCCGCAGCTGACCGAAACTCCGAGCAACAACAGATTCACCAGGTTTTGGCCCTTGTAGGTGAGTGGGCGCTGGGGCAGGACCTCCTGCAGTTTTCCGGCGGCCATCAAGCTACCCGTAAAGGTCAAAGCGCCGAGGATGACTTCGGCGGAGAGAACGGCCATGGTGAAACGTGGAACGTCAGGGCTCGCGCAGATAAAATTCGGCCGTGCCCACCAAGGTGACGCAGAGCGCGCCAAATGCGTGGCTGAGCGCCGTCCGCTGGGGAACAGCGGTCATTTTCACCAGCCCAAGCGGAATCCCGATGCCGGTACCGAGCACGAGCGCGATCGCGATTGACTTGTAGTCGACGATTCCGTGCTGCAACAAGGTTCCGGCGATGGCGAGCACCATGCCAACTTCGCCCGCCTGAATACCGCGCCGGGCGGTACTGGGCGAGCTCATCCACTTCAGGGAAAGAATAAAGAGGATGCTGGCAACCAGATACGTAACTTCGATGATGGATGGGGCCGCTGGCAGAGTGTTCATGGCTTGGTGGCGCGGCTGGCCTTGAACATCTTGAGCATGCGGTCGGTAATCAGGAAACCGCCGACAATATTGCTGGTGGCGGCAACAATCGCCAGCATGCCCAGGGCATAAGAGAGGCTGCTCTCATGCCTGCCCACAAGCACGATGGCTCCCACCACAGCGATCGCGTCCAGAGCATTGGTCAGCGACATCAGTGGCGTGTGGAGTAGGGGTGAAACCCGGCGGATGACTTCAAATCCAATAAACGCGGCTAACATGAAAACGAAGAGGCCATTGATTAGCGCTAGACTCATTCTTCCTCCGCCTTAAGACACATTGTGCTGACCGGCGTTGAATGCGCATTTAAGACCCTGGCGAGACCAGCGCGGGCTGCCCGAAGAACTCTCGCACGCGCTGGTTGACCACTTCTCCGCCCCGGGTCAACATGGTTTCACGAATGATTTCATCTTCCAGGTCAAAGCGGGCCTTCCCGTCCTTCACCAGGTGCAGCAGAAATGCGGTGACATTGCGAGCGTACATCTGGCTGGCATGATAGGGCACACCGGTGGAAACATTGATCCGGCCGATGATGGTGACCCCGTGGGCGATCACGGTTTCACCGGCGCGGGTCAATTCGCAATTCCCTCCGCGCTCGGCAGCGAGATCAAGAATTACCGAACCGGGCGCCATCCCTTTTACCATGGCTTCGGTCAACAGAACCGGAGGCTTCTTTCCTGGAATCACGGCCGCAGTAATCACTACATCGCTTTCGGCCACAACCCGGCCCAGAAGTTCGCGCTGCCGGTCATAGAAGGATTCGTCCTGCTGCGTGCCATAACCGCGCGCGTCCTGGGCATCCTTGGCCTCGATCGGAAGCTCGACAAATCGCCCTCCCAGACTCTGCACCTGCTCCTTGGCCGCGGGACGCAGATCGTAGGCCAGCGCCACTGCGCCCAATCTGCGCGCGGTAGAAATGGCTTGCAATCCGGCGACGCCGGCGCCGATCACAAACACGCGGGCCGGCGTGATCGTCCCGGCGGCGGTCGTGAGCATGGGGAAAAATCTGGGCAGCGTGTCGGCTGCGATCAGCACAGCTTTGTAGCCGCAAATCGTGCCCATGGAGGACAGTGCGTCCATGCTCTGAGCCCGGGTCGTCCGCGGTATCAGTTCAATGGCAAAAGAGGTGACCCCGACGTCGGCGATCTGCCGGATCATTTCCAGCGACCCCAGCGGCCGCAAGAATCCAATCAGAATCTGGTCCCGACGCAGGAGCGGAAGATCCGCCGCGCCGGTGACATCATTGGAGCCGTAGCAAAGAACCTGGACCACAATATCTGCCGCGTTGAAAACGGACGCCCGTTGGGGAAAAATCTTTGCGCCCTTTTCGACGTATTGCGCGTCCGGGTAACCCGCCTCCACTCCCGCACCAGCTTCGATGACAACTTCAAAGCCTGCTTTCACCAGACTTGGCACCACCATGGGAACCAGCCCTACGCGCCGCTCTCCCGGATAGCTCTCTTTCGGAACACCGACAATCACGAGATAGTTCCTTCCCGTATTGGAGATTCTTAATGTGGCAAAGGGGCCCAGGGGAAACCAGATGGAGCGCCAGCTCTCCTGAACGAAGGCCGGAATATTCTACAGCTTTCCAGAGCGCGGCATTGGCACGCCGTCCCGCAGCCCGACTCAAACCTTCCCTGGCCGCATCTTTGGGTGCTCATTCGGCGAATTTCTTCGTCCAACAGAGCGTTCGGGCTTGTGATTCTGATCACTCAACTGAGTGAGCGTCATTGCTGCAACCCACTCCCATCCGCGACGAGAATGCCGACTTAGTACCTCGGCGGGCATGGACCAACGCTCTTAGGAGGCAGTGAGATGCTCAATCGTCATCAAGTAACGGTACTTCTCTTCTCAGTCCTGATCCTGGCACTCTTCGCCAGCATTCCAGCTCCGGTCTCAGGAGGAGCGAACCTTGGCCACCAGATCTATGCCATTCCCGCATTTTCACGCCAGTACGGCACGTCATGCAGCACCTGCCATGTGGACTTCCCCAAGCTCAACGATTTCGGCAAAGCGTTCAAGGATGCCGGATTCAAATTTCCTAAGGATGACGAGACCTTCATCAAGGTGCCGCCGGTAATGTTGGGATCTCCGGCGCAGAAAGAATTGTGGCCGCATACCATATGGCCCGGGACCATTCCCGGATTGCCCCCGGTTGGCCTGCGCTTCAACACATTTTTGCAGGTCGTAGGCAGGAACCGGAACAACTTCAATCTGCAAACGCCGGGGGACCCGACTGCTCCATTTATTCCTCGCACTGATTTCCAGTCTGGCCTGTTCAGCATCTTCATGGCAGGAAATTTTGGTGACGACATCGCCTTCTGGGTGGATGACGACATTAGTGTCGGCGGCTCTGGCGCAGCTGGCGGTCTGGGCGATGGCTATCTGAAGTTCGTGAATATTGGCCGGCATCTGAAACTGCCGACGGATGCTCTTACCCTGCGGGTCGGGCAGTTCGAGCTCGATCTGCCTTTCAGTCCTGCGCGCAGCTGGAACCTGAGTGGTTGGGACATCTACGACCAGGCAAACATTAACACCGTGAACTCCGCCCTGGGCGCGCCTAGCGTGAGCAACTCGTTCGCCATGTCGAATGCGGCGCAGGGAGTGGAGTTCAGCGGCGGTCACAGCTACCGCGGCTATCACTATTCCCTGGCCATCGTGAACCAGAATACTGGCGGCGCACGGCGTAGCGGGATAACATTCCGCCGGTTTCACCGGAAGTTGCCTATACGTCGGACTCCAACTTCAAAGACATCTACGGCCGTCTCTCCTACCGCTTTAACCTGGAGCGTGATCCGGCCAGCCGCAACGAGATTCAGGCGGCGGGATCCACCGGGCCTCGCGATCATACCTATCTCAACCTGGGGACGCTCTACTTCTACGGACGTTCCGTGCAGCGGTTTCAAGGCCAGGACAGCACCGGAGCCGCAACCGTGCTGACGGCGCGCGAACCCTTCTATCGGGTGGGAGGAGACTTCAGCTTCAACTACCACGCCTTCAATTTGTTTGGACAGTACTTGTATGGCCGCGACCAGAACCTGCTGCCACTACTTCCAGCCGGATTTCCCCTACCGATCAGCCTCCTGAGAGGCAGCCCAGCCAGCTTCAGCGGCGGCTTCCTGGAAGCCGACTACCTGGCTTTGCCCTGGCTCATGACGATCATGCGGTGGGATGCGGTGCACTCGACCGCCGATCTTATCAACGGCATCGGAGCTACACCGGACTCCGACATCGGATCGTTCGTGTCGCCCTTTCATGCCACGCGCAATCGTTTTACGCCCGGCGTGCAGATCCTGATTCACGCCAACATCAAGGCATCCTTCGAGTACCAGCTCCGGCCGCAGCAGATCGTCTACGACCCGGCGACCGGCAAGCCACTTACAAATCCGTTCCGTACCAACTCGGCGATTGCGGGGTTGGAATTCGTTTACTAGATCAGGAAGGCATGCCTTCCCATACTTAACCAAGGAGAAATCATGAAGTGCCATATTCAGATCTTGATCGCAGTCGTAGCTGGATTCGCCTTGTCCGCCAACGCAGGCACCATCAGTGGACAAGTCTCCGGAGTTGCCGGACAGTCAGTGGTGTACGTTGACACAGTTGCCGGCAAGACTTTTCCCGCTCCGACCCAGCATCCCGTGATCGACCAGACGGGGGTTGCTCTTTCAGCCGCGCGTCACGGCGGTCCAGGTTGGCACGACGGTCGACTTCCTCAACAGCGACAGCGTCGCGCACAACGTTTTCTGGACTTCCGTAGGCGGTAACAAGAAGCTGGGCCACAACCTGGGCACCTGGCCGAAGGGGGAAAGAAAATCGTTCAAGTTCGACACCCCAGGCGCGGTACCAATTCTCTGCAATGTTCACCCTGAGATGTCGGCCTACCTTGTAGTCGTTCCCACTCCCTACTTTGCCACTTCGGATCAAGGCGGGAACTACAAGATTGAAAATGTGCCGGACGGAAGTTACACCGTGGTCGCGTGGCACGAAGGGGCGAAGAACCAGTCCAAACCGGTGGCGGTGTCGGGTGACGCAAAGGCGGATTTCACTCTGAGCAAGTAGCGGAAAGTACGGAGGGCGGGAGCGGAAGCAACTAAGCCTTCGCTCCCCGAAGAGACAGAATGAAAAGCTCGTCACTCAGCTCGATGAAACACCTGGTGGTGATTTTCGCACTACTCTCACAGCCATTCGGTCAAACCGGCTGGAAATAAAGAAATACCAGTCACGGCGGTAAGAGGCGAGAGCTGGATCAGCCATCTGCATAAGAGATTCAGCGACACCAGCATGGGAAAGACCTGGCATTCCGGGCCGGCCGCGCCCATGCCGGGAGAGAAATCCACTGGCAGGCAACAGAAGCTGTCGCTTGATTTTGCGTCACGAACCATGGCGTTCCACGGCTCCGACGTGTATCGCCTGAATTGCCGGGGATGCCACGAAGAGTCCGGCCATGGTACGCCTCCGGAAATCAATTCCGTCATCGATCCGGTCCGGGCGACGTCGGTTGAAGTCATCATGGCAAGAATGAAAAAGGCCGGCATGAACATGAGCCGGGCGAACGCGACGCTGCTGGCCAAGCAGTCCAATACGGCGTTGCTGGAGCGCTTCCACAAAGGCGGCCAGGACATGCCACCCTTCCCGCAACTCAGCGAACCGGAAATCCGGGCTCTGCTCGCCTACCTGAGACAGCTTGCCGGCGTCCCCGGGGCAGAAAGGGAACAAGTAGCGATCAACGATTCGCCCGCCCATGTCGGCGAGCAAATCGTAAAATCCACCTGCCACATCTGCCACAACGCGGTGGGGCCGAACCCCAGCCCGGAGCAAATTCTGGAAGGAGCCATACCACCGCTCAGCACCCTGACCACGCGGACGACCCTGCCTGATTTTGTTCGAAAGGTCACCGCCGGCTCCCCCATCAGCATGGGCACGGCGCCGATGCCATACCGGGGAAGGATGCCGGTGTTTGACTACCTGACCGAGGACGAAGTGGCGAATGCGTACTTGTACCTTACGCTTTACCCTCCGCAGGAATAGGAGAGCCGCATGAAGAATATTTCTCACGCTCGGACGGCAACCACAGCCACGAGCTTCCATGGCCGCTTCTTCTTTGACGTGGCCAGTCCGCCGGGCCCTTCGTCAGCCTTGGACTGTGCGCAAGGCTCTGCTTCTCGCGCTGATCATTATTGTGGTGATGGTTCCCACCAGCGCCGCCTGGGCACAAGTTCTCACTCCGGCGGAGATAAGAGATCCAGATTTACGTTCATTGCAGCAACAGTACATCAATGATTTGAAGGTCGTAGGCCAGGACATTCAAAATCTCCAGCTTAAGTATCGCTTCTATCTGAACCGCAAGTTGGACCTGGACGAAGCCCAACAGCAGCATGCCGATCAGAGCTCGATTCGATTTGATCGCTACGACGGCCAGACCGTGGTGGCGGTCACCGGCAACTACTACGCTGCCTACCCCGAAAGGATTGGCGCGGACCAACGGGCGCGCAGCACATTTCTGAGTGTGGTCATGCCGATTTTGAAATCGGAAGTCCCGCGCTTCCAGGCAAATCATCAGGTGCAGGGCTATGCTCTCGAGATTTCCCATCACGTTCGTCGGAAATGTCATGGGGGTAACGGTCGAAAGACCGGAAAACCTTATGGTGTTTTTGCCGCAAAGCGGCGCTCTCCAACTTCTGGGCTCCAGGGATGAGAATGTCCAACAGGCCGGGTTGCTGCAGGGACGAATTTTTCTCAACGCCCAGCCCATCAATATCTGGCTCAATGGAGAAGGGCCGCAGCCGTCGCCGGGCGCCGCCTCGAATGTGAGCCCCATCGAACGCCCGGATGCAGCCGGACGTCAAGTCTCTCAGACCAGCGAGGGCAACGGCGGACAGGCAACGTTGAGCACCGCGCCCACTGCCGTAGCAAGACCGAACGATGTTGTCGTCACGCCGGTTCGGGACGCATCCCCGCAGGCCCTGGCTACGCTGCAAACTTCCAATCAGGAAGTGCTCGCCAAGCTAGTGAGAGAGTTGGATCCGCAGGCGCACTTTGTCGCCTATGCGTCACAGAGTTTTGTGGCTTTCCGCCAGGGTATTTACCTTGAGCTCTCTCTGAACACGACTCTGCCCGAGTCCGCGGCGGGATCGCGATACAAACTTGCCGCGATGGCATTTGATGACCACGTGGCACATCTGATCCGACCGACGCTTGCCTATTTCAGGGATGAGTCAAGGTTCGACGGGATTAGTTTCAGCACGACCGTACACCTGGCCGGCCGACCATCCGCGGCGGGCAGGACCGAAGCCGTGGAATTCTTTTTCCCTTTCGCGGCTCTGCGCTGCTACGAGAAATACGACTGCACGGGCCAGCAACTCATCGACACTGGGGCGGTACTAGTCAATGGAGAACGCGTAGCCCTGGATCTGCAGGTCGCGGAAGGTGGCCTGGCCGCTGAAGCCGCTGAACCTTTCGGGTGACCACCCAAATTCATGATTTGGTGGAAAGCTACTGAAGTTCTTTTTGCCAGTTGTCCAGCTGTTGCCGGATCACTTCGTAGCACTCACACGAGGCATTCACCAACTGGTCTCGATTGCGAATGGAAACATGGCCCCGGTTGTAGTGAATCAGCCCGGCCCGTTGCAGGACCGCGGCAGCCACCGACACGCTGGCGCGTCGAGTTCCCAGCATTTGCGACAGAAATTCCTGGGTCAAAGGTAGAAGGTCTGACCCGATTCGATCCTGGCTCATCAGGAGCCAGCGCGCCAATCGCTCATCCACGGAGTGAAGACGATTGCAGGCAGCGATCTGCGTGACTTCCATATTCGCTTCCTGAGAGTAGCGCAGCAGACTAAGAACGAGTTGCGGACAACTTCGTAGAACTTTCCGCAAATCATCGGCATTGATGCGGAAGGACGTACCCGCCGCCTGGGTGACGACCCGGCTCGCGCTGGTTCTGAATCCCGCGACCACGGGCAATCCCACGAAGCCTTCCCAACCGGCTAACCCGACTTCGACACTCTTGCCGTCAGCCATGACGTTCAGGATCGAAGCCATGGCGGTATTCGGAAAGTAGCAGTACTCGATGAACTTGCTCGCCTCCTGCATGAGATCGTTCAGTCTCAGGTTTACGAAAGTAAGTTTGGATAAAATAACGGCCCATTCCTCGCTTGGAAGACCGAGCAAGATTCGATTTTGGATTGAGTTTCCGAGGCCATCGGTTCTAGAGTTCTTCGAAACCGGAGGTGCGAACGGGCGGGCAGGCGAAGTCCTTTTCACCATAACGGCTCCTTGCGCAGAGTAGAAGCTCTCAGATTTCGCAAAGGAACCGTCTCCCGGGGCTTCAGGGGTACGGCGGAAGGTTTGCTAGATGAGACGCTTAAAGCATACACCTTTGATCCCTTCGATGTGCGCCCCTTTGGCTTCTGCCAGTGATATAGAATCTTTTCTGCCGGTCAGCACGACAGGGCGCTGCCGGGCCATGGGCGTTTCGATAAGGGCGGTCCTCCGTTCTGGCCTTCAGACTCAAGGACTTGTGAACAAGCAAGTGTCACAACGAACCCGAACCCAGCTGGCCTTTGGGACGGCTGTCGTTCTGCTGCTTCTCAGTGGAGTGGCTACCTATGTCACGGTGGTGCGGCTGCGCAACGCGCAACGCTGGGTGGGCCATACCCGGGATGTTCAGTCAACGCTCTCCGATATCAACAACCTCAGCGCGCGGGCAGGACGGGCACGCACCCGGTACATTGACACCGGCGATAATTCTTTTTCCGAGGAATACCTGGCGGCGGCCAAGGATATTCCCCCGAAAATGAACGTGATGGGACGGCTCCTTGTACGACAATCCCGAGCAACTGGGTTTGTGGAACGGCCTGGAAGCGGTTACCAACCGCCGGCTCGTCCTGCTAAACCAGTCGGTTGAGTTGAAGCGCGGCGGGTCTCGCGATGCGGCGGAGCAGGCCCGCTTACGCCAGCAGATTATCGATGTGTCAGCCCAGGCTGACACGCTGCTGCAGAAAATGCAGGACAGCGAACAACAGCTTCTGGAAGTCCGCACCCGGCAATCGCAGCGACTGTTCCGCATCACGGCATACGTATTGTGCGCGGCCTTCATCGTGGCGCTGGCGTTGTTGTTCTTTTACTATCGCCTGCTCAATGAAGAGTTGCAGGCGCGAGAGCAGGCCGAGGCGTCGCTGCGCACTCTCAGCGTCCGACTGCTGGAGCTGCAGGACCAGGAGCGGAGGAAATTCTCCCGCGAACTGCACGACAGTCTGGGCCAGTACCTGGTGGGGGTGAAAATGAACCTCACCATGCTGGGCAAATCGGTCGCAGGGCAACCCACTGATTGCGGAATCCATCAAGCTTCTCGATCAGGCCATGACCGAGACTCGTACCATCTCCCATCTGCTGCATCCACCCCTGTTGGATGAGACTGGGTTTGCTTCCGCGGCTCGATGGTATGTGGAAGGTTTCGCGAAACGCAGCGGCATTCAAACCAGCCTGGATATGCCTGAAGACTTTGGGCGATTCCCAGATTCCCTGGAGCTTGTTCTCTTCCGCGTTCTGCAAGAGAGTCTGACCAATGTTCACCGCCACTCCAAGAGCCAGAAGGCGGATGTTTCGGTGAAACTCACTCCCGAATACGTCGCACTGCGGATACGAGACTACGGCAAGGGGCTTCCCGCGGATGTGCTGGATCACTTCCGCAACAAGCGGGCGCACGGTGGTGTGGGGCTGGCCGGGATGCGGGAAAGAATCCACGAACTGGGTGGACAGCTGGAAATGGACTCAGACCGGAATGGCACCCAGGTTATGGCCACGCTACCTCGAGTGGAGCGAGGAAAATCCGTCGAGGGAGTCGCCGCCGATTGACCACGGCCGCGGATTGCGACCGTAGATCGAACAACCCAGTTCACAACTTCTTGAGATCGCTGGACCTGCCTCCCGCAGCCGGTACGTAGCACTTCAAGGTGTAGTCCATCACCATGCGATTGGCGTTGAAGCGCCAGCCCAGGGTGCGGATGGTGCGTTTCATGCGCTTGATCCAGCTGCGCGGCAGGCCGTCGCGATCGCGCTCGTAATAAAGAGGAATCACTTCTTCGCGCAGCACGCGGTAAAGATCTTCGCCATCGCTTCGGTCGTGAATGCTCATGTCGGAGTGGGTCCTGCCGGTCCCGATGGCAAAACCATTGAGGCCGTCGTAGGCTTCCGCCCACCAGCCGTCGAGGACCGACAGATTGAGACCGCCGTTTAAAACCACTTTCTGACCGCTCGTGCCCGAAGCCTCCAGCGGCCGCCGGGGATTATTCAGCCAGACGTCGACGCCCTGGACGAAATGACGTCCCACATTGATGTCGTAGTCTTCGACGAAAACGAACTTGTCGGCGAATTCCATGTGGCGCATCAGCTTGGCGATCTGCTGCAGCATTTTCTTGCCGGGTTCGTCCCGGGGATGCGCCTTGCCGGCAAAAATGAACTGCACTGGACGCTTGGGATCGTTCACCATGGAAGTCAGCTTCTGGATATCGGCGAGGATCAGGTCGGCCCGTTTGTAGGTGGCGAAGCGGCGCGCAAAACCGATGGTCAGCGCATCCGGACTGAGGACGCGGCCCAAGCGCGCCAGCATTTCGGGAGACTCGTCGCGGCGCTGCGCCTGCTCGACCACCCGCTGCCGCACAAAATCCAGCAGGCGTGATTTCAAATGCAGGTGGGTTTCCCAAAGCTCGCCGTCGTCCACGTCTTCGATGCCCTCCCAGATGGCGGGGTCGGCGTTGTTGGCCTGCCAGCCCGTCCCCAGATGGCGGTCATAGAGGCGGAACATTTGCGGCGCCAGCCAGGAAGGAACGTGTACGCCGTTGGTGATATGGCCGATGGGAACTTCGTCTTCAGGCTTGCCCGGAAAAAGACCGGTCCACATGTGCCGGGACACTTCGCCATGCAACGCGGAGACGGCGTTGGCGCGGCGGGCCAGCCGCAGACCGAGAACGGTCATGCAGAAGTCCTCGTTGCGGTCGCCGGGATTCTCCCGGCCCAGTTCCATCAGTTTCTCCTGGGAGATGCCCAGAGCGTCCCGCGTGGGCCCCAGATGCTCTTCCATCAATTCGTTGTAAAAGCGGTCGTGGCCGGCCGGAACGGGAGTATGGGTGGTAAAAACTGTTTCGCGGGAAACGCGGCGGACGGCATGATCAAAGCCGATGCCCTCGGTCTGCATGCGGTCGCGAATCGCCTGCAGGACCGCAAACCCACTGTGACCTTCATTCAAATGCAGCACACCGGGCGTGATGCCCATGGCTCGCAGGGCACGGTAGCCCCCAATGCCCAGCAGCAATTCCTGGCGAATGCGGATGCGCGAGTCGCCGCCGTAGAGCCGTGAAGTCAGTTCGCGGTCCTCGGGATGGTTGCCTTCGATGTTGGAGTCGAGCAGAAGCAGATCGCAGCGCCCAACCTTCATGCGCCATACTTTGGCCCGGATGGCTCCGCCGCGCGTTTCCACCTGAACCGTGACGGGTTCTCCGTTCGATCCGATGGCGGCTTCCATGGGCAACTGGTTCACGTCCGTCTGGATATATTCTTCCTGCTGCCATCCGGAACGGTCGAGGCGCTGGCGGAAGTATCCCTGGCCGTAAAACAGGCCGATGCCGATCAGCGGAATGCCCAGGTCGGATGCACTCTTGATGTGGTCGCCCGCCAGCACGCCCAGTCCACCCGAATACTCCGGAATGGAGACATGCAACCCGAATTCCGCGGAGAAGTAGGCCACCGGGCGCGGCCGCAGAATGCCGGCGTGCCGTGCCCCCCAGGTGCGGTCGGCGTCCAGATATTCACGTTGGCGGCGATAGGCGTAGTTGATCCGGCTATGCAGCACCAGCTCGCGGGCGCGGCGCTCCATCACGGGCAGGGGGATTTCCGAAAGCAGGGCAACGGGATTGTGATTAAGCTGCCGCCAGCGGACCGGGTCCAGGTCGCGGAACAGGCTGCTGGTGTCATGGTCCCAGCACCACCAGAGGTTGCGCGCCAGCGCCCACAGCCGCTCCTGGGCGGGAGCGATGAAGCGATCCAGAGTTCGCGCTTCGCTTACGACCGGCCCCACCTGGGCGGCGGCCTCGGTCAGCAT
This sequence comes from Terriglobia bacterium, assembly GCA_963698825.1. Taxonomy (GTDB): domain Bacteria; phylum Acidobacteriota; class Terriglobia; order Terriglobales; family Acidobacteriaceae; genus JAIQFF01. The sequence continues at coordinate 48,418 of CAVOSG010000011.1, read as the reverse complement.
CCGGATTTCCTCGTCGCGAAAAACCCGCGGAGCGATGGTTTGCACCACCAGAACTCCCTGCAGAACGCCGCGGTCAACCAGGGGAACGCCCAGGAAAGATTGATAAGCATCTTCGCCCGCTTCGGTGAAGTACTTGAAACGGGGATGGTTCTTAACCTGCTCCACGGCAACCGGGGCCACCCGTTCGGCCACCAGTCCGGCGAGGCCTTCATGGATTCCCATCCGCAGGGTGCCAATACATTGCGGACGCAGTCCCAAGGTCGCGGCCAACACCAGGTTGGCTCGATCCGGCTCCAGCAGGTAGGCGGAACAAACATCGGTTTGAAAGCGCTTGGCGATCAGGGCCACGACGTTCATCAGGGTCTCGGCCGAGTTGCCGCCATCGGCGACCAGGTTGCCGATATCTTCGAGGGCCAGGACGCTCTTCTGATCGGGCGCGGGAGCAGGTTGACTCATGTTCTGAATGATCTCGTCGTTAGGATTCAAGGTTTGATTTACGGACGGAGTTGTTCGCCCTCATTAGTGTAACTGCTGGAACTTGTGGCGACTAGGTTACGATTGGGCTTCCTCACCGCTCTGGACTCGATTCGTCCCGATCTGCTATTCGCCCTGCAAAGAAAATTTCACGTAACTAGGGTCATGCTGGGGTCATGCTGGCCAACCTCTTTTCACCACAGAGGCACAGAGACGCAGAGAAAACCAAACAGCCGGAAACCGCCACTGGTCTTGCACAATCCAGCCGTGGGGCTACGGTAAATCCTGTAGGTATGATTTGCGCGATTCGCTATTCCGCAGACTTCGCCAGTTTTTTAACTCGCAGAAAATACAACCTCTTTTGGTTTGGCAAACTAACTGCAATCGCATGGCTTGCGTCTAAATCGTCCTCGAATCCCCCAGGAGGATAGGCATGACTGAAACTCCGAGTCGTGATTGGAGGCAACTGGCCGAAGCAGCACGCGATGAAGAGGATCCAGGCAAGCTGATGATTTTGATCGAGCAACTCAATCGCGCGCTGGAGATGCACGTGAAGAGCCCGTATCCGCCGACGAGCGAAACGGCGGACTAACTCTCCCAGATTCCACTATCTCTCTCAGCCCACGCTCGGCTTCCGGTGCTTCGTGCGAGGCACGCCCATTTCACTGCCACGTTGGTAGACCAGCGGCAAGGCCTTGCCCGGCAACCCCACACTACCCGCAATGCCGACTGCATGTAGAATCCTCGGTACGTGGCGCCAACGTTTCTAATTCAACTTGAATTCTGAAGGGAAGATCACAATGGCGGAGTGGGAAGGCAAAGTCGTGCTGGTCACCGGTGGCACCTCAGGCATCGGACGCGAGACCGCGGTTCTGTTTGCGAAGCGAGGGCGCGCGGGTGGTGGTGGCCGGCCGTCGCGAGAAAGAAGGGAACGCTACGCTAGACCTGATTCGCGGCGCCGGCGGCGAGGGCATCTTTGTCAAAACCGATGTCTCGCGGGCAGCGGAGGTGAAATCCCTGGTCGAGAAAACCGTGGCGGCGTTTGGCGGACTGGATTGCGCCTTCAACAATGCCGGCATCGAGGGCGCGTGGATCCCGATCGTAGAGCAGACCGAGGAGGACTGGGACCGCACCATCGACATCAATCTCAAAGGCACCTGGCTGTGCCTGAAATATGAACTACAACAAATGTTGAAGCAGGGCCGAGGCGGTGCGATCGTCAACAACTCCTCGGTTGCCGGTTTCATCGGTAGCCGCGGAACGGCGACTTACTCGGCCAGCAAGCATGGGGTGTTGGGGCTTACCAAAGCGGCGGCGCTGGAAGTCGCCAAAATGGAATCAGGGTTAACGCGGTTTGCCCCGCGGTGATTGAGACACCGATGGCGGACCGTTTGTTTGGACCACCGGAAATCCAGAAATGGGCGCTCGGGCTTCATCCCATCGGCCGATTTGGCCAATCCATCGAAGTGGCTGAAGCGGTGGTTTGGATGTGTTCCAGTAAGGCCGGGTTTATGACCGGACAGAGCCTGGTTCTGGATGGGGGCATGCTGGCCGGGCCGAATGTGCCGTCGGAGTGAGCAAGAGGGATCGGCCGATTTTTATCTGCAGCATCGGGTCATCGAAACGGAAGATTTTCAGGAGTGACCTCATGGTCAAAAGAAAGATCTGCACCGGCTGCGGCCTATTCTTGCTGGTTCTATCCGCAATGCTGGCGTTCGCCAGTGGCGCGAACGCGCAAAGCTCGGCACGCTCAACCGGTAGTTCTCGAGATTGACGCGAACGCGCCCGCCCATCCGTTCCCTCATTTCTGGGAGCACATGTTTGGATCGGGACGGGCCAATCTGAGTCTGCGGGACAGCTATCGCCAGGACTTGCGCCAGGTGAAGCAGATCACGGAAGTGGAATTCATCCGCTTCCACGCCATTTTTCTCGATGACATGGGCGTGTACGACGAGGACAGCAATGGCCATCCTATTTATAACTTCTCCTACGTCGACCAATCCTACGACGGCCTGCTGCAGAATGGAGTTCGTCCTTTTGTGGAGCTGAGTTTCATGCCCAGGAAGCTGGCTGCTAAAGATGCGCCGCACGCTTTCTGGTACAAGCAGAACGTCGCGCCTCCCAAGGACTGGAATAAATGGGACGATCTGATCTACCAGTTCACCAAACATCTGGTGGATCGTTACGGCGTAGACGAAGTTGCCAAGTGGTACTTCGAAGTTTGGAACGAGCCCAACATTGATTTCTGGGTGGGCGATCCGAAACAGGCCACGTACTGGGAGCTCTACGATCACTCGGTGACGGCGGTGAAGCGCGTCAGCCCGCGGTCTGCGCGTGGGCGGTCCGGCCACGGCGCAGGCGGCATGGGCCGATGCTTTCATCCAGCACTGCGTCGAGAAGCACATCCCGGTGGATTTCGTTTCCAGCCATGTCTATGGCAACGACAGCGCGAGTGATGTGTTTGGCACCAACGAGAACATCCCGCGTGATCGCATGGTCTGCCGCGCGGTCAAGAAGGTGCATGAGCAGATCAAGGCTTCGGCGCTGCCCAAACTTCCCTTGATCTGGAGCGAGTTCAATGCCAGCTACAAGAATGAGCCCGAGATTACCGACTCCATCTATATGGGGCCGTGGATGGCCGACACCATCCGCCAGTGCGACGGACTGGTGGACGAGATGTCGTACTGGAGTTTCTCCGATGTCTTTGAAGAACAGGGAGTGGTGAAACAACCTTTTTATGGCGGCTATGGCCTGGTGGCAGCCGGAGGGATTCCCAAGCCGGCGTTCTCCGCGTTCAAAATTCTGCATCAGTTGGGGCATGAACGACTCGCGCTCGATTCCGATTCTGCGCTGGTGACGCGCGCCGACGGATGGTTCGCTGGTCATTGCTGTGTGGAACCTCATTTCGCCCGATCAAACGGGCGCGGCCCGAACGGTGGTCTTACGCTTCAGGAATCTTCGTGGAGCGCGCCATGCGTCGATCTCCCGAGTTGACCGCGATCACGGTGATCCGCACCCGGCTTATGAAAAGATGGGATCGCCGGTCTATCCCACCCAGGCGCAACTGCAAAAGCTGCGTGATTCCGTGGCCCTCGGGCCACCCGAAACCCAACAGATTAAGGATGGCGAGCTGACGGTTACGCTTCCGGCCAACGGCCTGGCGGTGATCGGAATCCGGTAGTTTTCCAGCGTCTGGCGGCGCGCGAGGGCCATAAGTCTATGGCCCATCGAACCTTACAGCTATTTGTGGCATCTACTGTCAGTCGGCTCGCCGGCAGGCTGGGCTCTGGTCCCGGGCCTTCCCGGAAGCGTATTCATCTTCTAAATTGCCGGTATAGCTTCAACAAACCAAGGAACTTGGTTAGGATTCATGCATGGCGGAGCAACAGAGTTTCCTGAGCAGCTGGCAGGAGCGGCTTTCGGCGCTCCGCAATACCCCGCCGGTGCTCAAGATCGTGTGGCAATCCGGCCCCGGAGTTGTAGTTTTCGGGCTGGTGGCCCGTCTCTTCGCTGCGTTGCTTCCGCTGGCACTGCTCTGGATTCCCAAGCTGATCGTTGACGAGATTGTGCACCCGAAGTTCGCAGCCCACATCATGTCGCCACGATTGTGGTGGCTGGTGGCAAGCGAGTTCGGGCTCGCCGTGTTGGGCGGTGTTCTCGCCCGCGCCATTGATTACTCGGACTCGCTGTTGGCCGACAAATACACCCGCCACGTGAGCATCCAGGTGATGAAGCACGCAGCGGAGCTGGACCTGATCGCATACGAAGATCCGGTTTTTTACGACCGGCTGGAACGGGCGCGGGTGCAGGCCACTGACCGCCTGGGCATGATTCAGCAAATCGGGCGGCTGATCCAGTTGGTGATTACGACCATCACTCTGTCGGCCACAATCATGGTTTACTCGCCCTGGTTGATGTTGCTCCTGATCGCGGGCGTGCTTCCCGCATTTCTCGGCGAGAGCCACTTCGCTTTTCTGGGATACGCCAAGAATTTCCGCCAGACTCCGGTGCGGCGTCAGTTGGATTATCTGCGGCAGGTCGGAGGCAGCAAGGAAGCCGCGAAAGAACTCAAGCTATTCGGACTCAGCAAGTTCCTCAGTGATCGCTTTACGAAACTCTCCGACGGGATTTACGAAGAGAACGTTGCGCTGTCGCGGCGGAAATTGATCGCCGGGGCCTTCCTCTCCGTCATCGCATTCATGGGCTATTACTCAGCCTATGTATTCGTGATCTGGCGCACGGTCACGGGTGTGTACAGCCTGGGGCTGTGGTACCTGCTGTCCGGTGCGATTTTGCAGGCCAGCAGCAACATTCAGCAGATTTTCTCGACCGTTTCCGGCATTGCGGACCAGGCCCTGTTTCTCACCGACCTGCTGGCTTTCTTCGACATGCAACCCACGATCCGGTCGAAGCCGGATGCGCTGCCCGCGCCGCGGCCGATCGTTCGCGGATTTGAATTTCGTAATGTAAGTTTTCGCTATCCGGGAAGCTCGCGCCTGGTGCTGAATGGGCTGAACTTCCATCTTCGTCCCGGGGAACGGGTCGCGCTGATCGGAGAAAACGGAGAGGGCAAGACCACGATCGTTAAGCTGATCACGCGCCTTTACGATCCCACCGAGGGGCAGGTGCTGCTCGACGGCGTGGACTTGAAAGAGTATCGTCTGGAAGACTTGTATCGTGAGATTGGCGTTATCTTTCAAGACTTTATGCGCTATGAGATGACGGCGCGTGAAAATATAGCGGTGGGCCAGGTTGAGGAAATTGACAACTTGAAACTGCTCGAAAGCGCCGCCCATAAGAGCCTGGCGGATGCGGTGATCGCGAAGATTGGCGGCTATGATCAGATGCTGGGCCGGCGCTTCGAAACCGGCGTGGATCTCTCCGGCGGAGAGTGGCAGAAAGTTGCCTTGGCGCGCGCTTATCTGCGCGACGCGCAGCTCCTGATTCTTGACGAGCCAACCGCGGCGCTCGATGCCCGCAGCGAGTTCGAAGTTTTCCAGCGCTTTGCCGAACTCACCGCGGGAAAAATGGCGCTCTTTATTTCACACCGATTTTCCACCGTGCGCATGGCTGACCGCATCGTAGTGCTTGAAAAGGGCAGGATTGCGGAAGAAGGAAGTCACGAGCAGTTAGCCCGCCTGGGCGGACGTTACAAGGAGATGTTCGAGCTGCAAGCTGCCAGTTATCGCTAGGAATTGTCCGTAATGCCGGAGAACACCCACATCGAGATCGCGAACGCGGAGGCGGAACGTCTGCCGGAGCCCGTCCAGGAAACCGTGCCTGACCTAGAGACGCTGAGCGCCGCCGCCTCGGACCTGGGGCGCAGGCTGGTGTGGCTGCCGGACACGCGCACGGCCCGGCATTTCTCCGAGCGTCACCGCGCCCTTCGCCGCGCTCTCAACCCGGTGCTGGCAGGCCTTCGCGGGTCGTTGCCGAAAAAGACTATCGGTGACGACTACCGCTGGCTGTACGACAACCTCCGGCTCTTGTATTCCGACCTGCGAAGCATGAAGGAAGGCTTCAAGCAGGTTCGCAAGCTCCCTCATGTCCGCACTCCTGACGGAGCCATCGCGCCCCGGGTGGTTGCCCTGGCGGCAGGATTTCTGGGTTCCTCGGGCTACGAATTCAGCGAGAGAGCTCTCAGTGCCTACGTGCAGGCGTTTCAGCAGGGCACACCACTGAAGCTGCACGAACTCTGGGCGCTGGTTCCTGCCCTGAAACTGGTCTTGCTGGAAGAGATTGCGGCACGCGGATCGAAGGTGACGGCGGATCCCGAGGGCTCGTACGGAGCCGGGGTTTGTGTGCGCGGTTTGCGGGAGATTGGCCAGACCAACTGGAAGGATGTTCTGGAGCCGCTCATCCTTTTCGATCGCGTCCTGCGCGAAGATCCTGTCGGCGCTTACCCTCGCATGGATTTTGAAAGCCGGGACTTGTATCGGACGGAACTGGCCAGCATCGCCGAATGTTCCGACCTGACGGAACTGGAGATTGCGGCCAAGGCCATCGCGATGGCGCGAGCGGCGAAGCAGGAAGAGCATTCCAACCCGCGCCTGGAAACCCGACTGGGGCATGTTGGCTACTATCTGGTGGGAGATGGGGCCGCCGCGCTGCAAGCCCGCGTCGGCTATCAACCGCCGATGGGACGGCGGATTGCGTCGTTTCTGAGACGGCATCCCAGCGAGTTTTACCTGCCGGGGACGGAAATACTCACGCTGGCCATCATGTCGGCGATCGTGCTGCTGCTGACCAACACCTACACATCCCCTCTGCTCATTCTGTTTTCGATGGTCATGCTGCTGCTGCCAGCTTCGCAGGGTGCGATCCAGCTGGTGAACTATCTGATCACCTCTCTGCTGGAACCGCAGATTCTTCCGAAGCTCGATTACTCGGCGGGAGTGCCCTACAACTGCACCACGCTGGTGGCCATTCCCAGCCTGCTCTTCAACAAGGAACAGGTTGCCCGCCTGGTGGACGATCTGGAAGTGCGATTTCTGGGCAATCACGATCCAAATATTTATTTTGCGCTGCTCACCGACTTGCCGGATTCCCGCGAGCCTTCGAATGAAGATGACCCGCTGGTCGATTACTGCGCGAAGCTGATCCGCGATCTCAATGAGAGATACGGCGGGGAACGGTATGCCGAGAAGTCGGACGGATCGTTTCTGCTCTTCCATCGCCACCGGGTCTACAATCCGCGCGAACGCGTATGGATGGGTTGGGAGCGGAAGCGCGGCAAGCTGATGGACTTGAACAAGCTGTTGCGCAACGAGCACGACAGCTTCCCGGTGAAAGTCGGCGATCTTTCCATACTGCCGCGAATTCGCTTTGTGATCACGCTGGATGCGGACACGGAACTGCCCCGCGGGTCCGCCGACCGCATGATTGGCGCGATGGCCCATCCCTTGAATCAGGCGATCATCGATCCCGATCCGGAAAAGAACATCGTGGTGGCCGGCTACGGCATTCTGCAGCCGCGCGTCGGAGTGAGCGTGCAAAGCGCCTCGCGCTCCCGGCTGGCCAGCCTGTACTCGGGCGAAACCGGTTTTGATATCTACACGCGCGCGATTTCCGATGTGTATCAGGACCTTTACGGCGAAGGCATTTTCGCCGGCAAAGGTATCTATGAAGTGGACACGGTCCATCAAGTGCTCGAACGCCGCTTCCCGCGCAATGCCTTGCTCAGTCATGATCTGATCGAGGGCGCCTATGCGCGCGCCGGCCTGGCCACCGACATCGAGATCATCGAAGATTATCCTTCGCACTACAGCGCCTATAACCGCCGCAAGCATCGCTGGCTGCGAGGCGACTGGCAGATCACGGGCTGGCTGTTGTCGCGAGTGCCGGACGAATCGGGGCGTAAAGTTCCGAATCCCATCTCCCTGGTTTCGCAGTGGAAGATTCTGGACAACCTGCGCCGCAGCCTGGTGGAACCTGCAACTTTCCTGCTGCTGGTGTTCGGATGGCTGGTGCTGCCGGGAAATCCGCTGTACTGGACTTTGGCTACGATCGCCATTCTGTTCGCTCCGGTCTGGTTTCAGTTTGCGTTCAACCTGGTAAAGGCCGCGGCCGAGCGCAAGCCAGAACTGGTAAAGGAAGCGCGGTCGGCGCTGATCACGGCCAACGCCGGTATATTTTTCACTCTGTCTTTTCTGCCGCATCAGATGCTGCTATCGCTCGATGCGGTGGTTCGGACGCTGGTCCGGCGACTGGTGACGCGCCGCCGTCTGCTCGAGTGGGAGACCGCGGCCGAAACCGAATTCAGCGCGCGCAAACGCACGCCGGTTGACATCTATCTCGACTGGATGCCGGCTCTCGCCCTCGCATTGGGGGCGCTGGTTTTCTTCGCGCGCCGTCACGCCTTTTTTGCCGCCTTGCCCATCCTGCTGCTTTGGGGTTGCAGCAAGTGGATTTCGATGTGGTTAAACCTGCCTCCACACTCCACGCGCACGGAAACGTCCGACAAGGACGAACTGTTTCTGAGCGGCGCCGCGCTCCGCACCTGGCGTTATTTCGCCGAGTTCAGCACCGCCGAGCACAACTGGCTGATCCCGGACAATGTGCAGGAAGAACCTGCCGCGGTTGCTGGCCGTATATCTCCCACCAACCTGGGCTTTCTTCTTAACGCGCGCCAGGTGGCTTGCGAGTTTGGATATCTGACGGTTCCTGAATTCGCCGAACAAACTCTGCGCACGCTGGCCACCGTGGCGAAGTTTCCGCGGTCTCACGGGCACTTATTCAACTGGTATGACACCCGCACCCTCGAACCGCTCCGGCCCCGGTTCGTTTCTGCAGTGGACAGCGGCAACCTGGTGGCATCGCTATGGACTTTGCAGCAGGGCTGTATGGATTTGTTGCATCGTCCGCTGCTCGAACGGCAATTGGCGGATGCCCTGGCGGATCATTTCAGGATTCTGGTGGACCGGCATGCCTTCCCGCAAAAGCGCTTTCGGGTATTTCTGGCGCAGATGAAGAAAAAGAGCTGGCTGCCGCGATTGTTGGCGCCTTCCGAAGAAGGACTGTTGGAGATCGACTACGCCAGTGTGGACCCAAAACATGAAGGCGAGGTGCGATGGTTCGCGGCGGAATCTCTCTCTCGGCTTAGACAATTGCGAAAGGCGGTTCAGGTTTACGCTCCCTGGATGCTGCCGGAGTTCATCCCGCTGTGGAACGACTCCACACTTGAGTTCAAATTCGATTCGCAGAGCCTCACCCTCGAGAAATTGCCGGAGGTTGTGGACACCCTGACCTCCCGGCTGCAGTTTGCGCTCGAGCATACGAACGGCTCCGGAGACCGCAAGGCGTTGTATCAGCAATTGCAGGCGGTGTTGCCGGAAGCGCGCTCGCGGGCGCTGGAGTTGATCCGAGACCTCAAGCAAATCGCCGGCACGGCTGGAAAGCTGGCCGACGATATGGATTTCCGCTTTCTATTGAATCCGCGGCGGAAGTTGCTGTCGCTCGGCCTTGATGTCGAGTCAGGAAAAATTCCGGCGGCCTGCTACGATCTGCTGGCTTCCGAGGCGCGCATTGCGGTGTTTGCCGCGATCGCCAAGGAAGATATCCCGCAGGACATCTGGTTCCTGCTGGGCAGGGCGCACACCCGCGAGCACGGCCTTCCGGTTCTGCTCTCCTGGACCGGAACGATGTTCGAGTACCTGATGCCAGTGCTCTGGATGCGCACTTATCCCAACACCCTGCTGGACAATGCGCGAACCGCGGCGGTGCGGCTGCAGCAAATCTATGCCGCGGAAAAGGGAGTGCCCTGGGGAATTTCGGAGTCGGCCTACGCCAAAAGAGATGAGGCCGGGAATCTACCAGTACCAGGCCTTCGGTCTGCCTCGTCTCGCACTGCGAAACGAAGAAGCGGAAGCGCTGGTCATTTCGCCCTATTCCACGTTCCTGGCGCTCCACGTGGATGCCCCGGCTGCTCTGCGCAACTTGCGGCGCATGGCCGGCGACGGATGGTTGAGCCCATACGGGTTCTACGAAGCGGTTGACTACTCATCGTCCGGCCGCCACTCCTGGCGCCATCGCCACGAAATCGTGCGCTGCTGGATGGCGCACCACCAGGGAATGAGCCTGCTGGCCATGGCGAACTTCCTGCACGATGGCGTGGTGCAACGCTGGTTTCACAACGATCGGCGGGTGCAAGCCACGGAACTTCTGCTGCACGAAAAACCCGCAGTCAATGTTCACTCGTTGAACGAGATCTACAGTTCTGCCGCGTGACGCGGTATGTGCTTCAGGTGTGGAACTGCTTTGAAGGGTTTAACGAAGAACTATGAACTGGTAGAGCTCTGGAATTCATCCACCATATCGGCCTCAGGCAGCTCCAGCCCCCAGTTTTCAGCGCCGGACCCCAGTCCTTCCAAACCAACCTGATATTCGCTGGTGCCTTCCATGGGCTTTACCCAGACCACTCGGAACTGAATTCGTCGCTGGCGGTATTGCAGGGTGAGTTTGTCGCCGATCTTCAAGACGTGACGAATTGCACCCAGCCGAGCGCCGTTGGGAGTAATGTCCAACGTGTGCGCCAACTCATTCACAGGATTGTTAGCCGAATCTTTCCCCGAAACCCGCACGGGCAGGACCATCTTGATCCGCTTGTATCGCCGATTACCTTTTCCCACGTAAGCCCCCGCGCGGCTGGATTCGCTGCTTGTCGCCCCTCCCGCATTCGCACTTAAAGGGCCACCCGAGCGCGAAGGTTACCAATTTCTCCATGTGCAGAATCAGGAAGTTAGGAGTGACGCTTGGTCACAGTTCATGGATCTTTTCAGGCGGTTGACGCTTTGAATCAAGGGGTTGACAGTTTTTGTCAGAGCAGCACGTAATGCCCGACGGGCAGGCTTCTCGGAATTTGCCGGTTCGAAAATCAGGCTCTTTTTGCGGGTTCGCGATTCTCCGCTTTGCTGCATCAGCTTGGTGACCAGCCCGGTCCAGCCGGTCTGATGGCTGGCGCCCACTCCGGCGCCGGAGTCGCCGTGGAAGTATTCGTGAAAGAGCACCAGGTCGCGCCAATGCGGATCGGTCTGGAATTTTTCGAGGTTGCCGAAGACCGGGCGTCGTCCTTTTTCGTCGCGCAGGAAGATGTTGGTCATGCGCCGCGAGAGTTCGCCGGCCACTTCCCAAAGCGTCATCATCTTTCCCGAGCCAGTGGGGAACTCGACTTTGAAATCTTCTCCCAGGTAGTGATGGAACTTCTGCAGCGACTCGACCAACAGGAAGTTCACCGGGAACCAGATGGGGCCGCGCCAGTTGGAGTTTCCTCCGAACAGGCCGGTGGCCGATTCTCCGGCTCGTAGTCCACGCGATGCTCCATTCCGTTGACGTGAAGCTTGTAGGGATTGTCGCGGTGGAACTGCGACAGGGCGCGAATGCCGTACGGAGAAAGAAACTCGCGCTCATCCAGCATGTATTTGAGGATGTCGCGAAGCTGGTCGGGATCGGCGATCGCCAGCAAACGGCGGTCGCCCTTGCCTTCGGTCATCATGCAGGCGATGTTGTCGGTGAGGTCGGGGCGGTTCTCCATGAACCACTCCAGCCTTCGCTTGAAGCCCGGATAGCGGTCGAGCACGTCCTGCTCCAGCGTTTCCACGGCAAACAGGGGAATCAAGCCCACCATGGAGCGGATCTTCATGGGAAATTTCGATGCCGTCGGGCAGGCGCAGAACGTCGTAGAAAAATCCGTCTTCCTCGTTCCACAGCCCCATGCCATCGTGGCCGCGATGGCTCATGGCGCGCGCGATATAGATAAAGTGCTCCCAGAATTTGCTGGCTACATCTTCATAAGCCGGGTCTTCCTGCGCCAATTCGAGCGCGATAGCCAGCAGATTGAGGGTGTACATGGCCATCCAGCTGGTCCCGTCCGATTGCTCGATGTAGCCGCCGGTGGGCAGGGGCTTGCTGCGATCAAACACGCCGATGTTGTCCAGACCAAGAAATCCGCCCTGGAAGATGTTCATGCCGTCGGCATCCTTGCGGTTCACCCACCACGTGAAATTCAGCATCAGTTTGTGGAAGACGCGCTGCAGGAATGCGCGATCGCCCTTGCCGTGGCGTTTCTTGTCGATCTTGTACACGCGCCACGCGGCCCAGGCGTGCACCGGAGGATTCACGTCGCCGAAGGCCCACTCGTAGGCGGGCATCTGTCCGTTGGGATGCATGTACCACTCACGCAGCATCAGAACGAGTTGCTCCTTGGCAAAATCCGAATCCACCAGGGCCAACGATATGCAGTGAAATGCCAGGTCCCATGCCGCGTACCACGGGTACTCCCATTTGTCTGGCATGGAAATCACGTCGGCGTTATACAAATGCTGCCACTCATGATTGCGGCCGTTGCGCCGCTCGGGAGGCGGAGCAGGATTGCCCGGATCGCCTTCCAGCCACTGTTTCACCACGTAGTGATAAAACTGCTTGGACCACAGCATGCCGGCAAAACCCTGGCGCATTACATTTTGCGCATCCGGCGTGAGGTCCTGGGGAATCACGGTGGCGTAATATTCATCGGCCTCGCTCTGGCGAAGCGCGAATGTCTGGTCGAATCCTTCGAACGCATTCTTGCCTTTCAAGTCGCCATTGGTCAGGCGCAGCCGTACTACGGCGGTTTCGCCGGCGCCCACGTTAAGTTTGTAATGCGCGGATGCCTTGGTTCCGGAGTGCTCCGGATTCACCGCTTCCCGGATGCCGTGAACGATGTAATCGTTGATGCCGTCCTTCACGTAGGGCGTGCGGTTGTCGACACCAAACAGCCGGCGGGCATTGGTCTCGTTCCCGGTAAAGAGCAACTCAGGCGAGCCCTCGCAATGCAACCAGCGCTTCCCGCCCGTAGGATGGTCAAGAACAATTCCGGGGTTCGGCGAGCCGCTGGCCTGTTTCAGTCGAGGCTCAGCGTTGCCTTCGCCCCATGACCAGGTGTTACGGAACCAGACCGTGGGCAACAGGCGGAGGTTGGCAGCCTCCGGACCGCGGTTCGCAACCGTGATCTTGATCAGAATGTCTTCCACGTCGGCTTTGGCATATTCCACGAATACATCGAAGTAGCGGTTTTCATTGAACACGCCCGTATCGATGAGTTCGTATTCCGGCTGGTCCTTGCCCCTCCGCCGGTTCTCGTCCACCAACTTTTCGTAGGGAAATTCCGCCTGGGGATACTTGTAGAGATACTTCATGTAGGAATGGGTGGGTGTGCTGTCGAGGTAGAAGTAATATTCCTTCACGTCCTCGCCATGATTTCCCTGGTTGCCGGTAAGTCCGAAGATCCGCTCTTTCAGGATGGGATCACGTTCGTTCCACAGGGCCAGGGCAAAACAGACCATCTGCTTGCGGTCGCTGATTCCCGCCAGACCATCTTCATTCCAGCGATAGGCATGCGAACGGGCGTGATCGTGAGGCACGCTCTCCCAGGCATCTCCGTCGGCACTGTAGTCTTCGCGGACCGTGCCCCAGGCGCGCTCGCTAAGATAAGGCCCCCAGCGCTTCCAATGCTTCTTGCGCGCTTCGGATTCCGCCAGCCGGATCTCTTCCTGTGTCATCAAAACTTTCTCCTGTCGTCAGGTCAGGTCCAACATGCGATAGAACTCGATTTCCCAGGGAGGCTTCCATTAGTCGAGTTCGAGGGGCAGCCTCTCGTGATCGCGGTTTGAATGATGCCCGAGCACATGGAATGTTCTTCCCTATTGTTCCTCAATCTCGGTCGCATGGCCATCGGGATCTCGAACCTAGACGCTGGATGAAAGCATTGATCCAATGAAACATCGATCTACGCATCTGATTCGGAACCATGCCGGAAGTAACAAACTTGGACTCTCGCAAAATGGCGCTGAGGGGTCTTCAAGGTCGCCGGTCGGGGAGGACAAAGACGGCGCGGGCTAGATCAGAGGCCAGGGTTTGGGAGTGATAGTAGCGGGTCAGAATGCCGTCTTTCCACGCCAGCAAGTCCGGGTTGTCCCGGGCAAACTCATTCCAGGTCTGTTTCTTCTCGGCCGCGGCCATACGCTCCCGAATCAGAAAGACGTAGGCCCAGGTTATGGTCTCGTGGTAGAGCTGCGGCTTGCCGTGGGCCTCGGCGAATCTTCGCAAGGCGCGGGAAAATGCCTGCAGCGCCTCCAGCGCCGGGTACTCGCTGAGATACAGAAACGCGGCCCGGACGTGATCTTGATGATGAAAATTCTGGTTCGGCAGCGTGCCATCTTCAAATTGTTCCAGCAGTTCGTGATCTGTCATGTGCCCTCAGCCAATCGTTCGAATTCCATGACGGATTCAGCCATTGCGCTTGCGGGAGGCCGACAGGCGCCTGGTTTCCTTCAGACGATGACTGGCGCTCGAGTCCAATTCCAGGCCGTAGAATTTCTTTAATGCCTTGATCTGGTCGAGCGATCCCTGGCTGAACGGCGTCTTGCCGTCAAAGGTGTGCAAGACAATTCCCTCGAGCAGATCGCCCAGGGTCAAGTCGTGATACTCGGCAAACGCCTTGAGCACCTTGAGCAGCCGCTTCTCGATTCGCACTCCAGTTTGAACCCGCTCGACCAGGAAGCCTTCGTCCGTCTTCATGGTACCAATGTACCATGGTACGTTATTCGGATGCAATATCCCTTTGCGCGCTTTGCGGCTCAGGATTCTTGAACGGGCTAAGGCAAGATCCAAACCTTTACCGCAAAAGGCGCGAAGAAAAGCCGTAGAGTTCGCAAAGGAAACCAGTCCAACCCGAGCCGGACACAACGCAATAGATTTCTCTTATGTCTTCCATAAATTAATGTTTTTAAAAGTATTTGTGATACGCGAGAAAAGAATTATGAGTTGGACTCTGACCTTCGTAGGACGGTACTGTGCACCACGCTGGTTAACAGATTGTGCATTCGTTCACCACGGCGACGTGGCTAGGGGAGAAAGAGGGTCGTTTGGATGAATTGTGCCTCCCGCTGGAGGATTCTAACTTTGGCAGCCACTCTCGGAATTTGCGGCTTTACGAATCAGGTTTGGGGTCAGGCTGAGCCTGCGCAGGACTTAACCAGCCGTATCGATTCTTTGGAAAAACAATTGGCGGATCTACGAAGTCAAATGGAGGCGCAGAAAGCAGCCGCGGCGGCTCCAACTCCCGCTGCTCCCCCGCCGTCGGCCACCGCGGTTCTTCCCGCAGCCGCGCCGGCAACTGCTCCTGCACCGACCGGCCTTGCCGGCCTGCTGGGACCAACCACTCTGAGCGGGTTCGTCGACGTCTACTACGGATACAACTCGAACCAGCCTGCGAATCGCACCACGGCGCTGCGCAACTTTGACATCAACTCCAGCCAGTTTTCCTTGAACATGCTGGAGCTGGTAGCAGACAAAGCGCCGGACCCGACCGCCAGCCGCCTGGGCTATCACATCGCTCTCGGCTTTGGGCAAGCCATGAACCTGATCAACGGAGGAGAAGTGGCCTCGCCCAACGCGCCTGGAACTCCAGTCCTGGGGCCGCCTTCGACGATCACCAACTTCGATCAATACCTCAAAGAGGGATATCTCGAATATCTGGCTCCGGTGGGCAAAGGGCTGCAGATCAACGTCGGGAAGTTTGTTACTCCGGCGGGCGCCGAAGTCATCGAGACCAAAGATAACTGGAACTACTCGCGCGGGTTGCTGTTTTCATGGGCGATTCCCTACTTCCATTTTGGCGCCAGCGCCAAGTACGCCTTCAACAGTAAGTTCGCCCTTACCGGATACCTGGTCAACGGCTGGAACAACAGCGTGGACAACAACAGCGGCAAGACGGCCGGCTTTACCGCGGCCTGGACTCCGAACAGCAAGTTCAGCCTGATCCAAAATTATCTTGCCGGTCCGGAACAGACGAACAACAACTCCGACTTTCGACACCTCTACGACGCGGTGGTGACGTACTCGCCCAACACGAAACTTTCCCTGATGGCGAACTACGACTACGGCCATGATCGGGTGTTGCCGGGCGTGGGGCTGCCGACCGCTCCGGTATGGTGGACCGGGCTTGCCGGCTACATCAAGTATGCCTTCAACGATCGCTGGGCGGTCGCCACTCGCGGCGAATGGTTCAACGATCACAACGGGTTCTCGACCGGAACCGCACAGAACACGAGTGAATTCACCCTGACGTTGCAGCGCATGATTGCCAGCAAGATCATCAGCCGGCTGGAATTCCGGCGCGACATGTCGGACCACAATGTCTTCCCTTACCGTTCGGGGCTGTTACGCGATTCGCAAAATACTTTGACTGCCGGACTGGTGTACGCGTTCAGCAGCGCGGATGCCAAGTAGAGATGCCGGCTGAATATGAGGCGATTGATTTGAAACAACTACAACAGCTTCACCTGGTCTCAGAGAGTTATGGTCTTGCGCAAGAGCGATTTTTGTTCAGTGGCAGCAATGCCGCTGTTGTGTGGGCCAACGGCTTGGGCCAACTCAAAACTACCCCTAGTGCCAGCGCCCAAGCCGCGCCCGCTCCCATCGGGGTGCGGAGCACAGTACTCAGCACGGGATTGCATGCTTGCAGCTGACAAATCAAGGAATCCCAAATCAAGCACGGAAAAACCAAGTAATGGAGCGACCCTATGACTGTTGATTCAAAACCGGGCTCGAGACTCACTCTGGCCCAGAAATTGTCCCGGCTGTCGGTTCGATTGCGCGATCCGGAGTGGCGCCGTTACGGCAAGGTGCTCCTGGCCGGCAAAGCGATGGGCGTTGGCTTGGTTTTGCTCATCATCACCGTAATCTCAGGCGTCTTCCTCAGCCACGTTATGGCGGCGGACACTGAGGTGAAAGCCGCCGACGTGGTTAACCCGATCAACACCGCATGGACCCTGATTGCTGCCTTCCTGGTGTTCGGCATGCAAGTTGGGTTCACCATGCTGGAGGCCGGCTTCTGCCGCTCCCGGGAAACCGTGAACGTACTCATGGAATGCGTTGTGGACACCTGCCTGTGCGGCATCCTCTTCTACGCATTTGGTTTTGCTTTCATGTTCAGCCATGGCAATGGGTTCATCGGCTATCACTGGTTCTTCCTGCAAAATGTGCCGGCAACCTACGAGAGCACGGGCGTCGCGTTCCTGGCACTCTGGCTCTTTCAGTTTGCTTTCGCCGACACCTGCTCAACTATCACTTCGGGCGCGATGATTGGACGAACCGGTTTTGTCGGCGACCTGCTCTACAGCGTTGCCGTCTCCGGGTTCATTTATCCCATCATTGGCCACTGGGCGTGGGGCCCGGATGGTTGGCTGGCTCTCATGGGCAGCGATGGCCACTTCTGGCCATCTTTGGGGATGGGCTTCCACGATTTCGCGGGTTCTACAGTGGTGCATACGATTGGAGGGTTCATCGCCCTGGCGGGCTCCATCGTTCTCGGTCCACGCCTGGGACGCAAATTCAAGCGCGATGGCGGCGCTCCCATGTTGCCGCATGATCTGACCATCGCAGTCAGCGGCGGTCTCATCCTTTGGTTCGGCTGGTATGGCTTTAACCCGGGCAGCACTCTCTCAGCCATGGATTTCGAAGGTGTTGGCCGGGTTGCTGCCAATACCACGCTGGCGGCGTGCGCGGCAGGTTTGACCGCGATGTTGTGGGCCTACATGTCGAGCAAGAAGTGGGACGCGGGCTTTACCACAAACGGATTCCTGGCTGGATTGGTGGCGATCACCTGTCCTTGCTATTGGGTCACCCCGACGGGAGCGATCCTGTTAGGAGGAGTGGCGGGAGTGCTGGTGGTTCTCGGTGTCGAACTCCTGGAGTGGTTGAGGATTGACGATCCCATCGGTGCGGTTCCGGTTCACGGCTTCTGCGGAATTTGGGGTACGCTATCGCTCGGATTGTTTGCCTGCGGCAAGTACGGCGCCACGGGACCGATTGCCCCGGATAATTCCGCGGCCCTCAAGGGACTCTTTTACGGCGGTGGGACCCAGGTGCTGGTGGCACAAGCCTTCGGAAGCGCGACGGTCACAGTTGCAACCTTTGCCGTGGCCATGGCTGTTATGCTGGCTGTGAATGCCACCGGCTTGCTGCGCGTCTCGGAGGAAGGCGAAACCTACGGGCTCGATCTGCATGAGCACGGGATTTCGGCTTACCCTGAATATGTCATCTCTGCCCTGGGAGCGCCTGGTGGTATGGCACAGGAACTTCCGCTGGGTAGCGTAAGGAGAATCGCGAGCACCACGGAACATGCACCGGGCATTGCCAGTTAACACAACCGGGGAACTGCGATCGGACGCCGGGAGGGGAGCATTGGGCTTCGCTTCCGGCATCTGACCAGATGCCCGAGACAGGAAAAATCATGACCAAAGTTGAAGCGATCATTCAGCCGGGAAAATTTGAAGCCGTGAAAGAGGCCTTGACCGATGCCGGCATCACCGGGATGACTATCTCCGAAGTGCGCGGCCATGGCCGTCAGAAGGGGCACACCGAGACCTATCGCGGCCGGGAGTACTCAGTGGACCTTCTGCCTAAGGTCAAAATTGAAGTGGTGCTCGACGACGCTCAAGTCAAAGCGGCCGTCGATGCCATCCTTGAGGCTGCTTCCACCGGCAAGATCGGGGACGGAAAGATTTTTCTGTCCAAGGTGGATGAAGTCATTCGTATCCGCAACCAGGAACGCGGAGCGATCGCAGTCTGACCCGACCTCCAGCAAGGCCGGGGGCTTCCTGCGACCGCAGTCGCCTGGAGAAGCAGATTGCTCCCTTGTCTTGTGACTTAGCCGGTCCCTCAAAGCAGCCGGCGCCTGACCCAAACGGTGGCGTGTCTCGACGTCCCTGCGACTCTCAGTGAATAATGTGACGAAGGCGGGAGACGATGGTTTACCATCGAAACCCGCCCATCATACCTGCGGAGGAGAAACGACATGGCGAACGAGAAAGCGATCGTCCTGCCGTCAAGAGCGCAATCGGCGCGCACCCGGGGAGAACGACTTTCTGGCGTGAAATTGTTGGCCTGGGGCCTGTCTGCGCTCATGCTGTCGGCGGCGTCGGCACACGCGACCGACTTGCAGTCACTGGAGGCTGCGGTCAAGTCCGCGCAGAGTGCGGGAGACAACGCTTTCATGCTCATCAGTGCCGCACTGGTGTTGATGATGACTGGGCCCGGTCTCGCACTCTTTTATGGTGGACTGGTCCGCAAGAAAAACGTTCTTGGGACCATGATGCAGAGCTTCGCACTGATGGCGATCATCACCGTGCTATGGGCGGTGATTGGATACAGCCTGGCGTTTGGAAGCGGCACAGCTTATATCGGCGATCTCCGCTATATCTTTCTACATGGTGTGGGAACAAGCCCCAATCCGGACTACGCGGCTACCATTCCCCATCTGACTTTCATGGTGTATCAGCTCATGTTCGCCATCATCACCCCGGCGCTGATCACCGGCGCCTTTGCCGAGCGAATGAAATTCAGCGCCATGGCACTGTTCACGGTGCTTTGGGCCCTGTTCGTCTATTTCCCCATGGCGCACATGGTTTGGGGCAACGGCGGCCTGCTGAATGCCTTCCTGGGAGGAAGAATTCCTTGTTTTGATTTTGCCGGAGGCACGGTGGTGCACATCACTTCGGGCGTTTCCGCCCTGGTCTGCGCGCTTTATCTCGGCAAGCGCGTGGGGTATCCGACCGGCATGAAGCCCCACAGTCTCGTCCTCAGCTTCATCGGGGCTTGCCTTTTATGGGTTGGCTGGTTTGGCTTCAATGCCGGGAGCGCGCTCTCCGCATCCGGGTTGGCTACCAGTGCGTTCGTCGCCACCCACTTTGCAGCGGCCACTGCCGCGCTGGGCTGGCTCTTTGCGGAATGGATCAAACAAGGGAAGCCTAGCGCACTCGGCGGCATTTCCGGTGCAGTCGCTGGTTTGGTGGCGATTACACCGGCCGCCGGATTCGTCAAGCCCATGCCGGCATTGCTGATTGGCTTCGCCGCCGGATTGTTTTGCTATTACATGGTAACCAAGGTGAAGCTGAAGTTCGGTTATGACGACTCTCTCGATGCGTTCGGAATTCACGGGGCGGGTGGAACATTGGGCGCGCTACTGACCGGAGTATTTGCCACCAACGCCGTCAACAGCGCGTTGAAAGACAGTGCAGGCAACGCAATGCCACTGGGATGGGTGGATGGCCATGCGGGACAAATCCTGAACCAGCTCATCGGCTGCGTGATTGCCTGGGTGTTGGCAATTGTCGGCACTCTTATCATCTTAAAAATTTGCGATGTCGTGGTTGGATTGCGGGTGAGTCCGGAGCAGGAAACGGAGGGATTGGATTTGAGTATGCACGGAGAAGAGGGATACATCCTGGAATCCTAGCTCCGTCGCCTGATCAACTGCCGGGCGGAAGGCATGGCCGGCTCATAACAGTTCTGAATCCGGTGCATAAAAACTATCGATTCGCCATCGCTGCCCGAAAATCGCATAATGACGTTCCGGGCGAGCTTCCTCGTGAAAACTCGACACTTCTTTCGCGGCTGGAGTGGCAGCACTCTGACGCCGACTCACCTCAGGAGACCGGGAACCGATGCCAGCGCTGGCGAATAGTCCGATATCGCAGGATGCGTATCACGTCGAGTCGGGAAAGATACGCCATAGGTTTGAGCGGTCGCACGACGGACAGGCAGCCGTCCGCGAGCGCTCGAATCTTACCGATGCCCTTATCGGTGAGCTCTGGAATCAATTTTCTCCGGGCTCGCGGGACCGGATCTGCATCGCGGCTCTGGGCGGCTACGGACGACGTGCATTGTTTCCCTGTTCCGATGTAGACGTGCTTTTCCTGCATGACTCGGCTCTCAGCGAAGACGCTCAGAGACGGGTGATCTCCCAAATCTCCCAGGCGCTCTGGGACCTGCGCCTTCGCGTCAGCCCGACCACTCGCTCCCTGGCGGAGTGTGGCAAGCTCCACCGCGACAATCTCGAGTTCAACATTTCCCTGCTGGATTGCCGCTACATTTGTGGAGATGCCGGGCTGTTCGAACAACTTCGCTCCCAGGTGATTCCAAAAATGGTGGGCCGCGAGGCGCTTGAGCTACAGCAGCGCCTGATCGATCTGACCTCTGCCCGGCACAACAAGTACGGCCACACCATCTTTCATCTGGAACCGAATATAAAAGACTGCCCGGGCGGGTTGCGCGACTACCAAGTAGCCAGCTGGCTCAACCTGATCTCGGAGCTGGAAAAGTCCGGGACTTGGCCGGCGGCGGAGAGTTTACTGCCGGGCGGATTTCGCGCAGAGTGCGGCGCGGCGCTCGATTTTCTTTCCGCGGTGCGATGTTTCCTGCACTACAAACAGGGCCGTGACCTGAATGGACTGACCTACGAACTGCAGTCCGAGGCCGCTGCCGCTGGGATCGGCCTGCCGGGCAGCACGCCGGTAGCGCCCGCGGCCTGGATGCGAACCTACTTCCGGCATGTCCGCTCGATTTACCGGCTGACCGTCCTCTTCGATGAGGTGCCGCCGGGACGCTCCAGCCTGTATCGTTTATTTGAAAATCGCAAATCGCGTTTGTCGAATGCCGATTTTTCTGTCGTAGAGGGCCGCGTTTTCCTGCGCCAGCTTTCTTCCCTGCAAGATCCGTCTTTGCTGCTCGGGCTTTTCGAATTCGTCGGCCGTCACGGTCTGAAGCTCACCGCCGAAACCGAGCGCTGCGTCGAGACGCTCTCCCCGGCTTCCGGCAGTGGGCACACGATTCTCCGGAGGCGTGGTCGTACTTCCGTCGCATTCTGGTATCGCCTCATGCCGGCGCCGCTCTTCGCGCGATGCACCGGCTGGGAGTGCTGGTGGCGTTGTTTCCCGAATTTCAGGCGGTCGATTCCCTGGTCATTCGCGACTACTACCATCGCTATACAGTGGACGAGCATTCCCTGGTTGCGATTGAGAATGTGCACGCGCTGCGAACGCCCGACAGCGAACTGGAGCGGCGCTTTCGCGATATTCTGGATGGACTCGAACGTCCCGACCTGCTCTTCCTTGCGCTCTTGTTTCACGATGTCGGCAAAGGCATGCCGGCGGATGATCATGTGGTGGGAAGCCTGCAGGCCTCGGCCAGCGCTCTCGAACGTCTGCGGCTCGAACCCGAGGAGCGGGAGACTGTGGTGTTCCTGATAGGCAATCACTTGCGCATGTCATCGACGACCATGCGCCAGGATATTTTCGACCCCAAGGTTGTGAGCGAGTTCAGCGAAGCCGTCGGTACCGCCGAGCGGCTGAAATTGCTCACGTTGCTTACTTATGCCGACGTCAAATCGGTGAACCCGGAAGCCCTGACCCCATGGAAAGCCGAGATGCTGTGGCAGCTTTATGCGGCCGGCTTTAATCATCTCAGCCGCTCTGTTGACGATCAGCGCTTGACGGCCAGTGCCAGCAACAGCCAGCGAATCCAGGAGGTTGTCACAGCTGCAGCCGAGCCGGACGCAACCCACATCACTTCCTTCCTGGAAGGTTTTCCCAAACGCTATCTGCTGATGCACACTCCGGCCGAGATCGTCGCCCACTGCCGCATGTACGATCGCCTGCGCGAGAATGACGATGAGCCGCAGATCGAAATACTCCGTCGCGACGGCTACTTCGAACTTGTCCTGTTGACCCTCGATTGCCCGGGCCTGTTTTCTCACGTGGTGGGAACGCTGTCATCATGGGGAATGAACATTCTGAAAGCTGAGGCCTTCGCCAACAAGGCCGGCGTGGTGCTCGACACATTCCGCTTTTCTGACCGGTTTCGGACTCTGGAACTCAATCCCTCTGAAACAGGCCGCCTGAAAGGGAAGCTTGCGGAAGCGATCTCCGGCGAAATCAATGTAGTTGAACTGATGGAAACAAAATTCAAACCGGCGATGCAGAACCCGAAAGTAAAGATCGAACCCAGCATACAGACCGACAACAAGTGCTCGCAGCATAGCACTCTGATCGAGATCGTTGCTCAGGACCGTCCGGGCTTGCTTTATGACATCAGTTCCGCCATGGCTGAGCTCGGCTGCAACATTGAGGTCGCAATCATTGACACCCAGGGCCAAACCGCTACCGACGTTTTCCATGTGACCTGCGCCGGCGCCAAGCTCGATCCGAAACATCAGGAAAAGATGCGCACCGTGCTCCTGGATCAGTTGTAGTTCGCCGTAAGATCACCCCGAACCACGTACGGACAGGTATCTCTTCAGCGCATCGCGCCACTCCGGCATGTCGATCCCACACTGCTGCAGGCTTTGGGGGGACAGCACGGAGTATTCCGGACGCTCTGCCGGGCGGACAAACTTGTCGCTCGTGGTCTCACGCACAACTGTTTTCAGCCCAGCGAACGCAACGATTTCGCGAGCGAACTCGTACCAGGAGCACTCTCCGCGATTGGTGACGTGCACAATTCCGCTCGCTTTCTGGTGGCAGAGCTGCACGATGGCGTAAGCGAGATCTACTGCGTAAGTGGGGGAGCCGCGCTGGTCGGTAACCACTTCGATCTGAGGCCGGCTCGCAGCCAGTTTCAGAATTGTATCGGGGAAACATCTTCCGCCCGCGCCGAAGAGCCAGGAGGTCCGGACGATGCAGCACTCCGGCAACATTCCGCCAACTTTCGTCTCCGCCTCGGCCTTGGACTGGCCGTAAACGGTGCGCGGCGAGCGGGCATCATTGGTCTCGTATGGGGTCGTCTTCTTTCCATCGAAGACATAGTCGGTACTGAGAAAGAGCAGGCGGGCGCCTTGCTGGCGGGCCGCTCGCGCTACATGGACCGCTCCGTGGCAGTTCACATCGACGGCCAAATCGCGATTCGATTCGCAGCCATCCACATCGGTGTAAGCCGCGGCCAGAACGACCCAGTCGGGACGGGTCTCCTGAACCAGATGCAAGACCTTCTTTTCGTCCCGGATATCTCCGTCGGCGGAGCTTAGCCCGGCAACCTCATCATCCTTCCACTCGCGCATCAGCGCCCTGCCCAGCAAACCGGTTGCGCCGAAGACGGTGATTCGCATGAGGTCCGTTGTTTCTGTTTCTGTCTTTGCTTCTGCTTCGCCAAGCTATGCTTCGCCAATCTTTGCTTCGCCGAGCTTTGTTTCGCCAAGGCAGCGTTGCCGCTACGAGTAGTGGGTGGCAATCCACTTGCGATAGCTACCGCTGGTGACTTCCTTCACCCACTCTTCATTCTCCAAATACCACTGGATGGTTTTGCCAAGACCGCTGGCGAAAGTTTCACTGGGCTTCCATCCCAGGTCGCGCTCGATTTTCCGTCCATCAATGGCATAGCGGCGATCATGCCCCGGACGGTCTTTCACAAACGTGACTAACTTTCGGTGCGGCAGGACCGGATCGTTCGGACACGACTGGTCGAGGGCCGAGCAGATGCTTTCCACGATTTCGGTGTTCCGCTTCTCGCTTCGCCCGCCGATGTTATAGGTTTCTCCGATGCTGCCTCTGGCCAGGACGATACGAACCGCATCGCAGTGATCTTCGACGTAAACCCAGTCGCGAACATTCTGCCCATCACCGTACACCGGCAACGGCTTGCCAGCGCGAGCGTTCAGAATCATCAGCGGGATCAATTTTTCCGGGAACTGGTAGGGGCCGTAGTTATTGGAACAATTCGTAGTCAAAGTGGGGAGGCCGTAGGTGTGGTGATAGGCGCGTACCAGGTGGTCGGCACCAGCTTTGGAAGCGGAATACGGGCTGTTGGGTGAATACGCGGTGGTCTCGGAAAAGGGGGGATCACTGGGGCCGAGCGATCCGTACACTTCGTCAGTCGATACATGCAGAAACCGGAAGACCTTTCGGTCCTGCTCTCCCAGTCCCTCGCAATATGCCCGCGCTTCTTCCAGCAGGCAAAATGTTCCGTGCACATTGGTGCGGATGAAATCATCCGGGCCGCGAATCGAACGATCCACATGACTCTCTGCCGCAAAGTGCACAATGGCCCGCGGCTGGTGTTGCCGGATCAATTCGCGCACAAGTTCACGATCGCATACATCTCCCTGGGTAAAGGAGTATCGCGGGTCCGAGATCAACCTGGAGCAAGTTGCGCGGATTGCCCGCGTAGGTCAGCTTGTCGAGGTTGACGACCGGAGTTCCTTCCTTTGCGATCCATTGCAGAATGAAGTTGGAACCGATGAATCCCGCTCCTCCGGTCACCAGAATTGTTTTTTCCATGTGAGCAGTCCGCGCCGGGTAGAGTTGTCCTCCAATGGCGATGCCGCTCTGATTGTAATAAAGAAAGGGGTGAAGCGTGGCTTCCTGGGCCTGGCCCGCAAACAAAGACGAGCAGGACGCCCGCGGATCAGCGAAGAGTTCGGTGCGTCGAGTGGTTACGCGGCGCGCCCACGATAGCTGGGAACCTGCTTCGGCGCGGTCGGCTTCGGCGCGCTGGTACCGACAGCCAGTCCCAAGTAAATGCTTTCAATTTCGTGGGCGACCCGGCTCCACAAATAATGTTGCCACACTCTTGCCCGGGCTTTGCCGGCAGCCGCCTCCCGGACCTCCGGTTCAGAGATCAGCAAACGCAGCATTCGTTCCAGGTCATTCTGGTCGCCATGCCGAAAGGTAAAGCCCGCTCCATCGACCAGCTCGCGATTCTCAGGGACATCGCTCGCGAGCACGCAAACGCCGGCTCCCATGGCATCGAGCAGCGCCAGGGACAGACCTTCCAGGTCGGACGGCAAGACGAAGAGCATGGCATTGGTAAGCAATTCTTCCAAGGCGTCTCCCGAAACCCAGTCCAGAACGCGGACCTTGTCGCTCTGGTGCGCGCGGAGCCGCTGGGCATAGGCGTCGGAATGACTCGATCCGCCGGCCAGCACGAGTTTTACCGGCGTGTCCATCTGCTCGTAGGCCTGGATCAACAGATCGCAGTTCTTCTCGGGAGAAAAGCGCCCGAGAAAAAGGATGTAAGCGCCGGATTCGAGGCCCCATGCGGGCAGCCGCATCGCGGGACGCCTGGGCTTCAGTGAAGTGCCGTTCGGCACATAGGCCGGCTCCGTGCCGTAGCGGGTGCGGTAGTAGTCCTGCAGGGTCCGCGACACGACCATGGTTTGGTCGGGCAGCTTGATGGACGCCCGCTCTCCGAGCCGTAGAACGGCGGACGCAATCCGGCCCCACTTTCGCCGCTGCCAGTCCAGGCCCTGCACCGTGACTACCGTCTTCTTTCCGAACCAGCGCGGAAGAAATGAAAACAGTGCCGGTCCCAGGCAGTGAAAGTGCACGATGTCTGATGGGCCGAACAGCGCGTGCATGGTGCTCAGGAACGTGTGTACCAGGGTCTCGAGATGTTTCGAGCGAATGGTGGGCAGCCGGACGAGACGCATCCCGTTGTAGTTTTCCTGCGGAGGACTGAAGTGGGCACGACAATACACGGTGACTTCGTGTCCCATCTCGGCCAGCCGCTTGCCGATCTCTTCATAGTAGGTTTCGATTCCACTGTACTTGGAAATCACTCCGCGGCCGCCGATGAAGGCGACTCGTAACGCCGGTTTCGCGACCGCGATGGCGTTCGGGCCGCCGGTCTCTCTGGAGCCCGACGCTAGTTGTTCGTACAGGCTGGTCAGCTCGGCGCAGTGATTTTCAGGGGTGTGCTGGGTGGCAACCAAAGCCCGCCCAGCGGCGCCCATTGCGGCCGCGAGCTTTGGCCGCTCGACTAGAAAGGAGATCGCACCCGCAAGTTGGGTGACATCGCCAGCCCGATACAAGACGCCGGTCTCGCCTTCATGCACCAGTTCCCTTCTCGAGCCCAGGTCTGAGGCCACGACGGTGCGTCCCCAGGCGTAGGATTCGAGGATGCTCTTGCCCATCGTCTCGTAAGCATGGGTTGGCAGCACGGTGAATCGCGACGAGGCGATGCGGCGATCAAGTTGTGGTCCCACGACTTGACCGAGGAATTCGACGTTCCCCAGATGCAAATCTTTCGCCAGCGCCTCCAGTTCCGCGCGCTGCGGCCCCTCGCCGGCAATCTGCAGAGAGACCGCGGGCAGCTGCTGCATCGCCCGCAAGAGGTCGGTCAATCCTTTTTCCACTGAAAGCCGCCCAAAATACAGGATCGGGGCGCCGGAGGACGGATCAGGACCAGGCTGCGGCGGCAGTCTCTGAAAATGCGGGAGAACCTCAATTTTCGCGGCATCCCAGCCGTTTTCGTTCAGTTTTTCCTTCACGAACCGGCTGGGTACCAGAAAACGGGATACGCAACTCTCATAACTGCGGAGCCATTTGTGAAGATATGCCTCCGCCGCCAGCAGCAGAGTCGAGCCGGGAGGACCCGAGTAGCAGCCTTGGGCGACAACGTTCCAGAATTTCCCTCCGTGGCAGCGCTCGCAGGCACGGCCGTGCGCCACCATGTTGTAGCTGGGGCAGAGCAGCTTGAAATCGTTCACGTGATACACCACGGGAACCTTCTGCGCCTTGAGTTCCCAAAGGATCGAGGGAGAAAGATGGTGGTAGATGTTGCGCACGTGAGCAACGTCCGGCCGGAAGGCCTTCACCATGTCCCGCAATTTCTGGCGTGCCTGGCGGGAATAAAGGGCGTGTGCCGCTTGTCTCGCGCCACCGATGAATCCCGGGTTCGGGCGTTTGAAATCGATGGCGGGAACGAAGTGCTGGTCATACTCCGTCGGCGTCCCCCGCGGGTCCGCCATGGAAAACAGCGCAGCCTGATGCCCGTGCGAGCGCATCAGGTCCATCAGATCGAAGAGGTAAACCTCAGTGCCGCTGAAGGCAAAGTTATATTTGTTGCAGTACAGGATTCTCATGAGAGCTACGCCTTACCTTCCGGGTGATGCGGGAAACCAGCAGGTCTGCCAGAGCCGCCAGGTTCTTTTCCCGGTCGAAGCACTCCAGCACATGTTGACGGGCAGCCATGCGCAATCCGGGCAGCGCCGGGGAAGAAAGAATTGTTTCTACTTTGGTTACGAAGTCGGGCAGCGAACCAGAGCGGTACAAGAACCCGGTCTCGCCATCTTTGACCAGCTCCGGAATTCCGGTAATCGCGGGCGCAAGGACAATTTTGCCGTGCGCCATCGCTTCCATCAGGACCAGGGGGATGCCCTCGCTGCGACTGGTGAGCGCCACCAGGTCGCACAGGTCGTAACAGATATCAAGTTGTTCCCGGGAAAGATGGCCGAGAAGCTTCACCTGCTCTTCGAGCCCGAGGTTGCGAATCAGGTCCGCGAGCCAGGGACGCTCCGGCCCTTCCCCCGCAATCAGGCATAAGAAGGACACGCCGCGGCCCTTCAGTTCGTGGCAGGCGTGGAGCAGAAACGCGTGGTCTTTTACCGGATGCAACCGGCCCACTGCCAGGATTGTCAGCCGTGAGCCTGAGCACTGGACCGAGGCTTCGTTGCACGGCAAACTTACGCCCATTCGCCGGACCATGACTTTTCCGGGATCGACCTCCGGATAGTGCTGCAGAACAAAGCGCCGGTTAAATTCCGAGACGGTCACGCAGAACTCACAATTTTTCAGCTTCGTATCGAGGTATGCGCCGTGCAGCAACAGGTCGGAGCCATGCAGGGTCAAGCTGTAGTTGATGTCGAGCAGGCGCGCCGCCACCATCGCGATCCAGGAAGCAAAATATCCGTGATGCACGTGAATGTGCTCCACGCCGCGTCCTTCCAGTTGCAGCGCGTAACAGGCTCCCAGCAAGGTGTGCAGCAGCGCCCGCACGCGCCGGGACGGAGGTTCGGCTCCTTGCACCAATACCCGCAGGAGAAGGTCCGCCAGGGAAGTGAATCGGCGCAAGCAGAGCCATGAGGCCCGGAGGACGAGTCCGAGACTGAGCGGTTGCAGATACAGGGTTTCGGCGGCGAATGATTGCAGCGCACGTTCCTGCAACGTGCCACCCGGTCGCTGGGCGCTGCTGGGTATGACGTGCACTCCACGCCGGCGCAACTCCTCGATTTCCTCGAACACATAGGGCTCGACTGGCGAGGGAAACTGATTGGCCAGATAAGCGACGGTAGGCACTCTTCAGGGTCAGACGGAGAGGGCGTGCGACTGGGCGTCCGCCCGGCGGTTCTGCGCCGCCAGTATGCCCGCGATCGTGAACAGCAATCCGTTCACGAACTGATAGTTCATCACCACAAAACTCCCGTTGAACAAATAGATCGCCACGAGCACAGGCCACAGGGAACGGAAGTGTTCATCCAGGAACGTACCCTCCCTGGGCGCAGCGTGAGCGCGCCGCCTTCCACCCAGCCGAAACAGGTCAACCACCACCCACAGATAGAGGGTCAGCCCAAGCAAGCCGTGCTGCACGGCGATTTCAAGATAGGTGTTGTGAAAAAAATAAGCCGACTGGTGAAAGTCATGCACGTGTTTGGCTAACTCTGGCTGCAAGTCGGTCAGGCCCCATCCGGTGAGCGGCTTCTCCAGAAACATCTCCTGGCCGGTCTGGTACATGACCATGCGGAACTCCACAGGACTGCGCTCTTCCAGGCGACTGGAGAAAGAATTGTTGGCATCCTCGAAACTGAGGACGGTCACCAGCCCGACGGTTCCAGCCAGAATCAGGAAGAGGCAAGCGCGGCGCACTCGCTTGCTGGAAGAAAGGAACATCAGTACCGGAATGCAGCCGGCGAACGACAGCCATACCGCTCGCGTTTGAGTTGCCAGGATGGCCAGGGGCAACGCCATCAGCAGCAGTATTGCGGGCAATCCCTTCAGGCGCTTCCTGCGATAGGAGTCCAGCGCAATCACTCCCAGCAGATTCAGGGTCACCCCATTCGCCACCGCCTGCAGAAAAGGTCCACGGGCGCGATCGGCGTGGATGCCCAGACTCTCATCGAGGATGTAGCGGGGGAATATCAGATCTCTTGGCGCCGAACAGGAACAGGATCGCAATCAGGCACAGATAGCCCAGCACGACCAACACAAAAGTTTCGAAGCGGCGCAAAGTGGTGGGATCGTCGAAAGCGATGCCAGCTAAGTGGTACAGCGCGAACGGCACGACCCACTTGGCGGCAAACACACTCCAATCTTGTGCGTCATAGGGCCCGGCTAGAAGACTCGTAAACCCCAACAGCACAAGTGCTGCCATCGGCCACATGGGCGGGCTGGAGAGGGTCGTCCGCCCTCGCAGCACCAGCACCCGCAACAGCGCCACGAACATCAGAAGCAAGAGAGCGATGCGGTCCAGCCAATAAAACGACAAGTCGGGTGGACGGAAGAGCATTACCGTGAGGCTGGCCAGGAACACAATCGCGGGCGCTGCTACCAATGCATGCAGGGGGCGGCACGCCGTGATTGCCGTCCAATGCACCAAGGCGGGCACTGAGTTCCGCAACGTGATCTGTCCAGTCGAAGCCATGCTAGGTTCCGGTGCCATGCACAACGACGCTTGCGGTCTTCCACAAAATCCAAAGGTCCAGGCTCAGACTCCAGCGCTCGATGTATTCCATGTCCAACGCCATATTTCTCTGAAACGACGGATCGCCCCGCGCCGTGACCTGCCATAGCCCGGTGATTCCGGGGGTTACATCGAGGCGCCGCAGATGTTCCAGGCGATAGTGCTCGACGTCGTCGAGCGGATGCGGCCGCGGACCGACCAGGCTCATCTCGCCGCGCAGCACATTCCACAATTGCGGCAGTTCATCCAGGCTGTAGCGCCGCAGAAACTGGCCAACGCGGGTGATGCGTGGATCGGCAGCCATCTTGAAGATGTGGGCCTCGACGTTCGTTGCGGGCCCGCAGACCACTCTTCAAACGATCCGCGTCGCGGACCATGGTGCGAAATTTGTAACAAAGAAATCTTCGCCCCTTTAGGCCCACTCGCGTAGCCCGGTATAGAGCTTGTCCGGGCGAAGCCATTTTTATAACCAATGCAACCGCAGCCATCAATGGAGCCGCAACCAGCAAAGCGACGGCAGAGAGCACCACATCGAGCACTCGTTTCCAGAACAAGCCGGGCGGCGGAGCTTGCTCCTCGTGCAGCGTGAGCACCGGCAAGTTGCCGAAATATTCCAGCTCCAAGTGTCCGCGTTCATGAATGTGTTCGTGGATCCACCCGTAGCCGTAAAGATCGGGCACGGCCCGGACATTCAGACGGTTGTGCCGCGCTTCCCGAATCACGCGCAGCGCCAGGTCGTGCTGATTGGGAATCGCCAGAATGATCTCGTCCACAAATTCGGATCGGGCGATCCGCGCGAGATTCTCCACCCGGCCAAGCACATTGCCTGCGACCGGCTCGACTGGATCGAGAAAACCGACGACCGTACGCCCGTTGATATGCTCCCGTTCCAGCGTCTCGGCCAATTCGCGCCCGATCGGCCCAGCACCGACAATCAAGACGTTCTGCCCACCTCGCGGTTCGGGGCGCCGTGCGGAAGCCCGCTGCTGCCACGAGTTCCAGTCGAGTCCCCTGCGAGAAGTGGGGACACTTCGACCCAAGGTGAGAGGCCGTTGCTTCTCCAGCGAGATAAATTGGGGCGCAACCGTGCGCGGGGAGTTTTGGGGGCTGAATGGTGTGGGAGAGGACATCTAGACCGGTTCCAGTTCGTATCCTTCGATGGTGACGGCCACCGACCGTTGAATGCACTCGATCGAGATGACCAGCGCCTTCTTGCCGCTTTGCGCCAGAATGCCTTCCAGCCCGTCAAGAGAACCGCCGCGAATTCGCACTCGTTGCCCAACTTTCAAGAACGCATGTAGCGCACACGGAAGCTTCTGCGCCAGCAAACGCCGGAGGCCGTCGATCTGCACGCAAGGGATTGGACTTGCCTCACCGTGCACGTTCACAAATCCCACGACCCCTTCTGTACGCAGCACCCTGGCGCGAGCGCTGGCTGAGGAGGGCAGGCGCACGAACACGTACCCTGAAAACAACGGAATCGAGACCGCTTTCTGACGATCACTCCAGCGGTGGTTTTCGCTTAAGAGAGGAAGGAAGGTTCTACACCTTTGCTCTGCAATTGTGCCGTGATCTTGCTTTCGAAGCGATACCGCGTCTGCACCACGTACCACGGCTCAGCAGACGGACCTGCCTCCAGGGTTTCCGGCAGCAACCGGTCGGGGTAGGTTGTCATGGGAAGTGGGCGTGGGTCGGACGAAGCTCTGCTACTTGAGTCCCATTCGGATTTGCTGCCTGTTTTCCCCAAAAATAGATCAATTCCAGAAACAGCAGGAGAAACTTCAGCTCCTATAGCCTCCGATAAATTCCTTGCGGGATGGGAAAGGTTCGTCGGCTGAGGACCGATCCCAACACCCGCGCATTCGCCACTTGCAACATCTGGACCGCTCTTTGCGCAGCGGCACGCCGGGTTGTATTCGCTTCCAGCACCAGAACCACCCCATCGCTCAGATAGCTCAGCAAAGCGGCGTCGCTGCATAGTGCCGCCGGTGGACCATGCAGCACTGTGTAGTCAAATTCGAGGCGCAATTCCCTTAGCCGGCCAGGCAGCCATTCCACCGAAAGGCCAGCCTCGTTTTCTCCCATGAAGATTTCGCGCGGCACCTGCCACAAGTGGCTGGAGACTCGTCGGGCAGAATCGCGGACAGGTCTGAATGCCGACGGACGAAACGCAGGCGCCGGAGTATCAAAGCTCTCGTACTCATCGGTCGATTGGAGATGCGCTTCAACCAGCGCCACGTGGCCTGGAATTTGCGCCGCCAGGACCTGGCAGACGCGCAAGCAGATTCCGGCGACATCGCCATCTTCGACCGCGCAAAAGACGACTTGCCGGGCCGGCTTCGGCCAGCCTGGGAGGAACACTTGCTGTACCAAGCTGCGGACCTGCTCCTCGCCGAAACGGACTGGATCCCAGGCGATCGACTCGCGCGCCGATGACGTCTGAGGCTCGCCTATTTCAGTTTCGAAGATGTCGCCCGCGAGAGCGTGTTCCAGCAGATCCGGTCGTGTGCTCATAAATGCTTCTTTCGTGAAACTCTGGACGGCGAAAACCTGCTGCTACGCGTTTTTCGGGAAGGGCACGGCTTCAAACCGTGCCCTCCGCCAGACTTGCGAAACCGCATCTTCCCTGCAGCTGCTCATCCTTCACGCCCCTACGGCAGTGACGCCAGAACCGGAATGCCCAAATAGGCGATGACTTCATCCGGCGTCCGGAAGGCTGGGTTCAAGCGATCAGCGATGAAAGCCAGCCCAGTGCTCAACGTACCGCCGAGAAGTACACCGACCAGCCCGAAGACCCAGGCTGCCCGGGCCGGCAGCGCCGGAGCTCTGGGCTCCTCGGCGATGATGACATTCAGGATGCCGCCCTGATCCAAAGCATCCTCAATCCTGGCCTCCTCGCGCTTATTCACATAAAGCAGGTATTTTTCCTCCGCGAGTTTCAACTCTCCCAGCAATTCACCCTGGCGCAACGCGTTTCCGCCCAGCCGTTGCGCGACTTCCCGATAGCCCGCTACCTCGACCCGGGTGGCCTGTCCATGGGCCTCGAGTGTGCCCAGCGCGATCTGGGCCTTGAGCAGTTCCGACTTCACCCACTCATGATTCGGCTCCTGGTTCGTGGTCTCATCGCGCAGCGGCGCATGCTCTTCGGTCAGGATGCTGCTTTTGGTTTCAGCAATCTGCTGATCTACCTCCTGTACCAGCCGATACGAAGGCTCGAATTTTGTCAGCAGCTCAGTCCGCTTCAGCTGCAGTTCGAGCAGTTTTGACTTCATCTTCTCGGCCAGCTGCGGATTGTCCGCATTCCGAATCACGGTCAGGATTCGCTCTGGCAGCGACTTCAGCTTGGCCTGCAAGTCCCGTATGCGCTGCCTGGTCTCGACGATTGTCACCTGGGTCTGGTGATCGTTGGCTTCGGCGTCGCTGAGCTTCTGCAGCGCCATGTCTCGCTCCTGGGCCGCGGACACCACTCCCTGATCGCTGCCAAAGTCCATCAGCCGAAACTCGGCATCCAGCAACCCCCGCCGGGATTGCGCGACCTGTTGTTCGAAAAACTGGTACTCCCCCGAAGGGCGGCGTACGCGCTGCTGGCGCTCCAGGTAGGCGTGCGCCAGAGAATGAAGCACGGCCGCCGCCTGCGCCGGGTCAGACGACGAATAGGTCACTTGAATCAGGTTGGTCTTGCGGATCGGCTCCACACGTAGACGGCGCGCCATCCGCCGGACCGAGCGAGCCAGGCGGACTTCCTCGCTGCTGCCACCGAGAAACCGTTCGTACCAGGGGACAACGCCCGCGCCCGAGGCTTGCACCACAGCGCGCAGAATTTCCTCATCGCGCAGCAGCTCCACCTGGGAATTCAATTCCTCTTCCGTGATTTCATCCCGCTGGAAGGTGGGCGATGGCGTGGGTGCAGGCGTCACCAGGGGATCGACCCGCCCTCGGCGCACTAATACATTCATGTGGGCCTGGTAAGAGGGGGCGAACACGCCGTACCCAAGTAGGGCCAGGAAGATCGCGAGGAAAGAGACCAGTGCAAGCCGCCGCCGCCGGAACAGCACCGCCAATAGATCGCGCAATGTCGGGGAAGTCTCGGGTACAGGCTTGCGAATGATGGTGAGCTCTTCTGCCATGCGGAGTTCTCCGGCCCGACGACCTGCTATCTGCTGGTCTGATTTATCGGGCAGCGGCTGTATCCGCTTGAGGGCACGGTAAGCCCGAGAGGCTTAATGCGAATTGATGTTCAAGAAAAGTTGCTTCCCCCGCTTCTCTCCTCAAAACTGGGTTGGGTTCACGTATGTGCTGAGACTGGATGTCGGTAAATAGCGCCGTATTTTAGAAATTTGATTTTGCGGGACGTACAGCAAATCTCCGGCCCGCAGATGGAAATCCTCTGTCAGGTTTCGTGAGTTCAGCATTTGCTTTACGTTCAGGACCCGAGCCTCCATCCGCTCTTCGGAAATCCTCCTGAAGAGAACCACTTCTGAGTGCTTGGCCTGCTCGGTGAATCCTCCGGCCAGGGCTACGCCCTCGGTGACGGTGGCATCGCCGCGCAATTCGAATTTTCCCGGATGCGCGACTGCGCCCGTGGCGACGAAATAGGGCTTCTCGAAATCCTTGAGAGCGATCGTGACCTCGGGGTCGTGCAGGGTCGTGGCATAGGCTTGGCGAATCGTGCTGCGCAACTCGGCCACGGTAAGGCCCTCAGCGTACAGCTCGTCCACTCCGCGGAGCGTGATGAAACCATCCGGTTGCACGCTGAGGGTCTGGTCGAACTCAGAAGCGAAGTTGAATTTGACCTCGATGACATCACTCTTTCGTAGCCGGTAAAGCGGGCGGCGGTTCCCCATCTCGTCTGGACTCGATGCACCGCCCGCTATTCCGGATTTCGCGGCTTCCGTCGCCCCTCGGCCGGTATTCGACGCTTTCGTCTGTTCCTGAGCCACGGACGCCACCGAACCTGCCAAGCCAGCGCAGCAAAGCGCGACTACCACGCTGGTCAAAAGTCGTTTCATCTTCTTCTCTTTGCTTTTTCTGCGTCTTGCTACTGCCACTCCGGTGTTTGCAAAGTAGCGCGGTGGACCAGGAACAACAAGACTTGGGAAGTGTTGTCCACGAACGTAGGCATCTCGAGCCCAGGCATCGAACGATGTAGCGCCGGCATCTTGCGGCCTGTCGCGAGGGCGTCTCGCCCTCGGCGTAGTGGGCGGAACGCACCACGGAACAAGCCCCCGGACGGCTGCGCTACCCGGAAGCTCATGCATTTCGTCTCGGGTTCTTTCGTGGTACCTACGAAAGTAGACTGGCCTACCTGCCCGGAATGGGTCAGGGGGATGGTGATCCCCTGGAACCATCTCCTGTGATTAGTTGGAGTTAAGGGCGATATATGGTCTCTCGCCCCGTCCGTCCTGCCCGATCTCGACCGGGTTCTCCACAGTTCATCCAACCATCCGCAATGTTGAGATGTCACAGAAGTGTCTACGGGCAATGCTTTAGGCTGGCCCAGCCAGTGCGAAATTAGGACGAAAGTGCGCGGACACGCAGGAAGGATTTAGTGGAGACAATATCCGTTGCGGCCTCAAATTCGATTGGAGTGCTGGTCGCCGACTCCAATCAAATGCAATGCCAGCTTCTGGTTGGCGCGCTTCGACGCCGTCCGGAGCTGCAGGTCAATTCCTGCGTGCTTGACCCGGACGTCATCCTGCACGCCATTGATTGCTTGCCGGTGCAGGTGGCCGTCCTCAACGCCGACAATCCCAGAGACGGCTGGCCGGACATGACAATTGTGCGCCGGCTGCATCTGGCTCATCCCGAGGTGGCCAAGATCATCTTGCTCGACACCTACGATCGCGACGTTGTGGTTCACGCCTTTCGCTCTGGCGCTCGCGGCTTGTTTTGCTTTTCCCAGTATCCTTTTCGGCTGCTCTGCAAATGCATCCAGAGCGTGCACCAGGGACAAGTGTGGGCCAACAGTGAACAGCTGCAATACCTGGTCGAAGCTTTGAGCCAGGTGCCGTCGTTGCACATGGTCAACTCTCGCGGGATCCGGTTGTTGACTCCGCGCGAGGAACAGGTCGTAGCCCTGGTCGCGGACGGCATGAGCAATCGCGAGGTCGCGCGTGAACTTTCTCTCAGTGAACACACGGTCAAGAAATATCTGTTCCGCATCTTCGACAAGCTGGGGATTTCGAGCCGTGTAGAGCTGGTGCTCTATGCACTCAGTCACGGCGGATCCCGTCAAGCCGAGTGGGTGGCAGGCGTGGGCGCCTGAATGATGACGGAATTGAGAAGCAGCATCGATCGGAAGAAGTCAGCCACTAGCGGGTTTCCGGCATCTTCTTGCAGACGATGACGGTGTGCCCGGTTTTGGAGTCGATCCGCGTGGTGACTGGCTCGCAGCGGCAAGACACGGTGTTTGCGTTTTCCCGCTTGGTGACGACGCAGTGTTCGATGACTTCCGCGGAGGGTGGCGGCATCTGGCTGCGCACCGGGGCGGCCGGCGGTGGCGTCGCCGGTTGCGTGGGCGCGACAGGCTTCTTCTTCGCGGAACAACCAACCACGCAAAGAAGCAGGATGAGCCAAAGATTCTTCATGGACGATAGCAATCCGACTCGCCCACTATAAGGCTCCGGCCCACCCCCTGGATATATTCTCGAGGGTGCCCCGCCCAAGCGGATTGAACGGGGCACACTACAAATTACGGCTTTGCGCTTGACTGCCGATTGAGCTCATCGCGGAATGCCCGTTCCTTCTCGGCGACGTAACTGTTGTAGCCATCAGCATCGATAAAGGGATTGACCGCACCTGGCCGCATGCGGGCAAACTTGGCTGCCATTCCGTAGTAGTCTCCGTGAGCCCCAAGAAATACATCGCAGGGCAAGCCCTTCAAGACTTTGAACATCAGTTCGTAATCCCGAGCAATTTGCGGATATTCCTTATTCCCTACCAGTTTGTATCCGGGATTGACGTTAGGGCTCCCTAGGATCACCACGTCATAGACCTTCCCGCCATCGGCGACCTTCATAGTCCACGTGGTCGTGCCTTTGGTGTGGCCTGGCGTCAGATGCGCGACCAGCACGGCGTCTCCCAGACGCACTTCATCGCCATCGTGCAGCACCCGGTCCACCTTTGCCGTTTTGAAGAGGTTCCCCGGAGAAGAGCCGTACTGGAAATCAGCTTTGCCGCCCGATTCAACCACCGGTACATCCTGATCCATCACAAAGTATCGGGCCCCGGTCATTTCCTTGATCAGGGCGCTGCCCGCGCAATGGTCCCAGTGTGCGTGGCTGATGAGCAGAATTTTGACGTCACTGAAATGAAAACCCAGCTTCTCGACGCTGTTCTTGATAAGCGGAACGGAACTTTCCAGATTGCTGTTGATGAGGATGTGTCCCTGCGGCGTCGTAATCAGGAATGAGGCGAGTCCCTTGCTGCCCACGTAGTACACATTCCCCATGACACGATACGGGGGAAAAGGCTCTGTCCACTCAGGGTTGCTCTGCGCCGAGACAGTGCCTGCAAAGCACAGCACAAGCACCGAAGGAATCAGAAACCGAAGGCCCTTTTTCATGCGCGAATCTCCGTGAAATTGCCTCCTGAATAATACTCTCGAAGGTGCCCTGTTCAGGCTTGCTTGGGCGGAGCTTTTGAAACATGCGGTCTATTCCAACTAAAATCCCCGCCCAAGCGAGCTTGGACGGGGCACCCTCGAGAGTGGTGAATAGGACTTACATCAGTGCGTACAGGAATCCATCGGCGCTGCCCACGTAGATCACGTTATTGACCACTACCGGCGATGAAAGAATTGCGCCCACGCTCATCATCTTGTTGACTCCGATGACCATGCTCTCGAAAAAACTGTCTCCGAAGGCCGATTCGTAGTTGGGCGTGCCATCCGGTTTGGTGAGCGCGGGGCCGTTCTGTCGTGAAGCGTCGGTCTCAAATGTCCAGGCCGGTTTCTGGCTGGCGAGATCGATCGCGATCAGTTTTCCCTGGTGAGATCCGATGTACAGCATGCTGCCCGCAACGGCGGGAGAAGAAAACAGCGGCCAGTTATTGAACTTCAGCGAGAAAACTTGGAGTGCCTGCCTTGGCGTCGAGCGCATATACCATCGCCGTATCGGAGGTGGCGAAGTAGACCTTGCCATCCTGCACCGCCGGCGAAGTGATCACCCAGGAGCCCTTGTTGTTGAAGGCCCACTTCTTCTCGCCGGTATGGGCATCGAGGGCGTAGAGGTTCGAATCGCGGCAGCCGAAGTACACAATCCCGTCCATGATCGCGGCGGAAGATTGAATGCCGACCTGGTTATAAATGTCGTGATCTTCGCCGGTCTTGAACCGCCATTTCTCTTTTCCGCTGGCGGCGTCGAGGGCGTAGAAGTAACTGTCCCAGCTCCCGATGAACAGGGTCCCGTCGGAGATGGCCGGGGAGGCGTGCACGACATCGCCGGTGTGAAACTTCCACTTCAACGTGCCGCTCGCGGAATCCAGCGCATATACGTTGCCATCGCCGCTTCCGAAGTACACGGCTCCGTTCCACAATGCCGGAGACGACAGATAGAAATCGAAGGGGTCGGGCATGGTTTCCGCGGCGGGTTCTGAACCATGCAGATGCTTGCCCTCAAATCGCTTTTCGCCCTCAGTCTGAAACTTCCACTTCAGTTTCCCGCTGGCCGCGTCGACGGCATAAAATCTGCCGCTATAGCTGCCGAAGTAGACGACTCCGTTCTCCACCGCGGGCGAAGAGGTCACGCGAACCCCGGTGAACAGTTTCCATTTCTGCGTGCCGGATTCGAGGTCAACCGCGTATAGATTCCCGTCCGTGCTGCCCACGAATGCCATGCCGTTGGCCACCGCCGGCGACGAGTGCACCTGCCCGCCGGTGTGGAACTTCCACTTGATCTGCCTGAACTTCGGGACGCCGGGAGCGTTGTAGACACCGGTGTGGGCCAGGTTTCCGCGAAACATGGCAGTGTCCTGACCAAAAGCCGTGAGACAGAGAAGGAGTGCCGCGGGCAGACACCAGCGAGCTATTTTCATGCGGAATAGACGAGGGAACCTGAATAAGGTCACTATCGATTACCGCGAGAAAAAAGGGAAGCCGAGGCTTCCCTTCTAATGAATCACCTTCGTGGATCGAGCTAGAGAGCGGTGCAGACCGACTTCACCTCGGTGTATAGCTCGAGCACATCGTGACCCATTTCGCGCCCCCAACCCGACTGCTTGTACCCGCCGAAGGGCAGAGCGGCGTCGAATATGTTGTAGCAGTTGATCCACACCGTGCCGGCTTTTAGTTGCGAAGCCAAGCGATGTGCTTTCCCGATGTCGCGAGTCCAAATACCGGCCGCCAGGCCGTAGACCGTGTCGTTGGCTTGCCTGACTACATCGTCGTAATCGGTGAAAGGAATTGCGGAGACCACGGGGCCAAAGATTTCCTCGCGCACAACTTTCATATTTTCAGTGGTATCCACGAGCACCGTGGGCTGGACGAAATATCCCTTGTCGCCATGCCGCCCGCCGCCAACAACGGCCTTCGCGCCCTCGGAGCGCCCGGATTCAAGGAAGCCGCAAACCCGGTTGAGCTGCTCCTCGGAAACCAGAGGCCCCATGTCGCTGGAGGTCTCCCATCCTGGACCAACGTTGATCTTCTTCGCCTTCGCCGATACCCCTTCGACCACCTGGTCGAAGATGCTCTTCTCGACGTAGAGTCGAGAACCGGCGCAGCAGCATTGTCCGTGGTTGAAGAAGATAGCGCTGGCCGAGCCGGCTATCGCGGTCTTCAAGTCGCCGTCGCCAAAGACAACATTCGGGGATTTCCCGCCTAACTCCAGAGACACCTTCTTCAAGTTCCCAGCAGCCGCCTGAAGAATCAGTTTGCCGACTTCCGTAGAACCGGTGAAAGCTACCTTATCGACGTCAGGATGCGCGGCCAGGGCAGCGCCCGCAGTTTCGCCATAGCCTGGGACGATATTCACCACTCCGTCCGGAATTCCAGCCTCCTGCACCAGTTCGCCCAGACGCAGGCAGGTAAGCGGTGTTTGCTCCGCCGGCTTGATCACGACACAACACCCCGTAGCCAGGGCCGGACCCAATTTCCAGGCCGCCATCAGCAAGGGGAAATTCCACGGAATGATCTGACCCACCACTCCAACCGGCTGGCGCAAAGTGTAGGCCAGAAATTTCCCACCAATCGGGATGGTATTGCCTTCGATCTTCGTCGCCCAGCCCGCCATGTAGCGGAACAAGTCGACAGCCAGCGGCACGTCGGCCGCCCGCGCCACCTTCAGCGGCTTTCCGTTGTCGAGCATTTCCAGTTCGGCAAATTCTTCCAGATTTTGCTCCAGCAAATCTCCGAGCTTCCAGATCAGGCGTCCGCGCTCGGAGGGCGTCATCTTTGACCAGGGGCCGGTTTCGAAGGCCGCGCGAGCTGCTTTGACGGCGCGGTCGATGTCCTCGCGATCTCCCTCGGCTACGCGGGCCAGAACATCGCCCGTGGCCGGGTTGTAGGTGGGGAACGTCTTGCCGGAGGCGGCTTCCACCCACTGTCCGTTAATCAGCATCTTGCGGTTCTTGGAGATGTAGTTTGTGACCTTGTCGTTCATCTGAACGCTGGATAGTACCGTTGCCATAATTCCCTCCTCTGTTGCGAACTCTCAGATCAACCTGGGTTGAAGGACCACCCGCGAACGATCAGCGGCCGTGCGTCTCGTCCTTTCAAGATAATCGGCGGAATTCTAAACCTTGTAGATCAAAAGGAGAACACCCAGCCCCATCCAC
This sequence comes from Terriglobia bacterium, assembly GCA_963698825.1. Taxonomy (GTDB): domain Bacteria; phylum Acidobacteriota; class Terriglobia; order Terriglobales; family Acidobacteriaceae; genus JAIQFF01. The sequence continues at coordinate 7,408 of CAVOSG010000011.1, read as the reverse complement.
CGCCGGAGCTACCGCTGATTGTAGTCCTTTCCTGCGCGAAGAGGAGAGGCTTCCACGCCCCACTCGCGAGGACCGGTTTTGCATTGGGCGAAACTCTGTCTACAATGGGTTTTCGCCCCGAGGTGCCATTGAAGACGCTCGATTCCCGCTCGCGCCGCTGGACGGTAATCGCTTCCGGTCTGCTCTGTGGGGCACTGGCCTTCCTGGTCCTATTCACCAATCGTAGGGCGTTCTATAGCCCCCTGGCCGTGGTGGTGATGGGGGCCGTCGGCCTGGCCGCCGTCCTGCTGCAGCTCCGTTTGCGAGATGGCAGTCGGGAGAAATCAGCCAGCTCGCCGCCGTGGCTGAATGTGCTGGGCATTATCTTCGCCCTGGCGGCGTTTTTTGGCGATCTGCTCCACATCATCCCGCAGGTTACAGAGGCGCTCGCCCTGTGTGCGGTGGCGAGCTTCGGAGTCAGCGGCGTGATCATACTGCGCAGCCTTCGCAAGCCCGGCCCTTCCCAATGAGTTCGGGTACGTCCATTGTCATCCCCGACGTATTCAATGCCGCTTCCTACTTCATCGATCGCCACCTCCACGAGGGCCGTGGAGAAAAAATTGCCATTGAAGCGGTTGCGGAGAAGGAGACCGTCCGGGTCAGCTACCGCGAACTCGGAGAAAAGGTAAACCGCTTCGGAAATGCGCTGCGCCACCTCGATGTGAGGATTGAAGAACGAGTTCTTCTGCTCTTGCTCGACGGTCCCGAATTCGACGGCCAGTTTCTTCGGCGCTATCAAGATCGGGGCCGTTCCCGTCCCGGTCAATACTCTGCTCAAGCCCACCGACTACCAGTACATCCTGAATAACTCGCGGGCGCGGGTGGCGGTGGTCAGCGAATCACTCTATCCGCAACTGCAGGCCATCCCCGTAGAGCAGCTTCGTTACCTGCAGCACATCATCGTCGTGGGCAGCGCGGCGCCACCCGGCACGCTACGCTTCGACGACCTGATGAAGCGCAGTTCTGCCGATCTGGAAGCCGAGCCCACAAGTAAAGATGACGCCGCATTTTGGCTCTATTCGTCCGGCTCGACCGGATTTCCCAAGGCGTGCGTCCATCTGCAACATGACATGGTGGTTTGTGCCGAGCGCTATGCCAAGGGCATTCTCGGCATGACGGAGAACGATCGATGCTTCAGCGCAGCCAAGCTGTTCTTCGCCTACGGACTGGGCAACGCGCTCTATTTTCCGCTGGCCGTGGGCGGCACCAGCATCCTGTGGCCGGGGTCTCCCAAGCCGCAGCACGTTTTCGAAATCATCCAGCGCCATCGCCCCACGCTGTTCTTCTCCGTGCCATCAAATTACGCCACGCTGCTGGCCTATGAGAGAGACCAGGTGGAGATGGCCGTCCAGGGCCGTCCGGCCGCGCAAAGCACGCCGGAGCAAAGCGCGCCAGATTTCGATCTCTCCTCCGTCCGCTATGGCATCTCCGCCGGGGAATCTCTACCCGCCGCCCTGTTTCACCGCTTCAAGCAACGCTTTGGGGTCGAAATCCTCGACGCCATCGGGTCCACCGAAGTCCTGCACATGTTCATCGCTAACCGGCCCGGCGCGGTTCGCCCCGGCTCGAGTGGCCAGATCATCCCCGGCTACGAAGCCAAGATCGTCGACGAAAACAATCAGCCGGCCAAAATAGGCGACATCGGCAACCTGTTGGTGAATTCCGATTCCACCTGTTCGCACTACTGGAACCAGCACGAGAAATCCAAGGACATGATCGAGGGCCACTGGATCCGAACCGGCGACAAGTACTACCAGGACGCGGATGGATATTTCTGGTATGCCGGCCGCTCCGACGACATGCTGAAGTGCAGCGGCGTGTGGGTGAGCCCGATCGAAATCGAAAGCGTACTCGTCGAACACCCCGCCGTCCTGGAAGCCGCGGTGGTCGGCCGCGCCGACCACGACCAGCTGCCGAAGCCGGCCGCGTACGTCGTTTTAAAAAAGGGGACGGCAGCTACGCCCGATCTCGCCCTCGAACTGCAGGAATTTGTCGTCAGCCGCCTGCCCATTTTCAAACGCCCGCGCTGGGTGGAATTCGTTGACGAACTTCCGAAAACTGCAACCGGGAAGCTGCAAAGATACAAGCTGCGGGGACAAGAAAACTAGCGCACGACGCCCCAAATGGCTTGCGGGAAGCGGCTTTTGGGGGATTCGAAGCGCTCGCTAAAGATGAAGCGGTGTGGGATCTTTAGGCAAGATGTTGCACTTCCACCGCGCACGCGTCCTCGGACCCATCCCAGACCCTGATTCGATTCGACTTATTGGAGCGGCCCAAACCGCCGGTTGGCGCTTGATTTGCAGACAATCCCCGGTTCAAACAATTGGCGCCTTCCCCGAGGGCGCCCCCCGTATGGCACTCTCAGTGGACGACCTCCTCCTCCGTCACTTCGGCCTCCGTGAAAACCCTTTTGGTGTGACCCCCGACCCGCGATTCCTCTTCATGACCCGCACCCACCGCGAGGCCCTGGCTTCGCTGGTAAACGGCATCGAATGCGGCTTTGGTTTTCAAGTGCTGGTCGCGCAACCCGGGATGGGCAAGACTACCCTGCTCTTTGACCTCCTGGAACGCTTCCACAGCTCCCGGACGGCGTTCCTGTTTCAGCAGCAGGACGATCCTCGCGAGTTTCTTCAGTCCCTGCTGATCGAGCTCAAGAGCGAATCCGAAGAAACCAACAAGGCGAAATTGTACGGCCAGCTGAATCATTTGCTATCGGAAGCGGCTCAAACGCGCGACCGCGTGATCGTAGTGGTCGATGAGGCACAAAACCTGCAAGACCCGGTGCTCGAAACTCTCCGCCAGCTCTCGAACTTCGAGACCACACGCTCGAAATTGTTGAACATTATTCTGTCGGGACAACCCCATCTGGCTAAAAAGCTGGCCCGCCCCGAACAAGAACAGCTGCGGCAGCGCGTATCGAGCATTGCCCGGCTGAGTCCGCTCGGCCTGGAGGAGACGCGAATCTACTTGAATCACCGCCTGAACATCGCGGGGTATCGGGGACCAGGAGTCTTCTCGAATGCCGCAGTCCAAACCATCTGGTCGAGCGCGCGCGGTATTCCTCGCAACATGAACACGCTTTGCTTTAATTCCATGTTGCTGGCGTATGCCCAGAGCGCAAAACGGGTAGAAGAGGAGAACGTCATTGAGGCTTCGCACGATCTGGACCTGGACTTCGTCCTCGCCGACGTGGCCGGGACTCAACGATCCTCGGTCAGCCGCACCGCTCTGAGTCCGGCTTTTACGGCGGACCCGGATGAGCAGAAAGCCACTCGTAATCCGAAACCGGCGGTGCAACCGTTGTCCGGGAACAACGGTCGGCAACCCTCCGTGTCAGAGCCAGGCGCCCGTCCGACACCGATTGCGGTCGGAGAGCGTGTTGCAGCCTCTGCCAACATCATCTCTCCCGGTGCGATTGCCCGCGAGCTCTCCTCTGGCGATGTGCCCTCTGAAAAAAAGAAGCCGCGTGATCAACAGCGACTTGTCGTGGTGCCGATCTCCCCGCCCCCAGCGTCCCCAACCGTCATTGACCGGATCAGCGACGACAGTAACAACAACGGCAGGAGCAACGGCAGCAGGAGCAACAACGGCAGTGGCCTCCGGCGTCCGCAGGAATGCCTCAAGGAAGGCTCTTTGGTTCTCGCTGGTGGCGGCCGCGCTCGGCGCCGGCGTGCTTTTCGGACACGAACTCGACACCCACGGCTCACTGCGAGCCGAAGGACGTCCCGACGCAGTCGCGGAAGCGTCGCGCTCTCAGGACCCGCAACCCGTGCTGGAGGCGCCGATCGCCCCACCCCGCAGCGTCAGACAACCCGCTGCTGCTGCTGTCGACGACGGCCCTGAGGTGATCGTCCGCACTTTCCCTCAATCCGCTCCCACCCTGCCCGACGGCACAGAGCAACAGAACGTAAAAGCCGTTTACTTCGACGCGGACGTGGCCACGATCTCGAGCCGGTACGACATTACGCTGATGAGAATCGCGGAGCTTCTCGAGGCCAATCCGCAATCGAACGCAATCATCACAGGACACACCGACAACTCCGGCGAGGAGCCCTACAACCTGGAACTTTCCACGCGCCGAGCTGAGGCAGTAAAAGATGCACTTGAAAACGAGTACAAGATCTCTGGGGAACGCCTGAATACGGTGGGAGCGGGCTCCTCCGCGCCGATCGAATCGAATTCCACCAGCAGTGGGCGAGCCTACAACCGAAGGGTTGAAGTACGGATCATGCAACCCGGAGGCGGCGGATCCCGCGTCAACCCCTGAAGTTCTTCGACGCTTCTACTTCTTCACCGAGATCCCGAGTTCCTTGAGCTGAGCCTCGCTCACCGGCGTAGGCGCATCCACCATCAAATCCACCGCGCGTGCGGTCTTGGGAAACGGAATCACTTCGCGCAGACTGTCCGCGCCGGCCAGGATCATGACGATGCGATCCAGCCCCAGCGCGATGCCGCCGTGCGGAGGCGTGCCGTACTCCAGCGCTTCCAGAAAAAACCCAAAGCGCGAGCGCGCCTCTTCCTCGGTCATCCCCAGCGCGCGGAAGATCTTGCTCTGGATATCCTGGCGATGAATACGGATTGAGCCCGAGCCCAGTTCGGTGCCGTTCAGCACGACGTCGTAAGCCAGTGCCCGGATTTCTCCCAGCGCCGACCTGGGATCGCTGGTCGTGTCGAAACTGGTTTCGAGCTTGGCCATGTCCTCGTCGTGCAGCGAAGTAAAGGGATGATGCGCCGCATTCCAGCGCCTGGATTCCTGGTCCCACTCGAACATGGGGAAGTCAGTGACCCACAGAAAACGGAAGTCTTTCGCGGGATCGCCGGTCTTCGAAAAAGCTCCATGCTTGGCTGCATACTTTTGGGCAAGATCAAGCCGCAGTTGCCCGCACGTCTGGAAAAACTGGTTTGCGCTCTGCTTCGACTCTGCTTTGCGTACCACCAGCACCCACAAATCGCCCGCTTCGACTCCGGCAGCCTTGAGAATCGGCTCAACCGAGTTCGGATAGTCCCGGGCAAAACGATTGGGATCGGTCATCATGCTCACCGAAGCCGTTCCCTGCGCGTGCGCAAACGCTCCATAGGTCCCAATGGTGCGCCGCTCGGTTCCGGAGATATCTCCGGCCTTCGGAATGCGAATGAGCCGCGACGTAAAATCCGGGCTGACCTTGAAGGCGGCCGTGAATTTCTCCAGCTCATCCGGCGTGAACAGCGCGCGCACGTCAACCATCGCCGGCAGCCGCATATCCGGCTTGTCGCTGCCATAGCGCCGCATGGCTTCGTCATAACTCATGCGCGGGAACGGCGTCTTAATCTCGTGTCCGGCAGCTTTGAACGCGGCCGTCAGAAACCCTTCGACCACTTCCCACACCCGCTCCGGCTGCGGATACGACATCTCCAGATCAATCTGGGTAAACTCCGGCTGGCGGTCCGCACGCAGATCTTCGTCGCGAAAGCAGCGCACAATCTGGAAATACCGGTCGAATCCCGAGATCATCAGGATCTGCTTAAACAGTTGCGGCGACTGCGGCAAGGCATAAAAGCTTCCCGGCTGCACCCGGCTGGGGACAAGGTAGTCGCGCGCGCCCTCGGGCGTCGAGCGGGTCATGAACGGAGTTTCAATCTCGAAAAATCCCTGCGCTGAAAGATAGTCGCGTATGGCCAGGGCAACTTTATGCCGCAACTCGATGTTGTACTGCATGGCATCGCGGCGCAGATCGATATAGCGATATTTGAGCCGCATCTCCTCGTTGGGCAGCACGGTTTCACTGGGCAAAAACGGGGGCTGCTTCGATTCGTTGAGGATGCGCAACTCCTCGGCAATCAATTCCACCTCGCCGGTAGCGATGTTCTTGTTCACCGTGTCTGGAACGCGTTGCTTGGCCGTGCCAATCACAGCGACGACGTACTCGTTGCGCAACGCCTCGGCCTTCTGATGGATGGCTGGATCGCGCTCCTTGTTGAACACCACCTGAGTGACGCCGCTGCGGTCACGAATATCAATAAAGATCAGGTTCCCCAGATCGCGCCGCCGGTTGACCCAGCCCATGAGTACGGCTTTCTTGCCGGAATCGGCCGGACGCAAGGCGCCGCACATGTGTGTACGTCGTAAATCGCCAAGGAAATCGAGCAAGTTGTGCCCTTCAGTGGAAATTGGAGTTGTAAGCCGACCCTCATGAAAGATTATAAATGCAGGCGCGAACGTCCCGCTCGTGCGGTGCTACCAGCAACCCGGGTTCGAGTCGAATGCTCAGTCAATCGGCCGCGCCGCCGTGGCCTGCTGAAACTTCAGCCGCCACTGATCGCCCTGCTTCACCCAAAGGTCGGAAATATGCTGATAGCGCGGCGCCATGCCGGGAGCGTCGCCCTCGGGCATGTGAATGATGCAATCGTAGGTGACGATGGCGGCCTCGTCGGTGACCGGCAAAACTCGCAGATTGTAGGTGTAATAGTCTTTCAGTTCGCCCTCGTACGCGCTCCCGACAATTTCTTCCTTGTCATGAAGCCTGCCTTCACTGCCGACGGCGACGAAATCATCGGTCAACGTCCGCTTCAGGAAGTCGACATTCTTGCTCTTCTGGGCCTCCGGAACCGCGTTGGTGTTCGAGATCAGAGTCTGCTCCAGTGGGCTCAGGGGCCTGGACGAATTCCCGGAGGTTTGCGCGAATCCAGCGGCCGAAAGGCAGAGCAGACAGGCGATGAAGGCTGAAGTCCTAAGACGTGGATTTCTCATAGTCCTCCCCTATCAGCAAAGGTTTCCCGCCACTCCGACGGCAGCATCATGCTGAGGGACTTCAGTCCCGAAGCATCTGGCGCGCAGCCGCACAATCCAAGCCAGCTCTTCATTTCCGCTTCACGCGAGATGCTTCACAAGCTCCGCATGACGCCCCACTCGCAGACAGCATCTTCAAATTGGCTTCTGCTACCGGGCCTGGATTTTCCCCGCCAGTTCAGCGCGCGGGACGGAAACCTGCTCGCCCGTTTCCAGATTCTTAAGCGCGAACGAACCGGATTTGACTTCATTTTCGCCTACAATCAGTGCATAACGCACGCCCAGCTTGTCGGCGGTTTCAAACGATTTCTTCAGGCGAAAATTCTCGTCGCCCAGCTCGACGACCAGGTCGTGACGGCGCAGTTCCCGCGCCAGACACGCGGCCTCGCGGTCCATGCCCGCGCCCAGAGGCGCGATGTAGACATCGGGCTTGTGCTGCACCGCCTCGGCTGATTCCTGTAGCGCCAGCACCAGGCGGTCTTCGCCAATGGCGAAACCGATGCCGGGAGCGCTCGGCCCGCCCAGCGACTCCGAAAGCCCGTCGTAGCGTCCGCCGCCGAGGATTGCATTCTGCGCCCCCAAAGCGCCGTGGGTGAATTCAAA
>CAVOSG010000010.1:0-137337 GCA_963698825.1 Terriglobia bacterium | reverse complement strand
CAACAGGTCGCTGTTCGCCACGGGGACACGCTCGCCAGCGCATCGCGCTCCAGTTCCAGGGGGCGACCACCCAGCTGCAAATCTCGTCCGCTGTTCTCCCTCGCGCTGGTCCTGCTCGTGATCGGGCTGGCCACCAACCTCCTGGCCCAGTGATCTCCCGCGCCGCTTCGACGTGCGCACGGCGGTGATTCGGTGACCACCGCCGTCATGGATTGAGGCCCCACTCGTCGCGAGCGGCAACCTACGTCGCCGGCAGATCGTCAGCCGGCTGTTCCAGCTGACCGCCACCGGCGCCGCCCTGCTGGCCGTCGCCGTGCTGGCATCGTCGTCTGCGGCATGGCCGTCCGCGGCTTGAAGGCGATCAACGTCCACTTCCTGACCGAGGCGCCGCCCCCCTTCGGCCGCTCGGCGGCGCATTGGCCACCGTGGAGCACTGCGCTGATCGTCGGCGTGGCCACCCTGATCGCGATGCCCTTCGCGATCCTCACCGCTGTCTACCTCACCGAGTTCGCCGCGACACCAAGTCCGCCCGCGTGATCAGGCTGGCGCTCGACCTGCTAAACGGGCTGCCGACGATCGTGGTCGGCCTGTTCGTGTTCGGCCTGCTCATGATGAGTCACCACCAGGTCCGCATTCGCCGGCTCGCTGGCGCTGCGACGATGATGTTGCCCTTGATCGCGGCCGAGCCAGGGCGTGCTGCTTCAGGTCCCGCAGACCTGCGCGAGGCGGCGGACGCGCTCGGCGTGAGCCGCGCGCGCAGCGATGACACCTCGTGTCGCGGCGATGGGCGGCATCGTGACCGGCACCGTGCTCACGCTCGGCGCGCGGCGAGACCGCTCCGCTGATCCTGCTCTGCTGATCTGCCGGCAATGGAGTCTCCTTCGACTTCTTCGGCAACGCGATCCCCAGACATCCCGGTGCAGATCTTCACCCTCTCCCAGGACGCCGATCCGGCGAGCACGTCGCGTGGCTGGGGCGCCGCGCTGGTGCTGCTCGTTCATCCTGTCGCGAACATCGCGCGCCGGGTGGTCCTCGCCCGCAAGCCGAAGCTGGGCAATGAGCTTTGCGGACCCATCGAAGCCGCCCGCGAGCGAGTGCGCATCGGGAGCGGCGCGCATTTCCCGCGCGTCAAATCGTCCGAGCGCGTCGAGACAAGGCCCGGCCCGGCCGATCGTCTTCGACGCCAAGGCGTGGATGTGTTCTACGGCTCCGCGCAGGCCATCTCGGCGCGTGAGCATCCAGATCCAGCGCAACATGATCACCGCCCTCATCGGCCCGTCGGGCTGCGGCAAGACCACGCTGCTCCGCATCGCTCAACCGCATGAACGACCTCGTGCCCGGCGTCCGCATCGAGGGCAAGATGCGCTACGACGGCCACGATCTCTACGCGAGCGGTCGACCGTGTCGAGGTCCGCCGCGGATCGGCATGGTGTTCCAGAAGCCCAACCCGTTCCCGATGTCGATCTACGACAACGTCGTCTACGGCGCCGCGCATCCCCGGCAGCGGAAGAGGCGACTCGCGGAGCGCGTCGAGAAGGCGCTGCGCGGCGCGGCGCTCTGGGACGAGGTGAAGGACCGGCTGACGATAGCGGCCTCGGGCTCTCCGGCGGCCAGCAGCAGCGGCTCTGCATCGCCCGCGCGACTGGGGCATTCCCGCTCTCGATGCCAAGGACGTGGTCGCCTTGAACCAGGTCAAGGGACAGCCCGTCGGCAATCAGGCCGTCATCGCCGCGGGAACGGGATTGGGACAAGCCGGAATGTATTGGGACGGCACCAAGCACCACGTTTTCGCCACCGAAGGTGGGCACGGGGATTTCGCGCCGCGCAACCAATTGGAAGTCGAACTCTTCAACTATCTGCACACCCGCTTCGGTCACGTCAGCTATGAGCGGATCGTTTCCGGTCCTGGCCTGATCAATGTATTCAGTTTTCTGCGCGACACCGGAAGAGGTACGACTCCGCCGTGGCTGGCCGACGAAATGGCCCACTCCGACCCTGCGGCGGCGATTTCCCGCGCCGGCATCGACAGCAAGTGCGGATTGTGCGAGCAGGCGGTGGATCTCTTTGTCTCGATCTACGGAGCGGAAGCGGGCAATCTGGCGCTCAAGATCATGGCCACGGGCGGAGTTTATCTGGGCGGCGGCATTGCGCCCAAGATGCTTTCCAAACTCTCCGGCCCGCTGTTCATGCAGGCCTTCACCGGCAAAGGCAGGATGCAAGCCCTGCTCGAGTCCATGCCGGTACGGGTGATCACCAACGACCGGATTGCACTGCTGGGCGCCGCTCGTTGCGCCCTGGTCAAAACCGCGGCTGCGTAGACGACTCCACCATGCCGGCTCAACCCGAAATTCGTATTCTGAAGACTGCGGCAGAATTATTTGAGACCGCAGCGGCGGAATTCGCAACTCAGGCTGCGCAAGCCGTGCGGACGAACGGAAAATTCACCGTCGGCCTCTCCGGCGGCTCGACGCCAAAAACCCTCTACTCCTTGCTGGCCACCAAGCCCAACATCCCGTGGGAAAAGATTTACTTCTTCTGGGGCGACGAACGCCATGTTCCGCCGGACCAGCCGGACAGCAACTACCGCATGGCCCATGAAGCGCTGTTGTCCAAGGTCCCGGTGCGTCCGGAAAATATTTTCCGGGTTCACGCCGAAGAAAAGGATGCAGCCGCGGCGGCACTGGCATATGAACAAGCTCTCAAGGATTTTTTTCACTTGTCTCCGGGTGAATTCCCGCGCTTTGATTTGATCTACCTGGGCGTCGGTCCTGACGGACACGCCGCCTCTCTCTTTCCCGGCACAGCGGCCTTGCGCGAAAACCAGCGCCTGGTAGTCGCCAACTGGGTACCCAAATTCGATACCTACCGCATCACCCTTACCTACCCGGTTTTGAATGCCGCCGCGTGTGTGATGTTCCTGGCCAGCGGAGCGGACAAGGCCGCCATCGTCCACGAAGTTCTGGAAAACAGCGCGGCGGATCTGCCCTCGCAAAAAATCCTTCCTAGCAGTGGCAAACTGATTTGGCTGCTCGATGCGCCAGCGGCCAGCGCGTTGTCCCGCCGGAGCGCCTGAAGCTGACGCCGCTGGTCCCGTGCCGATCGCGTGAGAAAGCCGGTTTTGGGAAGGGCACAGCTTTAGCCGTGCCAGAACAGATCCAAGCTCTGAGGGCTTTAGCCCTTGCGGTCCGCTTCGTGAGCTGACCTCAGGCGCTAAAGTGCGACAGTACGCAATCGCAAGGCGGCACGGCTAAAGCCGTGCCCTTCCCAAACCGTAGAGCAGGAGTTTGGGTAGCTTCAGGGTTTCACGAAAGAAATATCTCCAACAAGCGGATCCGGTGGCCTGAGATCCACATCTATCGTCTGCGTGACGGCAGGATTGCTGAACACTGGGTCGAAATGAGCATGCTGGAGTTGCTCAAGCAGATCGGCGCGATTTGATGACTGGGTTGGCTCTGCGTGTGACGTGGACCAGACGGGCGTGGAGAAGGCTCAGAACACCGGAGTGAGCTTGTGCTTCTTGGAGTACATCTTGCGATCGACCGCGCGCAAAACATCTTCCGCGTCGGAGCCCGTGACATAGGGGGCTAGGGCCCAGCTGAACGAGAGCTCGTAATCTTTCTTGCTGGCGAGATTCCACTGGTCAACCTCTCGCAGGATACGCTGCACCGGATAATCAGCATGCTCCTCAGTGGTATCGGGCATCATGATCAGGAACTGTTCTCCACCTTGCCGAAATGCCAGGTCAGCGCCGCGAAAAACGTTCTTCAGTATCTTCGCGAAATCGACCAGCACTTTGTCTCCTTCGAGCGCTCCAAACTTGGAGTTGATGGCAGCAAACCCGTTCAGATCAATCGCCATGAAGGTCAGGCCATTTCCCAGCCGGTTGGCGCGCGCGACTTCGCGCGGAACCAGTTCGTTCAGGGCCCGCCGATTCAGGAGCTGGGTGAGCGGGTCGATCAGGGACAGGCTCTCCAGCCGCTCATTCAAGACTAGTTCGCGAATCAGCGCCAGGCGAGTATTGTTCAGAGTGCGCTTTTGCGACAACAGATAAATATTGAACAACAGAATCAGCGAGATCAGTCCAAAGAAGAGTTGCGGCAAGTACAGATGTTCGACGTGGACCATGCGCTGCGCCCACACCAGATTCGGCAGTACCACGGCCAGCAGCCCGGAGGTCAGTACCAGGATGACTAAAATTCCAATCGACCAGAGCTGAAGATCGCGTCCGGAAAGCTGTTGAATCTGCTGCTGAATCTCGTCCGCGCGAACCAACATGGAAGGCTGGGTCGTACGCTCTTCACTCGGTTCTGGCATTCTCCCTCCCCTGGCGCGCACAGCTGTCCCGCATCTGGAACACTGTCCTTAGAATTTGTACTGCAATCGAGGCGGGAGCAGCCGGGGAAAAGGCGTTTCGGCGGTTACGTTCGTAATCTCTGGGTGGAACAGAGGAAATTTCTTCAGGGATAATCGACGTCGACCAGCACGTTGTGGCCGCTTTCTTTGCGAAACGTGAAGTCAACTTTCTGGCCTATAGGTAGGGCGTTCCGCATATCTCCCTCCAGCACCAGAAGATTCGACACGCTGCCCCCGTCGGACAGGGTCACAATCGACTTGTTGGGCTGACCCACACCGGATTCATAGAACTGCACGCTCTCCACTTTGCCACGCTGGCGCAGCCCGCCGGAAAAAGGTGAGGGCGCCGTCGAAGACCCTGGCTTTCCCGTTCGGACCTTACGCAGTTCGATAAGGACGTTCAAACCCACGATCCCTGACATCGCAAGCAGGATCAGGGACATGAATAGTCCATCCACGGTGGTGATCGAACCGATCAGTACGATCCAGACGATACCCAGCAACGGAACCAGAGCCAAAAGAACCGAGATGACCAGCATCATGATTTTTTCCGGAAAAGTCCTCGAAAATCAGGTTTCAAAGTTTCAAGGTTTCAAGTTTCAAGAGCCTATTCTCGAAACCTTGAAACACGAAGCCTTTGAAACCCCGTTTCAAGCCGAAGTCACGGTCAACAGATTAACAAAAAAGCCGGGTGGGGTTTCACGTTATAAGCAGGTGGGATTGAAATCAGGCTTCTAGTTGACGCAGTTCACGCACAGGTATCGCGCCAGTCGGCGATTTCCTTCAGGCCGTCGGCCCGGGTTTGCTCAAACAAACGCACCCGGTGGCGGCTGTGCTCAAATTCGTGGATGTCAGCCCACACTTCAGCCTGCCAGGCTTCGTCATGAATGGCGGTTTCGCCGCAGGTAGCGCAGCGAGTGTGCAGCTTTCGGATGGCACGGGCGGGAACTGCGACCGGTCCGGGCGGGAGCTCGACAAAAACGCAGCGCACCTCCTGGATGTCTTCGTTGTCGCCGATAATATGCTCGTAGCGCAGCAGGTAACCGAAGGCGAGCTTTCTGGCTTCCTGCTCGGCCTCGGCGCGGGTGTGAAAAGGGCCGTATTCAGCGCGCAGCTGTTCGGTTGAGTCGCAAGCCATCCAAAACGTTTCCTTGTACGCCATCATCGCCTCGAGGGGTTGACCTTGGCTGGCTTCGGGGAAAGCGCCGGATGGTCCTGAGACCACGCCCCACCTTGAGGATTGCAATTGGACTGCCGGGAATCATAGCGTAAGTCATTAATTGTCAATCGCTTGCAGAAAGCACCTTGGGACAGAAAGGGGCCAGAATGCAAGGTTTTGCAGCCTTTTCCCAGTCTGCAGTCCTAATCTTAAGAGGTCTCCGTCGACGGGACGACGCTCTTTAGATGTAGGCGCGAGCGTCCCGCTCGTGCGGCAGCGTTACGGACCATCGCCGGTGGGATGCTCGCGGCTGCATTGTTCAGCCCCAGTCGATGCGAGAATCGAATGGACGCGGCGATCAGCTCGCCGAGGCAGTCGTCGTCCGCGACAGGTCATGACTGGTGTGCGTTGCCAGCTCTTCCCGCCAACGATCGCCGCCATGCCGGGCGACATAGATCGCGAGTTCCAGACGGCTCCATACCCCCAGTTTGTCGAAAGTATTGCGCAGGTAGTTTTTCACCACCTGCTCGGTGGTACCAATGGCGTGCGCGATTTCGCGGTTGGTTTGACCTTCCCATACCAGGGCCGCGACTTGCATTTCCTTTACAGTGAGCCGTTCACGGGGTTGCATGATTTCATCTGCTCCTTTACGAACATGGCGGTCGCTAGCTTGACCCGTTTTCTGCCGTCTCGGATTCCGGCGCGCAGAAATAGCGTGCGCAGGTGTTGTTTTACCGTCCTTGGGCTGATCTTCAGTTGGGTCGCGATCTCTTTGTTGCTGCAACCCTGAATCAGCAATTGCAAAACCTGTTCGTCGCGCGGTGTAATCTTGATATGGCTCAGGCTTAACATGGCGTTTCCTTTGTTGATCGCTGCCCTGGCTTGCGCATTACAATTCGGTCAGGATCACCATCACAGAAACAGAAGAAGCAACTGCTTCGCCAAAGCTTCGCTACCGGGCACGAAGGGACAAAGCCCTGTGAATGCTGCATTTTGGTCTATGGCTCGCAGTGTTAGGAAAGGCCGATCAAGCCTGAACTGGGACAGCCCGTCCCACAACGGGTCGCGCTAGCATCGAACCGCCAGGCATCCAATGACTAGGCTCATTCAATCCGGAAGCGCGCGATGGCCTGAAGGGATGCGGTCGCGCGTAGAATCGCCCTGCAGAGGTACAGCATGCGCGTGTTAGTGGTCGAAGACGAGCTCCGGTTGGCCGAGAACGTGGCCCGCAGTTTGCGGGAAAGCGCCGGCTACGCGGTGGACATTGCCGCCGACGGCCAGGAGGGACTGTTTCTCGCCGAATCAAACGCCTACGATGTGGTGCTGCTCGATCTCATGCTGCCCAAGCTGGACGGAATGGCATTGCTGGGCAGAATCCGCCAGTCCGGCCAGCACACCCCGGTTCTGGTGCTGACCGCCCGCGATGACAAGGAGTCGGTTGTCGCCCTGCTCAACGCCGGAGCCGACGACTATCTGACCAAACCATTCGACCTGGGCGAACTGCTGGCGCGCACCAAGGCTTTGATCCGCCGGGGCAAGGGCCAGCCCTCGCCGGTCGTCGTCATTGGCGATCTGGAACTGAACACGGTGAATCGCACCGTGCAGCGGGGCGGCAAACCGATCACCTTGACCGCCATGGAATATCGCGTCCTCGAGTATCTGATGCATCGCCCGCGCGCGGTGGTCTCGAAGACCGAGCTTTTGGAGCATCTATACGATTACAACTGGGAGAAGTTCAGCAACGTGATCGAAGTCTATATCTCGGGGCTGCGCCGCAAACTCAACCAGGGTTCCTCGCGGCAACTGATCCGCACGCTGCGCGGCCAGGGCTACATGCTGCAGGACTGATTTTCGCAGAGTGAATTCGGCACGACTGATTTCGAAAGAACGGACATGCGGCGCGATTCCATTCAACGGCGGCTGATTGCTTCAGTATCGCTGTCCCAGATTATTCTCACCGCCGGCCTCATGATCATCGGCGTGGTGGTCACCTACTGGCGGCTGATCTCCACCCTTGACGCCAGCATGCAAGCTCATGCCATGAGTGTGGCCGTCCTGGTGCGCTATACCGAAGACGCCAGCGGGCACGTTTACTTTGACAACAGCCTGCTACCCGAATCGATTGACCAGAATCATCCGGACCAGTTCATGGTCTGGGCTGACCGCACCGGATTTCTGACCCGCTCCGAAGACTGGCCGGAAGGTCTGCAGTTCCAGCCCGGTCCGGCCGACCACTGGAGCTTTACCTGGGCAGGCGTGCCTTACCACGCGTTGCGCATGACCCACGTGCCGGTGCTCGACCGGGAAGAGGGCAAATCGTTTCAAGCCCAGACCCTGACCATTGTCTACGCGTCGCCGACGGTCCGGATACGACAGCAGGTGAAGGCAGCGGGAGCCTCGATTGCGATCGCGGGCCTTCTGCTGCTGGCGGCCACCGTCTGGCTGGCGTCGTCGAAGATCCGGCGCGGTCTATTGCCGCTGCAGATTCTGGCCCGGCAAGCGGCGCTCGTCTCCACCCAGAGCTGGAAACTTCAGCCACCCAAGGAGGCTGAGGAGATCGAGGAGCTACGTCCCCTCACCGAATCAATGACCCAGATGCTGGCGCGGCTGGAGCACTCTTTCGAACAGCAACGGGAGTTCGTGGGCAACGCCGCGCACGAGTTGAAAACGCCAGTGGCGGTTCTGAAATCCACGCTGCAATCCTTACTGCAGCGGCCCCGGAGCTCAGAAGAGTATCGCGACGGCTTGCAGGCCTCACTCCAGGATCTGGACCGGCTGGAGCTTCTGTTACAGCGAATGCTTCGCCTGGCGCGGGCGGAGCGCTGGGCCCAAGATGCGCAACGGCGCGAACTTGACGTCATCGACATCAACTCCACCTGCGAAGAGGCGGTGGAGAGAATTCGCAGCCTGGCGGAAGCCCGCAACAACGCCATCCACCTTGCGACCAACGGGCCGATTCCCTTCCGCGCCGATCCTGAAGACTTGCAGCTGGTGTGGACGAACCTGCTGGAGAATGCTGTCCGTTACAGTCCTGAGGGAGCGCCTATCGAGGTAGCGGTGGCGCGTAGCGGCGGTAACGCCGAGGTTACCTTTCAGGACCACGGCGCCGGGATCTCCCCCAGCGATCTGCCTCGAATCTTCGACCGCTTCTATCGCGGAGACCCCTCCCGCACCCGCGCCACCGGGGGGTTTGGCCTGGGCCTGGCCATCGCCAAGGCCCTGGTGGAGGCCTATGGCGGGACGATCGCCGCAGAGAGCGCCCCCGGCAAGGGCACCCGCATGACAGTGGAGCTACCGGTACGCCAGCAATAGCCTGAACCCTCCACGCCACCCGGCTTCAGGTTTCCTTAATCTTCGATTCGGTACCATTCGGGGTTTGTCCCTTCGGACAATTGGTGAAGCGCATGTCAAACCATGCTCGCGGCCGCATGCTCGGCCAAGCTGCCAGGTTCGCACTCGCGATGTCGTGCCTCGTCGCAATCGCCTCCGCCCAAAACACACTCGATGCGGTCGCCGCCGACCCCAGTCCAAATCAGTCTACGAGCGCGGCTCCCCTCACCGTGACCTTGCAGGACGCCCTCACCCGCGCGCGCAAGAACAGCCCGGAGTATCGCGCCGCGCTGACCGCCTACGGCGTCGCGAAAGAAGACCGGGTACAAGGCCGCGCAGCCCTGCTGCCGGGCGTGAACTACAACGCGGGACTTCTCTACACCCAGGGAAATGGCACGGCTACCGGGCGATTCGTCGGCGCCAATGGGGTGCATGAATACCTCAGCCAGGGCAACGTGCACCAGGACATTTCCCTGCAGGGGATCGCGGACTACCGGCGCACGCTGGCGGCGGAAGCCGTCGCTCGCAGCCCGCTCTGAAATTGCCGCGCGTGGCCTGGTGGTCACCGTCGTACAGGCGTACTACCACGTCGTCGTGACCCAGCGAAAGTATGACACCGCGCAGCGCGCCGCGACCCAGGGCCGGCGCTTTCTCGATATCAGCCAAAAGCTCGAGCAGGGCGGCGAGGTAGCGCACTCGGATGTAATCAAGGCCCAGATTCAGTTTCAGCAGCAGCAGCGCGACCTGCAGGAATCGGAGCTGGAAATGAATCGCAGCCGGCTGGAGCTGGCGGTGCTCATCTTCCCGGACTTCAACCAACAGTTCATCGTGGTGGATGACCTGCAAACTCCCGAGCCTCTGCCTTCGTTTACAGAAGTCCAGGCGGCCGCCGCCCGGCAGAATCCCGAGTTGCGGGCCGCAATCAGCGCACTGCAGGAAGCCCGGCAGGAAGTCGGTGTCGCATGGTCCGGCTTCCTGCCCTCGCTCAAACTGGATTATTTTTACGGCATTGACGCCAACCATTTTGCCACTCGACAGTTCGATCCCGCGTCGCAGCTTCCGGTGCAGAATCTGGGTTACGCTGCCACCGCTACGCTGCAACTGCCAGTATGGAATTGGGGGGCAAATCGCAGCCGCTTGAAGCAGGCCGATCTGCGGCGGGAGCAGGCACAGGTAGAGCTGACGTTCGCGCAGCGCCAGCTGCTGGCAAGAATGCACACGCTGTACGAAGAGGCCGAAACCGCCCGCTCCGAACTGGATTCCCTCAGCCAGTCCGCGGAACTGGGAGCAGAAAGCTTGCGCCTGACCACGCTGCGCTATCAGGCAGGAGAAGCCACCGTGCTCGAAGTCGTCGATGCGCAAAACACCGCCACATTGACGCGCAACGCTTTCAGTGACGGCCAGTCGCGCTTTCGCGTCGCGCTAGCGAATCTGCAAACGCTGACAGGAAACCTCTGAGCATGAAAAGCACGAGCTCAACGTCGAGAAGTGAGCCGCGAAGCGGCGCAAGAGTGCAGCCCCGGGCGCAAGCCCGGGGTAGACGCGGGAAACGACCAAGCCCTGAAAGGGCGAAAGAAGTCGTGCCTGCGCCCCGTAATCTTCGCCGTCACCCTTCCTCTACTCTTCTTGCTGAGCTGCTCCAAGGACTCCGGAGAGAAAGAACCCGCGGTTCCGGTACAGGTGGTCACGGTCCAAAAGAAAACCATCCAGCGCACGGTCGCGGCCGAAGCGATTCTCTTCCCTCTGCAACAGGCGGCCATCACTCCCAAGATCAGCGCGCCGGTGAAGGCTTTCTACATCAAACGCGGCAGCCGGGTGCACAAAGGCCAGTTGCTGGCGGTGCTTGAGAACAGCGACCTCGCGGCCGCCGCCCAGGAGAACAAAGGCTCCTACGATCAGGCCCAGGCCGCCTACGAGACCACCACGGTTTCCGACCTGCCGCAGGAAGTTCAGAAGGCGCAACTCGACGCGCAAGCCGCCAAAGAGCTCTTGACCGCGCAACAGAAAATCTACGACAGCCGGCAGGATCTTTTTCAGCAAGGCGCGATGCCGCGCAAGGAACTCGACCAGGCCGGAGTGGACCTGACCAACGCGCGCAACCAGTACGAAATCGCGCAGAAACATCTGGATGCGCTGCTGGCGGTGGGCAAACAGCAGCAGTTGAAATCAGCAGCCGGACAACTGGAATCGGCCAAGGGCAAGTATCTGGGCGCAGCCGCGCAACTGAGTTATTCGGAAATTCGCAGCCCGATCGACGGCGTGGTCACCGACCGGCCGCTCTATCCGGGAGAGATGGCCGCAGCCGGCACTCCATTGCTCACTGTGATGGATACCTCGCAAGTCATCGCCCGCGCCCATATTCCGCAGCCCGAAGCCGCGCTGCTCAAAGTTGGGGACAAAGCGACCGTCACGGTTCCCGGGCAGGAAAATCCGATCGATGGCAAGATCACTGTGGTCAGCCCAGCGCTCGATCCCAACAGCACGACGGTCGAAGTCTGGGTGCAGGCCAAGAACCCAGACCAGCGGCTGAAGCCGGGCACCAGCGTGCAGGTTTCCATGCTGGCGCAAACCGTTGCCAGACGCGTTGGTCATTCCAGCCGCGGCCCTGCTCACGGCGCAGGACGGCGCCACGTCGGTCATGCAAGTCGAGTGCCGACAGTCGTGCCCATCAGAAAAGCGTGAAGGTCGGGCATCCGGCAAGGCGATCGAGTTCAGATCGTCGAAGGAGTGCAAGCCGGAGATCGGATCGTCGCGTCCGGAGCCTACGGCCTGCCCGACAACACCAAAATCAAAGCCGAGAGTCCTCCCGCCGCTCGACCCGCCGGACCAGATATCGACAAAAGCGGAAAGCCCGATGACAAGTAGCCCCACGGACGAGGCTTCTGCTCCACCAGAATCTTCCTACTGGTTTGCACGACATTCCAAGTCCGTCATTTTTCTGATTCTGACGCTGGCGCTGCTGGGCGGCTATCTGGCCTTCACGATTCCCGTGGCGGTTTTTCCCGCCACCAACTTCCCGCGCATTCTGATCGCCGTCGATAACGGCGTCATGCCCATCGATCAGATGATGGTGACCATCACGCGCCGTCTCGAAGAAGCGTGTCAACAGTGTTCCCGGACTGCAGGAGGTGCGCTCGATCACCAGCCGCGGCTCGGCCGAAATCGATCTGTTTTTCGACTGGAACGTGGACATGTTCCAGACGCTGCAATACGTGAACGCGGCGATTTCGCGGGTGCAGCCCGAACTGCCGCCCACGGCCACCGTGGTCGCAAACCGCCTGACCTTCGCCAGTTTTCCCATCATCGGCTACAGCCTTACGTCGGCCACCGTTCCGCAGACCCAGCTCTGGGAGATGGCGACCTACGACATCAAGCCGCGACTCAACCGGCTGGACGGCGTCTCCACGGTGCTGGTGCAGGGCGGGCAGGAGCCGGAGTTTCATATCAGGCCCGACCCCGCGAAATTGCTGACCGCAAATGTAACCGTCACCGACATTCTGGACACGATGCGGCGCACCAACCTCATCGATTCGCCTGGACTGCTCGAGCGCAATCACCAACTGGTGCTTGGACTGGTCAGCGGGCAGGTGCGCACCCCGCAGCAGATCGCGAACATCGTGATCAAGAACACTCCTGCCGGCATTCCGGTGCGCATCGGAGACGTGGCGACCGTCGAACCGGGGGTCAAGCCGCGTTTACACGATTGTGACGGCCAACGGCAAGCCTGCGGTGCTGCTCAACATCAACCGCCAGCCCGACAGCAACACCGTGCAGGTGGCGGAGGAAGTACACGCTCAAGTCGAAGAGATTCGCAAATCGCTGCCGCCCGGCATCGAGATTCGCCCCTTCTACGACCAGTCGATCATCGTCAACGATTCCATCAAGAGCGTGCGCGACGCCATTCTGCTCGGGCTGATTCTGGCTTCCATCATTCTGGTGGTTTTTCTGCGCGACTGGGGCACGTCGGTGGTCGCAGGGCTGGTGATTCCAGTCACCATTGCTAGTCACTTTCATTGCGCTGAAGGTTCTGGGCGAAAGTTTCAATCTGATGACGCTGGGCGGCCTGGCCGCCGCGGTCGGGCTGGTGATTGACGACGCCATCGTGGTCGTCGAAAACATCGTGCTTCACCGCGATGCCGGGCAAGGCCGCCTGCAGGCCATTCACAGCGCATTGCAGGAAATCACGATTCCGCTGATCGGTTCGACGGTGACGCCGATCGTTGTATTCCTGCCTCTGATTTCGATCACCGGAGTGACTGGAACATTTTTCCGCGCCCTGGCCGTGACCATGAGCGTGTCGCTTTTGACATCGCTGGTCCTGGCGCTTACCTGGACGCCGACTCTGAGCCAATACTTCATCCACCGGCGTAAATCCACGGAGCCCCACCCTGGCGAAGCCCCGCCCGACGACGAATCGATCCGGCGGCTGCTGGCCGCGGAAGAGGCCTCGCTGGGCGGATTCTTCCGCAAGGTCGTGGACTTTCACCAACGTTGGCTGCGCCGGGCCCTGGCAAAACCCTTGTGGCTGGCGGCTTTGAGCCTGGTGCTGGTAGTCGTCGCCTATGCCTGCTACCGCTATTCCGGCTCGGACCTGATGCCGGAAATGGATGAAGGAGGATTCACGCTGGACTACTGGACGCCGGCCGGAACCTCTCTGGCGGAAACCAACCGCATGGTGACTGCGCATGGAGCAGATTCTGAATGCCACGCCCGAAGTCGAAAGCAGTTCGCGGCGTACCGGCCTGGAACTGGGCCTGGCGGCGGTCACGGAGGCCAATCGCGGCG
Organism: Terriglobia bacterium; assembly: GCA_963698825.1. Lineage (GTDB taxonomy): Bacteria > Acidobacteriota > Terriglobia > Terriglobales > Acidobacteriaceae > JAIQFF01. Next base: position 123,710 of record CAVOSG010000010.1, on the reverse strand, counting down.
ACATCCTGGTAAAGCTGAAGAAGGATCGCAGCCGTGCGATTGAAGATGTGATCGAAGATGTCCGGACAAGAGTGGCAGCCCAGGAACCGGCGGTGCGGGTCGAGTTCGTACAAGTATTGCAGGACATGATCGGCGATCTGACCAGCGCCCCGGAACCAGTCGAGATCAAATTGTTTTCCCAGGATCCCGCGATGCTGGAAACGTGGGCGCCGAAGGTCGCCGCTGCCATCGGAAAAATAGATGGCGTAGTGGACGTCCTCGATGGAATTGAAAATACCATCAGCGGACCCGCCGTCGTGTTTCAGATCAATCCCAGCGACCGCCGCACGCGCCGGGTTCACGCCGGAGGAGGTCGCGGTGGATGCCGCCGCCATTCTGGAGGGCGAACCCGCGGCGACGCCCGTCGTCAACAACGACCGGGCCTACGTGGTGCGAGTGCGCTTTCCTGACAGCAATCGGGCTTCACTCGAAAGCATGAGCAACACTCTGCTGACCAGCAGCAGCGGAAAAACCGCGACTCTGGGATCGCTGGCGACCGTCACCGAGCTTCCCCCGCAAATCGAAATCCGCCGCGAGAATCTGCAGCGCGATGTCGCGGTTACGGCCCGCCTGGAAGGCACCGACCTGGGCAGCGGAGTGGCGGCGGTGCAAAAGGCAGTCGACGCGCTGCATTTGCCGTCGAGTATCCGGGTGGAGTATGGCGGAACTTACAAGGAAGAGCAGAAATCGTTTCGCGATCTGGTTTTTGTGTTCGTACTGGCGATCGTTCTGGTGTTCATCGTTCTGCTTGTTCGAGTTCCGCTCGTTCGCCGCTCCGCTGGCCATTCTGGCTTCTGCGCTGCTCTCGACGTCGGGAGTTTTCCTCGCCCTGATCATCACCCGCACTACCTTCAACGTGGCTTCGTTCATGGGCATGATCATGGTGGTCGGGATCGTGGCGAAAAATGGAATTCTTCTGCTGGATGCGGACCAGAAATTCCGCGCTCTGGGACTCTCGGCCGAAAATGCCATGCTGCAGGCCAGCCGCCGCCGGCTGCGTCCCATCGTGATGACCGCTCTGGCCACCATCGCCGGAATGTTGCCTCTCGCTTTCGCGCTGGGCGCAGGCTCGCAGATGCTGCAGCCGCTTGCCATTGCCGTGATCGGCGGAATTCTGATCTCGATGGTGCTGTCGCTGATCATTACTCCGGCGGTTCACTTTTCTCTCAGTAGTGACCGTCCAACAATACCTAACGTCGCCGACCTGGTTGGTCGCTGAAGCGTCTCCTAAGGTCGCGCGAGGGCTCCAGCAGCAGCAAACTCTAACCCGCGGTGAAAGTGCACAACTTTGCGCACTTAACCGCGAGACAAGAAGTTACTTTCAGTTCTTTCCTGCATTTTGCGTCCTTCCACGACCTCGAGTTGAAGTGGACCGAAGAAATAAGGCTATTCCTTTACAACCACTTACGGCAGCCGTGAAACGCATCAGCTCCTCCTGCCATCAAAGCCGGGGGAACTTTCGTGCACGCTTTGGTAAGCCGGTTTGGTTTATGGATTGCATTACAATAGAATCTCCGGGGTCCCTCACCGGCTGGCGGGGTAATTCGCTCAGTGACCCAAACTGCTACCAGCCCGCAACGCAAGCCTCTGTTGGACGAGGCTTCGTTTCAGCAACTTCTCTCCGCGGCCTATGTGCTCCAGGAGCACAATGACCGTTTGCGGGCGAAGGAGTTTCATACCGGCTTTGCGGAAAATCTCTCCGCCATCGTAGAAACCCAAAAACTGATTCAAACCCTGCAGCTAGATCTCGCTGCGGCAGCCGAACTGGTGGCCGAGAGAGTACAGAAGATTACGAATGCCTCGGGCGCTGCGATCGGAATTGTCGAGAAAGGCCAACTCTTTTATCGCGCCGCCACCGGCAGCGCCGCAGTCGATGCCGGAACCCGTGTGACACCCGATTCTGCGCTCTCCGCAGAATGCCTCAGCAAAGGCTCTGCGTTGAACTACCCAGATGTCAGCACCGGCGCGCACGGGCACGAGCAACTTTTCCGGGCCCGCGATGTCGAAGCTTTCATCGCTGTGCCGGTGTACCACTCAGGCCAGGTAGCAGGTGTGCTCGAACTACGCTTCGCCCGCGCCAATTCATTTCGCGAATCCGACCTGCGCGCGGCCGAACTCATGGCTGGGCTGTTGAGCGAGGCCATGGTGACGGCTGCCCGGATGAAGTGGAAGGAAGCCCTGGCTTCAGAACGCCAGAGCATGCTGGAAGCCCTGGAAAGAATCAAGCCTCAGCTCGAGCGCCTGGGCGACTCGATCGCGCTCGAGGATGCGGCCACAGCCAAACCCTTGGCATGGCCCGCGGAAGCCGGAGCCACGAGCCGCGAGCCCCTTGCGCCTCGAATCGCGAGCACCTGCGCCGCCTGTGGCAGCGAATTCTTCGACGACAGTGAATCGTTCTGCGGCATTTGTGGAACGGCGCGCACGATCGCCCCAAAACTCGCCCCAAGCCGGAACGATTCTCCGTGGCTGACACCGTATGCGGAGGAAAATCCCTCGAACGGAAATTACGGCGGAAACAAGCCGTCAGCCGGGAGCCCGGCGGCGAGAGAAACGCTACCTGCCTCTCTGCGATCTAACGTAGCGCCCGCACTCCCGCAAACTCAACCTGCAACCCCAGGTTCAAAGGCGAGCGAATCGCGTCCCGCGCCGCTGAAGGAACCCGATTCGAAGCCGGCCGTAGAGAATGCGTCTGTCAGTTCGGTGATGCCGGCGGATCAATTCCATACGCCGGTCGTTGCGGCACCGGCATCAGACTCGCTTCGCATTGTTCCCGCAGAGATGGTTCCGGAGCACACGCCAGCCACAGATCTCGTTCCAACCACTCCGATGGTACCGACCTATCCCTGGGGCTCCGCCCGGAAGGCGCAGCATTGGCTGGAGTCAGTGAAGGGTCATCGGGCACGGTGGCTGGCGCAACAGTGGCAAAGGCGGCGGGCAAACATTTATGTCGGATTTGCGGCCATTATCCTTCTGCTCGTGATCTCGGGTTGGGGCATTCGACCGGCTGGCACCACGGCGGCGGGAAATGCGTCTCCTGTAACCAATGGACAGCCGCAGGCGCCCGCTCCACCGCAATTGACTGTGTTTGAAAAGCTTCTGATCAATCTGGGGTTGGCGGAAGCCCCGCCTGCGCCCGTCTATATGGGCAACCCGGAAGTACTCAGGTGTGGGTTGACGTCCACACCGCCCTGTACTACTGCCCCGGCAGCGACCTCTATGGCAAGACGGCGGACGGAAAGTTTTCCAGCCAAAAGGACGCGCAGCAGGACCAGTTTGAGCCCGCCAACCGAAAAGCCTGCCCCTAAAGCTTAGGCTGCACTTTTTTTCCACACCCATTTCACAACTTTGGCCCCGGATTTGATGTCTAATATGTCTGTGTCCGCTGGAGGATGAGTGTGGCCAAGCTTTGGGACAAGACGGCAGAAACGTCGTCCCCATCTGAACTGAATCCCCTGACCAATCCCTTGCTCGAACGAAACCTTGGACGTTGGGCCCAGGTTTACTTGAGCACTCCGCCCGCGAAGCGCGAGCAAGCGCTCAACACACTTTTGGCAGAACTTAAGCGGGAAGCGGGTGCTGGCCCTGAGGCTGAACCGGTTGGCTCCTATGTTGCCCGGGACACAAAATTCCAGCCAACCGTCTGTTCCATCTGCCAACGTCAGAACCCGCCCGGCCACCGGTTTTGCAGCCGCTGCGGCCAACCTATCGAGCTGACACCTGAGGCGTCAAAGCCTGGTGCTGATGATCCTGCCGCCAACAATCCTGGCGCAAATAATTCTGGTGTTCGGTGCGACGGAATATGGCGTCAGGCAAAATGTCGCGCCGCCGCTTTTTCCAGGAGCGCAACTGTCACGCGCGGCAAACGACGTACAGTGGCTCCGCGACCCAAGGTTCACCGGATTGGGCGGGTTCGAGACTCCGCCCCGCAGAGGATGGAAGTACCTGCTGGGCGCCGCCATCATTGGACTGGCAGGTTTTGCATATGTGCGATGGTCCCAGGAAATAGTGGCCCCCGTGTCCACCGCTGCGATGCCGCACGAGAGTGTTTCCGTGCAAAAAGAAAGAGCAACTGCGCCAGCGCCGCAAGTGAGCACTTCAGCGCAGCAGTTGCCGCTGAATTCACCTTCAGCTGAGGCCCAGCGTGCTGCGCAAACAGTCTCCTCCGCATCCCAACCGCCCGAAGCTCTTAGCCCTGCCGGAGCCGCCAAAACAGCGGTTCGAACGGCCGTGCCACCGGGGATTCAGCCGGCGGCTCAGAAATCGCCATTGCTCGCCACCGGTTCACGCCCGATCGCGCCAACACTGGACGCTGGTGCCTCCGATCTGCGGCTGGCGCAGCGCTACTTAGCAGGAAGCATGGGAGCGCGGGATTCCTCTGAGGCTGCGAAATTACTGTGGAAGGCAGTCAGCAAACAGAACGCCACGGCTGCGGTGCTGTTGTCCGAGCTTTACTTGCGAGGTGACGGTGTTCCCCGAAGTTGCGATCAAGCGAGGCTTCTGTTGATCGCTGCCGCCAAGCGAGGCGCCCCGCAGGCAGCACAACCGTTGCGCAACTTGGAATCGCAGGGCTGCCGGTAGGACCGCAAGAGAGAATGATGCGAACTAAAAAAGACCCTCGCGGGTGCGAGGGTCTTTTAGTTTTGTAGCCTCAGGCCGGCTTCAACGCTGAATGTGATTGCGGCGAGCGCCTGGTTGATGAAGGCTGAGAATGTTCTGCTCCCAGCTTTCCAACACTTCAGGCGTGCGCCGGGATTTGCTGCCGGCGGGCTTCATACCAGAGGGCCAGTTCGACCCGGTTCCAGAGTCCGAGCTTGTCGTAGATGATTCGCAGGTAGTTTTTGACGACGTGTTCTGTCGTTCCGATGGCGTCCGCGACTTCGCGGTTCTTGAGACCTTGGGCGACGAGTTCGATGACTTGTTGTTCTCGCTCACTGGGAACCCGGTTTCCATAGCGCTGCTGCTCTCCGAACATAATTGCCTCCGATAGAGAATGGTCGCGAGTTTGACTCGCTTGATGCCGCCAGTAATTGCAAAGCGTAAAAAAAGACGATTAAAGTGCGCCTTCACGGTGCGCCGGGCCATCTTGAGCTGTCGGGCAATCTCCGAATTGTCACAACCCTGCAGCAGCAGTTCGGCAATCTGCTGTTCGCGCGGACCCAGCCGAATGGAGCTTTCGTTCATTCCGGCTTCCCCCTGGTTCAATTGATTCAGGCCCGATTAGGGCAATTGGTAATAGAAGTAGCTTTGCACCGGAGCTCCCGCTGCGGAATCCGGTACAAGCTATATCCCAGATATTTCGGTTTCTCCCAAAATCCATAGCATGCACACTGCCAAGCTCTCCATCGGATTTTCCTCTTTCCGAAGAAAATGTGACTTTTTTCGATTCGATGACCGCGAGCCATAGCACTACAATCTGCCCGCCTCAATCGCAAGCAAGCTATTTATTTTCTGCATCATAGCGATACGGCAGATTATTGACAGCGCCCATCGCCCCGATCCTCTGGAAGATGAAATGTCGGGTACAAACCAAGCCTGGCATCGGCCCCGGAGTTTCCCCTGTAGGATAGGGGTGTTCTTGCCTGTAATGTGCCGATCCTGCCGACCTTTCGGCATGGTTCACGAACCGCTCTGATAGCGTTAAGTGCTTTATCTTCAAGCTATCGACCCTATGCGGCGAGAAAAAATTTCCCCCACCTGAGGGAAGAATCGGAACTAATTACATCGTTTACCCGATGACGGGATAATTAACTCAAGGTCACGTTGTGGATAACGTCCGGGGTACTCTCATTTTGCGCGAAATGAGGCTCTGGCCGCGGTGATTTCCTACGAACTCTATGTGATTGGGCCCTCCGCGTTAATTTGCCATCATCGAATTTTTTCATAGGCGTGTGCGATGGCGAAAGCGTTTCTTGTTCTAAACTGGAGGGTCCTTCCCGTTATGAAAGTATTCTGTTGTCGCGCTGGATTGTAACGGGCGTCTACAGCGCAATCGGTTGAAGAGCGCGTCCCGGCGATCTCGCGGCAAAGTCCCAACGCTGGCGAGAAGTGGCTGCGAGAAATTCCGCAACCCACACAGCATTCCCACATCATTAAGTGGCAGGATTTTCTGCTGCTGGCGGAACGCCACACCATTTACTGGCAGAGAAATCGCACCAAAATCCAGGAGGCCAAAGAGTTTGAGTACTTCGAGCAGTCACCTTATTCCCCCACACGGTGGAGAACTTGTTGATCTCATCGCCCAACCGGAAACCATCAACGAATTAAAAACTCGCTCGCGCGAGTGGCCCTCGTGGGACCTGACCGCCCGCCAGCTTTGCGACCTCGAGTTGCTCCTCAGCGGCGGTTTCTCCCCGCTCCGCGGCTTCATGAATCGCGCCGACTACGAAGGCGTCTGTCAGCACATGAAACTGGCCACCGGGCTGCTCTGGCCCATGCCCATCACGCTGGACGTCAGCGAGGACTTCGCCAAATCCCTCAAACCGGGCAGCAGCAAGGTCGCGTTGCGTGATCCCGAAGGCGTCATGCTGGCCGTCTTGCACGTCGAGGACGTATGGCAGCCCGACCGCAGCGCGGAAGCCAAAGCCGTGTTCAATAGCACCAGCAAGGCCCATCCCGGCGCGGATTACACCATGAGCAAGGCCAATCCCTGGTACGTCGGCGGCCGCCTCGAAGGCACACAGGCTCCGGCACACTATGATTTCCGGTCTCTGCGACTGACTCCGGCGGAACTTCGCGCCGAATTCGCTCGCTTGGGCTGGCGCCGCATCGTCGCTTTTCAGACGCGCAATCCCATGCATCGCGCCCACCAGGAGCTTACCTTCCGCGCCGCCAAGCAAGTGGAGGCCAGCCTTTTAATCCATCCCGTGGTGGGGATGACTAAACCCGGCGATGTGGATTATTTCACCCGGGTTCGTTGTTATCAGTTACTCACGGCCAAGTACCCACTCGGAACGGTCAAACTTTCGTTGTTGCCGCTGGCCATGCGCATGGGCGGGCCGCGCGAGGCCATCTGGCACGCATTGATTCGCAAGAATCACGGTTGCACCCACTTCATCGTGGGCCGCGATCACGCTGGACCTGGCAAAGACACCGATGGCAAGCCGTTCTATGGCCCCTACGAAGCCCAGGAACTATTCAAGAAGCACGAGGCCGACATCGGCGTCACCATGGTGCCCTTCAACATGATGGTTTACCTGGAAGATCAGGACAAATATTTCCCCACCGACGAGGTCCCGAAAGGTGCGCGCGTCCTGGACATCTCCGGGACAGAGTTGCGCCAGCGCTTGAACGAAGGCCGCGACATTCCTAGCTGGTTTACCTATCCGGAAGTGGTGCAGGAGTTGCGGCGCAGCTATCCGCCGCGGCATAAACAGGGAGTGACGATTTTCTTCTCCGGCCTTTCCGGTTCGGGAAAGTCGACCATCGCCAATGTACTGCTGACAAAATTTCTGGAAGCCGGCGGACGCCCGGTCACGCTGCTGGACGGCGACCTGGTGCGAAAAAACCTGTCGTCGGAGCTCGGGTTCTCCAAGGAGCATCGCGATATCAACATTCGCCGCATCGGTTACGTCGCTTCTGAAATCACGAAGAATGGCGGCATCGCGATCTGCGCTCCCATCGCGCCTTACGACGCAACTCGCAAACACGTGCGCGGGTTGATCGAGCCAGTGGGCGGATTCATCCTGGTGCATGTCTCAACCTCGGTCGAGGTATGCGAACAGCGCGATCGCAAGGGTCTCTACGCTAAGGCCCGGGCGGGAATTCTCAAGGAATTCACGGGCATTTCCGATCCCTACGAGGAGCCCAAGGATGCCGAGGTCGTCATCAATACGGCGGACTTAACGCCCGAGGAGGCGGCGCAGGAGATCATTCTGCATCTCGAGCGCGAAGGCTACTTCGGCGCCATTGGAGAACGGGCATAGCCACAGACAACGTAGGGGCGGACGCCCCGTCCGCCCAGCGGAGCGAGGCTCCGCAGATTTGTTTGCGGCTGCGGTCGTCAGTCGTCGGTCTTCAGTCGTCAGCAAATTCTGAAGACCGATGACAAAAGACTGCGAGAGCCGCAAAGGTCGCAACGAACAGGAACGATTGGCCCATTGAGCAGTTCTTCCCAAGCCGAGACTCTGGAGCGGATACAGGCAGCCCTGGAATCCGCCCGTCAGGTCTTCGCGCGCTTCACTCTGGGAGAGATCGAAGCCGAATACAAGGCAGGCCACGATCCGGTGACGGAGGCGGACAAGGCGGTCGACGCCGTGCTGCAACAAGAACTGCTACGCGAAGGCGAAGGCTGGCTCTCGGAAGAAAGCGTCGATGATTTCTCCCGTCTCGAGAAAAAGCAGGTCTGGATCGTCGACCCCCTGGACGGAACACGTGAGTTTGTTGCCGGCATTCCCGAGTTCTGCGTTTCCGTGGCGATGGTGGAAGATGGAATTCCAGTCGCGGGAGGAATCTGCAATCCCGCCACCAGCGAAGTTTTCCTGGGCTCTCTGGATTCGGGCGTCACCTATAACGGAAAACCGGCGCGCGCCAGCCAGCGGACCACCCTTGAAGGCGCTGTAGTCCTGGCCAGCCGAAGCGAGATCAAGCGCGGAGAGTGGAAGCGATTCGAGAAGGCTGCAGTCACAGTCCGTCCCATGGGCTCGGTGGCTTACAAACTGGCGTTGGTCTCAGTGGGCGTCGCCGACGTCACCTTCACGCTTACCCCGAAACACGATTGGGACATTGCGGCCGGTGCCGCGCTGGTGAGCAGCGGCGGTGGGTTCATCCGCACTCTGGAAGATTCGCCCCTGCTCTGCAACCGCAAGTCGCCGCTGCTGTCCGGACTTCTGGCGGGCGGCCCCTTCCTGCACCACGAATTGCTCACTCTGGTGAACGATTATTTACCGGCAAACTCCAGCCGGTCGCGGTGAAACAGCACAGTCGTCGGAGATCGAGCTTCAGGGCTTCAGCACCGTCTTCAGCAGAGATTCCACCCCGTTCCACGTGATCTGCACCCCAATACACAGAAGCACAAACGCGATGACTCGCAGAATGCCGTGCGCCGTCTGGGGCCGAACCCTGGCTGTGATCTTCGGGGCATAGGCGTAGCAAACATAGACCAGCAGGCACAAGGCCACCACGGCCAGAAACACTCCCACATGCGCCGTTACATCATTCAGCACACCCTTTGCCGAGGCATGGGCGCTCAGGGTCAGCATCACCACAATGCAGCCCGGCCCCGCCGTCACTGGAAATGTCAGGGGATAGAAAATTTTCTGCTCCAGAGACTCAAAGCTATTCTCCGCCACAGCGGTCCGGTCGGGATCAGCTTTGACCTCGTGCTGATTCAGCAAGTTCCATCCCATGGAGGCAAGAACGAGTCCGCCCGCGACCTGCACCACGGGAAGAGAAATCCCGAAGAATTCCAGCAGCGCGGTCCCCACCAACTCGACCACTGCAAGAAAAATCGCGGTGCGGATGGCAATCTTCCGGGCCAGATCGCGGAAGACGGAGGCAGGCGCCTGGCCGACCAGCCCCAGCAATACCAGCGCAGATCCCAGTGGATTAATGAGCGGCAGAAGAGCGCTGAAGGCCAGCGCAAAGAACTTGGCGAGAAGGGCGACGCTTCCCATGGGTGCAACAGGATAGCATCTGTCCCGAGTGAACGGGGTGCTTAGCAACGCAGCGTGCGCGAACGCGACGGTCTACAGGGGTGGTGGCGTCATACCTACGAACGTCGTACCCAGAAATTTTCCATCGGCTGCGAAATTCCAGTTAAACATGGCAAAGCCGGCACGCGCGCAGGCGTGGCATCCATTGATCAGAGGATAGGCCACCGACAAACTGGAGTCCGCCATTCGGACCGGGTTGCGAGTTAGGCCAGGTTTTCCCGTCGCGATCGCCTGGCCACACATCCACCTTGGGAAATTGGAATTTAAGGTCCTTGAACTGAGGACTCTGCTGCATCGTTTTGGTATCGAGCAACTTCAAGTCTTCGACGTTTACGATCGGCGGCTTTCCATTGATAAACAGAAGCCCATAGTTGGTATTGGCGCGCAGGGGATAGGTGATCCACGCGATATCGACCGGGCCGACCGCCTGCAGACCTGTCAAGATGCCGACGTCGCCATGGCTCTGCTTATAGAGTTCCCGGGTGAAGCTCACGGCATCAGCGGAAGCTCCGGCTTTCGCCATCTGCTCGATGACGCATTCGGCGAAGCCGGACGAAGCTGATTTGTCGCAGGCCGCGTGAGCGCTGGTCATGAACTGCTGGGGCATCTGCCACACCGCGGACGCACCGACCTTCGTCGGCGCAGCGGCTGCGGCGGCGGTCACGGGAGCCAATGACGCATCCGATGAAACAAAGCGTGGCGCAGCAAATCGAAACCGCTGTGCACTTAGTCGCGTTCCTTATGGAAGGACAGATTCTCACCGCTTCGTCAGAGAACTTGCCTACGCTCTTCTTCGCTTCCGCATAGCGCCGGAAAAAGCTGTCCGACTTCCACTGCGGCCGCGCCGGATCGTTTGCCACTCGGATCATCAACTGCCGGATAATTCCCTCATACTTGCCTGCGGACGGCAGGTCAACCGGCTGGTCCAGATCGTCCGACGGCGCATGATACCGGTTGGTCAGCCAGTCGTGATACATCTTCTCCTGCTCTGGCGTGGTGGGGGCAATATCCAGGCACAGTGCCGGAATGCCTCGATGAATGAAACTGTACTGATCGCTGCGGACAAAAACATTTCGCAGCGGCTGAGGGTCCGCCTGGATGGAAACACCGTCGGCCTCCGCCACCTGCCGCGCCGCGTCGCCCAGGTCCGATTCCGCCAATCCCAGTACGGTGAGCAGCTTCAGTGGAACCAGTGGCCGGAACATGTCGATGTTGATGTCCGCGATCATGGATTTAGGTTCCACTGTCGGGTGGGCCGCGAAATATTTCGATCCCAGCAGACCTTTCTCTTCTCCCGTAACAAACACGAAGAGCAGCGAACGCTTCAGGTTCTCGGGATGCTGCTTGAGAGAGGCGGCTACATCGAGCAGCACTGCGGAGCCGGAGGCGTTATCCATGGCCCCGTTGTAGATGCGGTCGCCGTTGACCGGCTCGCCGATGCCCACGTGATCAATGTGCGCCGACAGAACCACGTACTCATTCTTCAACTGCGGATCGCTCCCCGCCAGCGAAGCAACGAGATTGGGCGACATCAGCACCTTCTTTTTCATTTTCGCCTTGGCGCGGATAGATACGGTCAGCGGAAAGTGCGGTAACGGCTTACGCTCTTTGGCCAGTTCCGCCAGTTCCTGGAAGGTATGCCCTGACCCGGCAAATAATTTGTCGGCGTGCGCCGGGTTGAACGTGAGTGACAGTTTCTCGCCTTCGGTTTCGTTGAACTCCGCGCCCGCCAGGTCCATGCTGACATGCAGCCGGTTCAGCGAAGTACGGGCCCAAGGCACATCCATGGACGCGGGATTGGGAATCCCGATGAGACCGACCGCTCCCGCCTCGCGAAAGGCCTTCCAGCGTTCCGCCGCGGTTTGATGGTGCGCGGCGAGCGCCGACGGAATCTGCGAGGGAGAGCCGCTGATCAGGACCGCCACCTTGCCCTTCAGGTCCAGCCCTGCAAGATCGTCGAAGTCTTTTTCCGGAATGCTCAGGCCATAGCCGACAAATACCAGCGGCGCTTCCACTTCGGGCGCCAGGTCGATGCGCGTGCCGAAGATCACATCTTCTCCCAGGGCCAGCGGCTCCGCTTTGCCATCGCGAACCAGAGCGGCGCTCGACTGCGTCTCCACCAGTTGGCGCGATACGAATTTCACCGGCTGGTAAAACCCCTTCGTCCCCGCGGGCTGAAGGCCTGCAGACTTCAACTGGCCGACGGCATAAGCTTCCGCTCGCTTCAGCCCCGGGCTTCCCGTGTCACGACCTTCCATGTTGTCGGCGGCCAGCACCTTGACGTGGTCCCACCAGGATTTCCCGTCGAATGACGTCTGCGCGAACGCAGGAAGCAGAAAGACCGCGATCCATAGGCACAACAACGACTTTCTCAGCATAGTTCCTCCGAAGAGATTTTCCCGCAAAAGCGAACCGCAGCGGCCGAAGCCGCGCTAACATTGAGCTGTGGGGACACGACCAAAGTCGTGCTCCCGTGTTCTATCGAAACTTTTCTCGGTGCTAAACATATCCCAGTCCCGCCAGCCGGTCGTGCACAATTTTCTCCGATTCCTCGTCCGGGCCGCCGCCCGGGCCCTTCTTTTCCATCCCGGCGACCAGCGAACGCCCCTGCATGCTTTCGGGAATTTCGTAGCCGGCAAGGTCCAAGAGTGTAGGAGCAATATCCAGCAAGCGTGCTCCTTCATACTCGCCGCTTAACGGACAATTCGGCGCGGTCAGAATGAACATTCCGTACTGGGCATGGTTGCAGCCATCGGGGCCCGTATCATTTTCCTGGACGTGAAGTTTCGCATGTCCGACGGTTCCAATGGAACGCCAGTAAAGCTCGCCGAAGTGAACAATCAGATCGGGCGCCACGTTGCGCACGTTGCGATAGATTTCCTCGGGCTTGAACACCAGGGATTTCATCGCCTGGCCGTGTTCGCCCGGCAAGGCCTCGAGGCGTGCCTTCATCTCGTTCCTGAAAGATTCGTACTCAGACGCAGGAACCACGCCCTGCGGCTCCCGCCCCTGCACATTGAAGAAGACGCGGGCGTAGTATCCGCCTTCGCTCCAGACTTTCGTCTTACTCCAGTTGACATTCAATTTCTCAAAGGGCGTCAAACCTTTCGGATATTCGTGCAAGACCAGGAGCCCTTCGCGGATCAGCCATTCGTTGATCGCGAACCCACCGTCCAGGCGCTGCGCTCCGTGGTCTGAAACCACCAGCACGATAGTCTCGTCGTCCAGCAGTTCAAGAACACTGCCAATCTGCTCATCGAGCAAACGGTAGTACTCCGGAATTGCGTCCTGATAAGGATTGTCGGGCTCAAACTGCACATGCTGGGGATCGAAATAGTTCCAGAAGCCGTGATGCATGCGATCGAGACCAATGTCCACGAAATGGAAGTAATCCCACTCCTGCTCGGTCAGCAACCAGCGCACCACCGCCCACTGCTTGCCGCACATGTTGAAAATCTCTTCCTTGAGCCAGTCTTTCTTGTCGGTGCGAAAGTTTTTTACGTCGACCGGATACTCCCCCACCAACTCGTTAATCTTCGCTTTGAGCGCGGGGGGATAGGTAAAGTCATTCTTGACCGTGTCCGGCGTGAGAAAGCAGCCGATGCTGATGCCGTTCACCCTACGCGGAGGATAATTCGGCGGCACTCCCACGATGATCGACTTCTTGCCTTCGCGCGCCAGTTGGTCCCAGATCGCAAGCGCCTTGATGGAAGCCGAGTTGGCGAACTGAAGTTTGTCGTAAGAATGATCGGAACGGTTGCGGAATCCGTAGACACCCAGCGAACCCGGGTCCTGGCTGGTACTCATGCACATCCAGGCGGGCACGGTGATGGGAGGCACCACGCTCTCCAGTCGTCCGTAGACCCCGAGGTCCATCAGGCGGCGCAGGTTCGCCAGCCGCTCATCGCCAAAGATGACTTCAGGGGCGGCGCAATCCAGTCCGAGCACGCAGATTTTCATGGCGTCAGAGTCGTATTGGTCACAGTAGTGACGCGCCTTCCATGGATTCGGGCGCCGCGACCCCGAGATATTGCAGGATCGTGGGCGCCAGATCGATAATTCGCGCCTGCTGGGGCAGCGTCGCGCGATTCATGAACAAAATCCCGGGAACCGATTCCGGGTCGACAATGTGATCTCCGCTCCAGCGGCGCATGTTGTCTTCAAGCAAGGCCTGCGCAAATCCACCCACCGCGCTTTGCCAGGAAACCCGGAATCCGCGATGAAAATTTACCAGCAGATCGGGCGAATTCCCCACAAACGCACCCGAGTATAACTCTTCGCGGCGTGCCACACTGCGAATCGCAGGGCGTTGCGTGTGGGCATCGGGAAAACCAGCCAGACCGGCCTGAATCGCGTGCCGCACCCGTTCGGCTTCGCCTCCCTCTTCCAGAATCCCGCCGCTTTCGCGCCCTTTGAAGTTCAGATAAATGCCCCCCAGGCCGACTGCGTAAGCGTAGGTCTTCGACCAGTCCACCGAAGAAAATCCTTCAGCCGGGTCTTCTCCCGGCTTGCGGCTGTCTTTAAGAGCCAGCAACCCGTTCTGCCACAGCCAGGTATTGGTATCAAAAGCACGGCGGAAGGTTCCAAAACCGTGGTCGGAGAGCACGATCAGCAGCGTATTTTCATCCACCTTGTCCAGCACAGCGCTCAGCAGCGCATCGCAGCGGCGATAGTGTTCTTCGATCCGAGTGGCAAGTTCGGGCGAAAGATCTGGCTCAAAACCGGGATGTCCACGATCGCGAAAGCGCCACAGCATGTGCTGCACCCGATCGGGCGTATCGAACAGCATGAAGAACAGGCCTTCGCTGAAACGATCGAGTTCAAAACGCATCATTCGCTCGCGCTCGCCCAGCACCAGTTCACAATGTTGCAGGTACGCCGCCTCATCGAGGCGGCCATTGTTCAAACCATTGTGTTCTTCCGCCATGCCCAGCGTGGAGAACAGTCCGACCTTGTCGGCTAACTCTCGCGCGTAGTCTGCGGGAGCCGAAACCGGAAACATGGGCGCTGCGGGATCGAAGTTGACTGCGGAAAGATAGAACTCCAGATGCGGCTCCAGCTGTCGCACATAAAAGCGAGCGATTCCGGTCACCGATTGCAGCATGGAGAATTTGAATTTGAAGCGCACCCATTCGCTCCAGCCCTTCTCTGGAACTTCAATCTTCGCCGGAGTGCCACCCGTGTGAATCACCAGCTTGCGTGCCGCCTTGTCCACCTGGACGCGCACTTCGCAGGAAGTATCCGTTGCGGGAGACACTTTGGTGTTGCGAGGCCCGATCACCCGCGTCGTAACCGCATTCCCGGAATCCAGAAAAATGAGCTGTTCGTTTTCCTCCGCGGCTGCGCTCTTGTCCTGGGTATAGAACGTGCCCTTGCTCTGGCTGCCGCGCAGATCGGGTACGCCCACTCCGGCCAGCATCCGGCCTTGCACAGCTTCAGGAGGGAAAGTACAAGGGCAGCGCAGGATGGTGCTGGGAATACCCGCCGCCGAAAGCGGCTGCCACAGCGGCACGCCTTGCCGCCGGTTAACCACACGCGGTTGGGCCAGCATATTCTTCGGCCGTTCAAAGCGGGTTAAAGCGACATCGGGTAAGTAGGTTGTGGGATCGCGACTGATGAAATCAAAAATTCCGTGTCCGCCCGGGTTGGTGCCGGTGACGAACGACGACCAGGCGACCGGGGTCTGTGCCGGATAAGTGGTTTTCAGACGGGAGTAGCTGCCGGCGGCACGAATTTTGGCGAGGTTCGGGAGCTCTGCTCGTTCCAGCATGGCTTCCACAATGCCAGGCTCGAGCCCGTCCAAACCGATGACGATGACTTTCTTGCGCAAGAAGCGGACCCGTGACTACGGAGTTCCTGTAGGACTGTTCTTGGGAGCATCGACTGCGGCGGGCGTATCGGAACGCTTGAATTTCCGTACGACCTTGAAAAAGATTCCCACTACCTTGTTCCAGAAAAGCAACAGAAGGCCGAGGATGCTGGCCAGCCCGGAAGTCACCGTCATCACCTGATCGGGACCGCCATAGAGTGCCAGCAGTTCGAATCTCATGCACGCTCCTCTGATTGCTTACCAGACTGGCTTGCTGAATACGATCTTAACATCGCCGCCGTGCGAGTCCCTAGTGGCGCTGTAGCTCCCGCCGGGTCTATGCCAACTCAGAGCGGTAGAAGTGGCGGCGTTCGAAGAGGTTCATCGGCAACTCAAAGACCTTGGTTTCCCCTGGGGCAAAAGAAAATTGCTTGCCGCACTCGGGGCCGGGACACGTCGCATTCAGCGTTTCTTTGTTAGTTTCCCGGGTCATTTCCCGTTCGACGACGACCCAGGTTCCACACTTGGGGCAAGTGATGCACGAACACACGATCCGGTCAGACATTTGCCTTAGTGTAAATGATTTGTGCCTTCCCAAGAATCACGAAGGGGCAGGTCGACCGGTCTTTCATCAGTCTGTCTTTCGTTTCTCCGGCCGTAGACGCCACTGCACATGCCGCAGAATTCCCATCCAGGCTTCGACGTCCTGTGCCGAAAGCATGAGACGACGAAGCATGCGGCGAATTCGCTGCTCCGTATCGGCCGCGCGCTGCGGCAGCATGTAGCTGCTGGTGCTCAGCAGGTCGGAAAGCAAGGGCGTGATGCGTTCGATCTCGCCGGAGGTGGCGAGTTTGTGCTTTTCGGGTCGTGCCGCCGCCCTGCCCTCCCGAATCAGTTCGTACAGGCATACCGCGACCGCCTGACCCAGGTTCATCGAAATGTTCTGCTCCCGGGTCGGAATGCGGATCAGCCAATGGCAGAAGCTCAGATCGTCTTTAGAGAGTCCGTACCGCTCCGAGCCAAACAAGAGCGCCACCGGGCCGGAAGCCATCTGTTTGCGGATCAGGCGCCCGCCGAGTTCCAGACGCCGCAGCGGATGCTGAAGTTCCCGGTGCCGCACCGCCGTCGTGCCCACCACCAGCGGGCAGTCGGCGACGGCATCAGCGACGCTTTCATATTCCTCCGCGCTGGCCAGCAGGTCCGCGGCGCCGACCGCGGAAACAGCGTTTCGAAATGCCTTCTCGTACGGGTTCACCACGCGCAGCTTGGAAAAGCCGAAATTACTCATAGCGCGAGCCGCAGCGCCAATGTTGAGCGGATTGCGCGATGACACCAGGACGACGCGCAAGCGGTCGAGTTTGGGGGCAACAGGCAAGACTGCCTATTTTAATGTAGGCGCGAGCGTACTTGTACTCCGCTATGCCGTTGGCTTATGCACCGACTCGGCGACGCGGATCAAGGTCGGCAGTACCCCGCCGAACGCATCCTTGGGATCGCCGAGGGAGAAATAAAGCTTGCTGTAGAGAGGATAGAGTTCTTCATAGACGCGCTGCTCGGACTTGTCTGGTTCAAATACACGGTTGGGAGAGCAAATCTTCTTCTGCGCGTCTTCGATGGTCTTGAAGGTTCCGGCCGCGAGGAAAGCAAAAATCGCCGAACCCAGGCTAGTCACGCTCTTGCTCGGAACCAGCACAGGACGCCCCAGCACATTGGCGTAAACGTGATTCAGTACGTCATTTTTCTGCGGAATTCCGCCTGCGTTGATCACACGCTTGATGTGAACGCCATGGCCGGCCATGCGGTCGAGAATCACGCGGGTGTGAAACGCCGTGCCTTCGATGGCGGCGAACAACTCGTCCTGTGCTGTGCTCTGAAGGTTCCAACCCAGGGTGACGCCGCGCAGGTTTGGATTGACCAGCACCGTGCGGTCGCCGTTGTCCCAGGTCATGCGCAGCAGCCCGGTTTGTCCCGCGCGATACTTCTCCAGGCCCTGGCTCAGGGTCTTAACGTCCGTAGCGGCGCGAGTCGCAATCGCGTTGAAAATGTCGCCGACGGCGGAGAGTCCCGCTTCGATTCCAGTCCGGCCTGGGTGCACGCTTCCCTGCACCACGCCACACACCCCGGGAACAAGATTTACCGAAGGCGTGATCCCGATGATGCAGGTGGAGGTTCCGACCACATTCACCATGTCATCGGTGCCGCAGCCGGCTCCGATCGCGTCCCAGTGCGCATCGAACGCCCCGACCGGAATCGGGATGCCGGGCTTCAGCCCCAGCTTTTCGGCCCACGACTTGGAGAGTGTTCCCGCGATCTGGTCGGAGGTGGCGTATTCGCCATCCAGCTTTTCGCGCACGCCCGCCAGGAGCGGATCCACCTTGACCAGGAACTTCTCCGGCGGCAGACCGCCGAGAGCCCGGTTCCAGAGCCACTTGTGGCCCATGGCGCAGATACTGCGCTTTACTTTTTTAGGATCGGTAATGCCGCACAGCGTGGCCGCCACCATGTCGCAGTGCTCGAACGCGGAAACAAACTCCGCACGCTTTGCGGGATTATGCCGGAGCCAGTGCAGGAGCTTTGAAAATCCCCACTCCGACGAGTACACGCCACCGCACCAGTCGATGGCTTCCAGCTTTTCGCGGTGAGCAGCCGCCGTGATCTCCGCGGCCTCGCCCTTGGCCCGATGATCGCACCACAAGTAGTATTCGTCGAGAGGCTGCAGGTCCTTGCCTACGGGAATTACCGAGGAGCCGGTGGTATCGAGCGCGATGGCCTCTACCTGGTCGCCTGAGATGCCGGCTTTCTTCACCGCTTCGCGGGTAGCGGCAGCCAGCGCACGCATGTGATCTTCGTGCGACTGGGTGGCGTATTCCGGATCTTCGCGCTTGCGGTGCAGAGGATATTCCGCGATCGCAGACTCGAGCAACCCGCGCTCGCTGTCCACAATGGAGACGCGGACGCTCAGCGTTCCGAAGTCAACTCCCGCCACAATCGCCATCAGCAGGCCCCGTTATTCTCTGAATGGTGATACATGTCCCAGTGCAGATAGCGTGTAGTGGCCTCGTAGACGGCCGGCGCCACACTGGAGAGATTGGCGGCTACGTGATGCTCGAAGCCGTTTTCGCAGATATAGTGCAGCAGCTTTTGCATCTGCGGAATCTCGACTACACCGGCGCCGCCGAAGGTAGTCAGCGGATCGTCGGTAAATTTTCCTTCGCCCACATAGCCCCGCATTTTGCCCGCGGTGTCATCGGTAGAGAAGCGGGCGAAGCTCATTTTCTCCGGCTTGATCAGCCCGACCACGGTTCCGTAGGTGTTCTCTCTGCCCACGGTGCCCGCGATAATCTGCTGGAAATCCATTTTGACCGAGCGGAAGAAATGCTTGGGCAGGTTGGCACAATGGAAGCAGACCGCCTTATTGGGATCAGGCCCGTAGTTATTGTTCCAGTCGAGAAGCGCGGAGGGGGTCTCTGACGCCAGCCGCAATGCGTGCATGCCGAGCACACCGCAGATGTCCACTTCGCAGGCGCTCGAGAGCAGGCTGTCGCTCATCATGCTCATGATCGTGCAGGGGACCACGCCCAGGTTCTCTTCGATGGAAGTCCAGCACTGCACTGCGCTGATAGCAACTTCGGTGGCCGCCATCCAATCGTCAACCACCGCGCCCAGCTTAGCCATCTTCATCAGGGCGGTCGCGGGCACGCCGCTTGAATCCACGTATTTCTTGATCACGGCCAGCTTGGCCTGCGCGGCATCGTTGTTGTCCTTCATGCGCTCGATGCGGCCCAGCACCTCGGAAAGGTCAAGTGTCTCGATCGAAATGCCCTGCGATTCCAGAATCTTCTCGCTGTAGCGGACAGTATTGAAAGCGGTGGGACGCGCACCTATCGCCCCCACCCGGAGGTTGCGAAAACCGTTCACCACCCGGCAGACCGCGGCGAACCATTGCAGGTCCCTGGCGAACTCCGGCGAGTCGGGGCTTTCCGTGTGCAGCGTGGTGATGGAATAAGGAATGCCGTACTGCCGCAGGTTGTTGCAGGCCGACATCTTGCCGCAGAAGCTGTCGCGGCGGAACGCAATGGTCATTTTTTGGGGATCGTCGGGCGTGGCCTGAATCAGTACCGGTACGCGCAAGTCCGCCAACCGCAAGGCATCGGCGATCGCCCGCTCTTCCCCGAAATTCGGGAGAGTCACGATGACGCCGTCGATCCGGTCACGATTCTTTTTGAATAGATCGGCGCAGCGCCTGGACTCTTCCCTGGTTTCGACCGCGCCGTGCTTACTTTCTTCCGGAGTCAGCCCCACCACATCCATTCCGGCCGCCGCCAACACACGCAGCATCTCTTCCCGGCCGCTCTTGGCCAGATGATCCGGGAAAAAACCCCGGTTGCCTACAATCAGGCCCATGGTCATTTTCTTGGTCGCCATACCCTGCCTTTGGAAAATCGAATGCCTTACGCGTGCCGTTTCGGGGCGAACTTCACGCAATAGATCAATCCCACCAGCAAAAGCACCGCGCCCCACCACACATTCGCGTGCAAGTTGAAGAGGACAACATCCGGATGCGCCGGAGGATTGATCACCTGGTAGATTCCTGCGGCGCAAATCAATGCGCCATTCACGGCCAGCGAGATGCCAATAAAGAACCAGATGGAAATCATGCCGCGCCTCCGTCTACCAGAAAATGATATTCAACACGAAGAAAATCACCGTCACCACGCCCGCCCAGAAAAGAGGCTTCTGGTAGAGCGGAACATCCCCGATGGACGGCACTTCCGTCAATCCGTAGACCAGGCCGGTCAATTCCTCGTCCGACTTAGGTGTAGTCACCATGCTGACCACCACGGTAACAACTACGCACACCACGAAAGACCAGAGCGCCTGATACATATCCTGGGCCAAAGCTTTGGCATGCGGCGAAAGAGCCACATAACGCAGAGCGCTGGGATCGAGCTTGACCCATGCCCACATCCCGATTGAAGACAGGGTTCCACACAGCAATCCCCAAAACCCCGCAGGGCCGGTCGCCCGCTTCCAGAGCATCCCCAGGATGACCGTTCCAAAAAGGGGAGCAATGAAGAAACTGAAGAGGGCTTGCACGTAGTCCATGATGCTGGCGAACTGCATCACCAGATACGCGGTGCCAACGCTGATTAACACTCCGATCACGGTGGTCCAGCGCCCCATGTTCACGTAGTGATGGTCTGTGCCTTTGCTATTAATGAGCGGGCGGTAGATGTCATACGTCCAGACCGTGGTGAATGCGCTCACGTTGCCGGCCATCCCAGACATGAAACCGGCAATCAGCGCCGTAATTCCCAGGCCTAGCAGCCCTGGACCGCAGTAACGGGCCAGCATCAGCGGGAGGACGTCGTTGTAGCTATGAGAGCCGGTGGCTGCCGCCACCGATTCCGGAACCAGCTTCATCGGCAATACGGCCAAGCCCAGCAGTCCGGGCAGGATCACGATGAGTGGCACCATCATCTTGAAACCGGCGCCGATAATGGGCGCCATTTCCGCGCTGCGAATGTCCTTGGCGGCAAGGATGCGTTGCACCACCAGAAAATCCGTCGTCCAGTAGCCCATCGAGATTACAGAGCCGAGTCCAAACACAATGCCGGTCCAGTGGATGCCCATCGGATTAGCAGTGAATGAACCCAGGCCAGACCAGAGATGGACGTACTGGTCGGATGCTCTGGCTGCAATTTGCAGCTTGAGATTGGTCCAGCCCCCGGCTTCATACAATCCAAGAATCGGAATGAGCAGCGCACCCGCCCAGATGAGGAAAAACTGCAGCACTTCGTTGAAGATGGCCGAGCGGAGCCCGCCCAGGGTTACATAGACCGCGACTGTAAGAGACGAAACCCAAATGCTGAAATTGATATCCCAACCCAGCACAATCTGCATGACCTTGGCCATGGCAAACATGTTGACGCCGCTCATGAGCACGGTCATGAATGCGAAAGACACTGCGGAGAGGGCACGGCTGGGTTCGCCGAAACGCAACTTCAAATAGCCCGGAACGGAGTGGGTCTTGGAAATGTAGTAGAACGGCATCATGACCAGCGCCAGGAACAGCATCGCGGGGATGGCGCCGATCCAATACCAGTGAGTGGCCAGAATGCCGTACTGGTAGGCCGATCCGGCCCAGCCCATTAATTCGAGCGCGCCCAGGTTCGCCGAGAGGAAGCTGAGACCGGCCACCCAGGCCGTCATCTCGCGCCCGGCCATGAAGAAGTCTTCGCCGGTATTGGCCCGCCCGCGCAGATAAAACCCTATCGTGAGCACCAACACGAAGTAGAAGGCGATAATGATCAGATCCACGGTGGACAAATGCACAAGTTGCGCCGGGACATTCACTGCCAGAATTGGCATCATTTTGTTTCCTTTGCCTGCCCGTAGTACGCGTTGGACCCGTGCTTTCTCAAATAATGCTTGTCGTGCAGCCCGCGGCCGAGTGGTTTGGCCTCAGCATTGATGTTCACGGTGAAAAATGCCATCCGCGCCACCGCCTCCAGAATTACGGCATTGTGTGACGCTGTGGCTGGATCAGGGCCCCACGCAAAAGGGCCATGGTTGGCCACCAGTACCGCCGGCACGGAAGCATATCCCACCCTCTCAAAAGCTCGAACAATAGCATGTCCTGTGTTTTTCTCGTAGTCGGTCGCGATTTCGGCGTCCGCCATGACTTCAGTGACCGGAACCGGACCGTGGAAGGAATCGGCGTGAGTCGTGCCGAAGCACGGAATCGGCCGGCGCGCCTGGGCCCATGAAGTCGCGTACTCGGAATGAGTGTGAGCCACTCCGCCAATATCCGGGAAGTCGCGATAGAGGACAAGATGAGTAGGAAGGTCGGAGGAGGGCCTGAGATTGCCTTCCACGATCTTGCCCTCCAGATCGGTGACTACCAGATGCTCGGGCTTCATTACCTCGTAGGGAACGCCGCTGGGCTTGATGACCACCAATTTCTGCTCCCGGGAGATGCCGCTGGCGTTGCCGAAAGTGTAGAGAACTAATCCCCTTCGCACCAACTCCAAGTTCGATTCCAGCACTTCTTCCCGCAACCGAGGCAAGAGCATAGAGGAGCTGTTTCCCTGAGCAAAGTTCCGATATGTATTGAGTAATCGTTTACTATTTGAAACGTCAAAATAGTTCACCTCACTGTTTTTGTCAATCAGGGAAATGGCAAGACCTGCGGTTCCTACGGTCCCCGCCCCTTCATCCTAGGATTTCATGGAAAAGGCGGGCGATGGGACGGGTACAGAGGAATCTATCGCATCTTGAGAAAACGTTTACTCAATCTCCCGTTCGAGCTCGGGACAGCTGTTCACGTGCTGCCTGGGCCCTATCCGCCGGGCGTGACGACCCATTGGCCGAATCCATTCCGCTCCCGTTGAAGTGGGCGGCTTTGCTTCGCCGATCCATCGCCGCCCCCCGACGTAGGTTCCCATTTGCGCATTCGAGTGGGGATAACGTTTGCCGTGCTAGAATCCGGGGGATCGTTTTATCGGCTGAACGGGCCTATGGACATTCGGGAGATCGCAAAACGTGCAAAGGTTTCAACCGCGACGGTGTCCCGAGCCATTAACCGGGTTCCCACCGTCAACCCCGCGCTAGCCAAGCGGGTTTGGAGCGTAATCGAAGAACTAGGCTACTATCCGAATACGCAGGCGCGGGCTTTGGTCTCAGGACGCAGCCGGATTTTTGGTCTGATCATCTCCGAGATCACCAACCCCTTCTTTCCAGAGATCGTTCAAGTCTTCGAAACCATTGCGGTGCAGCACCGTTACGAGATCCTTCTCACTTCCACCGGGCATGACCCCAAACGCATGGAAAGCGCTGTCCGGCGGATGATTGAGCGCCGGGTTGAAGGGGTGGCGGTGATGACCTTCGGAATGGAAGAGTGCCTGCTCGAGGACTTGAGGCTAAGGAAGGTGCCCCTGGTATTTGTCGATGTCGGACCGGCTCGCCCGAAGGTTAGCAACATCAAGATCGACTACCTGCA
The DNA here is from genome assembly GCA_963698825.1 of Terriglobia bacterium. Taxonomy (GTDB): domain Bacteria; phylum Acidobacteriota; class Terriglobia; order Terriglobales; family Acidobacteriaceae; genus JAIQFF01. Next base: position 100,210 of record CAVOSG010000010.1, on the reverse strand, counting down.
CGGGATCCGTCAGGCGGTACAACACCTGGCCGCACTTCGCCACGAAAAAATCGCGTTTATTACCGGCCCGTTGCGGTTGAAATCCGCTATGGCGCGGCAACAGGCGTTCTTGCGAGCCATGGAAGAGATCGGCCTGGAGTTGGATCCGGCATTGATAATTGAAGGCGACCACACCATGGAAGGCGGCATGAAGGCCTTCGCCAGGTTGCTCGCAGGATCGGTCCGCCCCACGGCGGTTCTTTGTTCCAATGACATGACTGCCATCGGTGTGATGCGTGAGAGTCATGACGTAGGTATTTCGATTCCGCGCGACCTCTCGGTCATCGGATTCGACGATATCCGCCTGGCCCAGTTTGTGCTGCCTCCGCTGACTTCGGTGCAGATGTCCCAGCCGGAACTGGCGCGATTGGCATTCAATGCGCTGCTGGCGGAGATTGAGCGGGAAACCCCCTTGCCGAACGGAAGCGAGTACACACTGAAAACGAACCTTGTCCTGCGCGAATCAACCCGCCTGATTTCCGACGCGCCGCGGCCGGCGGAAAAATGGCGTGGAACTCCAGTGCAGGAAGTATGACGCGATTGGCTTCGCTTTAACCAACCTGCACTTCCCTCTCTACTCCAGCGACAACGACAGACTGGTCACCGAAGCAGCGGGAAAACTGTAGACCAGATTTCCCCGTTGTAAATCCAATGCTTTGGTTTGAGGACTCACGGCGGTGCGTTCAGCGAAGGTGTTATGCGCATGAATGTCCGAATGAGTCAGGGTTGTGGCCGTGCCTGACTTCAGATTCGCACCGCGAATTCCAATTCTGGTTTCGCGGGCTGCGCTCAGGTGGGGATTCACGACGGTCAAGACCAGCTCTTTGTCGCGAAGCGAAGCGGAACCGTTCAGCCCCCAGAAAGAAGCCGGCTTGCCATCGCGATCGTAATTTACTCCAGGCGCAGAGAAGATGGTCCGCAAGGCCTGTCCTCCCTGGTGTGCCGCATACATGGAAAAGATGTGGCCGACCGGAGTGACGCAGAACTTGTCCTCGTGCGCCAGGTACAAACTGTTCAGACAATTAATCAGCTGGGCACAGTTGGCCATGGTCACCTTCTCGGGATGGCGGTTAAAGGTGTCGAGGGTCATGGCGCTGAACAGCCCGTCCCGCAGGGTCGGCGTCTGTTCAATAATGTCACCGGGAGTGGCCTCGCTGCCCGGTTTGTACCACGGGCCCCACTCGTCCACTACCAACTTGATGGCGTGTTCGCGGTCGAATTCGCCCATCGCCTGCCAGTGACCGTTGATTAACGATTCCATGACATCGCCCTGGCGCAGCAGTTCATACCAGTCCACGGCATCAAACTGAAGGGCATCGCCCTTGCCTTCCACCCAGTTCTGGGTGCGGCCCCGGCTCAGGTTCCAGGCATAGTAGTGAAGCGCCAGGCCGTAGATGGAACGTAGCTCTCCGCGGCCTTTGCGCAAGATCTCTTCCAGGAACTCGCGCGTCCAATCCCACTTGTCGTCATTCGGCCCCGAGGCAATGAATGACAGCGGCTCGACATTGCGCGGGGCATATCGGGGCACCCATGCTGTGTAGCGGCGAAATTCCACCGCATATTCCTGCGCCGTAAAATTTCCGCCACAACCCCACGACTCGTTTCCGACGCCCCAATAGCGGACCCCGTAAGGCTCGGCGTGTCCTGCGGATGCACGCACATCCGCCAGCGTCGTGCTGCCCGCGGGTGAATTGCAATACTCGACCCAACGGTAGAATTCGGCGGCAGGCAGACTGCGCACATTGGCCGCAAGATAAGGCTGGCTTCCAATCAACCGGCAGAACTGGATGAACTCGTCGGTTCCGAATTGATTGGGATCGTACTTGTGGCTGGCGAGACCGGCAGCCGTCTCGTCCTGGATCCAGAAGTTGGTGCGCCGCGGACGCTTGTCCGCTGGGCCAATGCCATCGCGCCAGTCGTAGCTGTCGGCAAAGCATCCGCCGGGATAGCGGATGACGGGCGCCTTGATCTTACGCATCTCATCTACCAGCTCTTTGCGGATGCCATTCAGGTTGGGAATTTTTGACTTCTCGCCGACCCAGACGCCGTCGTAGATCACGCCCCCGAGGTTTTCGGTGAAGTGTCCGTAAATATTCGGCGAAATTGTTCCTAGCGGCTCTCCCAACAAGACCTCGATCCGAGAGTCGTCTCCAATGGCGTCCGCGGCCGCAAACGGCGAGGCGCGGGCCAGCCACACGTAGCCTGCGCCCGCCACACTGTTAAAGATAAACTCTCTGCGTCCAATCACGTTACGCCCCCCACTGAATTACGGAGTAAGAACGGGCCGGCACTTCAAACTTCGCTCGTCCGCCCGTAATTGACGGTTTGTCCAAAGTGCGTGGAGCCACTCTTTGCGGCGCGTCGAAACTGTTGAATGCCTTCAGATCGTCGCCGGTCAGAAGCGACGACGAGAGCACCCGCGCCGGAGCCTTGTCCTGCCAATTGACTTCGACCGTGTGGGCCTTGGCAAGGTCACGATTCAGAACGAAGAGCGAGCTCTTGCCGTCTTCCGGATTAATGGTTCCGACCACATCCAGATACGGAACTTGGCCCATTCCCTTCACTTCGTACGTAGGAGACTCGACCAGAAGATTGAGCACGGAGCCGCGGGCAAATTGCAGCGCCCAGCTATAGGGGTAGTAAATCGGCTGGCGGACCATGCCAGTCGAGTTGGTCATGATGGGAGCGATCACGTTGATCAACTGAGCCAGGCAAGCCACTTTCACCCGGTCCGCATTGCGGATCAAGGTATTGACCAGGCCGCCCACCAGCAGGGCATCTTCGAGGTTGTAGACCTCTTCCAGCAAATGCGGCGCTTCCTGGCCATGGCCGTTCACCGCGTCCCCGCTGCGCGCGCGGTACCAGACATTCCACTCATCGAACGAGAGCCACAGCTTCTTCGGTGAACGCTTGTGGCCGCGCACCAGATCGCAAACCGCGATGCTCTCAGCGATCTGCCTCTCCATGCTCAGGTTCATCGCCAGATACTTCGCACTGTCCCCGCCGGTGTCTTCCGGAGTGTTTCCCAGGTAGCGATGCAGGGAGAGTCCGTCCACGTAGTCGTAGCACTGCTCCAGGACTTCGCGGTCCCACTCGAGATAGGTGGGCATGAAAGGACCGCTGGATCCGCAGGCAATCAGCTGAAGGGAGGGATCGACATAACGCATCTGCCGCGCTGCATCCTGAGCCTTGAGGCCGTACTCGGTGGCGGTCATGTGTCCGATTTGCCAGGGGCCGTCCATCTCGTTGCCCAGGCACCAATGCTTCACTTTGTAGGGATCGGCAATGCCATGCTTGCGGCGCAGGTCACTCCACTTCGTGCCCTTTTCCACGTTGCAATATTCCACCAGCGCGGCCGCCTGTTCCGGAGTTCCCGTGCCCAGATTGAGGCCCATCAGTGGTTCCGTGCCCACAGCCTTGCACCACGTCATGAACTCGTTGGTGCCGAATTGATTGGTGTTCAGCGCATTCCACGCCTTGTCGAGCACCCGAGGACGGTCCTGCTTCGGGCCCACACCGTCGAGCCAGTTGTATCCGGAAACAAAATTTCCGCCGGGATAACGAATGATGGGAACGCCGAGATGGCGTATCTCGTCCATCACGTCCGTGCGGAAGCCGTTCGAGTCCGCGAGCTTCGATCCGGGATCGTAAATGCCTTCGTAGATGGCCCGCCCCAGATGCTCGAGAAACGACCCGAACAGATTGCGATCGAGCGGAGCCACGGTGCGCCGCGAGTCAACGTAGACCCGGACTACATCGCTGGAATTCGGGGGCGGCAGTCTGCGCCGACAAGAAACGGCCAAACATGAAATTCGTGGAACATGCGATTCCGGCGGTAGAAGCTTGACGCAGGAAGCGTCGCCGATTGGCGGAAAACATGTGGGTGATCTCCTAGGATACTGGCGGGGGAAATAGTAAACGTTTACCCCGCGCCGCTGCCATTACTTTCTTGCGACGATCCCCTCAAAGGAAAGATTTCGACTTGAATCTTGACCGCGCGCGCGGGGGACACGAGGCTCCCGCTATTGAGTTCGCCGGGCGCGATTTCAGTTCGGTGACGGAGATGCCGGCCCCTGCGCCGAGGGCGGCATGACCGTTTCAGCAGACACATGAGTTGACTGCGGGCGGTAACCATTCCGGGTTCGTACGCGGCAGCCCTTGGCACGGTCTCCCACCAGCTTCACCGTGATCGCGCGCCATCCGCGGTTGGGGTTGGCTTGTGGGTAATAGCTTAACGAGTAGAGGTGCGCCAGATCGTTGCGGATGGAAGCGAATGCCTTCTGCTGCTGCTTCCAGGTCTTGGCAAAGTACGCTTCGCCGCCGGTCGCCGCGCTCATGCGCTTGAACACCGTGCTCGAAATCGGCTCCAGCTTGGCCTCCCGCGTACTGATCATATAAATAGGGATGCCCTTCGATTGCGCCAACTCGGCAACATCTTCCGGCGGCACCATGCTGTAGTTGTCGGGTCCGTTCGAGAACACTACGATCACTTTCCTGCCCGTGTTCTGGCCCGCATCCCGGACCGTCATCAGCAGGGCGTTGTACAGCGCGGCATCGTCACCGGCGACCGTGGTCCGCACTCCCCGCAGGACTTGCGAGCGGTCCGGGGTCAAAGTGGTGGCCCGGGAAAGATCGCGGCTGTAGGAGTAAAAGGCTACGCGGTCCGGACCGTCGAGCGAGCGCACAAACTCAGCAATCGCGTCCTGGGCGAACACAAAACCCCGGTACATGTAGTTGCTGGTGTCGAACAAGATGAAGACATTGGCCCCGGCCATAACGGAGCCCAGCTCAGAACCCAACTCCGACGGGCCCTCCGAGGCGTCTGCCGAACCATGCTGGGTGCGGCTGCGAAGCTCTCCTGGCTTGTCAGACTCCGACCCGTTGGAGTTAACGATTCGAGTCGCCTCGTTGCCTTCGCCGAAAGTGGCCACCTTCTGCGGAAGGCCATCCTCGGTCACGACGAAGTCCGAGGGACGAAGCCCGGTCACATAGTTCCCCTTACTATCCATCACCGCCACATTCAACTGCACCATGTCGACTTCAACCCGAATCTTGGTCTCAGCCTCCTGTGCCGTCGCTCGATTGATCGGGCCATACAGGGCCGCCGCAAAAAGCAGAAGAAAAAGAAGAAATTGTTTTGCCATATCTCTGTTTCACCTTCCCCGGCCGCTGCATCCGGCTTCGGGATCTTGATCAAAATTTTGTACTTCAGACGCGGCTACGGAACGGTTGTGCTCGAAGCCACCTTCGGCAACGAGGCAATCTTGCCGCGCCGAAATTCGTCGCCTGTTTCCCGCATGGCTCGAAGCATCGCCGGCCAGTCCTCGAAGTCGGTGGCAAAAATTTTCTCCACCATCCGATACGTGAGTTCCGGGACCAGGCGGTTCAGCATGGCGGGCGCATAACCCTGTTCATCCGCCAGTCGCGCCCAGTACAGATTGTTGGAATCCCAGGACTCGGCCAACAGGCGGCTGGAGTAACCCATGAATGCCGGAAAGGGTTTCACTCGCAGCAACTCTCGAGAATAACTTTGCGCCAAGGCGGGATGAGGAACGCCGAAATCCTCGGACAGCCGCTTCCAGCTCACTTCCGCGGGATACTGGCTGGAAAGATTTTCCAGCTCCTCGCCGGCTTTTCCCCAGTGGCTGATTTGTCCAGGAAATCTCTGCCGGAATTCTGCCGTGAGATAGAAAGTCTCGCCTGGCATCACGCGGGAAAGGGCTTCGTCCACGGCTCCGGCCCGCAGAGCCTTTTCGACTCGCTCCGACCGCTGGGGAGCCATCCGTTCACCGAGAATAGCCAGCACTGCCTTGCGCAAATTTTCATCCTGTGCGGAAGCAGTGACTAACTCCTCGCCTGTCTTCTGGTAGAGAGTGACCGCGTGCAATTCATTTCGCGATCACGCCCCACCAACGCGGCAGAGTCGCGCTGGTGACCAGGCCGGGCACGAGTTCATGCCAGATCAAGGCCTGCACATTTTCCGGGACGATAAAATCCTGCTCGGCTTCCGCCAGAACGAAAGGCAGATCGGCCAACGAACCAGCCAGATGGGCGCCACCGCCCGCGGGCAAGCCGGATCCGAACACATGCGGCACATGCCAGGACTGCCCTCCTCCGATCGCCATTTCTCCGGAAAAATCGTGAGAGCGCACGAAGAGAGGATTGTTCAGAAGAATCTGAGAACCCGGCGGCTCGTAGTAGGCGTAGTTCAAACCCACCAGCGTGTCTCTGAGGAAAGGCACGACCAGCCCGCGCGCATCCACCAAATCCTTTTTGGAGCTGGGGGACTTGATGATTTTCGCCAGGTCGGTTCGCGTCTGCAAGGAACTGTGCCGCGTGTTATAGAATCCGGCGGCCCATTCGCTGCGCTCGCTGCTGGTAAACATCGGACGCGGCATCTCGAATTCCCGAAGCTGCCCAGCCAACGGAATCAGGCTGTCACCTACATCCTTGCCTTGCGCCAGTTCATCCAAGCCCTCTCCCAGGGCGAGCAGCGTGTCGAGCGAGACCAGGCGCTGCCCATCCATCACCGAGTGCATCCGGTCGGCCAGTTCTTGCCGCACTCTCTGGCCATCGGGTTGCGACTGATTGGGACCGGCCAGCAGCGCGATGACTTCTCCTTCGGAAAGATCCGATCTGCCCGCGGCAGCCTTCCACAATTCCCGCACCGAGGTGCGAGCCGAATCGAACAATTGCGCCGCGGAGGGAACTCCGGAGGCGAAAGGACTAATCACCGCCTGCCAGGACTCGTTCACGTGCGCCGCCGGGATTTGTCCCTGGCGCGCCAGTATTTGCCAGAGTCCGACGTTGGACTGGAAAATACCGAGCGCATTGGCCCGCAGCGTGACATTGGAAATTTTGTCGAGGGTGTCGGCCACGCTCAGGAAACGGGTGATGGAATCATCCGTCAGTTCCCGGAACTCGGAGAAAATCAGGTACTGGTTCCCGTAGCGGGCGAACTTGTCCCCCAGCAAACGGACGGTCTGCGGACTCAAGCGCCGCCCCGCCGGCCGGGTGCTGTCGATGGCGCTCAGCATCAGATAGATTTTCAGCGGCCCCTCGTCCGAATCCTGCCGGGAGACGGCAAATAACGCCTCCACTAATTGATCGGGATCTTTCCAATGATTGGCGCGCTTGGCCCACTGGCGGACGATCTTGGAGTCTGTCTTCTGCTTGAGAATCTGCTCCCACACTTGCAGGTTTCCCGGCACTCTCGGCTGGCCTGACGAATCCAGTTCCAGGCGTGTCACCAGCAGCAGGAGGTCAGGATCGGGCCGGAACACCGGTCGGGATGGAGCGGGTGAAGTGTCTTTTCCACGCAGCGCGTCGTAGAAACGCGGCAAGCGGTGAGCATCGGCGAAATAGACCTGCTGCGCCGGCGTCAGGCGGGAAAGCGTGTCGAAATAGGCGGCCAGCCAGCCTTCATCCTTGGCCAGCAGACGAGCCACGAAGTCTTTCGGCGAGTCCGGACTGGCCTCTGCAAGGTCCTTCCATGCAGCTTCCGCAGACGGTCCACCGGGTACGACGATGCGTCCGTTTCGAATGGAAATGTGACTGCCGTAAAAATCGAGGACGGAAGCGAAGGGCAGGAGCTTTGGGATTCCAGCAAATTGCCGCAGATTGGTATTGGTTTCGGTGTCCATCCGGGCCACGGCCCAGTAGAGCCGTGCCAGCGTGGGATCATCCAGCAACAGGTCGAGCACATCGGCCTGGGCGTTGGGGTCCGCCGACTGCGCCCATTCAGCGGCGGTGAACAGGAGCGGCACCGGAGAAGTCGAAAAAGGGCAAATGAAAGGCTTGCCGGTTTGCAGGTCTATCTCCAGCTCAGCCAGAGGAAATCCGGAATCGATGGTCAGAAATGCGCGTTCCGGATCGGCCGTCTCCAGGGCAGCGTCCTTTCCGCAACCTTGTCGCAGCCGGTAGCCCAGAATATCCAGCAGGGGCCCGGCCTGGTCACAACCGGAAACCCGAATCGTCCCTTCAGCGCCCGCCAGCTTGACCAGTTCCCTGGCCTGGTCTACATACCGTTTCAGCAAGATCAGGAATTCAGTGGGCCGGCCCGTCCTGTCCTTGCGTCCCTGGTAGCCTTCAACCGCCACATTGCGAGCGAGCAGGGGCAGGACTTCGTCCAGTGAAATCTTCTGGCTGATGCCGGCCATGCGCAAAAATGAACGCAGCGGTCCCGGGATGGCCACGGTGTCCGACGACAGTGCGGGCTGCGGAATTTCAGGGGTCTTGGCACTGGTCGTAGTGTCGGATGGCGAACCGGATGAACCCTCAGATGCGGCGCAGTAAACGCTTGCAGGCAAGCACAAACAGAAAGAGAGAAAAGCCCTCAGCAGGAGACTAGGAGATTTCACGGCTGGCCCTTCCTTCAAAACTTAGGAACGACTCGTCACCTATTTAGCAGGATGCCAGGGACTGAAGGGATATTCGCTAGCGCGTGGCGTCAGGTCTTGACCCGGGCCCAAGCACGGCCACCACGCCGGAATCGAACTAAGCCCGTTTATTGATTTCCGCCCCCGGAGCCTAGAGATGTGCCTGCCAAGATAGATCATCTTGCGCACGATGCCAACCCCTTTTTCGCTTTTTTGTGGCCCCGACTTCCCGGAAGGGATGAGGCCTCTCGAAAGGCATGGATTGGGCGGTTTCGGAGGAGTTCTTCAGGCCTGGAAGGCCCGAAGATCGCCCGATCAGCCCTCTCTCGCCTACGGAATTCAGGAGACTTAAGCCCCGGGCATGGAGAACAGGAGGGGAGAGACCGCTCCGGCAAGCATGAGCATGCACGCCGACCCTAAACCGCAGGTTACCGGATTACCGGATAGCTCCCGGCAACCTCCCATCTTGCCATCGCCTCCCGCCACCCCTCTCACCAGCGATGGTGTACCAGGGGCCGAATCTTCTCGTCGTAAATGCGTCCCACCGCAGCCATGGCATCCGGCGTGACGGCTGGAAGGTCGGAAGCTCGGCAATTGTCGACTACCTGCTCGGCTCGCTTACCTCCGGGGATGGCGCAAGTAACCGCATCGAACATCAATATCCAGCGCAGGGCGAACTGGCTCATCGTGACCCCACTCGGCAAGAATTTTCTCATCTCTCCTACCGCCGTCAGGCCAACCTCGTAGTCCACTCCGGAGAAGGTCTCGCCCACGTCGAAGGCCTGACCCTGTCGATTGAAGTTGCGGTGATCGTTTTCCGCGAAGCTTGAGTCGCGTCGCAATTTGCCGGTAAGCAGTCCGCTGGCCAGAGGCACCCGCGCCAAAATGCCCACTTGTTTTTCTTTAGCCTTGGCGAAAAAGGTTTCCGCGGGACGCTGTCGAAAACAATTGAAGATGATCTGCACGGTCTGCACATTCGGAAACTCGATCGCCTCAGGGCCTCTTCAACTTTCTCCACGCTGACTCCGTAATAGCGAATCTTCCCTTCCGCCACCAGATCATCGAGAATTCCGAAGACCTCGGGACGCGAGTAAAGCGCAGTCGGAGGACAGTGCAACTGGACCAGGTCGATCCTTTCCGTAGAAAGATTTCGGAGGCTGTCATTGATCCATGAGGAAAGGTTCTGCCGGCTGTAACCTTCCACGGTCTGGCGCGGCAGACGCCGGCCGGCCTTGGTGGCGACGATGATCTCGGCTTTGTCTCCACGCTCCTTCTTGAGCCGGGCGATGAGGCGCTCGCTGCGTCCGTCGCCGTAGACGTCCGCGGTGTCAATAAAATTCACGCCGGAATCGACGGCCTTGTGCAGTGCTGCCATCGACTCTTCGTCAGAAACCTGGCCCCAGGCCCCGCCAATCGCCCAGGCGCCAAAGCTGATCTCCGAAACCTTCCATCCCGTACGGCCGAGTGCCCGATAGTGCATGCTTTCGATTCTCCTTGGGTCTCCATTTTAGTCGAAGCGGAAACCTCGCATGGTGGCAACCGACTCGCCTTGCCGGGAAACGGTAGTGGCGCGGTTTCAACAAGTCTCCACCGCGGCGTCATCCTGAGAGACTTTAGTCTCGAAGGATCTGGCGCGTATCGCCACCAGTGCCGTGACAAATGTATATCCGCTTCACGCAAGATGCTTCGCAAGCTCAGCATGACGCCTGGCATGGGAAGAAAATTCAAAACGGAGCCACTCTCTGAGAGACCCAAGACTGCCCCTGTATCTTCAGTTGTCATTTACAATCTCAGGACTAAGTTAACCATGCGGTCACATTTTCGAATTCTGATCACCGCCGGCGCCCTGGCGCTCGGCTCCAGTGCTGCGACCTTGGATAAACCTATGGACTTTGGGCCTGACAATCCCTTCTACGCACCCAGTACTCTACCCTTCCAAGCGCCGCCCTTCGACAAGATCAAGGACAGCGACTACCAGCCTGCGATTGAAGCCGGCATGGCGGAGCAACGCCAGGAAATCCGGAAGATCGCCGACAATCCCGCGCCGCCGACGTTCGCCAACACGTTCGTCGCCATGGAAAAAACCGGCCAGTTATTCAACCGCGTGATGGCCGCCTTCAGCGGCGTCACCGGGGCGAACCTGAATCCTGAACTGCAAAAAGTGCAAGACTTCGAAGCACCCAGGCTGGCCGCTCACCATGATGCCATCTTCCTCGACGCCAACTTGTTCCAGCGGGTCGCGGCGATTTATAAGCAGCGCGATTCCCTCAAGCTGGACTCCGAATCTCTGCGCCTGGTCGAGTTCTACTACAAGAAATTCGTGCACTCCGGGGCAAACCTGTCGGATTCCGACAAGGCTGAACTGAAGAAGCTGAACGAAGAGGAATCGACGCTCTCCCACGCCTTCACGACCAAGCTGCTGGCCGCGACCAAGGATGCAGCCCTGGTCGTGAAAGAGAAGGACGCTCTCGCCGGCCTGAGCGACGCGCAAATCACCGCCGCCGGCCTGGCCGCGAAGGAACGCAAGCTCGAGGGCTATGTCATCCCTCTGCAGAACACGACCCAGCAGCCCGATCTGGATTCACTCCAGCAGCGCGCCAGCCGGCAGACGCTCTTCGAGAACTCCTGGAATCGCGCCGAACGCGGAGGAGCAAACGATACCCGCGACACCATCGCGCGCCTGGCTCAGCTGCGCGCGCAGAAAGCCAAGCTGCTCGGCTTTCCCAATTACGCTGCCTGGAAGTTGGAAGACCAGATGGCGAAAACGCCGGACGCCGCGCTCAAATTCATGGATGCGCTGGTGCCGGGGGCGACCGCCCGGGCCACCGGTGAGGCCAGGGACATCCAGGCCTTGATCAACTCGCAGAATGGCGGCTTCATGCTGCAGCCATGGGATTGGAATTACTACGCCGAGCAAGTCCGCAAAGCGAAGTACGACATGGATGAATCCCAGATCAAACCGTACTTCGAACTCAACCATGTGCTTGAGAACGGAGTGTTCTACGCGGCCAGCCAGCTTTACGGAATCACTTTCAAGGAGCGCAAGGATATTCCGGTGTACAACCCGGATGTGCGTGTGTTCGAGGTCTCCGAGGCCAACGGACAGCCCTTGGCGCTTTTTTATGGCGACTTCTTCAAGCGCGACAACAAAAACGGCGGCGCCTGGATGAGCAGCTTTGTCGACCAATCCAAACTACTGGGCACGCTGCCGGTCGTATACAACGTCTGCAACTTCAGCAAGCCGGCGCCGGGCGAGCCCGCGCTTCTGAGCTTCCACGACGTTACCACCATGTTCCACGAGTTCGGCCACGCCCTGCATGGCCTGTTCGCCGACAGCGAATATCCAATCCTTTCGGGCACCGCTGTGCCGCGGGACTTTGTCGAATTTCCATCGCAGTTCAACGAGCACTGGGCCACCTATCCGGCGGTGTTCAGCCACTACGCCAAACATCACAAGACCGGCGCACCCATGCCAACCGAGCTGGCGGAAAAGATCAAGAAGGCGGCCACCTTCAATCAGGGCTATGCGCTTACCGAAATCCTGGCTGCGGCGGAACTCGATATGCAGTGGCACACCCTTCCCGCCGACACGCCGCTGCAAAAACCCGATGCCTTTGAGACTGCGGCCTTGCAGAAAACCCAGCTCGCGCTCAGTTCCGTGCCTCCCCGTTACCGCTCCACCTACTTCGCCCACATCTGGGGAGGCGATTACGGCGCCGGCTATTACGCTTACCTGTGGGCCGAGATGCTGGACGATTCCGCCTTCCAATGGTTCGAGGACCACGGCGGCCTCACTCGGGCCAATGGCGATCGCCTTCGCCGCATGGTGCTTTCGCGCGGCAACACCGAAGACCTTGCCAACCTGTACAAAGAGTGGCTCGGCGCGGAACCCAGCATCGAACCGATGCTGAAGTATCGAGGTCTTGCAGAGCCGGTTTCAAAGTAAGCGGGACATCAGGAGCTGTGGGGCGAGGCCGTATGTTGCGCCTCCCCGCCGCTTTTCTGGGCAGTAACTTCCGAGTAGCCGACCTCGGAAGCCGACTTATCAACCCAAGCAGTCACTGGTTGTGAAGGACTGCCCATTTTGATCCGGATATCAGCTTTATCTCATTACTTGCGTTATCTTTCCCGCCCACACCAACCGGTCCAGAATTGCCCTCACCGACATTAAGAAGTGAAGATGGTTATCAATATTTGGGCAAGGATCCCGGGTCCCGGGCGAGCACGGTTTTCTGCTCTCCAGTTGTTTTTTCTTTGCCTTGTTTCTCCACTGATGTTTGCCCAAGCATCCACCTCTGATATTCAGAAGGCCGCCGCTTCCGGGAACGCCCAGGCGCAATTCGCCCTGGCGAATGACTATTTTCGTGCACGGTACGTGACACTGAACTACGCAGAGATGTTGACTTGGTACCGCGAGTCCGCTGCACAAGGCTTTGCGCCGGCGCAGGATCAGCTCGGCAGCTTGTACGAAAATAACATCGGCGTGCCGCAGAATTACAAACGCGCCGCAACCTACTACCGTCTGGCCGCGAATCAGGGCTTTGCGACGGCGCAGTACAATCTGGCGGCTTTATTCGAGGCGGGCCATGGGGTCAAGCGCGACTACAAACAGGCCCTCGCCTGGTACCGCAAAGCCGCGGATCAGAATCTCGCCAGTGCCGAGAAAGAGATCGGGTACTTCTACCAATGCGGATTTGGAGTCAAGCGTGACTATCCCCAGGCTGGGGCTTGGTACCGCCGGGCCGCAGAACACGGCAACTCCGACGCGGAAAACCAGCTCGGGTACATGGCTGGGGAAGGCTGGGGCCAGCCACAGAATTATGCAGAAGCCCTTTCCTGGTATTACAAAGCCGCAGAACACGGCAGTGTCCAGGCGGAGGAAAACATCGGCTATATCTTTCAGCATGGCACTGGCGTGAAAACCGACTATGTGCAGGCGATGTCGTGGTTTAGCAAAGCTGCAACGCGAGGCAACAGCGATGCGGAAAACCAGCTCGGCTGGATGTATCAATTCGGACAAGGCGTTGGGATCGACAATGCCAGGGCTTTGACTTGGTATGGCTTAGCAGCCGACCAGGGAAATAGGCAGGGCCAAAATAATCTCCAAATTTTCACCGACGATCTTCAGGACAATGGAGGGGAGTGGCAAAATGCCACCGTCGCGGTCAGCGATGCCGTCATCGCGCAAGCTCAACGCTGGGCGAGCATCCGTGATCTTCAGGGTCGTATTGACAAACTCGAGGCCGAGGCCCTGTACCAGGACGATCTCGTCGAACAGCTCACACATCTGGCAACGGCAAGACTGCCGCTGTCGTCAAAGTCATCAACGCCACAGGCAGCGTCATCGCCGTCAAGTACCGTATCGAAGCTGAAAAGTATCGCGCCGAAGCTGCCCGCCTGCGTGATCAGCTCGCTCAAATCGAAACGCAAAACTAATCCAGCGTCGGGATCCTATTTCAGAAATTTTCCCTGCTCGAGTTCCTGAAAGGCCTGCCGCAGCTGTTCCTGCGTGTTCATCACGATGGGGCCGTACCACGCCACCGGTTCCTCCAGCGGCTTTCCTGAAACCAGGAGAAACCGTATCCCATCGTCCCCGGCTTGCACCGTGACTTCGTCGCCGCGGTCGAACAGTATGAGCGACCGGTTATCCGCCTCGACCGGAGGCGTCGTGTCCGACCACTTGACCGCCTCGGTTGGCACTGCCAGCGGGCCCGACGCGTTGCAGAATTTTCCGCTACCCGCGAAAACGTAAGCGAAGGCGTGGCGCTTGGTTTCAACCGGCAGCGTCTTCCTTCTGCCCGGAGACACCGAAACATCGAGATAGATCGGATCCGTGGCGATTCCGTCCACCGGTCCCTTCTTCCCCCAAAACGTCCCACAGACGACGCGCACATGGGTGCCGTCGTCATCTTTAATCTCCGGGATGTCCGGCGCTTTCACTTCCTGATAGCGCGGCGCCGTCATCTTCAGCGCCGACGGGAGGTTGGCCCATAGCTGGAAGCCATGCATCCGGCCGGCCTTGTCGCCCTTTGGCATCTCCTGATGGATAATCCCGCTGCCCGCCGTCATCCATTGCACATCGCCCGAAGCGATGGCGCCGCGGTTGCCCATGCTGTCGCCGTGCTCCACAGTTCCGGCAAGCACGTAGGTGATGGTTTCGATTCCGCGATGCGGATGCCAGGGGAAACCCGCCAGGTAGTCCTCCGGAACGTCGTTGCGGAAGTCATCGAGCAAGAGAAATGGATCGAAATCGGACGTGTTGCCAAAACCAAATGCGCGCCGCAGATGTACGCCCGCGCCTTCAAGAGTCGGCTTGGAGCGAACCAGCCGCTTAACCGGTCGAATCGACATTTTCGCCTCCGCAATGAACAGTTTATATTGATGCGCCCGGGAAGCGCTGGGACTCTTCAGGGGATGGCGGCGCGTCGAACCTCTCTGCGGGCAGGATGCTCGCTCGGTATACTCAGAAGAGCTCATGGAATACGACGCCATTCTGGTGGTTTCCTTCGGCGGACCGGAACAGCCCGCCGATGTGATGCCGTTTCTCGAGAACGTCCTGCGGGGCAAAAACGTTCCTCGCGAGCGCATGCTGGAAGTGGCCGAGCACTACAACCAGCTGGGCGGAAAGAGTCCCATCAATGAACAGAATCGCCGATTGATTTCGGCCCTGGAAAGCGAGTTGGCGGAGCATGGCCCGCAGCTGCCTGTCTATTGGGGAAATCGCAACTGGCATCCGCTGCTCCCGGACACGCTGCAAACAGATGAAGGCGGATGGAGTTCAGCGGGCCCTGGCTTTTGTGACCTCAGCCTACAGTTCGTACTCCAGTTGCCGCCAGTATCAGGAAGACATCGCCCGCGCTCGCGAAGCCGTGGGCGCGGGCGTGCCGGTGGTGGACAAGATCCGCGTGTTCTACAACCATCCCGGGTTCATCGAAGCCAGCGTAGATCGCATTCGCCGGGCGTTTGAACAAATTCCCCCACAACGGCGCCCGGAGACGCAACTGATTTTTACCGCTCACAGCATCCCTCTGGCCATGGCCGCAAGTTGCCGCTACGAAGAGCAGTTAAAAGAAAGCACACGCCTGGCGACGGAGCAACTGGGACACAACCGCTACCGCCTGGCCTACCAGAGTCGAAGCGGACCTCCGTCTCAGCCCTGGCTCGAGCCTGACATCCTTGACGGCTTGCGTGAGGTCAAGCGGGAGGGAGCCTCGGACGTCGTGATCGCTCCCATCGGTTTCATCTCCGACCACATGGAAGTTATTTTTGATCTCGATACACAAGCTCGTGAGGTGTGCGAGGAGCTAGGACTGAACCTGGTGCGCGCCGCCACCGTAGGTACGCATCCCAGGTTCATCCGCATGATTCGTGAGCTGATCTGCGAGCGCATGGATGACAGTACACCGAGGCTCGCCCTGGGTAGTTTAGGCGCCCGCCCGGATGTCTGCGCCGCGGACTGTTGTCCCATGCCCCTGCGTCCTCGATGAGAAGCGTCATGCTGAGCTTGCGAAGCATCCGGCGTGAGGCGGACAGTTGCCAGTCTTTGAGCCCGAAGCAGTGCTTTTCTTTGCGACCTTTGCGCTCTCACTTTGCGTCCTTTGCGGCTAAGAGGTATTGAATTCGCTGCAAGGCTGCACAGAAACCCGCGCCGGCTCCGCTGCTCTCGCGCCTAAGCCTGTAGTACGATACTTTCCTCGCGCATCATGGAACCGCACGCGTTTGTTGCCGAAGTCTATCGCCGTATGAGTTTGCGGCGCCCTTCCGATCATCATCCTTTGTCCTGGCAGGAAGTCGAGAGTGACCCGCGAGTGCTGCAGGCGGCCCATGAGCTGCCCCAGTTGCTGCCCGCAAACCGGGACGCCGCCATTCTTGATCTTGGCTTTGGCACGGGATGGTTTCTGGCAGCCTGCCTGAAGCTGGGCTACTCCAACCTTTCCGGCGCGGATTTTGGCATTGAGAAAAAGGCCTTCGTCAAGGCATGGGCGCCCGACCGCATCGAGCTGAACCAGATTGACAGCAACATCGGAGATTTCCTCGCCGACCGTCCCGAACGCTACGACTTCATTCATATGTCTCACGTCATCGAGCACGTGCCGAAATACTCGCTGCTCTGGATTATGGACACCCTCTACCGCGCCCTGAAGCCGGGAGGCATGCTCCTGCTGCGCACCCCAAATATGGAGGGGCCCTGCGCCAACTCAAGCTTGTATGTAACGCTGGCCCACGAATATGGATTCTGCGGCTCTAATCTTCGCTCGCTGCTCGATATCTGCGGGTTTGACGACATTCGCTTCCACCAGTTCGAGTCTTACCATCCCTCGCTCAAGCAGCGGTTGGGCAAGATTCTGCGCTGGCCGTTGCTGAAGGAAAATCAGATTAGACACCGGTTCTTCGGTGTCAACAGCGGCGGACAATTTGACAGCGAACTGGTGGCGACCGGCAAACGCGGCGATGCGCCCGCCCTTTTCGATCCGAAGTACCAATGATTCGCCAATAGTGACCAGCAACTCTGGGGCGCCGAGAACCCACTCAAAACCATTTCGCATTCCCGGATCGTTCGAGTTACCATGATCCGCTTGCCACGACAAACTCCATCGGCATCACGACGATCCAAACCCACGGCCGGCGGGCAGAACATACGTTTCCTCACCGTGGGACAGACCGCCCGGATCCTCGGAATCAGTCCTTCCACCCTTCGTCTCTGGGAGAACGTCGGCCTGGTCAGTCCGGCCCGGAGCGCCGGACGCTACCGCCTGTACACTCCCGATCTGCTGGACTTGCTGAAACGGATCAAGTACCTGCGCGACGTAAAAAGGCTAAATGTTCCCGGCATCAAGCAGGCGCTGGGGAGCGCCCTGCCCCCGGCCAAGGGGACCAAACCGCTCGACCGGGCCAAGCCTACGGCCGAGCTGGGTGAAAAACTGCGCCGGCTGCGCAAGAAGCGCGGCCTCACAGTAACCCAGGCGGCGCAAGGAGCGAAGATCTCCGCTGGGTTCCTCAGTGCCATCGAACTCTCGCGCGCCAATCCCTCGGTGGCCACGATTTACCGGCTGGCGGCGGCCTACGGCACCACTGTCCTTGAACTCTATGATCTGCCCGCGCAATCGAGTCGCGTGCTTCGGCCTCGCCAACGCAAGAGTCTGGAAACGGAATCCGGCGTGCGCATGGAATTGCTTTCAGCCGGCACGAAAATGCTCGAATCCATGTTGATGCACGTTCCGCCTGGAACCGGAAGCGATGGCACCTACATGCATCAGGGAGAAGACTTCCTCTATATGTTGGAAGGGACGCTGGAAGTCTGGCTGGACGAAGTCGAGTGCCACCTGCTGCAGAAAGGTGACAGCTTCTGGTTTGAGAGCAATCGCGGCCACCGCTGGTTCAATCCCACCCAGCAGCCGACAACGATTTTGTGGGTCAACACGCCGCCAACGTTCTAGTAGCGTCGAGGCGGCATGGCAGACCGCGCGAATGCGTCGTGTCTCTTCTTTGCGACCTTTGCGCTGCCTTTGCGAACTCTGCGGTAAAGCTTTTGACCTGGCCTAAATCTTCAAACCGCAAAGTTCGCGCAGAACACGCCCCCGTTAGAACGAGACCCGCAACGAGAACTGCTGCACCCGCGGGGTCGTGAGGGTCCTGCGAAACACTCCCATCGATGTTCCATCCGCTGAGCCGTTATCCAGCGATGTAAGTGTGTTGACGTCGAAGCGCACGGAGTTGGTCACGTTGAACACCTCCCATGCGAATTTGATGTCCATTTTTTCGACGATTTTCCAGCTCTTGGCCAATCCCGAATCGATGCCGAAATATCCCGGGCCACGGAAATTATTGCGGCTGCCCGCTTCGCCGACATAGGGGAAACGGATCGGGCTCTGGGTGGTGAAGATCTGGTTCTGCATTGCGTCCCTGTCCGCGTCGGAAAAGACCTGAGGCGCGCCGATGGGACTCGATTCCTGGCTGCGGAATACACCTGTCTTGATCTTGCCAGTCTGAACCATGTTCGTGGTGAACAGGAAGTTGTTGGTAAATCCTTCGGTATCGATGAGGCTGAAGGGGAGGCCGCTGGTCCAGCGGCCGATGCCGGACAGTTGCCACCCGCCAATCACGGCGTCAACCCATGATGACGATCCCGAGCCAAAGGTTTTTCCCTTGCCAAAGGGCAACTCGTAAACCCAGCTGGTGGTTATGACATGGCGGGTATCAAAGTCCGAAGGAGCGCGATTCAAGCGCGGATTCCAGGAATTTTGAATGAAGCTAAGCGCCGTGCTCGTACCCAGACCTATAGAAGAGGTCGTGGAGGTGGTGCCCTGCGGATTGGTGCGTTCCGTGTCCGAGCCCAAATCCAGCGACTTGGAAAGGGTGTAGCTGAAATCCACCTGCAGTCCGTGACTCATGGGGTGCCGCAAGATGAACTGCCCCGCGTTGTAGCTGCTGGTTCCAATAGACGACCAGGCAAACAGCGAGGAGAACTGGGGATTCCAGAAGGGCACAGTCGTTCCCAGCCCGCCCTGCGAGACCGGGCAGTTGGGGCTCACTCCGCCATTGGCTACGCCGGTGCAAAGCAGGCCTAAGCGGAAGGGGGCGCCGACTTCCCTTCCCGGCCGCCCCGCCCAGCTGAAACAGGAATCCTGAGCGCAACCCAAATCTCCGGTATAGATGTTCTGGGTGGCGCTGAATCCCCCGGCTGCGGCGGTGGGAAACAGATTCTCAAAGAAAGGAATGGGCGCAATCGTCGCGCTCGGGTCTTCGCCGTGTGTAATGGCGAACTTCGACATCAGCGTAGCGGCAGTGAAATAGTCCATGCCCGATTTCGGATCCACTAAGTCCGTTGGCTCCGCCAGATCCAGTTGCTGCAGCAGATGCCGCCCGAACCGTCCTACATAGGCCGATTCCAGCGTCCACCCGCCGGGGAGTTGGCGCTGGATGGAGAAGTCGGCGGCGATTGAGTACGGTGTTTTCAGGTGATCGTCAATTCCATCGGAATTGAAAGTGAAACCGTTTGTGTTCGGGTCATCCGGTGGAGTTGCGGGATAGGCGATGGTGGGTGCAGCAGGGCTAAGAATGCTTGCCGGTACGTCGGTCCGACCGGTGTAGCGTGGGGCGTCGTCTGGAGTAAAGATGTTCGACGGCGCCGCTTGCGTGCTGGTAAGACCGAAGGAGCCGAATTGCGAGAAGCTGTTTACGATGCCCTGGCCAAAGTGATCGTGGTACATTCCCGCACCGGCACGGATGGCGGTCTGACCGTTGCTGCCAAACAACGTGTGAAAGAATCCGCTCTTCGCGTCCGGCGAGTAAGCGATGGCGAAACGCGGAGCGAAATCAGCCTTGTTCATGCTCCAGAAAGGTTTCCCTCCGCGAGCCTGACCCGAAGGTGCAAAAGCAAACTCAGGTTGATTTCCCAACCCTTGGGCGGCAGCGATGGCTCGGTTCAGAAACCATTGATGGAGATCGATGTTGGGCTGCACTTGCTGGCCGTTCACTTCGTAAGGCACCTGCAACAAAGTGTGCCGGAAACCAACGGTGACCGTCAGGTTCGGCCGAACGCGCCATGAATCCTGCAAGTAATATTCGAACTCGTTGGCCTTGAAGTTACGCGGAATAAGCGTGCCGGTGGACAAGAGAGTGGCAGCGGTGGCGCCGGTCACTTTATAGGTGTTGTGCACATTGATGGTTGAAAGCAAGCCAGAGAGCGCGGTTACCGCGTTGTCGTAGTTGGAAGAGAATGAATCTGCGACCGCCGGAAATCCAAACGCTGCCGGATCGAAACTCTGGCCGCTGTTGGCGATCTGGGCGTTGCTGATGTTGGCCGACCCGGTGGTCGCGGAGTTGAAAGACACCGCGTTGGACAGCGTGTCGTTGTGAATCAGCCGGTAGTTCCCTCCCGCCTGAAACGTATGCTTCCCTTTGGTCCAGGTGATGTCATCCACAAAATTGTGGACCGGCACGCTCAACAGCGTAGTCGTATTCTCGCCGGTAAGCGGACTGATGCCGGCAAAATCAGCAAATGAGTTGTTGCCCGCGCCGATGTTGTTCAGAGCCTCGTCGAATATACCCATAGCGGAAGTTGTTGATCAGATGGCTGGTGATCGTCCAGGTATCCCCGGCGGCAAGGCCTTTTGAAGTATTGACCTGGCTGAAACTGGAAGGATCGCCAGGGAATTGCGCCGAGCCCGAGATGCGGTCGCTCAGCAGATTCCCCCGAAGGAAGGCGTGATGATTGGTGCTCGCCTGCCAATCAATTTTCGCAATATACGTATTGAGGCTGATCGGGTTCGGCGCCGACCAGGTAAAGCCCGCCGTGTTCACGCCATCGCCGCCCGCCGAATTCGAGTGTGGATAGGCTTGCAACGCGGCCAGGGCCGCCGGATTCACGCCATGTCCCGGGCAGGCCTCATTCATGGGAGTGCAGTTCGGATCCATCGTCGCCAGGTCGGCCGGAGTAAGAGTCTGCTGACCACTCGCGGGGCAAGCGGGATCGCCAGTACAGTCATAGGTCAGATTTCCCGCGCGCAACCCTTCGCTGGGAACGGTCAGGTTCTGCTGCTGGTTTTCCGCAGTGCGCTGACCCTCATAATTCAAAAAGAAGAAAAGCTTGTCTTTCTTGATCGGCCCGCCGAACCTGGCGCCAAAAGTATTGCGGATGAGGGACCCGGGCTTGTTGGGAAGACCCTGGCTCACTTGCGACGCCTTGTTGAACCAGTCGTTGGCGGCAAAAAGAGTATTGCGGTTATATTCGTAGAGACTGCCGTGGTAATTGTTGGTGCCACTGCGCGTCACCATTGTTACCTGCGCTCCCGATGACCGTCCGCTGTCGGCATTGGTATTCGTCGTGGTAACCCGGAACTCCTCTACCGAATCAAGCGTGGACCGCAGCACCCCGGTGAAGGCATAGCCTTGGCGCTGATCGTTGTTGTCGAGACCGTCGAGGGTAACATTGGCCTGGTCGGAGCGCGCGCCCGCCACTGCTCCACTGCGGCTGTCCTGGTCCTGATTGACGTTGCGCCCCAGATAAAGCACGCCGGGCTGCAGGCTCAACAGGTCGGGAACATTTCGACCTTCGATGGGGAGCGCCTGAATGGTCGTACCGCTCACCGCATTTCCGATGGTCGCATCGGTGGTATTCACGGTTTGCGCGATGTCACTTACTTCCACCACAGCGGTGGAGCTCTGCACCGACAGCGTGAAGTTGATCGTGGCGGGTTGGCTCACCAACAATTCCGCCTGCTTCGACTGCCTTCCAAAGCCCGCGGCGGTCACCGTAATGGTGTACCGGCCTGGGGCCAGCTGGGGAAATTCATAGGCGCCGCTTTCGCCGGACGTGTGGCTTTCGTGAAAACCCTTCTCGGGATTCTCGACTGCTACGGTGGCGCCCGCGACAACCGCGCCGGAGGGGTCCACGAGGGTGCCGCGCAACGACGTCATGCCGGTTTGCGACCACATCAAGAGTGGAACGGCCAGGACGAGACAGAGTACGAAAATCTGGGAGCGCTTCATGGACAGCCTCCTAAGCAGTGAGTCGAGAATACCGTCGAGACCAAAAACCCTTCGCTGCTGGCAAGATGGAGACTTGGGAAGTCCAGTGACGGGTCCAAAACTGGCAACCCTACTATAGTTTCGCAAGGTTAGAAAATCAGTATCACCAGTGTCAAGCAAAAAGTGGCTCTAAGCTTTAGTCCCTGGATAGCAGCTCTTGCACGGCCCGATAGCCTTGATCGATCGCCTGATCGGTGTAGGCGGCCGCCGCCGCATCGGAATTGGCGATCGTAATTCGCCCGAACTGCTTGCGCGCCAGGTCGCACGGCCGCTTGCCCTCGGGCCAATCCGGGTCCCACAAGGGGTTGTATTCGTAGGCGTAGCCGTGGGGCCAGCGATTCACCATGATGGCCTCGATGTCACGGGCCGGGTCAAAACCGCCACCGCCCAGCACCCGCGCCAACTGGTCGCGGATATTTCGCTCAAAGGTTTCAAAGGACGTGGCCAGCAGATCATAGTGCCCGGCGCGTTGCTGGTCCCGCGCCGGAAGGCCGGGCTGGCAAGGCGTACGCAGCATGTGCACCAGGATTGGCTCATCGGGCGAGGCCGAAGGCTTGTAGCCGCCGATGCTGGGACCCTGGTCCAGATTGATCGAAGAATGATACATACCGGGACAAGACACGTTCCTGATCCCGAGCTTCTGAAACGCGCTCCAATTGCGCAACTGAACGACCGTGTACACCAGCGGCACCTTCACTCCATAGCGCAAGGCGTCCTTCTGCTCCGTCGGCAGATCCGGACAAATGAACGGAATCACCATGTTCCAGCAGGCGAGCACAACGCCCTTGGCGCGCACGCTGTACACCTTTTCTTCGCGGCCATAGAGGACTTCCGCTTCCGTTGCGGCGGCAGGATTTCCTACATGACGCACCGCGACCGCCGTGCTGTTCAGCCGGATGCGAACCGCGGAACCTTTCTTGTCCAGTCGGCTATAGTCCATGGTCGCGGTCACAATGTCCTCGGCAGTGCTGCCCGGAGCGGAGCCCGGCACCAGCGACCGCACCAGCATGCGTGCGATCGAGGCGTTGCCGTCGGGAAAATGAAAGTGATACTCCTCCTGAGGAGTGACCGCACCCAGAGCGGTAAAAGTCAGGCCTTTGGACGGAACCCGGTCAAGCCCCAAGCCCTGAAACCCGGGAAAGCCGATGGCCCAGCAATCCAGCGCTGGAACCGCATCAATGCCGATCCCGTAGAGGCCGTGTGTGCGGCTCTGATAAAAAGGAAGGACATCGGCATGGACTTTCACCACATTGAGCAGGAAATCCTTGTAGCTCATTTTGGAGAGCCGGGACTTCTTTTCTTCCTGGGAAACTCCGGCCATGTAGTCGTCCTTGCTCTCCTGGATCCGGACAATGCCTTCCTGAGCCTGGGCTGAGAGTGGGGTCTTGGTCAGGAACTCTGCCCATTTCCCGCTGGAACCACCTTGCCGGCCGAAGCCGCGGCCGGGCGCTCCTGTCACTAGGCGCTCTGTTCCGAAAGTTTCTTTGTCAAAGAAAATGCCGGACCCAAGCCCGCGGGCTTCCGGGCTGACATATTTCTTCTGCATGGCGGGAGGATTAATGCCCAGTTCAGTCATTAACCCCGCCGCCACTTTGCTGTAAGGAAATGGAGATTCAATGGAAACGGTTCCGCCATTGGTCAGCAACAGCCGCCCGCCCGGACGAAACTCATTGCGTTTGGCGTGACCGCCAAAGTCGTCGTGGTTGTCGAGGATGAGAATGCGGGCCGACGGAGCCTGTTTGCGATAGAAGTACGCGGCCGCCAGACCGCTGATACCGCCCCCCACGACTACGAGGTCATAGGTTTCGCCGGAGTCGACCGGCTTGCTGGCTTTTTCCCAGAAATTGCCGTCCCGCACGCTGTGCGCAGTCTCGAACGCTCCGGGATGACTGCCTCGCATCCCGGTACGGGTGGGAGGGTAGTAACCAGGAACGTCCTGAGCCACCGGAGCGGCTGCGTCCTCAGCCAATGCGAACCTGGACATCCATGTGCCAGCTATCGCACCGCCCACGCCGACGGCAACTCCGTTCAGAAAATCTCGGCGCGTGATGTCGCGGTGCATGCCCAGTTGGCGGTCTCGGATTGGGTCGGGAGCGGGATGCTTCGGGTCGTAATTCTTCCGGTCAGGATGCTTCGGGTCTGTCATATGTTTATGCTTTCTTCAGTTGTTCCTGAACTGCACGGTAGGCTTGGTCGATAGCGGCGTTTGTATAAGCGCTGGCGGCTGCGTCGGAATTGGCAATCGAGATGCGCCCAAACTGCTTCCGCCCGATCACGCACGGTCGCTCCTCCCGCGCCCAGTGCGGATCGGAGTAGGAGTCATATTCATATGCATATCCGTGCGCCCAGCGATTGACGGTGATGGCAGCGATATCTCGGGCAGAATCGAATCCGCCGGAAACCAGCATCCGTTGCAGCTGGTCGCGGATGTTGCGCTCAAAGGTGGAAAACGGTGTACCCATCAGTTCAAAGCGCCCCATCCGGTATTGATCGCGCCGGGGCAAGCCGGGTTTGCACGGCGTGCGCAGCATGAACAACACCATCGGTTCTTCAGGATTGCTGGGAAATTTGTACTCGCCCAGGCTGACCGGGAAATCCAGCATGGTGAAGCTGTGATAGCCGCCGGGCGAGACCACTTGCCTGATTCCCAACCTGTGAAACGCCGTCCAGTTGCGAATCGCCACGTGCGTGTAGATGAACGGTTCCTTCACTCCGTAGTGCAGCGCCTCTTTCTGTTTGTCAGGAAGCTCCGGACAAAGATACGGGACCATTCCGTTGTAACCGGCGAGCACGCAGGATTTTCCGGTCGCGCTCTGCAACTTTCCTTTTTGCACGTAGGAGACTTCCACGCCTGTCGGAGACTCCGGCGGACCGGAGTGGCGGGCGCGCACCGCGGTTGAGTTCAGCCGAATGCGAATGGGGTTTGATGCCTGATCGAGCTTGCTGTAGTCAGCACGAGCCGTGACTACATCTTCCATGGTGTGGCCGGGAACACTTCCTGGAACCAACGACCGGACCAGAAGCCGCGCCACCGACGCGTTGCCGTCCGGGAAATGAAAAATATAAGGCTCTTCTTCCCTGACCTCTCCCAGATCCATGCCATCGAAGCCAGCATATTGCCAGGCGCCGTAGTCGTTGGGGTTTCTATAACAAGATAAGGCCGAGATTGCGTCAATCCCCACTGCGAACAGATCCTGCGGGTAGACTTGAAAGAATGGCAGCACGCCGGGATCGGCCTTGCACACATCAGTGAGAAAAGTGGCGTAGCTGATCTTGGCCAGGCGTGCAGTTTTTTCCTGGCGCGACAAGCCCGGCAGGTAATCCTTCTTCTCGGTATAGAGGCGGACAATTTCCCGCCGCACATTTTCAGGAAGCGGAGTCTTGGCAAAAAACTCCGGCCAGGCCAGCGATCCCAGCCCAGGCACCAGCCGGTCTTCGCCAAAAGTTTCCTTGTCGAAGAAACAGGACGATCCCAAATGTGCATAGAGTTTCTGATCGTAAGCCTGGAAAAAACGCTTGGTCTCAATCCCCAACTCTTTGAGGACCTGTTTCGCTACTTCGCTGTATTCCCCGGGACTCTCGATCGATTGAGTTCCGCCATTACTTAAGAGCAGCCGCTTGCCCACTTGGAACTCGTTGCGCCGGGCGTGCCCGCCGAAGTCATCGTGATTGTCGAGAATCAGAATGCGGGACTTGGGTCCGGCCTGCTGGCGATAGAAATATGCCGCTGACAAGCCGCTGATGCCGCCGCCGACCACGATCAGATCGTAGGCTTCGTGAGTGTCAACCGGGCTACCGGCACTCTCCCAAAAAGTGCCATCGCGTAGCGCATGGGCCACATCGAAAGCGCCGGGCTGGCTTCCCCTCATACCGTTGAGCGCGGGAGGGTAGGCCGGAGGAGCGGCAACTGGCGCAGTTCCTTCGGCGCCAGAAGCCGTTTCCGCAAAGCCGGCAGTTCCCAGTACGCCGATTCCCACCGCCGCGCCGTTCAGAAAATCGCGGCGAGTGATACGGCGATTCATCCCCAGTTCGCGGTCACGTTGGTCTTGGCTCATGGTTTCAATTCGGCTACTGCAGAGGAATCGGCTCCGGCTCGGCCGCGCCATCGGCACGGGGATCCGAGGCGCCAAAGTTTTTTCCGGTTTTGGAGTTGTGCAGCACGGCCTGGCCCCGTCCCATCGCCGCGGAATAGTCCTTGCGCAGAATTAAGTTGTGTCCTTTTTGTTTCAGCTGGTCCTGCACGTCACGCGCAATACGCGACTCGATCACGATGGTGCACTTCATTGACTCTCCAGTATCGCGGATGGTGAAGCGCGGGGCGGAGAGCGCGCCTTCAATGTTCATGCCGTAGTCCACCAGGTTGGAAACAAACTGCGCGTGGGCCAGCGGCTGATTGGAACCTCCCATGATCCCGAAGCCGATGTGAACGTCTCCCTGCTCCATGAAGGCAGGAATAATGGTGTGAAATGGACGCTTGCGCGGCGCCAGCGCGTTGGGATGGTTGGGATCGAGCGTAAACAGGCCGCCGCGATCTTGCAGAAGAAAGCCCATGCCATCCACGGCTACACCGGAGCCGAAGTAGTCGTAGACACTCTGGATCAGCGACGCAATGTTGCCATCTTTATCCACCGCGGCGAGATACGTGGTATCGCTTTTGGCCGGCGTGCCGCTCGCGGCGGCGCAGTTTGCCTTCAGAGGATCGATGAGCGCGGCGCGCTGCTGCGCGTACTCCGTCGAAAGCAGCCCCTTCACCGGGATACTGGCGAAGCGGGGATCGGCGTCGTAGCGATAAAGATCCGTATAGGCGAGCTTCATCGCCTCAATCTTCTTATGAAGTTCTGCCGTCCCCTGAGGGCCTTCCTTGTCCGGCTGTGAAGTGGCCATGATGTTTAACATTTCGAGTGCGGCCATTCCCTGCCCGTTGGGCGGAAGCTCGGAAACTTTCCATCCCCGGTAATCGATGGAAATAGGTTCGACCCATTCCGAGGAGAACTCCGCCAGATCGTCCGCCTGCATGGTTCCACCCAGGGCAGACGAGGTCTTCAGAATCGCTTGTGCGATCTGGCCGCGGTAAAACTCGCTCGGTCCTTTTTCCGCCAGCAGGCGCAGGGCCTTGCCAAGATCAGGATTGGTGAAGGTCTCGCCCAGTTCTGGGACCTTGCCATTGGGGAGAAATACGCGCTCCGCCTCCTTGGTTTGCTTCAACCGGGGCTTCCAACGCCCCAGAAGTCGTGGATGATTTCAGGCACGGCGTAGCCGTGTTCGGCGTTGTAAATCGCCGGCGTGAACAGGTCCTTCCACGGCAGCCGCCCAAAACGCTCATGGGCTTTGGCCCATCCGTCCACCGCGCCGGGAACGGTGACGCTGTGGATGCCTTCCTCAGGCATAGACTTGGCGCCCTGTTTTTTCAGCAGATCAATGGTGAGGTTCTTGGGGGCCCAGCCGCTGGCATTCAGCCCGTACAGTTTGCCGGCCTTCGCGTCCCAGTAAAGAAGAAAAAGATCGCCCCCGATGCCGTTCATCATGGGTTCGGTCACGCCCAGCACGGCATTGGCGGCGATGGCTGCATCCATCGCGGAGCCGCCCTTGGCCAGAATTTGCGCGCCCGCCTGCGACGCCAAATAATGGCTGGTAGCCACAATGCCGTGGTCCGTGATAACCATGGAGCGCCCGTAGGCTCGGTCCTGGGCTGCGGACACGCAGGAACAAAGAAGGATCAGAGCTGAAAGAGCCACCGTACGGCGCATGCGTTCTCCGGGGCGCGAACCACTGGAAACGAACTACTAGAAAAACGACCTGCTCGAAAAAAACTACTTGCCAAGTCCGTAAGACATTACTATAAGTCCGTAAGGTTAGAGAGAGTCCCTCATGATGTCAAGAACAATGCAACGGGCGTGGTGATCAGGAGACCGCCGACAATGAAAAACAACCGGACGATCACGCAAAGCGTCCTGCTTGCACTGGTCTTCTTTGGGGCCACCTCCGGCCTGGCTCAAAGCAACAACTTCAAGCTGGAGAAAATTGGGGACGAGGTGTGGGCCACGATCGTGACCGACGGCGGCAAGGCAGGAGGCAACGCCGGCTTTGTCGTGGGAGATGACGGCATCGCGGTGATCGATACTTTTGAAGATGCCGGTGCCGCGCGCGAGTTGCTGGCCGCCATCCGGCAGATCAGTTCCCTGCCCATTCGCTTTGTGGTCAATACTCACTACCACCTTGACCACGTCGCTGGGAACGAAGTCTTCGCCGGCGCTGGCGCCTTGGTGGTCGCTCACCGCAACCTCCGGGCGTGGCTGCGCACTGAGAACCTGAAATTCTTCGGCGAAGCGATCAAAGCGCAAGACAAAGCTTTGGTAGAGGCGCTGAAGTTGCCCGACGTCATCTACGACGATCACCTCGAACTCTACCTGGGGAAAAGATTACTGGAAGTCCGTTTCCTGCGCGGCCACACCGGGGGAGACTCCGTCGTATATGTGCCCGACGCTCGCGTACTCTTTTGCGGCGACCTGCTGTGGAAGGACCACCTTCCTAATCTGGTGGACGCATCGACGGACCAATGGTTAGCAACCCTCGACGTGCTGAGTAAGGATTACGCCGGATCCACCTTCGTTCCCGGCCACGGAGGAGTGGCCAATCCGAACGATGTGACCATCTTCAAAGACTACCTGGCTAATTTGCGCGAAGCAGTTCGCAAGGCGCAACGGGAAGGGAAATCGGACGATGCGCTGGTGAATACAATCCTGCCGGGGTTGAAAGCAAAATACGGCGCGTGGGGATTTTTTGACGACTTCGCAAAGACCAATATCTTACAGACTGGACAGGAACTGGCCGGGCACAAACGGGTGCCGCAGCCTGTACGGCCAGATATTCCCTAGTGCGCTTTTTCCGCAGTAGGGTTCTGATGTTTGAGGTTTGCTTCAAACTTGTATAGTTGTGGTAATTTTCATTTACCGACACTGGCTCGATCTGAATGACACGCGTTTTAACAGCGTGGGGCGCTTCTCTAGCATTCCACGATTGTGGTAATGTCATGAACAGCGCGCCAGCACTGGCCGCGCGTCGAAATCCTTCTTTGCTTGTGCAAGTCGCTCCCAATCCGATAATGACAACAACGACAACGAGGCTTCCATGAAAATGCATTTGAGCTGGGCTGCCCTGCTGACAGTGCTGAGTTTTCTTGCCATGCCATGCGCTGCGCAATCTACGGCCAGCGTAGAGAAGGAAATCCTTGCCCTTGAAACCAAAATGAACCAAGCCTACGCGGCCAATGATCTGCCTACCTACTTTGCTTACTACTCTACGGACTTTACTCAGTGGCTGCCCGAGGGGCGCACCGATCTGCCACAATATGAAAAGCAGTGGACTGCTTTCATCCAGAGGGGCAACCGGGTGGAATCGTATGAGATCTCCGACATGCACATCCAGGTTGGCCCCAGCGCAGATGTTGTTGTGGCCAGCTACCTGCTCGGGGTCAAGATCCGTTCGCCGAAGGGCGAG
Organism: Terriglobia bacterium; assembly: GCA_963698825.1. Taxonomy (GTDB): domain Bacteria; phylum Acidobacteriota; class Terriglobia; order Terriglobales; family Acidobacteriaceae; genus JAIQFF01. The sequence continues at coordinate 70,766 of CAVOSG010000010.1, read as the reverse complement.
GTCTCGGACGAGAGCAATCACGAAACCGATGTCTGGTTCAAACGGGATGGCGCGTGGAAGGTCGTACACCTGCACTACTCCGCCGCACCGAAGAAGAAAAAATAGACTTGCAGCTACTGTGGGAGACATTTCATGAGTGATTCTCATGACCGCGCCCTGGGCATGGATCGCCCGATCACGCGGCGCGATTTCATGAACGGGGCGGCGATGGTGGTCGGCGCGGCGATGCTGCCGCCCACTTCCACGCTTGGAGCGGCAAGCGATTCGGAGCCGCAAAACCAGCCCGCTTATAACCCGCCCATCAAGTCAGGACTACGAGGCAGCCATGCGGGATCGTTCGACGCGGCTCACAGCCTGCGTGATGGGACATTCTGGGATAGCGCGGGCCCAGCCGTCGATACCGGGGAAGTCTACGACCTCGTGATTGCAGGCGCCGGTATCAGCGGCTTGTCTGCTGCCTACTTTTTCCGGGAGAAATTTGGCAAGTCGGCTCGCATCCTGATTCTCGAGAACCATGACGACTTCGGCGGACACGCCAAACGAAATGAATTTCATCTCGGCGGGCGCCTGCAACTGATGAACGGCGGCACGTTCCTGATTGACAGCCCTACGCCTTACAGCTCGCAGGCGGACGGGCTAATCCGAAAGCTGGGCATTGATCCGCCGAAATTCCAAAAGGAGTACAGCAACTCAGGGCTGTACCGGTCTCTCGGCCTGCTCGGAGGCACGTTCTTCGACAAGGAGACATTCGGCGTTGACCGCCTGGTCGTCGGAGGTCCTGGCCGTCGAGGCGGCGAGGAAGGCGGAGACGAGCGGAGTTGGTCGGCCTACCTTGCCAAGACGCCGCTTTCCCCGGACGCGCAGAAAGACATTGTGCGGCTTCAAACCGCAAAAATCGACTACATGCCGGGCCTCTCGTCGGCGGAGAAAAAAGACCGGCTCTCCCGCATGAGCTATCGGGACTTTCTGCTGAACCTAGTCAAAGTCCACCCGGACGTAGTTCCCTACTATCAAAACTGGACGCACGGAGAATGGGGCGTCGGCATAGACGCCGAGCCTGCGCTGGACTGCTGGGCCCAGGGAACGCCGGGTTTCCAGGGAATGAAATTGGATCCCGGAGCAGCGCCACGAATGAGCTACACTGCGGCTGGCTACCTGAATGGCGGGTCCTACCGATATCACTTCCCCGATGGCAACGCCTCGATCGCACGGTTGCTGGTGCGCTCGCTGGTCCCCGGAGCAATCCCGGGTCATAGCGCCGAGGATGTGGTCACAGCGCAGGCCGATTACAGCCGCCTTGATCGTTCAGAAAATACGGTGCGGATCCGCTTGAATAGCACAGTGGTTCGAGCTCGTAATGCTGGCGATCCCGCAAATGCCAAAGAAGTGGAATTTGCTTACAGCAGCGGAGGAAAGGTATCCACGGTGCGTGCGGGGGGATGCGTGCTGGCCTGCTGGAACATGATGATTCCCTTCTTGTGCCCCGAGCTACCCGAGAAACAAAAAGAAGCTTTGCACTACCTGGTGAAGGTGCCGCTCATTTACACCAGCGTTGGCCTACGAAACTGGACGGCGTTCAAGAAGCTGGGCATTCAGAGCGTGAGTTTTCCTGGAGGCTATTGGGAGAACGCCAGTTTGAATTCCGCCGATCATATTGGGGATTACAACAGTCCCACGTCTTCGGAGGAACCGATTCTTTTGCGCCTCAGCAAGACTCCGTGCAAGCCAGGACTGCCGGCGCGTGAACAACACAAAGCGGGACGCGCCCAGATTTACGTAACGCCATTTGAGACCTACGAGCGCAATCTGCGCGATCAGTTGGCGCGGGCGCTGGGCGGAGGTGGGTTCGATCCCGCGCACGATATTGAAGCCATCACCGTGAATCGCTGGCCACACGGCTACGGCTACGAGTACAACCCGCTATTCGATCCTGACTGGCCGGAAGAAGAACGTCCCAACGTGATTGGACGTAAGCGCTTTGGAAGAATCACCATCGCGAACACCGACGCCGCCGCCACGGCTTATACCGATGCTGCCATTGACCAGGCTTATCGCGCAGTAGGCGAACTGCTCGCCTGAGGCGGCGCCGTTTGGTCTGGGTTTCTTTTACGCGCCCGCAGCCCCCGGCTTGTTGCCCGTCGCAATTTCCTGCACCGCGCGATAACCCTGGTCGATTGCGATGTTGGTGTAGGCATGGCCGTCCGCGTCGGAGTTGGCAACGTGAATGCGCCCGAAGGGCTGGCGGCCAATCACGCACGGCCGCTCGGAATCCGGACGGTCGAGCGGCTCGAACAACGGGTTGTATTCGTAGGCGTAGCCGTGCGGCCAGCGGTTCACGGTGATGGCTTGAATATCCCGGGCTGGGTCGAATCCGCCGCCTGCTAGGATGCGCCCCAGTTGGTCTCGAATGTTGCGCTCGAAGGTATCAAAGGGCGTACTCAATAGCTCCCAGCGTCCGGCCCGGTATTGATCCTTGCAGGCCAGGCCGGGTTTGCACGGCGTCCGCAAGAGATGCAGCAGGCAGGACTCCCTGGGTGAACTGGGAAAGCGATAGTCGCCCATCGACACAGGGAAATCCAACGACACACCGCTGAAATAACTACCCGGGGCATAAACCGAGTTCAGACCCAATTTCTGAAACGATTCCCAGTTTCTGATCTGCACGTTGGTATAGACCAGCGGAATCTTTACGCAGTAGTGCAGGGCTTCCTTCTGCTTCTCGGACATTTCCGGACAAAGATACGGGATAACCATGTTGTAGCAGGCAAGGACGCACTGCTCCGCGCGGACCTTGTGCGCCTTACCGTCACGAACGTAGGTGACTTCAACCCCGGTTGCACTCTGCGGGTCGCCGAGGTGCCGGGCGCGCACCGCAGTGCTATTCAGGCGAATGCGAACCCCGGAATTAGCATCGTCGAGGCGGGCATAGTTGACCCGCGCGGTGACGACATCTTCCATCGTGCTGCCGGGGACGGCGCCCGGAACCAGCGACCGCACGAGCAAGCGTGCGATCGAGGCATTGCCATCGGGGAAATGAAAAATGTATGGCTCCTCCCGCTCGCCTCCGCTTTGCTCGCGTGTCTCCAATTTCATTCCTTTGAAACCCGGATAGCCCATTCCATGGCAGTTTTCCGCAGAGACGGCGTCGATTCCCACGGCGTAGAGCCCATGAGTCGCGGTCTGGAAAATCTTCACCACCTCGGGATCGACCTTCACATATTGCAGCAGGAAATCGCTGTAGCTGATTTTCTTCAGCTTGCGCTTCTTCTCCTCGACGCTGAGGCCAGGCAGGTAATCGACGTCGGCCTCCTGCAGGCGGGCCAAGTCCTTGCGCGCGGCTTCCGAAATCGGGATTTGCGCCAGGATATCGGGGGGATAACTCAATCCGAGATAGTGGGTTCCAAAGCCGGGCAGAATCCGGTCCACTCCGAACGTTTCTTTGTCGAAGAACGTCGCCCGCTTCAGGTTCATCGACTTGTACAGATTCTGGTCGAAGTACTTGTAGAAGCGCTCGACGTCGACACCTAACTCCTGCAGCAGGCCGAATGCCTCCTTGCTGTAGTGATGAGGTGCTTCGAGGGACTGGGTTCCGCCGTAACCGATCAGCAACCGCTGGCCATCACGGAACTCGTTGCGTTTGGCATGTCCGCCAAAATCATCGTGGTTATCGACAATGAGAATCTTGGCCTTGGGCCCGGCGTGCTTGCGGAAAAAATAGGCCGCGGCCAGGCCGCTGATGCCGCCCCCCACGACGACAAGATCATAGGATTCCTTGTCGTCGGTGGCATCCGCCCACGACTTTCCGTCGCGCATCGCATGCGCTACTTCCCAGGAGCCGTCGTGGCTCCCGCGCATTCCCGGTTTTGGCCGGAGGATAGTAGCTCGGGTCTTTTTCTGGGGCGACGTCCGCCGCCATGGCCTCCAGCAGGCCTGGACTTGTCGCGGCCAGCGAAGCGCCCGCGGCGACGGCGCAACCATTCAAGAAATCACGCCGCGTAATGCTGCTGCCCATTCCCAGTGCCAGGTCCCGATTCTTGCTCATTTGCCTCTCCGGTGAAACACGAGTTGGCTCGCTGGGCTCGGTCGGCCGTTGAGCCACTAAAAAACACCGGCTCCCATCGCTGGGCGCCGGTGTTCTTGAACAGCTACTTCCCACATGATTAGAAAGTTAACTTCAAAGCCAGCTGCAGGATTCTGGGATCGTAGGTTCCGGTGATTTGGCCAAGCGTTCCAGACGTAATCGATCCCGAAGCGGGCGGCCGAAACTCGGCGTGATTGAAGATATTGAAAGCCTCGAGGCGGAACAAGAGTTTGGTCCGCTCCCCCACGAGGTTGGTCGACTTTTCCAGGGCCAGATCCAGATTGCTGTGGCTCGGGCCACGGAAGGAGTTTCTCCGATAGGTTCCATAGAATCCCAGCGGACACGTGTCCGCGGCGATACAGGGATCCTGCTCAAAGTCGCCGGGATTGAACCAGAAGTTCCCGGTAGTTCCATTGAGATTTTGTACGGTGCGTGGATTAAAGGTCTGAACCGAGCTGACGATTTGATCGGCCCGGACCAAACTACCATCCCCGGCGCCGGATGGCCCCGGAGAACTCGAACGTGTGCGTACGCCGGCGGTGTAGTCCAGCGGAATTCCGGATTGGATGAAGAAGATGGGAAACAGGCTCCAGCCCTTGGTCAGCCGTTTTGGGCCGCTCTCCCAAGCCTTGGCGAAGGGCAACTCCCAACCCCCGCTGAAGGTAAACCGCTGCGGAACATCGAAGTCCGAGTTCCCGTAGAGCGCATGGTGATTGTAGAAAGGAATCGAGGAGTTACGCGAATTGAATCCCGATCCATTGTCCAGGTTGTGAGACCACGTATAGGCGGCCGTGAAGAATACATTTCCGAGAATGGGGATATCGGTCGCTCTTTTGGTCACGCTGGCCAGCAAGCCGTTGTAGTTCGCGTTGTTGAGGCCGGCAAACGTTGGCGCCTGCCCGAAGGGCTCATCCGGCAACCCCTGGTTGAAGAGGCGAGTTGTGGTCCCCAGGATCATCGGGTTCTGGTCAACCCAGGTCAGCAGATTGTGCGAGGAACTCCCGGCATAACCAAGCTCAGCCATCACTCCATTCGCCAACTGACGCTGGAAGCTCAGGTTGTACTGGTAGATGTAAGGAGTCTTCAGGTGAATGTCCACAAAGTTGTTTCCCGGCCCCAGGGGAAGGAACCCGGCGGCGTCAAAGTCGACATTTGAGGGCGGCGGTATCTTCGAGGGGAACGGGTCCGCTGAGCCGACCGACACGTAGGGGGTCGAGAGTATCTTGCTTGGCCCGTTTGCGGGAAGAGGGTCGAGAACGGGGTCCGTGGGATCGGGCAGCAGCACAGCTCCGCCGGCCCAAGGGGCTTCGTCCGTGGCCCAATCCGACATCCAGCCATTGAGCGTGTCAAAGAACATGCCAAAACCACCGCGGACACTGGTTTTTCCATCACCCTTCGGGTCCCAGGCAAAGCCAAGCGCGGGGAGAAATATTCTTATGGTCAGGGAAGTACCAGCCTCGAGGCGCTCCTGGATCACCGGGAACGACGAATCCCAGTGGAGCATTGGGAAATTTCGTTGATTGCACGCCCGGCAGAAGGCTGAAGCTGAACCCTCGGGTATCAGTTTCAGGCGTCGTGTACTCGTAGCGTAATCCTGCCGTCAAAGTAAGACGTGACGTCGCTTTCCATTCGTCCTGAGCGAACAGGGCGTACTGCTTCTGGTGTTCGTTGCTGGGCGCCTTGGAGAACTCGTCAAACTCGTCCGCGGCGCCGAACAAAAAGTCCGCCAGGTCATTTCCGGAGCCTATTCCATCCGGGCCGGAGAAATAGAATATCCCGTTGGTCTGGTAGGCATAGACCGTGTTCTCCTGCATGATCCCGAAACGGCCGCCGAACTTCAGGCTGTGGTGGCCCCGGGTCCAACTGAAGGTATCCGACACCGCATAGTTGTTGTCGGCCTTCCAGTGCACGTTGGGATCAAAACCCACGCTCATGCCGCTGGCGAATGACAGCGATGCCGGCCCGAACGGATCATCCGAATTCACGTTGATCCCCAAAGCCGCCAGGTCGGGCGGATGACTGGAAGGAAAGGCGGTCTGATACCAGCGCTGCGCAGTGATGTGCAGCTCATTCAGCATGGTCGGCGAAATGGTTTTTGTATATCCGATGTTACCGAAGTCGTCCCAGGTCGTATTGGCGGCGCTGAAACCGGTTACGTTCGCTCCAAAGAACGGATTGATGACGGGCTCTTTGTTGTAGCCCAGGGAGAAAGAAATGCGGTCGTTGCGGGTGGCGTTAAAGTCGAACTTGCCGACATACTGGTTCACATCGTCTTTTTCCGAGTCTTGCGGAAAAACTGAACCGGTTGGCGAGGTCGGAATCAGGCCGGCGGCGATGTATTTTTGCGCCACCGGGTCGATTTTTGTTGGATCGATAATCCCTTGTGCTGCCAGAGCGGGATTGGCCTGGTAGTAAGGATGGGAATTGAGGAAATCGACGACGCCCGGGTCCGGGCCTGCGCCCTGGAAATTTGAGAAGTCACCGGTCAACTCCCCGGGAGTGTAGGTCGTGACAAACCCTTCGTTCACGGTTGCCGTCTGCCGCTGCCCCTGATAACCAAAGAAGAAAAAGAAGCGATCGGCGCCGTTCACCAGTTTGGGGATCGTAATCGGCCCGCCAATCGTGCCTCCGAATTGATTGCGCTTCAAGACCGGACGAGGATTGCCCTGTTGGTTATCAAAATAATCGTTGGCGTTGAGTGCGTCATTTCGCAAGTAGTCGAAGAGGCTTCCGTGTATGGCATTCGTGCCCGACTTCAAGACCACGCTGACCGTCCCACCGCCGTTGCGCCCGTATTCGGCGGTATAGTTGTTCTCCAGCAGGCGGAATTCTTCGACAGCTTCGGGATTGGGATTAAAGACAACCTGATTGCTTGTGGTGCGATTGTTAAGGCCGCCATCGAGGAGGTAGGTCACTGAATCCCCGCGCCCCCCGGCCACGCTGATGCCCCCTAAACCGTTTGACCCACCGTTGCTTGTGCCATAGGTCCCCAAGTCGTCGGCGATGGGAACAACTCCGGGTTGGGTCAGGGCCAGATCGAGGGTATTGCGGCCGTTGAGTGGCAGATTCTGGATCGGCGCCCCCGTAACCGTTGCCCCGAGCGTGGCGTTTGAGATCTCAACCTGGGTGGCTTGCGCCTCCACTTGCACGGTTTCCACAACCGATCCGGGCTTCAAATGCACATCGATGCGCAGCGTTTGATTGATGTCCAGCGGTGTAGCCGCCGTCACCACCCTGGAAAAACCTGCGTGCTCCGCCGCGACGGTGTACGAACCGACCGGAAGTTGCAACACCTGGTAATAGCCCTCGTTGTTGGTCACAGTCTCCGAAACGACATTCGTGCCAATATTGGTGATAGTGACCTTGGCGCCAGGGATAGCCGCGTCTTGCGTATCTGTCACTGTGCCGACGAAGCGTCCGTTCGCGGTTTGGGCGGAGGCTGAAACTCCGAAGAACACGGCAACGAGAGTCACGGCAATCACAAACCGCTTCACACAAGAGAAGGAAAAGCAGCAAGTCTTGGCCGACATAAGCTCTGGCCCTCCTGGGGCGCCTTGGTTTTCGAGGGGGTTAGCGAGGATGGAGCCCATCAGCGGCTCGCATGTTCCAACGAAGCCGGTACCCATCCAAGTCTTCCCTCCAGACCTTACTAGAATTCTGGAAGGCTAGAAACAATCGGTGCCTGTTGTCAAGCCCTATCTTTATTGGCCTGCCAGAAAAAAACTAATCCTGAACATTTCACGGAACGCGCGCCTGGTCGTTGAGGCGGCGGTTTTCACAAAAGACAAAGGTAGTTTCGGCCGGGGGAGGAGTACCCCGGCCCATTCAGACCAACGCTGATCGAGGCTTGAGTCTTGCCTGAGCTCCCTTTCAGGCCTTGTAAAGCTGACTCCACACCTGCATCGAGGTCGCCTGCCGATTGGCCCAGGCATAGTAAGGAATGAAGGTCAGTGGAACCCGCCGGCTTTTCGTCTGCCCTCCAGCGTAGCGGGAGTATAGCGCATTCTGGCTCGCATCCCTTTCGTAGGCTCTTCCGGAGTGATGCAGCACGACCACTCCTCCCAGCAGATCAGCCTGGAGCTGGCTTTGGAACTTATCCGACGGCGAATTACCCAGCTCCAGGGCAACATTGGTTAAGGAGGTTCCTTCGGGCTGGTCGAGCTCCTCCAGACAGTAGACCAGAGGACCGCGCTGCACCGCGACCCGGCCTTCGTCTTCGCTGACGCGCGGATTCGCCTGGATCACCTGGGGCGGCATTTCCATCTGCAGACGAATTGTGTCTCCCTCAGACCATTTACGCTGGATGGCGAGATACTGGCCGGGTTTGGCGCCGCTTACCGCCTTGTTGTTGACCGTAACCTGAGCTCCGTCCGCCCATCCGGGAATACGCAGATAGAAGATGAAGTCCGAAGGTTGTGCGGGCGCGACTGCGATGTCCACCCGCCCGTCCCAGGGATAGTTCGTCTTCTGCGTCACCTTCAGGCCGGTGCCGTTTTCCAGATGCCAGTTCAGTTCGGAATCGTTATAGAGGTGGGCGTAAATTCCGTCGCTGCTGGTGCTGTAGAAATATCCCCCGAGAGAAGCGAACGTGCGCTCGAGGTTAGGCGGGCAGCAGGTAACGTCGTACCAAGCATTGCGAATTTTGTCCCCGCCGGAGGGATCGAAGGCCAAAGGATTGCGATAGCAATAGAGTGTGCCGTCGAGCGACATTCCGGAGTTGATCCCGTTGTAGAGCGCGCGCTCGATGACGTCGGCGTGCTTCGCCTCACCGCTGGCGGCCAGCATGCGCCAGTTCCACATCATGTTCCCGATGGCGGCGCAACTTTCGCCGTAGGCCCGCGCGTTGGGCAGTTCGTAGGCCTCGCCGAACGCCTCGCCTTCGGCGCGCGCCCCCACTCCGCCCGAAATGTACATCTGGCGCTGCGACAGGTCTTCCCACAGCGTGGTCAGAGTCTTCCAGTAAGCGGGGTCGCCGGTTTCGAGATAGTAGTCGGTGGCGCCGGAGCAGGCGTACATGGCACGCACCGCGTGGCCTTCCAGCTTGGTGCGGTTGGTGAACGGCGTGCCGCTGTACATGTAGATGGTGCGGCGTTCGGGAAACTTCGCGCGCTCGTCTCCCTGCAGGATGTAGCCGGCGAGATCGAGTTGCCGTTTGTCGCCGGTGATGCGGTAGAGCTCGATCAGGGCAAGTTCGATCTCGGGGTGCCCGGAGACGATCGGCTTCTTGGGCGCGGGACCGTAGTTAGGAATCAGGAAGTCGTTCACGAAGCGGATGCCGGCATCCAGCAGTCTGCGGTCGCCGGTGCCCCGGTAATAGGCAATCGCGGCCTGCAACATGTGCCCGATACAGTAGAGTTCGTGGCCGGTGGACTGGGTCTGCGGCGTCATGCGATCGGCGATGCGATCGTTCTGATAATAAGTGTTGAGGTAGCCGCTGGGCTCCTGCACGGCGACGATCTCGTCGATCATCTTATCGGTCGTGGCACGAAGCTCAGGATGATCCCCGGTCTGGAGCACGAAGCCCACTGCCTCGGTCCATTTATAAGGATCGGAATCGGAAAACACCGGCCCAATCTGCTTGGCGTCACTCTTGCCCACCAGGCGCCGGAAATTATTCATGCGCCCGTTGGCTTCGAGCAGATCGTGCATGGTCGGAATGCTCTTGGTGACATTGATCTCGCGACGGCTGGCCCAGAAGCCGCTGGGTATGGTCACGGCGCGCACCGGGATGTCATGCAGCTTGGCGTATGGAGATTTGGCCAGGTTCTCGATGCCCTGATCTTTCCAAGGTGGATTGTCGGTGAGCGCGACCGCTGTCTGCGGCATCGCCGCAGTTCCAGTCATGGGCTCTTTAATAGCGGCAAAAATCCGCTGCGCCGGTAGAGATGTAATCGCGGCCACCGACGCGGCAGAAGTCACGAACTGCCGGCGCGAGACTTTCTTGGAATCGACCATGGAATCCTCCTAGCAGGTTTGTTTCTCGGTGTGCACCTGTGCCGCCGAGCGGAAGGCACCAGGATTATACCGCGATTACAGCAATCGTTTACCCCGGTTCGCGGATTGACTCCGCCTACGACGCCTCGGCCTCAGAAACCCGTGCCTGGGGCCAGAGGCGAACGTTAAATGCAATATTGAGATTACGTTTACCCGATATTGCGCTATCATCTTCGGACTATCACTTCGGCCTAAGGCCGTACCTCGAGCACTCATTCATGACTGAAAAATGGAATCGCCGTGATGTTCTGAAGCGCATGGCGGTGGCGGGCACCGCGCTGGCGCTACGTGGATCGGGCGTGGCGCAGCTAACCTCGGTTACCGGGGATCACCGCCTCGACATCCAGATTGTTCCTATCAGCGAGCACACCTTCAGGCTGTCCATCTTTTCGGACCATGGGAGCGTAACGGACGATGGTTCCCTGCTGCATGAAGACTGGGGCAAGCCCACTGCACGCTTGCAGGGCGATGTAAAAGCACAAACGGTTCGCATCGGCAAAGTGGACGTGCAGATTTCCGCCAATCCGCTCAGCTTCACTATCGTGGACAGCACGGGGCGAAAAGTTCAGCAGCTCACGATCGATGCCGAAACCGGCAGCGTTTCTTTCGCGACCGGGGCTTCTCCGCTGCTCGGGTTGGGTGAGGGCGGACCGCAATTCGACCGCCGAGGTTCCACCGATCGCATGGTCAGCGGGCAAGGCGGCTATCGCCTGCACACCCATGGCGGACGAGTGCCCATTCCCTGGCTGATCGGAACCGAGGGTTGGGCGATGTTCATCCATCAGCCCTTCGGGACATTCGACTTCAGCGGGCCGCAAAGCAAATTTATTCCCAACCCCGACGCAAAATGGCCGCTCGATATCTTCTTCGTTACTTCCAGCGATCCGGCGACGATCATGGCGGAATACGCGGGCCTCACCGGCCACGCCGAGATGCCACCGTTGTGGAGTTTCGGCTACCAGCAATCGCATCGTACCCTGGCCAGCCGCGAGGAGATCCTCTCCGAGGCAAAAACATTCCGCGAGAAGAAGCTACCCTGCGATGCGCTGATCTATCTGGGCACCGGTTTCTGCCCGTCGGGTTGGAACACGGAAAATGGATCGTTTGCCTGGAACTCGCGAGTGTTTCCCGATCCCGAAAAGATGATTCGACCAACTGCACCAGGACCACTTCCGCGTGGTGCTGCACGCCGTGATCCTCGCGGACCGGTTGCGGGGCAGGGCGACCGACCCGTGTACGCTCTCGCGCTTCGACGAAGAGGAAGCCGAGTTGCTACTGGGACACGCACCGCAAGGATTTCGCCATGGGTGTGGATGGCTGGTGGCCGGATGAAGGCGATCCCGCTGGACATTGCATCGCGCCTGGTGCGCAACCGGATGTATTGGGAAGGGCCGCAGATTGACCGCCCGAACGAGCGTCCCTACGCGCTGCATCGCAACGGCTATGCCGGCATGCAGCGTTACGCGTCATTCTTGTGGTCGGGCGATGTCTATCTCGACCTGGGAAACATTGAAGACGCAGGTGCCGATCGCGATCAACACTTCGCTGACCGGCATTCCCTACTGGGGAACCGACATCGGCGGCTTTGTGCCCACCAAGGAATTTACCGCCGAGCTTTACCTGCGCTGGTTTCAGTTTGGAGCCTTCTGCACTCTGTTCCGCTCGCACGGCCGCACCTGGAAGCTGCGCCTGCCCTGGGGATGGAACACCGGCGACCCGGGGCCGATCGAGATCAACAACTACAACGGCGCCGCGGTGCCGGATGCCGAGTCAGCTGCACAATCCGCAGGTCGAGCCCATCTGCCGCAAGTATCTGGAGCTGCGCTACCGCATGTTGCCGTATCTCTACAGCGCGGTGCGCGAATGCGCGACCACGGCCATGCCGGTAATGCGGGCGCTGTGGCTGCACTATCCCGACGACCCGAAGGCCGTGGCCTGCGGCGACCAGTATTTGTGGGGAAAGAACCTGCTGGTCGCGCCGGTAGTCGAGATGGGCGCCACATCCCGCCAAGTCTACCTTCCGCACGGCGACTGGTACGATTTCTGGACCGGCGAGCGCATGGCGGGAGGCCGCGAAATCAGCCGCGCTGTGGACCTCGAGACTACGCCCTTGTACGTCAGGGCGGGCTCGATTCTGCCGCTCGGACCGGTGAAGCAATACACGGGAGAGCCGACCGACAAGCCGCTCTCGATTTCAATCTATCCCGGAGCCGATGCTTCCTTCCTTCTCTATGAAGATGACGGCAGCTCATTCAATTACCGCAAAGGCGAATGGATGGGCATCGAGATGAAATGGAACGATGCCAGCCGCACTTTGACCCTGCGCCTGGCTCCAGGCTCGCGCATGCTCGCGCCGAAGCACCGAAATCTCGAAGTGAAGCTGGGAGAAACCTCGCGGCAGTCGGCTTTCGAGGGAAACCCGGTCGAGATCAAGTTCTGATCTTCTCGAATCCGGCCCGCTGATTTTCAGGGCGGTGTGGGTAGGAGGATTTCGCATTGACAAGACGCCGAACGATTGCGTAGTTTCAGCTAGTAAACGATTTCTCGTCTTCTCCAAGGAGCCCACGATGGCTGCCGATTTCACTCGCCGCACTTTTCTTAAAGCTACCACCGCCGCCACCGCCGCTACCTATGCCGCACGCGCCATACCCGCCTGGGCCGCCGATGGCCGGGGCTCGATGGCCATCACGCCTCCGCTGGCGACCTTTCCTTATGGCGACGTTGAACTGGCCGCTGGCCCCATGAAGCGCCAGTTTGAGGAAAATCATGCGGTGTTTTTGAACCTGGAAGATGATCGCATGCTCAAGGTCTTCCGGCAGGTTGCGGACATGCCCGCGCCCGGCGAGGACATGGGAGGCTGGTATGACCTCAACGGCTTCAGCCTGATACGCAATGACTTCCACGGCTTCATCGCCGGCCACACCCTGGGGCAGTATGTTTCAGGATTGGCGCGCGCGTACGCCGTCACCGGATCGGAACCGACTCGCGCCAAGATCAACCGACTGGTCAAGGGCTATGCCGAAACGCTTGATCCCAAGAACAAGTTCTTTGTCGACTACCGCCTGCCGGCCTACACCTATGACAAACTGTCCGTGGCCTGATCGACGCCCACGAGTTCGCGCATGATCCCATGGCCATGCAGGTCCATGAAAAACTCACCCGCTCCATGGTCGCGTACCTCCCGGAAAAGGCGCTTTCCCGCGCCGAGCAACGCTCGCGGGCGCACAAGGATACGTCCTACACCTGGGATGAGTCGTACACGCTGCCGGAAAATCTCTTCCTCGCCTACCAGCGCACCGGTAACGTCTTCTATCGCGACATGGCCAAGCGCTACCTGGAAGACGACTCTTACTTCGGACCGCTTTCGCAGGGCAACAACGTGCTTCCCTTCGAGCATGCTTACAGCCACGTGAACGCATTCAGTTCCGCGATGCAGGCCTATCTCACGCTGGGCAGCGAGATGCACTTGCGCGCCGCCCGCAATGGCTTCGACATGCTGCAGAAGACTCAGAGCTTCGCTACCGGCGGCTGGGGGCCCGATGAGGCCTTTGGTGAGCCGGAGCGCGGTCAGCTGGGCGACAGCCTCGCTTCCACCCACGCCAGCTTCGAAACGCCTTGCGGCGCCTACGGACACTTCAAGATCACGCGCTACCTGCTTCGCGTGACCAAGGACGCGCGGTATGGCGACAGCATGGAGCAGGTGCTCTACAACACCATTCTGGGAGCCTGGCCGATCCAGCCCGACGGCACGTCGTTCTACTACGCGGACTATAACAACACCGGCAAGAAAGTCTGGTACCGCGACAAGTGGCCCTGCTGCTCGGGAACTTTCCCGCAGCTGGCTGCTGACTACCACATCAGCACCTATCTGAAGGCTGCGGATGGTGTCTACGTCAACCTGTTTACGCCTTCGACCGTGCGCTGGAGTGACGGCGGAGGAAAATACAGCCTGACCCAGCAAACGAAATATCCGTTTGAAAACACGGTGCAGATCCAGGTTGCGGGCAGCCGCGCACAGGAGTACACGGTTTACGTTCGCATTCCCGCATGGGCGGGATCGGATGCCGTGCTTTCAGTGAACGGCAATCGCGTCTCCGACGCGGCGAAGCCAGGCACTTTCGCGGCGCTGCGGCGCACCTGGAAAGACGGCGACCGCGTCGAGCTCGAGCTTCCCATGCCGCTGCGCTTGCAGCCGGTGGATGCGAGCCATCCCAAGCTGGTGGCGCTCATGCGGGGGCCGCTGGTGCTGTTTGCGGTGGCGGATTCGCAACCCTCGTTTGACAGCGCCGAACTGCTGCGCGCGAAGTTGGCCAACAACGCAGCGGGAGATTCGATTGCCCAATCCGCCGATGGGAAGCCGGTTTCCATGCGACCGTATATGAGTATCGACAAGGAAACCTACAGCACCTACGTCCTGCTGAAAAGCTAAGCGGGGCGGCAGCGGCCAGCGGCACGCCGATCCGCTAGGGGCGCGGTGGCGATTTGGGCGGAGTGTCACCCTCTACCAGTTGGTACTGGTAGCGTTCGCTGTTCTCTTTTGCGGACTGTTGGCGGAGGAGAGCAAGCCGTTTCAGCAGATCGGGGATTTCCGCATTGTTCCCGGTTTTCCGTAGCGCCTGAATCAGGTGATACACAGCCGTCCGGTCCTTCGGATCACTCACCAGCGCCTTTCTGCACTGCTCGATCGCATCCTTATATTGCCCATTTTTCAGATAGAGCGTCGCGAGCACCCCTCGCGCCGCGCCCAGCGTAGGCTGCAAGGCGACGGCTTGCCGGGCGGAGCGCATCGCTGTTTGAAAATCGGGTGTGCCGGGATCGGCGCCCTTCTGCGAGAGAATGTCGGCTTGCAGGTAAAGCAGGATGGGGTCGTTCGGCTTTCGAGCCAGTGACGCCTGAATGTTCGCTAGCGCGCGATCGAGATCGTTCTGCTGCGCCGCCGCCAGTCCCTGGGCGGCCGCACTGAGCGACTGGGTGGGATCCAGTTCGTACGCCTTTTCAAAGTCAGCCTGCCCTTTTTCATACTCCGCCAGTTGGACGTAAAGAACACCTCTCGCAAAATAGAGCGGCGCCGCTTTGGGCTGCATGGCGATGCCATCGCTGACCACGTTGACGCCGACCTGGGCCGAATCGTGCGCAAAAGAGAGATTGGCAAAGTCCAGATAGAGACTGGTGTTTCCGGGATCGAGAAGAATGGCCTGCCGCAGCGTGCTCACAGCTTGGGGCGTGTCCTTGGTCTCTTCGTAGGCTTTGGATGCCAGCTCGAGAGTCTCAGCGTCCGCCTCACCGCCGTTGCCCGAGAGCACCGGCCCCAGCGTAGCCAGGGCGTCCTGGGGTTGATGAGCCATCAGTTGGACGGAGGCCAGCAAGCGACGCTCCCCGCGATCATCGGGGTTCAGAGCCAGAGCACGCTCGAAGACCTTGGCCGCGCGGTCCGGTTGCTTGAGCTTCACCAGGCAGGTGGCATAGGCGTGCAGGGCGTCGCGCTGGGAATCGAGCAGCGCCCCCGCCTTGTCAAAATGAGGTGTCGCTGCCTCACAGCTTCCGCGCTGGTACTCCAGCACCGCCAACATGGCATGACTGGTCGAATCGTCGGGGTGCAACCGAAGCACACGCTCTAGAAGGGGAATGGCCGCAGGACTGGCGCTCTCGAATTCGATCTGGATGGCGCCGTGCAGCGCGGGAAGATAATCCGGTGAAATCTTCAGAGCCTTGTGAAATGAAGCAAGGGCATCCTTCTCACGTCCTTGCCCGCTGTAAGCAACCCCTTGCATGGCCCACAACGCGGCGCTTCCTGGGGATGATTGCAGCGCCGGCTGAAGCAGCCGGATCGCCTTCTCAAATTCTCGGTTCTGCAGGGCTGAGGCGATCTGGCCGACGCGGTCTTCAGCGTTTGCGCTTAAGGCAAGCGCATTCTGGGCAGACGCAAGTGAGGCAAGAGCACAGCCAACCACGAGAATGGCAGCGAGAATGAGCCCAGGTCCCCGGATCGGCCGAAGTAGGGTCATCGCTGCGTAGGTCTCCTTACCAGACTGCTTCTTATACTTTATGCCAATGTCCACCGGGAATGCATCGGACACCAACCCTACTACTGAAGTGGATCGCGAAGCGGTCAGGCGCTAGTTCCGTTCGCCAAAAAAAACCGGCCCGCTTCGAATGAAGTGGGCCGGATCTATAGTTCTACTGTAGCGGACTAGAACGAAAGCTTGCCGCCCAGCTGCCAGAATCTGGCTTCGTGCGATGCTGTGGCTTGGCCGAAATTGCCATCGGGGAAGTTAGTATCCACGTTGGCATAGTTCGCCCGGTTGAAGAGATTGAAGATCTCAAACCGGAATTGGAAGGCCACTCGTTCGGTAATCCGGGTGTCCTTGTAGAAGTTGATGCTGGTTTCCGCAAAGTTGGGTCCGCGGAATCCGTTCGACTTCTCGTTTCCTCCGCCGCTCCCAAAAGCTGGAACGCTGAAGTTGCTCTTGGGAATCGCTCCCGTGAGCCAGGACTTGTTGTCGGTTTTCTGCGAATAGGAAGTTGCATTCGGGTAATCGTTGTTATCTCCGTTCGCATTGTAGTCACCGCTACCGGCCGCGTACCCTACCGCCGGATTCGCCGGCGACGGGCATGGCGCAGCAGTCGACGAGGTATCGGCGCACAAGGGTTGATAGGAGGCATTGTTCCCCGCAGTCAAGGGATACCCGGACTGGAAGATGCTGGTACCGCTGAGTCCCCACCCGCCGGTAATACGGCCGAGCGCTCCGGACCCGCCGTTCAACCCCTTGAACTGATAGTTGAAGCTGAGGGAGAACCGGTTGGGCACGTCGAAGGGGGAGGGCCCGTAGTACTGGGACGGATTGATGGGCGTCGGATAGGCCAACGCGTCATCCTGGGACTTGGAACGAGTGTAGGAAGCGTCCACGAACCCACGAGAGAAGTGCCCTTTAACATCGAAGAACACGCTCTGGTAGTTGGCATAGCGGTCGTTGTCAGAGTAGGTAATCGAACCGAAGCTGGGATTCAGACGGGTCGGAATCTTGCTTTCGTTCGTGATCAGGTCGTTCGGCAAGACGTTGATATCCACACCGTAGCTCACAATTCCGGAAGCATTGCCGTTGCCGACGATGTCATAGGAATGGGATCCGGCGTAGCCCACGCTGGCCGCGAAGTTGTTTCCGAGCCTGCGCTCCACTGTTGCCGACCAGATATCCGCCTTCGGGGACTTCAACAGCGGGTTAATGCCACCGATCGCAAACCCGGTCCCCACTACTCCGCCTTGCGAGTTAAGGCCACCCTGGAAGGTCGGGAAGGTGAATCCAAACGGTGGCTTGTTCGAGTTACCCAGTACGAACAGGGCCGCGTCCGCAGTCGCAGTCGCAGTCGCGTTAAAGGTCGGCATGACCAGTCCCGGAGGGCTGCCACGGAACTCTTCCTGCACGTTGGCCTGGGTCAGCCAGTTGTTGTAGATGCCAAACCCGCCGCGTATCGCCCAGTCGCCTTTGCCAGTCGGATCCCAGGCAACGCCGATGCGAGGACTGAACAGGTTATTGACCGAGTGCAGCAGGGCGTTGTGCGTGGCCTTGGCGTAGCCATTGGCAATTTGCTCCTGCTGTGAGGTGCCCGTGCCCAGGTAGAAGTTTCCGAATACGGTAGTGTCGCTCTTGGACCACGGGTTGCCGCTATCGTCATAACGCAGGCCCAGAGTAAGGGTCAGATTTCTCCTCGCCTTCCAGGTGTCCTCCACGAAGAGGCCAAAGGTTCGGGAAGCCGCGTCCCAGCTCCACAATTGCTGGGTTCCGGTCTGCGGGTTATACATGATCCCGCCTTCGCTGGAGGGAGCATCCTGAGCCAGCTTTAATAAATTGTCGAAGGAGAATTTCGGTTGCGACCACGGTCCCTGGAAAGGCTCGACGTCGTCACCGTACCAGCCTTCATACCCGAACTTCAGGGTATGGGCGCCATGCACGTGGGTCAGGACATCGCGCCAGTGATAATTGTGCTGAATAAAATCACCCTGCGCGAAACCCACTCCAAAAGCCTGTCCCGAATCGACGTTGATGCCGCTGACCGATATGGAGGGAACAGTGTAGTCCTTGGCGCCGCTGCCCAATACACCCTCCACCCGGCTGACACCGGCGGTGAAGTCATTCAGTGTGGTGGGCGAGAACGTGTGCGTCCAGGATGCCTGCCCCGCCACTTGCCATGTATTGTTCAGAGCAGAGAATTGCGGCATGGCTGAGGCCGCACCGGTGAGGAGGAGGGTCCGGAAAAGACTGGCGTAGATCCGATCGTTGTGGAAGTTCTGGTCGATACGGGCAAAATACTGCGTACCGTTGCGGATTTGGGTGGCGCCAAATGCGCCCGTGGAAATCATCGGCAAATTGCAGGGGATATTCTCCACCGCCGCCGTGCCACAAATGGGGTTGCCGAGGGCATCGTTGCCAAAAACAGCCTGCGCCGTCTTGGAGACAGTCGCACCGGATACACCGACCGGCAGGTAAGTGCTCAGCACATGCGTCCCCACCGTGTTCGGATTGTTCGTTTGCGCGAAGTTGATAAAGTCGGGCGAGGCAAACGTCACCGATCCGCCGGCGCTCGCTGAGGAACGCAGTGGTTCCACCGCAAAGTAAAAGAAACTATTGTGGTGCGGGATGATAGGGCCACCCACCGCAAACGACATATTGTTGGAGTGGAAAGGCTTGTAGGGGAATCCCACGAAGTGCTGGCTGGCGAACATGCCCTGGTAATTGAAGTAGTCCGACGCTGAACCATGGAACTGGTCGGCGCCCGATCTGGTGGTGAACATGGTCTGCAATCCGGCGGCACGGCTGTACTCGCTCGAATAGGTGTTGACCTGAATACTGCTTTCCTGGACGGCATCGGGATTCGGAGTCAGATTTAAGACGCCCTGGCGAATCCCGCTGGTCACGTCGAGGCCGTCGATCACGTACTGGTTATTGTTCTGCCCCTGCCCGTTGGCGCTGGCGTCAACCTGCTCTTCGGTGGAGAAGTTGTCCACGCCCGATGCCGGACTTCCGGACGCGCTGGTTCCCAAGCCGGAGACCCCAGGCGCGAGCGTCACCAGCGTGACCAGGTTGCGGCCAACGATGGGCAACTGCCCTACGGCGGCACTGTTCAGTGTAAGTTGATTGCGGCTGTCCGAGGTGTCGACCACGGGAGCCTCGGCGCTGACATTTACCGCCTCCGAGATGGAACCGACCTTGAGTGTGATGGGCGCGTTCATGGTCTGCTCGGTCAGCAGAGTCACGTCGAGCTGTGACTTGGCGAAGCCCGCCGCACTGGCGGTAATGCTGTAATTTCCCGGCGCCAAGCTGCTAAAACGGTAATTTCCCGAACCGTCCGAGATGGCGCTCGCGCTCACGTGAGTCGCGGTGTTGGTCAGGGTCACCTCGGCCTTGGGCACACCTGCGCCACTGGGGTCCTGGACAATTCCCTGGATGCTGGCGCTGAATTGCGCGAAGGTGAGCAAGCCTGTGACACTAACGAAGAGCAGAACCGCAAGACCAAAGCGGTACGTGGATTTGGTCAACATTTGAATTTTCTCCCCGCGATGCGAGTAAACGTTTACTCGCTGATTGGATAGGTTATAGTGTTTTTCGATTATGACTGTCAAGAATTTTCTCTGTAACCAGCTTGAGGAGGCCGAACCCCTACTCGCCACCCTTGCGGAATTTCCACCCGGCGAAGTTCTTACTTGGGCCGATTCAGACTCGCTTTTTATGGCGCAAACGCGCTAATGGCCTGCGCTTCCAAGGGGTTTGCTCGACCGGACGAAGCCGCCCGTTTTGGGGTTCTGGCCACGGGGTGGCAGTTCCCCGATGTCTCTCCCTTTGTCAGTAGACGTTTACTACTTGTCATCCTGATGGTGTCATTTTTCGTGGCTTATGCGGCCTGACGCCGCACACCAGGGCGCCAATTAACAATGGGAATACAGCCGGTCGGGTGCGAGTGGCGAATGCTGGAAACCATCCTGCTGCTTCCGAGCCTGGGGCACTCCTGCGCACGGCGCTCCCACCCCCGGATATCCGAGTGCTGATCCGTCGCTTCGCCGGGCGCTTCACCTTGTTCAGCGCGACGCCTCACGAAGCCACTGCGAGTCCGCACTGAGAAAAGACCTCGCGCCGCAGGTTGCTTGCAGGGTGACTCCACAGTATTATTGCCATGCTTTCAGCGTCCGCGGGTGATTCGCGGACCGATTGAACACGCATCGTAGCTTTGGTGATCGAAAGCGCTTTCACTCCGGACATAAGTCCATTGGCCAAAATGAAACCGGCAACAAGTTCTGAATCTGCGATTCCACGGCAGTCCCTGACGTCCGCCGTGGCGGAAAAGTTACGCGATCAGATTATCCGCGGAGAAATCGGCGAGGGCGCGCAGTTACGGCAGGATGTAATTGCCGGGCAATACCACGTCAGCCGCATTCCGGTTCGTGAAGCCCTGCGGCAACTCCACGCGGAAGGCTTGATCACGATTGTTCCCAACCGCGGCGCCATCGTTCCCGAACTCTCCCCCAGCGACATCGAAGAGTTGTTCGCGATCCGCGCCCTGCTGGAACCCGAGGTGCTCAAACTCTCGGTTCCGCGTCTCACTCCGGCCGACCTGGCGCAAGCCGAAGCCGTCTTGAATAAGTACATGAGCGAACTGCGTCGCGAAGAGCACATGGAGAATTGGGGACGCATGAACTGGCAGTTCCACTCCATCCTCTATTCTCGAGCCGAGCGCCCGCACTTCATGTCAATCATCCGCAACGTCAACCACAACGGCGAGCGCTACACGCGGCTGCAACTGTATTTGACCCACGGCATGAAGCGCGCGAATGAAGAACACCACCAGATCCTCAAGCTGTGCCGTAAGAATGAAGTGGCAGCGGCTTGCAAATTGTTACGCCAGCATATTCAGCACGCCGGTCAATCCTTGAAACAGGTCCTGGAGGAGCGGCGCCCCGGGGGCCATGTGTGATCCGCAAGGCGCGCTAGAGTTTCGCCGCCTCCTGGAGATGAACCACAGATTTTGCTGAAGCATTTCGGCGCACAAGACTGGCGCGAAGCATCGTATACAATATCCGAAAGGGAGCTTTTAGCCGGAAAGGACTCAATCCATGTCGAACTCATTTTCCCGCAGAAAATTCATGATGTCGGCCGCAGTCGCAGGCGGGTCGGCGCTTTTGCCGCACGGTCTGCTGGCAAGCGCTTTCCAGGATCCAGTGGTCAACACGGTTGAGGAAAAAGGAAAAACCATAAGCCGCGAGAAAATTCCCTGGAAGGTGCGCCCTTTCCCGATGAAGCAGGTGCGCCTGGGAGAAGGCCCCTGTAAGCAGGCCATGGAAGCGAACCGGCGCTATCTGCACTCCCTTCCTCCCGACCGTCTTCTGCATACCTTCCGCGTCAACGCCGGCCTCCCTTCGACGGCCCAGCCTCTGGGTGGATGGGAAGCGCCGGATTGCGAACTGCGCGGTCACTATGCGGGCGGTCACTATCTATCGGCAGCGGCCCTCATGTATGCCAGCACCGGCGACGACGAACTGAAGTCCAACGCCAACACCGTGGTGGCAGAAATGGCGAAGTGTCAGGACAAGCTCAAGAGCGGCTATCTCAGCGCCTTCCCCATCGAGTTCTTTGACCGGTTGCGCGAGCGCCAGAGGGTCTGGGCGCCGTTTTATACCATCCACAAAATCATGGCCGGCAACTTGGATATGTATGTGCACTGCGGCAACGCGCAGGCCCTCGACGTAGCCGAGAAGATGGCGCAGTGGACGGCGGGTTATACCCAATCCATGAGCTATGACCACATGCAGCGCGTGCTCGGAACCGAATACGGCGGCATGGGAGAGAGTTTGTGCAACCTCTATGCGCTCACCGGGAAGGAAGAGTATCTGGAAGTTGCGCAGCGCTTCGACAAGAAAGTGTTTTTCGATCCGCTGGCGGCCCATCGGGACGAACTGAAGGGTCTGCACGTGAACACTCATATCCCGCAGGTGATCGCCGCAGCCCGCTACTACGAACTTACAGGCGACCGGCGCTATCGCGACATCGCGGAGTATTTCTTCGATGAAGTCGTAAGCGAGCGCTCCTACTGCACCGGCGGCACCAGCAACGGCGAGTCATGGAACACCGATCCCGGCAAACTTTCGACTGAGCTCAGCACCAACACCACCGAGTGCTGCTGCGCTTACAACATGATGAAACTGGCGCGACACTTGTTTGGCTGGTCGCCCGATCCCCGCCTGATGGACTACTACGAGCGGGCCATGTTCAATCATCGCCTGGGGACGATCAATCCTGAAGACGGCACCATGATGTACTACCTGCCCCTGGCTTCCGGCTATTGGAAAACTTTCGGCAAACCGTTTGATTCGCTATGGTGCTGCACCGGCACCGGGTCCGAGGAATACGGCAAGCTGACCGACACGATCTACTTCCACGATGACGATTCGCTGTATGTGAATCTATTTGTGGATTCGCAACTGGACTGGACAGAAAAAGGGCTGCGGGTAAAGCAGGAGACGCGTTTCCCGGAGCAAGATTCCACCTCGCTTACCATTTCCGCCAAGAGTCCGGTGCAGATGACGATCAATCTGCGCATTCCTTATTGGGTGCGTGGCGGCAGCGTGAAAATCAATGGCACTCCGCTGAACGCCTTCGCCAGTCCGAGCAGTTATCTCAGCATCAATCGGGTCTGGAAAACCGGCGACAAGATCGATCTGAGCCTTCCCATGGACCTCCACGTTGCGCCCATGCCCGACAATGAGCAGATTCAGGCAATGATGTATGGACCACTCGTCCTGGCGGGAAGATTCGAACCGGTCACCAACGAGATGACCTATAGCGGCGACTATCAACCCAAGCCAACCGACCAGGCCAAGGTGCCGGATATCACCGCCGATCCTGCCCATCCCACAGGCTGGGTGGAACCAGACGGCAAGCAGCCGTTGACTTTTAAAGCTGCTGGACAAGCCCAACCCCTCACCCTGGTGCCGTTGTACAAAGTGATTCATGAACGCTACGCGGTGTATTGGAGAGTCGACAAGAAAAGCACGTAGCTGGCGCACCGCAAGCACTCAGCATTCAAGTCGAGAAATTTTCAGGAGACTCCTAGATGAGCGTCCGCTTCTCTCGTGCTTGTTGTCTTGTGGTTGTGGCCGCAATCATTGGCTGTTTATCCCCGAATATGTCGAGGGCACAAAAAAACGAAGCAGCCGGCAAAGTCGCGGACATCGCAAGCCGACGTTCCCAATTGCTTGCCCTGTTCGATGAAGAATGGCAGTACGAACTTCGCAGCAGTCCGGAAATGGCGACAGGACTGGGCGACAACCGCTATAACGATCGTCTGGACGACCATTCCCTCGAGTTCTACCAGTCGGATGTAGAAGCTCGGCGCAAGTTTCTCGCCCGCTTTGAGGCCCTCGATCCTGCTGGATTCTCGGCCCAGGACTCTCTCAGCCGGGAACTCATGATTCGGAACCTGAAGCAGGACATTGAAGGGGCGCGCTTCAAGAACTGGGAAATGCCGGTGAACCAGATGGACGGCCCACATCTGGGGCCCCTCGAGCTGTTGACTTTGACTCCGTTCAACAGCGTTAAGGACTACGACAACTATATTTCGCGGTTGCACCAGATCCCCAAAATGCTCGAGCAGGTGACCGCCAACATGCGGCAGGGGATGAAAGACGGCCTGATGCAGCCACGTTACCTGCTGGAAAAAGTCGTGGTGCAAGCCCAGGAGATTTCCGATCAGAAGGCCGATGGCAGTCCGTTCGCAAAGCCGGTGAGACAAGTTTCCTGCCGGGATTTCTGAGGCTGATCAAAAGCGATTACGGGCGGCTGTGTTGGCCGCGGTCCAGGATGAGATTCTGCCGGCATACAAGCGCTTCACCGCGTTTGTACGCGATGACTACGCGCCTCATGGCCGCACCGAGCCTGGAGCCTGGGCGCTGCCTGATGGGGCGGAGCGGTATCGCTACCAGATCCGGCGTATGACGACGACCGATCTGAGCCCCGAGGAGATACACCAGATCGGGCTCAAGCAACTGGCTGAGACTGAAGCTGAAATGCTGGTGCTGGCCAAGAAACTCGGCTTCAATGACCTGGCCAGCCTGAATGAACACATCAAGAGCGATCGCAAATTCTACGCGACCTCAGGCGAGCAGGTGCTGCAGCTGTATACCCAGTACACGCGCCAGATGGAGAAGCAACTGCCCAAACTTTTCGGACGGCTGCCGCAGAACAAACTTGAAGTCATTCCCATGGATCCGTTCCGCTCCAGGAATGCGGTTCCGGCCGATTACAGTGGCGGGGCGATGGATGGCTCGCGACCGGGACACATCAATGTGAATGAGTGGGACCCGGAACATCGACTGACTTTGAACATTGAAGCCATCGCGTATCACGAAGGCGTCCCCGGGCATCATTTGCAAATTTCTATCGCCCAGGAACTGAAAGATTTGCCGCAATTTCGCCAGAACGGAGATTACACCGCCTTCGTCGAGGGCTGGGCGCTCTACTCGGAACGGTTAGGGAAGGAAATCGGCTTCTACGAAGACCCCTACAGCAATTACGGCCGGCTGGAGAACGAGATGTGGCGCGATATCCGGCTGGTGATTGATACCGGCGTGCACGAGAAACACTGGTCGCGAGAGCAGATGGTGGAATATTTTCATCGCTACACCGCCATGGATGAGCCAAACGTGCAAAGCGAAGTAGACCGCTATATTGCGTGGCCAGGACAGGCTTTGGCATACAAGCTGGGGCAACTGGAAATCCTGCGGCTGCGTGAAGAAGCGCGACAGAAACTAGGCGCTAAATTCGATCTGCGCGCGTTTCACGATGAACTCGTGGGCAGCGGTCCACTGCCGTTAGGCGTCCTGCACTCCAATGTCGAGGCTTGGATCGCTGATCAGAGCGGTGCTGCCAGCCGCAGCGCGAACTAGACAGCCAGCAAGAGTTCAAAATTCTATACAGCCCGGAGCTCCCATGACCCTTTCACGCTGCTGTGTGCTTGCAGTCTTGTTTGT
Organism: Terriglobia bacterium; assembly: GCA_963698825.1. Taxonomy (GTDB): domain Bacteria; phylum Acidobacteriota; class Terriglobia; order Terriglobales; family Acidobacteriaceae; genus JAIQFF01. Next base: position 45,675 of record CAVOSG010000010.1, on the reverse strand, counting down.
TGCCACCTTCGCCGGACCTGCCCCGCGGGCGCAAAGCGTCCCCTATCACCAGACTGATTTTTCTCCGGAGGAATTCAAAGCGCGATGGACCGTAATTTTTGACAAGATCGGCGACCAGGCGGTTGCGGTCCTGCCCGGGGCTTCCCAGACCAACGGCTTCATCTTCCCGCGCCAGACCAACGACTTTTACTATCTCTGTGGCATCGAGACTCCGCAGTCCTACCTGTTGTTGGACGGACGGAAGCGCAAGGTCACTCTGTATCTGCCGCCGCGCAACCCCCGCCTCGAATCCGCGGAAGGCAAGGTGCTGTCCGCCGAGGATGTCGACCTGGCCAAGAGTATTACGGGAGCGGACGATGTGCTGAGCACGGATGCCATGCGCGGCGACTGGCTTCGTTCTCCCGAAGGCGCCGGACCGCAGGTCATCTATACGCCGTATGCACCGGGCGAGGGCGCCGAACAGAGCCGCTACGAGTTGAAAGCCGCGAACGCAGGCATCGCCTCCGATTACTGGGACGGCCGGATTCCCCGGGAAGCGCAACTGATCGAACTTCTGCGCACCCGCTTCTGGCGAAGCGAGATACGCGACCTCACCCCGATCTTGGATGAAATGCGCAGCGTCAAAAGTGCCCGCGAGATTGAATTGCTCCGGAGGGCGGCTCAAATCGCCGGCATGGGAATTCTCGAAGCCATGCGCAGCACGCGTCCTGGAGTGTACGAGTACCAGCTGGACGCGGCGGCGCGTTACATCTTCCTGCTGAATGGCGCGCGGCTGGAAGGTTATCGTTCCATCATTGCCGCCGGAAACGAAAATATCTGGAACATGCATTATTACCGTAACGGCCGGCAGGTGGTGAAAGACGATCTGATCCTGCTGGATTACGCGCCCGATTACCATAACTACGTGAGTGACATCACCCGTATGTGGCCGGCGAGCGGAAAGTATTCACCGGTGGAGCGCGAACTGCTCGGCTTCGTGCTGATCTATCGCAACACCGTCATGCAGCGCATTCGCCCCGGCCTTACGGCTGCGCAAATTCAGCAGGACGCGAAAGCGGCCATGGAGCCGGTGTTCGCGCGTACCAAATTTTCCAAGCCTATCTATGAAAAGGCTGCGCACAACTTGGTAGATACCGGCGGTGGAATCTTCTCCCACCCGGTTGGCTTGGCCGTGCATGACGACGGCGACTACTCCCATGCGCCTCTCCAGCCCGGAGATGTTTTTTCAATTGATCCGCAACTGCGAGTGCCCGAGGAAAATCGTTATCTGCGCTACGAAGATGTGATCGTCATTGCTCCCAACGGCTACGAAAATTTCACCGGATTCCTTCCCACCGAGCTTGACGACATCGAGAAGCTCGTGGGCCAGGGTGGAGTTCTGCAAAAGGTCCCGGCTGGTGGTCCTGTTTCCAAGTAGACAGGTCCGGCCGTTCCTCGGCAATGTAGCGACATTCTTGGAGAGAAAATGAAAAACGGTCACGGCATCCCCCTGAGGCTTCTCCCGTGGTTGCTGGCGGTAGCGCTGATTTCAGCGGTCAATCTCGGTTGTTCTGCCCAGAAAAAGGACAAAGCGGCGACCAAGCCGGGTCCGATGCTCGATCAGGGAACGGTCGATCTTGATACTCCTGACTTTACCCTGAGCCTGGTGCGTTCGTCGCAGACGGTCGCGGCCCTCAAACCCAAGGGCGCAGATGGATTTGATTTCACTCCCGGCGACCTGCTCAATGATCGATCCAAGGATGGCTACGATCACCTGGGCGACCTCGAGTTGCGGCTGCGGTCCGGGAATTCCGGAGCCTGGAAGAATTATTCGACCGCCGCCGCCCGAAAACCTGTGACTGCGAATCCGGCCTCTGCGGACACGCTGGCTTCCGCCGACCTTACTCCCACCCTACCTTCCGACTTCCCTCTCCAGATCACGCGCGCCTGGGTCGTGGATGGAGGAAAGCTGGTTCTGCGGTTTGCACTGAAAAATAAATCGTCCGAGACCATCCAGATTGGGTCGCTGGGCATTCCCATGATCTTCAACAACGTGCTGAACAATCGCTCGCTGGAAGAAGCCCATGCGAAATGCTCTTTTTATGACCCGTACATTGGCGAGGATGCGGGATATCTCCAAGTCACGCGACTCAGCGGTCATGGACCTGCACTGCTGGTTGTGCCCGATGGAAAGACTCCCTTCGAGGCCTACAACCCGATACTCGACAAACGCGATTCCTGGGGCGCTGCTCCGGTGTTTACCGATCCTACGCCGCGCGGTATCACGTTTGAAGGCTTCTACGAGTGGATGGTGAGCAGCCAGGCGTACGCCGAGAACGAGTGGAAAGATGCCAAGCCGTGGAATTCTCCCACCGCGCTGAGCCTTGCTCCCGGCGAGTCAAAGACTTATGGCGTGAAATTTCTGGTTTCACCTTCGATTCGGGACATCGAGAAAACACTTACGGCCAACCGCCGGCCCGTGGCCGTTGGAATTCCAGGCTACGTTGTGCCGACGGACATTGATGCGCGTCTGTTTCTGAACTATCCCTCCGGCGTGAAGTCAATCACGGTGGAACCCAACGGAGCGCTCACGGCCAGCGCCGACACATCCGCAGGCAACTGGAAGGCTTACACGGTGAAGGGCAAGACCTGGGGACGCTCGCGTCTGACCATTACGTATAACGACGGGCTGGTACAAACCATCCACTACTTCGTGACTAAGCCCGAAGTTCAGACAGTCGCGGACATGGGCCACTTCCTCACCACCAAACAGTGGTATGACGATCCCAAAGATCCGTTTCACCGCGGGCCCTCGGTGATGACCTACAACCGCGAGACCAACCAGATCGTGATGCAGGACAGCCGCGTCTGGATTGCGGGATTGGGTGACGAGGGCGGCGGCGGAGCGTGGATCTCCGCCATGATGAAGGAACTGGTTGAGCCCGACAAAACCGAACTCGACAAGCTGATGCAGTTCGTCGACGGCGTGCTCTGGGGTGGACTGCAATATAAAGACGGACCGAATGTCTACGGCGTAAAGAAGAGTCTGTTCTACTATCAGCCCGATCAATTGCCGGCCGGGTACTACCGCAGCGATCTCGATTGGACTACCTGGGCCAGTTGGGACAAGAAACATTCCGAACGAGTGGACCGTTCTTATGACTATCCGCACGTAGCCGCGGCGTATTGGGTCCTTTACCGCTTGTCGCGCAACCATCCCGGCCTGGTCACAAACCATCCCTGGGACTGGTATCTCCAGCACGCCTATGAAACATCCGATGGCCATGACCAAGTATGCCGGTGATTATGCGGTCTTCGGGCAGATGGAGGGCACCATCTTTCTTCAGATCATGGGCGACCTTCGACATGAAGGCATGAATAAAGAGGCGGACGACCTGGAAGCGAAGATGCGAACCCGCGCCGAACGCTGGAATAAGGAAGCGTACCCGTTCGGCAGCGAAATGCCCTGGGACTCGACCGGCCAGGAAGAGGTCTATGCCTGGACGAAACACTTCGGCTATCAGGACAAAGCCGCAGTGACGCTGAATGCAATTCTGGGCTACGATCCGACCGTACCGCACTGGGGCTACAACGGCAGCGCCCGCCGTTATTGGGATTTTATTTTCGCCGCCCAGGACAAGCGGCTGGAACGTCAACTCCATCACTACGGCTCAAGCCTGAACGCCATTCCGGTGCTGGCTGAATATCGCGAACACCCGGATGACTTATACCTGCTGCGAGTGGGATACGGCGGAACCATGGGACCGCTTACCGACATTGACCAGGAAGGCTTCGCCTCGGCTGCATTCCATGGCTTTCCCGATATGCTGCGCCACGATCCGATCACCGGCGACTACGGACCGAACTTCTTCGGACACGCGTGGAACACCGCGACCTACATTGTTCATCATCCCGACTTCGGATGGGTGGCGTTCGGCGGCAATACCAGGATCAAGGGCGACACCGTTCAGGTCACGCCCCTTGATTCCTACCGCTCGCGGGTTTACGTGGCTTCGCTGGGCCTGTGGCTTACCCTTGATGCGGGGACCTTCGAGGGCGTGCAAGTGAATTCCAAGACGGGCGCAGTTCGCGTTGGCCTCAGCAGCGCTGCGCAGTTCACGCCAGAGGCTCGCCTGCGCGTGGAGCAGCCGGCGAAGTTGCCGGGCGTAGGAGCCTATCACCCGGCAGCGGCGCTTAAGTCTGAGCGCGATGCATATGTCGTCCCCCTCCAGAAGGGAACGACCTGGATCGAGCTCACCAGCAAGCCGTAGACGCAGAGGGAATATCAATGTCCGACGGAACGGACACCCAGAGTGGCTCAAGTTGAAGTTCGCTTCACTCCAGCAAGGCGTCATGCTGAGCTTGCGAAGCATCTTGCGTGGAGCGGATATGGACTAGGTCTGCAACGTGGCGACACACGCCAGATCCTTCGGGACTGAAGTCCCTCAGGATGACTTCATCTAGGGATTGGCTTCAAACTAAGCCGCTACCCGGCGCTCTACAGTTTGATCCAGCACCACTCCTTCGAATACGGAACGCGGCTCATGCGATACCCGGACTTCGCGCCGGTTACGACTGTGTCGCTCCAGTTGAAGCCGCAGCCATTTTCGGGATCGAACAGGCCAGGCTCTTCGGAGAAACACATATTTTTCTGCAACACGGTGTAGTCGCCCAAGGAAAGATAGGGCGGCTGGTGCCCTTCCACGCCAGATCCATGCGCGGGCCGGTGGTAAATATATTTTTGAACACCGTTCTCCACTTGGTATTTGTGGATCTTGTAAGCCACGCTCGAGCAAGTCGATCCTTCGCTTTGCAACTCCACCTGCATGTCGCAGCAGCGCTCGCTCACTTCCCATAGTTTGCGCATATGCGGATCGAACTCGGCCGCCTTGTCGGCGATGATGTACATGCGATAGTTCTCTCCGCCGTAGCCTCCGATGCTCGCGCCTCCGGAAACTTGCAGCGCCATGCCGCGTCCAATGCGGTTGAAGTAAGGCTGATTGGGGTGAGGATAAGCCGTCACCGGGCCGGCTCGCACTCCCAGCTCCACGTTGGTCTTGACTCCGTGATGGGGTGCGCCGTTGGCCAGCTTGAGATCGGAATAGAGAAGACTGTTGATCCACAACTCGGTGGCCATTTTTACTTCGTAGTCGGTGATGTCGGTTCCGTGCGTGAGAATGTAGTCGCGTGCGAAGGCGTGAGCGCGGTCGAAGTAAACGTAGGCGCGGCGCCACAACGCCAGTTCTTCCGGCGTCTTCACGATGCGCATATCCATCAAGATCGGATCAACGTTGACCCACTCCACATCAGGCAGAATCTCGCGCGCCTTGGCGCTTTCAGAGGGATACAACTCACCGTCGATCCCAATCTTCTTGCCCTGGATGCCGTGCTCCTTGATTCCTTCGAGCAGGAAGCGGAACATGTCGACGGTCTTGCCCTGGGCCACTTTGCCTTCATTGGGGAACGATCCGTCGTCCTTGAAATCGAAGTAGGTCTTGCCGCTGCCAAACCACCAACTGCGGACCAGGTCGCGGTCGAGCGCGGGATACATGAACCAGGGGTCGGCATCGTCGTGATTCATGAAAGTGGCTTCGGGACGCTCGGTCGTGGTGTGCCAGTAGCCAGTGAGGTAGGTGGTGTTCAGCGGATTGCGCACCAGGAATGCATTCACGCCCTGCGCTGCCAACTTGCTCTTGAAGCGCTGCACCGTCTGCTTGTTCCACTCCAAAGTCAGGCGGTCGTCGGTGGCAGGAGCGGGCGGCCCTTCTTCGCCGGGCGTGGGCTTGACCAGCAAGGCCTCACTCTTTCCGCTGGCTTGCTGGCGGAGGGCGTCGAACATCGAGGAAGTTGAAGTCTGGGCGGCAGCGACCTTGTCAACGCGCGCCAGGAAACCTGCGCCCAGCAATCCCAGAGTGCTCTTTTGTGCGAAATCCCGACGACTGGTCTTCATGTGGCCTCCAGTGTCCCAGGGGTGCGCCCTGGGTGGTGCATTGGGAGAACGAAAATCGGTTTCTTTGGCCGCTACGAGGCCACGTTCTACTTGGGACAGCAACCCTGCCGTTAACTCCGCGTGCAACCCATTCCACTTACGGCTTGGGGCCCACTCCGCGCAGGTGGAATGCAAAGAATTTGTCGACGCGGTTCCACGCGTCGCGCAGAACGTGCTCGCGGCTGAAGTAGTGGAACTCGCCGGGATAGATCATGAACTGGACGAGCTCACCTTTGTTCTTCTTCAACGCCTCATCCATCAGCCACACCGATTGCAGAAAGGGCACGTTTACGTCGGAGGTGCCGTGAAGCACCAGCAACGGCCGCGCCAGTTGATCGATGTGCGAGATCGGCGACGCGTTGGCGTAAACCTTGGGACTTTCCGCGGGCGTGCCCATGCGGCCTTCGGTCCAGTCATTGTCGTAAGGATCGTGGTAGTACATGACGTAGTCGGCAACTCCGGCCACATCCACGCCCGCGCGAAACAGCGTGGGCTGGTCGGTCATGGCAATCAGGGTGAAGAAGCCGCCATAACTCAATCCCCAGATTCCGATGCGGTCGCTATCCACGTAGGGGAGCGTCTTCAAATAGTTCGCGCCCATCCACGCGTCTTTGGCGTCGCTGCCGCCGACGTCCATGTAGACGCCGTTGCGCCAGTCTCGGCCGTAGCCAATGCTGCCGCGATAGTCGGGAGCGAAAACCACGTAGCCTTGCTGCAACAAATACTGGTGATAGCTGTAGTAGACGGCGTAATTGCGCTGGACGTGCCAGCCGTCGTAGTTCTGGTTGATGCCGTCGCCGTGGATCCAAATGATGGCCGGGTGCTTCTTGCTGCGGTCGAGATTCTTGGGGACGAACAGCCAGCCGGGCACCGGTTTCCCGTCCGCGCCGGGATAGGTCACGAACTCGGGCGCAACGAATGCCGAGTGATCAATGCCGGCGGGCATCGAACTGGTGAGCCGCACCGGCTTAGCTCCCGCGGTTGCGTCCGCGACGAACAGGTCAGCGGAATTTTGCGTGTCGGTGTGCTGGTAGACGAGCCGCTTGTCATCGGGAGACCAGCGCGGCGCAACGTTAGTTCCGCGGCCGGTCGTTACGTAGGTGATGCTGGCGTGCGCTGGATCGCTGCCGATCACGGCGACGCCGACTCGGCGATCGCCTGCACGGTCCGGTTCGTTGGCGTCGAATGCGATCCGGGTGCTGTCATGCGACCAGGCCGGGCGCCACGTCTCGAAATGTCCCTTTCGTGATTTGTACGGCGTTGCCGCCCGCGGCCGGAATCACGTACAGATGATCCCAGCCATCCAGATCGGTGAGGAAGGAAATCCATTTGCCATCGGGGGAGGGCTTGGGCTTGGCTTCCGCTTCCCAGTCAGGAAGGCTCCAGAACTTATCTTCTTTATCTTCGTGGATGGCCTGGGGCGCGCCCCCGTTGGCGCCGGCTACGAAAATCGTGCGTGTCTTGAAGTGGTTCGACTGCCGGTCATAGGCCAGGTGCGCGGAGTCTGTCCACGCCAGGCCATTGTATTCGCCTTTCGTGTCGATCGCGGTGGGTTTGCCTCCAGCAGCCGGAACCACATAAAGCTGGCCGGCGGCGTATTCGAAACACAGCGTAGATCAGCTTCTCGCCTGAATAGGATGGCGATTCATCGTGGCGAATGATCTTGCTGCCCCCGATGTAGGCGATCTGCGATCCATCCGGCGACCACAGGAGGCTGAAGATGCTTTCATCATCGTGAGCGATTTTGGATTCGGAGCCGTCGCTCATCGAACGAATGATCAGGTCGCCGCCGCGCTGCGCTTCACTCGCGCTTCCGCCGCGGACGAACGCCAGTCGCGTGCCATCGGGGGATAAGGAGAAATCGCCTTCGGCAGTCGGCGTGGTCCAGACCGCCCGCGCGCCTCCACCATTAGCCGCCACCTGCCACAAATCAGCCCCGCGCGAAAAGTAGACGGTGCTGCCATCCTTACTCCAGAAAACGTCGGTGACTTTGCCGTCGGGGAAGGAAGTGAGAGCAACCGGGGCGCCGTTGCCGTCGGCGTTCGCCAGATACAGATTCACGATGTCGGCGCGGTCCCAGAGAAACGCGACGTGCTTGCCATCCGGCGACCAGACGGGGTTGGACGGATGCTTGATGTCAATCAGGTTCTCAATGGTAAGAGGATGTGTGCTTGCTGTCTGGGCGATGCCCATCCCAGCGCCACACAGGAAGAACGTCAATACGGCGCACCAATGCCAAAGTCGCAATCTCAACATGACGCCCCCAAGAGTGAAAAAAAGGCGGATGGAATCGTAACATCCGCCTTACACCGATCGGCCGGAACCAAGGCCGCAAGCGTTAGAAGGTCACACGCAAGCCAAACCTCGCCAGGAAAGGATTGACTGTGTTGGTCGGGAACAAGTAGTTCGGACCAAAGTTTTGCACCTTGGAAACCACCGTCTGCGCATTGGTAAGGTTGAACAGATCAATCAGAGGCTCGATGTGGATCCGATCCGCGACCACGAATTCGCGCGCCAAACGCACGTTCAGGAGGTTCACGCTGGGTAAGCGCAGATCGCCCGCGGGCTGGAGGATGACCGTGGTGGACAGCTGGTTCAGCTCAGGGCCCGAAAAAACCTGGGTGGGTTGGAACGGGAACCCCGTGTAGTGTTGGAAGTTGACGCTCGACTTGAATTTCCAAGGCAGTTCGTAGGTGCTATCTACCTTGAATACGTAGGTGGCATCGTTGTTGAGGATGTTGTTGCGGCGATTGATATCGCGGTTGGGATCGTTAAAGTCGTCGCCAAAAATGGCGTCGTCGGAAGCACCGGCGCAGCAGAATACACCTTTCTGGCGCTGGATGGTAAAACCCCCGAGCAGCTGCCAGCGATGCGACAGGTGCTTCACGGCATCGAATTCCACACCGTGGTAGGCGTTGTCGTCCAATTCCGAGATGTTGGTTAACAGAATGTTGGGCGCGGGAGGTGGGGTATTCAGGGTAAAGAGAGTCAGGGGGTTGGCCCGTGACACCGTTCACGATTGGCGCGCCGTTGAGGGTTGTGATGGGCGAGTAGTCCGATGTCGGTTGCGCCAGATTCTTGAGGCCGACCAGGTTTTTCTTGACCCGGTAGAAATAGGATGCGCTCACGCGCAAGTCGCCCCACAGTTGTTTTTCAAATCCGACGCTGAACTCATCCGAGTAAGGACGGCTCAACTTTGGGTCAATGTGAGTGCTGATGCCACCAAAACCGAAAATAAAGTTTGCCGGATTTTCCACTCGCTGGGCTGGGGAATTCCATCTCCATTGGTGTCAGTCCATCTATAGCCTTGACCCTGCAAATCCCACCGGATTGACCGCTTCGACCAATCCCGTGCCTTCCATCTTGTAGTACCGGCCATAACTGGCGCGCAAGACGGACGTGCCATGCCCGGTCACGTCGAAGGCGACACCCAGTCGTGGGGAGACGTTATTCCACTCGATCAGATTACCCGAGGCACGCGAACTGGGTCGGCGGAAATAAATCCGGGAAGGTCAAATTGGAAGCAGTGGACTGCGCCGGGTAGTAGCTGGCGAAGCGGTCATAGCGCAATCCCAGATTCAAGGTGAATCGCCGTTTGAGCGTCCACGCATCCTGGAAATAGGCGCTGGTATCCTTGAAATAGGTTTTCTCCGTAAAGGGCGTGTCGTACGCAACTACCTCGAGGGGCGCGCCGTTCTGGTACTGGGCGTTGATGCCTTGATTGATCTGGTAAATGTACGGGTTGTAGCTGTCACCCCATTCGAATCCGAACTTGAAGTTGTGAGTGCCCGCCAGCGAGCCTTTGTAGTAGGAGGCGCCAACGGAAGTCTTAAACACCCACGCCGGATTCGAAAAAGCGTAAGGAGCAGCCCCGGTTTCGGTAGAGAGAGTCACGTCCTGCCGGGTGAAGTCGTTTGGCCCGACCGTATGCTGGTAGCCAAGCGGGAATACTTCTTTGTTGTAGCCGACCCGAAAGTCCAGCAGGAAGTTATTCGTGATCTGGCTGGTCCACAGCCCCTGCAAGATGTAGGCGGGCTCAATCTGCAGCCAGCTCGCCTCTTTGCTGACGAACTGGTAGGCCGTGTCGCGGCGGTAAAAACGGTTCTGCGAGTTGTAGAGCCAGACGAAACTAAAACGGTTTCTCTGACCGACCTGCCAGTCACTGCGCAGGTCAGTATTGGTCTGGTGGTTGATGTCCGGGACAGGGTTACCGGCCTGATCACGCACCGTGAGAATGCTAAGGTCAACGTCATAGCGACGGTACGATCCGAACAGCCACCACTTGTCTTTCATGATCGGACCACCAAGGCTCGCGGTGGTGTCGCGATCGAGAAAAATGGGTGATCCTGAGTTCACCGTGGCGCCATTGAACGTGGGCAGCTTCGGGGAGGCCTGGGTGGCAGCGGTGGCGTAGTAGGCTGCTGCCTGTCCGTGCAGGGTGTTCGATCCCGACTTGGTCACCATGTTCATGTAAATGCCACTGATCGAGACCGCCGATGCAGCATTGTCCGCGACCACCTGGAATTCTTCAAATGAGTCGTGGTTACTGTAGAACTGCGTGTAACCGCCGTTCGCGCCAGGCCAGTTCAAGTCCAGGCCGTTGAAACTGAAAACCTGCTCTCCCGGCGTGCTGCCGTGCACTTGCATGGTGGACTGCTGCATGCTCTGGTTGCCGCCAACGTCGAACGTTGTCAGGGTAACGCCCGGCATCTGCGCCACCGTGGACCACGGGTCGCGGCCGGCGGGAATGTCCTGCAGTAACTGTTGGTTGAAGGTGGTCGAGGTCTGAACGCTTTGGACGTCTATCACGGGCTCTCCCGTGACCGTGACGGTTTGCTGTACCTGGCCCACCTGGAGGTGGGAATTGATTGTAGCCGTGAAGCCGGCGTTGATTACGATGCCGGTCTGGCGCAAAGTCTGAAAGCCCTGCGCCGAAGTGGTCATCTCATAAGTTCCGGGCGGCAGCAGATCGAAGAGGTAACTGCCGTCAGCCTGGGCGGGGGAAGTGCGATCCGCCATCAGCGCGGACCCCTTGACCGTAATGGATGCGCTAGCGACGGATGCACCGGAAGCATCCGTGACGACTCCCGCGATCTTACCTGTAGTGGAAACTTGAGCCTGAACTAAGCTCAAGCACGCGACGGCGAACAACACCGTCAAGAAAATTCTGTACCAACGCGTCGTGCAAGACAAGTAAGCGCGCGTCATCGGTGCCCCCTCCGAAACCGCAACTTGATCCCTCGGGAATAGGATACTTTATACAGTAAATTCAAATATACTTGTCAAGACAAAAACAGGCTCCCCTGAAATCACTCGCAACTATCCATGTTTACAGCGGGTTAACTGGCTCGAGAAGCCAGGGCCGGCGCGTTCGCCTCGCGCGTCATCTGCCCGTCGATCATGCGCCAGATGCCCAGCGGATTAGCGTCCTTCAGCTCCTCCGGCAGCGTATCGTCAGGGAAAGATTGATAGCAGACCGGACGCGCGAACCGGAAAATGGCTTGGCTCCCTACGGACGTGGACCGGCCATCCGAGGTTGCCGGATAGGGGCCACCATGCACCATCGCATCACTTACTTCCACGTCGGTCGGAAAACCATTGAACACGAGACGCCCGACCTTATTCTCCAGAATCGCGACTAGATCGGCGTACTCGCGCAGATCTTGTTCCGTGCCGAAGATCGTCGCGGTCAGATGTCCTTCCAGTCCGCGCGCAATTTCCAGCAGCTGCTCTCGACTGGAGTCCTGGACCAGGAGGGTGGTCGGACCGAATATTTCGCCGCCGAGTCCGGAACTCGCCAGGAACGACTTTGCATCAGTTTCAAAAAGGATTGCGCCGACCGGATGTCCCGCCCCAGCGCCCGCGTTTGCCGCCTCGGCAACAGGCTTCACCGCGTCCTGTTTCTTGCGCCCCGCGATGGCGGACAAGTAAGAAGAGCGGATGCCCGGGGTCAACAAGCGGAACTCGGTCGATCCCGACACCAACTCCTGCAACTTCTTGCCGAAGCTCTGAGCAGCGGAGTCTCCCGGCAGGAAGACCATCCCCGGCTTGGTGCAAAACTGTCCGGCGCCCACAGTGAATGAAGCGAACAATCCGGAAGCGAGGCTTTCGCCGCGCTCCCGCAGCGCACCCGGAAGCAAAAACACCGGATTCGTGCTGCTCATTTCCGCGAACACAGGAATCGGCTCCAGACGGGCGGCTGCCAGATCCATCAACGCTTTTCCGCCTCCATGCGATCCAGTGAAAGCCACGGCCTTCACTCGAGGCTGTTTTACCAGCGCAATCCCGATCTGCACGCCTCCGTCGAACAACAGCGAGAAGACGCCTTCGGGCAGACCACACTCCCGCACGCCCGCCCGTATGGCCTGTCCCACCAGTTCGCTGGTGCCAGGATGCGCGGGATGGGCCTTGACGATCACCGGATTCCCTGCCGCCAATGCGGAAGCGGTATCTCCTCCAGCGACTGAAAACGCAAGCGGGAAGTTACTGGCGCCAAACACCGCTACCGGGCCGAGCGGACGCAGCATGGAGCGAATGTCGGGTCTGGGAGCCGGCTTGCGGTCCGGTTGAGCCCGGTCAATACGGGCTCCGGTCCACGAGCCTTCCTCCACGACCTGCGCAAAAAGACGGAGCTGGCCGCAGGTACGCGCCGTCTCCCGTTGCAGGCGAGGTTTCGATAAGGCTGTTTCCAGGTGCGCCCGTTCGACCAACTCCTCGGTGAGGGCTTCGATGTTGGCCGCGATCTTGCGAAGGAACGCGCCTCTTTCCCGCCCCGATACGCGTCCGTAAATCGTCGCCGCCTGAAACGCTAGCTGTGCCGCCAACTCCACTTCCGCGGGAGTGGCGCTCGAATAGCCTGGCTCCAGAGGTTGTCCGGTACCCGGACTGATTCCGTGGAAGCGTTCTGACGCCTCGACGCCTTCCCGAAAACCGATGATCGATCGTCCCAGTAATTTCGCCACAATCTCCAGACTACTTTGCATTGGGCAATGCGTAAACACCCACAGGTTGCGGGCGTGTGCGCAGCGCGTCGCGAATAATTTTTCGCGCTTGTTCCAGCTCTTGCCCCACCAGTTCCAGGCGCGGCGGACGCACGCGAGCGTTGCCCATTCCGACCTCAGCCTGCACCAGCTTGATGAGTTGGACGAAGTTGTAGACCGTGTCCATGCGAAGCAGGGCAGGAACCAGCGGTACAGTTCGAAAGCTTTGTCGGATTCTCCCTTGAATGCCAAGATTCAGCAGATCAACGGACTCGCGAGGCAGCGCATTGGTCAAGCCCGCAACCCAGCCCGTTGCTCCCACGCCGATGGCTTCGAGAATGGCGTCGTCCACGCCGACAGAAATCTCCAACCGGCGGTCGACCAAAGCCCGGATCGCCGACACCCGGCGGGCATCCGTGCTCGATTCTTTTACGGCCTCGAAGTTCTCGTGCTCCGCCGCCAGTTCGCTGATCTGCTCGGGCAGGAAGTCGGTGCCGTAGGCGATCGGATTGTTGTACAACATGCACGGAAGCGACGTGGCCCGGAATACCGCCGCCATGTGGGTCTTCATTTCCCGCCAGTCGCCCTTGTACACGTAGGGAGGCAGCACCATTAAGCCGCCGCAACCTCGGTCCACCGCCGCCTTCGCCAGGGCCACGGCTTCCCAGGTCGTCAGGGCTGAGATGGAAGCGATCACCGGTCCGCGACCCTTGACCGCACGAACGCAGGTTTGCAAGAGGTCCAGCTTCTCGTCAAATGATAAGGTCGCACCTTCTCCCAGCGATCCCAGTGCGACGATTCCCGAGCAGCCGTTGTCCAGCAACCAACGGCAGTGTTCCGCCATGAAGCCGTGGTCGATGTGCAGATCTTCGGTGAAGCAGGTTGTTATGGCAGGCATCACGCCTTTCCAGCTCATTGGTACCCTCCTGTAATCTCTTGGTGCTCCAGTTCCGGGCCGCTCACTGCCATCGCCAGCCCTTCCACGCGAGCGGGAAAGATGGGAGGCCGCACCGAATCCGGGTTCCACTTGAAAAGAAATCGGGTCGCGGGACCGCACACGCGGCCCTGACAAGACCCCATACCGCATCGCGTCTGCAATTTGGCGGCGCGCCAATTCGGATACGAACGTAGACGGGAAAGAGGCACGTCTTCGCATCGGCAAACCATGGTTTCGGCGGACGGCAACTCGCGCAATTCAGGACGCAATTGGAAGGTATCCTCCAGCGCGGCGGCAAATTTCTTCAGCTTATGCCGTTCCGCAAAAAGTTCGCGAGCCTGGGTGGTACGTCCTCCCGACGCCAGGCCGGCAATCTGACCTTCCACCAGCGCCAGTTCAACGCCGCCAATGCCCGTAGGCTCGCCGGCACAAAATACCCCGGCGACGGTGGTCCGCTGAAATTCGTCAACGCGCACGTAACCATCCTCGATCTGGCATCCCGCGAGCGCCGGAAGTTCCGTGTTGGGCACGAGGTGAAAACCGCAAGCCAGATAATCACAAGCGAGAGTTTCAGCCTTCCCGCGCCGCCAGATAGTAACACTCTCGAGCGCTTCCTTTCCGTGCGCCGCTATCGGCCAACTGCTGCTCAGCGAATGGCACTCCGGCCAACTCCTTCTTTAACTGCAGACCCTGAATGATCTTCGAGGGTTGGCCCACCAAGGCCAGACCGAAGCGCGCCAGGCGGCTGAAGGATGTTTGTTCGCAGAGCATCGGAATTTCGGCGCCGTGTTTGCGCAAGCTGGCCGCGACCGCCAGCAACAGCGGCCCCGTTCCGGCCACCACCACGCGTTTCCCATGAATGGAAAGGCCGCTCTTCACCATCGCCTGCAGCCCGCCCGCACCCATCACATTGGGTAAGGTCCACCCCGGAAACGGCAGAAATCTCTCTCGTGCGCCTGTTGCCAGAATCAGTTTGTCGTAGCGCAGTTCGCAAACCTTGTCCTTCGTTTCCGCCAGCAATACTCCCGGTTCGGGCTGGTGAAAAACGCGCACGCCGCACAGCTTCACTACCTGCGCCGCCTGCAATCGCTCCATCCACCCCGCCGCCTGCGGATTGCCACCTTCGACTCCGCCGCGCCAGATTTGTCCGCCTGGACTGAAATTGTCGTCCACCAGGCCCACACGCACACCACTCTCCCCCGCTCGCGCGGCGGCCGCCATTCCGGCCGGGCCCGCACCCACCACCAGGACATCGAATTTCTGGCGCGCACCGTTACTCATTGGTGGTCACATCCATTCCCGATTCGCACAGGATCTGGCATGTGCGGCAATGCGATACTCCATTGATCGTCATGCGGCACTCGAAGCAGATACCCATTCCGCACAGCGGTCCGCGCGGCGTTCCGCTGACTGAGATGCGGCAAGGCTGTCTCAACTGCATGGCCGCCACCGCCACCGTCGTACCCGGCGCCACTTCAACGGAGATGCCGTTGACCGTCAATGCCACAACGCTAGGCATGGGCATGCTCCTGGGCACTTCTTGAGGGCAAATAGGGCTCGATCGGGATCTCCGGCTTGGCGCCTGTTATTTGATCCGCCAGAATCCGCGCGGTTCCCAGAGAAGTCGTTATGCCAAGCCCCTCGTGTCCCGTAGCCAACCACACGGACTTGTCGCCCGGCCAGGGGCCGATCAACGGCAGCTTGTCGGGAGTGGCCGCCCGAAATCCCGTCCACACGCGCACTGCCGACATTTGCCCCAGGCCCGGCATATATTCCTGCGCGCGCTGCAACATGCGGACCAGCATGTGCTGATCTACTTCCTTGTGCTCGGCGCCATACTGCCGCGAAGATCCGATCAGAAGTTGCCCGGTGCGACGAGGCTGCACGTTGAAGGCGACCGAGTCACTGCTCACCGAATGCGCGCTCTTCAAATACCCGAGTTCCACTAACTGATGGCGAACAAATCCCGGGTAGCGTTCGGTGATCACCAGATGTCCCTTCCGCTTCTTGATCGCAAGTCCGGGAGTCAACTCGGGCGCGGAGGCTCCCGCCGCATTCACCACGATATCCGCCCGTATTTCCGAGCCATCCCCGAGTGCGACGTGCCCCTCTCCGATATGTTCCACCGAAACACCAAATTGAAGCTTGGCTCCGCTTTCCTGCGCGCGCTCCGTAAAGAAGCGGGCCGCGCACGGGGGATACAGCACACCATCCTCGGGGACAAGCAAGCCGCCCTTCATTCCTGGACGCAGATTCGGTTCGAGAGTCCGCAGGAGTTTCTCATCGAGCACATCCGCGGTGACTCCACGCTCGCCATAGTAGTCGCGCTTGCGCTCCACTTCCTGCATCTCTTCATCGTCGGCCGCCACCCAAACCGTGCCACACTGTTCGTACTCCACGTCGTCCGGCAATTCCGGTCTCAACTCCTGCCACAATCTCTGCGAGTAACGAGTCAGCGCGAACTGCGCTTCGGAATCGTCCATGGCGACGATGTGCCCCATGCCTGCCGCGGTTGTGCCTGCTCCGGTGGTGTCGCGATCCACCATGACCACCCGCAGCCCGCGTCGAACGCACTCGTAAGCACAAGCTGCACCGACAATGCCCGCGCCGACGATGGCGACGTCATAAACCGCGACATCGTGAGCGACTGCGCTCATCCGCGAATCCCCATACACAAAGGATCGCGAGGATCGAGTATGAGATCTGATTCCGCGTTCACGAATGCCGATCCCTTGATGCTGGGATACAGTTTGCCATCTCTCACCGCGACGGTTCCTTCAAAGACGCTGCCCACAATGCTTTCCTGCTTCCAGACCTGACCCTCTTTGAGCTTGCCGTCGGCGTAGAGACACGCCAGCTTCGCGCTGGTACCGGTGCCGCAGGGAGACCGGTCATAGGCCTTGCCAGGACACAGCACAAAGTTCTTGCTGTTCACTCCCGTTTTGTTCGACGGGGAGAAGAGCTCAATGTGATCAATTTCCTTCCCGTCGTCGCCCGCAATTCCATTGTCGCGGAGTGCTTGGCGGATGGCCCACGTGAAATGAGTCAACTCATCCACATTCGCCAGTTTCAAGTCCATCTTGTGGTCCGGCACCAGGAAGAACCAGTTCCCTGCCCAGGCCACGTCGCCGCGTACCTGACCATGTCCGGGAACGTTCACCGCGACACTGGCTGCGCTTCGGTAACTCGCAACGTTGTTGACGGTCACTTCACCGCTCTCGTGCAGGATCGCGCTGACTTCGCCCACGCTGGTCTCGATGCGGTGCACCCCGGGGCGAACGCGTCCCAAATACGCCAGGCTTACCATCAGACCAATCGTGCCGTGGCCGCACATGCCGAGATATCCGACATTATTAAAAAAGATCACTCCCGCCGCACAGGTCGGATCTACGGGTTCACATAACAGAGCGCCGACGATCACATCCGACCCTCGAGGCTCGTTCACCACCGCAGATCGAAAGCTATCGTATTGTGAGCGAAAGCGTTCCTGCCGCTCTGCCAGCGGACCCGTGCCCAGGTCAGGACCACCGCTAACCACCAGTCTTGTAGGTTCACCCCCGGTGTGGGAATCAATGACTCGGACCCGCTGGCCTTCCTTCACAGTCATTTGGTATTTCGCCCTCCAGGCAAGAATGCCATTGGTATCAGAGTTTGACGCCTCCTATTTCAATTTCAGTATGCGATTTCAATATTTAATAGGCGCTGCCGTATTTTATGGATACAATATGCAATCGTCAAACCCAATTCTCCACAACAGGTGGCCCTTTTGACCGATAAGCACACGCTCTCAGGTTCAGAACCACCCTCACCCGAAAACCGTAACTTCGCTCGTGGCCTAGGCTTATTTGATTCCGTGATGATGGTTGTGGGTGTAATGATTGGCTCCGGAATCTTTATTGTTCCGGCGGAAATGTCCCGCCAGATCGGGAGCGCGGGATGGCTGCTGGTCGCCTGGGTCGTGGCCGGCGCCCTAACCATTGCGGGAGCGCTCTCCTACGGTGAGTTGTCGGCCATGATGCCGCATGCTGGCGGCATGTACGTTTACCTGCGCGAGGCCTATTCTCCGCTCGCCGGTTTTCTTTACGGTTGGACCTTGTTCTCGGTCATCGAAACCGGGACCATCGCCGCGGTTGCTGTCGCCTTCGCCCGCTTCTCCGGCGTGCTGTTCCCGGCCATTTCCGAGGAACACTATCTTCTCCAACCGATTCACATCTCAAGCCACTACGCGATTTCTCTCTCGACCGCGCAATTGCTTGCTATCGGCGTAATAGCCTTTCTTACACTGAGTAATACGCTGGGATTGCGTTACGGAAAGCTGATCCAGAATGTATTTACCGTCGCCAAGACCGGCGCCTTGAGTGCTCTGATCCTGCTGGGCATCCTGGTGGGACGCAATTCGGCCGCGTTGCATGCTAACTTCAGCCGTCCCTGGCACACACCCGGATTTGATTCGCCGGCCGGGATTGGAATGGTCGCGGTCTGGGGACTGTTCACCGCCATCTGCCTGAGCCAAACCGGGTCATTATTCTCTGCTGATTCGTGGCACAACATCGCCTTCGCCGCGGGCGAGGTGAAGCAGCCGGAGCGCAACGTCACCCGCGCCATGGTCATCGGCACCATCGTTGTGATTGCACTTTATCTTCTGGCTAACGTCGCGTATCTCTTTACCCTTCCCTTGCAGGCCATTCAAAATGCGCCCTCCGATCGCGTGGGCACCGCCACCCTCAATGCAATTTTTCCCGGACTCGGAGTTTCGATCATGGCGGCAGCCATCATGGTCTCTACCTTCGGGACCATCAACGCGTTGACCTTGACCGGGGCTCGCGTCTACTACGCAATGGCGCGACAGAAACTTTTCTTCGCTTTCGCCGGAAAGTTGAACGCGGCGCGGGTGCCCGCTTCATCTCTGTCGTTGCAAGGATTGTGGGCCGCCTGCCTGGTGTTACCGCGCACCTATGATCCCACCACTCAAATCTGGGGAAATCTTTACAACAGTCTGCTGGAGTATGTGATTTCGGCGGCCTTGATTTTTTATGTCCTCACCGTTGCCGGGGTCTTTCGCTTGCGAATCACCCGTCCCGATGCGGAGCGACCCTACCGCACATTCGGATATCCGATTGTGCCCGGGCTTTATATTCTTACCGCCAGCGCGATCCTTCTCGTTCTGTTCGCGTACCGCCCTGCAACCACTTGGCCCGGTTTGCTGATCGTGATACTGGGGATTCCCATCTACTTTGGTCTGCGCGGCAGAGCGGGTAACACCCAGGAGACTCCGTGATGTCATGCCTCCACCGCCTGGGGCTACACCGAAGCCAGGGAAAGGTTCTTTGGCGCTTTCTCTTGCTTACTGTGATTTGCTCGTGCACGCCAGGCCTAGCCGCAGAACCCCAGCCGGATGCGAAGCCTCTGCAGCAGCTCGCCGACGACTTCTGGGCATGGCGCGTACGCTACCAGCCATTTTCTGCCGATGACATTCCGCGCGTTGAGCATCCGCCCGGACATCGCGACTGGTCGACCTCATCCATCGCAAAGCAACGAGCCACCTTGCAGAAATTCGAACAGCGCTGGTCGCAGATGGACGCACATTCCTGGACCACAGCCCAGCAAGTCGACTACAGGCTGATCGGGTCGGCTCTCGCCCGCGTGCGCTGGGAGTTGGATATCAACCCGCGCTGGCAGCGCGATCCGACTTTTTACCTGAACCAGACGCTCACCGCGATCGTGGAAACCCTGGTACAGCCGCCACCCTTCGATGCGCGACGGAGCGAAGAACTGCTGACTCGCATGGCGGAAATCCCACAAATTATTCGGGATGGCGAAGCGAACCTGCGGCCACTCCGTCCGTTTGCTCAGTTGGCAATTGATGCCCTGGCCCAGATACGGCCGCAGCTTATGAAAGTGCAGCAGGGAGTCGCTCCGTTGCTGTCATCAAGCTCAGGCTTAGAAGTCGGAAAGAAGTTCGAGATCGCCACCCAGAATGCCATCGCAGCTCTGGAGGTCCTATCGGACATGGCTGCAGCAGCATCTGGACACGATGCCCGCCGAAGCTGCCATTGGCCGGTCCAGCTACCAGTATTTCCTCAATAACGTCGCTTTGCTTCCGTACACTCCCGAGCAGTTGCTGGCCCTTAGCCGCCAGGAGTGGGACCGTGCGGTTGCCTTCGAAGCGTACGAACAACAACGCAATCGTGGTTTGCCCGAACTCAAGATCGCCGCCAACATCGACGAGCAGATCAAGAAATCGCGCGCCGATGAACTTGCGATCCGGAGTTTTCTGAACGACAGAGGAATCCTTACCGTTCCTGCCGGCATTCCTCACTACACCATCCGTCTGGTGCCGGGGTTTCTCGAAGGGATGTCGGATTTCGGAGAGCTGGACGATTTCACCGGTCCCTCCCGTTTGCAGGAAGACTCAGTGCGCTGGGCAAGTTCGCCGTCTCCCAACCTGGGCTACTTCTGGCTGGCTACGGCGAAGGATCCCCGGCCCGACATGGTGCATGAAGGTGTTCCAGGGCACTATTTTCAGATGTCATTGTCTTGGCGGCACGAAGACCCGATCCGCCGGCACTACTATGACTCGGGAGCCAACGAAGGTATTGGTTTCTACACCGAAGAAATGATGCTCCAGGCCGGTCTGTTTGATGACAGCCCGCGTAGCCGCGAGATCATTTACAACTTCATGCGTCTGCGGGCGCTGCGCGTCGAAGTGGACGTAAAGCTCGCGCTCGGCTTGTACACGATTCCGCAGGCGGCCGACTACCTGGCGCAGCATGTTCCCATGGACCGGAAGACAGCCGAATCCGAAGCTGCCGCCTTCGCTACCGTGGCCGGTCAGGCGATCAGCTACCAGGTGGGAAAGAGCCAGATTATCGGCTTCCTCGCCGACTCAAAAATTACTCAGGGCAGCAAGTTCAACCTGCGGTCGTTTCACGACTACGTCTGGAAGAATGGCAATGTTCCCTTCGCGCTGCAGCGCTGGGAATATCTTGGGTTAGACGACGAAATCAAACTTCTGGACGAGCGCCAGAAGAGCGCGCCGGCTCACAATCCATAAGAACGAACGCGCAAGCTTTTGCCACCGCGGATTTCAGCGGGCTTTTGCGCCAAGCTTCGCGGCCACAGCTTTGAAGCCGGTAGCGAACACACCGTTACCGATCTGCGCGATGATGGCGTCTCGGTCGGCGTTGACCACTTCAAAATCCGCCCACCATTCCGCGAACGTGCGGTTGCCTTCGGTCACACGGTGTAACCGAACTCCGGCCACGTAGCCGCGAACCGGCAGCGTGCCTTCGATGATCTCGTAAGTGAATACGTAATTGTGATCATCCAGGCAGAGCAGGACCTCGCGCACAAAACCCTCAGCCAGCGTCAAACGGCGCACGCATCCCACCTGGTCGCTGGGGCGGTCGCCTTCGATCACGCTCTTCTTGATGCCGGGATGATACGAAGGCATGTCGTTGTAGTCGCGCATGACACCCCAAACCTTTTCGATGGGCGCGTCGATCACATCGCTGATGTAAATCGTGTTTGGCATCTGCGGATTCTCCAGGGTTGAAATGCGTTTGCTTAAAACGTGATGCGCTTGAAATCCTGCGTCTGGCTGATAATGGCCTTCTCGGTGGGCAACCGCTCCATTGAACTGGCGCCGTAAAACCCGTGACAGTGCCGGGCCTTGCCCAGCACCCAGGCCGCGTCGGCTGGTTCGGAAATCGGCCCACCGTGGCAGAGCACAATCACATCGGCACGCACATCGAGCGCAGCCTGGGCAATGGCGTCGATCCGCGGAACGCAAGCTTCGAGTGTCAGAGCAGTCCCCGCGCCGATCGATCCGCCCGTGGTCAGGCCCATGTGAGCGACGATGATGTCGGCTCCCGCCCGCGCCATCACCTCGGCTTGTTGTGGATCGAAAACGTAGGGCGTCGTCAACAGATCTTTTTCATGAGCCAGCCGGATCATTTCTACTTCCAGAGCATAGGTCATCCCGGTTTCTTCCAGGTTCTGGCGGAAGGTACCGTCGATCAATCCCACGGTGGGGAAATTCTGCACCCCCGAAAAACCAATGGCGGCAAGGTCGTTGAGAAAAACGTCGAACACGCAGAAAGGATCGGTGCCATTCACGCCGGCCAGCACCGGAGTCTTTTTCACGACCGGCAATACTTCCTTCGCCATTTCCATCACCACGTCGTTGGCATTGCCGTAAGCCAGCAGACCCGACAACGAGCCTCGGCCGGCCATGCGATAGCGGCCCGAGTTGTAGATCACAATCAGGTCGATGCCGCCCGCTTCCTCGCACTTTGCGGAGAGACCTGTTCCCGCGCCGCCACCGACAATGGGCTGACGGCGGCGAACCATTTCGGCATATTTCGAGCGCAATTCCTGGCGTGCAAAGCGTGGCATAGAATTTATTTTCCTGAATTCCGACTTTGCGCCGGGCCGGCGATCGCCAGAAATTCCTCAACCGCCGCCCGGGCAAACTCCGGATCGTTGATGTGGTAAGGAACCTTCATCAATTTTCGGCATGCAGTCTGGCGAAATTCACTCGCTAGAGTATCAAACAGGGCTTGGTCCGCGGCCGGGTCCCAAAATGCCTTCCCGGGTGCATCCAGCGCGGAAACTCCCCCCATCGGCAGTAGAAATCTCACCTCGCCCTCACACCGGTTGAGCCGCTCCGCAATCCAGCGGCCCTGGCGAACATTTTCCTCGACTGTGGTCCGCATCAACGTGATCTGCGGGTTATGAGGATACAGCTTGCGCTCGCGGTATTGCGGCGGCACACTCTCCAACGCACCAAAGTTCACCATGTCAAGTGCGCCGCACGAACCTAAGTATGGAGCGCGTGTCCGCGCCACGGCGCCGAAGCGATCTGCCGTGCAGGCTAACACGCCCCCAAAAAGATAGTCGCACACTTCGGTAGTCGTGATGTCCAGCACACCGGCGATGTATCCGTCCTCCAACAGCTTCTCCATGGACTGGCCGCCCGTGCCCGTGGCGTGAAATACCAGAGGATCGAAGCGCGGAGCCAGCAGATGGACAATCTGTTGAACACAAGGCGTGGTGACTCCGAACATGGTGAGCCCCACCGCGGGCCGCTCGTGAGCGGAGGGTGGAATCGGATTCAGCATCATGCCCGCGAGGGCGTGCGCGGCGTTCCCGAGCACGCGGCGCGAGATCCGGTTAAGGCCGGCCAGATCGGTAACGGAATACATCATGGTGATATCGCAGGCGCCGACATAACCCGCAACGTTGCCGGATGCCATGGTCGAAACCATGATCTTTGGTACGCCGATGGGAAGAGCGCGCATGGCGGGCGTGATCATCGCGGTGCCGCCCGACCCGCCGAGACCAAGCAAGGCACCGATGTCATCGCGCGTCTTGACGAAGCGTTCAAACGCATCCGTCATCGCCGCGATCGAGGCGCCCCGGTCACCGGTGAAGACTGCGCTCTCACCCAGGGGATGATGCGCCGCAATCTCACCCGCTGCTATGTAATCACGGCCGGGCGAAGAGGAAGAAGCTTTCGATGCGGCGGACCCCGCGGTGGAGAGATCAGCCAAGGTGACGCGCAGTCCAGCCGCCTCGAGCAGTCCACATACGTATTCCGCTTCGTCACTCTTGGTGTCGAGAGTCGCCGCCACCCAGGCCCGCTTTTGCGATGACATTCGGTCCGCTCCGCAGCGGTCAAAGCTACCAAGCCTGAATCAATTGTTCAATCGGTGGGGCAACCGGGAATAGACACATGCCCGGATATCAGGAAGATCCGTTAGGTTTTTGCCCAGCCCTTGTTGGGAACCTGACCCGCGCCCTCCCGGTAGGTTACAAGCTGGCCGGCAGCAACCTGCTTGTAGCTTTCGCGCAAACCGTTGGGCCAAAAAATATCAATGTCCACCTTGTTGTTCGAGCCCAGGCCAAAGTGCAGGCGGGGATCATTGCACGAATAGAAACTTGATTGGCTGAGCACCGCCTGGGCTTGCACCTTCCCGCCATAGCGGACCAGCACCCGCGTCCCGATCGCGCTTCGATTCGATTTCACTCCTTCCAACTTTACTTTGATCCAATTTTGCTTGCTGCCGGCACTACTCTGCATGTCGTTGCGCAGCAAGGACGGGGGTTCATTCAGATTGATCACCAGAATGTCGAGATCTCCGTCGTTGTCGAAGTCTCCAAACGCGCATCCCCGGCTGCTGTGCGCTTCCGCAATTCCAGGGCCGGCCTCGATGCCGAGTTCTTCGAACGTGCCATTGCCCAGATT
Source organism: Terriglobia bacterium (assembly GCA_963698825.1). GTDB lineage: Bacteria > Acidobacteriota > Terriglobia > Terriglobales > Acidobacteriaceae > JAIQFF01. Next base: position 21,541 of record CAVOSG010000010.1, on the reverse strand, counting down.
GCGAAACACCGCCCGTGGCGTTTTGTTGGCGTATTGCGGAAGTTTCCGCTCGACTTCGGGGTAGACGTTGCCGGTCACCATAAATAGATCGGGATAACCATCGTTGTCGAGGTCGATGATGCCGGCGCCCCAGCAGATATAGCGGGTCTCGACGCCCACCCGCGATGAGAGCGTCACATCATCGAAGTTTCCTTTGCCGTCGTTATGGAAAAGGCCGTTGGCGTCATCGGCAAAGTGAGTCTTGAAGATGTCGAGATGCCCATCCAGATCGTAGTCGCCCAGCCCCACGCCCATGCCCGCCTGCTCCGCTCCATCGTTGCTCAGGGCCACGCCTCGGACCACACCCTCTTCACGAAAAGTTCCGTCGTGATTGTTCATGAAGAGCAGGCTGGGAGTGGAATCGCAAGCTACGTAGATGTCAGGCCAGCCGTCCTCGTCCAGGTCCGCCGCCACCACCGTCATGCCATAGCTCTCCGTGGCCTCGGCGATTCCAGCCTGCTTGCTCACGTCGGTAAAGGTTCCGTTGCCGTTGTTGCGGTACAGCGAGTGCCTTCCCGTGGGTAGTCCTAGAGGTCCGCACTCCACTGGAATCCCCTTCCAGTTGCAATTGATGTGCTCCCCCGGCACGGGTGCGTGTTCAAAGGAGAATCGAACATAATTGGAGACGAACAGATCCAGATGCCCGTCGCGGTTGTAGTCCAGAAAACTGCATCCCGCGCCCCAGCGCGGCTGATCGTTCCAGAGGCCGGCGGCCTTGGTTACATCGGTGAAGGTTCCGTCGCCATTGTTGCGGTAAAGATGATTCTGTCCGAAGGAAGTACAGAACAGGTCTTCGAATCCGTCGTTGTTGTAGTCCCCGATGCACACTCCGGAAGCCCAGTCTACGGCTCTAAGTCCGGCTTTCTCGGTCACGTCGGTGAAGGTGCCGTCGCCATTGTTCTTGTACAGGCGATTGGTCGCGTCCGGAGGAGCGCCGTCCAGACGGGTGCCGGTGAGTAGAAAAATATCCATCCAGCCATCGTTGTCGTAGTCAAAGAAGGCGCAACCACAGCCCGTGGCTTCGAGAATGTACTTCTTGGTCTCCACGCCTCCGTAGATGGTGGGCGCGGTCAATCCTGCGGCAGTGGCAATGTCCACAAAATGCGCGTTGAAAGGACGCCCCGAAGGCGCGGCCCGGGCGATGGGTTTCGCGGTATGGCTGGCAACACCTTGCGCGAATAATCGACTAGCGGCGGCGGTAAGAGCTGAGCCCAGAGAGAGCTGCACAAAAGCACGACGGGTAAAAGTCATTACCGAATTTGGCTCCTTGGGCTCTTCCCTTTCACGCCTTTTTCATTATCATCAGCCCCAGCGAACGAGTAAAGGCTTACTGAAGGCTGCAAATCGATCCGGGATAGTGACGCGAGATCGGAAAGAGAATGCACTTATCTAATCCCGATAGCCATCAGGGTTGAGTGGCCGGGTCACGCGGTGCGCTCCCCTCGACCAACTTGAAGCGGTTGCGTTGTTCTTCCTGCTTTGTCGCTTCCTGGCGCAGCTGGGCCAGGCGTTTGAGCAGGTCCGGCAGTTCGGTCTTGTCGCCGGTTTTTCGCAGCGCCTGAATCAGGTGATACACCGCCGTCTGGTCCTTGGGATCGATGTTCAGCGCTTTCCTGCTCTCCTCGATGGCTTCGCGGTTCTTGCCCATCTGCAGATAAAGTTTCGCCAGCAAATCGTGCCCGAGCCCAAGGCCTGGCTGCAGGGAGACGGCCTTCTGGGCCGAGCGCAGGGCCAATTGGAATTCCGGACTGCCCGCCTCCGGCCCCTTCTGATTAAGAATGTCCGCCTGGAGATAAAGCAGGTAGGCATCGTTGGGTTTCTTTTGCAGCTTCGACTGCACTGTGGCCAGCGCCTGATCAGGGTCGTTCTTCTGCACTGCCGCCAGTCCCATCGCGGCGGAGCCAATGGCGCGCTTGGGGTCGAGCGCGTCGGCTTTGTCAAAGTCCGCCTCGGACCGGTCGTAGTCCGCCATTTGTACGTAGAGAACACCGCGCGCCAGATAAAGCGGGGCCGCATTCGGCTGCAATACCAGCCCGCTATTGATCATGGCAATACCAGCCTGAAAGGATTGGTGGTCCATGGAGAGGTTGGCGAAGTCGATGTAGAGATCGACATTCCGCGGATCGGAAACAATCGCCTGGCGGAGCACTTGAACGGCCTGCGGAGTGTTGCCACTGGCCTCGTAGGCGGACGCCGCCAGTTGCAGCGTACTCGCACTCGGACCGCTTACCTGCAACAGCGGCCCCAGGGTTTCGAGTGCATCCTTCGGACGCTCGGCCAGCAACTGCACCGTCGCCAGATGGTGGCGGGCCTCTTCACTTTGACTTCCGGAGTCGGTAGGAACCAGCCGGCTGAATACGCCGATTGCTTTGTCGAGCTGCTTCAGTCTGACAAGGCATGTGCCGTACTGCTGCAGCGCGCTGGGTTGAGAATCCAAAAGCGGACCGCTCTGCTCGAAATGCTGGACAGCAGCGGCGCAATCGCCGCGCTTGACCAACAAAACCGCCAGCATGGCATGGCTGGTCGGATCGCTGGGACGCAACTTCAGCACATGTTGCAGGAGCGGAATCGCGTCCGCGCTTCCCGCTTTGTATTCCAGTTGCGCCGCACCTTCCAACGCAGGAAGATATTCGGGAGAGATTTTGAGCGCGTTGCGAAACGAGGCCAGCGCTTCCTTCTCGTGCTCTCCACCGGAAAAGGCGATCCCCTGCAGCGTCCACAGTTGCGCGCTCCTCGGATTCTGCTTCAGGGCCGGCTGCAGCAACCGAAGCGCGCCATCGAAATCCCGAGCACGCAATGCCGAGGTGATCGACCCGACTGTTTCTGCGCTGGTCTGGGCAAACATCCACGGAAGTACACACGCGAATACGGCCAGCAGGCCCAGCTTCTTGGACACCCTCATGACGCTCATTTCTATTTTATTTGCTCGATCAATTCTATTGCTCGCTCCTCAAAGCTACGGCTTAGGAGGAGCAAGGTGAGGCCAATTTTCGCGAAAGCGCTTACTCAGAAAGGCCAGAATGCGACCAAGTGCCAGGTTGAATCCCCTGCCTAGCAGTATATTCGGTTTCATTTTTCGTGGGTCACCTGGCTGCAAGATGCCTGTTTCTGGGATGACGATTCTTGTCGAAAAGAAATGTCCCTGCTCTATCTGCAACATACAAGGTTGGTGGCGAAAAAGACTGGTTTGGCGATCGTTTCTCTCGTCGCTTTGCCTGTCCGAATTTACCGCCGGAGATTTGTAAGCTTTTATATTTCTATACATTTAACTCCTACAGTCCTTGAATGTGACCTCGCGCCACATTCCCAATCTTCCGTGCGACAGTCGAGAGGGATTGCACAAGAGAAGCGACTCCTTTACATCCCGGCCGTGGGGAGGACTTGAATCAATAAATTCGTTCGGGAGCAACTGGAAAATGCTTGACAACAACTTTCGAGCAGAGATATAACCTGAATCCATTAGTAGAGAAATCGTTTACTCGCCTGATCATTGCTTGGGGCGGGGAGACTGGTTCGAATGTTTGTATCGAAGGCTTGCTTTACCCGCCTGTTGTTCATGGGCGTTCTGCTTCTTAGCGTTGCCTCTCAAGCTCAATTCAGCGGAAACATACAAGGTGTGATCTCCGACCCCACCGGGGCCGCGATCAACGGCGCTTCCGTGGGCTTGCGCAATCTGGATACCGGCGTCACCGCCGTCACCACTACCAGCGTCTCGGGCAACTACCGCTTCAATAGTCTTGCGCCAGGACGCTACAGCGTCAAAGCGGATGCCAGCGGCTTCCAGGGCAAGGAAGTAAATCTCACTCTCAGCACCGGCGAGCTCCAGGGCCTCAACCTGACTTTGGCGGTTGGCACCAGCTCCCAGTCGGTAACGGTCACAACCGAGGCTCCCGCGCTCGACGTGGATGAAAGCCGTATTCAGACCACGCTCTCGACGGACACAGTCAGAGATCTCCCTCAGCTCAATCGAAACCTCTATGACGTGCTCGCGGTCACTCCTGGCGTTGTAGGCGCTGGTGTGCGCGCCGCCGGAACATCGCCGGGCGGCGGAAATGACAACTTCGGTACGCAAACACCGCAGTTGAGCGCCAATGGGCGCAGCTACACCGGCAACCTGGTGATGGTAGACGGCATGAACGTCACCAGCCCGGTTCAGAATGGCAACATCATCCTGGCGCCGATTCCCGATGCGGTGCAGGAGGCTACGCTTCAGACCAACTCCTGGGACGCGGAAAACAGCCTGGGAAGCTCCATCCTGATCCAGGTGAGCACCAAGTCAGGCACCAACAAATTCCACGGCAGCGGCAGCCTCTTCTTCACCAATCAGGATCTGCAGGCGAAACGCGAATTCGTTACGGGAGACTACACGCCATTCGCGCGCAAGGACCTGGTAGGCACGTTCGGCGGACCCATTATCAAGAACAAGACATTCTTCTTTGCCGACGTGGAAAAACTCTGGTCGACGGTTCCTGGCGCGGTGCAAGGCAACCAGTCATGGGAGTCTCCCGAGTTTGTTGCCTGGGCGCAACAGAATTTTCCCAACTCGGTGGGAACCCAGGTTCTCACTCAGTATCCCGCAAGTTTTCTGCGGGCGAACGGCACCACCACGAGCGCTGGAAACTATCTGCTGGGGAGTGCTGGATGCCCGTCGGGCCAAACCACGATTCCGGTGAGCGGAACGGTCACGATTCCCTGCGATCTGCCGGTGCTCGACTTTGGAAATTTTGCGGCCAGCCCCTTTTACAACGCGCTGCAATATAACTTCCGCCTCGATCACTATTTCACGCAGAAAGACCGGGTCTACCTCAGCTACTACAACGACTCCTTTGACCAGCAGCAGACGGCCCCACGGGCCGGCTTGCAGGCCCTGGACATCATGAGGAACCGCTACGGCCAGGCCGACTATACCCACACCTTCAGCTCTCGCCTCTTGTGGGAATCGAGCTTTGCCTTCGCCAGCGTGGGTGGTGCAAACGGACAGGATGCCAACCTCAAGGTGCCGGAAATCAACGTGACCGGACAGAGCGAAGGCTTCCACATTGGCGGCGGATGGGGTCCGGGAGAGTTTCGAGGGCCCATGTACAACTGGCGCTCGGTGTTGAGCCTGGTGAGCGGCAAGCATACCTGGAAGTTTGGCTTTGACGGCGGGCATGGCATCGAGCACGGCGACTTCACTCCCACCAACGTGAGGCCGAATTTCAACTTCAACAATCTGGTGGATCTAGCCCAAGACATTCCTTTCAACGAATCCGTGGGCGCCTATAATCCCCTGACCGGCCAGGCCGGCTCAGTGGTTTTTGGCGGGCAAACCACACCCTTCGGTTTCTTCGCGCAGGATGACTGGAAGGTCAAATCGAATCTTTCGCTGACTCTGGCTTTGCGTTGGGATGACTACACCAATCACAGTCCCTGGGGCAACAGCGGCTTTCAGTTCAGCAGCCTGATTTTAGGAACGGGCAGCAGCTTCGACGATCAGGTTGCCAATGCAGCTGTCCGGGTCGTCCCCAGCGTCTTCAAGAATTCCATGACGAACCTGTGGAGTCCACGCATTGGATTCGCCTGGGATCCGACAAAGACCGGCAGCTGGAGCATACGTGGCGGAATCGGCGTGTACCACGATTGGGTTGTGCTAGGCCAGACCGTCGATCAGACCCGCCTCAATCCGCCGGGCCTGATCAGCCCGACCTTCTTCACGGGTAGCACTGGGGTGCAACCCATCTTTGCCTTAGCGCCGTCCGGTACCTATCCCTTCAACTTCCCCTTGCCTGCGATCCCAGCCGGATCGGTGGACGCAAAGGGCGGCATTGTTGGCACGCAGGCGGGAGTTACTTCTCTCGACCGGAACATGAAGGCTCCTCTGGCGGTGAACTATGTCATCGGCGTTGAACACCAGCTTCCCTGGAAGCTGGTTGCCGGAGCCAACTACTCCGGCTCTCGCGGCTACAACCAGCTGAATGGCAGCGATGTAAATCGCTGCGCGGGCTGCGCCGTTCTCACCCCTACCGGCGAACAGGTGAACCGCTTGAATGACAGCTTCGGAAGCATCAATCTGGTCAACAACGCCAACGCCAGCACCTATAACTCGATGATTTTGACGCTTCGCGGAAACGCCGGCGCGCGGGGCAACTTCCAGGCTTCGTACACACTCTCTCACGCCATGAGCTACCCCGAGAGCAACACACGGTTCGATCAAGACGCAGGCCTCAACATCCCTGATCAGCATGCCTACTTCAACTATTTTGCGGATGCGAACTGGGACGTGCGGCAACGATTCTCGATGTCCGGCGCCTACCGGCTCCCCGGCATGCCGAGCGGCATCGGGAAAGTGCTGACCTCAGGATGGGAACTCACCAGCATTGCTGCCGTCCAGACCGGGACACCATTCTGGGTAATCGACAACCGGCCACTCAGTGCGGGTGGCGACTACAACGCCGATGGGTTGAACTATGACATCCCCAATGCGCCTTCGCAGGACTTCAGTGGGTCGCACTCGCGACAGCAGTACATCAACGGCCTGTTCGTGGCGAGTGACTTTCCAGCGCCGGCTGCGGGGACAGAAGGCAACTTGAAGCGCAACACCTACCGCAACCCGGGCATGATCCAACTGGATGCGAGCATACTAAAGAACAATCACATCCCATGGATTGGCGAGCAAGGAAATCTGCAGTTCCGCTTCGATTTCCTCAACGTCCTGAATCACGTGAACCTGGGGCCGGTGGATGCGTTCATGGGTGACGGCAGCTTCGGCAAAGTCACCTCGGCCCTGGCCGCAAGAACCTTGCAGCTCGGGGTTCGCGTGTCTTTCTGAAACTCAACCGCTAGACTGGTTACCCTCCCCGAAGACAATTCGGGGAGGGTTTCAAGTTTAAGGTTGACGCTCTTTGGTTGATCCCATCGATTCCGGGAAACAATATCGCGCTCTCTGGCCTTGCTTTCTTCTGGCAGTCCTTTTGCTCGTTCCCGCCGCCGTGGCGCAAGACTCAACCGCCAAGCCACGCTATCCCAGGGAAGATGCGGGCGCTGATTCCCTTCCCGCCCGCAAGCAAGCTCAATTGCAGACGGTCAACCAGTTCAAGGTTTTCTACCAATTCCATTTCGCCGACAAGCTAAAGGAAAGCGGAATCACATTCGTCTATCACGCCGTGGACGACGTCACCAAGCACATGCGGATGGGCCACTACGATCACGGTAGCGCGGTCGCCGTGGCAGATGTCGACGGCGATGGCCTCTACGACATTTACTTCGTGAACCAGGTCGGAGGCAATCAGCTTTGGAAGAACCTGGGCAACGGCAAGTTCAGGAACATCACCGCGGAGGCAGGCGTGGGTTTGCCCGACCGCATCAGCGTCGGCGCGGCCTTCGCCGACATCGACAACGACGGCGACCAGGACTTGTTTGTAACCACGGTCCGCGGTGGCAACGTGCTTTTCGAAAATGACGGGCACGGCCACTTCAAGGACATCACGCAGGAAGCCGGCGTCGGACTGGTCGCGCATTCTTCCGGCGCTTTCTTCTTCGACTATGACAATGACGGCTTGCTCGACTTGCTGGTCTGCAACGTGGGCAAATACACGACCGATGAAAAAGGACCGAATGGCGAGTACGTCGCAATTCCCAACGCGTTTTCCGGTCATCTGTATCCCGAACGGTTCGAATACCCCATCCTGTACAAGAACATGGGACACAATCACTTCAAAGACGTGACCGCCGAAGTGGGCCTGAAGCCACAGGGCTGGTGCGGAGACGCCAGCTTCGCCGACGTAAATGGCGACGGTTGGCCCGACATTTTCTTTCTCAACATGCAGGGCCACAATCACTATTACGAGAATCAAGCGGGCAAGAGTTTCGTCGACAAGACCGCCCAGTACTTTCCCAAGACGCCGTGGGGAGCCATGGGCCTAAAATTCTTCGACTTCGACAACGATGGCCGCATGGACCTGTTCATTGACGACATGCACTCAGACATGAGCGAGGAAGCTGAACCGGAGAATGAGAAGCTAAAATCCACCATCACCTGGACCGATTCTTACATCCAGGGAACGAAGTCCGACTACATATGGGGAAACGCGCTCTATCACAATCTGGGCGGCGGCAAATTTGAAGAAGTTTCTGACCGGATGGGAGTCGAAACCTACTGGCCCTGGGGAATGAGCGTGGGCGACGTCAACGCCGACGGCTGGGACGATATCTTCATCGCGTCCGGTATGAGCTACCCCTATCGGTACGGGATCAACTCGATGCTGCTCAACAATCGCGGACAGAGATTTCTCGATTCGGAATTCCTGCTGGGCATCGAGCCTCGCAAGAAGCTCTACACGCCCTGGTTCGAGATTGACTGCTCCGATCCCAATGAAAGACAGGCTCAGGAAAAATTGGACAGCAAAGTTTGTGTGGGTCAGATGGGAAAATCCATTGTGATGGCTCCCCGCTCCAGCCGGTCATCGGTGATGTTCGATCTGGACAACGATGGAGACCTCGACATTGTCACCAATGATTTCAACTCCGAACCCCAGGTGCTGATCAGCGACCTGGCACAGCGCCGGCTGATTCATTGGCTCAAAGTCACTTTGACCGGCACAACTTCCAATCGCAACGGGTTGGGAGCGACCGTGCGCGTCTACGCGGCCGGCCAAACCTACACTAAGTACAACGACGGCAAATCGGGCTACCTGGCCCAGAGCGTGCTGCCGCTTTATTTTGGTTTAGGAGAAGCCACCAAAATTGACCGCATAGAAGTTGACTGGCCATCCGGCAAAAAGCAGGTGGTGAGCAACGCCCTCAGCGAGAACCAAACAGTGCAGATCACCGAACCGAAATAGATAGTTGTCCCACCAGCTATTACGCGACGGCGTCTGCCGGCTCGCGGAAGGCCTCTTCCATGTCGCTTTCGTCAGTAGTCGGCCGCACGTGGGTCTTAGCCACCAGCATGTAGATGGACGGCACCACGAACAACGTGAAGATCGTCCCGATAATCATGCCGCTGACCAGCATCACGCCGATGCTGTTGCGCGCTCCCGCTCCCGGCCCTTTCGCCAGCACCAGTGGGAAGTGACCAATCACGGTGGCAGCCGTGGTCATGAGAATCGGCCGCAAACGCGTGTCGGCCGCACCGATCACCGCTTCCAGCTTGCTCAATCCCGTCTCTTGCAGGTGGTTGGCAAACTCTACGATCAGAATACCGTTCTTCGACACGAGTCCCACCAGCGTAATCAGTCCTACCTGGCTGTAAATGTTGAGCGTGGTGAATCCCAGGAACGAGAACAGGAGCGCTCCGGAAATCGCCAGCGGAACCGAGCCCGCCAGCACAATGAAAGGATCGCGAAAGCTCTCGAACTGGGCCGCCAGAACCAGGTAAATGAGAATTGCAGACAACAGGAACGTGCCCAGAAACTTGCTGCCTTCCACTCGAAGCTGCCGCGATTCACCGGCGTAGTCAACCGTGAAACCCTGGGGCAGAAGCGGTTTTGCTTCGGCCTCAAGCATCGTCAGCGCCTTGTCGAGTGGGACATTCGGCGGAATCACGCCCTGGATACGAACGGCGTTGAGCTGCTGAAATTTCTTCAGCTCGCGCGGCTCCGTGGTTGTCTTCAAAGTCGCAAAGGTGGACAAAGGCACCAGCTTGTTTTGCGAACCCGTGACGTAAATCTGTGAGAGCTGATCGGCGGTCAGGCGGTCCACGCGCTTTACTTGTGGAATCACCTTGTAGCTTCGCCCCTGAATGCTGAAACGGTTTACGTAATTCCCGCCCAGCAGCGTGGAGAGATCCTGGCCGGCCTGGCCGAGGTCCACTCCCTGGGAGCGCAGTTTATCGCGATCGAACACGACTTCGGTCTGGGGCTGGTCAAACTTCACGTCCGTATCAGCGTAGATAAACAGGCCGCTCTCAAACGCTTTCTTTACCAGTTGATTCGCGAAACCGAGAACCTGCTGCGGTTCGGCTGCTGACGCAATGACGAAATCAACCGGGAAATCTCCTCCGCCGGGTAGCGGCGGCGGCGTTAACGGAATCACACGAACGCCTGCGATCTTCGACAACGGTCCGGTGGATTCGAGCAGCAGTTGCTGCGCAGTCTTCTTTCGCTCGCTCCACGGCTTGGTCACCATGCCACCGAAACCGCCGTTGGGCGACGTGATTTGAAAGATGCTCCCGCTCTCCGGGAAAGCGTGATACACGTCGTAAACTTCTTTGGTGTAGAGCCTGGTCTGGTCGATGGTGGAGTTGGCCGAGGCCTGAATCACACCGAAAACGACTCCCTGGTCCTCGGCCGGCGCCAGTTCACGCTGCGAAAACATGTAGAACGGCACAATCAAGATCGCCACAATCGCCCATAGCGTGAGAACTACTGGGCGATAACGCAGCGTCCCACTCAAAAGGCCGCTATAGCCGCGGCGAACGCTATCGAAGCGACGGTTGATCCAGCCGGCAAAACCGCGCTCGGTGTCTCCGGCTCGCAGCAACTTCGATCCCATCATGGGTGAGAGCGTCAGCGCCACGATGCCGGAGACAATCACCGCGCCAGCCAGTGTGAAAGCAAATTCCCGGAACAGCGCTCCCGTCAGGCCACCCTGAATTCCTACCGGCGCGTACACCGCCGCCAGCGTGATGGTCATGGCAATGATCGGGCCGACCAGCTCACGGGCGGCATCAATCGCTGCCCGGAAAGGACTTTTGCCCAGGTGAATATGCCGCTCCACGTTCTCCACCATGACAATCGCGTCATCCACCACCAGCCCTACCGAGAGCACGATGGCCAGCAGGGTCAACAGGTTGATGGTGAAGCCAAAGATCAGCATCAAGAAGACAGCGCCAATCAGTGAAATCGGAATCGCCACCACAGGGATGAGCACGGAGCGCATCGAACCGAGGAAAAGGAAAATTACGAAGATGACGATCAGCAAAGTTTCGGTCAGCGTGCTGAGCACTTCGTTGATTGCGTCCTGGATGTATGCGGTCGCGTCGTACGGAATCCCAACTTTCATGCCCGGCGGCAGCTGAGCCTGGATCGCCGGAATAGCGGCGCGAACCTCCTTGATTACCTGCAAAGAGTTTGCGGTGGGAAGCACCCAGATTCCCATGAACGTCGCGGTCTCGCCGTTGAAGCGGACTTCTGAGTCATAGTTCTGGGCGCCCAGTACCACGTCGGCAATCTCGCCCAGCCGCACTATCACTCCGTTGTCCTGCTTCACTACCAACTGACGGAATTCTTCGGCGGTGGTCAGGTTGGTGTTGGCCACCAGATTGACCGACACCATCGAACCCTTCGTGCTCCCCACCGCGGACAGGTAATTATTCTTGGTCAGAGCGTCGTGCACCGCCGACGGAGTAATGCCCAGGGCCGCCATCTTGTCCGGCTTGAGCCAGATGCGCATGGCGAAGGTGCGGTCGCCGAGGATGTCTGCGCGTTGCACTCCGCTGATGGCGCTCAGTTTGGGCTGCACCACTCGCGTCAGATAGTCGGTAATCTGGTTTTGATCGAGGTCCTTGGAGGAGAAGCCGATGTACATCGAGGCAAACTGATTGTCTGCAGTTTGCAGATCAATGACCGGAGCTTCCGCCTCCGGCGGCAGATCGTTACGGACCTGCGCCACCTTCGCCTGAATTTGTGTGAGCGCGGCGTTGGTGTCGTAGTTCAGCTTCAGGTGAACGGTAATCGTGCTCAGGCCCTGCGCGCTCGACGACTCCATGTAGTCGATGCCGTCGGCGCTGGCGATAACGCGCTCCAGCGGCGTAGTAATGAATCCGCGCACCAGGTCCGCGTTCGCGCCCACATAGCTAGTCGAAACCAGCACCACTGCAATGTCGCTGCGCGGATACTGACGCACACTCAGAGAGCGAATCGACTGCAGACCGGCCAGCAGGATCACCAGGCTGACGACAACCGAAAGAACCGGCCGCTTGATGAATAGATCCGTGAGCCTCATGATTAACTGTCCTCAGGCTTTGGAGCCGGATCGTTTCCCGGCTGGACCTTGTTGTTGACCTGCACGGCGGCGCCGTTGCGCAGCTTGAAAACGCCGGAGGTCACGACTTCATCGCCAGCCTTCAACCCGGAGATGACCGCCACCTGGTCGCCACGCGAACCTTCCACCTTCACAAACTGCTGACGCACGCCGCGATAGCTCTGTCCCTTCGGGTCTTTCAGATCGGTGATGACGTACACCGAATCGCCGTAAGGCGCGTAATTGATCGCAGACGCCGGCAAGGAAATCACGGAGCGGTCTGCTCCGACTCCCACTTTTACCTGCACAAACATGCCGGGACGCAATTTGCCCTGCGGATTGGGAAGGGTCGCCTGCACCTGAATGTTGCGCGTGGATTCGTCCACCACCGAATCAAACGCAGTAACCCTGCCGGTAAATACCTGGCCTGCAAGATTTTCGGTCGTAACACTCAGGCTGCGGCCAATCTTTACCTGGCCAACCTCCTGTTGCGGCACGCCGAAGTTCACATAGATCGGATTGAGCGCCTGAAGTTGAACCACCGGATTGCCGGCCGCAAGGTACTGTCCCAGGTTCACCTTGCGGATACCCAGGATTCCGGAAAACGGCGCTCGAATCGTCTTGCGTTCAATCGTGGCCCGGATCTCGCCCACATTGGCAGCAGTCTGTTTTTGATCGGCGGTGGCGCGGTCGTACTCCATGCGCGAAACCACACCGTCCTTCACCAGTTGTTGCATGCGCCCGTAGTTCACACCCGCGAGATCGCGCTGGGCTTCAAGCGCCGCCAACTGGGCGCGCTCCTGCCGCGTATCGAGCTCGATCAGAACGTCTCCAACGTGAACCGACTGGCCGGAAACAAAATTGATCTTAGCCACGGTGCCCGGCAGGTCGGCGCTAACCATCACGCCCTGAACCGCTTCCGCCGTGCCGATCACGCCCATAGTGGCTGGCCATTGTTCCTGTTTGGCAACCACACTCGTGACCGCGACCGGAGGAGGTTGAAACGAAGCGGCTTGCACCGCCGACTGAACCTGCTTGAACTTTACAAAGCCCAACGCCGTGAGCAACAATGCCGTCACTCCCAGCATTAGGAACATTCTTTTCGCCATGATTTCCTCTTGGGGCCTGAAGACTGTTATGTAAAGCAATTAGACGAAAATCGAGGGCCGAAGGATTCGGACTTATTCCTCGTCGTGCACATTTATTAGCTTCGTCCTTAGTGCTCACAAAACAAAAGGAGTTTGTGAATGACTCGTGGAAACTCCGGCCCAGCTGGGATTTCCACCGCATGTCCCACGCTCCCTTACCTGTATGACGAACTGGGGGAGGCAGAATCGACACACATCCGCAAAAAAAAAATGAATCGATCGTCAGCGGGGATTAGCCCAGTGGGGGACGGACCTGCGCGCAGCGACACAGCTAGGGCATGACTACAAGATCAAACGATTAGGAATGTTGCGCCGGGCTGGAATTTGTGTACCAGCCCGGTGATTTGCGGTTAGGTGGACGGTATCGCCCGCCGTTCTTCAGTGTCGGGGTTGTCCTTCACCATGCAGGGCGTGTCGAAAATCATGGTCGGACATTTCTCGGCAGTAAATGCCGGCCAGTTGGGCAGACCGCTGTGGTTGGGATTTCCCTTGCGTGCGAAATTGATCCACGCATCAGAAACCTGATCGGCCAGCTTTTGCGCCTCCGGCCCTCCGCCGGTCATATTTCCGCAGCGTGCGATGTTGTCGAAGCAGAAGGGCAGTTCCATGCAATGAAGGGCTCGCACCCGGCCATCGAGCACCGGCGACTTGCGAGTAAACCAGTACAAGTAGGCCGGCGCCGCACCCTGCGCGGCTTTGCGCTCCGCCTGGGTGACGGCTCCTTGCCTGACCCGTGCTGCCATGATCAGCGAGAGAATGTCGAAGGGCTTGTCATTGGGATGAGCCTTGCGGAACGCCTGAATGATTTGCTCGCTCTGCTCCATATGGACTTCGCGCACACGCTTCCCCACCTCGTCATATGCCATCTCTTCATATTCGGGGTGTGCGATGGCAGTGAGGAATTCGCTCAACACAGTTCCCACCATGAGCGGCACTTGAGCAGAGATTGCCGGAGCTGCCGGGTCGAAGGGATGTTGTGGCAGCACCTTGCCATCCATCACCGGGCCCCAGCCTAAAGCCTCCGCCATCCTTCTTACATCCGGCGGGCCGGAGGGCGGTCTGCGCGTCACCTCCGCGCCAACTTCCACAAGTTTCGCAAAAGAAATGTCGTTCAGTTCGCTTACACGCGAGCCATTCAAGTCCGAGCTCTTTCAGGACTGCGGCCGTGAGTTCGGCGGCCTTCTCCGGCGTGCGCGCGCGCAGCATGGATCCGCTTTGCGTAATGGCGCGATGAAATAGACCTTTCGCGGAAGGCATAGCCATGATCGTGTTGACCTTGCCGCCTCCGCCGGATTGTCCGAAGATCGTGACATTGCCCGGATCGCCGCCAAAGTTGCCGATATTTTCCTGCACCCACTGGAGCGCCAGAACAATATCCAGCATGCCGACGTTGCCGGAACTGGCGTAGTCCGCCCCGTACTCGGCAAGGTTGAGATATCCCAGAATCCCCAGGCGGTGATTGATCGAGGCCACCACCACGTCGCCCCGCCGGCTCAAATTCTCGCCGTCAAGCGATGGGAGCTCCTGGCTGGAGCCAAAATAAAATCCACCACCGTGCAGCCACACCATGACCGGCCGCTTCTTGTTGTCGTTGACGCCGGGAGACCACACGTTGATGCACAGACAATCCTCGCCCTGAAGGCCATCGTCCCAGTCATACACAAACGCGAATTCGTCCTCGCCCCAGCTGGTGCGCACTGGCTGCGGAGCTAGGCGGCCATAGTGCATGGAGCTGCGCAGCCCCGTCCAAGGCTTGACCCTCGTCGGCGGCAGGAAGCGGCCCTTGCCCGCCGGGCTTTCGCCATAAGGCATTCCCTTGAAGGTGAAGATCCCGTTGCGAGTGTAGCCGCGCACTTTACCAGCGGAAGTCTCCACCACCCCTTGGTGGTCTGAAGCGACTGTGGCGCTCGGGCCTTTGCTGTTGCTGGAAGCCTCCGCTGTCGGCGAAGCCACCGCAACCTCAGGCAGAAATCCTGAAACGGCTGCGACCCCAGCAAGTGTTCCCGCACTTTTGATCAAAGCCCGGCGATTCATCCCAGCACCTTTCATTTCCCGTCTCCGTTAGTCGCATTGAACTGCAATGTAGAGATCGCAGCGCAATCGCAACTCCGGCGCCAGTCTCTTCACGCTCAGAATAAACTGTCTTGAGGAGATTGCGTAAGTAGTTGAAGGGTGGCGGCGAACTCGACTTGCTAAGGCCGGATCGCCGCGGCATCAAATTGGTCTGCTACTCTGCCGTGGCCAATATCACCCTTGCTCCAGCTGAGCGGCACACGTCGATCGCCTGCACCACCTGGGCAAAGGATAATTCCCCTTCAGCTTTCACCAGAACCGCTTTGTCTCGTCGATTCTGAAGAGTCTGCTCTAGCGTGCTCCGCAGCTCAGTCACGCTTGTCTCTTTATTGTTTAGATTCAGCAGAGGCCATTGCTGGCCCGAGTGATGTCAGCCGCAAGACGGTCCTTCCGAATCAGAGGAAGGCGGATGGACCACCACCTCCAACCCTTGCGGCGCAACAATTCTCCCTTGCTTTGACGGGCTCGGTTGCGATGTCAGCAGGACCGCTGTTTGGAAAAGATCCGCACGCGCCGCCTCAAGGACTCTCTTCACATCGGCGAATGTCGCCCGGGCATCAGCTTTGATGTAGAGCTTTTGCTCGTGGTGGCGGGGCCGACTCTTCATCGCTACCGCCAGACTCTCTGGTGTCACCGGATCCACTCCGAAGTACAGGCTGCCGTTTTCGGTAACCGTCACGATCCACGCGTCTGCCTGGTCCGCCTCCGGCATGGGCGAGGCATTGTTTGTGACAACCATCTCGACGCTGACCCCTTTCCTCAGCGCCTGATCTGTGTGAGACATCGTGCTCGAGACCGACGTTAGAACTATTAGACACACGTATAGCGAGGTCTTCATAAACACCACTCCTTCCTACGATTTATCGGATTTTGTTAGGGTTTCGCTCCGCCCAGCGCCGCCGTGGCCAGCGTCCCGCCCAGGCCCATGGTTTCAATCGCGGACGACGGCACGATGACCATCGCTCCGCGTTCTTTGATCGCTTCATACAACATGTTCATGGCGCGCAGATGTAACGCCGTCGGATTGTTCTGATAGGTTGCAGCCGCCTGCGCGAACTTTTCGGAGATCTCGACCTCCGCCTGGCCCAGGATATTGCGCGCCTGCCGCTCCCGCTCCGCCTGCGCCTGACGCGACATGGCATCTTCCAGCGCCTGCGGAATTTTCACGTCGCGAATCTCGACCGATTGCACCGTGATGCCCCAGGGATTCGTCTTCTCGTCCAGAATGTGCTGCAGCTCACGCCCCATGGTTTCGCGTTCGGTGATCATCTGCGCCAATTCGTGGCGCCCGATCGACTCGCGCAATGCGGTTTGCGCGCTGAGCGTGATGGCTTCCACGAAGTTCTCGACCTCGAGGATGCATTTCTCGGCGTTCCAGACCATCCAAAAGACAATGGCGTCAACGTTGACCGGCACGGTGTCGCGGGTGAGCGTCGACTCCGCCGACACGCTGGCCACGCGCACCCGCTGATCGACGTACGGGCTGAGGGTATCGACGATGGGAAGGATGTGGCATAGTCCCGGCCCGCGCAGGCCGACATAGCGCCCCAGTCGCAGCACGGCAACCTTCTCCCACTGCTGCACGACCTTGATCGCGAACAGAAAATACAGCCCGGCCAGCCCCCCGATGACGGCCGCCGCAGGCTGGTGCGTGGCCCGCATCACCGCGAGCCCGCCGGCCAGGCAAATTACAAACAGCAAAACCGCCACTCCGTTGAATTCTCTGATGTCGACTCTCAGCATGGCTATCTCCTCTGCGCAGGACGCGTCAGCAAACCACTCAAGCGCCCGAGCAATTCCTCCACCGTGAATCCGGCCGCGCCTGCGCGGGCCGCAAATTCTGCAGCCAACTGGCCAAGCTGGCGTTCGCGCTCGGCCGATTTCTTTTCCAGCTTCTTGTCGCTGATGAATGTTCCTGTCCCCTGTTGGGTTTCGAGCAGGCCTCCCAATTCGAGTTCGCGGTATGCCCGCATCACCGTGTTCGGATTGATGGCGAGATCGACGGCCAGCTGCCGCACCGTAGGCAACTGATCGCCGGCAGACAGCGTGCCGGATGCCATTCCGGCGCGGACTTGATCAATCAGCTGCCGATAAATCGGAACTCCGCTGTGCAGATCCAGCCCGAACTCGAAAGCGGCGCCGTTCCTTGGCATCCTTGCCATGGCTGTAATGTACTATATGACTAGTACACTATGTCAAGTGTTTTCTTGCGGAGCAACGGCGCACCGGGGCTGCAGAGGTTCCCGGCTTCAGCGCCGAGAACAAGCGGGCCAACGCAAATACAACGTTCAGGCGCTTCCCCGGGCAGTCGACGATGCTTCGGTATAATTGCCGCTTCCATGCGCAACGATTGGACCCATCGGGAAATTTCGACCGTCTACCATCAGCCCTTCCTGGACCTGTTGCTGCAGGCGCAAAACGTTCATCGCGAATTTCATCCCGCCAATGAAGTACAGATGTGCAGGTTGCTCTCCATCAAAACCGGTGGCTGTCCGGAGGATTGCGCCTATTGCCCGCAAAGCGCGCACTACCCGGCAGGAGTCGAACGCCAGCCACTCCTGGGCAAAGATGAAGTTTTCCCGTACGCACAGGCAGCGAAGGCCGAGGGAGCGACGCGGTTCTGCATGGGAGCGGCCTGGCGGCAAGCGCCCGAAGGCAGCGAGTTCGATTCTGTCCTGGAATCGGTGCGCGCGGTCGCGGAACTTGGCCTGGAGGTTTGCTGCACTCTGGGCATGCTCACGGAAACCCAGGCGTTCAAGCTAAAGGCGGCCGGCCTGACTGCCTACAATCACAATCTCGATACCTCTCCCGAGTTCTACAACGCGATCATCACAACGCGTCTCTACCAGGATCGGCTGAACACAATTGCGGCCGTGCGCAAAGCCGGCATTACCGTTTGTTGCGGCGGCATCCTCGGCATGGGAGAGTCAGACGGTGACCGTATCGGATTGCTGCACCAGCTTGCGACGATGAATCCCCATCCGGAAAGCGTGCCCATCAACATGCTGGTCCGTGCTGAAGGAACGCCTCTGGGCCGGGCAGCTGAACTTGATCCTTTAGTGATGGTGCGGACCATCGCTACGGCGCGCATTCTGATGCCGCGCTCGATGGTTCGTCTTGCCGCAGGACGAGCGCAGATGACGCGTGAAGCGGTTCTGCTCTGCTTCCTGGCCGGCGCGAATTCCATCTTCTACGGTGACAAATTGCTCACCACTCCCAACCCGGCTCCCGATCAGGACAGCGATCTGCTGGATGAATTGGGCCTTAAACCAATGCGGTCCTTGGCTCATGCCGATTAGTCCTCTCACCGAGCGAATGGCCTCTCGTCTGTCGGAGTTGCACGGGCGAGCCCAAATGCGCGAGCTCTCGGTGGTTCGGGGAGTCAATCTCTGCTCGAACGACTACCTGGGATTGGCGGGTGATCCGCGCCTTAAAGCAGCGTTGATGGAGGCGATTGAGGAGTGCGAGCGAGTCGGCGCGACCGGGTCGCGCTTGTTGAGCGGACACCATCCGGTTTGGGACGAATTGGAAACCGAATTCGCTGCTTTTGCCGGAACGCAGTCTTCCCTCTTTTTCAATTCCGGTTATGCCGCGAATACGGGACTGCTTAGCTCAGTGCTCGGACCTGATGATGTGGTTTTCTCCGACGCTCTGAATCACGCCAGCATCATTGATGGCATCCGTTTGTCGCGAGCGCAAAAAATCATTTATCCACACTGCCGATTTGAACTCCCTGGAAGACAGCCTGCGCCGGCATTCACAATCGCATCGAGTGCGGGTGATCGTTACCGAGAGCATCTTCAGCATGGATGGAGACCGCGCGCCTTTGAGCGAGCTGTTCCAACTTGCTGGAAAGCATGGCGCCGAGGTCATCGTGGACGAAGCCCATGTGACCGGTGTCTGCGGCCCGCACGGACGAGGGTTGGCGGCTGAACTCGGACTGGCAGAGCAAGCCTTCGCGATTGTGCACACCTGCGGCAAAGCATTGGCCAGTTCGGGAGCCTTCGTTTGCGGAAGCAGCACGCTCAAGCAATATCTGATCAATCATGCTCGCAGCCTGATCTTTAGCACCGCCCTTCCGCCCTACCTCGCCCTTCAGGTTCGGGCTGCGCTGCGCTTGGCCAACTCGATGGATATCGAACGCGAACATCTGGCGTCGCTCTCGGTCGATATGAGGAAACGACTGTCGTCCGGTGGTTTCGACTGTGGCACCAGCAGCTCTCAGATCGTGCCTGTGATGGTAAGGAGCAATGAGGCTGTGTTGGGCTTTGCGGCGGCCTTGCAGGAACAGGGCTTTGCCGTCCGGGCCATTCGTTTTCCGACAGTCCCACAGGGAACCGAGCGCGTGCGCCTCTCCTTAACCAGTCTGCTCACCACAGACGATGTCTCGCCGCCTTTGGATGCCATGACGGCGGTCTGCCCGTTCAACCTCGTCCATGGGTAAAGGCTTCTTCATAACCGGAACCGATACGAACGTGGGCAAGACCGTGCTTTCGGCGTTGCTGTGCGCTGCTTTGCCCGGCAGATACTGGAAGCCGATCCAAACCGGAGCATGCGAAGGAACCGATCGGCAAAGCGTCAAACACTGGACAGGAATGGATGACGCTCTGCTCTTGCCGGAAGCTTATGTCTTCGATGATCCTGTTTCGCCGCACTTGGCTGCTCAACGTTCTGGAAGAGAGATCGTGTTGGAGCGACATTGAACTGCCGGCGTCCAACTCCATGCCTCTTATCGTGGAAGGCGCCGGGGGTGTCATGGTACCGATCAATGCACGCCAATTCATGACCGACTTGATGCGTCACCTCGCGCTGCCGGCGATTCTGGCGGCTCGCAGCACGCTCGGAACGATCAACCACACGCTGCTTTCGGTCGAATGTCTGCGAGGCGCGGGAATTGAAATTCAGGGCGTGGTCCTGATCGGACCCGAAAACACCGACAATAAGGCCGCCATTGAGCGCTATGGGAACATTCAAGTCATCGGCCAGATTCCCATGCTCGAAGCCATCAATCGTAAAACCTTAAGCGCGGTCTTTGCCAGTCACTTTACCAAGGAAGCTTTCGCATGAGCACCATCACTGGCCTTAACATCTGGCATCCATTCACGCAGGCACACCTTGATCCGGATCCGTTAAGGGTTGTCAGTGCCCAGGGCACGTATCTCTACACCGAGGACGGCCGGAAGATCATCGATGCCATCTCGTCCTGGTGGGTCAATCTCCACGGACATTGTCATCCCCAAATCGTAAGCGCGGTTGCCGAGCAGGCTGCAAAACTCGACCATGTCTTGCTCGCCGGCTTCTCTCATCCGAGCGTAGAGCAGCTTACAGAGAAGCTGCGAAATATCGTTCCTTCCGCATTGACCCACATCTTTTACTCTGACGATGGTTCAACTGCCGTCGAAGTGGCGTTGAAGCTGGCGGTGCAGTATTGGCAGAACCTGGGTCGTTCTGAAAAGCGAGACATTGTCGCCCTGGAGCACGCTTACCATGGTGATACCGCGGGCGCGATGTCAGTCAGCGACGATTCAGGATTTACCAGCCCGTTCTCCCATTTTCGTTTTCCTGTGCAGCGCGTGCACAGCGCGTATTGCCTTCGATGTCCGGTGGGCAAGGAGCACGCCAGTTGTCAAATCGATTGTGTGCAGTCGCTCAAGACCCTGCTTGAGACAAAAGGCAGCACAATTGCAGCCGTGATCGTTGAGCCCCTGCTCCAGGGTGCAGGCGGCATGATCGTCCATCCCGAGGAGTTCCTCCGGCAAGTTCGAGAGCTTTGCACGGCGCATGGAGTGCTGCTCATCGCGGACGAGGTGCTCACCGGCTTTGGCCGCTGCGGAAAAATGTTTGCCTGCGACGTGGCCGGAGTTGTCCCCGACCTGATGTGTCTTTCCAAAGGAATCACCGGCGGTTTTCTCCCTTTGGGCGCCACGCTATGCTCGGAGGCGATTCATCAAGAGTTCTCTGGACCGGGCCGCAGCTTTTTTCACGGACACTCCTATACCGGAAATCCCTTGGCTTGCGCCGCCGCAGTGGCCAACCTCGACATTTTCGAGACCGAAGATGTATTTGCGCGGATTGATGCAATCGCGGTTCAACACGAAGAGCATCTACAACGCCTGGCCGCCCATCCTCGTGTAGCGGAGACGCGTCAGATCGGCACGGTAGCCGCCATCGAATTGAAAGTCGAGGATGCGGGATACTCTTCGACCCTCAAGCCGCTTCTATACCGGTTTTTCCTGGAGCGTGGCGTCCTGCTGCGCCCCTTGGGGCATGTGATTTATGTATTGCCGCCGTACTGCATCAATCGCGAGGATCTTGGTTACGTGTACAACGTGATTGAAGAG
>CAVOSG010000009.1:0-205421 GCA_963698825.1 Terriglobia bacterium | reverse complement strand
CCCGATGTTCGGAGCCATGTTCGCTCCCCGCCCCGAGGTAGTCGCCTCGGAACTCAAACGCGTCTGCCGCCCCGGCGGCCTGATCGCCATGGGAAACTGGACCCCGGAAGGCTTCGTCGGCCAGATGTTCCAGATCACCGCCCGCCACGCCCCGCCTCCACCGGGCATGCTGCCTCCGTCACTTTGGGGAGTCGAAAAAGTTGTAGTCGAACGCCTGGGATCGGGATCACGAAAGATCGCGCACCTCCAGACCAGCAAACAGGAGCTGCTCTTCGACTATCCCTTCAGCCCCGCCGAGGCCGTCGCTTTCTTCCGAAAATATTTCGGCCCCACCCAAACGACTTTCGCCCGCCTCGACGAGCCCGCCCAGAAAGCCCTCGCCGATGACCTCACCCAGCACTGGACGAAAAACAACCTGGGCGACGCCAATCACACCAAAATAAAAGCCGAATATCTGGAAGTCCACGCCACGTGGCTTAAAGGCTGCCACCACCGGCCACGTAGGGACGGGCGCCCTCGCCCGTCCAGGCCGAGCAAGGCTCGGCTAGGATTTAGGAATGTCTCTTTAAAGAAGGTGCCCCGCCCTTAGTTTTTGAAGGGTTGGGATTCGCCGTCCACCCATATTTAGTAGAATGCGCAGCACTCGGCTACAGCGTATTCAAGAACGCCACCAGGTCCGCCTTTTGCTGGCTGGTTAATCCCAGAGCGAAGCGTTGATTGTAGAAGTCAACCGCTGTGCCCAGGCTCGCCGCGGAACCATTGTGAAGAGTACGGAGCCCGCGCCGCCAGCCCGCGCAGCACCGGTCCCTTGGTCTTCCCAATGTCGGCGCACTTCCCCGTGATCAGCGCGCGCCCCGGATCGGTCGTGCGCACAAATGTCGGCGGACTGGTGTTGTTGCACTGAATTGTATAAACCGGCAAGCCTGCGATGTCCAACGCCGAAACCGCAGGATAGGCCGTCACTCCAATGTCCAAAGGTTGCGACACGGAATGGTCGCCGGCATTCGGTGTGTCATGACATGTCGTACACGTTCCCTTGACCGTTGCCAGGCCGGGCAGGTCATTCAAGCCACCCACGCCCGTAATCGTGATGGGCAAGGTGTTGAATAACATTTCACCGCGCGCAACCGAACGGCGCGCGGCCGCTGTTGAATTCGAACCCGGCAGATTGGCCCACGCGTCAAAAATCGTGAAGGCCGCAGGATCAAACGGCGCATTGGTCGGGTTCAATCCCAGCGGATCGTTAATTCCAATGAAGAAAGGTTGCGTGGACAAGCTCCCTGGTCCGCCCTGCGCGCCCTGCGCGCTGAGGTCGCCCGCTGAGTTGCTGCGAGACTGGGCGGTGAACAGCGCAGTTTCCAGCGCCACAATTTCCGCCACCTGTTCCGATGTAGGCGCAGCCGCCGCTTCCGCATGGCCCAGGGTTGCATCGATGGCCTGGGTTGCCAGGTCCAGATTGATGGCCTGCCCCTTCACCGTTTCGCGGCCATCCCACATCACCGTGCTGAGAAACTTCAAATTCGTGCTGGGCAGCGGGCGGCGATACATGGCCGGCTGGTTGATCGTAGTTTCGGGGCAATGATAAGGATCCTGAATATCCGTGATCTGAAACTCCGCACTACTCGGCACCGACAACGAAATCCGGATCAATCCCTTCTTCAGCACCGAACTATAAGCCGAGAGCCGCGACTGAAAACTTGATACGTCCGCGCTGGGACAATTCGCGCCGTCCACCGGACGGAAAATCGGGTCCCTGCCTCCGCTAAGCAAGAATCGTAACTGCACTTCGAGCGGCGTTATGGTCCAGCCCGAAGATGGAATATGGCAGGACACACAAGCCCGGCCATTGGTTCCCAAGCTCTTGAAAAACGAGTTCGACAAGTCAATCGAGCCAGAGGTCGAAACCGTGGACAATTGCCCACTCGGATCGGGCGTATTCAAAGGCGTGGGAATCTTGAAATGGATCGCCTGCCCCAGCAGCGAAGAGCTGAAAATCAAAATTACAGCTCCCCACAAGATCCAGGACCGATTGATTGGGTGAGCAAAAGAATGGGCAAAAGAAAGGAACCGCCGCATGGTATCCCCTTTGTTTTGAGACCAACACCGCTTGCACAAAGCGGGCGCTGCTGAATTGGGGTGATTTTAGCAGCCTGTTACGGTAATGCAATCGTTAAATAAGTACTTTATATATTGACTCTGTACGATTAATAAAGCGCCTATTTAACGTCTACTGTATTGTGTGATGAAAAAGCGTTCACAGGCGACGACAGGGGTTTAGGCCTGTCCCTTTTCAAACGATGGGTGCCCCACCCTTCGTTTTTTGAAGGGTGGGATTCCACACCTCTCTCCCTCTTGGGATTTTTCTCCACCGTCTGAAATGCTCCATCCTCGAGATCACGCTGATGGTTTCCATCACCCACCCTTTTCGCAAAGTACGCGAAAAGGATGGGCACCCGGATCGCTTGGAGCCAAACGCCCAACCCCCGCCCAGATGCTATGATTACCAGTCCGCTCAAGCGATTGACCCTCATCTCCCGGCCCGCGTTGCGAAAGGTGAATACAGCTTTCGACCCTAGATGACCCGCCGATTCTCCATCCTCCTTCTTCTCGTCCTCTCTCTCGGAATCTACGTCGCCACCGCCGCCCAGCCGGCGCTGCTCGACGACGCCGACGCCTCCCATGCGCTGGTCTCCCGCGAGATGCTGCAACGCGGCGACTGGGTGGTGATGTATCAGGACGGGATTCGCTATCTCGAAAAGGCCCCTCTGCACTACTGGATGGTGGCCGTCAGCTACAAGTTATTCGGTCAGGGCGCCTTCCAGACCCGGCTGCCGCTGGTGCTCTCCGTCGCCGGGCTGGTCCTGATGGTCTATTTCTTTGCTCGCCGCTTCTTCGGTGAGACCGCCGCCTTCTACTCCGGACTGATCATATGTACCAGCGTGGGAACGTGGCTGTTCACTCGTGTGATGGTCCCGGAGGCCATCTTCGCCCTTGAACTGACCGCGCTGTTCTATCTATTCCTGCGCGGCTGGCAAGGCACCCTCGATACTCGTGTCGCTTATTGGGGTGCGTCGGTCGTGATGGCCTTCTCGGCGCTCACCCTGGGACTGATCGGTGTGCTCTTCCCTCTCGGCGTGGTTTTTTTCTTTATCGTTTTCACCCGCAGTTGGGGCCGCTGGCGCGAGTTACGAATCTTCTCCAGCGCCCTGATCTTCCTGATCATCGCCGTGCCCTGGCACTGGATCGCGGAACGCCGCTCGCCGGGATTTCTCTGGTCTTACTTCATCAACGAACATTTCAAGCGCGCCCTGGGAACTCGTTATCCACCCGACTATGAAGCCGTGCCCCTGCTGCTTTGGTGGGCCTTGCACCTGGTCTGGTTTTTTCCCTGGAGCTTTTTCATCGGTTACGCCCTGCGCGAATTCCCCCGCCCCAAAACCTGGGGACCGAACATGGAGCCGGTCCAGCAGGCCCGCCTGCTTCTCTTCATCTGGGCTGGGCTGATTCTGTTTTTCTTTTCGCTCACCAGCGGGTCGCGCATGGAGTACTACAGCTTCGGCGCGTGGCCCGCGATCGCCGTCCTGTTGGGCATCGGCCTGAGCGACGCTGAACAACTTAAAGACCGCTGGCTGCCACGTTTGCAGGCAGGACTGGCTGTCATCGGGCTGGTGGCGTCGGTCTGCCTGAGCTACCTGGTGATTTCTTCGCTCGATATTTCGTCGAAGGGCGGCATTTCGCGTCTGCTGCAATATCACGACCTGGATACGTACCGGCTTTCCATGGCGCATATTTTCGATCTGACGCCGCAAACGTTCGCGGCCCTTCGTGGTCCAGCCATCTTCGCCATTCTGATTTTTATTGTCGGCTTCGGCCGGGCCTGGCTGTTGCGGCGGCGCTGGAAGAACTCCGCCGCCACTCTGACCCTGGCTCTCGCCATGGCCCTGTTTTTCTTCGCCGCCAACTGGGCCTTCAAGCGCTTCGAGCCCCGCATGTCCTCGCGCGCGCTCGCCGACGCCATTCTTCCCTATCTCCGTCCCCAGGACCAGATTGTGCAGTACGGCGACTTCAATTCGGGCTCGAGTATTCCGTACTACACCCACCGCCATGTCTGGATCTATAACGGGCGCTTCGGCACCAACCTTGAAATCGGGTCGAACTATCCCGACGTGCCGCCCACGTTCTTAGACGATCAGCAGTTCCCTGCCTTCTGGCGCGGCCCCGAGCGCGTATTCATCTTTGTCCCCGAGGAATTCCGCAAGGATGCGCTCTCCCGCCTGCCTCCGGATTCCAGCTACCTGCTGGCGGAAAGCGCCGGAAAGTATATTTTTGTGAACCAACCGCTCCGCCCGGATCTGCCCCTGCTCGCATCCGTGCTGAAGCGGGGTCCGGGAGAGTAGAGAGTTGAGCGGCGCGGACACTCTTCCCGCAACCCACCAGCCCAACAGCGATGAACTATTCATGGAGGAAGCTCTTCGTGCCGCCCAGCGTGCCCTTGAGCAGGGCGAAGTTCCAGTCGGCGCCATCGTAGTTCATGAGGGCAGGATCGTAGGACGCGGCGGCAACCGCAACATCGCCGACTCCGATCCCACCGCCCACGCCGAGATCATCGCCCTGCGCCACGCCGGTGCCGCTCTCGGCAACCATCGCCTGGAAGGCTGCGAACTGTTTGCTACAATTGAGCCCTGCGCCATGTGCGCCGGAGCGCTGGTGCATGCCCGGCTGAAACGCCTGGTTTACGGCGCCGATGACCCAAAAGCGGGCGCAGTTCATTCGGTGATGCAGGTCTTGAACCACTCAGACCTGAACCACCGTATGGAAGTCCAGGGCGGCGTCCTGGCCGGTCGCTGTGCCGAGATGGTGCAGAGTTTCTTCCGCCTGCGGCGGGAGAAGTCGTCGGTCGGCAGTCCTCTGCCATCGGCGACCGACGATTTTCCTGACGACTGACGACCGAAGACTGACGGCTGCTTTCCGGAGAGGTGCGTGAGTGGTTGAAACGATCCGCCTCGAAAGTTGAGGCGTTTGCGCGGCGTTCGAGCCGTGCGCCGAAATCCTGAGCGCGTGGTTTGCGCGAAGGACCTCGGATTTAGTAGCTGTCACCATCGGAGAGGTGCGTGAGTGGTTGAAACGATCCGCCTCGAAAGCGGACATACCTTAACGGGTATCGGGGGTTCGAATCCCCCCCTCTCCGCCAGATTTTCCTCACAAAGTATTCCCGCAGAGTGACCACCCTCTGAACTAGCCGTCCACATGTCTAAGCCCCGAGTGTGCCGCACCTAGCGAAATCAGCCGCGCAGCGGCGTAAGAATACAGCCCGGGGCGCAAGCCCCGGGGTGGGAAGCCCGAGACGGCAAGCTCCGAAGGAGCGAAAGAATCTGCTGCCGGCCCCGATGCTCATGCCTTCTTAAAATACTGGACCGCGCGCTCGTGCTTTACGGCGGCCGCGCGAGAAGAAAATGTGCCCAGATTGCGCCGCCGCCCGGTCTTCGGATTCTTCTTCCGCGAGTAGAGCCGGTATTCTCCGGATTGTAGTTTGCGAATCATGGCCTTGAGATGCAATCGCCGGCCCTCCGGTTTCCGCGGGCCGGTTCGAACCGTCACTAGCATTGTCATTCCGAAGCGCGCCGGTACCGCGCGACGAATCTGCTGCTACCGATATAATCGTCAACTCCGACCATGGAAATCCGCCGCCTCACTGACCGCGACGCCGAGTCCTACCAGCAGCTCCGCCGCGATGCCCTGGAGCAGGAGCCACACGCCTTCACGGAATCCGCTGCCGAACACGAGCAGGTGACTCTCGAGGCCATCCGGAGTTACCTCAAACCCTCTGATGACAACTTTGTTCTGGGTGCATTCATCGATCGGCAACTGGTCGGGATGGCTGGATTTTTTCGCAAACAGGGCGAGAAGATTCACCATCGCGGCACCATCTGGGGTGTGTATGTCTCCGAAGAGTGCCGCGGCAAAGGCATCGGCCGAGCATTGCTGGGAGAATTGATTGGACTGGCCCAACTTCTTCCCGGCCTGGAACAAGTTAGGCTGGGAGTCAGCACTCAGAATGCGGCCGCCAAGAGCGTGTATGAGTCCCTGGGTTTTGAGATTTACGGCCGTGAGCAACGAGCGTTGAAAATTGGCGACTCCTACATCGATGAAGACCTGATGGTCCTGTATCTCAGACCGTCATAACTGCGCGTCCGCCGTGACTGCGCTAGTGCAACAGCCCATCCAGTTGCACGATATCGGCATCCCCTTCGCCCACCGCCGCAAACACCCACTTCCCATCAGACGACCAGGAAATACGGCGCGCGATAAACGTTCGCTTCTGTCCAAAATCGGTTATCTGCCTTAGTTTTCCGTCGGCGGTGGAGGCCACCCAGATATTCGTTCCCAGGGTGTCGTCGAGGGGCATGGCGAGCAATTTTCCGTCCCTTGAAATCACCGGATGCAAACCCTGCCACAACGGTACACGCTCGCCGGAGATCCGGGTCAGCAACGTTGAAGGGCCGCTCTCCGGACGGGCCACGCGCAACTCGTAGTCCAGGGAGCCGTTGAGATTCTGCAAAGGAACCGTGTAGTACAACCCGTTACCGTCGGGCGACGGCGCTGGCCCGCGCGCGTTGTCGGTACGCACCAACACAGCCGTGCCGCCCTCGGTTGGAATCTTCATCAGGCGAAAGCTGCCCGTATCTTTGACCGGCGACGACTCGGAGTAGTAGATCCACTTGCTGTCGCCAGACCACGCCGCCCATGCGCCCAGCGGGATGGCAAGATGCAGGCCGCTTCCGTCGGGACGAACCAGCCAGTAGCCCACTCCACGCGAATCGTTCGAAGCCCGGCTGGTTGCAAAGGTGATCAGCTTTCCATCCGGCGACCAGATGGGCAGCCCCATCACCGCGTTTGGATCTTTCTCGAAAGTAATCTGGCGCCTGGTTCCGTTGCCCAACGCCATCACCCATAGATTGCCATGACCGCCGCTGTCGGAGAGATACGCCATTTCGCGGTCGCTGGGATCCAGGCTCGGAGTCTGGACCTGACCCGTTTGGTGGGTAACGCGCTCCCCCCGTCGAACGTTCTCGGCGGGTTCGCCGTCCACCGGGAATTTCCAGATATCGAATCCCATGTGCTTGCGGCTGACTACGATGCGGCCATTGCGATCCACATCCGGGTTTTCATCCGCCGATTCGCCAAAGGTGAGCTCCCGCACCTCGCGTCCCGATTTCGAGATTTGCCACAAGTGCAGCGTCGGAAGATAAAGCAAGGTGCTGCCGCGCGACGTGCTGTACACCAGATGATCGCCATCCGGCGACCACGCCAGACCGCCCATCAGCGTGGATTCATTCGTAACCCGCCGCGGAGCGCCGCCGCCCGCGGCCACTACGTAAATATCATCTGCCCAATTCTCCTGGTTGTGCAGATAAGCGATCTCGGAATCATTGGGCGACCAGCGGGGTTGCCGATAGCTGAACGTCGTAACCGCGTGCATCACCACTCGCGGGTCGGAACCGTCGCGGTCCGATACGATCAGCTGGGTCTCATTGTTGTTGAGGCGGAAGAACGTCAACCGCTTTCCGTCATGACTCACGTCCGCGCCGCTCATGCTGGACACCAATTGCCGCGGAGCTCCGCCCAGCGCCGAAACCTCCCACAAAGTGCCTTGCGCGTTGCCTTCAGGAGGCGGCGTCAAATAAATGATGGAAGACGAATCCTGCGACCATCTCGGCTCAAGGTGCGCGCCCGAGCCGTTCGTGATTTGGAGCGGCGGTCCGCCTGCCAGCAACCGCAGCCACACTTGTCGCGAGCCGGTCGAGTCGCTGATGAACGCCACATATTTTCCGTCGGGTGAAAACGACGGACTATCTTCCAGCCCGTCGAAGTCGGTCAGCCGCAGAAATGTCACTGCCTGGGGAGGCTGTTCAGCCCGCCCCCAGATCCACCACGCGCCAGCGCCGGCCAGCGCAATCGCCAGCAGCGCCAGCACCCAACGTAGCCGCCGCGCGCTTGTCGCTGCCTTCAATGGGACCGACGCTCCGGTACTGGGCCCGGAAACCGATGTGGTTGATTCGAGGTGGAAAGCCAGGTCGCGAGCGGATTGAAAACGCTCTTCCGGATTCTTTTCCAGGCAGTGGTGCACAATACGATCAAGCGCAGTCGGAATATTTCTTCCACTCGCCAGCAGATCGGGAGGCTCGTCCTTCAAAATGGCGCTGGCTCGGTCGGCCGCGGTGCGCCCTTCAAAAGCCCGCCGCCCAGAGAGTGACTCGTAAAGCACGGCGCCAAAGCTGAAAATATCGGAGCGCTGGTCGGCTTTCTCTCCCCGCACCTGCTCCGGCGACATGTAGCCGGCAGTACCCATCACCACGCCCGTTTGCGTCGCCTGTCGCTCCAGGTCCAACGTGGTAACGGTAGCGTCATCGAATTCGGGTACGCTCAACTTGGCCAGGCCGAAATCGAGAATTTTCGCGCGGCCGTCACGGCAGATAAAAATGTTGTCCGGCTTCAAATCGCGATGGATGATCCCCTTTTCATGCGCCGCCGCCAGACCATTGGCGATCTGCACCGCGTAATCCACCGCTTTCCGCGGCGCCAGCGGACCCCCCACCAAGCGCTCGCGCAGGTTGGATCCCTCCAGAAGCTCTGTCACCAGATACGGAGCACCCTCGAACGTTCCAATGTCGTAGACGGCGAGAATGCTGGGATGATTGAGCGCGCCCGCCGCCCGCGCCTCCTGTTCAAAGCGACGCAGACGGTCCAGATCACGGCTCATGGAACTGGGCAGGACTTTGATCGCAACCTCGCGCTCCAATCGCGGATCCAGGGCGCGATACACTTCGCCCATGCCGCCCGCACCAATCGGAGCAACGATCTCATACGGACCGAGTTGCGTTCCCGGGGCCAGCGCCATAATCGGATTCGGATTATAGCGTCTCCGGAGGAAGGCGGGTATTCACAGTCCGGCAACAATCTGTCATCTCGACCGGAGCGATGCGCAGCGAGCGCAGTGGAGGGACCTTGCGTCTTGCACTCGATGCTCCAATTCGGCTATAATATGACTAGTCTGACTAGTCAATGCCTAAATCCAAACTCGATCCCGAAAACGG
The DNA here is from genome assembly GCA_963698825.1 of Terriglobia bacterium. Taxonomy (GTDB): domain Bacteria; phylum Acidobacteriota; class Terriglobia; order Terriglobales; family Acidobacteriaceae; genus JAIQFF01. The sequence goes on along the minus strand of CAVOSG010000009.1, from coordinate 196,326 downwards.
CTCCCGGAACCAAGGGCCGGACACATCCGTATCACTTTCTTTGATCCCTGGATGGTTAAGACTTGAGAACTCCGCCTTACACCACGAAATACTTTGCCCCCGGATGATGCACGACAATCGCCGACGTTGACTGCTCGGGATCGAGCAGGAAGCCGGTGGTCAGCCGCACGCCAACATTTTCTTCGGGATTGAGCAGGGCGAACAGCTTGGTCTGGTCTTCCAGATTGGGGCACGCGGGATACCCAAACGAATAGCGCGACCCGCGATACTTCTGGTGGAACAAATCGCGGATGTGGGGCGAGTCTTCGCCGGCGATACCCAGCTCTTCGCGCATCTTCTTGTGCAGGTATTCGGCCAGGGCTTCGGCAGTCTCCACGCTGAGGCCATGCAGATATAGATACTTGGTGTACTCTCCCGCCTCGAACAGCCGCTGCGTCTCGACCGACGCCCTGGCGCCCGATGGTGACCAGCGACAGCCCGATCACATCCATTTTCCCCGAGCTTTTGGGCGAGAAAAAGTCGCTGATGGAAAGCTTGCGGCCCTCGCGCTGGCGCGGAAAGGTAAAGCGCGACAAGTTCTTTCTGGGCACTGCGTCCGCGGCTGTCTCTCCCGCAGGTCGTACACGATGACGTCGTTGCCCTCGCTCTGCGCCGGGAAATATCCGTAAACCACTTTCGGCTCGAACATGCCGCTGGCGATCACCTCTTCTTCCAGCTTCTTCTTGATCGGGCGGAATTTCTCCTCTACCAGCCGCAGGTAATCCTCCTGCGATGCGGTCTTCAACTGCCACTGGTTCTTGAACAGCGCCGTCTCGTTGATGTAAGGAAACAGCTCGCGCAGGTCGAAATCCTTCGCACTCGCACGCCCCAGAACGGCGGCGTCGGAATGTTCGGCGCATCTTTTACCACCGGGCTTCGCTCCGCGAACACCGGGCCGGTTTCCTCATCAACGGCCGTGGCCTTGGCATACTCTTTGACCGTCCGGCCTTCCGCAAGGCGGGCCTGTTTCTTCCCGTTCGCCGTGGCCAGATCCTCCATGATGTGCAGGCCGGCAAAGGCATCGTCCGCATAGAAAACCGCATTCGAATATTCCCGGCGCAAATCGTCTTCCACATACTTGCGCGTCAGCGCGGCGCCGCCGCAGATCACCGGGAACTCCAGCTTCTGCCGCTCCAGGTCCTGGATCACATACTTCATCTCCAGCGTGGACTTCACCAGCAGCCCGCTCAGGCCGATGGCATCCGCCTTGTGTTCCATGGCGGATTTGATGATCGACATCGCCGGTCTGCTTGATGCCCAGATTCACCACCTTGTAGCCGTTGTTCGAGAGAATAATGTCCACCAGGTTCTTGCCAATGTCGTGTACGTCGCCCTTCACCGTGGCCAGCACGATCGTGCCTTTCTGCGAGCCTGCTTTCTTCTCCATCTTGGGCTCGAGATAGGCCACGGCCTGCTTCATCACGCCCGCGGAATCGAGCACCGACGGCAACTGCATCTTGCGCGCGCCAAACAGATCGCCCACCGTGCGTCATCCCGTCGAGCAGCACGTTGTTGATCAGGTCGAGCGGAGAATATTGGCCGAGCGCTTCTTCCAGTATTTCTTCCAGGGTCTTCTTGTGCGCGCCTTCGCCGACCGCCTTTTCGCCATTGATGATGGCGAACTTCAGCTTGTCCTCGACCGAAAGAGTTTCGACATGCGCGGTGGTCTCGCTCTCGCCTTTGCCCTTTGTTCCCGGCAAAGTGCTGCATGTACTTCTGCAGCGGGTCGCCGTCGGACGCCGCATCGCGATAAATCAGCTTGCGCGCGAGTTCAACTTCTTCCTGAGGAATCTTATATAACGGATAGATTTTGGCGTAGTTAACAATGGCCATATCCAGGCCATTGTTCACCGCTTCGTGCATGAAAACGGAATTCAGCACCCGCCGCGGATAGGCATCCAGGCCAAACGAAATATTGCTGACGCCCAGGATGGTCTTCACCTCGGGCAGCTCCTGCTTGATGCGCTTCACCGCTTCCAGCGTCTCCATTCCGGCCGTGCGGTAATCCTCCTGGCCGGTGGAGATGGGCAGCGTCAGCGCGTCGAAGATCAGATCCATCCGGCGCAGGCCATATTTTTCCGTGGCCAGTTTGTAGATGCGCTTCGCGATGGCCACTTTCTTGTCGGCCGTCAGCGCCATGCCGTCTTCATCAATCGTCAGCGCGATCACCGCCGCGCCGTAACGCTTGCGCCATGGGCAGCACTTTCGACGTGCGCTTCTCGCCATCTTCCAGATTGATGGAATTGATGATGGCCTTGCCGGGAATGCGCTTCAGGGCCTCTTCCACTACGTCGGCTTCCGTGGAATCCACCAGAATCGGCGCGGGCACGCGGGTGGCCACCTTCTCCAGGATCGAACGTGATGTAGCCCTTCTCGTCCTCGCCCACGATGGCGCAGCACAGGTCGAGCATGTGCGAGCCTTCATCCACCAGCTTCTTCGCCATCGCCAGAATGTCGTCGTACTTCTTGCCCCGCACCAGGTTGCGGAAATGCTCCACCCGCGTGGTGGTGTTCATCTCCTCCGCCACGACCAGCGGCTTGGGATCAAGATCGAGCGGAACCGACGTGTAGGCGCTGGAGGCCGCCGCCGTCGGCTTCACTTCGCGCTTCGCAGGCTCGACGTTGGCGACAGCATCGACCACTGCCTTCAGGTGCTCAGGCGTGGTGCCGCAGCATCCGCCGACGATGCGCACGCCATACTCCGTGATGAAGCGCTTGTGATACTCGGCCAGCTCCTGCGGGCTCAGCTTGTAGACGGCGTGTCCGCCTTCGTTCTGCGGCAGTCCGGCGTTGGGCAGGATCGAGATCGCTTCGTCGAATTGAGCGCCGAGGTAGCGCACCGCATCGTTCATCTCCTTCGGGCCGGTGGCGCAGTTCAGCCCGATGATGTCCACATCAAAGGGTTCGAGCGCCGTCAGCGCCGCGCCAATTTCGGTGCCCAGCAGCATGGTGCCCGTCGCTTCGAGCGTCACTTGCACCTGCACCGGCAGACGCTTGCCCGCCTGCTTCATCGCATCGAAGCACGCCGACGAGCGCAGCTTTGGCCTGCAGCAGGTCCTGGCAGGTTTCCGACAGCAGGATGTCGACGCCGCCTTCTATCAGTGCCAGCGCCTGCTCGGCATAAGCCTGCCACCATGTCGTCAAAGCTGATGTGTCCGAGCGAGGGCAGCTTGGTGGTCGGGCCCGATCGATCCCGCCACAAAGCGTGGCTTGTCCTTGGTCGAAAATTGCTGCGCTACTTCCTTGGCGATCTTCGCCGCGGCGATGTTGATCTCGGCGACCTTGTCCTGCAGATCGTACTCACCCAGCACCACGCGCGTCGCGCCGAACGTGTTGGTCTCGACCACGTCGCAGCCCACGTTGAAGAAGTCGGCATGAATGTCTTTGATAATGTCCGGCCGGCTGAGCACCAGTACTTCGCTGCAGCCTTCCTTCCCCCAGATAATCGTCCACACTGGGGTTGCGGATCTGAATGTTCGTCCCCATCGCGCCGTCATAGATGACGACGCGCTCCTTCACGGTTTGTAAGAAAGTCGGACATTGATAGTTCGTCGTTGGCCTTTGGCCGTTGGTCTTTGGCCATTCAACTCGCGGGGTCTGCACGCGGCGCCAAGGCCGTGGATTTGCCGACGACTGACGCCTGACGACCGACGACTGCCTCACATACACAAACGCCGGCCCACGTGGGACCGGCGTCTCATCTTCTGACAGAAATTATTGAACTCTAACTCCCCTGTACAGGTAACGATGGTGCCCCGGCCGCCACTTCATCGCGATTAAACACCGCGTTGGCGCCCATATGCGCCGGCCTGGGGGCTAGCATCTGCTCTTTGCGATACACCAGATTGCTGGCGTTGAAACTGGCGATCTCGAACCCGTGCCCGTGGGTAATGGCGTCGGTAGGACAGGCTTCCACGCAGTATCCGCAGAAGATACACCGGTTGTAGTCGATGTTGTAGACCTTGGCGTAGCGCTCCGCTCCGCTTACCCGGTTCTCGGCCGTGTTCTCCGCTGCCTCAATATAAATGCAGTTCGAGGGACAGGCGGCCGCGCACAGGAAACAGGCCACGCACTTTTCCAGCCCGCTCTCGTCGCGTTGCAGCACGTGCACGCCGCGATAGCGCTCCTGAAACTTGGCCCCCTTCAAGGGACCTGGCCCGTCGGGATAGTTCTCCACCACCGTGGGTTCAAACATCTCCCGAAAGGTAATGCTCATACCCTTGGCAATCGCGGCGATATTCTGAAGCACCGGCATACATTTCTAGTATACCGAAAGCTCTCCCGCATGTGTGGCGCGGGCGCCCCCGCCCGCGGCTTTTGACGTGAACCGCCAACTCGCGCCAGCACCCAGTTGTATTGCACAGCCGGGAGCGTATATGCTTCGCTCCTCCGCAGGGGCCCCTCGTAGAACCACATGGGCGTGCTCATGGCAGCCGCGTTCATTCGTTTTCTAATAATCGTTGAGAGGAGAACATATGCCCGATCTATTTGAACAACTCAAACAGAAATATCAGCCGGTTCTGACCAAGATTCAGCAGGAGGGTGCGCAACTCCTGAACCTGAATGTGGATGGCAACCAGCTTTACCTGAAGGCGATTGCAGTTTCAGAGGCGAGCAAGAACCGCATCTGGGACGCGATCAAGGCCGTCGACCCGAATTTTGCCGATCTGAAACACGACATCGAGGCGCAGGCGGGTACACAGGATTACACCGTGCAACCCGGCGACAACCTGTCCAAGATCAGCAAGCATTTTTACGGCGATGCCAACAAATATCCCGTCATCGCCAAGGCCAACAATCTGGACGATCCCGACAAGATCAAGATCGGTCAGAAGCTGGTCATTCCAGCAGCGTAGAACAGGCATCGGACCTCGGGCTTCGGACATTCTTGGCCGTCGCCCATGGCCTGCGGTCGCTGCCGTCTGAGGTCCGAAGTCTGAAGTCCGCATCCAGCGTGGAGGAGGAAACATGTCGATCCTGTGGACTCTACTAATCGGCTTGGTCATCGGCGCAGTGGCAAAATTTCTGTTGCCGGGAAAAGACCCGGGCGGAATCATCGTTACCATGTTGATCGGCATTGCCGGCTCTTTCGTCGCAACCTATCTCGGCCGTGTTCTCGGCTGGTATCAGGAAGGACAGTCGGCCGGTTTTATCATGTCGGTCCTGGGCGCGATCCTGCTCCTCGGCGTGTATCACCTGATCAGGCGCAAGACGGCGTAGCAGCCGGTAGCGCTGCAAAACAGCCGCGCAGCGGCGAAAGAATGCAGCCCGGGGCGCAAGCCCCGGGGCGAGCGAGAACAACGACCCAGCTCCGAAGGAGCGAAAGAAACCCCAACCATGCGCTGGACACCAGGTGGAAGCAGTGACGATGTTGAAGACCGCCGTGGCGAGGGCGGAGGCGGTTTTCGCCCCGGAGGCCTCCACGTGGGCCTCGGCGGAATCGTCGTCCTGTTTATCCTGAGCCTGATCTTCAAACGTGATTTCCTCTCCCTGGTCAGCACCGGTTCAATGGATACGGGCACAACCTCCACTCAGGCCGATCCCGCGCGCGACCAGCAGGAAAAGCCGTTGGTAGACTTCGTCACCTTTGTCCTGAACGACACCCAAAATACCTGGAGTCAGATCCTGCCGCAGCAGGGCGCGCAATATCGTCACGCCAAGCTGGTCCTGTTTCGCGATGCCATCGATTCCGCCTGCGGCATGGCCCAATCCGCCAGCGGACCCTTCTATTGCCCCGCCGACGAAAAGGTTTACATCGATCTCGGCTTCTACGACGAACTGAAGCAGCGCTTCGGCGCGTCCGGAGAATTTGCCGAAGCCTACGTCCTGGCCCACGAAATTGGCCACCATGTGCAGAAGCTGCTGGGCATCGAAGCCAAGGTTCGCTCGGCACAGGAACAGAACCCCCGGTCGGCCAATGCACTCTCTGTCGCTCTGGAACTTCAGGCCGACTGCTTCGCCGGCGTCTGGGGACACTCCACCCAACAGCGCAACATCCTCGAAGCCGGTGACGTCGAGTCCGGGCTGAACGCCGCGGCCGCCGTCGGAGACGATCGCATCCAGCGCATGTCCCGAGGCACGGTCAATCCCGAGAGCTTCACCCACGGAAGCTCCGCTCAGCGCATGCAGTGGTTTCAGCGCGGCTTTCAGGACGGCACGATTACTTCCTGCAATACTTTCCAGCAATAAGCTGACTTGCAGCAGCCTTCCTTCTCGGTCTATCTTGGCCGGCGGACTTATTCCAGGATTTCGAAAGAAGAATTCAGAAAGGGACCAGACCCATGCGATTCGCGAAACATATCCTCGTGGCTGTCTTTCTAACTCTGGCGGGCGCAGGATCTTCTCATCTATCGGCGCAAGCCGTGGAGACTGCCGGGCAGTCGCCTCGATCGAACCCCGCGCTCGATGCGGCCACTGACGTGTTGTTTTCCGTGCATAGTTTCGAGCAGACCGCAATCTCGCCGGACGGAACCACAGTCGCCTGGGTTGAAGCGCTTGATGGCAACAATGGCGTCCCCGGCGGCAATACCGCCATCTACGTGGCGGGCCGCGACGCCGCCTCGTCCCCGAAGCGAATCACAGCGGCTTCCGGTTCGGTTGCCCGCGTCGAAGGCCACGTGGCCTGGTCGCCTGACAGCAAAAGCATCGCGTTCCTCTCCGACGCCGCGAAACCCGGACAGGCTCAACTCTACGTTGTAGCCGCCGGTGGTCCCGCAAAAAAGCTGACCAGCGTCGTGGGCCTGCTCGCCGCCCCCACTTGGTCGCCCGACGGCAAGACTATTGCCGTCCTATTCACCGAGAACGTCACCCGCCCCGCAGGCCCCCTGGCCGCCGAGCCCACCGAGACCGGCGAAATTAAAGATGCCTTCTTCGAACAACGCCTGGCCGTCGTGGATGTCGCCACCGGCCAGTTGCGCCAGCTTTCTCCCTCCGACATGCACGTCTACGAATATTCCTGGGCTCCCGACAGCCGCCGCTTCGCGGTTACGGCGGCCCACGGCAATGGCGATAACAATTGGTGGATCGCGCAACTCTACTCTCTCGACGCCTCCACGCCGGACTCGATCAAGCCTCTCTACCAGCCGGCGCTGCAAATCGCACACCCGGCCTTTTCACCCGACGGGCAGACCATCGCCTTTATCGAAGGCTTGATGAGCGATGAAGATTCAGTGGGCGGCGATGTTTTCACCGTCTCGTCCGCGGGCGGCAAAGCGCGGAATGTGACGCCCGAAATGAAAGCGTCGGCGAGTTGGCTGGCTTGGACGCCGGAGGGCAAAATTCTTTTCACCGGCCCTGCCGGTGGCGACGCCCAAATCGCAACCGTCGATCCCTCCCATGGTCAAGTCTCTTCTCTCTGGCAAGGCCATGAACAACTCTCCGCCGGACTGTGGGGCACCAACATCTCCCTGGCCGCCGACGGAAAAACTTCAGCCATCATTCGTAGTTCCCTCAGTAATCCGCCCGAGATCTGGAGTGGAACCTTCGGCGATTGGAAGCAGATCACGCATCGCAACTCCGGCCTGAAGCCGGGATGGGGCGAAACCCGCAGCATCCGCTGGAAGAGCGAAGGCTTCGACGTACAAGGCTGGCTCACTTACCCGAAAGACTTCGACCCGGCGAAGAAATACCCAATGGTCGTCTGTGTCCATGGCGGGCCGGGCCTGGCTGTGCAATCCGCCTGGCCGGACGCCTTTGATTTCGCCCTTCCTCTGGCCGGGGCGGGCTATTTCGTGTTCCAGCCGAATCCCCGTGGCAGCTTCGGTCAAGGCGAGGCCTTTACCCGGGCCAACGTCCGCGACTTCGGTTACGGAGATTTTCGCGACATCCTCGCCGGGGTTGACGAAGCTCTTCGCGTCGCGCCCATCGATCCCAACCGGCTCGGCCTCACCGGCTGGAGCTACGGCGGTTACATGACCATGTGGGGCGTCACCCAGACCAATCGCTTCAAGGCGGCCATGGCGGGCGCAGGCATCGCCAACTATCAAAGCTATTACGGAGAAAATAAAATCGACCAGTGGATGATTCCATTCTTCGGCAAATCGGTATACGACGATCCCGAGATTTACGCCAAGGTCTCGCCGATCACCTTCATCAAGAATGTGAAGACACCCACTCTGGTCATCGTGGGCGACAGCGATGGTGAATGCCCCACGCCGCAATCCTACGAATTCTGGCACGCCCTGAAAGCACTCGGAGTCGAAACCACACTCGTCGTCTACGAACATGAGGGCCACATGTTCGTCAATCCTGAACACCAGCGCGATCGCATCCGCCGTACAGCCGCCTGGTTCGACGCGCATCTCCGCTGAGGGCGTACGTCGAGGTTGTGGACCCTCTCGCGCGAATTCTATTGTCGAGGGTCCCCGTCCAAGCTCCGCTTGGGCGGGGATTTTTTCCGGAGGTTAACTGGAAACAAGAGCTGTCAATCCCCTGCTCCGACCCTTTTCCCTTCAACCCCCTCATTCCTTGGACACAATACTTTGGCCCTCCCTGTCCCATTCCCCCTGTTCAAACTGCTATCCTATAACTAGAAAGTAAATATCAGGCGCGGGCGACGAGCTCGCGCCTTTTCTTGTTTGGGCGTGCCGGCCACCGGCAAATGCGGGGACGCGATCACGGGTTTCCCAATCGCCTTAAAATTGCCCACGGAAAACTCGAAACGGCTGCAGCTCGAAAGGACACGGCTTTCAGGAGCCTGTTCCGTGAGCAGCCGAAGGGTGTTGCCGGCGCTGTGTAAACGCCCGGCGCATCCGAAATGCGTGCCCTACCCACACCGGTCGAGCGCACCTGAAATGTGCGTTCTCCGGAAGAAGAAGCGCGGGCCCAATCGCCGGCGTCTCTTTAGTTGGGGCCATGGATAACAGCGCGGAAGTTCCCGCCGGGCAGCGCGCCGGGCGGGACAGAAAGGGTAAGCCACAGAAAGGCACCGACAAACAGCGAGGAGAGTTGGCGGAGATGGGTTTCATGTTCAAAGCTGCCGGCCTGGGATTTGGCGTGGCCAAGCCCTGGGGCGAAAGCGAACGTTACGACTTCGTTCTGGATTCAGGTAAACGATTCTGGCGGGTTCAGGTGAAATCCACCTATGTGAAGCGGGCACCTAAATATTCGGTGAATATCTGTCGAAGCATTGCAGGCAAGAAAAAGATTTCATACACGGCCGAAGAAATCGACGTCCTAGTCGTATTCATCGTCGCCGAGGATGCATGGTACGTAGTCCCGGTTCGCGACTTCGCGCCTCGCACGCGTCTGTGCTTTTTCCCGTCGGGAAGCAAAAAGGGTGGTCTTTACGAAAAATATCGCGAAGCCTGGAATTTGATGAAGACAACGAGGACGCGCATGCGGCCACCCCAGACGACGTAGGGGCGGACGCCCTCGTCCGCCCCTACGTCGTCTGGAACGATGTTTACTCCAGGCCCAACTCTTTCCATTTCTTGTCCACGAGAGCTTTGGTTTTTTCATCCATCAGGATCTCGTCAGGCCAGGGGCGCGTAAAGCCTTCGCTGGGCCACTTGCGGGTTGCGTCAACTCCCATCTTCGAGCCGTAGTTGGGCAGCCGCGACGAGTGGTCCAGCGAATCCACCGGACCCAGCGTGAACTGGATGTCGCGCTCGGGATCAATGTGATTCAACACCTTGAGCGTGACTTCGCCGATGTCCTGTACGTTCACGTCTTCGTCCACCACGATGATGCACTTGGTGAACATGGCCTGACCCAGCGACCAGATCGCGTTCATCACCTTGCGTGCCTGGCCGGGATACGACTTCCGAATAGAAACCAGCATCAGGTTGTGGAAGACGCCTTCGACGGGAAGATTGATGTCGACAAGCTCGGGAATGGTCAACCGCATCAGCGGAAGGAAAACGCGCTCCACCGCCTTGCCCATCCAGCCATCTTCCATGGGAGGCTTGCCCACGATGGTCGTCGCGTAAATCGGATTCTTGCGGTGCGTGATGCAGGAAACGTGAAAGACCGGATAAAGATCTTCGAGAGAATAATAGCCGGTGTGGTCGCCGAACGGCCCCTCGCGGCGGAGTTCGTCCAGATGAACGTGGCCTTCGAGGACAATTTCCGCGGCGGCGGGAACTTCGAGGTCAACCGTCTCGCACTTCACCAATTCCACCGGCTTCTGACGCAGGAAGCCTGCGATCAAGTATTCCTCTACATCGGGCGGAGCGGGAACGATGGCGGAAAAAGTAATCGCCGGATCGGTGCCGATGGCGACCGCGACTTCCATTTTGCCCGAAGGCTGATTCCCTTCCGCCAGGACTGAGCCGCCGGAAGTGCGGGCCATCACATCCACCGCGGCGCTGGCACGGGCGGGAACGCTCGCGCCTGCATCGGATTGTGCCGCTCGGCGCAGCGCTTCGCGGTAGTGTTCAGCTCCAACTTTCTGGCGCTGCCAGTGCATGCCGGCAGTGCGCTCGTCGTAGATCTGCATGCGGTACATGCCGGCGTTGCGCTTTCCGGTCTTGGGATCACGCGAGACCACGCAGGGCAGCGTGATGAAGCGGCCGGCGTCCGCAGGCCAGCATTGCAGGACGGGAAAATCGAGCAGCGAAAAGTTCTCCCGCTTGATCACTTCTTTACACGGGCCGGTGGACACAGTCTTGGGAAAGAACTTCCCCATCTCGGCCAGCATGGGAAGCATTTTTACTTTGTCGAGAAGACCCTGCGGGGATTTCACGTCCATGAAAGCCCGGATGCGGTCGGCCACCTGGTCGAGGGCGTCTACTTCCAGCGCCAGGTTCATGCGGCGCGCCGAACCAAATTGATTGATCAGGACTTGCGATCCCGGCTGCCCCTTGATGTTCTGGAAGAGCAACGCTGGACCGCCGGGTTTCCCGGAGACCGACCCTTTACTCACGCGGTCGGCAATTTCCGTGATCTCGAGGATGGGATCGACTTCGGTGCGGATCGTTTTCAGTTCTCCGGCGCGCACCAGCGCCGCGATCCACTCCCGCAGGTCATCGTAGGCCAAAATCTTCCCCCGTTTGGAACTCGCAATTATACGGCAGAGGGCACGGTCAACCACTTGAGGCTACGCACGCTGTCATCCTGAGCGCAGCAGTCTCTTCGCTGAGGGTGTCATCCTCAGCGAGGCCGTCTCTTCGCTCGCGAAGAGGCGGTGGAGTCGAAGGACCCCTATAGCCAAAACGGCAGCCGACTGCTTCAGGCTATTTTGGCGCCAATAGAGGAGCCCTTCCATGAAAACTTTACAGCACGAACCCAATAGTGCTGTGCAGGAGAGTGCGCTGACAGCGCCTCACGGCCTCACTGAAATCATCGCCACATTCGGAAACATCTACGAATTTATCAAGACAGATGGGCAGCTCGATTCGCGCTGGCAGTCGGATTTCCTCGTAAAAGTGAGCTTACCTTTTCCGTTGCGGCTCGCATGGGATCCTTCGCAAACCATCACCCGGATGACATGTCACCGCCGGATGGCTGAAATCTATGCCTCGGTCTTCACCGGCATTCACGAACGTAACCTGCACGAAGCGATCACGAGTTTTGGCGGGTGCTTTGCCTTTCGTCCGCAACGCACCGGCGAAAAGCTGTCAACCCACAGCTGGGGAATCGCGATTGATCTCAACGCCGAAAGCAATGCGCAGGGATCTTTGGGCAACATGGATGCCCGCGTGGTTGAGATCTTTCGTGAGGCAGAATTCGAGTGGGGAGGAGATTGGGCCGGCAAGATCCGTGACCCCATGCACTTTCAATTCTGCACTGGATACTAAGAGCAGACCTCGGGCGTCGGACGTCGGACCTCATCAAACCACCCCACGGCTGGTCGCGGCGCCGCATCCAAGATATAGTGCTTGGCACAATCCAGAACGATGACCGGGGTGGACCGAGTGAAACGACGCGTAGTGATCACAGGCATGGGAGCGGTGAGCCCGAACGGCGTGGGAAATGCTGCCTTCTCTGCGGCGATTTTGAAGGGACAGAGCGGCATTCGACGCATCACACGCTTCGATCCCTCCGAAATCCAGGTTCAGATTGCAGGCGAGGTCGCCAACTTCGACGAACTGGCCTGGGTGGAAAAACGCGAGCGCAAGCATGTGTCCCGGGTGTTGCCGCTGGCACTGGCGGCGGCCACGGAAGCCTTGTCCACGGCCGGAATCGACGCAGCGTCCCTGCCCCTCGAAGAGAAGCGGCGCTTTGGCGTAATTTTGGGCTCGGGCGGCGGGTCGCAGGAATTTACCGAAGAACAATACCGGCTGTTTTTTCATGAGCAGTACAAGCAGATGAGCCTGTTCTGCGTGCCCACCGGCGTCATGGGCACTTTGTCCAGCGAACTGAGCGTGCGTTTCGGATTGCGCGGTCCAAGCCATGTGGTCACGACCGGTTGCACATCTTCTACCGACGGGTTCGGATATTCGGTGCGGCAAATTCAGTCGGGCCGGCTCGATATGACTTTGAGCGGTGGCGCGGATGCGCCCATCTCGTTGGGAATCGTCAAGGGATTCATCCTGATGAAGATCCTCACCGATTCTTGGAACCATGCGCCGGAGCGCGGATCACGGCCGTTTTCCGTGGACCGCGATGGCTTCGTGGTCGCCGAGGGCGCATGGATGTTTGTGCTCGAAGAATACGAGCATGCGCGTGCGCGTGGCGCAAAGATTCTGGCCGAGATCGCCGGTTACGGTTCCACGTGTGAGGCTTTCCACCGCGTGCGCCTGCAGGAGTGCGGCGAAGAGCCGGCGCGAGCCATCGGGCTGGCCATGAAAGAGGCGGGGATTGGAGCGGAGAACGTGCACTATGTGAATCTCCACGGCACCTCCACCCAACTCAACGACCGCATCGAGACCCGGGCCTTGAAGCTGGTGCTGGGCCAACATGCCGGGCAGGTGCCGATGTCCGCCTTGAAATCGCAGATCGGGCACCCTCAGGGAGCATGCGGTGCGGCCGGAGTGGCCGCCACCATCGTTGCCATGCAGAGCGGCCAGATACCGCCCACCATCAATTTGGAAACACGCGATCCCGAGTGTGATCTCGATTATGTTCCGGATGTTGGCAGGAAGAAAGCTATCGAACACGCAGTGTGCAACTGCATTGCGTTTGGATCGAAGAATTCGGCGCTGGTGCTAAGAAATTGCGCTTAAAGCGGTCTTCAGTCGTCAGCCTTCATGTCATCGACCGGGGCATGCGTCGGCGAGCGCAGGAGGGAGAGACCTTGTGTTGGCGGCTGATCTCGGTTGACCTGAAGGGGAAATCGCAACCCGTCCCTCCTTAACCCCCTATGGAACGACCAAAGGCCAAGGACCAACGACGCTCTTAAGCCTCCAGCAAATGCAGCACCGTGCTCTCCACCTTGGGCCAGGCACTGGAGCGGGGATCAATCAAATCGCTGTGTCCAGCCGTGGATATTTCCAGGTAGTGCACATTCTCGCCGCGCTTTTTCTTTTGCTCGGTGTAGTTGCGGCTCAGAAAGGGCGGAACGACATCGTCGGCGGCACCGTGAACCAGCCATTCCGTGGCCGATGGAATCTTGAGTTGCATGGGGTCGGCTTCGCGATAGTGTTCCGGAACACGGCTGGGCTCGCCGCCCAGGAAATCCACCACCGCGTTGTCGCTGAGATGAAGCTCCCAGGCCTGCTGCAAATCCACCACGCCGGCCAGCGACACCACTCGCTTGATCGTAGGCTCGTGCCCCGCAAGGCACAGCGCCAGCTGTCCGCCTGCGGAGTGGCCGATAACGACCAACTTTGCCAGATTCAGCTGGTAGCGCTGGGCCATCTGGGACACGTAGCGATAGGCGCTGCGCAGGTCATCGAATGTCCCTGGCCATCCGCCTCCGGGATTTCCTACCCGGCGATACTCGACATTCCATGTAGCCAGCCCCCTGGCGGTGAGGGCGGCGCAGAGGTGTCCGGCATGCTTGAGATCGTATTTCGCGCGCCAGTAGCCCCCGTGAATGTTCATCACGACCGGAAAAGGGCCCGGGGATTTCGGAACGCGCAATTCTCCGAACTGGTTAGGGTCGGCGCCGTAAGTCAGGCGCGCGTCGGCGGGCGGCGGAGGCAGTGTGAGGATGTCGTCTGCGGGCATGAAAAGGCGGCACTCTTCAGTTATTGCCCTTAGTTATTGCCCTTTGAGCTTTAGTTTGGATTTGTTTTCTTCAAGGAATTCTCGAAGTTTATCGGAGGCTTCGAGCAACCGGGCCCACTGTTCGTAGTAGAGGGTGACGGGAAAACGGCCCAGGCCGTAAACGCTCACCCCGCCCTTTTCACTGACCCGGAATTCCAGGCTGCCGGTTCGGCGCGGACCCTGCTTTTCAAGTTCAGACAGACGGGCTTTGAGTTCTTCGTAAGTCGGTTCCGCCATGGAAAATTCCTCAGAAAATAAGAAGTAAACAAAAAATATTTGGAGCGGGAGACCGGGATCGAACCGGCGACATCCAGCTTGGGAAGCTGGCGTTCTACCGCTGAACTACTCCCGCGCCACATGAACGAATTCAGGTTACCACCGCAGCGAATCGGGGGCAACGAGCTACTCGATGGGTTCGACCGGAGGCATGGCCTGGGGCGAGTGGCGATCCGGGAGTTGTACGATTGTGATCGCCGCCAGAACGAAGACTATTCCCAAAATTTGCGGGGAGCCCAGGCTTTCGCCGAGCACGACGGCAGCGATCACGATCGAAAATACCGGCTCCAGGCAACTGACCACGATGGCACGCGTGGGTTCGAGGTGTTGCAATCCCGCGAAGAAGAAGGCGAAGGGAGCCAGCACCGACAGCAGCGAGAACAGGAGCAGGAACAACCACTGGGCGGCTGAAAAGTGGGCTGCGACCAGCTTCCACGGGGGATTGATGAGCAGCCAGAACACAGACGCGCTGCCGGTGGTGTAGAGCAGCACGATCCAGCGGTCGTGCCGGGAAAGAATGTCGTGAGCTCCAATGTTGTAAAAGGCGAAGGAGAAAGCCGAAAGCACAGCGGCGAGCAGGCCGATGGTATCGAGCCGCGCTCCGCCGCCGCCAAACACCCCGATGACCAAGGCGATGCCGGTGATTGCCAGGCCGACTTCCGCGACACGTTGCAGTGTGAGCGCTACCAGTCCACGGGCCACGCTGTAGAGCAACACCAGGATGGGAGCGGTGTACTGCACGATGATCGCGGTGGCGACGCTGGTCCGCTGAATCGCCAGATAATAGAAGTAGTTGGATGCGGCGACGCCCAAAACGCCGATCAGGCAAAGCTGGGCAAAATCGCGGGCCGGCAGTTGCAGGAGACGCCGTCCGCGCAGAAACCAGAGGACCGGAAGCAGAACCAGAAAGGAGAAGGTGCCGCGACCCTGGGCCAGAATCAGTGGTTCGATGGAGCCGGCATGCCGCAGCCCGGGAAGGCGCCCGGTGAAGGCGGCCCGTCCGATGGTCGCTGAAACGCCCCAAAAGAATGTGGCAGTGGCGATGTACAGGTAGCCGCGGACGGGTTTACGGGTTTCAGGAAGCAAGTTGGCAGATTACAGCAAAAAACCTTGCCGAGCTTTCGCTCGGCTGGGCGGACGAGGGCGTCCGCCCCTACGTGAGTATTTCCGCTGATCATCTCCGGTTGTCGGTTCTGGGTTCGGGGTGGATCAGGACGCGGAACAGTTCGGGAAATTCCTGCTTGAAACGGATTTCGAGTTCGGTGGAAATATCGTGCACGCTGGAGAGCGGCAGATCGTCCGCCATGGTGCAATGGGCAGAGACGTAGATGCGGCCGCGCACGCGCTTGATCTGGATATCGTGCATGTCGAGTATCTCGGGAAACTTGGAGGCGACGGCTTTGAGCCGCCGTTCCAGCTTAGCGTCATGCACCAGTTCGTCGCCGGCTTCGATGGTGGCCGGCTCGCTTTCGATGTGGGTGAGAATGGAGGAAATTTCCGGCACATCCTGGCGAATCTCGGTTTCGAGAACGGTTACGCGGTCGTGGGCGTCTTTCAGGCTGAGGCGCTCGTCGAGTTCCAGGTGCTGTTCCACGTGCAGGTAGCCGTTGAAATCCTGCACGCTCACGTCGTGCACGTTGAAGTTGTAGCGGGTAGCCACGGCGCGGATGCGGTCGAAGATATTCTCGGTGCGCTGCGCGCGCGGCACTGAATGTACGATCACGTCGGCGTCAGGCAGCACCCCGTGGACCGCGCTGGTAACAGCCTCCGCCATTTGCTCAGAGCGCTGGAAGGTAACGTTGCGGGCCACGCCCACGGAAAGGTCGGCGAAGTAACGATTGCCGGCCCGGCGAATGCGGACGCGATCAACTTCGAGTAAACCATCCACGTCGGAGACCGCCGCCACAATCTTGTTGCGCACGCCCGCAGGAGCGGCGTCGAGCAGGGCGTCGATGGTTTTGCGGGCCAGGCGCCAACTGACGTACACCACGACGCCGGCCACGAAGAGCGCCGCCACCGGATCAGCGTCGCGCAGCCAGCCGATGCCGTAGAGGCGGCCGAATAGCACCAGCAGCAAACCCAGGACCACGATGCCGCTCGACCAGATGTCAGTGGAGAAATGAAGCGCGTCGGCTTCGAGCGCCTGGCTGTCATACTTGGCGGCGATTTTGCCCAACGCCCGCGAACGCCAGAAGTCCACCGCCATGGAAATGAACATGACGGCGAAAGCCGCGATGCTGGGCTCGATCTCGACGTGGTGAAAGAACAGCCGCTTGACCGCCTCGTAGATGATCCAAATACAGGTAAGCAGGAGCAGACCGGTTTCGATAAACGCGGAGAAATTCTCCACCTTGCCATGTCCGTATTGATGGTCGGCGTCGGCCGGCTTGTCGGAGACTCGAACCGACATCAGCGTGATGATTGCCGCGATCAGATCGAGCACGGAGTGCAAGGCTTCGGAGAGTATGCCCAGGCTGCCGGTGGTCACGCCCACCACAATCTTCAAAGTGGTAATGGCCAGCGCCGCCAGCACGGAGTTCCCTGCTACGTTGCGCTTTTCCGCGCGCATGGACTCCGAACTGTAGACGACGGGCGATCCGGACATAGCGGCAATTATAGCGGGCAGGGCGGAGTTCGGAGGTACTAACTGGGCGCCGGACTTCAGACCCCGGCCTGGGCTATTCGCTATGGATCTGGAGGAGCTTCATGTAGAGTTTGTACTGTTATTTGGTCCAACCCAACCGTAGCTGACGTTTTCGCAGCGTCGGTCAAACCTTCAGCACTTCGACCCGGCGCTCTCCTTTACCAGAGCAAGGAAAACTCGCATGAATCGTGTCACCATCTGTTTGATGATTACCGCCCTCGCGATGGCTGCAGGCGCACCCAACGCCCAGTCGCAGACCGCGCCACCGATCAAACCGGGGTTGTGGCAGGTTCACAGCGAGCGTGAAGTCGACGGCAAAAAGTGCCCGGCGCCAGCGAGCGCATGAAGAACATGAGTCCGGAAAAACGTGCGCATTTTGAGGCCATGATGAAACAGCACGGGGTTTAAACTGACGCGGATGGCGCCAGCAAGGTCTGTTACACCCGCCAGACGCTGGAGCGGTCTCCGTGGACCAATGTAGCGACCGACTGTAAAGCCACCTTCAGCACCCAGACCCGATCGGCGTGGAAGTGGCATACCACCTGCCCGAAGTCCGGCTATGAAGCCGACGGCGAAGCCAGTTTCCTCGACTCCGAGAACTACCGGTTGCAGTCCACCTCGGTGTCAAAGGCTGGCGACAAGGTACGCACCTCACGTACGACCATGACCGCTAAATGGCAGGGCTCCGATTGCGGCGGTGTACAGCCGCTTGATGCCCAGCCCTGACGAGATAGCAGGACACGGGAAAAATCTCCCTTCCAGACCTGGCGGACTTCGTGCTGCCCGACGGCAAAGACTCAGATCTGAATCAGATCTGAGCTCAGACGTCCTGACGCACGCGAAGTGCGAAGTCCCGCCTATGCTACGATTCTCGGTGCACCTAGCGCCCAAGCCCTGGAGGAACCCTGTTTTGAAGACTCATCGAGTAGGGATGTGCCTGTCGTTGTTAGCCACTGGGTTGGCCACTGTGTTAGGCACTGTGGCCTGGGGGCAGGCGACCAAGCCAGCGGCCCGCCCGGCGCCGCCCAAGGCTGCGGCGGCGGCCACCAGCAATAGCGATTCGAAGCAGGTTGCTCCGGAGACAGCCGTCATCACGATTCCGGGAGTGTGCGACAAGCCTGCAGCCGACAAGTCCAAGCCTGGGATTGCAAGACGGTGGTTACCCGCGCCGAGTTCGACCAACTGGTGGATGCGGTTGCACCGACCATGGCTCCGCAGGCCCGAAAACAACTGGCGATCCAGTACGGCATGGCGCTGGTGATGGTCCACAAAGCGCATGAGATGGGGTTGGACCGGGGACCCAAGTTTCAGGAGCTGATGAGAGTGGCCCGCATCGGGGTGCTCACCAAGGAGTTGAGCCAGAGCCTGCAGGAGCAAGCCAGCCATGTCTCCGACAAAGAGATCGAGGACTACTACCACAACAACGAGGCGGCGTTTGAGGAGGTGGATCTGCAACGAGTCTTCATCCCGCGCAGCAAGCCACTCGCGGCGGACGCGAAAGACAAACCGGCCGACGACGAGGCCACGAAAAAACAGCAGGAATCGGTAGAAACTCTGAAGAAGCTGGCGGAGACGCTACGGGCACGGGCGGCGGCGGGAGAGGACTTCGCCAAACTGCAGGACGAAGCCATCGCCGCATCTGAATTCAAGAGCAAGCCTCCCACGCAATTGGGCAAGGTGCGGCGCACCAGCCTGCCACCGGAGCAAGCCCAGATTTTCAGCCTGAAGCCGGGGGAGACGTCGCAGCTGATCACCAATCCCAACGGATCTCTGGTTTACAAAGTGGGAGAAAAGGACAAGCTGCCGCTGGACAAAGTGCGGGACGAAATCATTTCCACGATCAAGTCGCAGCGCATGCAGGAATCCCTGCAGGCCATCCAGCAATCGGCGACGCCGCAGTTGAACGAGAAATACTTTGCGGAAGGGGCGGCGCCTGCCCCGGCAAGCGCGCCCGGCGAAGCACCGGTTAAACCGGCGGTGAAGGCCCCTGAATCCGGTCCCAAATAAAATGGCCGATGCAAAGCCAACAGTAGTGGTCACGGGAATTTCCGGCAACCTGGGGACTCGTCTGCTGCCGCAGTTGAGCGCGTTCAAGGTGATCGGCGTGGACCTGACGCCGCCCGCGACTGACCTTCCTTTGCAATTTGAGCGCATGGATCTGGGCGAGGAAGAGTCCTGCCGCCAGCTTTTCCTGCTGTTGCGGGAGAGCAGGGCCGATGCGGTCGTGCATTTGGCGTTCATCCTCGATCCGGTGCGCGCCGGGGTACTGGACGTCGACCGCATGTGGCAGATCAACGTGGCCGGAACGGCGCGAGTGATGGAAGCGATCACCGAGGCCAATCACGAAGAGGCGATTGTCCGCAAATTTGTGTTTCCCAGCAGCGTTTCCGTCTATGGCTCCGACCTAGCGGGACCCGCGACGGAGGAGCATCCCCTGGGAGCCCACACTCTGCCTTACGCGATCCACAAAATGGAATGCGACAAGGTGGTGCAACAGCGGGCGCCCGCGCTGCGCGGTTGCAGCGCGTATATGCTGCGTCCGCATATTTTTGCGGGAGCCAGCGTGGAGAATTACATGGTCGGCGCTTTTCGGGGCATCCCGGGCGGCCGCAGCGACCGGGCGGCGGCCATGAGAAGCCGAGGCAAGCGGCTGCCCTGCATGCTGCCCAGCGGACGGCGGTACCTGGAGAACCGTATCCAATTCGTGCATGTCGATGACGTGGCCAGACTGATCACCCGCATTCTGGAAAAGAAAGAACCGGAGTCGCAGAGATTGACCGTGCTCAACGTGGCGGGACGCGGTGAGCCGCTCACCTTCGAGCGCTGCATTGACGTCGCCCAGGCCCGGTTGGTGCGGCTGCCGGGAAAGCTGGCGTTCAGGATGGCGTTGAAAATCCTGTGGCAGTTGGGGATCGTAGCCATTCCGCCCGAGGCGGCGCCTTACATGACGGGCGAGTACACCATGAACACCGATCGCCTGCGAAAATTTCTGGGCGAGAATTACGAAGACGTGATTCGCTACACCATAGCGGATGCGTTTGCAGATTGCTTTAAGAGCGAGACGGCAGTGAAGGCCGAGGCCTCTACGGCTGAGGTCTAAGGACGGATTAGAGGTGCGAGGGCGGGATACCCTCGCGACAGCCGGCGAGACGCCGGCGCTACGGTGAACCGTTGTACATCTTGGGTTCTCCCAGACTTCCCTGAGGCGGGAGATTGCGCACATAGATGACGATCTGCCAGATTTCATCTTCATTCAGAATGCCTTTTGAGGCCGGCATGCCCGAAGGAAAGATTCCGTTCTCGATCACCCACTTCAGTTGCCCATCGCTATAGCCCTGCACCGCGGGGGAGGTTAGAAGCGGCACCGGTGGCGACATGCGATCGGCAAAGGGCACGCCTGTGTTTTGGCCGTCGAGACCATGGCAGGCGACACAGTAGTGGGAAAAGTTCTCCTGGCCGGTGCGAATATTCTCGTCCGTAGGCGGAAAAGGATTCGCGTCTTTTTTTTTCTCGCACCGTGACCTTCTGTTTTATTTGGCGGGCCAGAGTAGCCTCCAGCCGGCCGGGCGCGCGAGCCTGGCATCCAGCGAGCGCCAGCGGCAGGGTAAGAGTCAGGATTAGTTTCTGCCACCGCGCTCGCCGGAGAGACATGCCGTTACTCCACGACCGTGATGGTCATGTTCATGCTGCCGTGGTTCGTGCCGCAGAAGTGGTCACAGATGGTGGTGAAACTTCCGGCGGTGTCGGGGGTCAGGGCGACTTCCGTGGGTTTCCCCGGTTCGATCACCTCGTCAATCTTCAACTTCTTCATGTAAAAGCCGTGAGTCACGTCTTCAGAGGTCAGACGCAGCTTGACGGTCTCTCCCTTCTTCAAGGTGATCTGATTGGGAGTGAAGCCGAATCGCTTGGCGCTGATTTCAATGACGCGTGGACTGTCCGCCGGCGCTGGGCGCGGGGATAGGGTTGAGACGAAGATAAGTGCCGGCAAAAAGGCGGCCAGGGCGTACTTCAGGCATTGAGGTCGTTTCATTTTTGTGTTCTCCGTATTTGCCTGCTTACAGGCTTGGGGTTTTTAGAATCTGTTGAACACCGTTGATTCCCATGAATTCGCGGGCCGTAAGTTCGACATCGTCGACAGACACGGCGTTGACCAGCGGCTTCCCGGCAAAGTTTTCGTGCACCAGCCGCAAGCCCAGGTTTTTGAAGGGCTGATCCTTGTCGAATGCGATCGGCTTTTTGGCCGGCGTCTTTTCGGGATCGGGGAAGGCGAAAATCAGCGATTTGGCCGCGTAGTGATGGACCTTGCCGGTTTCGTGTTCGTCGTCGCGATGGATGTGCCCGTAGAGCACGGTCACGTTCTCGTAGGGCGCGAGCACGTTCATGACGTCGTCGCCATCACTGGTAAACCACTCCCACTCCGGCTTGAGATCGAAGAGGGGCCGGTGGGTAAACACAACGATGGGAGTGGACTTGTGGAAGCGGGCAAGATCCTTCTTGAGCCATTCGATTTGCTCGGGGCCCACCTCCGGCTTGGCTCGTGACACATTGTCGAGCGCCACAAAGTGCACTCCACGATGGTCAAAGGAGTAGTAAGTCTCTCCGAGAAATTCGCGGTAGAGAGTGCCACCGTCGAGGCCGGCATCGTGCTCGCCGGGGACGTGCTTGATTAAGGGCACGTTCATGCGGCGGGAGATTTCCATGAACTGCTTCATGCGCTGGGCGTGAACGTCTTTGTCCTCGGTGTCGTGGGTCAGGTCTCCGGTAAACAGCACCAGGTCGGGACGCTGAGGCAACTGGTTCACCATCTCGACTGCGCGCTCGAAGGCTTTGGTGCCGAGGGGGTCGGGAGGGCCGTTGAATCCGACGTGGGCATCGCTGAGTTGAACGAAAGTGAAGGGCGAAACACGTTCGCCATTCTGCTTGCCCCAGAAGTTGAACATTTCGGCGGCTTCGCCGCGCACGGCAGCCGCCGCCGGCATGGCGGAATAGAGAACGCCGATGCCGAGCGAGGCTCCGGCAATTTTGAGAAATGACCTGCGATCCTGCGTGGGTTTCACTCTGCCCTCCTTGGATTGGGTTGCACAGGGATAACCGTGGGACCCCCGGTTTATTCCGTGAAAAGGCATGTTGGGAGCTCGTTTTTCGATCTTTGCTGGATGAGGGAATAAATTCCCCTGCCGTTCGTTTACTCTATGGACGTGTCGAAAGAGCGCCCTACAGGAGAGTTGTTTGAAGAGCTGGCCATGCCGCTCTTCGGCCAGCTCTTTAACTTCGCGCAGTGGCTCACCCACGATCCGAGTGAAGCTGAGGACCTGGTGCAGGAAACCTACGTCAAGGCGCTGAAGGGATTTTCGTCCTTTCAGCCGGGCACGAATTTCCGGGCGTGGATTTACCGCATCCTGCGCAATACGTTTCTGACTTCGCGCACCGGGCTGAGGGCGACGGCGACGGTGCCGCTCGATGAGGAGGACAGCCTGGAAATACCGGCTTCCACGGGCACGCCGGAGAGTCTTTTCATCGAACGCGCGCAGGAGCAATTGCTCCAGGGCGCGATGGAAGAGCTGCCGCTGCACTTTCGCGAGATTCTGCTGCTCTGCGAGGTGGAGGAAATGTCCTATCAGGAGATTTCGGAAACACTTTCGATTCCGATAGGAACCGTGATGTCGCGGCTGTCGCGTGCTCGCAAGGCGCTGCGGGAAATTCTGCAGCGGAAAGTGGGGGCCTGATGGACGACTACAGCGCCAAGCTGGCTACGTATCTCGATGGCGAACTTTCTGCCGACGAGATGAATGCGGTGGATGCGCACGTGCGCAGCTGCAACGCCTGCGCCGCAGACGTCCTGGGCCAGGTGCAGTTAAAGCGCGCGGTGCAGTCGGCGGGAAAACGCTATAGCCCGAGCCCTGAGTTCCGGGCGCGCATGCAGCGGAAAATTGCTTCGCGGCCGAAGACGTCCGCGGCGCGGAACTGGCTGACCGCGGCTACTGTTGTGGCCATGTTGCTGGTGGCGTCCATGGTGGCGACGTACGTGGAAACCGGCGGGCGGAGCGCGAGCAGGCTTTCAGCGAACTGGTTGACTTGCATGTGGCGACTATGGCGAGCGCCAATCCGGTGGACGTGATTTCCACCGACCGGCATACCGTGAAGCCGTGGTTTCAGGGGAAGATTCCGTTCACTTTCACTTTGCCTGAATTGCAGGGATCGGAATTTACTCTCCTGGGCGGCCGGGTGACCTATTTGGGGCAGATGCCGGGTGCACACTTGATCTACTCGGTCCGCAAACATCAGATTTCGGTATTCATGTTTCAGGATCGGGACATCAAGGGCGGGTTCGGCGATGATGCGGGAGCGCGAACGCGGCGATCATTCGCGGTTGAAACCTGGGCGCAGGACGGTTTGCGCTACTTTGTGATGGGCGATGCGAACGCCGCAGATATTCAGGCGTTGGCTTCACGATTGAAGGCGGCGGGGAGTTCGTAAGGGCAGGCGTTTTTCTTTGGTTTGCTTTCTCAAAGGGGAAGGGGAGGGGGGTGTTCGGGGGAATTTCTGTATTGGGGGGGAAGGACATCGGATGGTTTTTTAAGATCGATCGGTTACTTATTTCCGCGATAGAGGCCGGCGATACCCAGGGTGTAAGGCGTCCACGAGGGTCGGCTGAAACCAACTTGTTGCATGCGTTGCAGCATTTCCTGCGGCGTCGGAAAACGGGCGACCGACGCGGGTAGGTAGGCGTATGGCCCTTTCACACCCGAGATCATGGTGCCGATGGCCGGCAGCACGCGTTTGAAGTAGAGCCGGTAGCAACTTCCCACCAGGCCGCGCGGCTCCCCGAAATCCAGAATGCCGAACTCTCCGCCAGGCCGGAGCACCCGCCTGATCTCGCGCAGCCCAGCATCATAGTTGGCCAGGTTGCGAAAGCCGAAGGCAGATGTGATCAAGTCGAAGTGGTTGTCGGGGAACGGGAGGCTCAGGGCATCGGCTTCGATCCAGCGCAACGGTGTGCCTGCGGTTTTGCGGCTGGCGCGTTGCAGCATGGCGTGGGAAAAGTCGGCGCCCAGAATGTTCGGGGAGGACTTCCCTGCCTGGCGTCGCAGCGCGAGTGTCATATCTCCCGTGCCACAACATAAGTCGAGGACCTGCGCTTGCGGACGGGAGAGGGTGGCGGCGAAGGCTCGGGCGGTTTTGTTCCACCACAGGCGGTCGATATTCAAGGAAAGCAGATGGTTCAGCAGATCGTAGCGCGGAGCGATCGAGCTGAACATCTCGCGTACCGCACGCGCGGCGGATCGCGGGTCAGTGGCTCCCTCGGGAGCGGCTCCCAGGACTGCGGATTTGGTGGAATCGGTCAATTCGTGTTCCCAGCTTGGAAAGAGCAAACCTCAGGCGCTAAAGCGCCCGTCCAGGGAAGCTTATTGGCACGAGTAAACTCGTGCCCTTCCCGGTGTGCCGGATGAACTCGTTTCCTTCGTTTGGGGGTGTTTCTTTTTTTTTTTTCTGTTAGTGTGCCCTCCCATTCCCCTAGCGCGAGAGGCGGCGCAGTTCGTCGACGGCTTCGATTACAACCTGTTCGGGCACGTCGTTGGCGATCTCGACTTTGCCGATTTCACGAGGCAGCACGAAGTGGACCACACCGTTGCGGGTCTTCTTGTCCGATTTAAGCAATCGCAGGATATCGCGGCTTCGCGCCTGGACCTTGGGCAGCGGGCCGAGAGCAGTCACCGCGTCGGTGATGCGAGTCGCATTCGCGGGGTCAATCCGGTTTACAGCCGACGCAATTCGGGCCGACGCAATCATGCCCCAGGCTACAGCCTCACCATGCAGGAAATGCCGGTAGCCGCTTTCAGCTTCGAGCGCGTGGCCGATGGTGTGGCCCAGGTTCAGCACGCGCCGCAGGCCGTTCTCGCGTTCGTCCGATGAAACTACTTCCGCTTTCAACTTAACCGATTCCGCGATGATCCATTCCAGCTTGGCCGGATCGCGACGCAGCGTCCTGGTATCGACACTTTCCAGGGCACGGAATAACTCGGGCTTGCCGATCACGCCGCACTTGAGCGCTTCATAAAGGCCGGCGCGGAATTCGCGATCGGGCAGCGTAGTGAGAACGGCGGGGTCGATCAAAACCATGCGCGGGTGATGAAAGGTCCCAACCAGGTTCTTCCCAGCGCGCAGGTTGACCCCGGTCTTGCCGCCGATGGAAGCGTCCACTTGCGCGAGCACGGTCGTGGGGATTTGCACCAGCTCAACGCCGCGCATGTAGAGAGAGGCCAGCAGACCGGTGACATCACCGACCACGCCGCCTCCGAAGGCGAGGATGACGGAATTGCGGTCCGCGCCCCGGCGGCTCAATTGCTCGGAGAGCTTTTCTACCGTGGCCAGCTTTTTGTGGCGCTCTCCGTTGGGCATTTCCAGAATGGTCGCGCTGAACCCGGCGGCGGCGAGAGACGCCATCAGCTTTTTTCCCCACTTGCGACGAACCGGCGCGACCGTCACAACGAACAGGCGCTGATGTTTTTCGGGCGAGTCGCCCGCCCCGTTGAAGATGGTGCCGAAGAGGTTGCGCAGGGTTGCGCCGGAGCGCTGCAGGAGGCCGCTTTCGATGACGGCATCGTAAGGGCGCGGTGGAAGCGCAATGGATACACGGGTCATGCCGCTTTCATCATAACGTACCCAATCGGTTGGGAGAGAGGTCTGGGGTACCGCACGGCCACTCTTTCCGACATCTTGAACGCTGCCGCACGAGCGGGGGCGCTCGCGCCTACATTGCTTTTTTGGGGTTGGCCATCGACGCGATTACGGAGATGGCGAGAACGCCTGCCACTGCTCCCAAGGCCAGGTGTGTCGGAATCTCGAAATAGTGGGATAGGAGCATCTTCGCGCCGACAAAAACCAGCACCAGGGAAAGGCCATAGTGCAGGTAGCGAAACATTTCCATCATGCCGGCCAGGGCGAAGTACATGGAGCGGAGGCCGAGAATGGCGAAAACGTTTGAGGTGTAAACGATGAAAGCATCGCGCGTGATCGCGAGGATGGCGGGAATCGAATCTACAGCGAAGAGAAGGTCCGTGGTCTCGACCATCAACAGGACGACGAATAGAGGTGTGGCCAAGAGTCCGGGACGGCGGACGAAGAAGTTGCTGCCTTCATAGTCTTTGGTCACCGGGACCCAGCGGCGAAACAAGCGCAGCACCGGATTTTTCTCGGGATGGATCTCGGCTTCCTCCTGGAAGAACAACTTGATGCCGCTGTACACTAGGAACACGCCGAAAACGTAAATGATCCAGTGGAAGCGTTGAATCAGGCCTACGCCTGCCACAATGAAAACGGCGCGCATCACCAGCGCTCCCAGAATCCCCCAGAACAGCACCTTGTGCTGGTGCACGGGCGGCACCTGAAAGAAACGGAAAATCAGGAGGAAGACGAAGAGGTTGTCTACGCTCAGTGAAAGCTCGATGACGTAACCGGTGACGAACTCCAGCGCGGGGGTTCGACCGTGCCAGAAGAAAATCACAACCGCGAAAACCGCCGCCAGCGCGATCCAGGCGAGGCTCCACGCCAACGCTTCCCGAAACTTTACGGTGTGGGCCCGGCGGTGAAACACACCCAGGTCCAACACCAGCATCAGGAGAACGAAAAGGTTAAATAAGATCCAGAAGAGTAGCAATGAAGGCCCCAGGGTGAGATTCCAGTTTTTGCTCTGGAGTTATCCTGAGCAGGCTTGCGGCTGCCCAGAACCTTGCTGGCACGAGCGAATGCCCGCGCTAACGTTCACACACGCTCCACGCCAGATCCTTCGCAAGCTCAGGATGACACGCCGACCAAGAAATCTAAAACCCCCGCTTTATCCTAATCTTTTCGGCCGCGCTTGCCACTTTCCCAGTCGCTCCATAAACCCAAGGTCTTCAAGTGTTCGTCCAGATGAGTTTCGTGGAGGGTCTGTTCGATTTCTGCACGATGCAGGCGCGGGCCGGGAAGCTCGGGAGCGTTGGCGAGGCCGAAGATCAAGGCGCTGGCATAGACCACATGCTTGCGGAGCTGGACAAGATCAACTTTGTCGAAGGTGTCGGACATGGCGTGATAGTTGATCAGGTAGTTGGCCTCTTCCTGATTGGCTACGAAGGTGGGCACGCCTTCCAGCATGAAGTCGAAGTTGTCGGTGCCCCATTCGGCATCGGTGGTGAGAGCGGCAGCGTCAAACTGCTTGAGCGGAGCCACCAGGGGAGTGGCGGCATTCACCACATCGCGGCGCCCGCCCAGGGAAAATCCGGTGACGCGTCCGATGCCGGAATCGAAGATTACGACGCCCGCAGCCTTATCCAGCTCAGAGCGATGCGAGACGGCGTAGGCTTCCGACCCGACCATGCCTTCTTCCTCGCCCGAGAAAAGAATGAACCGGATGCTGCGCCGGGGCCGGACCCCGGAAGCTTTGATGGCGCGCAGCGCATCCACGACCAGAGCGGCGTTACAGCCATTGTCGAGCGCGCCGGTGCCGAGTTCCCAGGAATCGAGGTGAGCCCCGAGGATAACGAACTCGTCCGGCTTCTCACTGCCCCGAAGTTCAGCGACCACGTTCCTGGCGGTGATGGGGCCGCCCACGGTGTTGGGGATGGAGAGGTCGGCGTAGAGGTTTTGCCCGGAGGCCAACAAGCGCCCCATGCGCGCGGCGTCTTCTCGCGCCACCAGGACCATGGGCATGCGGCCAATTTCGCCGTCAAGCGCGTTGATGTGGCGGTAGAGCAGGTCGTGCGGGCGCGTGGACTGGAATGCGATCGCGAGGGCTTTTCCTGTGAACGCGCGATCGATGACGCCTGGAGCCTTGAGATATTCAATAAAGAGGTCGTCCCACTTCTGCATCTCGTCCGAGTGCACCAGGAGAATCGTGCCGGCGACGTTTCCCGCCTTGGCGAAGTCCCGCGGCCCGCCTTCCCCGACATCCAGCACGCGAACGTGACGATGCGGCACGAGCGCGGGATCCCATCCGATGGAGACCGTCCGCAGCAGGAACTGCTCGGGCGCGACTACGGTCATTCGAGTGGCACCCTCGCCCACGACGCCTGAATGGAAAAATCCTCGGTGTGCACGCTGTCCGCGCCGGCAGCCTTGAACGCGGCGATTCCCCACTCGACCGCCTTCTGCATGGCGGGCGTGCCGGGATCCGGCCTCCGACCTGGTCCGTCAACTGTTGCAGGTTGGTGTCGAGGGCGGAAGGCTTCTGGGCTCGGCGATCACGCGATCGGTCGGGTTCTGGGCAAAAGCAGCGCAGAGGAAGACAGAAAGAAGAGACAGGTACAGATGGGCTCGTCGCATAAGCGGGCATTAGAAATGAAAATTGGGAAAAGAGCAAAATACTTGCTGCGAGTCTTGAGAAGACTTGCGACGGTTACGAAGAAGTTCAGTTCTTATGTTCTTAGTTCTCGGTTCCCAGTTCTTGGTTCTCAGTTGGTTGGTTTCTTGTCTAGGAGGTGGATGGTTTCCAGGATGACGCTGCCTACGATTTCGATGCTCCTGGGGCTGAGTTTGTCCAGGGTGTCTTGGGGGGTGTGGTGGAAGACGTTGCCGTAGCCGTAGTCGAGGTCGATGAGGTCTGCAGAGGGTACGCCGCGCCGGACAAAGGGCAGGTGGTCGTCTTCGACGGCGATGGTCCGCGCGAAGAAATGGGACTGGTAACCCAGTTGGGTTGCCGCCTGATAGACCATATCTTCGAGCCAGGGAGTGGAGTTGGCATCGCGGTCGACGTTCAAGTCGGCGTCGCCGATCATGTCGGCCAGCAGGAAGGCTTTGATGGTCTTCAGCGTGCCATCTTTTTGCCATTTTTCGGCGAGGTGGCGACTGCCGTAGAGGCTGTCTGTATCGGTCCAGTTCTTGACGGCTTCTTCTCCGTCGGTCCAGAGCAGCCACACGCTGTAGCCCTGGCGCTTCTTGCCGCGAAGCTGGTGGGCCAACTCGAGCAGGATGGCGGTGGAGGAGCCGCCGTCGTTGGCGCCGACGTAGCCGGTATCGCGCAGCGGATAGTTGGTGTCGTAGTGGCCGGCGACAACGATCACGCCGTCGCGAGTGCCGGGATATTTCGCGATGATATTTCGCACCGGAAATTTGCCTTCGGGAGTAGAGGCAGTGAATGCGTCATCTTCCACTTGATCGTTCTTCAGGTGGGCGAGGATGTAGCTTTCAAGTTTCTGGTGAGCGGGGCTGCCAATGGGACGCGGACCGAAGGCGACCACGTCGCGGGTGTATTGCATGGCACGCGCAGCGTTAAAGGATTCGGCGTGGGCCGGATGGCAAGAAGCCAGGGTCAGGAGTATCGCGAAGAAGACTGCCGAGCTGCGCCGGCGGGGCGGGCGGGGGCGCCCGCCCCTACGTGGCTGGTGGTGGCTCTTGTCATCGATCTTTTCTGGCCTGGCGGGCTCTGCGTTGTTTCGGGTGCACCAGCCACGCGATGCCGATACTGATTACGTAAAGGGCGACCATGGGCGCGGCGAAAATGCACATGTTCAGGATGTCGGTGGTGGGAGTGATGATGGCAGCAATGATGAAAATCACCAGGATCGAATAGCGCAGATTGCGCCACATCCAGCCGGCGTTGACGATCCCCATCAGCGCCAGAAAGAACACCAGGATGGGCAACTCGAAGATTACGCCCATGCCGATCATGATGGTCAGGAACAGGTCCGTGTACTCGCCAATTGTGATCATTGGCTGGAACTGCTTGCCGTAGTCGATCAGGAAGTTCAACGCCGCCGGATAGACCATCTTGTAGGCGAAGAGGCCGCCCGACAAGAACAGCAGGACCGTAGAAAACATGAAGGGAAATACGTACCGTTTTTCGTTGCGATACAGGCCCGGGGAGATGAACATCCAGACCTGGTAGAGCACGATCGGCGAGGTCACAAACAGTCCCGCCAGCGCCGCAACCTTCAAGTAAAGGTTGAAGGGCTCGGTGGGGTTGAGATAGACCAGCTTCTCGGCCATGCCGTTGCGGTGGAGCGCGTCCATGATGGGCCGCTGCACGAAGCTGAAGATGAACTCGTGATAGTTCCAGCAGGCAAAGAACCCCACGGTGACCGCGATGATGGAATAAATGAGGCGGCGGCGCAGTTCCTCGAGGTGGTCGAGGAAACTCATGGCGGTAAGGCCGTCGCGCGCTTCGTCGGCGGGGGGCAGTTCAGCGGCCATTTCAGGCATCGGGGGCCTTGGCCAGCGAATTCGTCTCCGGGACAGATATCTCGGTCGAGGCGAGGCTGCCGGAAGCTACCGAACCGGCTGGGGCCTGGACCGGCGGCAGGATGGTCTGGCGATTCTGTTCGATATCCAGCTGCGAGATCTCGGACTCGATTTGCGCCTTGAATTCGTTCGAGGCCCGCTTGAATTCATTGAGCGCCCTTCCGATCTGACGTCCGATTTCGGGCAACTTCTTGGGCCCGAATAAGATCAAGGCAAAAGGAAAAGGAAGATCATCTCTGGGAAACCCAGGTTCATGTTTCCATGATACTGCCGGAGTGAATTGGCGGCAATCGAAGTTCGGATTTTTCCCAGTTTCGAGTTTCTGGTTTCCAGATTCGGGTTTCAAGGGCAGAAATTCAACCTTTCGACCCACGGTAATCAGGTGGGACAGCATTGCCAAGGCGTTAACCACGGAGGACACGGAGGACACAGGGAGGTACGCGAAGAACTGCGCCGGGAACCGACTGAAGTTTTCAGTGCATCTAAACCTGGGACGGTTTCGGCTCGAGAAGTCGGGAAACCAGACACTGGAGACCTGAAACTGTGCCCCTGGTTACTTCCGGGTATCTGAAAGTATGGCTAAGTGGGCTGGAGAGCGTTATACTTCGCTCAGACGCGCTGGCCGGGGTGATTCCACGTCCCCGGCGAAGGAAAACATGATGGTTGGCAGTTCTCGTCGCGCACTCTTCCTGGTTGTTTTCATTCTGGTTACCTGCGGATTTCTCGGGATCGTATTTGGGCAGAAGATCAATCCTTCAGCCGCTCCCGGTGGAGACTCCGATGTCCGCGACAGCCTGCGGCAGTTCACCACTGTCTATGATGTGGTGGAGCAGAACTACGCCGAACCGGTGAGCCCCGACAAGGCCATCTATAACGGGGCCATTCCGGGGATGCTGCACGTGCTCGATCCGCACTCGAATTTCTTCGATCCCAAGGCCTATTCCCTGCTGCGCGAAGATCAGCGTGGGAAGTACTACGGCGTGGGTATGACGGTCGGCCCGCGCAACAATAAAGTGATCGTGATCGCGCCGTTTGTGGGGACGCCCGCGTATCGCGCCGGCATCCGGCCGGGCGACATTATCGCGGCGGTGGATGGCAAGCCCACCGACAACATGACCACGGGCGATGTGGCTGATCTGTTGAAGGGGCCCAAGGGCACCACGGTCCACATTACGATTTTGCGTGAAGGCGCGGACAAGCCGCTGGAGTTCGCGGTGGTTCGCGATGAGATTCCTCGTTACAGCGTAGACCTGCACTTCCTGATCAAGCCGGGTATTGGTTACATGCACGTGTCCGGCTTCAACGAGACGACCGAGCATGAAGTTGCGGATGCGCTCGACCAGATGGGTGATATCCGAGGCCTGATTCTCGATCTGCGGCAGAATCCGGGCGGGCTGCTCAACGAAGGCGTGGGCGTGGCTGACAAGTTTCTGCACAAGGGACAGCTGATCGTCTCGCATCATGGGCGGTCTTCTCCGGAGAAGCGTTACACCGCCGCGCATGGCAATGGCGGCAAGGAGTATCCGCTGGTAGTGCTGGTGAACCGGGGTACGGCTTCGGCAGCGGAGATCGTGGCGGGCGCGATTCAGGACCACGACCGCGGATTGATTGTCGGGGAAACTACATTTGGCAAGGGACTGGTGCAGACGGTGTATCCGCTGTCGGAGAACACTGGACTGGCGCTGACCACCGCCAAGTACTACACCCCCAGCATGCGGCTGATTCAGCGCGACTATGCCAATGTTTCGCTGTACGACTACTACTTCAATCGCGACACTGAGGAGAACGCGCATAACGCCAGCCGCGAAGTGAAGCTCACCGACAGCGGCCGAACTGTTTACGGCGGCGGCGGCATCACGCCCGACGTCAAGATTGATCCGATCAAGAGCAACAAATTTCAGGACTCGCTGCTGCAGCATTACGCGTTCTTCAACTTTGCGAAGCACTACGCCGTGACTCATCATCCCAGCAAGAGCTTCGAGGTGGATGATGTGGTGTTGCAGGACTTCCGCAAGTTTCTCGATGACGAGAAGGTGGCTTACACCGAGGCCGAGCTGCTGGAAAATAACGCCTGGGTACGGTCCAGCATCAAGAGCGAAATCTTCGTGGATGTGTTTGGCCAGGAGGAAGGCTTGAAGGTGCGGGCCGAAACCGATCCGCAGGTGACCAAGGCGCTCGATCTTCTGCCCCAGGCCAAGGCGCTCGCTGAATCCGCGCGTAAGATTGTGGCGGAGCGTACCGGCGGGCATCCTCTGAATCAGTAGGCAAATCTTATGGTTGATGGAAAGGCCCGAGTTCTTCGGGTCTTTTTTTGTTGTGGCCATCCGAGGGCGGGACGCCCTCGGGACAGCCGGCGGGACGCCGGCGCTACAAGGGACGCCGGGAGTAACGAATTACCACACTTCTCTCGTCTTTCTTGTCGTTGACTTGCCTCGGTGAACCGCGCATAATCCGCAATTGAGGCTGGTTTTGACCCTCGCCGGCCGCCAGTTCCGGACCGTTTGGATGGCCATCCCCCTGGAACGAAATTTAGCGCCAAATCGGCTTTTACGGTCGCCCGAGCCCGGAGGGGCGTGGTTGCGGCAATGCTGAAACAGGGGGTGTGGATGCTGGCGGCGGTTCCTGCGCTGGTTGCAGGATGGACGGACTGGCAATCCCGACGCATCCCCAACTGGCTGACGGTGCCGGCGCTGTTCGCGGGGATTTTGCTGAACTCCTGGGCCGGAGGGTGGCTGGGAGTGAAAGAGTCGTTGCTGGGCGCGGGACTGGGGCTGGGGTTGTTGTGCCCTTCGTGCTCCTCCGCAGCCTGGGCGCGGGCGACTGGAAGCTGGTAGGGGCGCTGGGCGCGTTCTTAGGGCCGTCGGCTGCTTTCGGTGCTGTTGGGGACGATCCTGGTGGCGGGGGGCATGGCGGTGGTGCTGATCATCTGGAAAAAGCGGGTGGGCCGCACGGCACGGAATCTGGCGCACATGGTGGCAGGACTCTTTACGCTGCACCTGCCGGGCCCGGAGGTTTCACTGGATAATCCGGAATCTCTGAAGATACCGTTTGGAGTCGCGGTGGCGGTGACAGTGGTTCTTTATACTGTGGGTCAGGCGTGGGGCGCTTTCTCTGACGAAAAATGGGAAATTTTGGAAGAGAATCGCCAGGCGAAACTCGGGGAGCCAGAGATAGCGGAGGCAGCCATTGTACTGCCGCTGATGTTCACGATGCTGCTGGGGATCTACTGGTTTGGGCGCGCGTACAATGTCTATTCCACGATTACGCATGCGGCCCGCGAGGGCCCGGGCCGCCACTGCCCAATCTTGCGCGACCTGCGGCAACACCGCGTTGGTGGAGAGCCAGGTTGCCGCCCGCGTAGCACAGGCCTTGCAGGCGTCGAAACTTGATCCGACTCAAGTCACTCCCCTCCTGCCCAACCCGGTGTTGAAGGACTGCCAGACTGGGGCGCCCGTAATTCCGGCGTGTGCTCAAGCCCGGCAATTTGCTTCGTGCCGAATGTTCGCCTGAACGACCCCACCACCGGACCGGCGTCCTGCGGCGTTTCCGTCAGCTTCCAATTTCCTTATCAGTTCTATCTGCCATTTACGTCATTGAACGGACAACTTATCCAGCTCAAGGCCGAACGTTCAGACCACGGGAGAAGACTAGTGCCGGCGCATGAATCGCGATTCGCTTTTTTTTGGAAAGCCGCGCTTCTGGCTGATGCCTCGGGTTCGCAATTGTTGGAATTTGCGGTCGCTCTACCTCTGCTGGTGGTCCTTGTTGTGGGGATTTTCGATTTCGGCGAGGCGTTCAACGTTAAGCAGAAGCTAAGCAACATGGCGCGCGAGGGGCCCGGTTCGGATCGACCCTGCCACCCAATGACCTGGATGCGATTGGAACACCGACATCGGTGACTGCGATCCGTGATCTGGTGGAAACCCATCTGCAGGCGGGACGGTTGAATGATTGCGGTCTACCGGGACAAGCGGCAGTGAACGGCCCGGCCCTGACTTGGACCTATACGGCTGGGAGGAGGGGTTGTCCGGCTCCGATGGTTCTTACGATTGAGAAGAGGTTATTCATTTCCGAGTGTCATTCTTCGGCAACACGTTTAACGTAGTCAGTACGCGCGTTACAGTGCGATATTCCTATCGCTGGCAGTTCAACAAGGTGATTGGGCTGCTGGTGCCGGGAGCGCTATATCCAGGAGGTAAGCCAGATTACGACAGACGCAATTGTGCCCAACATGGAATGAGAGAGTCATGAGGAACAAGCGGGAGATCACTCTGCATTGGGCATCGGGGCGAGCGCGGCCAGACAATCATACTGGTGGCGGTCAGCCTGATAACGCTGCTCGCCATGGCGGCGTTGGCCATCGACGT
Organism: Terriglobia bacterium; assembly: GCA_963698825.1. GTDB lineage: Bacteria > Acidobacteriota > Terriglobia > Terriglobales > Acidobacteriaceae > JAIQFF01. The sequence goes on along the minus strand of CAVOSG010000009.1, from coordinate 161,694 downwards.
CGTGACTTTGTATGTCGCCCGCAGTGAGATGCAACGCGCAGCGGATGCAGCTGCGCTCGCGGGAGCGAAGGCCTTTGTGGATTCGGGAGTATCTTCCTGGACAGCCCAACCAAGCAGCCTCCCCGGCAGGCGCTGAGCGCAAACCATGGCGACCCAAAGTGATCCGCGATATTCTTCCTGCAGAACAGAGTTTCGGGAATTGAGACCCATTCACAGGTGGCAGGGTCGCCGGCCCTTCGATCTCTTCTCGGCTTGGCAACCCGCAGGTTACCGTCTCCATTCAGAGAACAAACCTGCCCACCTTTTTCTCCCGAATCTGGGGCTCGAGAGTTGCCACGGTTCGGCCCTCGGCGGTGGCGGAAGCCTACAATGCGTCTAATTCGCAACCAGCACGGGGAACTATGTCCGATCACGCCGAAATGCGTGAAGCCGTTGTTAGTTGCAAACCAGGATCCCGCGACAACCCTCGGATTTATAGACGTCGCATCCGGCGCGGCCGTCGCCACTAACGTTGTGGGGGAGTTCATAACCCTATATCCTGCCTGCACTGGAGCAGGGAGGAGTGGGCACATGTACCGTTCTCAACCCGAACCCACCGAGGGCCAACAGCCCTCTTACGAACCCTGCGATCAACTACCTGAATTACATTGCCGCACAGGTAACGCCTAATGCGAACAATCTGTGCCCTGCCTGTTCGGGAGTTCCAGACTTTGAACAGAGTATTGAATGCTGCGATTTCAACGCCTATTCATGTGGGGCAGCGGCTGTCAAGATCTTTACTGACACGACAATCCGGCACGGGCAGCTGCGAAATGAAACGAATAACGGTGTCCAATGCCTGATCGGGGGCGGTGCGGCGGATACGCTCGACCCCACCAGTCTGCCTGGATTTTCTCGGGACTGAGCCAGTCAGGTTACAGCCGGCAGCGGACCGCTGTCAGGAGGTCTGGTCACCACCAGCAACTCGATCGTAAACCTTCCCATCATCGACACGACGAATCCGCTGCCCACCGCGCCCGGCACTTATCAGGTGACAGTCATCGGGTTCTTGCAGGTGTTCATAGATGGCTCGAGTACCGGTAAATTCGCCTCCCGCTCCCGGTCCAGCAGGGTTCCATACGGAGGTTCAGGCCCACATTCTTGAGTTGTAGGTTGCGGCAATGCCCCGGCAGCGGGTGCACCGGTTTCCGGCGGCGGAATTTCCCCTATTCCTGTACGGCTCATTCATCAATAGAACTTCGGGGCGTGATTTGCGGAAGGCCCGTCCGGGCTGACCCCTGATTCGCTGCTGCACGAGCGAGGGCGCTCGCGCCTACATTTACAACTTCGGGGCGTGATTTGCGGAAGGCCTTTCAGGGCTGGCTGCTGATTCGCTGCTGCACGAGCGAGGACGCTCGCGCCTACATTTACAACTTCGAGCGTGATTTGCGGAAGGCCTCTCCGGCTGACTGTTTCGTCGCTGCTGCACGAGCGAGGACGCTCGCGCCTACATTTACTTCCTACCATCCCTGCATTCCGTCTACTGCGGTACGGGGGTGTCCTGGGGTTGCGGGGTTTCTTGCTGGCCGGCGCCTTCCTGGGGCTGGGCTGCTGCGCCTCGGGTTGGGGCTCCGGTTGTGCCGGCTGTTCTGGCTCTTGCGGATTCTCGGCCACGGGTGGCTCTGGAGTCGCCACTCCGGGTTGCGACATTCCGCCGGCGCCGCGGTAGGTCAGGATGACGCTCTTCAGTCTTCCCGGTTCGCGGTCGGAGTCGACCATGATGAAGTTGAAGCGGGAGCCGTTGAGCAGCGACATCAGCGCCTCGCGAAGCGGCAGAGGGCCGATGCTGGTTACGATCTGTTCCTGGGCCGCTCCCGGCGGGATGGGAATATCGGTGCCGGTCTGGCGCTGCACTTCGCCCAGAACCTGGGCCAGGCTGGCTTTGTCGGCCACAATGCTCAAGCGGCCATCCTTGAATTCGACGTTCATCGTAAAGGCCGGCTTGGCCGGCGCCGGCGGGGTATAAGAAACGTTATTGAGACGCGAGCGCGCGGCCGCCTGCTGCTGGTCGGAAGCAAGCTTCACGATGACCGTTTTGCCGTCGGGAAAAATCTGGTAGTGCTGCGGGCTGTTCAGATCGATGACCACCCGTGTGGTGGGAGGATTCGCGCTGTAACGTCCCACGCGGAAGCCTTTGATGTCGCCCTGATTGAGAAGTTTGCTGTGCAGATCAGCCGGCCGGCTGGGCGTTAGCGAAATCGAGTACCAGGCGATCTGGGTCCGTGGTCACCTGGCTGCGCGGGGCCAGGGGCTGGCTGGCGACAATTTCCACACTTACGCCATTCGCCGTGCTGGTGACGGTCACGCTCTGCAGCGTGGCCACCGCCTTCGCGGCCGCCGGAGGGGCGGCGCGGACCAGAGTCGCGGCTCCGGTCAGCACGAGAATGAAAACCGATAGTTGAAAACAAACACTGCGCTTTACGGGTCCCAACATCATCACTCCCACTTCCTTACTTCAAAGTCCGATTTTAGCAGTCCGGGCGCATGCCGGCTGCGACTTTGGCACCTCTGAGTAATGAACTTGGGACATCACGAAATCGGTTTTGGGACAGGTCGAAACGGGACGGGGACTTCAATCATGGAAGTGCGATCCGCGCTCAGCCATTTCGTCGCCCTGTGGGAATAGGGGGTGAGCGAAGCGGCACTCGTGCAAGAGTCGATCGTGGCGCTGCCGCACGAGCGAGGACGCTCGCGCCCACATCAATGAGCGGGACTGCGTCAGTCGAGCAGCTTACTTCTTCTCGCCTGCGTTGGGACCGCCGACTGCAGCGGAGAGTCTGCTGATTTCGGCCAGTTGCCTCTGGGCGTCCTGGACGTCCGAAGGCTGGGTGGCAAACTTCAGGTAGTTCTGGATGTGGGTGGTGGCTTCCGAGTAGTCGTGTTTTTGAATCAGAATCACCCCCAACAGATATTCAATCTTGGGGACCTGATGCTGGTCGTCCACCTTCATGCCCTGGCGGGCGCTCTTCTCCGCTTCCGCGAGGTTGTTGAGATAGTAATTCCCCACCGCATTGTGGAACCAGGCATCGGGAAAGCTTACCGGGTTCAGGGCCAGCAGTTGACCGGTTACGGTGACCAGAGGCTGCCATTGCTTTTCCTGCGCGTCGAGGTCGATGAGACCCCGATAGGGATTGGTGAACTTGGGATCGGCTGCGATGGATTGCTCGAAAGAATGGCGGGCCTGCACAACATCTTTGTTGTGGATCTGAACCCGCCCCAGGTCGAACCAGGCAGCGGCGTACTTGGGATAGATCGTGACCGCCTTGGTGAGCAACTGCTGGGCCTCGTCCCACTTCTCCTTGGTCGCCTTTTCGCGCCCTTTTTCATACGCCTTCTGCGCATCTCTCGGGGCCAGGGCGCTGGTAACACTGATGGTGAGACCCTGGACCTGGGCCATACGGTGCAACACCAGCCGGCCAATGTCGGTGGACTCGAAGTTAGAGAGCCGGCCGCTCAGATCGACCGGCTGCGAAATGTAGCCGGGAAGCTCAGCCTGAATTTCACAATCGCGCCAGTCGCGCTGAGGCCCACCGCCGCTGCGGGTGGTTCCGCTGTTATCGACGTCGGCCGAGCCCATGCTGGCCACCGCCGCCGCCATCCGGTCACCCAGTTCAAAGCTGAAACTGCCATGAGAATCGGTGTGGGCCACCGTCTGCTTGTGGCCACGGCAAACGGTCTGAACATTGGCGGACTCGGTGAGCTGGGTACCGTCATCCAGCGTCACCTTGCCCGATATGAACGCTCTTTGTCCCAGAGTGCTCTCGGGAACGCCCGCTGAAGTCTGGGGTATGGTGGGCCGGGGAAGGGCGGTACCGGCGCCACGGCTGCCGCCGCCGCTGCCACCACCTGTAGGCTTTCCGGCCTGGGCTGAAGCAACTGCAGATAGAGTCAGGGTGAGGAGTACACAGCGAGTGAGGCGATAGTCCATAGCAAGCCCCCGGTAACAGATTGACAAGATTATACGTCCGGCGCGCGCACTGGCGAGCGAAAGTTATTTCCCGGCGGCCGGGCGTCGGGCCAGGAGCGGCGAGCACGCTGGCCGAGGGCGAGTTTTCGCGTATCCAGTCTGCTATAGTTTTTCGCACTGAAAGTCTTCATACCGGAGGTGTTTCGATGCCGCGAATGGTTCGCTGTGGGCTCATCCAGGCGCGCAATGTGCTGACCTCCGATCACCCGCTGAACGAGATCCGGGAGGCGATGGTGAAGAAGCACGTGGAGATGATCGAGCAGGCGGCCGCGCAGGGGGTGCAGATTCTGTGTCTGCAGGAGCTGTTTTATGGTCCCTACTTTTGCGCGGAGCAGGATGCGCGCTGGTACGAGATGACGGAGCCGGTCCCGGATGGTCCCAGCGTTCGACTGATGCAGCAGCTCGCGGCCAAACACCGCATGGTGATCGTGGTTCCCGTGTACGAGCAGGAACTTCCGGGGCTGTACTTCAACACAGCAGCGGTGATTGATGCCGACGGGCGCTACCTGGGTAAATACCGGAAGCACCACATTCCGCACTGCCATCCTGGATTTTGGGAGAAGTTTTACTTCACGCCCGGCGACCATGGCTACCCGGTGTTCGCCACCAAGTATGCCAAGGTAGGTGTGTACATCTGTTACGACCGCCACTTCCCCGAGGGAGCGCGCGCCCTGGGATTGAATGGCGCGGAGATTGTTTTCAACCCATCGGCGACCGTGGCCGGGCTGTCGGAGTATTTATGGGAGCTGGAGCAGCCGGCCCATGCAGTTGCCAACGGGTATTTTGTGGGCGCCATCAACCGCGTGGGCGAAGAGAAGCCGTGGAGCATTGGCGAGTTCTACGGCAAGAGTTACTTTTGCAATCCTCGGGGCAAGATTTTTGCCCAGGCCAGCCGCGACAAAGATGAAGTGCTGGTGGCCGATCTTGACCTGGACATGATTCTCGAAGTGCGCAAAGTGTGGCAATTCTTCCGAGACCGGCGGCCGGATAGTTATGGTGTTTTGACTACGCAGAGTGGGAAGGGCGCTTCGGAAAGCTAGAGTTTCAGGGAATCTCCCATTGTCGGGTGCATTTCGCCTCGCGATGCCAAAGCGCTAACCACGAAGGACGCGAAGGTCCACGAAGGAAATCCCCCGGCGGTTCAGTTTCTCTTGCTCTTGCTCTACTCTTGCTCCCTCATACTCGAGGTGTGAACTCAAGGACCACTCAGCAGTCATTTGGCTTTTTGCTCGGCGATCCATTTGTCGGTGCGGGCGTCGAGCAGATCGAGCGGGAGGGTGCCGCCGTCGAGCATCTCGTCGTGGAATTTGCGGACGTCAAACTTGGGGCCCAGTTCTTTCCGGGCACGTTCGCGGAGTTCGCGAATCTTGAGCTGCCCAAGTTTGTAGCTGAGGGCCTGCGCAGGCCATGCGATGTAGCGGTCGGTCTCGGACTGGACCGTCGGCTCGTCAACCGCGCCGGACTTGCGGAAGAAATCTACGACTTGATCGCGGCTCCATCCCTTGGAGTGGATTCCGGTATCCACCACGAGACGCACCGCGCGGAATAGCTCTGAGGACAGGCGCCCGTAGTCCGAGACCGGGTCCTGGTAGAAGCCGACTTCTTTGCCCAAGTTGCTCCGCGTACAAAGCCCAGCCTTCGATGTACGCGTTGAAGCCTAGACCATGCAGGCGGAATTTGGGCAACCCGGTGAGCTGCTGCTGGACGGACAGCTGCATGTGATGTCCGGGAATGCCTTCGTGATAAGCGATGGCTTCATCGTTGACCAGCGAGCGCTCCGCGAAGTTTGAAGTAGCGACGACCACGCGGCCGGGGCGCTTGCCGTCCGGAGTACCGGTGACGTAATGGGTCGCTGCGGCGGCCTGAAACTCAGGGATGGCCTCGACGGTCACGGGAGACTTGGGAAGGACGGTGAAAAGCTCGGGGAGTTTGGGTTCCATCTCGGCGATGTAGTGGCGGAAGTCGTCGAGGATCTGCTCCGAGGAGTGCGCCATGTATTTGGGATTGGTTTTGAGCGAAGCCCGGAACGAGGCCAGATCGGAGAACCCCGCTTTCTTGGCGATCACCAACATCTCGGCCTGGATGCGTTCCATCTCGCGCAGACCGAGTTGGTGGATCTCATCCGCCGTCATGCGAGTGGTGGTGCGCGCGTAGATGTCGTTTTGATAACGCTTCTCGCCCTCCGGTAAAGAAGTGATCGCGAGGGTGGTGCGGCCCTGGGGCGCATATTCGGTGCGAAGGAACGCGGCGAAAGCCTTGTATGCGGGAATCACATCAACGTTGATAGCGTCGGTGATCTGCTGGGTCAGGCGCTTTTGATCTTCGAGCGAGATGCTCGCGGGATACTTTTTTGTGGGCGGGAGAAATGGGTCGGCATCCATGATGCCCTGGCACTGGACCGGCAGCTTCTCCAGCAGAAATCGAACGGGCATGAGTTTATCTTTCATGCCGGCGCGCAGCACTTCGGTGGTCTGGCTCAGGACGCGGGGAATCTGGTGCAGACGTGCGATGTAGTCTTCGTAGTGCTTGACCGAGTCGAAGGGGACGGAAAGCGGCAGGTCCGCGAGGCTGGTATGGACGCCATTCTGCTGGTTGATCGGCATCTCGTACTCTTTGAGATCGAAATCGGCGAGGCGCTGTTGCAGCACGCGAACCAGTAGGTCGTGGGAGAGCTGGTCCGTTTCAGAGAAACCAGCACTGGGGATGGCTTCCAGGCGGGTCAGGAAGTCCTGGTCCGTCTTATGACGCTGCATGATGGCGTCGAGTGAGTACTCGGCGAGCTTGTCGTTGTAGCGGTAGTCGCCAAAGGCGGTGGCGCGCTCGGGAAAGTTGCGCAAGTCGGATTCGTATTGCTCGTCGAAAATGGCGTTCTGCGCCGCCAGTCGGTCGGCCACCGGCTTGAGGTTTTGGGCCTGGAGGCTTTGGGCAAAGACCGGAGCGGCGCGGCGAGGGCAAGAAACAGCTTCTGATAGAGGCGCATGGGAGACTCAGGGTACCAAAAGCCGAGGTGGTGTTGCCGGAGAAATAATCTTTGGGCAGCAGCCGCTGCAGCGGACGTGTATAACATTACGTTCTGGATCACATGCCACCGTCATCCAAACACGCCGCAATCGAATCCAGTCCGCTCTATAACCCTGATCTTGCACCCACGGTTTTGCCCGGCGAGGCCGCCTCGGGCGATCGCGGGGCGCGGACCTGGGGCACGTACAACTACGCCGCGCTTTGGATTTCGATGTCGGTCAACATTCTGACCTACATGCTGGCGGCCAGCCTCATCCAGGGTGGTATGAACTGGAAGCAGGCGGTGTTTACCGTCTTCCTGGGAAACTGCATTGTGCTGGCGCCGATGCTGCTCAATTCGCATCCCGGGGCGCAGTATGGAATTCCCTTCCCAGTGCTGGCGCGGGCTTCGTTCGGCGTGCTGGGAGCAAATGTGGCTGCGGTTTTGCGCGCCTTGGTGGCTTGCGGATGGTTTGGCATCCAGACCTGGATTGGCGGCGAAGCCATCAACGTCCTGCTGGCTACAGTCTGGCCGGCGTGGAAAGCGGTGCCGCACGGCGCAGGCATCTGCTTTTTGGCCTTCTGGCTGATCAATCTTGCGGTGATTCTCAAAGGGATTGAGTACATCCGATTTTTGCAGGGCATCAGCGCGCCGGTCCTGCTGGGCGTGGGTTTGCTGTTGCTGGGTTGGGCCTACGTGCAGGCGGGGGGCTTTGGGCCGATGCTCTCGGCACCGTCGCGCTTTCAACAGTTTTCCGGAGTTTCTAAAATTCCTGGTTCCCGCGCTGAATGCGACGGTGGGCTTCTGGGCCACGGTCTCGTTGAACATTCCTGATTTCTCGCGCTTTGCGCGCAGCCAGCGGGCACAGGTGATCGGTCAGGCGCTGGCGCTGCCGACGACCATGACGTTGTATTCGCTGGTAGGGGTGCTGGTGACTTCGGCGACCGTGATTATTTACGGATCGGCGATCTGGGACCCGGTGCAGCTTTTGAGCCGGTTTCATTCTCCGATTGGCGGTGGTCGTGTCGCTGCTTGCGATCCTGCTGGCCACGCTGAATGTGAATATCGGCGCCAACGTGGTATCTCCGGCCAATGATTTTTCCAATCTGTGGCCGCGCAAGATCAGTTTCAAGACCGGAGGCGTGATCACCTGCTTCATGGGGATCGCCATCATGCCCTGGAAGCTGCTGGACAACTACAAGACTTTCATCTTCGGCTGGCTGGGCGGATATGCGGCCTTTCTGGGGCCGGTGGCGGGGATCATGATTTGCGACTACTGGCTGATTCGCAAACAGCGACTGCTGGTGGATGACCTGTACCTGCGGGGCGGAGCCTACGAATATTCCGGCGGATTTAACTGGAAGGCGGTGGGCGCGCTATTTCTGGGCGCCGCCGTAGCGCTGGTGGGGCTGGTGATTCCGGCAGTGCGGTTCTGGTATGACTACTCCTGGTTTGTGGGATTTGCTGTCTCGTTTATTGCTTACTACGCGATGATGGTCGGGGGAAAACGTGCAAACTCGATAATAAAACCCAGTTGTCAGTTATCAGTTCCCGGTTCTCAGTCAGGCCGTAAGTTTTAGAGGCCTCAGCAGGCCGACTCGAATCTAATGAACTAGGGTATGGATCACAAATCGAATCCGCGGGTGGTGATTGTTGGCAGCGGCTTTGGTGGGCTGCTGGCGGCGCGGACGCTGGCACGCTATCCGGTCCAGATTACGCTGGTGGATCGCCAGAATTTTCATACCTTTCAACCCCTCCTCTACCAGGTAGCGACGGCCGGATTGTCCCCGGGAGAAATTGCCGCGCCCATTCGCTGGATTCTCAGAGACCGCCGGAATGTTGAAGTGCTGATGGCAGAGGTGCAGGACTTTGACCTGGCGCGCAAGATCGTGAAGTTATCCGACGGCGAACTTGGTTACGACTACCTGATCGTGGCGGCGGGCGCGAGCCATGCCTACTTTGGCCACGATGAATGGGAGCCATTTGCACCCGGCTTGAAGACGATCGAAGATGCGCTCGAGATCCGGCGCCGCGTATTGCTGGCGTTTGAACTGGCGGAGCGTCAGGCTGCGAGCGGAAAAGAACAGGTGCAGCTGAATTTCGTGGTGGTCGGCGGCGGCCCCACGGGAGTGGAACTGGCGGGAACGCTATCCGAAATCGCGCGCCGGGCGCTGGCCAATGAGTTTCGCACCATCGATCCCCAGAAAACACGAATCGTGCTGCTGGAAGGCGGGCCACGGGTTCTGCCCGCATACCCAGAAGATCTTTCGCGCAGCGCCGAACGGCAGTTGCAGCGGCTGGGCGTCGAGGTGCATACCTCCGCGCTGGTGACCCAGGTGACTGCGGGAAGCGTGCACATGGGCGAAACGCGATTGCCGGCAGCTGTGATTCTGTGGGCCGCGGGCGTAGCGGCCTCTCCGCTGGGAAAAAAGCTAGGAGCGCCTGTGGATCGAGCGGGGCGGGTGCTGGTAAGTCCCGACCTTAGCCTGCCCGGACATCCCGAAGTCTTCGTGATCGGAGATCTGGCGGCGCTCAAGGATGAGAACGGGAAGTGGCTGCCCGGCGTTGCGCCGGTGGCCATGCAGGAGGGCAAAGCCACGGCACATAACATCGCCGCTGAATTGAAGGGCGAGCCGCGCAAGAACTTTCATTACTTCAATAAAGGCAATCTGGCAACCATTGGACGAGCCGCGGCGGTGGCGGAGTTCGGGAAGATTCACATTTCAGGTTTTCTGGCCTGGCTGGCATGGCTGTTCATTCACATATTCTTCCTGATCGGATTCCGCAACCGGATTATCGTTCTGGTGCAGTGGGCCTGGTCTTATTTCACGTATGAGCGCGGCGCGCGGTTGATCACGGGGGATGTGCATCTGCCGGGCTGGGATGAATTGCGGGGGCAGGAATCCGAAGGGCGCACCGCGGCGGATTAGAAAATGGGGCACCGCCGTTCCGGCGGCAGTGGATCGTGGTCGTCCCGGACCGCCCGCGGGCGGCAGGTATGCGCCGCCGAGACAGCCGGCGGGCCGCCCGCACTACTTTGCGAGACAATAGGAGACTGAGAGGCGCTGCCGATGAGACCTTGGTCCAGTTCGCGACTGCTGCTCGCCGGACTTCTGCTATGCCTTGCCGCTTCCTTCCTCGGCGGAGGTGTTGAAGATTGTCGTCAACGACGCCATTCATCCCATTACCGAGGAGTACATTGGGCGCGCGCTGGCGGAGGCTGAACGCAATAAAGATCAGGCGTTGCTGATCGAGTTGAATACGCCTGGCGGCCTGCTCGACTCTACCCGCAACATCATCGAGAAGATTCTCGCCTCGCCGGTCCCGGTAATTATTTATGTCACGCCCAGCGGGAGCCGGGCAGCGTCGGCTGGATTTTTTATTCTTGAAAGCGCGGACGTGGCGGCGATGGCACCCGGGACCAATACCGGCGCGGCCCATCCGGTGACCCTGGGCGGCGGCAAGGTGGACGACGTCATGAAAGAGAAGATGGAGAATGACGCCGCCGCGCTGATGCGCTCGGTGGTTTCGAAACGCGGCCGCAACGTGGAGGTAGCCGAAAGCACAGTGCGGCAGTCGAAGTCCTTCACCGAGCAGGAAGCGATCTCGCAGAAATTGATTGACTACGTGGCCCCGAGCGACCAGGACCTGCTGCAACAGATGCAGGGGAAAACCGTAAAGCGTTTTGATGGGAAGACAGTAACGCTCAATCTGGCGGGCGAAACGATTCGTCCCTTTGAGATGACGCTGAAGCAGCGCATTCTCGCGTATATCATGGATCCCAACATCGCGTTTATTCTCCTGGCCATCGGGGTGCTGGCGCTCTATGCCGAGTTCAACCATCCCGGCGCGGTGGTACCGGGGACGGTGGGAATCGTGTTCATCCTGCTGGCGGTCTTCGCGCTGAATCTTTTGCCGACGCGCTTTGCCGCGGTGGTTCTGATTCTGGCGGCGTTTGCCTTGTTCGCGCTGGAGGCGAAGTTCGCGGCCCACGGTGTTCTGGCAATTGGCGGCATGGCCGTCATGGTCTTAGGTGGACTGTTATTGGTGGATGCTCCGATTCCGGAGATGAGAGTCCATCTCCTGACCGCTCTGGCAGTGAGTATTCCGCTGGGGCGATTACGATGTTCCTGATGAGCATCGCGCTCAAGGCGCGGGCCAACAAGGTCGTGACCGGAGCGCAGGGATTAGTCGGAGAAATTGGCATTGCGCAAAGCGCGCTTTCACCACGCGGCAAGATCTTCGTCCACGGCGAACTTTGGGACGCCGTGTCCTTGACCGGCGTGGCCGCCGGCGAGCCGGTTGTGGTGCGTGCAGTGGATGGACTGGAGTTGCGGGTGGAAGCATCCACGGCGCCGCTGCACGCTCCGGCAGCGAGCCTACTCTGATTGTTGTTAGTTGAGTCATCCCCCGGACGGCGTCATCCTGAGGGACTTCAGTCCCGAAGGATCTGGCGCGCACCATTTAACAGTTGGGCCAAGCGCGTATCCGCTTCGCGCAGGATCCTTCGCAAGCTCAGGATGACGCCCTTTCCCTTTGCAGCATCTCTTGGCATCTTGCGAGGCACTCCTATCGCAGCGGAGATGCCGTATCCTTAGGCGAGTTGCGGTACAATCCGCCACAGAAGCGTTCCTGAGGTTCAGGCGCGGAGGCTTCCCGATGGGTCTGTCATTCTCGGCCATAGTCGCGATTGTGGTCGCTTTGTATCTCTTCAGCTCCATCAAGATCCTGGCCGAGTATGAACGAGGCGTCATCTTCCGGCTGGGGCGACTGCTGGGGCACGAAAAAGGGCCGGGAGTGATTCTGGTGTTCGCGCCGATCGATCGCATGGTGCGCATTTCACTTCGCCAGGAAGCGATGGAAGTCCCGCCGCAGGACATTATTACCCGCGACAACGTCACCCTGAAGGTAAACGCCGTCATCTTCCTGCGGGTGATTGATCCGCGCAAGGCGGTGGTTGAAGTTTCAAACTACGTTTACCAGACTTCGCAGTTCGCGCAGACCACGCTGCGTTCGGTGTTAGGCGAGCAGGAACTGGACGAACTGCTGGCCCATCGCGAAAAAATCAATCTGCGGCTGCAGTCGCATTCTCGACACCCACACGGCGCCCTGGGGAGTAAAGGTCACGAACGTGGAAGTCAAGCAGGTGGACATGCCGGAGTCCATGCTGCGGGCCATGGCCAAACAGGCCGAGGCTGAACGGGAGAAGCGTTCGAAGATCATTCACGCGGAAGGCGAATTCTCGGCGGCGCAGCGCCTGGTGGATGCAGCGGCTTTGCTGGCCAAGGAACCGGTCAGCGTACAGCTGCGGTATTTGCAGACCTTGACCGAAATCGGAGTGGAAAAAAATACGACCGTGGTGTTCCCGGTCCCAGTGGACTTTTTCTCCGGCATTCAAAAGCTGATGGCCAAAACGGATGGGGATACTTCCAAGAGTTGAGATAGCAGGTTTCGCGGCGAGGTGGAATGAAACATGGCGGCAACTGAAGACACCGAGATCACACTGGGCACGGGCAAAATGCTGGCCCTGTTCTTCGGGCTGGTGGCGCTATGCGCCGTGTTCTTCGGGATGGGATTTTCGCTGGGCAAGAATTCCGCCAAGCCAGGTGGCGATGTGCAGGCCGGACCCGGAGCACCTGCGCGCCCCACGGCCGTCAAGGCCGCTGAAACTCGTCCGCCCTCAGATCTCACGTTTTACAAGGCAGTAGGACAAAAAGATCCGAATACCGAGTTGGCTTCAAAGACCGCCGATGCCCCGGCGGAAGCTCCCGCCAAAGCTGCTCCCGCCGACAGTGATGCGCCTCCCGATCCTGCGGCGCTAGCTGCCACCCCAAGCAGCTATTTCGTGCAGGTAGCGGCGGTCAGCAAGCAGGAAGACGCTGCCGCACTCGTGGATGCGCTCAAGAAGAAGCAATATGCCGCCTTCGCCGCCAGCGCAGCCGGCGACAAGCTCTTTCATGTGCAGGTCGGACCCTTCTCAGACATCAAAGACGCGGAGAGCGCGCGGGGACAGCTGGTGAAGGACGGGTACAATCCGATACTGAAGAAGTGAAGAGGCGGGCGTCGGACTTCGGGCTTCGGACCTTGGCAAAATAATTCACCTCGGATGCGAGCTTCATGCTGAGCTTGCGAAGCATCCGGCGTGAAGCGGATGTGATGCCGGGCGGCAATTTGGGTAGTCCGCGCAAGATCCTTCGTGGCCTGAAGGCCACTCAGGATGAGGCCGCTGGCGGTAGGGTGGTATTGGGGCTGCGTCCGCAGTCCGAGGTCTGACGTCTGACGCCCGCTTTATCTGCTGAACCTCTGCTCTTTCCACGGGTCCCCATACATGTGGTAACCGTTTTGCTCCCAGAACCCTGGCCGGTCGTGGTCGAGGAATTCCAGGCCGCGTAGCCACTTCACCGACTTCCAGGCATATAGATGAGGAACGATGAGCCGCAGCGGATAGCCGTGTTCCGCCGTGAGTGGCTCGTCGTCGTGGTGGGTTGCAAGAAGCACTTCTTCCTGATCGAGGTCGGCGAGGGGCACATTCGCGGTGAAGCCCTGCTCCGCATGAACCAGAACGTAGGCCGCCTCCGGCTTGGGACGAACTCGTGCCAGCAGTTCGCGGAAGGCCACGCCGTCCCAGCGGTTGTCGAAACGGCTCCATCGCGTCACGCAATGGAAATCGCTGGTGCGCTGGATTTTGGGCAGGGCGTTGAACTCTTTCCAGGTCAGCGTGAGCGGCGAATCAACCAGTCCAGTGACGCGCAGGTCCCAAGTCTCGGGATCGAAGCGTGGCACCGAGCCATAGTGCAGGACCGGCCACTTGAGCGTAAGCGACTGGCCGGGAGGCAGCAGGCCCTCGCTCTTCTTTAACTTCTCGAGTTGTCGGCGATCTGTACCTTCGAAAAGCACAGAGCGGACCTCAGGCGTCGGACCTCGGACTTCACACCATTTGACTATCGTTTGTTCTCAAAAGTTTCACATATCCCTAAGCTGCCCGAGGACCTCATCCGCTCATAGGGGTCCTTCGACTCCGTGAGAGGTTTCGCTTGCGAAACCTCTCGCTCGCTCAGGATGACACCCGAGGGCTAGGGTGACGCCTGAGGTTTGACGTCCGAGGTCTGACGTCCGAGGTCCGTATATTGACATCTGTCAATTCATGGTTTATTGCTTGCGGCATGACTTTTTCCGAGCAGGAGCTGGATCGGATTTTTCACGCGGTTGCTGATCCGACGCGGCGCCGGATTTTGCACGCTCTTAAGGAAGTGGGCGGATGCTCGATCGGCAAGGACGTAGGGTTGTGTGCGTCGGATATCGAGCAGCGCATTCACTTGTCTCAGCCGACCATTTCCCATCATATGGCGATTTTGACCAAGGCGGGGTTGGTGGAGGCCAAGAAGCTTGGGCTTTGGGTGTGGTACCGGCGGAATGAGGCGGCTTTGCGGGATTTTGGGCGCTCGTTGCGGAAGGGGTTGTAGTTGTGGCGCCGGCGCTACGAAAACTTTGGCCGGTGGTGACACGAGCGAGGGCGCTCGCGTCTACATTTTATTCCCGTCTACGCTTACATTTTCTTAGCCGGCTACGGCGGCGCGGGTTTTTTGCAGGAGACGGCGGGCCTGAGAAATCAGGTCGCCCACTTCGAAGGGTTTCACCAGATAGGGCACGTTGTTGTCGTGCAGGAAGCTGCGGATCTCGGGCTCGACCACGCTGGAAAATGTGAACATCAGATGCTTTTCCAGGCCGGAGCGGTTTTCGGCGATCCAGCGGTACACGTCGGGAGCGTTCCATCCGTTCGCCATCTTGCCGTCGATGATCACGGCATCGAATGATTCCCGCAGCAGCGTGGCTTTCACTTCATCCCCGTTGATCAGGGTTACGACTCGGGCGCCAGCGCCGGCCAGGACATCGCGTTCGAACTCCAGTACGGCCTCTTCGTCCTCGACCAGAAGCACGCTGCCTTCGATGACGGACTTTCGCGAAGCCGCGGGGAGCGCGGGTTCGGGCATGCCGGCGCGTCCGTTGGCGGGAAGACGCACTTCGATGACGGCGCCGCCGTCCTGCACGTTACGCGCGGAAATGTCTCCGCCGTGCTCCTTCACGATGCCATAGCAGATGCTGAGCCCCAGGCCGGTTCCCTTGCCCACGCTCTTGGTGGTGTAGAAGGGATCGAAAATGCGGTTGGGCTCCTTGATGCCGGGACCGGAGTCCTGAAATTCTGTAATCACGGTGGCGTCGTGGACGTAGACCCGAACCTTGAGGGTGCCCGGGCGGCCGGATTCAAGCATGGCGTCCACGCCATTGTTGATGATGTTGAGAAACACCTGCTCGAGCTGGTGCGGGTCAGCGGTCACGGGCGGAATCGTCGCCTCAACCTCGCGCTCGACCTTGATGTTGTTTACCTTCAAGTCGTAATCGCGCAAGGCCACGGTTTCGTCGAGCACCTTGCAGATATCCACTTGCTCCTTCTGGGGCTTGCGCTGGCGGGCAAAGGAGAGCAGGTTTTGCACCACGCGGTGGGTGCGCTGGGCCTGCTTGAACAGCTTGCTGACGAAATCGGCCGCGCGTTCCGCCAGTCCTTCACTCTCCAGAAGCTGGGCGTAGCCCAGGATGGCGGTCAGCGGGTTGTTCAGTTCGTGCGCGACGCCCGCGATCAACTGCCCGACGGCCGACATCTTTTCGCTCTGCAGCAGTTGTTCCTGAGTGCGGCGCAAGTCTTCGTAGGCGCGGCAGGTTTCTTCGTAGAGCCGCACTTTCTCGATGGTGGTGGACAACTGGCGGCCGATCGCGACCAGCAGGCTCTCGTCGTTGCTGGTGTACTCGCGGCTCTCACGGCTGCTGATGCCCATAATTCCTATGGGATTATCTTTTCCCCAGAGCAACACCCAGATGCAGGACGCGAGGCCGTCGGCCTTGATGAATTCGGCTACCTGGGCTGGGAGGTGGGGCAGATAGTCTGAAGTGATCACCTCGGTACGAGAACGTGTCACCAAATCGCCGAAACCTTCGCTGAACTTGATTTCGGAGAGGCGGGCGCGCTCGGCGCTGCGCTGTCCCCAACCGGCACGGCGGCGGAAGGTGGCCTCGTCGAGATCGCAGAGATAGATGGAACCGGTCTCAGCGCCCAGCAGCGAAATTACCTGGCGCAGCGTGAGGTTGAGAATTTCGTCCAGATCGAAGGACTGCGTGGCGATGACCGCCATGGCGTTCAGCGCGTTGAGTTCGCGGTTGCGGCGGCGAATCTCGTCTTCGGCGCGCTTCTTCTCGGTCATGTCGAGCAGAAAGCCCTGGTAGCGCTCGATCTTGTTTTCGGCGTTACGGGTGGCGAAGCTGCTCTCCATGGCGGTGAGCAGGGTGCCGTCCTTGCGGCGCAGCGTGACTTCAAAGTTGCGGACGTAGTTGTGCAGCTCCACTTCGCGCCGGAAGACGTCGCGTTGCTCGTGGGAGGCGTAGAGTTCGGCGTCTACGTTGAGAGCCAACAGCTCTTCGCGGCTGGTGTGGCCGAGCATGCGCATGAAGGCGTCGTTGCAATCGAGCAGTTTGCCTTCCGGAGTGGCGACGAAAACCCCTTCCTGCACCTGCTCAAAGAGAAGGCGATACTTTTCCTCCGCGATGCGCCGGTCGGTGGTATCGCGCACCACGTGAATCGTGCCCTTCTGCTTGCTGCCCTGTTCCACGTACGAGGAAGTCGAAACCATCGAAAAGCCGCCAAAGCCGGGGTCGGCACCTTCGTGGAAGCCCTCTTCCGGATGTCCGCAATAGGGACAGCCTTGCCACTGCCCGCGGTTGTGCGGCAGCACGGTCTCGCAAAGTTGACCGACGACGTCGGCGGGCGCCATGTGCAGGCGCTCCAGCAGGGCGTGATTGGCCTTCATGACCCGAAAATCGGAATCATGAAGGAGGACCAGGTCATGAATGGAATCGAAGGTGTTGGTCCACTGCCGGTGGGAGCGCAAAATCTGTTCCACCAGGCGCAGGTTCTCGACCGCCAGTCCCAACTGGTGGGCGGTGGTGACCAGGAAGTCCATTTCATCGGGTGAGTAGCGGAGGTGGTGACGGATGCCCAGCGCCAGAGTCCCAATCGTCGATTTCTTGCCCAGCACCGGCACCATCACAACATGGTGAAAGCCTTCCTGCTCGAGATAGGGGCGGACGCCATCGGAGGCAGCGGAGGTGGCGAGAACCACAGGCATGGTCCCGCTGAGGGTGCGTTCAAAATCGTCGTCGAGCGGAACGGAGAGACGATCCTGAACGAAGTCTTTGGAGAGGCCGATCTGCTGCGCGATGAGCAGGCGATCGCCTTCGAGCAGACGAAACCAGGCGGCTTTGGCGCACATCAAGCCTTTGAGTTCCTCGAGGGCCGTAGCCATGATGGGCCCGTGCTGCTGGGCACGAGTGATGCTGGAGGTGAGCGCATTCACTACGCCCAGGCGCCGCATGTGCAGCTTGTAGTCATCGAAGACCAGCAGAAGCATGCTCAACCCAGCCATCAGGCTCACCATCAGGCTGGATCCGATTGGCAGGTGCGAACTGATGGGCTCCCACTGCAGGTGGAGCAGCAGCATGCTGATGCTCAGAAGCCAGGGACCAATCTCCCAACGCGCCCAGCGGTAGCGAATGAGCCGGAAGGCAGCAGCCAGAGCAACCAGCCGGTAGGAGACTTCGAGCGCCGCGCGCAGGGTGATCGATTCCGGCCAGAACCAGACGCGCGCCACGGCAAAGCCCATGACCGTCAAGGTAATCAGGAACAGTGGCAACAACAGCCCCCGGGCATGGGTATAGACCAGAACGGCTGCGGCAAAGAGGCAGATAGCGAGAACGAATTCCGCTTGCGAGATGGCCGTGAGATAAGCAGGGATGGGCCCAGCGGCATGGTCCGCGAGCGTCCAGCGGGAGACAAAGAAAGCCAGCCAGCCCAGGGTCCAGATCAGCAGATAGCGCTCGCGAAAGGCGCGGAACACCAGCAGGCTGGCGGCGAGTAGAATCAGCGCCGCCGACTCCTGTGGCGTCAGACCGGGGACGGTGATGTCCCCCAACGCGAGCCAGGTAGAGAAACTCAATAGATTCATCGCAACCAGGGATAACCGCTCACTTCCTTGATAGCACGGTTACCCGGATGGCCAATGGAGTTTCCCTGTCCTTCTGGTTACTTTCGGAATCTGAGAACTCCTGTAGAATTGGCCCTAGACTATAGAAAAACCATGCCAGTCGAACGCATCCTGGTTGTCGACGACGAGGAGACGATTCGCGAAATCGTTTCGTCCATGCTGACTACAGCAGGCTACAAGTGCCGCCAGGCGGCTTCGGGAACGGAAGCGCTGGCGCTGCTCGAATCCGGCGAGGAGTTCGAGCTCATGCTGTCCGACCTGATGATGGCCAATCTGGACGGCATCGGTCTTCTGGAACGAACCAAAGAACGCTTTCCCGAAATGCCGGTAGTGATGGTGACCGCGGTCCACGATATTTCGGTGGCGCTGGCCGCCATCCGCAACGGCGCGTATGACTACCTGCTGAAGCCGTTCGAACGCGAACAGCTGTTGGCCACGGCCCGCCGGGCGCTGGAGAATCGCCGCCTGAAGCTGGAGAACCGGGCCTACCAGACCAGTCTGGAATCTCTGGTCGCAGCCCGCACCGAACAACTGCAAGAAAACCCTGGTCGATCTGGAGCGCTCCTACGACATCACCCTGGAAGCGCTGGGCGATGCGCTCGACCTGAAAGATGCCGAGACCGAAGGCCACTCCAAGCGCGTTACAGCCTTCACCATTGCCATTGCCCGCGCCATGGGATTGTCGAGAGACCAGATTGCGGTGATTGCCCGCGGCGCCTTCCTGCACGACATTGGCAAGATGGCGATTCCCGACGCCATCCTGCGCAAGCCCGGCAAGTTGACGCCGGAAGAAATTTGATCATGCGGGAGCACTGCTACCACGGCTACGAAATTCTGAAGAAGATTCCGTTCCTGGGTGAAGCGGCTGAGATCGTCTACGCCCACCAGGAACGCTACGACGGCACCGGCTATCCGCGCGGCCTGAAGGGCGAACAGATTCCACTGGGCGCGCGCATTTCTCGGTGGCCGACACGCTCGACGCCATCACCTCCGACCGTCCCTACCGTCCGGCTCAGTCCCTGACCGCGGCGCGCGAGGAAATCAAATTATGGTCGGGACGCCAGTTCGATCCCGAAGTGGTCAAAGTTTTTCTCGACATGGACCAGAAGATCTGGCCCGACCTGCGCAAGGAAGTCAACGCACAGGTGCAACGCTTCGCTTACTCCACCAGCGCCAAGAGCTCTTCCTAGCTTTCACAAGATCCTTTGACCTCCAGAGATCGCGAATAAAGTGCCCTATTTAAGCTGGCCTTCATAGAGCATCCTTCCGCGTTTTGAGCAGGCAGCAATTTGGGTACGGCTCACATCCCAACCAAGCTGGCAGGGGATTTCTTGCGTGTACCTTTGTGTCCCTGGTGGTCAAAGGTTCCCCGCCACTGTGAAAACTATGTCTATGAATGCGCTTGGTTCGTTTCGCTTGTGTTCCCTCCTGGTGACTCTCGCGTGATCCCGATTTACGCCCAGGAGAAGCCTGCGGCTCCGCCCCATGCCGTTCCGGAGGGGACAAGTTTTCTGGTGCGCCTCGAGACCAAACTGGATGTCAGCGCGTCCGGCCGGGGAAGCGCTTCAAGGCCAAATTGGCGCAAGACCTGATGGGTCCGGATGAAAGCGTCATTCCTCGCGGCAGTGCGATCCATGGGCATGTGAGCGAAGTGAACAGCGGATTTCATCCCCGGCTTTTGCTTAGCTTCGACGAGGTCGAATCCAAGCACGGGTGGGCACCGCTGATGGCCACTGTCATCGATGTTCCGGGCGAACACGGCCTGACTATGGCGGAAGAAGGCGGAATCGAACGGCGAGGACAGGGGAGCAGCGAGCATCGCGACCCCGATTCCGACGGGAAACCTTCTCCGGCCGTGGCCGCCGCCGGAGTGATGCGGACCATCTTCAGCGACCACCGGCTGCAGCTGCAAAAAGGCGCCATGCTCGAAGTGCGGCTGGATCGTCCGCTGCAAATCCCCTGGCGCTTAGCAAGCACCTTTCCAACCTTCCCCGGATTCTTTGTCGCCGAGGGGTGAAGCTGGCGTATAAATTCTCATTGCCGATCAACTCATCATAGTGAATCAGGAGAGAATTTATGAAAGCCGCTTTCGTGTTGCTGATCGCACTGCTGGCATCTGCCATTGCACCAGGCCAGGACCGTCCTACCGTTAGCGCGCAGCCCAACAGCGTCTATTGTAGGCGCCGACGGGAAGTTTGAGGCCAACCCCGACACGGCGTTTATGCAATTCAACATCTCCGCGCAGGAGGCGACCTCGCGCGAAGCTTACGACCATGCTTCGAAATCCGCGGAACAAGTGCGGCAGATTCTTCGGTCGAACGGGATCGATCCCAAGTCGGCGGAGATCAGCGCCTTTTCGCTGCAGCCGGTTTATGACTACAAGACGGCGAAGCGGAAGCTGGTGGGATATCGAGTGAACGCCAACGTTTCGCTCAAATTGAAGGATTTCACCAAGGTGGCGCCGATCGTGCAGCAACTGGCCGATGCCGACGTCACCGACACGCAGTCGATGAACTACACCCTGGAAGACATGGATGCGGCGAAGGCGAAGGCGGTGGACGATGCCTACCGGCGGGCGCATGCATCAGCAGCGGCGCTGGCTCGGAGCGCCGGACGGACGTTGGGGGAGCTCTCCTACGCGTCAGTGGATACGTTTGAGAATGTGCGGCCGATGCCGATGGGCGCGATGATGAAGATGAGCGTGGCGGGCGCTGCTCCGGCCCCGACGGAAGAGTTCACTCCGCAGACGGTTTCGGTGACGGCGCACGTGAATGCTTTGTTTATTTTGAAGTAGGTGGTGGGTCGTGTGGGGCGGGCGCCCTCGCCCGCCGCTTTTGATTTTCGTTTTTGATCCTGGTTTGGTTGTTTCAAGACATCAATTTGCTGCCTGATCTAAGAACTTCTTCAGTTTGTAAAATCAACACCAAAGTCAAAGGCGGCGGGCGAAGGCGCCCGCCCCACACACAGCCAGACATAGTTATTTGGGGATGCGGGCGGCGTCCAGGGGCACCTCGCGCTGGATCACCATTTCGAGGGTCGTGCCGGCGTCCATTCTGACGTCATTGCCGCGGGAGAGCATGCCGATGGCGGTGCCAATTCCACCGCCGATTCCGGCTCCGATCAAGCCTCCCTTGACGCCGTGGCTGACACCGCCGATTACGGCGCCAGTGCCTGCAGCGGTGGCAACGGTCGCTGCTTTCTCGCCGGTCTGGCTGTCCTGACGAATCGTGCCTTCCTCGCCTGCCATCGAGGTTTTCTCAGCTCCGGGAACATTCTCGACGGCGCCCGGTAGTACCACGGTGTAGCCGCCGGGATAGATGAGGGTGCTGAAGTGCATCAGAACTTCGGCGCGGCCCTTGACCCTGCCGCCCCGTTTGACGTTGCTGATGCGGCCCTGCACGTACGTGCCGGCGGGGATCACGATGCGCTCGTTGATGACAACGGGAAAAGTGGTCACGGCATACACCGCGTCGCCTTCGCGGGCGTTCTTGGTCGAAATTGATTGTTTGAGCGCCAACGGCACCTTGGTGCCGGAGGGAATCGTAAGCGGTGATTATCGGTTGTCGCGGCGGCGGGCCCGGAAAGGGACTGGGCTGCGGCCAGGCTGGACGCCAGAAATCCCACGGTGATTGTTCTCATTATGCTGGCTCGCGTCATGTGATTACTCCCGCAAAAGCAAACCCCAGGGGGCTGAAGCCCCAGAATCGTGGGTCTTTTTGTGGCACGGCTGAAGCCGTGCCCTTCCACGGTAGCCTCAAGCTTGTGGCACGATCCGATATCTGAGTACGATGCAAGATGAGGATCGAAAGTTTGTCGGAATCTTCGCCGTTGTCGCCGGCTAGACGCTGGCCGACCGCTGGTTCTCCCTGACGTTTCCCATGAATTGCGACTGCAGGCGCTGGGCGCAGAGCTCTCCGCACACGTGGAGTGTGCCTTCCTTCATGGCAATCTCGTCGTTCCACGGGCACAGGTAGAGCACGGGGCGATTAAATTCCAGGAAAGAAGTCCACATCAGCCACCAGTGGTCGGTGGCGCCCTTCAGCGTTCCACAATTGGGACCGGCACAGCGATACATCAAATTGGCGGGGGGCGCAGGCGGTTTGAACAGCTTTCATCCTGAACTCCCCAGGGTTGAACTAACGTCAACCCACATTCTAACGGAAGTGAGGCGGGGCGGCGGTAGCGGCTACTTGTAAATCAGGTACTTCTGACGGACCTGCATGAATTTGTCCAGAGACTCGCGCCAGTCCTCGGCAATACGCCGGGGATCCTGGCCGGCTGCCACCGCGTCGTACGCCGACTGGTTGTCCAGCAACTCGATCATGCGTGGCATGTGCCATTGTTCGGGATACAGTTTGTGCAGCGCGGACGCCAATTCAATGCCCAGTTCCGCTGCATCTAAAGCATTGCGCTCAATCAAGACAATATTGACGCCTTCGCATTTCTGGCCGGAGTGCTGCTGGCGCTGGGAGTGAACCTGATCGGGACGAAGCGCACGCCGGAAATGTTTCTGGCGTTCAGATATTGCGCCAGCTCCGTGCCCTTGATCCAGGGCGCACCCAGCAATTCGAATGGGGTGTCGGTGCCTCGGCCGACGGAAACATTGGTGTATTCCACCAGGCCCACGCCCGGGATACAGAGCGGCTTCGGTGAGGCTGCGCATATTGGGCGAAGGATTCGTCCAGGGCAAGCCGGTCGAATCGAACCAATCGCCGCGCATCCATCCTTCCATGGGGACGACGGTCAGTCGGGCGTTGAATTACGTTCGGTGTTGAACATCTTCGCCAGTTCGCCCATCGTCATGCCATGGCGGACCGGCACAGGAAAATAGTTTACGAAGCTTTCGCGGCCGGGATCAGGGATAGCGCCCTGCACAAAAGAACCGGTGATCGGATTTGGGCGGTCAAGCACGATGATTTCGATGTCCGCCTTCGCCGCGGCCTCCAAAAATATGCCAGGGTCGTCTCATAGGTATAGAAGCGGGCGCCAACATCCTGGATATCGAAGACGACCGCATCAAGATTTTTCAGAACTTCGAGGAGGGCCTGCGATCGGCGTCCTTCACTCCGTACACGCTGTAGACGGGGACACCTGTGGCCGCGTCCCGTGTTGGCCACGTCGGTCGTGTCCAGGGCGCCGGTGACGCCGTGCTCGGGACTGAAAATCGCGTCCAGTGAAATGCCCGGGGCCTGGGCCAGGACGTCGATAGTGCGGCGTCCCTGCGGGTCCATTCCGGTCTGGTTGGTGAGCAGTCCGATTCGCTTTTTGCCGGTGGAGGCGCGGAGAACGATCGAAATTCTGGGCCTCGAGGACATCGATTCCGGTTTGCACCGATCCGTTACGCGTCGCGATGCGGCGGGCCGCGGTCTGGGCCTCGTTGTATCCGGTGATGCTTTTCCAGCGCAGTTCGTCCTTCTCGCTGACCGTGAGCGGAAGAGCCGCAGCCACAGCCGTGGCAACCTTGGAGCGCAGGGCGATGCGCTTCCCTTCCCGCGAGGATGGACGGCGTTGGTCAGCAGAATGATGTAAGTCTGGGTCGTCGGATCGATCCACAGCGATGTGCCGGTGAAGCCGGTGTGGCCGAACGATCCCACGGGCAAGAAGTTCGCCGCGATTGCTGGAAAACGGCGAATCGATGTCCCAGCCGAAACCCCGCAGCACCTGCGCGGTCGGCGGTTGCTGCGGCGTGGTCATCTTTTCGACCATGTCTCCGGCCAGGATCGGGCTGCCCTTCAGCAGGGCTCGAGCAAACCGGGAGAGATCGTCGGCGGTGGAGAAAACTCCGGCATGCCCGGCCACGCCGCCCATGCGGCGCGCCCGGGGATCATGCACCACGCCGCGCAGCATCTTGCCCTGTTCGTCGTACTCGGTGGGAGCGATCTTCGATCGCCAGGACGCGGGCGGAGAAAACGGGTGTGCGCCATCCGCAGGGGGCGAAGATTTTTCGGGCGCAGTATGCTCCAGAGTATTCCGGTCACGCGTTCCACCAGCGCGCCCAGAGTCATGAAATTGGTTCGCTATAAAGGAAGCGGGAACCGGGCGGATACACCGGCTTTTCCGCAAGGCCAGGCGCATGCCGGCGTCGCGGCCCTGCCAGGGCGGATCCAGATCGAAGTCCTCACGCAGGCCGGAAAAATGAGTCAGCAGGTTGCGGACGGTGATGTCTTCTTTCCCGTTCCCTGCGAATTCGGGAATATATTTTGCCACCGGATCATTCAGCCGGACTTCGCCTCTTCTGCACCAGTTGCATCACGGCGGTGGTGGTGGCCACGACTTTGGTAAGGGACGCGATGTCGAAAATCGTGTCCCACGTCATGGGCTCCGCGGGCTCTAGCGCGCGATTGCCGAAGGCCTTGCGGTAGACCACCTTTCCGTTGTGCCCGACCAGCAGCACGGCGCCGGGAATCTGATGGTCGTGGATGGCGTCGAGAACAATGGAGTCGAGGACCGCCAGTTTTGGGGGGTTCGTGGTCTTGGCTGTGGCAGCCGAGGCCAGCCTGGATAGAAGGCTGACAAGAAGCACTGCTGCAGCAAGGCCACACGTCGGCAGCCGGCGAGTTGTAAAAATTGAGTGGATGCTTTGAATTTACACAAGCGGCGTGGGATTGCTCAAGGAACTGAAGTAAGGGGGTGCCGTTTCTGGTATCGGCGGCGTGGAGCGAACGGGGACTGCGTACAGCGATGGTGGAATAAACGCGGCTAAGATTTCCGACACGAGAGGAGTCGGGATTTCGCCGTAACTATGACTAGAGACGATATTCAGCTGCTCTGCGAATATGACCGCTGGGCGAACAAACAGGGTTTTGCAGGCGGCTTCTACGCTCAGCACTGAGCAGTTCACGCGTGACCTGGGTGGCAGCTTTCGTTCGGTGCGAGATACGCTCGTCCACATCATCGGGGGCGAGTGGATTTGGCTCGAGGATCGGAAGCAACCGCCCAGTAGCGCCGCCCTCGTGGAAGACTTGAGACAGCGGCGGGACGGGCTATTCAGGCCGGATGCGCTTTCCGATGTGGCTGCGGTGCGGTCAAAGTGGGTGGAAGTCGAGAAAGCACAGACCGAGTTCGTGAATCGGGTCACAAACGAATCCCTTCAGCAAATGCTTCCGTTTCCCGCGCGACCCAAGCGCGCCTGGCACATCTCATGCAACATATGGCGAACCACTCGACGTATCATCGGGGTCAAGTCGCACTCCTACGACGCGGGAGCTCGGGGCCCAGCCTGTGGCCACGGACTTCCACGTGTTTCTAGTGGAAGGCCGGCGGAGATGGAGCCCCAGGTTAGAGGTTGAAAAATCACCATTCCGCTCGTTGACCGGGTCGTTGGTGTAATCGCCTGATTCCATCAACTGCCTTGCTCCTGTTCGAGTGGGCCGAATCCTCTCTTGACATACGAAAGCTTTACTAGTAAAGTCTTCGTATATGGCCGAGCCTCCCAGACCCACCGATGCCGAACTGGAAATCCTGACCGTCCTGTGGAGCATCGGCCCGGCCACTGTGCGCGAGGTTCATAGCGTGATCGCCGCAGGCGGCCCGCGCAGTACAGCACCGTGCTGAAGTTCATGCAGATCATGTCCGAAAAGGGGCTGGTGCGCCGCGACGAGAAGCAGCGCGCGCACATCTACGAAGCCGCGCGGCCGCGCGAATGGACCCAGCGGCAGCTCGCCGGGCATCTGTTGGATCGCGCTTTCAGCGGGTCGGCCAAGGCGCTCATGATCGGCGCGCTTTCGGCGCGAAAGGCTACACGAAAGGAACTCGACGAACTCCGAAAGCTGCTCAACGAGTATCGGAAGGAGGAGAAATGAGGCTCCTCGAAACCTGGGTCGCGACACCGCTCGCCGGGGCAGCCGGCTGGACGCTGCTCCATTCACTCTGGGAAGGCGCATTCCTCGCGGGCGCTCTCCCCTGTGTAATGGCCACGATGCGGTCGCCGCGCGTGCGCTATACCGCCGCGTCTCTTGCGATGCTGGCAATGCTCGTCGGCTTCGCCCTGACCTTCGCTCACATGATTGCGCGCCGCGCACGGGATTCGGATTGCGGCGACGCCTGCCTTCCCGGCATGGAATGTCCAGACGAGCACGAATGCATCTGGCTCTTGGAATCCGGGATTCGCCGCAGTCGTCCCCTGGCTCACACCGTTCTGGATTGCGGGCGTCTGGATCTTCACTTTGCGGCACCTGGCCGGCTGGATCTCGGTAACCCGGCTGCGCCGGCACGGCGTGTGTTGCGCGCCCGATCTCTGGCAGCAAACGCTCTCGCGTTTGGGCACCCGGCTGCGCGTTTCGCGGCCGGTTCTGCTGCTCGAATCCTGCCTGGCGGACGTGCCGATGGTCCTTGGCCATTTCCGCCCGTTCATCCTGGTGCCGGTCGGATTACTTGCCGGGCTTCCGGCGGAACAGGTCGAAGCCATCCTGCTGCATGAGCTGGCGCATATCCGCCGCTGCGATTACATCGTGAACCTATTGCAGCGATCGGTGGAGGGCCTGTTCTTTTTCCATCCGGCGATCTGGTGGATCTCGCATGTGATCCGCGCTGAGCGCGAAAACTGCTGTGACGATGTCGTGGTCGCTTTGAGCGGCAATGCGCGCCAATATGCCGCTGCACTGGCCGCACTCGAACAACAACGCTGCGCCGAACCTGGAATCGCCGCTACAGGAGGAAGTCTCGTGAAACGTATCCGCCGTCTGCTCTATCCGAAAAGCCCGAACCGCGTCTGGACACCTTGGCTCGCGGCCGTTCTCCTCATCGCGACCGCCACGGTCGCTCTGGCCGCGTGGCAATCGCCTCCGCAAAATTCCGCCCCGGAGCAGCAGACGAATCTCCCTGCGGCATCTCCTTATCTTCGCTGGCTGAATCAAGAGGTGGTCTACATCATCAACGATCAGGAGCGCGCCGCCTTTCTGAAGCTGGCGACCGATCCCGAGCGCGACATGTTCATTAACCAGTTCTGGCTTCGCCGCGATCCTACGCCGGGCACGCCGCAAACGAGTTCAGAGACGAACACTACCGCCGGATCGCGTTTGCCAACGACCGGTTTGGGACAGCCTCCGGCAAGCCCGGCTGGCAGACGGATCGCGGCCACATCTACATCGTCTACGGTCCGCCGGATGAGCTGGAGGTTTATCCGAGAGGCGCAAAGGGTCCAAGCGCAGTAGAAATCTGGCTTTATCACCACGTCGACGGCATCGGCGACAACGGTACAGTTACGTTCGTTGACCACACGGGAGAGGGTGATTTTCGACTTGCACCTGGCAATATCCCGGGTCCGGCGAAAGGGAAATGAAGCCACTAGCGACAAGGTTCACAATACTGATCACACCTCTAAAGCAGCAGAAAGGGATTAGAAATAGTTTACTGCGCGGCGAGGGTGCCGAACCTGTGTGGGGTCAAAGCCTTCGCGACTGCTTTACCCATCCCAGGAACTTTGCTTTAACCCGAACATTAGAACTTCATGCGTTTTCAGAGAGTTCTCTCGCCGAAAACCGGCAAGACGGTGCAGCCGTGCCCCTCGCTTTCCTGCTCCCGCCTACGAGCAGCAGGATAGGTTTTTGGCAGTGCTTTTGACGTGTTCCAAAAAGGTATTGGACAAACGGCCTTTCCCGCTGTTTCCATTGCGGCTACTCGCACGGAAAACTGGTTGCGCTGAAGGCCTTCGGCCGCTTCACTTACGAACCTGGCTCTCCTGAGGCCACCGCTACCGTCTTCGATCTGGCCTCGGTCTCCAAAGCCGTGGCGACCACCAGCATGGCGATGATTCTGTACGAGCGCGGACTCATCGACCTGGAAGCGCCCGTGGTCAGCATCGTGCCGGAGTTCGCCGGCAGCGATGCGCGCCGCAGCGAGTAACGGTGCACATGCTGCTGGCCCACTCCTCCGGGCTGCCCGCTTATGAGAAGCTCTTTCTGAGGCAAAAACCAGGGATGAACTGCTGGCGGCCGCATTTGCCACCCCGCTTACGGCCGACCCCGGCACGAGAGCCGAGTACAGCGACATCGGCTTCATCATTCTGGCGATCGCGCTGGAGCGTGTCGCCGATGAGGGCCTCGACCGTTTCTGCCAGCGCGAACTATTCGGCCCGCTGGGCATGTCGCACACCGCGTTCAATCCGCCGCCAGCCTGGCGTGCTGCGATTCCGCCCACGGCCGATGACCGCAGCTTTCCGAAAGCGGATCATCCAGGGCGAAGTGCAGGATGAAAATGCCAGCGTGCTGGGCGGCGTGGCAGGACACGCCGGCGTGTTTGCGACCGCCGAAGACCTGGCGATCTTTTCTACGCCTGCTGCAAGGCGGCCGCCCGCTGGTTCGCCCGGAAACCCTGGCGCTCTTCACTCGCCGGGAAACCGCGCCTGCCGGCACTTCCCGGGCATTGGGCTGGGACACACCTTCCTCGCCCTCGCAGTCGGGAAAATATTTCTCCGCCCGTTCCTTTGGGCATCTGGGCTATACCGGAACCTCGCTTGGATCGATCCCGAGCGCCAGCTTTCCATCACTTTGCTTACCAACCGGACCTGGCCCGATTGCAGCAACAAGCCATCAAGGCAGTGCGGCCCGTGTTTCACGATGCCATGATGGAAGCGCTGGAGAAAACGCTTTGAAGCGACCGGCAAGCAACCGCGGGAAAACCTGAGCCGGCTCACCACCGAGCAGCCCAATCGCGCTTCGGCTGATCTGGATCTGAAGTCCTCGCTCGAAATCGTCAGCGTCATCAACGCCGAGGACGCCAAGGTGGCCGACGCGGTGCGGCGGGCGCTGCCGCAGATCGCGCGCGCCATCGACCTGATCGCCAATGCCTGAAGCGCGGCGGACGGCTGATCTATGTCGGCG
This sequence comes from Terriglobia bacterium, assembly GCA_963698825.1. Classification (GTDB taxonomy): domain Bacteria; phylum Acidobacteriota; class Terriglobia; order Terriglobales; family Acidobacteriaceae; genus JAIQFF01. The sequence continues at coordinate 132,777 of CAVOSG010000009.1, read as the reverse complement.
CCGGCACCAGTGGACGCATCGCCGCCCTCGACGCCGCCGAGTGTCCGCCCACCTTCAACATCGATCCCCAGAACGGTGCAGTTCGTCATGGCCGGCGGTGCCGAGCCCTGGCGTCGGCCGTGGAGGCCAACGAAGATTCCGCGAACTCGGCCGGCGTGAGATGGCGAAAAGAAAGCCGGGCCGGAACGACGTGGTCGTAGGAATCGCGGCCAGCGGACGGACTCCGTTCACCGTCGCCGCCGTCGAATATGCGCGCAGCAAGGGCGCCAAACCATTTCCGTCACCTGCAACCGCGACTACGCCGCTGGAAAAGGCGGCGCACCTCGCCATCGTGGCCGAAGTGGGACCGGAGGTGATCTCTGGATCGACCCGCATGAAAGCCGGCACGGCGCAGAAGATGGTGCTGAACATGCTCTCCAGCGGCGCCATGACCCGGCTGGGCTACGTCTATGGCAACCTGATGGTCAACGTCACGCCGAGAAACTAGAAGCTGGCGGCGCGCGGCGTCGAGATCCTGCAGCAGGCCGCGGGGGTGAGCGAGCAGGCGCGCCGAAAGGCTTTACAGGACAGCCGGAAACAGCGTGCCGGTTGGGCTGGTGATGCTGAAGCGCAGGTGGACCGCAAGCCGACGCGGAGCGAGCGCTGAAATCTCGCCGGCGGCCATGTGCGGCGGGCGATCGCGGCAGCGCGCAGCCTGTAGGGCGGTCGTAGGCGCCAGCGTCCCGCCCACGCCGATCGGGGAGCGGCACATCAGTCGCCGGTGCTCCGACTGACAATCTCATGACCACATCCACAGCCTTCGCCGCTGATTAGACGGTCGCCCGTGGATACTCTGGCTACCTGTTTCGCGGTCGCCGATCGAATCGACTGGCCTATGGACAAATTTGTGATTCGCGGCGGCAATCCGCTGCTGGGGACAATGCGCGTCAGCGGCGCCAAGAACGCGGCCCTGCCCGCCATGGCCGCCGCCCTGCTCACCGAAGAGCCGGTCATTCTGGAAAACATTCCGCAGGTGCGCGACATTGAAACCACCCGCAAACTGCTCGCCGCCATGGGCGCCGAGGTCGAACTGGGATACGGCCGCGCGCAGCATCGCACCACCATTTGCTGCCGCAATCTGACCAGCCCCGAAGCGTCCTACGAGCTGGTCAAGACCGATGCGCGCCTCCATCGCTGGTGCTGGGGCCGCTGGTGGCGCGCTGCGGCCGCGCCCGGGTTTCCCTTCCCGGCGGATGCGCCATCGGCGCGCGTCCCATTGATCTGCACATCAAAGGACTGGAACGGCTGGGCGCAACAATCACGCAGGAGCATGGCTACATCGAGGCCCGCGCCGATCGCCTCAGGGGCGGCGAGATTGTATTCGACAGGATCACCGTGACCGGCACCGAGGACTTGCTCATGGCCGCCACCCTGGCCGAGGGCGAAACCGTCATGCAGAATTGCGCCCGCGAGCCTGAAGTCGCCGACCTGGCCGACCTGCTCAACAAGATGGGCGCGCAGATTGAAGGCGCGGGCACCTCGACCATCCGCGTCAAGGGCGTCAGCAAACTGCACGGCGCAAAACATCGCATCATTCCCGACCGGATCGAGGCCGCCACTTTCATCATTGCCGGCGCGATGACCGGCGGAGATTTGAACGTTGCGGGCTGCGAGCCGGCGCATCTGGGCGCGCTGCTGGAAAAGCTGAACGAAGTCGGAGTCAAGACTCGGCCATACCGCCGACTCGGTGCGCGTGATGGGCGACAATCCCATCAAAGCCGCGGACATTGTGACCGAGGAGTATCCCGGCTTCCCCACCGACATGCAGGCGCAGTATATGGCGCTGGCCACCCAGGCCGAGGGCACGTCGGTCATCACAGAAAATATTTTCGAGAACCGTTTCATGCACGCGCAGGAAATGGTGCGCATGGGCGCAAATATCAAGATCGAAGGACGGCGCGCCGTGGTTCGCGGCCCCTCGCCCCTGAGCGCGGCGGCGGTGCTGGCTTCCGATCTGCGGGCCTCGGCATCCCTGGTGCTGGCGGCGCTGGTGGCGGAAGGCGAGTCGATCATCGACCGCGTGTACCACATTGACCGCGGCTACGAGAACATCGAAGAAAAACTGCGCGGCGTCGGAGCGCAGATTCGCCGCATTGGAGAGATCCTCCCGAAGAAAGCGGCCGCCCCGGCCCGAGTGTAGACGGGGGCGTCCTCGCCAGCGTCAGGCTGCCAAATGAAAGCGCTCCTGCAAAACGCACGCGCTTACCAGAATCATCAATATCTGATCATTGGCGACACGAGAGCCTTCATCCATGGTGTCCACGCTGTCCAGAAGTCCTATGACCTTCTTCTGATCGAAGAACGGGATCGAAGCCAGAACCGGGCCGCGTAGTGTGTCCTGCACCAGCGTGCTGAGTTTCTCCTTCGGATTCAGAGTCGCCGGCGGGCTCAGGAACGGGTGTTTCTGCCTGCGGTAAACGGTATCGGTGATTACGTCACGCACCGCTTCCCTGAGAACGTACTTCTCGGTCATGCCGCGGATCTTCTGAGTCACCGGCTGCGAACGAAGGACCTCCACCACATGATGATCCAGGAAAGGCACGCGGCCCTCGATGGAGTGCGCCATTTCCATGCGATCACCGAGCATGGCGAGGATGTAGTTGGGCAGCAGCGTCTTCGACCAAAGGTAAAGCGACTGATGCACGGGATCTCTGCCTGCGAGCTGGCGGCGGACGTCAATGTCGCTCAACAGCGCGTGATATCCTTCGCGCGCTTCCACCTTCGCGCCGAAATCTTCCGCCAACAGGTCCTGCATCTTGGCCGATCGCGCCGAGAACGTTTCAATCCATGAGGGCACGAAGCCGAGAACCCGCCTGACATTTTCAAGCGGCTTGGCGGTGCCGTGGGGCAACAACAATCCTCGAGATACGGGATTGAGATTTTCCAGATCCTGGAGGAGCGCCTTCACGGTAGCCGGGTCCTGACCATCCCGGTTGTAGAGCAGCATGTCACGCCGGAAGTGCGCGTAACCGCCGAGAATCTCGTCGGAGCCCTCGCCGGTGATTACTACCTTGTAGCCGGCATCGCGCACGGCCCGGCTCAAAAGGAACTTGGCTACACCGTGGGCGTTGAAGCAGAACGTCTCCGACTGCTGGATGGCATCGGCAAAGTGGTCGGCAAGATCGTCCTGGCGGATGGGAATGGGGAAAAATTCCGCGCCAACCTTTGCTGCCATCTCGCGGGCTTCTCTTTCCTCATCGTAGTCGGCCCGATCAAAGGTCAGGGTGAAAGCGCGAATCGGATCGCGGCGATGCTTCGCCGCCAGGCCGAGAACCGCGCAGGAATCCAGCCCGCCGCTCAGGTAACACCCGACGGGCACATCGGCCCGCAGCCGAAGGCGAACCGCTTCCTCGAGCGCAAACCGGAATTCCGCAACGTAGTCAGCATCGGAACGCGGGGTCGCATTGGAATCGGCCTTTGGGTAATCGAAATCCCAATACTGGATCAACTGAATGTGCCTGTCGGTGGCGAGCAGGTAGTGGCCGGGCGGAACCTGAAACACTCCTTCGTAAAGCGTGCGAACCTGATGGCCGCCACATTCGACGGATTGAGAGACGGACTCGGCATCCCAACGGGCCGGAACTCCGGCCGCAAACAGAGCTTTCACCTCCGACGCAAAATAGAGCGTCTCCCCGTGGAAAGCGTAATACAGTGGCTTGATCCCGAAGCGGTCGCGGGCGGCGAAGATGGTGCGGTTGGTCTCATCCCAAAGCACAAAGGCAAACTCGCCACGTAAGCGATGCAAGCACTGGGTGCCGCGATCTTCATAGAGATGCAGAGCAATCTCGCTGTCAGACCGGGTGCGCAAGCGATGTCCCGACTGTTCCAGTTCGCGCTGGATCGATTCATAGTCATAGAATTCGCCGTTGACGATGATCCGGGTACGGTCCGTCTTCGCTCGCGATGGGTTGATCGCCCGTCGTGAGGTCAATGATGCTGAGCCGCGCATGCCCCAGAGCAACCCGGCCGTCGGGCGCGATCCAGTGCCGCTGTCCGTCGGGGCCGCGGTGATACAGGCTCCGGGTAGCGCGCTCCATGACTGCGGCTGAGATCGGCTCGCGACGCGAGAAGAGAGCGACAATTCCGCACATCCGAATGCTCCTTAGTTTCGTTTAGCTCGGCGGACGGGACAGGTTCGTGCCGAAGGCGATTGCCAGCGTGCGAAGATTATAGCGAATTGAGAGAGTGGAGAGTTGCCGGCTGGCAGCTTTCGGATTTCAGGGCGCTGTCTTCCATCTCGCTCAAGTACAATGGCTTTCGTTTTGCGGAGGTCTTCAGATGCCGTCGCGCTTGGTGTCGCCTGTTTTTGTGCTGCTGCTGGCTTCTCTCACTGCCCACTCACAGAGTCCTGAACTGTCGAAAGCGGTGCAGGAGTTCGTGCGGGTGAACTCCGGGAAAGTTGTCCTCACCCACGTTCGGATTATTGATGGCACGGGCGCGGCCGCCGTCGAAGATCAGAATGTCGTGATCGAGGGTGGAAAGATCACGGCGATCCAGAAGGGCTCGGATGTGGCTGCGGACAAGAGCGCCGCGGTTCTCGATCTTCACGGCTACACGGTGATGCCGGGCATTGTGGGGATGCACGATCACCTGTTTTATATTGCGCGGCCGAATCTCGACAGCCGGAACCATGCTGACGATCCCCTGGTGGTTCCGCAGATGACGTTCTCTGCGCCGCGCCTCTATCTCGCCAACGGCGTGACCACCCTGCGCACCACGGGCAGCGTGGAAACCTATTCGGACCTGAACTTGAAAAAAGGGATCGACGCCGGCAATCTTCCCGGCCCGCATCTGGACGTCACCGGACCATATCTGGAAGGCAGCCAGAGTTACTTTCTGCAGATGCCGCACTTGACCAGCCCCGAAGACGCGCGGCAAACCGTCGAGTACTGGGCCGACCGTGGTGTGACTTCGTTCAAGGCGTACATGAACATCACGCGCGCCGAGCTGAAGGCCGCGATTGATGCAGCCCACAAGCGCGGCATCAAAGTTACCGGCCACCTGTGCTCCGTCACCTACAAAGAGGCCGCCGAGCTCGGCATCGATAACCTTGAGCATGGCTTCTTCGTGAACACACAGCTCGATCCCGACAAGAAGCCCGATGTTTGCAGCGAGAGCGCGGGCGAGGAAACTCTTGCCCGCATGGACCCGAGCGGACCCGAGGCAAAAGACCTGATCGCTACGCTGGTCGGCCATCATGTGGCCATCACATCAACCTTGCCCGTTTTCGAGGGAGATTTGGGCGGAGGGCGTCCAGTGCTGCGGCAGCAGGCCCTGGATGCGATGACTCCGCAGGCGCGCGAAGATGTCTTCCTGGTGCGACAGCCTCGCGTGCCGCCTCGTGCACCCAAGATCGATCCGGCGCTTCTTTGGAAGCATGATCTGGAACTGGAGCGGGCCTTCGTGGCCGCCGGAGGACTGCTGCTGGGCGGCCCCGACCCCACCGGCCGTGGCGATGTGTTGCCGGGATTTGGCGACCAGCGCGAAATTGAGCTACTAGTCGAAGCCGGCTTCTCCCCGGTCGAGGCCATCAAGATCGCCACGCTGAACGGAGCGGTATACCTGGGCAGAGACCAGCAGATCGGGTCGATCGCTGCAGGAAAGAACGCGGATCTGGTGGTGATGAAGGGTGATCCGTCGAAGCAGATTTCAGACATTGAGAAGGTCGACATTGTATTCAAGGATGGTGTGGGCTACGACTCGCGGAAGCTGCTGGATTCGGTGCGGGGACGCTATGGCCAGTATTGAGGTTCGAGTTGGACACGAGGTTTGGAAGGGCACGACTTCAGTCGTGCCACGATCGGCTGCGCCGCCCCTCGGGCTTAGAAAACTCTCCACACAAAATGGGCGAGCAGAGCGAATATCAGGAGCATGAATGCGGTAATCCAGATCAGGAAGTTGGCGGTTCAGCTTTGGGGACTCGATTTCTTTTTTATCCATGGCACAAGGATACTCCACTTTCAGGCAGCTGAGCTGTGGCCGGCGCATTGCAGCGCCCAAATACGCGCTCCACGGACCTACGGCATCTCGATACTGATACGCCATCACTCTGGAGATTTGGTGGCAGATGGGTCAGGTCGTGGGTTGCCCAGGTCGCCAGCAACTCCGACAGAGTCACTGCTCCGAGAGAAGGATGGAGTCCACGCCGCTTGAGGTCTTCGGGCCGCAGATTCAACGCACGCAGGGCCGACAGGTCTTCGGACCGGACGCGAGTAAATTCATCCAATAGCTGCTCCAGCGACTTGCCGCGAACCTCTCCGCGTGCCCTTCGCGATCAAAAGGTCGAACGCCTGGCTCTCGCCGAACTGCATTATCGTCTTGATTCGTGGCACCCAGTCGGCGCGCTCGGCGTGAATCAGATGACCGACTACATCGAACGGGCTCCAGGTGTTTTCTCCTTCGTTGGCAAGGTCCATGTCTCTGGGAGATCGCGCAGAAGGGCGTTGAGAGCAGCCGGGGTGCGGGAGAGTAGCGATATAGTTCGGACAATTGTGTTCCATGATGCTCCTCGAATCGTAAGAGGCGGCTCTTCAGACACTTGGCCGACGATTCGGTCTTGATGTGAGCTAAGGGAAGATTATTACCACAATTTGCCGCTCCGCTGCCGCTGCCGAGTTCCGCTCGGCTGGGCAGCCGAGGGCGGCTGTCCCACGTGATTCGTGGCAAAACGAAAATGCCGCGATCTTGATCGCGGCATTCTTTGTTGTCTCAGTCTTTGTTGCCTCAGTCTTTGTCGTCTAAGTCGTGTTTTAGTGGCGCCCTCCACCGTGTCCGCCGCCGCCGAAGCCGCCTCGGCCACCACGGCCAGGACCGCCTCGGCCACGTCCTCCGCGACCGCCTCCACCACCGGGGCGACGACCACGATCACCGCCTCGGTCGCCGCCGCGATCCGGGCCACGATCCGCTGCGCTCCGGACCGCGATCTCCTGCGGGGGCTCCGGCTACGGATGCATCCCGATTGAAGTTGGGTTCGTCGTCGGCAAAGTCGGCGCCGCCTTCGATGGTCAATGCGGGAGCGTGAGCGGGTTCACCGCCGCCACCTTCTCCTCCGCCGTCTTCCGGCGGAAGTTCCCGCCACCCATCTTGGCGCGCTGTTCTTTCAGGATGGCTTTGCGCGACAGGCGGATGCGGTTGCCTTCGACGGCCAGCACTTTCACCAGCACCTGGTCGCCTTCTTTCAGTTCATCGCGGACATCTTTGATGCGATGTTCCGCGACTTCGCTGATGTGCAGCAGGCCGTCGGTGCCGGGGATGATTTCGACGAATGCGCCAAAGTCAGCCAGGCGGGTGACTGTGCCGAGGTAGGTCTTGCCGATCTCGGCTGTCGCCGTGAGGTCTCCGATATCTGAAGGGCCTTGGCTGCCGAAGCTTCGTCGTTTGAGGCTACGTTGATCTTGCCGGAGTCCTCGACGTCGATCTTTACGCCGGTGCGCTCGATGATGCTGCGAATCATCTTGCCGCCGGGTCCGATGACGTCGCGAATCTTGTCGACCGGAATCTGCAGGGTGTAGATACGCGGCGCGAAGGACGAAACCTTTTCGCGCGGAGCCGGACAAGACCGCGTTCATCTTGTCCAGGATGTAGAGCCGTCCGCGCTGGGCCTGGGACAGGGCTTCACGCATGATCTGCGCCGTGATGCCTCCGACCTTGATGTCCATCTGCAGGGCGGTGATGCCGTCCTTGGTGCCGGCAACTTTGAAATCCATATCGCCGTAGTGGTCTTCGGCGCCTGCGATGTCGGTGAGGATGGCGTATTGCTCGCCTTCCTTGACCAGTCCCATGGCGACGCCTGCCACCGGGGATTTCAGGGGAACGCCTGCGTCCATGAGCGACAACGAGGCTCCGCACACGGAAGCCATCGAAGACGAACCGTTCGACTCCAGAATGTCGGAGACGACGCGCATGGTGTAGGGCCAATCTTCCTCGCCTGGAAGCACGGCCGAGATTGCGCGCTCAGCCAGTGCGCCGTGACCGATTTCGCGCCGGCCCGCTCCGCGCAGGAACTGCACCTCTCCCACGGAGAATGGCGGAAAGTTGTAGTGCAGCAGGAAGCGCTTCTTGGCTTCGCCTTCGAAGGTCTCAAGGCGCTGCCGGTCGTCGGTCGTGCCCAAGGTGGTTGTGACCAGGGCCTGGGTTTCGCCGCGGGTGAAAACCGCCGAGCCGTGGGTGCGTGGCAGAACGGAAACTTCCACCCAAATGTCGCGGACCTTGTCGAAGGCGCGGCCATCGGGGCGGCGCTTCTTGGCGAGAACTTCTTCGCGGAAAATGCGTTCACGCAGATGCTCGTAGTACGTCTTCAGCTTGGCCTGTCCGGCTTTGTCGTCTTCCGGAATCGAGGCTTGCAGCTCCTTCTTCAATTCCTTGATCAGAGTGGCGCTTTCCGCCTTGGGATGTTTTTCAGTATCCAGGCGGTCGGTGAGATCGTTGCCAATGCGCTTCTTCAGATCGTCGAAATAAGCCTGGTCAAATTCCGGCGGAGTTACTTTTCGCTTCTGCTTTCCTGCTTTGCTGCGCAGATCGCTGATGGCGGCGCAAATTTTCTTGATCTCGGTGTGGGCGAATTCAATGGCGTCCACAACCGTTTCTTCCTTCACTTCTTTCGCGCCGGACTCGATCATCACGATGCCGTCGGCAGTGCCAACGACCATGATGTTGAGCAGGCTCTCGCGCATTTCAGCGTAGGTCGGGTTCACGACGAACCCTCCATTGACCAGTCCCACGCGTACCGCGCCGATGGGGCCGAGGAACGGAATGTCAGAAATGGTCAGAGCTGCTGAGGCGCCGTTGATGCCGAGCACGTCTGGATCATTTTCGTTGTCGGCGGAAAGCACGAAGGCGATGACCTGGGTCTCGCACTTGAATCCATCTTCGAACAGAGGGCGCACCGGGCGGTCAATCTGGCGGCTGGTGAGGATTTCACGCTCGCTAGGACGGCCTTCGCGCTTGATGAAGCCGCCGGGGATGCGTCCGCCGGCGTAGGTGTACTCGCGATAGTCCACGGTCAGGGGGAAGAAATCGATGCCCTCACGGGGATCAGGGTTGGCGGTGGCGGTGGCGAGAACGACGTTGTCGCCAACGCGGACAACGACCGAACCGTGCGCCTGTTTAGCTAATTTTCCGGTCTCAAATGAGATGGTCTTACCGCCGGCGAGTTCAACAGATACTTCTTGTTTCATGGTTCATTTCCTTTTGGCAGGAGGACACACGCGCGTCCGTTTGGAGAGGCTGCACAGTTTGAAGGGCAAGAGCCAGTAGAGTTCTGGAGGGCCGGAAACACACCGTTCGCGGCTTTTTTCCTTGTTTCGTGATAGCCGTCTGCGCAACGGCCAGATGATTCCGATGGTGGTCCGGCAAATACACCCCGAGCCGGGAACGGCCTCGCAGAAACCTATTTGCGCAGGCCTAGCTTATGCACAACCGTCTTGTAACGCTCGGAATCGTATAGCTTGAGGTAGTCCAGCAGGCGACGACGCTTGCTGACCAGCATGAGAAGACCGCGGCGCGAACCGTGGTCCTTCTGGTGCGTTTTGAAGTGATCCGTCAATTGGCCAATCCGCTCGCTTAGCAACGCGATTTGGACTTCGGGGCTGCCCGTATCGGTGGGATGCGTGCCGTACTGGTCGATGAGGGATTTCTTTTGCTCTCTGGCTAGCACTAACCTAGTGCACTCCTGTCTTCTAGTTTCAATTTGATCGTAACGTGCAACTAAGGTAACACGCTGTAGACCAAGGTGTAAAGGCGGCCAGGGACTTTCGCGCGAGTGGCCACGATACCGGCGCTACAAAGTGTGCATACCAAAGGGACGTGCCAACTTCGCATCTGAATTAGTATAGTGATGCCGACTGCCATGACAGTGCGTTGCCTTCAATGCGGCCAGGAAAATAACCCGCAATACCGCTTCTGCGGCATGTGTGGAGCCCCGTTGGGACCCCCTTTGCCCCCGCTCAGAAACGATGTGGTGCGGGAAGAGCACGGCAGCCGGTAAGCGGCCCATCGTTCCTGGGGCTGGGGGACGAACGATCCCGGGATCTGGATTACCTGCTTGAAGATGAACCGCAACCCCGAGGCCACGGACGACTTTATCTGGCTTTGCTTTTGCTGTCTGGTGAGCGGAAGTTTGCTGGCCTGGCACTGGCAGCGCGACGGATATCCCTGGGCTGGACTGATCCAGAAGCCGGCGGCCAGCCGCGCACCCGTCAGTCCGGCCGCGGCTCCAGATTCGGCGATAGCGGCGCCGCCGGTTGTGCCCGTCGAGCCGACGGCGAATCCGGCGCCGCCGGACACGCAGCCCGCGCCCATCGAAACGGCCCAGGCCTCCTGCCGTCGAGTCTTCTGCAGGCAGTACCCCGGCCGCCGCCCCGCCGGCAGCGACTCCAAGTGATCAGAATCCACCGCCGAATGACAGTGCGGCCGCTCCGGAGCCTCGCGCCCAAGACACCGGCGGCTTCTTCTCCACAGGCAGGTTCCGCCCAGGCTCGTTCTACACAGAGCAGTCCGGCGCAGACGGCCGAACCCGAGGCCACCGAAACGACACCGAAGGAGACGCAAGTCGCCACCGCCGTTCCCATGGCGAAAGCAGTGAGCCCCAAACCCTCGCCGACCGCTCCTGCTGCCACCTTTGAGGACCGGCTGGTGGCCGATGGAGAGAAATACCTTTACGGACGAGGAGTTCCGGAAGACTGCGCCCGGGCGCAGCGCAATCTGCAGATCGCGGCGCGCGCCTCCAATGCGAAAGCCCAGACCATGCTCGGCGCCATGTACGCGACCGGGCACTGTGTGGGCCGCGACCTCCCCAGCGCCTATCGCTGGTTCGCCAAAGCGCTCCACGGGGACCCCAGCAATTCGCGGGTGCAGCGCGATCTCGAAGTGCTGTGGAAGCAGATGACCCCAGAAGAAAGACAGCTGGCGATGAAGAGTCAGTAGAAAGCTAGCTTCTAGCTGCTAGCTTCTTGATTCCTCCAGTCGTCGAGCAATCATCACAATTCTAGGATTCAGGCCAGAAGCTAGCAGCTTAAGAGCTTTGCCGATGCGCCGCAGTCTCTGGAGAACTCATGACCAGGCGTCCATGCTGAACTCCCTTGGTGCTGATCAGAAGGTCGGCCACCTTTTGGACCTCTTTCGATTTCCCGCGAAGCACCACGACTTCCAGGCAACTCTCGTGATCCAGATGAGCGTGCAGGGTGGAGATAATCACATGGTGATACTCATGCTGGAGGTCGGTGAGCTTCTCGGGCAAGAGGCGGGTGTGGTGGTCATAGATAAGAGTGACGGTGCCCACGACGAAGGCGCCGGGAGCGACGACCGCAGATCCGACCAGTTGGTCGCGAATAAGATCGCGGAATGCTTCCGATCGGTTTTCGTAACCCTTTCCAGCGATGAACCGGTCGAAGCGGCGAAGCAGTTGGGTATCGATCGCGACACCAATGCGGCTTAGATCTCCCATTGAGGGCCCTCTAACAGGTAGTGTACTCCGGGCTTGAGGGAGAGCGCGGGCTGTCGCCAGCGGCCGCTGCTCACAATGACTAACTCTTCCGCGAACACGATCCTCGGCCTCCTGGCTTGTCGAAGCCACGCGCATGCTGGTATGGTTTCGCGGCAGACTTGCGCGGCCCTCCCTGCTTATCTTGCGTAACCGGTTGCGTGCGAAGCAGATGGTACGGGCGTAACCCGCGTTGGAGCAATCCGCTGAGGGTCTGCGGCCGTACTCTTGAAAGGACGAGATAACTGTTTGTCCGGCGCTGAATTGACGGGACGAGCGAGCGAGACTTCGCTGGTGGGGGCGATCCGCTCGGGCGACGAGAGCGCGATGGCAGCGCTCTACGATCGCTACTCTTCCCTGGTGTATGCGGTGGCGTTACGGGTGCTCGGCGATACCGGCGCCGCGGAGGACGTGCTCCAGGAAGTGTTCCTGCAACTCTGGCGCAATCCGGCCGCCTTTGATGCGAGCCGGCGGCCACCTGGGGGCCTGGTTGGGAGTGATCACTCGAAACCGCGCGATTGATGCGCTGCGCAAGCGCCGTCCGGAGAGCGATATCGCGGATTGCGTGGTCTCGGTGGAACCGGATATGGCGGGCGAGGCGGAACGGTCGCGGGCCATGGAAAGAGTCCGGGGAGCGCTGGGCGGCATGCCGGAGGCGCAACGCAGCGCTCTGGAGTTGGCGTACTTTGAAGGGCTCACCCACACCGAAATTGCGGCCAAGACGGGAGAGCCCCTGGGGACGATCAAGACTCGCATTCGCACCGGGTTGCAAGTCTTGCGGAAGGCGTTCGAGCCATGAGCGCACACGAACAATTCGCCGACGATCTCGCGCTGCTTGCCCTGGAAGCGTTGCAGGGAGATGAGCGCGCCGCTCTGGAAAAGCATCTGGAAGGATGCTCGTCCTGCCGCCGCGAGTTGGAGCGGCTGCGCGGAGACACGGCTTTGCTCGCGCTTTCGGCTGCCGGGCCCGCGCCACCGAAGCGCTCGCGAGAACGACTGTTGAAGGCGATTTCGAAAGAGCCGCGGCAAGCCAGAGAGGCCGCGCACAGCTCGGAAGTGGACACTGGTCCCCTGGCTGGCGACCGCTGTATGCGCCTTGGCGGCGGTTTTCTTCTGGGCAGAGCGACCATCTCTCCCAACGGGTGGCGGAGTTGCAGAGTGAATCGGCGCAGCAGCAGTCCCAGCTGGAACGCGCGCGCGAAGTGGTTGCCACCCTGACTTCGACCGACGCGATGCGCGTGACCCTGGTGGCCGCGCAAGCTCCTCCGCAGCCGCAGGGCAAAGCGATTTACGTGCGGAACCGCTCGAGTCTGATCTTCCTGGCCAGCAACATGCCGGCGTTACCGCCGCAGAAGATTTACGAATTGTGGTTGATTCCGACGAACGGCGCGCCGATCCCGGCTGGCGTATTCAAACCCGACGCCCGGGGCAGTGCGACCGTGGTTGAACCGCCTCTGCCTGGCGGCGTGGAAGCCAAGGCCTTCGCGATTACGGTCGAGCCCGAGCAGGGATCATCGACGCCCACGATGCCAATTGTGATGATGGGCGCTGGGGAGTAAATCCGGCAGGACCCACGTGGGGACAGCCGCCCTCGGCTGTCCGGCGGAGCGAAGCTCCGCAGCTTTTCCCGTCCGTTGTTCAGGCGTGATGTTCCAGCCCTGCGATCGGACGATTTCTTACAGTTGCAAATCTGTCGAGCGGCGCTCGACTGGACAGCCGGGCGGCTGTCCCCACGTGAGCAGTGGAGCTACGACTCTTCGCTCTCTTTTAGCTTTGCGATCACGCCGAAGTCTTCAGCGTGGTGGTGTCGCCTTTTACGTCGCCGCTGCTGGCCAGCTCGCGCAATAAGCGGCGCATGATTTTTCCGCTGCGGGTTTTGGGAGCATGTCGGTGAAGCGGATATCGTCGGGCTTGGCCATGGCGCCAATTTCTTTCGCGACCCACTTTCTCAGCTCGTCTTTCAATTCGCTGGTGGGCTTTCTTCCCTGCTCCAGGGTGACGAAGGCCGAGATGGCCTGACCTTTGATTTCGTCGGGGCGCGCGACCACGGCGGCTTCGGCGACAGCTTCGTGCGCCACCAGGGCGGACTCGACTTCCATGGTGCTCAGGCGGTGGCCGGAGACGTTGATCACGTCATCCACACGACCCATGACCCAGTAGTAGCCGTCTTTGTCTTTGCGGGCGCCGTCACCGGTGAAGTACATGCCGGGGATCTGCGACCAATATTGCTGCACATAGCGATCAGGATCGCCGTAGATGGTGCGCAGCATTCCCGGCCAAGGCTGCTTTAGGACGAGAAATCCGCCGGAGCCTTCAGGCACGGGCTTGCCATCCATGGTGACGACTTCTGGAACAACGCCAGGAAACGGGCGCGTTGCGGAACCGGGCTTGGTCGCTATAGCGCCGGGAATGGGGCTGAGCATGATGTGTCCGGTTTCGGTTTGCCACCAGGTGTCGACGATGGGACAACGCTTGTGACCGATGAGGTCGCGGTACCACATCCAGGCCTCGGGATTGATGGGCTCGCCGACGGTGCCCAGCAGGCGGAGGCTGTCGAGCTTGTGTTTTTTGGGCCACTCGTCGCCCCACTTGGTGAAAGTGCGAATGGCGGTGGGGGCGGTGTAGAAGATGTTGACCTTGTGGCGGTCGATGATGCTCCAGAAGCGGTCGGGCTCGGGAAAGTTGGGCGCGCCTTCATACATCAGGCTGGTGGCGCCATTTTGCAGGGGTCCGTAGACGATGTAGCTGTGGCCGGTGACCCATCCGATGTCGGCAGTACACCAGTAAGTGTCCTCCTCCTTGAGATCGAATACCCACTTGGTGGTGAGGTAGGTGCCAACGGAATAGCCGCCGGTGGTGTGAACCACACCTTTGGGCTTGCCCGTGGTTCCCGAGGTATAAAGGATGTACAGCGGGTGCTCGGCGTCGAGGGGCTCGGCGGGACAATCGTCGGAGGCCTTGGCCATCAGTTCGTGCCACCAGTGGTCACGGCCAGACTGCATGTTGATGGGCGTACCGGTCCGCTGGTAGACCACTACATGCTTGACTGACGGACAGGACTTCAGCGCTTCTTCGACTGCGGGAAAAAGTTTGACCTCAGCGCCCCGCCGGTAGGAACCATCCTGGGTGATAACGGCGACGGCCTGGGAGTCGTGGATGCGGTCGATGAGAGCGTTCGAGGAAAATCCACCGAAGACGACCGTGTGCGGCGCGCCGATGCGGGCGCAGGCCAGCATGGCAACCGGCAGTTCGGGCGTCATGCCCATGTAGATGGCCACCCGGTCGCCCTTTTTGACGCCAAGCGACTTCAAAACGTTGGCAAACTTTTTTACTTCACGATGCAGTTGCTGATAAGTGAGGGTACGAACCTCTCCGGGTTCGCTCTCCCAGATCAGTGCCGCTTTGTTCTTGCGGGCAGTCTGCACATGGCGGTCGAGACAGTTGTAGGAAATGTTGAGCTGGCCGCCGACAAACCACTTGGCCCAGGGGGCCTTCCATTCCAATACCTTGTCCCACTTTTTGAACCAGTGCAGCTCGCTCGCGATTCCCGCCCAGAACTTGTCCGGTTGCTCGACCGATTCGCGATAGATGCGCTCGTACTCCTCCAGGCTCTTGATATGCGCCTGCTGCCGGAAGGGTTCGGGACACTCGAACTTCCGGTCCTCGTGCAGAACAGACTCGATATTGCTGCGGGCGTCGGCCGCAGGGGGCTTCTCGGGCATGCGGGTCCCTCGATTTATCAGGGTTGAGGAAAGTGCATTGCAGATTTTACAGGGGCCGGGGCGGAATGTCTGCACGCGGAGAATCAGTTCATGAACCACGAAGGACACGAAGGTACGCGAAGGAAATCCGACGGACTACGTGTCCAGAAATCGGTCCTGATATTGCGTCTCCGGGAGGAGGCAAGTTTCGAATTTTCCGAAGACGCGGTAGCGCTGGCGGGCGAGAACGCCATATCCCCAGTCGCGCAATGGCTTGGGAACAATCTGAGCGCAGCCGCTGCAGCGCGCCACGGGCGGCCCAATTGACGGAGGAGGGAGATCACGGCGCAGGAGCGGGCCGCGAGGAAGTTCCCGGGATCTTCGACTATGTAGAGCGTCTCCAGATCATCCGGATCGAGATGGTGGCGTTGCAGGATTCGGGATGCATAGGAACTCTGCAGGGCAGCGAAGCGAAAATGGGAGTTGGGGTCGTGCCGGATAACAAATTGGACAAGGCGGTTGCAGAGTCCGCAAACGCCATCGTAGAGCAGGATCGGGTTAGCGGGAGTCTGGCATAGCATCCTGGACACTTACGCCTGGTTGCAGGAGAGCCCTGGTCTCTGGCGCTGCCGCACGAGCGGGACGCATCGCGCCTACACTTGGGGCTTGCGTTGCAGCTCGGGGACGTAGTCTGCGACGCTTCCTTTTTCGAGCAGGTAGTTGCCGGGGCCCTGATTGCCGCGAACCGTGCGGGCGAACTCGGCCACGAAGAAACCGGAGCGCAGGGCTTCGGTGAACGCCCAGCGAGTTCCCTCCCGCCATTCGCGAGCCAGGCCCGGATCCTTTTGCTCAACCGTCAGAATGTCGCTGGGAATCTGGATGGCAATGCGCTGGCGGGCCAGTGCGGTAGCCAGATCGTTGCGCAGCGGCTTGCCATCTCCATTGAACTGAAGCAAGGGTTGCAGGCGTGAAAAAGCGTCCAGCATCTCAGGCCGATAGTCCTTGCCCTGGAGGCGGTCACGAACCCGGCGGCTGGCCAGCGGCCACCTTACCCATAAACGGTCGGTACCATTCCGGTGGAGGACGCTGGATGTTTCCGGTCCATAGAAATTGACCCGGTAAGTCTCCGAAACCACGCCCAGCTTTCCAAAATTAAGGTGCGCGTTCCGGCTTTGCAATGGGTCGAAGGTCCAGGTCATTTCCGGGACGTGCATGGCCAGGGCTCGCTCGCGCTGGGCCAGTTTGAGTTTGTAACCCAAGTCGAGATCGCGATAGGGCTCGCGCACGGCCAGCATGTGCGAGTGCAGGGTGACGTGTCCGGCCTCCATGGCGAGGAAGCCGAAGGCGAATCCCGCCAGTTTCGCGCCATCGAAAGCACCCACCCAGACACTGCCCGCTTCCCGGGTGGCAATCATCAAGGTCAGAGGCATCACGTCGCGATCGGAGAGCGCCCATACTTCCCGTTCAAGCTCTTCCGCCTGCCGCAGGTCTTCGAGGCTTTGCAGATCGCGGATGATGACGGATTTGGCGGGGGCCTGGCTCATGAAGGCGTCCAATATACGCGAGGCGGAATGGTCGTGCCAGCGTTGGATGCTGAGGGTGGGCGTCCCGCCGCGGAACCATCGGCTCCGTCGACCAAAGGGCCTGGAAGAGCGGGATCCTCGCCTGCGCGACAGCCGCGAGGAGCTCGCGCTAGGGACGGGTGCATCTCCTGATGACAAGGAAACATGAGGATACGAAACTCAACCCTGGACGCGGGTGGATTTACCGCTCCAGAAAGTCTCGCGAAGCTGGCGCTTCAGCATTTTTCCCGTACCGGTTTTTGGCAGCGGACCTTCGACAAACTGCACCAGGCGGGGCATTTTGTATTTGGCGATGCGCGGTTTGAGGGATGTCAGCAATTGTTCTTCGCTCAGCTCTAGCCGGGCTTTAGGACGATGATCGCGACCGGAATTTCGCCCCACTGGGGATCCGGGGCTGAGACGACGGCGCATTCGAGCACTGCCGGGTGGGCGAAGATGGCTTTCTCCACCTCGATGGAGGAAATGTTTTCGCCGCCGCTGATAATGATGTCCTTCTTGCGATCGACGATGTAGATGTAGTTCTCTTCGTCCCAGACCGCCATGTCTCCGGTGTGCAGCCAACCGTTGGTGATGGCGGCTTGGGTGGCTTCAGGCTCCCGGTAGTAGCCATCCATCACGTTGTCGCCGCGGACAACAACCTCGCCCACGGCTTGCATGTCGCGCGGTACATCGCGCATCTGCGCGTCGACAACATGAACTTCGCAGCCAACCATGGGCCAGCCTGCGGCCGAGACGCGAGCCAGCCGTTCGGTTTCGTCGGCACAGACCACGGTGCTCCTGGGCTGAGCTGTAGTGACCACAGGAGTGGTTTCAGTGAGTCCATAACCAGAACACACCTCGCAGCGGAAAGCCTGCTCCAGTCGGGCAATCAGTTCGGGGGATGAAGCAGCGCCGCCGGTGGTGATCAACCTCATGCTGGAGGTGTCGAACTTGCCGAGGTCGGGACAGTTGAGCAGCGCGTTGGCCATGGTGGGAACCAGAGTCATGCCCGTAGCTTTCGCATCCTGAATGAGGCGCAGTACGGAGGAGGGCTCGAAGCGGCGCACCATGACGTGCTGGCCTCCCTTCATGGTGACGCTTTGGGGGCGTCCCCAACCGTTGGCGTGGAACAGCGGGATGGTGTGCAGCTCCACGTCCGTATCTTTGCAGGAGAACGTGGACAATATGGACAGGGCGTGAAGGTAAAGGGTGCGGTGCGACAGCATCACTCCCTTGGGCGTGCCGGTGCTGCCGCTGGTGTAGAAAATCTCGGCAATTTCATTTTCGTCGAAGGAGAAAATGCCGGGGCGCGGAACGCGGTCGCGCGCCAGCAAGTCTTCCAGATACAAATCCGCCTGCGGAACGGGCTGGTCAATCGCAACATAGCGCCGGATGCTGGGGCAGGATTTGCGCAGCTCTGCGACCAGTGGCGCAAAGTCGTTTTCGAAAACCAGCATGCTGGCGCCGGCATGACTCAGAATCGTCGCCAGTTCCGACGGCTGCAGGCGCACGTTGAGCGGCATGGCGATGGCTCGCACCAGCGGCGGTCCGTAATAGCCTTCGAGCAACTGATGGTTGTTAAAGCTGAGATAGGCGACCCGGTCGCCGGGGCGGATGCCTTCGGAAAGAAGCCCGGCCGCCAGGCGTTCGCAGCGCTCTCCGAACTGGGCGTAGGTGAACGAATGGGAACCTGAGACTACGCCCGTCTTTTTTCCATAAAGATCAACGGCGCGGTACAGGCACCGGATGGGAGTGAGTGGAACGTTCATGGTCGGCCTGGCAAGCCCTCTAGCGGGAAGTGGTCGTAAACCCCGGTGGGCATGATACACGAGGTCAAAGCTCGTGAGATGCGCGCAAGATCCTTCACCCGGCTGAAGCCGGGTTCAGGATGACGCACCCTTTCCTTTGTGAAGATGTCTATTTTGCACGAGCGGGACGCTCGCGCCTACATTCACTTACTCCAGCAAGTCGGGTTGTTCGCGGACGATGCGGGCCCAGAGCGGTTGGAACTGGAACCAGCCGGCCATGTGCGATCCAATTTGCTGTTGGGTGATGGCGGCGCTGGCGGCATCAATCTTTACCGGCGCGCCGACGGCTTCGGCCAGAAGTTGGGCCTGGCAGCTTCGTTCCATGGTGATGAACCACCAGGCGGCTTCTTCGACGGTGTGGCCTACGGTCAGCAGTCCATGATTGCGCAGGATGACTGCTTTCTTGTCGTCCAGGGCCTGGGCGATGCGCTCGCCTTCGGAGGTTTCATAGACCACTCCCGTGAAGTCGGAGAACAACGAGTGGTCATCGTAGAAAGCGCAGGCGTCCTGGGTGATGGGATCGAGCAAACGATTCAGCGATGACCAGGTTTTTCCGTACAACGAATGGGCGTGAGCGGCGGCCACGATGTCGGGACGGGCGGCGTGGACCTGGGAGTGAATAGCAAAGGCGGCGCCGTTGACCGGGTACTTCCCTTCGACGACCTGGCCGCGATCGTTCACCAGAATTAAGTCGGAGGCGCGAATCTGGCCGAAGTGCATGCCGAAGGGATTGACCCAGAAATGGTCGAGATGTTCGGGATCGCGCGCCGTGATGTGGCCGGCGACGCCTTCATCGAATCCGAAGCGCGAGAACAGACGGAAGGCCCCGGCCAGACGCTGCTTGCGATGACGGCGCTCCTCTTCGAGGGTGGCGAACGTGGGCGCTCCGGGAATGTTGAGAGGGTTCTGGGTAGCTACAGCCATGGCGCCTCCATGAATTTCCGGACAACTATAGCGCCGGAGTTGGGCGCCCGCAATGGTGCCTAAGCCGGTTTCACGGATAAAACCGGATCACCCACTCCGCCACGCAACAGGGCTTGCGCTGGCTCTGACCTTCCTGGCTTTGAGTCTCCACCACGACGGAAAAGACGGCTTCGCGGGAGTTGCCGGCGTCCTCGAGCGATTGCAGTGTAAAGCGAGCGCGGATCATGGAACCCGCGGGAACTGGCGCAGGAAAGCGGACCCGGTTCAAGCCGTAGTTGATGACCGTGCTGACGCCGCTTTTGATCTCGAATGCCTGCTGGGAAAAATAAGCAAGCAAGGAGAGGGTGAGGAAACCGTGCGCGATGGTTGTGCCGTAAGGCGATTCCCGTCGGGCCCGCTCCTGATCGACGTGGATCCACTGGCGGTCTTCGGTGGTTTCGGAAAACTGTCGGATGCGCTCCTGGGTCATTTCAAACCAATCGGTGGTCGAGATTTCCCGGCCTACGAAGTCTTTGAGAGACTCGAGATTTTCGATCACGAGGAGGCGGCATGGAAATATCTCTCCCGACTAGGCGGACGGTTTGGCCCGGCGAGCTGCGAATCCCTTCCGCGGTGAGTTTGCGGTGGTTCATTACAAGTGCCAGTTGTCAGTTCCCGGTTCTCAGTTCCCAGATGGGCGCTCAAACAGGCCGGCTGCGCCCTGGCCGCCGCCCACGCACATGGTCACGACGCCGTAGCGCGATTTGCGTCGTTCCATCTCGTTGGCCAGCGTGCCCGACCATCCGTGAGCCGGTCATGCCGAAGGGATGGCCGATGGAAATCGATCCGCCATTCACGTTGAGTTTGTCCATGGGGATGCCGAGCCGGTCGCGGCAATAGATGACCTGGACGGCGAAAGCTTCGTTGAGTTCCCAGAGGTCGATGTCTTCGATTTTCAGTCCCTGGCGCTGGAGCAGCTTGGGCACGGCGAAGACGGGGCCGATGCCCATTTCATCGGGCTCGCAACCGGCGACCTGAAAGCCGCGGAAAATCAGTTTGTAGGGGATGCCGAGTTCGTCGGCGCGCTGGCGAGACATGAGCAGGGTCGCTGAGGCGCCGTCGGACAGCTGCGAAGAATTCCCTGCCGTGACCGAACCTTGGCCGCTCGTGGTATCGAAGTGGGGCTTGAGAGCGAGCAATCCCTCGAGTGTGGTGTCGGGACGGTTGCACTCGTCGCGATCACAACAGACTTCTTCGGTGCCGACTACCTGCGCCGGTCTTCTTGTCCAGGATCGCTTTCGTGACTTTGATGGGAGCGATTTCACCGGCGAAGAAGCCCTCCTGCTGGGCGCGGGCCGTGCGCTGCTGGCTGATCAGGGAATATTCGTCCTGGGCCTGGCGGCTGATTTTGTAGCGCTTGGCCACGACCTCCGCGGTTTCGCCCATCACCATGTAGAGGCCGGGATATTCCTGCTTGACCGCGGGACTGGGATCGTTGTCGCGCACGATCAGGCTGATGGTTTCCACTCCGCCGCCAATGCGCAGCCTCGGCGCCCTCAGCCACGATCTGGTGCGCGGCCATGGCGATGGCTTGCAGGCCGGACGAACAGAAGCGATTGACCGTAATGGCGGCGATGGAAACCGGAAGGCCGGCGTGCAGAGCTGCGACCCGCGCGATGTTGTGTCCTTGCGACCCGTGGGGCTGGCCGCAGCCCAGAATTACGTCTTCGATTTCCGCCGGATCGAGTTGCGGCGTCTTGCGCAGGACATCCTTGATGCAATGAGCGGCGAGATCCTCGGGACGCGTCATGTTGAAGGAGCCGCGAAACGACTTCGCAAGCCCGGTGCGCGAACTGGCAACTACTACGGCTTCTCTCATGTGGGTCGTCGGCTCGATCGTCGTTGGTCCGCCCCATCGTCGGCCAAACATTCTCTGATAGCTGAACAGGCTATCCAGCTGCACCTTTTTGTTTGTCCAAATCGGCGAAGGTTCCGCCTTCCGCGGCCAGTTTTTTCAGCAGCGGAGCGGGCTCCCAGAGTTCGCCGTGCGCGCGCTGAAATTCGCAGATGCGATCGTAGACTTTTTTCAGCCCGACGGTGTCGGCGTACCACATCGGGCCGCCGCGATAGGCGGGAAAGCCGTAGCCGTTGATGTAAATGATGTCGATATCGACCGCGCGCAAGGCGTATCCCTCTTCCAGAATCCGCGCGCCTTCGTTGACCAGGGCGTAGATGGTGCGGTCGACGATCTCTTCCGCCGTGATCTGGCGCTGCGCAATACCGGCTTCGGCGGACCACTTCGTGGTCAGCGCGGCGACTTCGGGATCCGGCGTCGGCTTGCGGTTCTCGTCGTACTTGTACCAGCCCGCGCCGGTCTTCTGGCCGAAGCGCCCCATCTCGCATAAGTTATCGCCGGCAAAAGCCTGCCGGATGCCGGGTTTCTCCAGATGCCGATACTCCTTGCGAATCCGCCAGCCCACGTCGAGCCCGGCCAGATCGCCCGTGGCGAGCGGGCCCATCGCCATGCCGAAATCGTAGAGCGCCTGGTCGACCGCTTCGACGCTGGCCCCTTCTTCCACCAGAAGAACCGATTCGCGGACGTAGGGATGAAACATGCGATTGCCGACGAAGCCCCGGCAGTTGCCCACCAGCACGCCGACCTTGCCCAGCTTCTTGGAAAGCGGCATGGAGGTGGCGATCACTTCCTTGCTGCTGGCTTTGCCGCGAACGATTTCGAGCAGCCGCATCACGTTCGCGGGACTGAAGAAGTGGGTCCCGATCACGGACGCGGGCCGCGAGGTGACCGAAGCGATCTCGTCGATGTTGAGCGTTGACGTGTTGCTGGCCAGAATCGCGCCCGGCTTGCAGACGCGATCGAGTTCACTGAAGACTTCCTTCTTCAGCGCCATGCCTTCGAAGACGGCCTCGATCACCATATCGGCCTGGCTGAAATCGTCGTAGGTCAGCGTGGGCTTGATGAGCTTTAAGCGCTGGTCCACCACCTCTTGCGTGAAACGTCCACGCTGAACCGAGGTGGCGTAGTTTTTGCGAATGTTGGCCAGCCCACGATCGAGCGCCGCCTGATCGGCTTCCTTGAGCACGACCGGAATGCCGGCGTTGGCAAAGACCATCGTGATGCCGCCGCCCATGGTTCCGGCGCCGACCACTGCGGCGGAATTCACGGCGATGGTCGCAGTGTCTTTTGGGACATCGGGGACCTTGGCCACTTCGCGCTCGCCAAAGAACACATGAATGAGCGCCTTCGATTGGTCGGAGTAGAGGCAGTCGATGAACCGCTGGGCCTCGACTTCACAGCCCTGCTCGAAAGGCAGCTTGGTAGCCGCTTCGATCGCATCGATGGCGGCGAGCGGAGCCATCAGATTGCGTTGCTTCTTGCGCGCTGTTTCGCGCGCGGCGGCAAAGATGGGTGCATTCTGCTCCTGCGTACCCAGCTTCTGATTGCGCTCGCGCGTTTTGGGCGCGGGCTTGGCCGCAACCTCGCGGGCGAAAGCGACCGCTCCCTGCAGTAGATCGCCTTCGATGAGCTTGTCCACGATGCCAGCCTTGAGCGCATCCGGCGCCTTGACCGGCTTGCCGTCGGTACACATCTCCACGGCTTTCGCGACCCCGGCGAGCCGAGGCAGGCGCTGCGTGCCTGCGGCGCCGGGAATAAGACCCAGGTTTACTTCAGGCTGTCCGACTTGCGCATTGGGCGCGGCCACGCGGTAATGACCCGACATGGCCAGCTCCAGTCCGCCGCCGAATGCAGTGCCGTGAATCGCCATCACCACCGGCTTGGAACAGTTTTCTATTTTGAGCAACAGCGGGAGCAACCCGGGGCCGGTTTTTGCCTTGCCGGAAGTCATCTTGGTGAATTCCTTGATGTCGGCGCCGGCGACGAAGGTGCGGCCGCCTCCGATGACGACTGCGGCGATCACGGCGGCGTCTTTGCCGATCTGATCGATGGCTTCGGAAATCCCCTCGGGTACGCCGGGGCTGATCGCGTTCACTGGCGGATTGTTGATGGTGATGACAGCGATGTCGCCGTCTTTGGTGAGTTGGATGAGGTCGCTCATATTGATGATGGCTCTCTGACGGTGAAGTTAGATTGTAACTGTCGTGGCGAAAGCTGGAAACCTGTGTTGCTGGGTGGTCGCGGTGCCTGTGATTTGAACGGGCCCGCAGAAGAACCTTCCCGCACGTATTCCGCCCTGGGTACCGTCCCCAGTTACAATAGTCGGTCGAGTTGTCGTTGCGTCCTTTGCGTTATTTCTTTGCGCAAAGAAGGCCGACAAAGTTTGACCCTCCTGAGGATTGCTAATGTCTGCTTCACGTCCCGTTGGACCGAAAACTGCTTCCGGCGAAATTCCTCCCGTACCGCTGACCATTGAGGGCTACAGCGTCTTGCATCAGATGATGCGAGTCCACTGGTCCGCGTGGCGGCAAGTGGGTGCAACGGACAAAACCGCGATCGTCGATGAGGCCGCGAACCTGCTCGCTCGCATGGAACAGAATCCCAGCGGCCAATCCGCGCTGTTTTCCCTGCTGGGACATAAGGGCGATCTGATGTTCGTCCACTTTCGACAGTCTTTTGATGAACTGAACGCAGCAGAATTGCAGCTGGCGCAGCTCCGGCTCGGCGATTTTCTGGAGCCGACGACTTCGTATTGTCGGTAATCGAGCTCGGGCTATACGAGTCCACGATCAAGGCGTATCGGGACTTGAAAGACCGCGGCCTGGAAGCGCATTCGGACGAGTGGAAGCGGGAGATTGCGGACGTGCTTGCGCGACAGACGGAGGCCATGCGCCCGCGATTGTTTCCCGAGATGCCGCAACACCGCTACATATCGTTCTATCCCATGGACCGCCGGCGAGGCGAGGTCACGAACTGGTACACCCTGCCCATTGAAGAACGGGCGCGACAGATGAACGAACATGGACTGGTGGGCAGACGCTATGCCGGGGAAGTGCGGCAGATTATCACCGGATCCATCGGCTTCGACGACTGGGAGTGGGGCGTGGACCTGTTCGCGAACGATCCTCTGGTCTTCAAGAAGCTGATTTACGAGATGCGCTTTGACCAGGTGAGCGCGGTGTATGCGTTGTTTGGGCAATTTTATCTGGGAGTGCGGTGTCCGGCGGCAGGTTTGGGGCAGCTGCTGAGTGGTGAACTGCCGGCGGCAGAAGGCAAAGCCCCGTAGTACCGAGAAGGCATTCCTTTGTGGTTCTCTTTCGCTTTCGCACGTTCAGATCTTCTGATCTACCCGGAGAGCAAATGGCAACCCTTGGCCTTATTGAATACAAAGACGCGAATCCGGAAGTGCGGGCGGTCTACGACGACATCATGGCGACCCGCAAGACCGACTGGATCAACAATTTCTGGAAGGCGATTGCTCACGATCCCGCGACCCTGAAACGCACCTGGGAAGACAGTAAGCAGATCATGGGGCCGGGCGCGCTCGATCCGGTGACCAAGGAGATGATTTATCTGGCGGTGAGCGTCAGCAACCAGTGCGGATACTGCATCGCATCCCACACCGTGGGCGCCAGAAACAAAGGCATGACGGATGCCATGTTCAAGGAGCTTATGGCGGTGGTGGGTATGGCGAACGAAACCAACCGCCTGGTAGCGGGATATCAGGTCGAGATTGATCCGCAGTTCAAAATCTAGGAGGAGAGCGTATGGAGCACGAGTTGTCTACTTCCTATTTGCGCGACTCGCTGTCCCTGTTCCTTTACTACAAGGGTCTTACGGAGCTGGCGATGGAACAGGTCTCCGACGAACAACTCTCAGCCACTCTCGACGACGAGATGAACTCCATCGCCATTATCGTCAAGCATATGGTCGGCAATATGTGCTCCCGCTGGATTGACTTTCTGAACAGCGATGGCGAAAAGGCTGATCGCAAGCGCGACACCGAATTTGAAAATCCTCCCGCAACGAGAGCCGCACTAATGAAACTATGGGAGGACGGGTGGAAGTGCGTATTCAGTGCCCTCGAACCATTGTCGGACGCGGACATGAATCGCACCGTCGAGATCCGCGGAGAGGCGCACTCGGTCATGCAGACGATCAATCGTCAGATCACTCACTACGCTTATCATTGCGGACAGATCGTATTCCTGGCGAAACACCTGCAATCCACGCAATGGAAGATGCTGACCGTGCCGCGAGGCAGGTCGGAAGAATTCAACCAGAGAGTGGCGCGCAAGGAAGCGAGCCAGCGGTAAGGGCTGACCGCGGACTTCAGGCTTCGGACCTCAGCAAACCAAAAGCCACTACTTGTTCAACCTGCCTTCTTTCTGGACTTTGGCGAACTTGTGCTCGTGTAGTTTCATGTCCACTTTGCGGCCGCGGAAGGTTACCCCTTCCGCCTCCAGCCGGAATCGCTGTTCGAAGGCGTAGTCGCCGCGCAATTTTATCGCGCCTCCGGCGCCCAGCACGCGTTGCCAGGGCAGGCCCACAGCGCCGCGGAGCGCTGCCACGACCTGGCGGGCAGCGCCGGGGAATCCGGCGGCTTTGGCGACCCCTCCATATGTCGAGACTTTCCCTCGAGGGATGCTGCGGATCGTGGCCATGATTTTCTCGCGCATGTTGGGTCTTGCGGCGGATTTGGCTTTTGCAGTCACAGTGCGATCCAACCCTCTCTGATCAGCCACAATGATCCGCTCGAGATCAGCAGCCAGAGAATCACGCCCAGCAGCATGGGGCGATGTCCTACTTTCTTGAGCGTGGCTACGGAAATGCCGCTGCCGATCAGATAGAGAGTTGCGGTGAGACCGATCCTTGCCGCCTTTGACACGACACTGTATGTCGCCGCACCGGCGGGCAGATACGTGTTGCATACTGCCGCCAGGCAGAAGAAAGCGATGAACCACGGCCACTGGATTTTAGCTCGGGCGTGCTTGATCAGCGCCGCGCCGATTGACATGGGGACAATCCACAGCGCGCGGGCCAATTTCACCGTGGTGCCGACGGCCAGAGCAACCGCTCCGTACTTGGCGGCCGCGCCCACCACGGAACTGGTGTCATGAATCGCGAGCGCGGCCCACAGTCCGAATTGGGTCTGGCTCAAGTGCAGAGCGGCGCCGATGGCCGGAAAGGTAAGGAGCGCCACAGAATTGAGAACGAAGACCGTTCCGAGAGACACTGCCATCTGCTCATCGCTGGCCCCGGTGATGGGGCCGACCGCGGCAATGGCGCTGCCGCCGCAGATCGCCGTGCCGGTCGAGATCAGAAAGGCTGGCGTGCGCTCCATCTTGAGCATTGTCCCCAGGGCCATGCCCACAGCCATGGTGAAACCGATGCCAAAGACGGTGTAGACGAACCCGCTGCGCCCGGCGCGGATCACGTCGTGCAGATTCATGCCGAAGCCGAGCCCGACCACGGAAGCCTGCAGCAGGTAGCGGGAGAGTTTTTTTGCGCTCTGCTCGTAGGGATGGGGAACCGTAAAACCAAAGGCAAGCCCTAAAGCCAGCGCCAGTGGCGGAGAAACCAATCCGCTGGCGGCAATCGCGAGGCCAAAAAGAAAAACGGCTTTAGGGATCATGCTGGCGAGCGTGCATCACGGACTTGCATTCAGGAGACACGGAAACGCAAGGTCCCTCGACTGGTCTCGCCGCGCTAGCGCGGCTGCTTCTGCGCTCGGGATGACACTTTGGTAAAGCTTGCTAAGCGGCCGCGCCCTTCTCGAACGAGTCGATGGCCTTTTCCTCGTTGTCGAAAACCTCAAACACGGTCAGCAGCTTGGTGACCTGCAGCAGATCGCCGACGCGCTGGGTCAGGTTCACCAGCTTGACCGCTCCGCCGGCGTTTTGCGCCGTGGTGTAGAGCGCCACCAACGTTCCCAACCCGCCGCTATCAATGTATGTGATGCCGCCGAGGTTCAGGATGATCTGGCTGTTCTGGCCCACCTGTTTCTTGATGGTATCGCGCAGCAAAGCTGATTCTTCGCCGAACACGATCCGACCATTGCAATCGATAATGGTCACACCCTTTACGACCCGCGTGCTAAGTTTCAACTGCATGTGGCCTCCCGGCCGGACTGAGCCGACCCAGCCCAAAAGCCTATTCCTTGGCCGCATTCTGCGCAAGGGGCAGCTGGAAGATCAGGGGCGAAACGGAAAAAGCTGGGGAGCGGCAGGTCCGAAGGCATCACGTATAATTAAAGCTTCTCCTCACCATGAGCTATCAGGTCTTAGCCCGCAAATATCGTCCGCAAAAATTCTCCGAGGTAATCGGGCAGGAACATGTTACCCGCACCCTGAAGAACGCCCTGGAGCAGGGCCGGACGGCCCACGGCTACATTTTCAGCGGGCATCGCGGGATCGGCAAGACCACGGTGGCGCGCATTCTGGCCATGGCGCTCAATTGCCGCTCCTCGGACAAGCCCGTGACCGAGCCTTGCGGAGTGTGCGAATCGTGCACTGAAATCCGTGCCGGGAATTCGGTGGACGTGATTGAAATTGACGCCGCGACCAATCGCGGTATCGACGAGATTCGTGAATTGCGCGAGGGCACGAGGTATCGTCCGGCGCGCGACCGCTTCAAGATCTACATTCTCGACGAGGCGCACCAGATTACCGATGCGGCCTTCAATGCCCTGCTGAAGACTCTGGAGGAGCCGCCGGGGCATGTCGTGTTCATGCTGGCGACCACCCAGCCCGAGGACATTCCGCAGACCATTCGATCGCGCTGTCAGCATTTCAGTTTTCGCGCTGTGGGATTCGAGGAAATCCTCAACCAGCTCAAAGACCTGGCCGGCCGGGAAAAGATCGAGGCCGATGAAGACGCGCTGGCGTTGCTGGCCGAGGCCGGCGACGGTTCGATGCGCGATGCGCTTTCCATTCTCGATCAGGCCATCGCTTCGTCCACGGGGCGGCTCACCGCCGATCAGGTGCGGAACCTGGTGGGCGCGGCGCCTTCCGGCGTGCTGGAAGAGGTGATGCAGGCGGTGGCCCAGGGCTCGAGCGAAACTGTGTTGCGGCTGGTGGACAAGCTGATCAGCGAGGGCCATAGCCCCACACACTTTGCCCGGCAGATGGTGCGCTTCCTGCGCAACGCCGTCGTGGCCCGGGTAGCTGGAGCGGACTCTTCCCTGCTGCAGATTTCGAACGACGAGCGGCAACGGGTGGCTCGCATCGCGGTATTGTTTGAAGAAGAAGACCTGGCGCGGCATCTGCAGATCATGCTGCGCACCCATGGTGAACTGGGCTACCGGCAGGAGCAGCGCTTTCACCTGGAATTAGGCTTGCTGAAGATGGCCCACGCAGCCCGGTTATTGCCGATCGAGCAATTGCTCAGCGAAGCCGGCGCAGCCGGCACGGTACGCCCGTTGGGCAAACCGTCTATGGTGCCGGACATCAAAAAGTCCGAAGCAACGCCGGTTACACGCTCCACGAATGTTTCGCCGTTTGCGGCGGATTCGGCCCGCAAGAGCGGATCGAAGCCGGAGCTCTCGGCGGATAACGCGCCGATGTCCGCCGCGCACGCGATCGCGAGTGGGAGCAGCGCCAAGTGTGGTCATGGGATCGGCAGCTCTGGCCGCGGCGGTCCAGCCGGCGCCTGAGATGCCGGCTGAAGTCCAGCGTGCTCCCGAAGAAAAGGCGTTGCCGCTTCGCGATGAAGATGTTCGCGACGCTGTGCTGAATGCGTTAGGCAGCGCGGGCCACCGCATCCTCATCAGCATGCTCGAAACCGCCGAGTGGCGGGTGGAAGGCAATGAAGTAGTGATCAAAGTTGCAGTGTCGGCGACGGTGGTCGAGATGTCGTTGGGACCCGACGCGAAACGGCTGATGATCGCTACCGCCAGCGGAGCCCTGGGACGTCCGGTAAAGTTGCGGGTCGTGCCGGGCGGAGTGGCTCAAACGGCGGCCCGACCCGTCTCCAATAACGGCGGTGGCCGGGGCCGCGCGGAGCAGGATCCGGTGGTCCGCCGGATGAAGGAAAAGTTCGGAGCGGAGATTCGGACCATCATTGACTACAAGGAAAAACGCTAACATGGGCGGATTCAATCTGCAGGAACTGATGGCGCAGGCCAAACAGCAATACGAAACTCTGCAGAAGAAGATGCGGGAAACCGTGGTTGAAGGTTCGTCCGGCGGCGGTACGGTGACGGTAAAAATGGACGGCAGCAAGCAGGTGCTGGGCATCAGGATCGATCCCGAAGCGGTAAAGGCGGGCGATCTGGAGATGCTGCAGGACCTGATTACGGCGGCCATTAATGGCGCCGGAAGAAAAGTCGATGAAGCCATGCAGTCCACCATGGGCGGGATGCTGGGCGGGATGGGAATTCCGGGGCTCTAGGAAAAGCGATTGTAGATTTTGGATTGATGATTTTAGATTTGAAAACCAAATCTTCAGACCAATCATTACCGTTAGTGAACTCCAGGCTTTCCTGAAAACAAACCATGTCTAAATTTGCGGAGCCGATGGTACGGTTGATCGATTCGCTGAAGAAGCTGCCGGGCATCGGGAGCAAGAGCGCGCAGCGGCTGGCCTTTCATATTCTTCGCTCCTCCGATGAAGACGCTGAGGGGCTGGCGGCCGCGGTGCGCGACGTGAAGGCCAGCCTGCGCCTGTGCTCCCTGTGCAACAACATTACGGACATCGATCCCTGCGTGTACTGCGCCAGCCCCACCCGCAATCAGCGGATGGTGTGCGTGGTGGAGGAGCCTACCAACATTGCGGCCATCGAGAAGACCAAACATTTCAACGGCGTCTATCATGTGCTGCACGGATCGATTTCGCCTCTGCACGGCGTTGGGCCGGACCAGTTGCGCATTGCGAACCTGATGCGGCGCGTGGAAGACGGGCAGGTGGATGAAGTGATCCTGGCGACCAATCCCACGGTTGAAGGCGAGGCGACCGCGACTTATCTCTCCGGACAATTGCGGCGCACCGGGCTCAAGGTGACGCGGATCGCGATGGGAATCCCGGTCGGCAGTGATATCGAATATGCCGACGAAATCACCATGCTGAAGTCGATGGAAGGACGCCGGGAGCTGTAGACAGGACCAAAGTCTCTGCAACTGGGAACGGGAACTAAAAACTACAAACTGGGTCTTGCCTGATCCGTTTTCCACCAGAATTCGACGTTCGCGGCCCGTTCAGTTGATTTCCGTTGTTGAGTAAATCTTTTCCCACCTGGCGGACCTCAGACCGCTGCCGCACTACCGCACAAATAGTGGTGCATAGTATAACTACCTATATAACAACTACTTAGCGTGCCATTCCGACATGTCGAGGATGAGCTTTTCTTTGGCGGGGCGCTTGCATTAGGTAGTCGTATGTTCTTCCCGTCTCCGTTGATTTTTTGGCTGGCACGAAGTAGCAGTGACATTTCTGGTCAAACTGACCGTGGAATTCTTCTTGCCAGTTTGCGCCGCGTGCTGATGTAACCGCATCGCAACTCGACGCGATTCAAAACCGGGCCAACCAGCCCGGTTTTGTTTTTTAACGCCAGACTTCAGGCGTCGGACCTCGGACCTCCGAACCTTGGTCGTGGCCTTTGACATCATTCATTAGTCTTGATTCTTACGGGGCCTGCGGCGGTTCCGAGGTTTCATTCCCCAGGGTTTCGCTTTCGAGGATTTCGCTTTCCAGGAAATAGTTGCGTTCTTGCTGGGTTGGCTCCATGCCTGTAGGCCAGGCGCCGCCGTTATATTGCTGCATGCGGTTTTTCCACTTGAGGAATTCGGTGATGGATTGGGGCTCGATGCGGATTTCGACGCGGCGCAGACTGGCCAGCAGCAGGTTCATCTCATAAGCCAGGCCGGTTGGAGTACGCAGGTCGCGAGCGGACCGGCGAACCACTTCAACCTTGCGCTTGCGCACTTCGAGAAGTCCCCAGCCCGGCGGCAGATCTTTCGGTTGCAGCAGTGCCGGAGGCGTGAGATAGAAGCGTTCGCAACCCAACCCGATCTCCTGCTTCTGCCGGAAGGGTTTGTCACGATCGGCCAGAAAGTCCGCGCGGGAGAGCTTGCACTCGATGAGGACGGAGTGCGAGGCGCGCTTCCATCCAATGGCGTCGGGCATTTCGCCACTGACGCAGGCCTGCTCGGAGAGAATCACGCCACAGCGATACGCCCTCAGCCACTCCACGGCTCTTTCCACCAATTGCGCGTGAGTCATGTAGTATCTGTACGCGGCGGACGCGGAAGATGGAAGTGACTTGCTGGTTTCCCGCTTCTAGTTTCTAGCTTCTGGTTTCTTCGAACTTTGGCCTGCGGCTCGCGAGCTTCTGCGGCTTGACCATGACGGGGCGGCGATAGACGATTTCGAGCAGGTGGCGGGCAGCGGCGATGGCCTGGGCCTGGTCGTCGCGCGCGGAATAGCCCTGGGCCGCGATCACGAGCACTTTGTTTGCATGGCTTCCATTGCTCCCATTTACAACCTGCAGGCGCTGGACGCGGTGGTCGCCCGATGTATCGAAAGCGTTGGCCAGGCGGAGAATTCCGGCCAGTCTAGCGATGTCCTGCCGTTGCTTCAGGGAGAGGCCGCGGAGGGCCTTTTGTCCGGCGCGAGGCAGCGCGCCGCAGTGATAGCGGGCAACGATTCCGGCGATGAGCAAATCCCGGGCGGGCCAGCCCAGTGGAGACGGGAGGCGGCGGATCATCCGGTGGGAAGCCTTGTGATGACCCGCGTCTTCTTTCGATCGGCCCACGTCATGGAGGAGAGCGGCGACCTGTAGAATCGCGCGCTCCTGCGCGACGGACGGTGAAGGCTTGCCCAGTGCCGTCAGCCCGTCGTAGAGCTGCAGGCTGAGCCGGGCAACGTGCATGGAGTGCCGGAAGTCGGGATCGAGCAACGATGCCCACAGCTTTAGACGGAGCAAGGCGGCGGCTTGTGTTTCTTTCCGATCGGGAAGCTGGCTGCGCCAGACCTGCCAGAGCGAATCTTTTCCCACCATCTTCTTGCGGTAGGCTTCGATGCGCTGGGCACGCTCCTGCTGAATACGATTCTGCCAGCGGGAGTGGGCATCACTGTCGGGGAAAGGGTTGGCGCGAAGGGCGGCGGGCCACAAGACATCGAGATCGTGAACGTCTCCCAGCACGTCCTGCATCTCTTTGAGATCGTCGCTCCAGGCAGCGTGCTGCTCCGGCAGGAAGTTTTCCACGATGTAGCGAAAGCGCTTGATTCTGATGCGGAGGCGGTGAAATGCCGTCTGGGAGCCGCCGCGTAGAGCCTGGCTGTGCAGCTTGTAGGCTTCGGTCCAGCGCTCGAGTGCAAGGTGACGAAACACCAGGCTGCCCGGCCTGAATCTTGCCATGCGGCGGGGGAGCGAGCGGCTCCAGCGCTGCCACTGCTTGCGATCAAATTCCGCCAGGGCCTGCACGGCTTCCTGCTGCAGCAATGCCTCGCGGGAGGAAACCGATTGCAGCAAGGGTCGCGGTGACGGGATCGTCCGGGCTGTCCAGGCGATGCACCCAATCCTGCATCACATGCACGTCGCGCAGTTCTCCCAGGCGGCGGAAGAGGCGCTTCCCTGCTTTCTTCATGGCTTTCCAGTCCGGATCGGGATCGATGGCAGCGATGCCATCCGCCATGGAGCAACAGCGGCGCAAGGCCACGCGCAGGTCGTGGACGGGATCGGGCGAGAAAGCGATGCTGGCGCGGTCGCATTCTTCGAGGACGCGTTGCATCCAGAACGCGAGGCCTGATTTTTTTTGTGCGGCCATGATCGGCATGGGCAGAGGAGTTTTTAGTTTAGCGTCCCAGAGGGACGCCTGATAGTAGCCCGGCGCTTCAACGCCGGGGTGGGCCAGCGAAATTTACGTCCGGTAGGGACGGCTGAACATTTTGACAATTCGCCAGGAGTCCATTTCAGGCGTGCCTACGGCGCGCACATAATTCGTCTGCCTACCCGCCACTGAAGTGGCGGGCTATTCTCAGGGGTCCCTCCGGGACCCTGCAGAGCCCCAGCCCAGGAGCGGCCTCGCGAACGGCCCTTCCGGAAGGCCAATGATCGGTATTACCTCCGTAATGTGTATCTTCTCACGATTTCGCATTACCCTTAGCCGGTACCAGAGCTACAATAGAGGAGCCGCGTATCCAAACGGCAGACACAGCTAAAGGCAGCAGGGTCGCGTCCGCCCGGGCGTTTGTCCACAGCCTGAACATATTGGTGAAGTACGTCCGCCTCTATGGCCTCGACCACAAGCGCACCG
Source organism: Terriglobia bacterium (assembly GCA_963698825.1). GTDB lineage: Bacteria > Acidobacteriota > Terriglobia > Terriglobales > Acidobacteriaceae > JAIQFF01. The sequence continues at coordinate 99,116 of CAVOSG010000009.1, read as the reverse complement.
AAGGCCAATTCGACATCACCTGGAAAGAATTGCAGGATGGCTTGCCCACGGGAAATGACGGCGCTTTCCTGCTGGGCGTCTCGGAAAACAAATTACTGCTGGACGGGATTCCGCTGGAAACGGGGCAGGCGGAGCGCAGCTTCGCACAACTGCTGACCACCGCCGGCCTGGCCAGCATCCATTTTTCCAACCAGGTCACCAAGGATGAATTCATCCAGTTGGTGCGCGCCTTCGCCATGGGCGGATCCAAGGCCCAGGACGTGGTCAAGGAAATCAAGAACACCTTTGGAGATACAAAGACCGCTTCCATTCGCATCAATGAAGTGAAGTTTGTGGCCGCCGATCCGTCTACCGGCGAAGTCAGCATTGCAGCGCAGATTGCGGCCCAGACGCTGGGCCCGGAATTCAAGCAGTGGCTGAATGATCCACAGAAGCTCTTGCAATTGATCGCAGCCGCGGAAGGCGCCAAGAGTGGCGGCGTCCCCGGCGGCGCTCCGGTCGGCAGCGTTCCGAATGCAGGCCCCGCGGTCGAGGGCGCCGGAACCGTCACAGGTGGCGGCGGAGGCGGAACCTGGGCTGGCGGCGTTGTGCCCTTGCAGGAAGAAGAGGTCATCCAGACCATCCGGCTGCTGACCCGCTTTGGAGAAGTGGGCGGCGACCCGGGCGCCGATACCAGCGCGTTGCAGAAGGAACTCAGCACGGTTGATCCCAACACCAAAGTCAACCTGCAGCAACTGCTGGGTAGTCTGGCTCGCAAGCCAACGTCACCGCGGAGCAGGCGGACAACACACCGTTATTGATGAAGGCGGCCGAGCACATGGCCATTCGCTTCGCCCTGGAGCGTTTCCAGAAGGGCGAAGTCAAGGTCAATGCCGTGCACCAGATGATGGAGCACATGAGCCGGCAGATGGACACCCTGCGCCAGATCCTGAAGTTGCAGGAAGACAAGATGAGCAAGGCCGGCATCCTGGTGGAGTCGCATGCCGACATCCTCGACCGCATGTTCTGGGCGGAAGTGCCGGAAGCCGGCAAGAAAAGCGTTCTGCTTTCGCATGAAGCGCCCTGCGTGCCGCCGCGCAACGTGCGCCAGTTTGTCGAGATCCTGCTCGACCGTGGCGACAAGGAAACCGCCGTCGCCATTCTGCAAAATTACCTGAATTGCCTGGATGCCAAGGAGCCTGAGCCGCGGCGCAAAATCGCCACCGGCATCAGCCAGTTGGCCGACCTGTTCGCCGCCGCCGGCGGAGAGTTGATGGCATCATCCATCCGCAAGATCGGCGACCTCATGGGCAAGGAGCCCGACCCCGATCTGCAAAGCATGTTGAGCGCGGCATTTGTGCGCCTGAGCACCGAAGCCAGCACCAACAAACAATTTGGCGCCTTGAACGAAGTCTGCATTGCCATGGAAAACCTGGCGCGGCAGCGGCCGGTGCTGGCCACGGAACTGCGTCCGCGCATCGGCGTGGAAAATCGTCTGCCCGAATTCATTGAAGAAGCCATGTACCTGCCGCAGCTTCCGCCCGACCTGCTTCAGGTTCTTGCGGCGGACTTCGCAGGCCTCGGTGGAGCATCTTGCCGACAGCTTCTTCCGCTGCATGCGGCGGGAAGAATGCGACCGCATCATTGACATCGTGAAGGAACTGGGTGCCTCCGCTATGCAACAGCTGCGCGAGATGGTGCGCACCGGGCAACCCCGCCAGGCCGCCTCGGTGGTTGGACTGTTAAGCCGTCTGGATGTGCCCACGCTGCTGGAACTGCTGCCCGACCGCTTGCCGGAGTGGAACCGCTTTTATCATGACGTGGTGGTGCGCCAGATTGCTTATGGCGCCGCCCACGATCGCGGACGCTCTCTGCTCGAGCTGCTTGAAATTCTGGATTCGCTGGTCCTGCCCCAGGCGATCGATGAAATCGGCATGAGTGGCGACCGCACCGCCGTTCCACCTCTGGTGGTGATGGCGGAAGCGGGTGAGGCCCAAGGGCGCTCTCCGCTGCTGCAGTTGAAGGCGGTTGAATCGCTGGGCCGGTTGCGGGAAAACGATGCCGTTCCGGTGCTGCGCAATCTTCTCGAAGCCAAGAAAATGTGGAGCTGGAGCCATCATCGCGAATTGCGCATTGCCGCCGCCCAGGCCCTGGTCAAGATCGATCCTCGCTACGGCAGCCAGGTGATGGCGGAAAGCGGACTGGAGCCCGGCGAGCTGGCCATTGCCCCGCTGGATTCGGCCCCGGCTTGTCCCTGGGTGAGGCAACGGCGTTACGAGCGCATTGTCCTGCGGAAAACGCTGCACGCATCCATCAGCAGCTCCTGGGGAAAATCCAACATTCTGATTCGTGAATTGAGCCTGGGCGGAGGCATGGGCACGAAGGAAGACAATCTCCGCGTGGGTTCGGAAGCCAACATTGACATTTCCGTCGGCACTCGCCACATTCGCGGCCAGGTGCTGCTGCGGCGCGCGCGGGTAAATGAAGTCGGCTTCGAGATCGTCAATACCGATCTGGAGAGCCGCTATCGCCTACGCCGCATTCTGATGGACTCTCTGGAGAACTCTTCCGCCACCAAGGACGGCGACTGGGACGGCAAGCGCAAGCCGCAACTGATGTAGGCTAGACATCTTTCCTCAGGACAAGAAAAGCCCCGGACAGGTCCGGGGCTTTTTCAGTTTCCAGGAATTCCTACTTCACCTTGGCGAAGATGATCACCAGGGTGTAAAGCGCCAGCGACTCGATCAGCGCCAGACCGAGAATCAGCGCCAGCTGGATTCCGGGCCGGGCTGCGGGATTGCGCGCCAGGCTTCGGCCGCCGATGCCGTGGCTTTGCCTGGCCCAGCGCGCACAAGCCGGAAGCAATCGCCATGGAAAAGCCGGCGGTGATGGCCACCCAATTGACCGCGCCGGCCGCTTCCGCGCCCTGCGCAAATACCGGCATGGCGAAGCACAGAAATGCCAGCGCCATGAACATATAACTCAACAGTCTTCGCATTGTCTCTCTCTCCTCGTATGAATTGCCGCCAGTGGGTGGTTGACGCCATTCTCAGTGCAGACGCCCTCACGCTGGACAGCGGTTTCTAGTTTCCAGTTTTTGGTTCTAGTCAACGGCACTAGAAACCAGAAACTCGAAACTAGAAACTGTCGTTAGTGCTCTTCCGCGACCGCGCCCGCCAGATACACCATGGTCAGCAGGACAAAAATATAAGTCTGCAGCAACGACACCCCGATATGCAAGCCCGAGAAAAAGAATGGGAACACCAATCGGAACCAGGGAAAAAAATACCATTGTCACCATGTCCCCGGCAAACATGTTGGCGTAGAGACGGACAGTCAGCGACAGCATGCGCGCCAGATGGCTGATGATTTCGATCGGAACCATCAGATGATAGCCAGCCACCAGCATCGGCCCGCAAAATGCTTCAGATATGCAATGCCGTGATGCTTGAATCCCTGAGCCTGGTAATAGACGAAGGCACAGATCGCGCATCCCAGCGGAACCACGGGCACCGCAGTAGGCGATTCGAAGCCGGGAATCAAGCCGATCAGATTGCAAATCAGAATGAAAAATGCCAGGGCCATCAGGAAAGGCGTGAAGCCCTCGCTGTGATGGCCGATGATCTCGTGGCTCTGGCCTTCGACGAAACCTGAGTGCCTTCAAAGATGTGCTGCAATGCGCCGGGCTTGTCCACGGACAAGCGGCGACCGCACCAGGACGAACAGCGCCACCAGAAATAGAAACACCAGAAGCTCCATGGCTACGGCATTCGTGATCGGCGCCTGCGGGTAGTTGGGCTCAATGTGCAGCGCCGCAACAGACCCGTGACCGGACCGGCGAACAGGTGGTTCAGAATTTCGGTAAACCAGAGTTGTTCAGGCATGAAGAAGGCTACTAGCTTCTCGGCTCCTAGCTTAAATCGAAAACAAACGACTTATTCTGCCCGCGGGATTCAAGCTAGAGGCTAGAAGCTAGTAGCCAGAAGCCGATTTCGCCAGAGCCATCCACAACTCATACGCGGCTTCGCACGCAATGGCCGCTACGGGCAGGAACAAGCCCGCAAACAGCCCGTAGAGACTCGCGCGGGAAACAGTGAATATAACATAGGCTCCGAGGCCCATCAAAACGTAGCGTAGCAGGAAGCGCAATACCACTCCCTGGCTGGATTGCGCGTGGCCGGACTGGGTGGCGCGGTCGGCTAAAGCGATCACGACGCGCTTCAGCCAGTGGAAATTCAGATAGGCGACGGAGCTTCCGCAGGCGAATCCCAGCGCGACGCGCCACCCGTAGCGCCACCATGCAGCGGCGCTCAAGCCGGCCGCCAGCACGACCATGAAGCGCGAGATGCGATCAAGCGCGCCGGCATAGAAGGCTTCGCTGCTTGGAGCCGTAGTCGCTGATCTCGAAGACAAAGGCTCGGCGTTTGTCACGGGCGGACCATTGATTGACGGCCCATCATTTGGATTCCGCGGACATCGCAGCCCGGATCAACTCGACGAAGCCTGCAATGATTCCCACGATCAGTCCTGCGATATAAAGCCACGTTGTATGCAGCCAGCGGTCGAGTGCGACACCAATCAGCCAGCCTGCAACGGTTGCTGCCGGGAAGACGAAGGCCAGCTGGCTGTACTTGGCCATCTGCACCCATGTGCTTCTTTCTTTTTTCGAGTTGTCGGCCTGATCAGACATGGCGACAGGAAACGGGGTGCTTCCCTGCACCGCTTCCTCAAACTGTCGCCTTAGCGTATCAGACTAGCGACGGAGCTGGCCTGGGCGATGCCCAGCGACCAGTTGACGATGCGGATGAATTGTTCGGGGAATATTCCGATGTAGACAGTGGCGAACGCGGTCACACCCAGCGCCACCCGCATCCCGGCGCTGATCGGAAGTGGGGTCTTGTCCAGGGCTTCGCGCATGAACATCTGGTTGGCGATGCGCAGGTAGTAGTAGAGGCCGAAGACGGAGTAGAGCACGGCCAGTGAGGCAAGTACGTAGTGGCCGCTTTCGATCAGGCTCAGGAAAATAAAATACTTTCCGTAGAAGCCGGCCAATGGCGGAATCCCAGCCAGGGACAGCAGGAAGATCAGCATCAGCACGGCTTCGACGGGGGCGCGGAAGTAGAGGCCGGCAATGTCGTCCATCTCATCACCAATCACGTTGCGCTGGCGCAGCGATGCGATCACGCCAAAGGCACCCAGGTTCATGAAGGTGTAAACCAGCAGATAGAGCAGAATGCCCTTCAGTCCATCGAAAAATGCGGGCGCTGGATAGGTGACCGAAGCCAGCGCAACCAGGCCCAGCAGCATGTAGCCGACGTGGGCTATGGAGGAGTAAGCCAGCAGGCGTTTCAGGTTGCTCTGGGTCAAGGCCGCCAGGTTCGCTCCGGTCATGGTCAGGATCGAAACGAAGATCAGCAACGGCACGTAAACGCTGCGCAGCGGATACAGACCCCACAGGAAAATGCGCAACAACATGGCCCAGGCCGCGGCCTTTACCGCAACCGACATGAACCCGGTCACGCTGGTGGGCGCGCCTTCATAGGCATCGGGCAACCACTGGTGGAACGGGATAGCCGCAATTTTGAAAAACAGGCCCGTCGAGGTGGTCAGCAGTGCGACCACCGCAATCGGATCGACGTGATTGGGATGCGTCGCCGCCAGCCGAACCAGGCCGCTTCTGATTCCCAGCAAGCTGGTGCTTCCCGTCAGCCCGTAAAACAGCGACAGGCCATAGGCGAATATGCCCGAGGAAAATGCTCCCAGCAGCAGATATTTCAGCGCGGCTTCATTCGACCTGCGGTCGGTACGGAGAAATCCGACGAGCACGTAAGTGGAAATCGCCATCAGTTCCAGGCCGATGAAGATCAGCACCACGTCGAATCCGGCCGCCATGCACATCATGCCCACGACCGAAAACAAGAGCAGGGCATAGAACTCGCCGTGGCTCTCGTGTTCGATCTCGAGATAGCGCACCGACATCAGAATCGAAATTGCCGCCCCGGCCAGGAACAGGTACCAGAAGTAGATAGTGAAGCGATCGACCACCATGGAGTTCAGGAACGCGGATTCTCCCGGAACTCCCGCCAGGTTGAGCGCATGCTGAATCTTCATCACGGCGATGGCGGAACACAGAATGCCGGCCAGCGCGGTCAGCGGATTGAGCCGTTTCCACTCGACCGGCAAAGTGAGGTCTAACAGCAATACGCCCATCCCGAACAAAGTCAGCATCATGATGGGGAGCGCCATCAGATAGTCGACCCGGCCGAAATTTTGCGCCATATTGCCTAACACTTATTTGGTCCCCTTCGGCGGATTCGCCGCCACCTGCACGACCGCAGTCGGGGCAGTCTGATCCGCGGGTCGAATCGCGGCATTCACCGGCTGCACGCCGGGATAGTCTTTTCCCCGTACGGTGTACACGATCTGGTTCACTGGTTGTTCCAGAATCTGGAAGAAAGGCTTGGGATAGAGGCCGATCCAGAAGGCAACGATGACCAGAGGCGCGAAGGTCAGCAGTTCGCGCGGTGTCAGGTCATGCAGCTTTTCATTCTTGGGATTGGTGACCGTCCCGAAGAAGACTCGCTGGTAAAGCCACAGCAGATACGCCGCCGCCAGAATCACGCCAGGCACGGCCCAAGCCGCCCACTTCCAGTTCTCCATGAAGGTGCCCTGGAGGATGGTGAACTCGCCGACAAATCCGTTGAGCAGCGGCAGTCCCATGGAAGAGAGAAACATGATCATAGTGATGGTGGCGTAAACCGGCATGACGTTGGAGATTCCGCCATACTCGGATATCTCGCGGGTGTGGCGGCGCTCATACAGAATGCCGACGATCAAGAAGAGCGCGCCGGTTGAGATGCCGTGGTTGATCTGTTGCAGCACCGACCCGCTCAATCCCGCCGGATTCAACGCGAAGATTCCCAGAGTGCAGAAACCCAGGTGACTGACGGACGAATACGCCACCAGTTTCTTCATGTCCTTCTGCATCAGCGAAACCAGCGCGCCGTAGATAATCCCTACGATGGAGAGGAAGATCATCCAACCGCGCACCTTGGGATGCATGACCACATCCGGAAAGAATGGAAGGGCGAAGCGGACAAAGCCGTACGTTCCCATCTTCAGCAGAACGCCTGCCAGAATGACGGAACCTGCGGTCGGAGCTTCCACGTGGGCGTCTGGCAGCCATGTATGAAACGGAAACATCGGAACCTTGATGGCAAAAGCCAGGAAAAACGCCAGAAACAGAAGAATGGCGAAGGTTGAACCGTACGCCGGATCGTGGAAGATCAGCGGGGCCGTCTTGTACAGCGCCTGAATGCTGAAGGTGTACTGCCCGGTCTGATGGAAGTTATAGAAGTACAGGAACAGCACGGAAAGCAGCATCAGCACCGAACCAAACAATGTGTAGAGGAAGAACTTGATGGCGGCGTAGAGTTTTCGCGGGCCACCCCAGATGCCGATCAGCAGATACATGGGAACCAGCATGGCTTCCCAGAAAACGAAAAACAGGAAGAAATCGAGCGCCATGAAGACGCCCAGCATGCCGGTCTGGAGCACCAGAAACCAGATGTAGTATTCCTTCACCCGGTTTTCGATCGCGGTCCACGAGGAGAGGATCGAAATCCATCCCAGCAGCGTGGTCAGCATGATCAGCAGAAAGGAAATGCCGTCGATGCCGAGAACATAGCCAGCTCCGATCGATGGGATCCAGTTATTGGGCATGCCCTCCATGAACTTGAAGCCGGGTTCGAAGCGCTGCGCCCAGAACCAGGGCACCAGGGGGATCGAAACCAGCAAGCCGGCCAGAGCAAAAATGTTTGCGATCCAGCGGATGGCATCCTTCTGCTCTTTGGGGACGAAGATGAGCAGGACGGCGCCGACCAGCGGCGTGAAAAGAATGATCGAGAGAATGTGATTGTGCATAAAAGCAGTCGTCGGTCGTCAGTCTTCAGTCGTCGGCTCTCACCTGAAAGCCCCACTTGCTACCGCACTGCGTAGTAAAAAACAAAACCTACGAGGCCAATAACCATCACCAGCGCATACCACTGCACCAGGCCCCACTGCAGCAGGCGCAGCGGATAGGACAACATCCGCGACAGAATGGCTGGACCGTTGACCAGCAGTCCGTCGATGATCCACTTATCCCACCAGCTGGAAATCGTGCCGAAGCGGCGGGTCGCCCAGCCCGCGCCGTTCACTGTGCCGTCAATCACTCGGGAATCGAACCACGAGGACGCTTCGCCCAATCCCATCACGCCCAGGCGAATACCTCGTACTTTGCGGCGGCCGGTGAAGGCGACGTCATAGGCTTCGTCCACGTAGTACTTGTTGAGCAAGACGGTATAGACCTGCGGCGACGCTTCGGCAATGGGCTCCGCGTAGCCCTTGCCCGCATCGCGATACGCCTTCCACGCCATGCCGAATCCGGCTACCGCGGCCGCAACGGAGAACACCATGAGGAAATATTCCACCGGAGTGGTGTGCTCTTCCTCTTTGCGCCCGGCAGCCAGTTGGGCCGCTTCTCCCTCGGCCTGGAACACCGGCGCTTCACGGGCGAACACCGGCTCCAGGAATTTCTCGAAGTGGTTCGATCCGCCCAGGCTGTGCGGCCAGCCCAGCCATCCCGCGCTGACCGCGCAGATGGCGAGAATGATCAAGGGGACCGTCATCGATTTCGGAGACTCGTGGATATGGTGTTCCACCTCGTGGCTCATCCGCGGCTGGCCGTGGAAGGTGAGGAACATCAGGCGGAACATGTAAAAGGCGGTCATCAGCGCCGTGGCATATCCGACCAGCCACAACAAGCGGTAAGCGCCGCCTTCCGATGACCAGGCCTGCCACAGAATTTCGTCTTTCGAGAAAAAGCCGGCGAAGGGCGGAATTCCTGCGATGGCAAAAGTCGCGATGAACATCGTCCAGTGAGTAATCGGGATGCGGCGGTGCAGGTCGCCCATGTTGCGCATGTCCTGCTCGCCGCTCATTGCGTGAATCACCGAGCCTGCGCCGAGGAAGAGAAGGGCTTTGAAAAAGGCGTGGGTGAAAACGTGGAAGGCGCCGGCGGCGAATGCGCCCACACCGAGGGCGAGGAACATGTATCCCAGCTGCGACACGGTAGAATAGGCCAGCACTCGCTTGATGTCGTTCTGCACCAGAGCAATCGTGGCCGCAAACAACGCCGTGAACGCGCCAATGATCGCCATGGTCTTCATCGACCCCGGCGCCAGGACAAACAGCGCATTGGACCGCGCGACCATATACACGCCCGCGGTGACCATGGTTGCGGCGTGGATCAGGGCGGAAACCGGGGTGGGGCCCTCCATGGCGTCGGGCAACCAGACATACAGAGGTAGCTGGGCCGACTTGCCGCAGGCGCCGACAAACAAGAGCAGGGTGGCGGCGGTGATGACGGGATCGCCGATGGCAAAGTGTCCGCTGCGCGCCATGTGCGTGATCTCGGTCAGGCGCAGAGAACCGAAATACCACGCGATCGTAAACATGCCGAGCAAGAAGCCGGCATCACCAATCCGATTAACGATGAAGGCCTTGTTGGCGGCGGTGCTGGCTGACGGGCGATGGAAGTAGAAGCCGATCAGCAGATACGAACACAGTCCCACGCCTTCCCAGCCCACAAACATCAAGGCGTAGTTGTTCCCCAGAATGAGCGTGAGCATGGAGAACATGAACAGGTTGAGATATCCGAAGAAGCGGTAATAGCCGCCTTCGTGGGCCATGTATCCGGTGGCGTAAATATGGATGAGCGTGCCCACGCCGGTAACGAACAGCAGCCAGATGGCGGAAAGTGGGTCGAGCAGGAAGCCGGCGTCGGCGTGGAATGCGGCCGGAGTGCCGTCACGTTTGACGTAATTCATGTGGCCGGTATCGGTGCCCAGCCAGGTGTAAACGATTTTCTCGAAAGGCTTGCCCGGATTGTCGTGAGCGTATCCGGTGTACTGCCAAACGGCACAGCAGGCGAAAACGAACGCCAGCGCCACCGCGCCGACACAAACCGCGCTGACCGTCGCCTTCTGCAACTTGCGGCCGAAAAAAAACATGATGGCCGCGCCGAAGGCCGGAAGCAGCGGGACTAGCCAGATGTAGTTGAGGAAGAACATTTTTCAGTCGTCGGTCTTCAGCTTCCTCAGCTTCTAGCTTCAGTCGCTAGAAGCTAGGTAGCTCTCTTCACCATTTCATCAAGTCCACTTCGTCTATGTTCACTGTTTCCTTGTTCCGGAAGAATGCGATCAGGATGCCCAGGCCAACGGCCGCTTCCGCTGCCGCGTCGGTGATGACGAAGATGGCGAAGACCTGGCCATGCAAGCCCCAAATGCGCGAGAACGCTACCAGGTTCAAGTTCACGGCATTCAGAATCAGTTCGATGGACATGAGCACAATCACTACGTTGCGGCGAGTCAGTACGCCGACTACGCCCAGAATGAAGAGGGCGGCCGCGACTACCAGATAGTGAAGTGTTCCGATTGGAGCCATTTCAGCTTACTCATTGGACCCAACATTCGTTGGCGTCCCATTCGTTGAACTCGAGTTTTGATAAACTCAGTTGCTAGTTCCCGGTTCTCAGTTCTCAGTCAGATTCTCTTCTTTGGCCATTACTACGGCTCCGATAATCGCTACCAGCAACAGCAACGAAGCGATCTCGAAGGTGAACATGTAATTGCCGTAAAGCAGGACCGCGATCTGCTGGGTGTTGGATTGTTCCGGCATCAGGACTGCCCGGTCCGGAAACAAGGCCCGGCCCTTTACGTACACCAGCACGAACAGTGCTCCCAGCGCGACGGCAGCCGCCAGTCCGACCATCCACTGTTTGTTGAACTGCTCTTCTTTTTGGGCCTTCTCGATATTGACCAGCATGATGACAAACAAGAACAGAACCATGATGCCGCCGGCGTAAAGGATGATCTGGACGCCGGCCACGAACGGAGCGTACAGCATCAGGTAGAGGGCAGCTTGCCCGAGCAGCGACACAATCAGGGCCAGCGCGGAGTGCACCGCATTCTTGCGAGTGATGACCATCACACCGCTCAGCACGGTCAGTGCTGACAGAAAGTAAAAGAAAAAGGTTGTGGCTACCGGCGCCATAATGTTTAGAAAACGATTCCTGCAATCGCCGTCAGGACCAGCACACCAATGCCTAACGGGAGCAGGACTTTCCATCCTACCTTCATCAGTTGATCAAAGCGGTAGCGCGGGAATGTGCCGCGATACCAGATGTACATATACATGGAGGTTGCTACTTTGGCGCTGAACCAGAAGATGTCCTGGATACGATCACGCACTGCCGGCATGAACAACGCCACCGCGATCAGGGCCAGGACCGCGCCGAATCCGCCCAGGCCGATAGTCTGCACCTTGAAGAAAGGATGTTTCGGCATGCGGGCCGTGCTGTAGAACGTAATCGCCGCTAGGAACAGGAAGGTCAAGCCGGGGACGAGGGAAAACACCAGGTCCCAGGTTTCGCCGTCCAAGAGCATTTGGAAACGGACGCATCCAGCCGCCCAGCCACAAGGTCACGGCGATGGACGAGACCGCGATCATGGCCGAGTATTCCGCCAGGAAAAAGAGCGACCAACGGAAGCCGCTGTATTCGGTGTGAAAGCCGGCGGTCAACTCGGATTCGGCTTCGGGCAGGTCAAAGGGCGCGCGATTGGTCTCCGCAACCATCGCGATGGCGAAAATCACGAATGCGACCAGGCCCAGGGGGAAGAACTTGAACACGAACCAGACGTGCTGGGCTTGCTGGGCCTGCACGATTCCGATCATGCTCAAGGTGCCCGTGCCTTCCTTGTTAAGGCTGGTCATGAGGACGGCCGAAACCACCGCCAAGCCCATCGCAATTTCGTAAGAAACCATTTGCGCGCTGGAGCGCAGTGCGCCCATCAGCGGGTAGTGGGAATTCGACGCCCAGCCAGCCATCACCACGCCCAGCACGCTGAGCGACGAAACGCCCAGCATGAACAGCACGCCAATGTTCATGTCGGTCACGGCATGCGCGGGGCCGAAGGGCACAACAATAAAGACGGTGAATGCAGTGATCACCACGATCAGGGGCGCGACCCAGAACACCACGGGGTCGGCGGCGGAGGGCATGATGTCTTCCTTGATCAGGAGCTTCAGAGCGTCGGCGATGGGCTGCAGCAAGCCGTGCGGGCCGACGCGCATGGGACCGAGGCGGACCTGCATGTGGGCCAGAATCTTGCGCTCCAGCCAGTTCATGGCAATCACGGCGACGGAAAGGCCAAGGAAGATGAGAACGATATAGACAAACGCCCAGAACATGTTGCCCGCAGAACCCGGCGTGAGGTCGCTCTTGAGGTAGGAGGTGATGTAGTCGAGCATCAGCGATCCACCTCGCCCAGCACGATGTCCAGGGTTCCGATGACGGCGATGACGTCCGCGACCAGCGCGCCGCGCACCATCATGTCCAAAGCCTGCAAGTTCACGAAGGACGGTGGCCGCACCCGCACCCGATACGGCTGGGTGGAGCCATCGCTGACGATGAAGTATCCCAACTCGCCCTTGGGCGCTTCGATGGAGTGATAAATCTCGCCCACCGGCGGCTTCATCACCTTCGGAACCTTGGCCATGATGGGGCCATCGGGAATCTTGCCGACCGCCTGGTCGATGATGCGCAACGATTGCCGCATTTCCTGCATGCGGACCATGTACCGGTCGAAGGTGTCACCGTTCTGGCCGATCGGAATTTCGAAATCGAAGTCGGAGTAGGCAGCGTAGGGCTGGGCTTTGCGCAGGTCCCACTTCACACCGCTGGCTCGAAGTACCGGACCGGTTACGCCCAGGGCAATACACTCTCTGGCGGAAATCTTGCCCACGTCTTTGGTGCGCTCCACCCAGATGCGGTTGGTGGTGAGCAGTTCTTCGTATTCGTCGATCTTGGGCGCGACGAAATCCAGGAACTTCTTTACCTCGCGCTCAAAGCCTTCATAGGTCTCGTAGGAACAACCACCGATGCGAAAGGCATGCGTGGTCAAACGAGCGCCGCAGTATTTTTCGAAAATCTTAAGAATTTCTTCCCGGTCGCGGAAAGTATAAAAGAGCGGAGTGATCGCGCCGATATCGAGCGCGTGCGTGCCCAGCCAGAGCATGTGGCTGGCCAGGCGATTCAATTCGGTGAGAATCACGCGGATGTACTGGGCGCGGCGGGGAGCTTCCACGTTCATCAGCTTTTCAACCGCTTCGCAATAACCCAGGCCGTTCGAGACTGCCGCCACGTAGTCCATGCGGTCCACGTAGGGATTGAACATGGTGTAGGTGCGGTGCTCGGCAATTTTCTCCACTCCGCGATGGAGGTAGCCGATCACGCATTCGGTGCCGAGAACTTTTTCGCCGTCCAACTTGAGAATGACGCGTAACACGCCGTGGGTGGCGGGATGCTGCGGGCCCATGTTGATGATGAGCTCGTTGGAATCGAGGAATGTTTTCTCGTGCTGCTCCAGTTCCAGGTGGGAAGTCCGGTCAATGGCGCTTCCGTCAGGCGCTGTCCGGTCGGGCATTGTTCGGTCAAGTGCTGTCCGGTCGGTCATTGCCCGCTCTCGATCCCCAGGTTGATCTGTACCCACTCCTGATCCTGTTGAATGATGCCGTAATCCTTGCGCAAGGGGTGGCCCTTCCAGCCGTCGGGAAGCAGGATGCGTTTCAGGTCAGGATGTCCTTCGAAGCGGATGCCGAACATGTCGAAGACTTCGCGTTCCAGCCAGTTGGCCGCGGGCCAGATGGGGACGGCGCTGGGCACAGCTTCCCCGTCGGCGTAATGGGCCGTCACCCGAATGCGCTCATTGTGCGCGAAGGAATAGAGAATCCAGATCACGTCGAACTGCTTCTCCCGGTCAGGATAGTGAGCGGCGGTGATGTCCACACAATAGTCGAACTGCTCCTGATCGCGCAGGACTTGCAGCAACTCGGGAATGAGCGAGGAATCGGCAACCAGATATTTCTGGCCGAGGTAGGTATTGGCCTCGCGAATGCCCGAGCCGTGATGGCCTCTGAGCCGGGCAACCATAGGCGAATCCCAGGGAATGGGCGCGGGCCCGGTGGGTTTGGGAGGCGCGGCGTGTTCGGCTGCTTTCGGAGGCGCGGGCTTTTCCGGGGACGATTGGACGCTACCGGGAATGGGTTCGCCGGCCGGGGATTTCGGCTCACCACTGGGCGGCGGTGTTGGGGATTTTGTGTCCTCAGGCATAGCTACGGAAGGTACAAACCTCCGGCGCCGTGGGCGTTTAGAAGAACGTTAACTTTTAACAGCTTGCAAAGTAAGTGTCAATCACGGAGGCAGCGTACGGAACGCGTCATTTTCTTTGCTCCGCCTGATAGCCCTCGATCAGCTCCCGAATTCGCAAAGCGTCGGCTTTGCGGTGGCCGTGGCTGGTGATCGGGGCGGTGCCGCCGGAGGAATCAATGCGGATGTTGGACCAGATCACTCCGGTGGAAATCTGGACTGAGGCGACCTTTCCCAAAGCGATACTTTCCTCGTTGCTGCCAAAGAGGCGGGACTTGACCCGGCTTACGTGTTGCGGGGTGACGATGATGCGGACCGGGAAGAAGAAATTGCCTTTGGTCCAGCGGCTGGCTGTGAAGGTCTCGGAAGTGGGTAGATTTGGCATGGGAGCCGCGTGTTGGAAAACCAAACTTTGCGGAGCCGCGCTCCGCTGGGCGGACGAGGGCGTCCGCCCCTACGTGGTTAGACCCACTCCAGGGCGCCTTTTTTCCAGATCCAGATGTAGCCGACGACCAGGATCAGCAGGAAGATCAGCATCTCGATGAGGCCGAAGACGCCCAGCGCCTTGAACTGCACCGCCCACGGAAACAGGAAAATGGTTTCCACGTCGAAAACCACAAACAGGATAGCGACGATGTAATAGCGAACGGTGTAGCGTCCGCGCGAGCTGTCAACCGGATCGATGCCGCACTCGTAGGGCATCAGTTTGGCTTTGCCGGGATTGTCGGGGCGGACCAAGTTTCGCGGCCAGCAGCGTGACCGGAATCAGGATTCCTACAAACGCGATGAAGATAAAGATAGGAACGTAGTTTTGCGGCATAACGCAGCAATACTACCGCTGAGCTCTTCCGGCTTCAAGGTGTTAAACGCCGCGGAGCCTTCGCTCCGCCGGACAGCCGAGGGCGGATATCCCCGCGCGAGTCGTACCGGTGATCGAGAATTTTGACAAGAATCCGGGCTTCGGGTATGTTTTCAAGCATGAGTTTGCGCACCCATCTGCACCATCACCATCATGTGCACAACGTGTTGGCGGGGGTGTCCTGAGATAGGTTAGAGCTCACTCACAAGATTCGGCCCGCTGACGCGATATGCGCCAGCGGGCTTTTTGTTTTTACACGCAAGTTTGGAGAACCCATGTTTGAACAAGACAGATTTGGACAAAGCGAGAACCAAGAGATTGACTTCGACAAGATGCAGGGGCTGCTGCCCGCGATCGTGCAGGATGCGAACAACGGCGATGTACTGATGCTGGGCTTCATGAACCGGGAAGCATTCGAGCAGACATTGCGGGCCGGATACGTCACATTTTTCAGCCGCACACGCAACCAGCTTTGGACCAAGGGCGAGACTTCCGGCAATCGGCTGGAAGTGGTCTCGGCGACGACCGATTGCGATCGCGACACGGTCCTGCTGCAAGTGCGGGTCCAGGGGCAAGGCGTGGTTTGCCACAAGGGAACGCGCTCCTGCTTCACGGAACGACTGTCCCTTGAGCCAGCCGGCTGTGCAGAGCGAAGGATCGTTGCTATGAAGCTGCGCATTGGCATTCCGAAGGGGAGTTTGCAGGAGGCGACGCTGCAGCTTTTTGCGCGCGCAGGACTGAACGTTTACACCAATGGCCGGTCGTACTCGGCAAGCACCGCCGATCCTGACGTGGAGTGCATGCTGATTCGCGCCCAGGAGATGGCGCGATACGTGGAGCACGGAGTGCTTGACGCCGGACTGACCGGCCTCGACTGGGTACTGGAGAGCGGGTTGGAGGTGGTGACAGTCGCCGACCTGATCTATGCCAAGCAAAGCCGCGGCAAAGTGCGCTGGGTGTTGGCGGTGCCCGACGACTCGGATACCAGCGCGCGGAAGATCTGGCGGATTGCATCGTCGCCACCGAACTGGTGAACGTCACGCGAAATTATTTTGGCAAGAAGGGCGTGAATGTTCGCGTGGAATTCTCCTGGGGCGCGACCGAAGTAAAACCTCCTATGCTGGCGGACGCCATCGTCGAAGTCACGGAGACGGGCAGTTCGCTGCGCGCCAACCACCTCCGAATTATTGACACCCTGCTCGAATCCAATACGCAAATTGTGGCCAACACTGCCTCATGGAAGGACACAGGCAAGCGCCGCAAGATCGAGAATCTCGCGGTGATGTTGCGCGGTGCGATGGAAGCGCAGGGCCGGGTCGGCCTGATGTTGAACGTCCGCAAATCGGACCTGGCACAGGTGCTCGGAGTCTTGCCAGCGCTGCAGAAACCGACGGTCGCAACGTTGAGTGATGACGCCTGGGTGGCGGTGAACACCATCATCGAAGAGTCGGCTGCGTGGGAAATCATTCCCCGGCTGAAGGCGGCGAACGCCGAAGGGATTGTGGAGTATCCGCTGAACAAGGTGGTCATGTGATGCGGATTCTCGAAGGGCTTGCCGCCGAAAGTTATGTGCGGAAACTGGAACAGCGCGGACAGAGACTCGATGCGCTCGAGCCGCGAGTGCGCCGCATTGTCCAGAGTGTGCGACGGGGCGGAGACCGAACATTGCGGCGCTACGCCGAACGGTGGGACGGGCTCGACGCCGGCGATGCGATGAGGGTTCCGGAGAGCGAGATGCAAACCGCTCTGAATTCTGCCTCGCGGGAACTGCGGATGGCGCTCGAAACGGCAGCGGGCAACATTCGGAAGTTTTGTGAATGGCAGAAACCCGCGGAGTGGGAACGGGAAAAGCAGGGCCGGAAGCTGGGGCAACTGGTGCGCCCGGTTGCTTCGGTGGGATGTTACGTGCCTGGCGGACGCTATCCCCTGCCTTCAACTTTGCTGATGACAGTGATTCCAGCACAGGTCGCAGGAGTTAAGGACATTCGCGTGGTTTCGCCGCGGCCGGCCCCGGCTACGCTGGCGGCAGCCGCGCTCTTGGGAGTGCGGGAGTTTTACCGGATCGGGGGCGCGCAGGCAGTTGCGGCGCTGGCTTATGGCACCAAGACGGTTCCCCGGGTGAACAAGATCGTCGGCCCGGGAAATTTGTTTGTGACGACGGCGAAGAAAATTGTCGCGTTTGATTGCGCCATCGATTTCCTGGCGGGGCCGACCGAAACGCTAACTCTTTGCGACAAGGGTGAACCGGGGTTCATCGCGTCTGACCTGGTGGCGCAGGCGGAACATGATCCGGAGGCATCCGTGGCGCTGATCACGCAATCGAGAAGACTTGCCGGCGCGGTCGCGCAATCGGTGACGGCGCTGGCGCGGGGAAATACCGTAGCGAAGCAGTCGCTGCGAAAGCATGCAGCGGTTCTGATCGCCGAGTCATCGACCCAGGGGCTGGAATGGACTAACCGGATTGCGCCGGAACACCTGACCACCACGCGCGAGAAGCTTCCCTACATCGTGAGCGCGGGTTCGATTTTCCTTGGCGACTATTCGGCGCAGGCCGCCGGGGACTACGGATCAGGACCCAACCATGTGCTGCCGACCGGCGGTGTGGCGCGCTTCCGGGGAGGGCTGAGCGTCCTCGACTTCGTAAAGATCATAACGGTGCAGGAGATTTCGCGCCCAGGCCTGCAAAAGATCGCGCCGTCGATTCTGGCTTTGGCCAACGCAGAAGGACTGAAAGCACACGCACGGTCGATCGAGCTGAGGTGCAGCCATGCTTGAGGCACGGCAGGCAGTGCGCAAGTTGAAACAGTATCAGCCGCCCCTCGGCGACCGGTCCGGGTTGCGGCTGGATTTCAACGAGAACACAGGCGGCTGTTCGCCGCGCGTGATCGAGCGCCTGCGCCAACTAAAACCGGAAGAACTGGCTTGCTATCCAGTTCGCGAACCCGTGGAACGCGAGGTGGCGTCGTTTTTAGGGTTGCAACCGGAGCAGGTGCTGTTGACCAACGGCGTGGACGAAGCCATTCACCTGCTGTGCGAGGCGTATCTGGAGCCGCAGGACCAGGCGCTTATCGTGGTCCCGACTTTCGCGATGTACCAGATTTGCGCGGCGGCCACCGGAGCGCGTGTTATTTCGATTCCTGCGGAAGACGATTTCCGCTTTCCTACTGCCAAAGTGATGGCATACACGACGGCACCGAAAACACGCCTGATCGCTATTGCGAATCCGAACAATCCGACCGGCGCGGTCGCCAGCCCTGAAGATCTGCTGCGGATCGCCCGCAGTGCGCCCCAGGCGGCGGTCTTGGTGGATGAGGCCTATTTCGAATTCTACGGTCAATCGCTTTTGGAATACGCCGGGCAGGTGCCAAATCTTTTTATTGCGCGAACATTTTCCAAGGCATACGGAATGGCCAGCTTGAGAATCGGCGTGCTGGCGGGCGCGGTCGAGCACATGCAAAGTCTGCGGCGCGCCTGCTCGCCCTACAACGTGAATGGACTGGCGCTGGCTTGCCTGCCCGCGGCATTGGCCGATCAGAAATACGTTCGCAAGTATGTGGTCGAAGTGCAGTTGAGCCGCGGCCGTTTGGAGGAAGAGTTTCGCCGGCTGGGAATTCCCTTCTGGCCGAGCCAGGCAAATTTTGTGCTGGCGCGGATCGGACGCGGCCATAAGGAATTTGTCATGGGCATGCGCGCGCGCGGGATTCTGGTACGCGACCGTTCTTCCGATTTCGGTTGTGAGGGATGCGTTCGCATCACCGCCGGCTGGCGGGAACATACGGAACGTCTGCTGGATGCGCTGCACGAGACGCTGAAGGAGATTGGCTGGGAAGAAAGGCTGCAGGCATGAGACGGGCTACGATCGAGCGCAAGACGCAAGAGACCGCGATCCGAGCGGTGCTCAATATTGACGGCAGAGGACAGTACAAAGTGTCGACCGGCATTCGCTTCTTCGATCACATGCTGGAATTGTTTGCGCGGCACGGGGGGTTTGACCTTCAGCTGCGGGCCCAGGGTGATCTCGATGTGGACCAGCACCACACGGTGGAAGACGTGGGCATCGTACTGGGAGAAGCGTTTCACAAAGCTCTAGGATCGAAGCGCGGCGTGCTTCGCGCCGGATATTTTGTGATGCCCATGGATGAAACCCTCGGTCTTGCGGCGGTTGATTTTGGCGGGCGGGCATCCAGTGTTGTCGATACAAAAGTCCGCCAGCGGCTGGTGGGCGACCTGCAGGCAGAACTTGTGTACGACTTTTTTGAGGGCTTTGCCCGGGGTGCGCGCGCCAATGTTCATGCCCGCGTGCTGTATGGACGCTCCAACCATCACAAGATCGAAGCGCTGTTCAAGGCATTCTCGCGGGCCCTGCGTGCGGCCTGCTGGCGCGACCGGCGCATGGCCCGCCTGTTGCCCAGCACGAAGGGACTCCTGTGATCGCCATCGTTGACTATAAGGCAGGTAATCTGGCCTCGGTAAAGAAAGCGTTTGACCATCTCGGGCAGGAGTCCGCAATCACCGCCGACCCAGCCGAGATCGGGCGGGCCAGTAAGATCGTTCTGCCCGGCGTGGGGAATTTTGAAGCGACTGCGGCTCTAGCTGGCGCCCTGCAAGAAGCGATCGTGAAAGCCATCGATCGGCAGATCCCACTGCTCGGCATCTGTCTCGGGATGCAGTGGATGTTTGAGTCCAGCACCGAGGCGCCGCAACTGCGTGGCCTGGGTCTGTTCAGCGGAGAATGCGCGAAGTTTCCCATCGCGGTGAAATCGCCGCACGTGGGGTGGAACCAGTTGCGGATGGCCGGGTCATCGCGCTTGCTGCGCGGACTTCCACGGGATTCATTCATGTATTTCACCCACTCCTACCGGGCTCCGGTGGTCGAAGCCACTGTCGGCGGTTGCGAATACGGTGGAGCGTTTTCGGCGGCTGTGGAGCGCGGGCCGCTGTTCGGAGTGCAGTTTCACCCGGAAAAATCCGGGACCGCGGGGCTCCGTCTTCTACGCAATTTCTGTGAACTGCAGGGATCTGAATAGCACATGTTGACCAAGAGAATTATCGCTTGTCTGGACGTCGACGCGGGACGCGTGGTGAAAGGCGTGCAGTTTTCAGACCTGCGCGATGCCGGCGATCCTGCTGAACTGGCCCTGACCCACGACCGTGCCGGCGCCGACGAAATTGTTCTGCTCGATATTTCCGCTACCTATGAACAACGCTCCACTCTGCTCGAAGTCGTGCGACGCACTGCCCGCCAGTTGTTCATACCGTTTACGGTAGGCGGCGGAATCCGGTCGCTGGACGATGCTGCCGCGGTCTTCGACGCGGGCGCCGACAAGGTTGCGGTTAACTCCGCGGCGCTGGGCGATCCCGCCTTGATCGGGCGAATTGGCCATCGCTACGGGTCGCAGGCAGTGGTTGTGGCCATTGATGCTCTGCGCGTAAGCAACGGTGACGGCATGCACTTCGGAGTGAAAGCCACTGGAGGGCGGGACTCGACCGGCCGCGACGCGGTGGAATGGGCCCGTGAGGCGGAGCAATGTGGAGCGGGCGAAATCCTGCTCACGTCGATTGACCGCGATGGAGTGCGCGATGGCTTCGATTGCGAACTCACCCGGGCGGTTGTAAACGCGGTCAAGATTCCGGTGATTGCTTCCGGAGGAGCGGGCGCGGCGGGACACTTCGTGGACGTTTTCCAGGACGGGCGGGCGGATGCGGCGCTGGCCGCTTCCATCTTCCATCTGGGCATCACGCCGATTGGCGGGCTCAAGCAAGAATTGCAAGCCGCCGGAATTCCCATGAGGTGGCCATGCTGATTCCTTCGATTGATTTGATGGGAGGCAAGATCGTTCAGCTGGTGCAGGGGGAGAAAAAGGCACTCGAATTCGATGACTTCGAACCGTGGCTGGAGCGCTTCGCGAAGTATCCGCTGGTCCAGATTATCGATCTCGATGCCGCAATCGGAGGAGGAGACAACCGCCAGCTGGTGCGGTCCCTGTTTCGCCGCCTGCCCTGCCAGGTGGGTGGTGGGATTCGCACGGCGGAGAGAGCCCAGGAGATGCTCGACGATGGCGCTCTGCGAGTGATCATCGGGTCGTCTCTTATACAGGACGGAGAGATTCACAGCGCGTTTGCCCGGCAACTCGCTGACACCGTGGGTGCGGAAAAGTTGATCTTCGCCGTGGATTCCAAGGGCGGAAAAGTCGCAATCCGGGGATGGCGGCAGCTTACCGAACTTTCCGCGGCGCAAATGATGCGCGCTCTCGAACCCTGGTGCAGCGGCTTTCTCTATACTCACATCGATACGGAAGGGCTGCTGCTGGGTATGCCGCTCGATGTAGTTTCCGAGCTGCGCAGCGTGACCAGCAAGCGCCTGATTGTAGCCGGCGGCATCCGGACGCAGGCAGAGGTTGACCGTCTGGATGCAATGGGGGTTGATGCCGTGGTGGGCATGGCGATTTATCTCGAAGTGCTGAAGGTGTGAGGCGGGCGCCTGCGCTGGTATGAGGCGTCATCCTGAGCTTGCGAAGGATCTGGCGCGGAGCGGATACGTCGTTGGCTGGCAATCGTGCAGATGCACGCCAGATCCTTCGGGACTAGACGTCCCTCAGGATGACGCTCGTGCGAGGGATTTGTCCAAACTGGCCCCTGCCACTTCCGACCCCGGAAAGTGCTGTTCCCTTCTGCTTGTTTATAATCGCTTTCACCGTTTCCGATCCGCTCGACGCTGAGCGCGCTAAACAAGGAACCCATTGGCACTGGACGAGAAAATTTACGAGCTGCGGCGGGAGAAACTAAAACAGATCGAAGCTCTGGGACAGCAGGCTTATCCGCGCAAGTACGAATTCACGCATACGATTCCACGGATTCTGGCGGAGTACTCGGAGAAAACCGCCGAGCAACTGGAGACTCCGCGAGTCAATGTAAGAGTTCCAGGGCGCATCATGGCCATCCGGTTGATGGGGAAGGCTGGATTCGCCCACCTGCAGCAGGATGGGCAGCGCCTGCAAATTTACGTCAAGAAAGATGCGGTGGGGGAGAAGGGATTTGAGCTGTACAAATTGCTCGACCTGGGCGATCACATTGGAGTGAGCGGCTATCTGTTCCGCACTCGCACCGGAGAACTCTCGGTGCACGTGGAAGAGATCACATTTCTGGCCAAGGATCTGCTGCCTTTGCCGGAGAAGTGGCATGGACTGACCGACGTCGAGCTGCGCTACCGGCAACGGTACGTGGATCTGGTGATGAATCCAGAAGTGCGCGATGTATTTCTCAAGCGCAGCAAGCTGGTGCAGTCAATGCGGCGCTTCATGGATGCGCAGGGATTTGTCGAAGTGGAAACGCCCATGATGCAACCGATCGCGGGTGGGGCAGTGGCGCGGCCGTTTGTCACGCATCACAACACACTCGACATGGACCTGTTTCTGCGGATCGCGCCCGAGCTTTATCTCAAGCGCCTGACCGTGGGTGGATTCGACCGGGTCTACGAAATCAATCGCAACTTCCGCAATGAAGGACTGGGCTGGCGCTGGAATCCTGAGTTCACCATGCTCGAGTTTTATCAGGCCTACACCGACTATCGCGGCGTCATGGAGCTGACTCAGCAACTGATCGAACAGGCCGCGAAAGATGTGACCGGCGGGACCAAAGCCAAGTGGGGCGAGGATGAAATTGATTGGGCGGGTTCGAACTGGCGGCGGATTACGATGCGCGAGGCCATCATTCAGTACTGGCCCGAGGCGGCAGGCGCGAAGCCGCAACTGTCGGATTTCGCATCGTCCGAGGCAGTGGAGGCTCTGGTAAAGCGCTTCAATGCTGCGCATGCGCATGTGGCTTACGATCCCAGGGAGCCGGCGGGAAAGACTATCGCTGCCCTGTTCGAGGCCACGGCGGAAGAACATCTGATCCAGCCGACGATTATTTACGAGTTCCCTACTGCCGTGTCGCCGTTATCCAAGCAGAAGGCGGACGAGCCGGACTGGACCGAGCGCTGGGAAATCTTCGCCGGCAAGATGGAGATTGCCAACGGCTTCAGCGAATTGAACGATCCGGAAGACCAGCGCCGGCGCTTCGAACAGCAATTGCAGGAACGGGAGCGGGGCGATGTGGAAGCTCATCAGATGGATGAGGATTACATTCGTGCGCTGTCGTATGGCATGCCGCCGGCGGGTGGGGTGGGCGTCGGGGTCGACCGGCTGGCCATGCTGCTGACCGACTCGCACACCATCCGCGACGTCATCCTGTTTCCCCTGCTCCGGCCGGAGAAGGCTTCAACCACAGAGGACACCGAGGAAACAAAGTCTTAGGGATTTCGCGAGGTTCACGCGGCCGGAGGCTGCACCTCGCGCAAGCGGCGTTCCAGGAAGCGGCGCTCGCTGTCGTTGGTAACCAGGGATAGAGCGCGAGAGTAGCTCTTGGCGGCTTCGTCGAGAGAGCCGAGGCGGCGCAGCAGGTCGGCGCGCGCGGCATGCAATAGGTGATAGTTTTCGAGGTGGTTGGTCGCTGCCAAGGCGTCGATCAACTCGAGCCCAGGTTCAGGACCGTCTGCCATCGCCACCGCCACCGCCCGGTTCAGCGACACGATGGGAGAGGGCTGCACGCGCTCCAGGAGATCGTAGAGTTGGACGATCTGCCGCCAGTCCGTATCCTGAGCCCGTGCCGCCTGGCAATGCAGCGCAGCGATTGCCGCCTGCAGGGCAAACGGGCCGGGCCCGCCACGAAACGCCTGCTGAACCAGCGGCAAGGCTTCGTCGATCTGGCGATGGTCCCAGCGGCTTCGATCCTGCTCTTCAAGAATCACGATATCCCCGGCTTCGTCGAGACGGGCATCCCGCCGAGCATCTTGCAGCAGGATCAGAGCGAGAAGTGCAGTGACTTCGGCTGGGGGCTGCGGTCCAATCAATGTACTCACCAGGCGCACCAGCCGAATCGCCTCCTTGCACAGATCCGTTCTGAGCAGCGGCCCGCCG
The DNA here is from genome assembly GCA_963698825.1 of Terriglobia bacterium. Classification (GTDB taxonomy): domain Bacteria; phylum Acidobacteriota; class Terriglobia; order Terriglobales; family Acidobacteriaceae; genus JAIQFF01. The sequence continues at coordinate 75,073 of CAVOSG010000009.1, read as the reverse complement.
CGAGTGGCGGCATAGCCTTCGTTGAATACCAGGTAGATCACGGTTAGAACAGCATCGAGGCGTTCCGTCACTTCGTTGCTATCAGGCACCTCGTACGGAATGCCGGCATCGCGAATCTTGCGTTTGGCTCGGACCAACCTCTGGGCCATGGTCGTGGCCGGCACCAGGAAGGCGCGCGCAATTTCGTCAGTTTCAAGGCCGCACAGGGTGCGTAGAGTCAACGCCACCTGGGCCTCGGGCGCGAGTGCGGGATGGCAACAGGTGAAGATCAGGCGCAGGCGATCGTCTGGAATTTCGGTGGAGTCGTAGTTCGGCTCTTCGATCGTTGGGCCCAACTCGTTGCCATGCAATTCGAGCTTCTGCTCGAGTGACTTCTGGCGGCGGATGCGGTCTATAGCTTTATGCCGGGCGGTTTGGATGATCCAGGCACGCGGGAATTCCGGAACTCCGGACTCTCTCCACTGGTACACGGCAGTGGCAAAGGCTTCCTGGGCGCACTCTTCGGCCAGGTCAAAGTCTCCGACCAGTCCGATCAGGGTAGCCACGATTCTGCCCCAGTCGGAGCGGTACACTGCTTCAACAGCGGCAGCGGCATCCATTTTCGCGTCGGGAGCGAAAGACATGCCCGATTGTAGATTTTTTATTGCCGGAGTGTCGATCAGGGCCGTCACCGTTCGACTTACAGAGACGAGAGGGTAGAGCCATGAAATATATGTTGTTGATTTATATGGATGAGCAAGGGCTGAGTGAGGCTGACCGGGAGAAGTGTTACCAGGAGTCGGCGCAGTTCGCGCACGAACTCCATGGCAGCCGGCAGTATCTGGGAGCCTCGCCGCTGCATCCTACGTCCACCGCGACCAGCGTCCGTACCCGCGACGGCCAACGCCTTGTGACCGATGGGCCTTTCGCGGAAACGCGCGAACAACTGGGCGGCTTTTTTATGATCGACGCCAAGAATCTGGACGAAGCGATCGACATTGCGGGGCGTATTCCGGCCGGGCGCTTTGGCACGGTGGAAATCCGTCCCATGATTGAAGTCGGCGGACTGCCGAAAACGTAATCGCAAAGAAGGCTGTCGATTCCGGAGCGGGCCGTTCGTCTAACCAGTAGAGCCAGGCTTCTGGCGGTCAACAAATCAGGGGCCCTGCTCTAAATCAGAAGACGAGGAAAACACAATGCAATTGATTTCTTATCTGAACTTCGGCGGTCAATGTGAAGCAGCGTTCAAATTCTATGCCAAGTGCCTGGGGGGCAAAATCGAGGCCATGATGACGCACGAGGGCACGCCGGCGGCAGAGCATGTGCCGGCCGAGTGGCGCAACAAGATTATCCATGCCCGAATGAAGGTTGGGGAGCAGGTGCTGATGGGGTCAGATGCGCCGCCGTCCCACTTCCAGAAACCCCAGGGCTTCTCGGTGAACATTCAGACTAACGACCCGGCGGAAGCAGAGCGTATCTTTCACGCCCTGGGAGAGAACGGGAACGCGACCATCATGCCCATGCAGGAGACATTCTGGGCGAAGCGTTTTGGTATGCTCGTCGACCAGTTCGGCATTCCCTGGATGGTGAATTGCGAGAAAGCGGCTTAGGCGGCTGCCGTCGAGCATAGTTGAGGCAATCCCAAGAGGAAACGAATATGCAATCAGGTACGCAGAATGCTCCGGTCACAAAAATGGTCTGGGTTGGACGCGTCCTTAGCGCCCTGATGGTGTTGTTCATGCTCGTCGACGGCGGAATCAAAGTCCTGAAGCTGGCTCCCGCAGTGGAGGGGACAGTTCGCTTGGGATATCCCGCAAGCCTGGTCCAGCCGATCGGGATCATCGCGCTCCTCTGTGTGATCCTCTACGCCATTCCACGGACGGCGATTCTTGGCGCGATCCTGCTGACGGGATATCTTAGGGGGCGCGACCGCGACCCAAGTCCGCCTCCAGGACCCGTGGTTCCTCTTTCCGGTGGTTATCGGCATGTTGATCTGGGCGGGAATTTACTTCCGCGATGACAGGCTGCTAACCCTTATCCCGCTGAGTGAGTGACGATGAATTTCTAAACGCTAATCGTGAAAAAAATAAAGGAGATAAGATCATGGATACGAAACCCACGCACGAACAAGCTCAACTTCACTTGCAGATCTACGAAATGCGCCGCGAGGCCCGGCTGCGCCAGGGACGGGACTGGTTCTTCAGAAACTATCACGTGGAAACCATCGAGGACGCGATGCGAATCGCTGCGCCCGGAACCGAGGGCGGTGCGTTCGTTGGGATGGTGCTGAGCTATTGGGAACAGGCCTGCGCATTCCTCAATTACGGTCTACTCCACGAAGATCTGTTCTTCGAGACGAGTGGAGAATTCTTTGGGGTCTGGGAGCTCGCGAAAGCCGTTGTCCCTCAGACCCGGGATCGCTGGTCCAACCAGAATTATCTTGCCCACCTGGAAAAAGCTGCGCAGCGTTATGAGGCCTGGATTGAGACACGTTCGCCTGGGCACGTAGCTGCCATGCGTGGTTTCATGAAACAGATGCGTGAGCAAAAGGTGAAGGCAGCATAAGGCACGGAATCAAGCCGATGAAGTTGGTCACAGATTAATGATTTAAGGAGGAGTCATGAGCACGGTCCGCGTTCTGGTTGGCACACGCAAAGGCGCGTTCATTCTGACCTCTGACGGCAAGCGCAAGGAGTGGGGAGTCAGTGGTCCGCACTTTGCCGGATGGGAGATATATCACCTCAAGGGATCGCCGGTCGATCCGAATCGAATTTACGCGTCACAGACCAGCGGCTGGTTTGGGCAGTTGATCCAGCGCTCGGACGACGGCGGCAAGACCTGGCATCAGCCCGGCAGTCCGGCCGGGGAGCCGCCCGCGCCGGGCCCGCCCAAGGCCGCCAGCAACAAGTTCGTTTACGATGCCTCTCCGGAGAAGGGCAAGCCGCTCACCACTCACCAGTGGTACGACGGCACGCAACATCCCTGGGAGTTCAAGCGGGTGTGGCATCTCGAACCCTCGCTGACCGATCCAGACACGGTTTACGCGGGCGTGGAAGATGCCGCGATCTTCCGTTCCTCGGACGGCGGCGAGAACTGGCAGGAGCTCGCCGGCCTGCGCGGCCACGGCACCGGCCCCAAGTGGCAGCCGGGCGCTGGCGGCATGTGTCTGCACACCATCATTCTCGATCCCAGCGATCCCAAGCGGATCTACATCGCAATCTCGGCGGCGGGAGCCTTCCGCACCGACGACGGAGGCAAGAGCTGGAAGCCGATTAACCGCGGGTTGCGATCGCAATACATTCCGGACCAGGATGCCGAGGTTGGACACTGCGTTCACCACGTAGCCATGAATCCGAAGCGTCCGGGCGTTCTGTTCATGCAGAAGCATTGGGACGTGATGCGCAGCGACGATGCCGGCGATAACTGGAAAGAAGTGAGCGGGAATCTGCCCACCGATTTCGGATTCGTGATCGATGTGCACGCGCACGAGCCGGAGACCATCTATGTAGTCCCGATCAAGAGCGATGGGGAGCACTTCCCTCCCGATGGCAAGCTGCGCGTCTACCGCAGCCGAACCGGCGGGAATGAGTGGGAGGCGCTGGCCAAAGGCCTGCCTGAGAAAGACTGCTACGTCAACGTGCTGCGGGATGCGATGGCCGTGGATTCGTTAGATAAATGCGGCATTTATTTCGGGACCACCGGCGGCCAGGTGTATGCCTCGGCCGATGCCGGAGACAGCTGGGCTCCAATTGTGCGCGATTTGCCTGCCGTGTTGAGCGTGGAGGTGCAGACGCTGGCATGATTCGGGTAATTCTTCCTCCGCATTTGCGAAACCTGGCGCATGTGGGCAGCGAGTTGGAACTCGAGGTTCTGAGTCCAGTCACGCAGCGCTCGGTGCTGGACGCGCTCGAAGCTCGCTATCCCATGCTGCGCGGAACCATCCGCGACCAGGTAACGCTGCAGCGCCGGCCGTTTTTGCGCTTCTTCGCCTGCGAAGAAGACTTGTCCCATGAGTCGCCCGACGCCCCATTGCCCGATGCGGTCGTGCGGGGAACTGAGCCTCTTGTTATTCTAGGGGCGATCGCCGGCGGCTAGTCAGCCGGTGAGCGGGTCATCGGGGCGCCACGGCGCCGCGAACTCTCAACTCCCAGGAGCCACGAACCCTTCATGCGCAAGTTTCTGCTTATTGTCACTGCAATGGTTGGCGTCTCGGTCGCGACGCTGGTCTTCGCCTCGTCAGCCCCGCCGTCTGGATGGCCGCCTGCGGCGGGTCACACTGTTGTGGATGTGTGGCCGCACGGTGCCCCCGGCGCTCAACCCAATGCCGCAGCGGAAGCAGACATCACGACCGCAAAGGACAACATCACCGCCGGTAGGCCCGTGTATCGCCTGAGCAATGTTTCTACACCGACGCTTACCCTCTACCCAACCAAAAATAACAACTCGGGCCCGGCAGTCGTTGTTTTCCCCGGCGGCGGTTATCGATTTCTGGCCATTGATCTGGAGGGCACCGAGGTCTGCGAGTGGCTCAACTCGATCGATGTAACGTGCGTTCTGGTCAAATACCGCGTACCTGATTCCGGGCCCTATCCGAAATCGCCGGCGGCGCTGCAGGACGCGCAACGCGCTCTCGGACTGGTCCGCTCCCACGCCGCGGAGTGGCATATTGATCCGAATCGCGTGGGCGTGCTGGGATTTTCCGCGGGAGCACACCTGGCAGCGGCGCTCAGCACCCACTTCGATCAACGCCTCTATGATGCGGTGGATGCCGCCGACCAACTGAGCTGCCGTCCAGATTTCGCGGTGATTATCTATCCCGGCTACCTCGCGCTGACGGACCAGAACTTTGCGTTCAACCACGACATTCCGGTCACGGAAAAAACGCCGCCTTCGTTTATTGTTCAGGCCGAGGATGACGGCGTGCACGTCGAAAACGCCACCGTGTACTTCCTGGCGTTGAAGAATGCCAAGGTGCCCGCGGAAATGCACATCTACGCCCAGGGAGGACACGGCTACGGGCTCCGCCGGACCGAGATGCCGGTGACGGCATGGCCCGAGCTGGTAAGAACATGGCTGCACACGATCCAGGTGCTGCCATCGGGCAAGTGAAGGATCAGTGAAACGGTTCGGTCGACGTGGAAGCTCCCACCCTTTCGCACAAACCGCGAAAGGGTGGGGCACCCTCGGGCTTGGTACCAGCTGATCTAGACGATGCCTCACGGTTGTTAAATATTTTAGAGAGACGCGACGGCGTCTTATTCGGAACGTTGCTATGTGCAGAAATATCAAGACCCTTTTCAACTTCGATCCGCCGGTTACGGACGACGAGGTGCGAGCGGCTTCGCTCCAGTTCGTGAGAAAGATCACCGGCTTCAATAAGCCGTCGAAGGCCAATGAGGCGGCGTTTCTAGGCGCGATCGAGGAGGTCGCCGGCATCTCGTCGCGCCTTTTGCGGTCGCTCGAAACCACCGCGCCGGCCAAGAATCGGGATGAAGAAGCGGCCAAGGCGAAGGCTCGCGCAGCGGAGAGATTCGGCGTCTGAATCTATACCATCGCGGCTGATATTCTTTTGTCTCCCTGGTAACAATTGTCTGGATTGTTATTTTCTTTTCTTGGCGGGAACCGTGCTTTCGGCTCCCCTCGCTTGCGATGCGGCTAAAATCGAATGGTTATGCGCTTCGACTTCGATTCTGAAACCCGGCGCCGCTTGGGCTACCGTCTCATTGATCAGATTGACTCTTTCTTCTCCTCCCTGCCCGATCGTCCGGTGCAACTTCCGCTGGAGCAGCGGAGTTACGGACCGCTCCATGATGCCCTCCCCGAAACTGGCGAGGATGCGGCCACAGTGCTGGACGATATTTTTCGCGAACTGGTGGAGCAGGGCTTTCACGTTCCCAGCGCCAACTACTTTGGCCTGATGAATCCGACGCCCACCTACATGGGAGTGTTGGCGGAAGCGATGGTGGCTGGGCTGAATCCGCAACTGGCGACGCTGGCCCGGTCACAACTGGCATCGAAGATTGAGCTCGAGACTTTGCGCTGGATCGGCGAGCGCGTGGGCTGGCCGGAGGAATTCAACGGCACGTTCACTAGCGGAGGCAACGAAGCCAATTTCAGTGGCCTGGCCCTGGCGATGGCTTCGAGGTTTCCAGGCGCGATCGAAGAAGGCGTGGCTGCCATCGGCGGCCGGCCGGTTGTCTATGCTTCGGCGGAATCGCATCACTCCCTCGACAAGTCTGCGGGCCTGCTGGGCATCGGGCGCAAAGGCCTGCGGCGGATCGAGGTGAACGATGCGGCGCAACTCGATCCTGAGAAGCTGGAGCAAGCTGTCGCGGAGGATCGCGCGGCAGGCCGACTCCCGTTCTGCGTGGTGGCAACGGCGGGAACCACAAACTCGGGTACGGTGGATGACCTGGTCGCGATCTCGGAAGTCTGCCGCCGGCATGAACTATGGCTGCACGTGGACGGCGCTTATGGCGGGGTGGCCATCTTCTCCGACCAGCATCGTGATCTGGTGAGGGGCATCGAGCGGGCTGATTCGCTCACGATTGATCCGCACAAGTGGCTGGCCGTGCCGTTTGCCGCCGGCGTGATTCTGACCAGGCATCCCGAGATTCTCGAGCGCGCCTTTTCGGTGGCTGCGCCCTACATGCCGAAAGCCGCGGGGGCGAAGTTGCCGGACAACTCCCGCATCAGCACGCAGTGGACGCGTCGCATGAATTCACTCAAGCTCTGGTTGACCCTGCGGGTGCACGGGCGGCAGGCGTACGAAGAGCTTATCGACCGCCAGGTGCAGCTTGCCAGGAGCTTTGCCGAGTGGGTGAAGGCTTCTGAAGATTTCGAGCTGGCTGTGGTTCCAATGCTTCCGATCGTGACTTTCCGCCTGAAGTCCGGCGGACTCAGCCCGCAACAACTGGCCAGCGAGCACGACAATCTTGTGGAGGAAGTTACGCGCGACGGCAGCCGATGGATGTCTGAGACCAAGGTTCGGGGGCAGAGCGTGCTGCGCATGATGGTGATCAGCTATCTGACCGAAGAGCGGCACCTGCACGGTTTAGAGACTGCATTAACCAATGCGGCTAAACGATTGAAATCTATAGCGAAGTGAGGACTGGATCGAGGAATCCGACAATGCACTAGAAATGGTGCAATTGCCGATCTAGAACTTTGGTCAGTTCGGGCCAATTACAAGCAGCGCTATCGTAGCGTCCTTCTGCCTCCTGGATGCTGGGTCGATAGCGCTTTGCTTTTGCCCCTGTCACCACCCAGCCTTCTTCCCTCACTTCGTCTGTGCTTGCGCGCGTTCCGCCCATTTCCAGGCAGTCGCTACGATCTCATCGAGGGAACGCCTGGCCTTCCAATTCAGCAGCTTTTCGGCGCGGCTGGGATCGGCGACCAGCTCCGCTGGGTCTCCCGCAGCGCGGCGGCGCGAGGCGGCTAGGCACTTCGCGGCTGGTAACCCGCTTGACGGCGGCAAGGATCTCGCGCACGGAGTGACCGCGGCCGGTTCCCAGGTTGACGGCCTGCGAGGTTCCGCCCGACAGATACTCCAGAGCTAAGACGTGGGCCTCAGCCAGATCGCTCACGTGGATATAGTCGCGCACGCAGGTGCCGTCGGGCGTGGGATATTGGTCGCCGAAGATTTCGAGCGCCGGACGCTGGCCGCGGATGGCTTCGAATACCGATGGAATGAGGTGAGTTTCGGGAGCGTGCATCTCCCCGATTGTCCCGGATTCATCGGCGCCGGCGGCGTTGAAGTAGCGGAGATTCATGTAGCCGAGACCGTAGGCCGGTCCGTAGGCCTCGAGGGCCTGTTCGAAAATCAATTTCGTGACGCCGTAGGGATTGACCGGCATCCGCGGCATATCCTCGGTCATGGGCACCTTCGCCGGGATTCCGTAGACGGCGCAACTGGAAGAAAAAATAAACTTGCGGACTTTCGAGTCGAGGACCGCATGCAGCAAGGCGAGTCCGCCCATCACGTTGTTCTGAAAATACTTCCGGGGATTGACCACTGATTCGCCCACGTAGGCGTGAGCGGCGAAGTGCATCACCGCATCAACCCGGCGCAGGACAGGGGCCAGGGTGCGCGCATCCGAAATATCGCCCACTACCAATTCGAAGCCCTGGGCCAATGTGGCATGGCCCGCGCTGAGATTGTCGTAAACGATCACTTCGTAGCCGCGGCGCCTCAGCGCCAGCGCAGCGTGACTGCCTATGTATCCTGCTCCTCCGACTACCAGAACGGCCAACGTTGTGCTCCTTGCCAGTTTCAGTTTCCGAGTTTCCAGTCTCTAGCTCTGGGCTTGGTCTGATTTTGCTGAGGTGAAGGCTGGATTTTAGCAGAGTCATTTCCGGGCTAGCTGTGGAACAAAACTTGGAGGAAGCAAGAAAGGTGAGGAACAAGAAAAGGGCGCCGACTTTCGCCGGCGCCCGAATTACCTCAGAAAGAATAAATCAGATCAAACTGATGACGCGCGAGAAAAGGTTCCGTCTGGCCGGGTGTGACTCCTGGAGCCAACACAGCGTGTTGCAGGTTGCTGTTCAGCGTGCGTCCTACCCATGCATTGTAGGCGGCCACAACATTGGAGCGCACCCGCCAGGACGCAAAGATGTGATGCTCGATGATGTTGGTAGCTGCACGCTGCTCGCTCTCGGAGAAGGTGGCCAGAATGGAATCCTGCCCTGAACGCCAGAATCCGTAGCCGAATTGCAGATCATTCTTGTTCTTGATCTGGCCGACACTGATCTCTCCGAGGTATGCCTGGTTCTGAGAGCCGATGCTGGTAATCACATTTCCCTTGGAGTCCAAAGGATGCGCCGCGGCCTTGAGGTTGTTTTCGTATTCCAGCACCAGGTTCAGGGGAAAGCGCGACAGACCGGTCTTGAGCTGATTGCTGAGAATCAAGTCAGCGTATTCGAATCCAGACAGGAAGTGGCGCTGTCCTTTGGCATCCACAAAGGTGGCGTTGGTCATGCCATTGGAAGCGATGGCGCAGGGTGGAACGCTGGGCAAACCGGAACCCGTGGCGCAACCCGGCCCCTCGCCTGGGATGGGAATGGCCGGGTTGCCGCTGGTTGTGGCCTGCGTGGCGAAGGCGGAGGCGTTCAGGATGGCATCCGGGAAGCCCCAGTCAATCAGCGTGAATGACGGCGTGGTGGTCAGGGGCCCGAACTGGAAGACGGCGGAGGCGTTGCCACCCAGGGCGAAGGAATCGTCACCCTTCGTGACCTCGTTGTAGAGCAATTGCATTCCCTGGACCGTAAAGTTCTTCAAGAATGGCGTCTTCAGAGTCCCAGGAGAATTTCTGGTTGAAGCCTTCGGGATTGATGTCAGGGTCGAGGGTGAGCGAAGTACGCGCCCAGGTGTAGGCGAATTTACCTCCCGTGAGCGAGAGCCATCGGGCGGCGACGGGATTGAAGGTGATGTATCCCCGATCGAGACCGATCGTCTTGCGTTCGAAGAAATTGGTGAAGGTTTCGTTGGCCGAGGTAAGGTCACCCAGCGAACCGGTTGCCAGTGCGAAGCCTCCGACGAAATTTTCGTTCAGACGGCCATCCACGCCGAACCGGACCCGAATCCGGGCGCGATTGCGGGTGACGCAAGTGGGGCAATCCTGAAAGATATCTTCTCCTCGTACACGGATGTCGCCGCTGAGGCGGAAGCGCCCGAGGATGTCCTGCAGAGCGCTGATTCGTTTGTCCTCGTCTTTGGATTGTTTGTCCACGACCGCCAGCGCGGTTTTTGCTTCGGCCACGCTGCTGGAAGCCTGGTCGGCGGCGCGCTGGGCTTCGGCGGCCGATTGCTGCGCTTGCGCCGCCGTGCTCTGGGCCTGCTCAGCGCTGCCCTGGACTTTTTGGGCGGAGGCATTGGCTTGCCGGGTTGCATCCAGCAGTTGCTGTAACTGGGAGCGGACCTGATCCAACTGCTGCCGCTGGTCCTCGCTTTGCCGCTGCTGCGCGGCTAAAGCATCGCGCAGCTCCTGTACGTCTTTCGCGCTTACCCGTGCCGGGCTGGCGGCCTTCTTTGAGGTGGAGTGCGGAGCGGCAGCCTTGGGGCTTGCTGCCGTTTGCGCCATCGCGGCGCCGCCCATCACCAGAATGAATACTGTGAACCACACGAACCGTTTCATTGTTTCTCCCTTTAGGTGTTGGAATTTCTTCTTTCTTCTCGATCGGCTTAGTGGCCGGGTTTTGCAACTTCTGGAACGGTAAAGCCATAACCGCGCAATAACTCCTGGATGGGCGGGGTTTTCAAATACTCGATAAACTGCCGGGCAACGTCCTGGTGCGCTGACGACTTCAGCACCACCGCCGCCTGCTCAATGGCGGGGTAGTCCGCAACGGGAATTTCCACGTACCGGCCTTTGTCCTTCATGGAAGGAGCGACAGCCAGGGAAAGCGCCACGATTCCGATGTCTGCGTTGCCGGAAACGACAAAAGTTGCGGTCTGCGAAATGTTTTCTCCCAGCACGAACCGGGCAGATACCTGGTCGTAGAGATTTTCGTGACGCAGGGCTGCAACAGCGGCCCTTCCATAGGGCGCGTGCTCTGGATTGGCGATGGCAATCTTTTGGATAGCAGGATCAAGCAGAACTTGCAGACCACGATTAAGATCAAGTTTCGATTGCGTGGGAACCCACAGCACGATCCTGCCGGTGGCGTAGGGGTATAGCGTACCAGGCACGGTCAGGCCCGCGGCTTCGAGCCGTCTGGGATATTCGATGTCAGCGGAGAAGAACACATCGAATGGGGCTCCGTTCTGCAGCTGGGCAAAGAAGTTTCCCGAGGAGCCGAAGATCAGTTTTACATGTTTGCCGGTCTCCTTCTCGAAGCGTTCCCCCACGTCGTGGAAGGCGAATTGAAGGTCGGAAGCCGCAGCTACGGTGATTTCCTGGGCAATGCCCAGCCGGGTCACAACCAGAAATAGAAAAAGGACGGCACACGATTTCAGGGTTTTCATGTCACGCTCCTGCGCAAAAATGGGGTGAATTAGACGGACGCCAGCTAGTTGTAGAGGCGACAACAGCCTGTGGAAGGCTCTGGCAGGGATCGAGAACGGCGAGGGGCTGCGCATAAGCAGGCCCGCCGGGAATCCATGTGTACTCTGACTCGAGAGCTCTGGTTTAAATCATCGGGAAGCGGGCTGTCAAGCAGCGCGAGAGAGAACGGTCGCTGCGGGAACGCGCCGAGTTTGGATGGAAGCAGCAATGTCTTGATTTCGTCCCGCTGGCAAATCTACCGTGGGAGAACAGCTTATTACTATTATCCCTATAAGATAACTTGTATTTAACACAACTGCAGTCCGAAGCGCAAGACCCTGCCCGCATTGGCGCGAATTTCCAGCTTCCGAAATCCGTTGAACTCTTTAGTCTTCCCGGCTGCGGCGAGGATTTCCCGGGACCACCATAGACAACAGACGAGAAGCTTCAGTCTTCTTTTTGTTCTTGCCCAGGCGCTTACCGCTTTTGATAAACCTCGGATCGACGATATCCGCCAGGGTGGTGTGCTCCAAAATTCTGGCGGCGGCGTTGCGGACTTCCAGAAACACCTGATAGAGAGCACGATGTTCGAGGTCGCGATCAATCAGGCTGCGCAGTTGTTCGGCGTCGCCGAAGGGAGCCAACGGTCCGTCAATCAATCGAATGATCTCGCTGAGGTGAATCTCGGAGGGAGCGCGGCGCAGCCGGTATCCCCCTTTGGCGCCGCGCACGCTCTCGACGATGCGGGCATTCTTCAATTCGAGCAGAATGAGTTCCAGAAATTTCTCCGGAAGCACTTCCTCATAGGCGATGTCGCGGATGCGGATGGCCCCCTGGTTGTAGTGGCGGGCCAGCATCATCATGGCCTGCAGCGCGTAAAGGCCTTTTTGGGAGATTTTCATGCAGTGGTCATGATGCCATATAATCCGGTCGCGATACAGCTTTCTAGCGACGGGTTGAAAGTCAGTTTTCAGTTGTTAGTTCCTGGTTCTCAGTTCTCAGTGTGCTGCGGGGTCAAGATACGCGCAGGACTTGCACGGTGATGTTGTCGGGGCCGCCGCGATTCTTCGCGCCCTGGACCAGCGTGTCGCAAATTTCGGCCGCGGTCTTGCCGGCCACGGCGGCTTGAATATCGCTTTCACTCAGCAGGCCCCACAGCCCATCGGTGCAGAGCACCAGCACATCTCCTGACTCGAGAGAGACCGGTTGTATGGGGGAATCCGGCGTGATGTTGTTACCCGCTCCCAGCGCGGCGGTGAGGATATGGCGTTGGGGATGCGATTCGGCCTCCTCGGCGCGGAGAACGCCATTCTGAACCAACCGGCTCACGTAGGAATGATCGCGCGTCAGGCGTGAAATGGAGGCGCCACGCACCAGGTAGAGCCGGCTGTCACCGACGTGGGCGAAGTACAGCTGATGATCGAGCAGCACCATCGCGGTGCAGGTGGTTCCCATCCCGCGCAGATCGGGGTACTTCTCGGCATACTCCTGGATGCGATGATGGGCAACCTGGAAACCCTGCAGGAGCCAGGTACGCGGATCCCCGGCAGTTTCGGCGGCATAGACCTCTTCGATGACTTCGACCGCGATGCGGCTGGCTTCCTGGCCGCCTTCGTAGCCGCCCATGCCGTCCGCCACAATGGCCAACCGGCCCTTGACCGGGAACTGCTGGTCGCGATCCGGCTCCCAGTAGGAGTAGCGGTCTTCATTGTTTTCGCGCTGGCAGCCGACATCGCTGAGGCCCGCCAGCTCAACTCCGGGCCGAACTCTCATTCCACCCCTTTTTTGTACACAAATCCCCAAGCGGAATTTGGATTATACCGGACAAGCCGCGAATCGCTAGCGAAGGTCGGGCTTCCGTCCGGTCAGCAGAACGCTTATCCCTTAGCTTTTCACGGGCCGACGGATCTACAGCAATTGCGAAATGCCGGCCAGCGGAATTCTTACCCAGGTCGGGCGGTTGTTGAGTTCGTATCCTAGTTCGTAGACAGCTTTGTCCAGCAGATACAGATTCAGCAGCAGGGCCAACTCCTCCCTGTCCTTGGGGATGAAGATCGCATCCCCCGAAACTTCGAGATACGATTTCAGGAAGGCCGCTGAGACCCAGAGCTTGCCAGTACTGGGCCCAGAAGGCTTAACGCCTGCAGTCTTTCCCTCGACATTTTCTCCGCGTTCGCCTCCTGGAGCAATGGAGCATATGCCGCATAGTGAAAGGAACGCAGCATTCCGGCGACATCCTGCAGCGGAGAGCGTTTCTTGCGTCGCTGGAAAGAGGACGCGCGGGCTCGCCTTCGAAGTCAACAATGACAAAGTCGCTGCCCGTGGAGAGAATCTGGCCGAGATGATAGTCGCCGTGGATGCGGGTGACCCAGGCAGAAATCTTGAGTGCAGTGAGCGGCTGGAAGCGGCGGCGGGCGTCTTCTTCGTGGAGAAGGACCTGGTCAGCCTCATGGCGAGCGAGGCCAGGCAGGTCACGAATGCGGCGGCGAAGCAGATCGAAGTTGGCGGCCAGGAGTTGGAGACCGCTGTCCATGAGCGCGATTTGGTCGGCTTGGGAAAAAGGTTCCGGTGCGAAATCGGGGTTGTCCACAGCGGACGCCAAAGCCAGATGAAGTTCCGCGGTTCGGCGGCCCAGCAGCGCCGCGGCGTCGAGATAAGGCCCGATACGCTGCCTGGCCTCGTCCGGAATCGCCTGCCGGCATACGGTCAGGAGGGGCGCATGTATTATTTCGTTCTCGGCCGGACTGCCCCATTGGGGTGCCTTCGCGTAATACTCGGTCAGGGCCTGAAGAGTGAACTGCCAAGCATCGCCCTGATTTACGACATAGCCCTGAAGCATGCCAAGCGAAATGGTATGCCCGCCTTCATCGGAATATTCGAGATATCCGGCAAGCGGCGGCACGTTTCGAAACGACGATTTGTCGGTCAGAAAGGCGCCAATCTCCAAGTCAGGATTTAAGCCTTCCTCCACGCGGCGAAATATTTTCAGCACCAGGCGCTTCTCATAAATCACGGAGCTGTTGCTCTGCTCTGCGTTCATCACCGAGGGCGTAAGTGGGCTTTGCGAGGGCTGCCACAGGGACGGAAGTGCCCCCGTGGGAACCGCCCGAATCCGGCCTTTCATTCCAGTTAAGGACACACCGTTCGCAATTGCATCGAGGAGGTGAATCTGGAATTGCTGGTCGGTCACCGCGTCCGTGAGTGTCGACCTCTTCCGCTAAGTTGTGAGATTGAAGCCTCAGCTGCGGGGAGTCACTGCCGGACTGACTCGGAACATGGACCAGGGGGATGTCGTAGGTCTCCGCGGCGCCGGCGGTGTATGTTACCCGGGCGAGAATGAAATAGGAGCGGAGAGTGGCAAAGTGGAAAGGAACGATGTCGGAAACTTCGACGGAGCGAATGGTGCGCGCCTTGCCGCCAAACCAGCGTTGCCTTAGCAGAAATTCCGGCAGCAGCGGAGGAAGGCCGTTCTGCAACGCGGCGAGGAAGGATTCCTCCGAAGATGAAATGGTTGGCATGAAAAAGCTAAGAGGCTTCTAGCTTCTAGCCCCTGGCTTCTGGCCTTCTACATGCCTTCCGGCTAGAAGCCCGGAGCTAGAGGCTGGAAGCCAGAAGCGCTCCCCACTACAGTGGCGAGAGTTCGTCCTCGCGTTCTTTTCCTTCTTTCTTGTCCGGAGCGAAGCGGGCCTCGAGAAATCTTCTGGCTAGATCCTGGCCGCCTATGCCAAATGCGATGGCCAGGCCCAACATCACGGCTCCCATCACAATGGCAAAAGCCAGAAGCATGGTGGAGTCCGCCAGGCCAAGTTCCTCGAAGACCGCCGAGGCGGTGAAAACGGTGATCAGCACTCGTGCCGCCGAACTCAGGAGGCGGGGCGAGGGCATGTTGGTGTTGACCGCCCAGAGCAGAGCAGCACGCGAGAAAAAGCTGGCCGCCAGCAAGCCGATAAACAAAAAGATCAAGGCGACCAGCAGGCGGGGCAGAAAAACGAAAAAGCGGGTCACGTATTCCTGCATGCCCAGAATGCCAAGCGCGCTGACTCCCAGCAGAATGAAACCCAGCCATGCGGTCCAGAAAGCGAAGCGGCTGACCAGTTCTGTCGAAGAGGGCAGCGCGGCTTTGTTCAGCAACTGGGTGGCGCCGGCGCCCTCGGACAGCTTGTCGAACTTGATGAGGCGCAGAAAACTGCGCAGAACCCACTTGACCAGGTATGCGATCACCCAGCCCACAAGGACCACGATCAGCATGACCAGCAAGCGCGGCAGGAAGCGCGCGAATTCGCGAACCAATTCCTGCGTCGCCTGAGTCAATTCGTTCACAATCATTTCCCGCATGGTGCCCTCACTTCCTTCCGTTCCATAGCTCCAGCAGGGACGGTTTCAGACGTTCGCACGTCAAGCAAAAGTCTTCGACGTTGCGCTCCACCTGCTCCGCTGAAGCCTCCCGGTTTTCGACTAGAAAAGTAAATGCCCGGCCGCGATAAAGGGGCGCCAGCGCCTGAACGATGTGATCCCGGCTGATCACGGCCTTGTGATAGGAGCCCGCGAATTCATAGACGGTGCGGGCCCAGAGTTCGTCTTCGTATAGAAAGTCGTCTTCCTCGAGATTAGCGATCCGTTGCAACTCGGCGAGGGTGGGAGGGGAAAGGATCGATTCGAGCACCGGCTCGAGTTCAGCCACACCGGAGCGAAACATGCCCAACAGGCGCTTGCGGTTGATGCGGAGCGGCTCCAGGGTCACTTCCTGGCCGTCGCCCAGAATGGGGACGGGCTGGGAATCGTTTTTCGTGCTCCATAGTGAAAAATTAGGCTCGAGCGACCAGAAGAGCGCACCCACGGTCTGGCGCATGGCCCCCACCAGATCCGCGGAACGGGCGTCCACATGAGGTTTGACGCCGAGAAAAGATTGCGCCAGGCGGAAGCCCCCGGTGATGGCCGAAATCGTAAGAGCGATTTCCGTACCGGTGTGGCCGACTTCATGCGTCCAGATTTCCTGGGCGAGAAAGTGGCTGGCCAACTGTCCGGAGAAGGAAAACTCGGCGGCGTAGGGTTCCCGCACTTGTTTGCCGTAAAAGGCGCGAGTCATGGGGTAGACCAGGTTGCGCAGCAGTAATCCGTCAAACTTGTGGCGGCGGTAAAGTGGCGTCACAAAATCGTAGTTGCCTTGATAAACGGGACGCAGCAGGCGTTCGATCCACTCCGGCTCGACCGTGGTGGATTCGGGTGAGACCACGGCACAGGCAGAAACGCGCAGAAGTTCCGCCGAAGCCAGGATGGTGCGCAGCGCTGTGCCCGTCGCCGGTCCCCCGGGGTATTCCGCGCTGATGCTGTGCAGCGTGCGCAGGGCATTCAGGTCGGTGGAGTGTTGCAGATCGTTGATCGAAGCTCCGCGGACCAGATCGGAGGTGCCATCGCGCGAGCCCCCATCCGCATTTACGATCACGGCCCGCTCGCGAGGAAAATATTTCAGCAGGCCGGCACGGATGGCTTGCACCACCTGCCCAACCGTGGCGGCATTGTTGTAGGTGGGCACACCTACAAGAACATCCGCCTCGCCGACGTTAATCAGCTGGCGAAGAAACTCATCCGTAAGAATGCTTTCTTCGGGCAAATCCTTGCCTCCGGTGTGGTTGGCCTCGGATATCCGATATTAGAAATCAGTTCCCGGTTCCCAGTTCTTCAGATTCTGCGCAGGCGGAACCAGTAGAACTGGTATGGCCCCAGAGTCAGCAGATAGGGCAAGTCGCCGACTCGGGGAAAGATATTTCTGCCAAACATCTCGATCAGGATATTCCCTTTGAAGCGGCTGAGATCGAGTTCCACCGCCTGGGCGGTGCTGGAAAGATTGTTCACCACCAGGATGGACTCTTTGTCCAATTGCCGCACGTAGGCCAATATCCTGTGGTTTGCGGGATAAAGAAACTCGATCGAGCCCCGGCCAAACACCGGCGTGGATTTGCGTACCTTGATGATGCGCTTCATCCAGCTGAGAAGCGAATGGTCAAAACGCTTCTGGGACTGGACATTCACCGCCTGAAAGCCATACACCGGGTTGAGCATGAGCGGCGAATACAGACTCTCAGGGTCGGCTGTCGAGAATCCACCGTTCCATCCGCCCTCCCATTGCATGGGGGTCCGGACGCCGTTGCGATCTCCCAGGTAGATGTTGTCCCCCATGCCGATTTCGTCACCGTAGTAGACAATCGGCGTTCCGGGCAGAGAGAGCAGCATGCCGTTCATCAGTTCGATGCGCCGGCGATCGTTGTCCAGCAGGGGCGCGAGCCGGCGCCGGATGCCGACGTTGATGCGCATATGCTTGTCGCGGGCATACTGGTCATACATGTAATCGCGCTCCATGTCGGTGACCATCTCCAGGGTCAGCTCGTCATGGTTGCGCAGGAACAGGCACCACTGGCAAGGCGCAGGAATCTGCGGAGTCTGCTTGAGAATTTCGGTGATGGGCTTGCGGTCTTCCAGCTTAAGGCCCATGAACATTCTGGGCATCAGCGGAAAGTGGAACGCCATGTGGAACTCGTCCCCCTCGCCGAAGTAGGCGCGCAAGTCGGCGGGCCACTGGTTGGCTTCCGCCAGCAGCATCTTTCCCGGGATAGTATTGATCGAGCTTGGCGCGCAATTCTTTGAGGACGCCGTGGGTTTCGGGCAAGTTCTCGCACGACGTGCCTTCGCGCTCGACCAGGTACGGGACGGCATCCAGGCGGAAGCCATCGACTCCCATATCCAGCCAGAACTTCATCACCTTCCACATCTCTTCGCGGACAGCCGGGTTGTCGTAATTGAGATCGGGCTGATGGCTGAAGAAGCGGTGCCAGTAATATTCCTTCGAAACCGGGTCCCAGGCCCAGTTCGACAACTCCGTGTCCACGAAAATGATGCGGACGCCCTGATACTTCGTGTCGGTGTCGCTCCAGACATACCAGTTCCGCTTCGGGTTGTCTCTCGACTTGCGAGACTCCTGAAACCAGGGATGCTGGTCCGAGGTATGGTTCAAAACCATTTCCACGATTACGCGTATGCCGCGATCGTGAGCAGCCTGGAGAAAACTCTTGAAGTCGTCGAGATTGCCGTAACTGGAATGGACCGAGGTGTAGTCGGCGATATCGTAGCCGTCGTCGCGCAGAGGCGAGGGAAAGAAAGGCATCAGCCAGACGGTGTTCACGCCCAATTCCTGAAGATAGTCGAGCTTCTGCGCCAGGCCGCGGAAGTCGCCGATGCCGTCGCCATTGGTATCGAAAAACGTGCGGACGTGAACCTGGTAGATGATCGCGTCCTTGTACCAAAGCTGGTCCTGCGATATGGGCAAAGCTCGTCTCTCCTGCACTTCAGTGCTGCTCAAACAAAATAATCGACACCGTTTTCCGTACGCACCCGCCGCCGGATACAGAAGATGTGCACAGGCAGGCGCTGCGGGCTGAGCTCGACATAATTGCGCGGTCCACGCCAGACATATTTCGCGTCGGTCAGCAGATCGTGCATCTGGTAGGGCTGGCGTGGATCAAGGTGGAACAGCTCAAGCGGCAGATCAACCATGCCGGCCTGCGAGCGATTCGGATCCAAGTTCACGACTGAGACGATGATGTTCAGCAGGTCTTCGCTAGTTTTGCTGTAAGCGATGAGCTGTTCGTTGTTCACGGGATGAAATCGGAGGCTCAAGTCGGCGTGGAGGGCCGGATTCTCCCGGCGGATCTGGTTCACTTTTGTAATCAAGCCCGCCAGACTGTTGGGATTGTCCAAATCCCAATTACGGATCTGATACTTTTCCGAATCGAGGTACTCTTCGCTTCCCGAACGCACTGGGCGGTTTTCACCGAGCTCGAAGGCGGGACCGTAGATTCCATAGTTAGCGCCCAGGGTCGCAGCCAGGGCCAGGCGAATCACGAAGGCCGGCCGCCCACCCTGTTGCAGGAATTCGGTCAGAATGTCGGGAGTATTCGGCCACAGGTTGGCACGAAAATATTCGCGGACAGCGGTTTGCGTGAGTTCCTCAAAGTACTCAGTGAGCTCTCGCTTGGCATTGCGCCAGGCGAAGTAAGTGTAGGACTGTGTGAATCCCAGTTTAGCCAACTCGTACATTGGTTTCGGGCGAGTGAAAGCTTCCGCGAGGAAGAGGACCTCGGGATAGCGTTGCTTGATGTCGGTAATCATCCACTCCCAGAATTCGAAAGGCTTGGTGTGGGGATTGTCCACGCGGAAGATGCGCACGCCCTGCTCGATCCAATAGAGGACCACGCTTTTGAGTTCTTCCCAGAGTTCCGGACCTTTTTCGGTTTCGAAATCGAGAGGATAGATGTCCTGATACTTCTTCGGTGGGTTCTCCGCGTACTGCACCGTGCCGTCAGGACGCATGCGGAACCATTCCTGATGCTCCTTGACATAGGGATGGTCGGGCGCGCACTGGTAAGCCAAGTCGAGAGCTACTTCGAGTCCTAACTTGTTGGCCCGGG
This sequence comes from Terriglobia bacterium, assembly GCA_963698825.1. Classification (GTDB taxonomy): domain Bacteria; phylum Acidobacteriota; class Terriglobia; order Terriglobales; family Acidobacteriaceae; genus JAIQFF01. The sequence continues at coordinate 55,650 of CAVOSG010000009.1, read as the reverse complement.
CGAGGAGTTGCTTGAAATCTTCAAGCGTGCCCAGCCGCGGATCAATGGACTTGTGACCGCCTTCTTTTGCGCCAATGGCCCACGGGCTGCCTACATCGTCGGGCAGCGCCTTCTCGTCGTTGTTCTTGCCCTTGCGATTTACTCGGCCGATGGGGTGAATGGGAGGGAGGTAGAAAACGTCGAAACCCATTCCGGCAACGTAGTCCAATCTCTTGATTGCGTCCTGCAGGGTTCCATGTTTGCCGGGCTGGGGAGATGACGAACGCGGGAACATCTCATACCAGGCGCTGAAGCGGGCCTTCTCGCGATCCACGATCACGGCCAGTTCCCTGCTGTAGGTAGTTGCGCGGCGGCGATCCGCATTCCGGATCATGAGGGCTTTCAACTCAGGGCTGGACGATTTCTCCACCGCCTTTGCTAAATCAGTGGAGGCCAGCTTTCGAATTTCCTGGGCGCCGGCAACGAGCTAGTGCCTGCTCTTTTCCCGCAGCGCGGGCCGCAGTTGCTTCCAGGAGCTGGATCCCGGTCAGGATGTCCACGGAGATGTCTTGTGCGGCTTCGAATTTTTTGGCCAAATCGCGGCTCCAGGACTGAAACCGGTCAATCCATGCCTGCAGCGTGTAAACATGCCGGCCCTGCGTAGAGACGACGAATTCTCCCTGCCAGCGATCATCGCCGCCGCTGACCAGTTCCATGGGGACTTCGTCCCAGTCCGGTTGAGCTGCGGGGCGGTGGCGCAGAACGGCGTGCAGAATGTCGTGACCGTCGGCGAAGATGTCAGCGGAGACTACGACCCGGTCGCCGAGAATGCGCTTGATGGCGAAACGTCCACAATCCACTTCAGGCTGGACATTCTCGATGACCACTCGGCAGGAGTGAGCCGGGCGTATGGCGTTGCTGCCTTCCTCCGTCATTCGCGGTACCGACCTCCCGGCATTGAGTTGAGACCCCATTCGTCGGAGACAGGCGGGGCTGCATCGAGGACCCGTCGGCGTGAGAAAAAGTGATTATTTAGCCTGTTTTTCAAATTTATCATATGCAATGGCACATCGTTCCCATACCTCGGCACTCTTCTGGACGGGTGCCAGATCAGACAATGGGCGTCTCCTTCTCTGCGATGGTCAGACGAGGTCAAGAGACATAAATGGCGACTTCAAAGCCAGCCAAGGGCACATTAGCCGTCGAGGCTGGCGGCAGGGTCTGAGGCGGCCGTGGCCCCGAACTGCCACCGTAATCCGCATCGCCTGTCCACAAGACCAGTCGCCAGGTTTGGGAGCCTGCGGTAACTGGAACGCTCTGCCGGTCGGCGGAGAAATTACAAAGCAGAAGTGCTGCGTCGCCGGAGGGATCCGAACGCCTCATGATCCATTGCTTTGATCCCTCATCAAACTGAATGTCCGTAAGGTCCTTGCGGCAGTTTGCCAGACTGGGATGCTGCTTTCGCAGGGCGATCAGATCGCGGTAAAGACGCAGCATCGCGGCATGAGGTGAAATCGCAGTTTTTGACCAATCCAGCTTGCACCGCTCGAATGTCTCCAGCGCCTGTGGATCGGCAAAATCGGCTTCCGAATAATGCGACCCCAGTTCCCGCTTGCGGCCTTCGCGGATGGCGGCAGCGAGATCGGGGTCTTCGAAGCTGGTGAAGTAGAGAAAGGGCGCGGTCTCTCCGTATTCCTCTCCCATGAATAGCAGCGGCAAGAAGGGCGAGCAGAGGGTCAGGACGGCAGCCAGTTTTTGTTGTCCCGCTGGAAGCGAGGCTCGCCAGCCGCTCCCCGCGGCTGGTATTGGCGACCTGATCGTGATTCTGAATGAAGCCGACGAACTGCTCGCCTGGCCGGTCTTTTGAGGAACTGCCAAAGTGGCGGCGGCGATAGCGCGAATATTTCCGGTCGAAGACAAATCCTTCGCAGATGGACTTCGACAAATCGGCCAGGCGGCCGAAATCCACCAGAAAGCCCTCGCCGACGGCCGGTGAGTTGAGCATAGAGCGCGTGGTGAAAATCGTCGTGCCATTGCGCGTCGAGAGCGTAGCCTCCCAGGGCGCGTGGATTGATGATGCGCACGTCTTCGAGATCGCTTTCGGCAATCAGCCACGCCTGGCGATTGAGTCGTTGTGCCTGCTCGTGGAAGGCCTCCGAAAGCTCGTCAAGAATGTGGCGGGCACCGAAGTCGTAAATGCCGTGGATGGCATCGAGGCGAAGCGCATCGACATGGTATTCCGTAAGCCAGTACAGGGCGTTGTCGATAAGAAAGCGGCGGACTCCGTCGCTCTCCGGCCCATCAAAATTGATCGCCTTGCCCCAGGGCGTGTGATGAGCATCGGTGAAGCAGGGGGCAAAATCGGGAAGATAGTTCCCTTCCGGACCGAAATGGTTGTAGACCACATCCAGCACGATCGCCAGGCCGTGCTGGTGGCAGGCGTCAACCAGTTTCTTGAGACCCTCAGGGCCACCGTAGGAAGACTGAGGCGCGTACAGGCTGGCGCCGTCGTATCCCCAGTTTCGTTTTCCGGGAACTTCGGCGACGGGCATAATTTCAATCGCGGTGATACCTAGATCGCGCAGGTAGGACAGGCGGGAAATCACGCTCTCAAAGGTACCTTCACGGGTGAACGTGCCCGTGTGGAGCTCGTAGACGATGTAATTCCTAAGCGGAATTCCAGACCAACCTTGATCGGACCAGTGAAATGATGCGGGATCGACGACACGGGAAGGACCGTGGACCCCGCCCGGCTGCCACCGCGAAACGGGATCGGGACGCTCTCTCTCACCGTTCAGGACATAGAGATAGTCCGCACCCTCGCGGACTTGCGGAACGGTGGCCACGAACTCGGCAGCCTCGGAGTTCGCTTCTTGATTCGCCCTTTGATTTGAAGACCGCGTCATGGGAATGGTGCGCGGTTGTTCTCCCAGAATTCGCACCGCCAGGTTCTCCACGTTCGGCGCCCAGACGTGGAACTCCACCGTATCCTGGCCTCGAACCGATGCCCCGAACCGGAGATTCCACGCTTGTCCGGTTGAGCTACTCGGCATCGGCTGGGTCCTCGACCTTCTCCTCAACCCCAACCTTACCCTCAACGTTGACCAGCAGAGCGATGGGCAGATGCGCGAAGGCTTCGGAAACCGGGAGGACGACGTCACCATCCCGCTGCACGGGAGAAACCGTTTTGCCGGTGAATACCTCGCGGTAGGGTCCGGCGGCGATTCGCTTGCGCAAGATGACTTCCGCATCCCCCCAAGTCGCGGCGCCGGTGGGCATGCGAGTAGGCGCTTCCAGTTGAGCAAAGAATCGTCCTGCCAGCACGACGACCGTGGTCCCGCGGAAGGAGCGGGCGAAGGCGATCACATGCTTGTTTTTTTCACCGGCCGTGCGCAACGGTAAGTAACTGCCCCGGGCAAACAATGTGCGATGCTCGCGCCGGAAACGCAGCGCGCAGCGTGTGACGTAGAGTTTCAGACTGCCATCGGCAGGCTCGGCAGCCAGGCGATCGACCAGGGCTGACGAATTCTCCGACTCGGAGGCGTGCAACTGTTCCAACAGCTTTTGCAGCCGATCGTAGTCCACCGCGCGGCGATTGTCCGGATCGGCGAGACTGAAGTTCCAGACTTCGGTTCCCTGGTAGAAGTCCGGCAGGCCTGGGGCCGCGATCTTCAGCAGAGTCTGCGAGAGTGAGTTGAAAATTCCGGCTCGGGCGATTCTTGCCTGGAAGGGCACGAACTGATCGAGAAACGGCTGGCCGCTGGAGCGGTCCAGGATGGCATCGAGGAAGCTGTGAAAAGCAGCTTCATATTCAGTATTCGGATTGATCCAGCTGGTATTGACTTTCGCTTCACGCAGCGCCTTCTCCATGTAGGCGTGGATTCTGGCGACAAAGTCCGCGTGTCCGGCACTGTCCATCGGGGTCAGCGGCCAGGCGCCCACGAGAGTTTGATAGAGGAAGTATTCCTCGTTCGCGCTGGGCACGGCCTCACCCGCCACCTGGATCTTCTTTTCTTCATTCAGCCGTTGCCAGGTACGGATGGCCCGGTACCACTCCGCCGGGAGTTCTGAAAGCACGTTGATTCGCGCACGAACGTCTTCGCTTCTCTTGGTGTCGTGTGTGGAACTGGCGAGCATGGCATTTCGCCAGGACTGGCGTCGGCTCAGGTTCTTGGTATGGAAGTGGGCGAGCGCGACCCCGAACTTATCGGGCGACCCACCCACTTCGTTGAGCGACAACAGCGGGCAGTAGCGATAGAACGCCGTATCCTCCAGCCCTTTCGCCATGACCGGCCCGGTGAGCTGTTGAAACCGCATGACGAACAAGCGGCGCTCGGCGCGGTCGGCGTCGCCGATGCTGTCCGGGTCCTTGAGCAACAGCAGGTCCTGAATGAAATCGAAGACGGATCCGCTGGTGGCCGGATTGCGGCGTTTGGCGGTCTTGATGGCGCTTCGTATGTAGCGTTCGTCCTGCTCGTCGGGATGTTTGGTGTCAGTACGAATGTAGGTCCGGTACACGGGAAAACAGGCGATGACCTCGCGCAGGGCGTCTCGCAGGCTTTCCAGGGTGAAATCGCGGGAGCGGCGGTGCTGCTCAGAAATCCGGTCCAGGCGGCGGGAGAGCACGTTGAGCTCACTGGACATCGAGACCTGCATGACCAGGCGTTTGCTTTCGTAGATCAGGTCAGAGTAGCTCTGCGACCACCCCGTAAATTTCCGGTACAAACGCTGGAAGAAGCGACCCTTGGAGGCGTCCACGAACAAGCCATTGAGCAGGTTGAGGAATCCGTAGCCCGTGGTCCCCTCGATCGCCCAGCCCGGCCTCAATTCTTCATCGCCGACGAGAATCTTTTCCGCAGCCAGGTAAACACGCCGCCGGACACCGTTGCCGGAACCGTTTCCGGACGCATGGTCCAGTAAAGGGGCTTGGGCCTGAAGGTCTTCAAAATAGCGGAGAGGGTCGAACAGTCCATCGGGGTGGTCAATACGAATTCCCGACACGAGTGACTTCTGAATGAGTTCGAACGGAATGCGATGAACAACAGCAAACACTTCCGGGCTCTCCACGCGGATGGCGGCCAGATCGTTGATGTCGAAGAAGCGACGGTAGTTGATTTCATCCGAAGCTACCCGCCAAAAACTGAGGCGGTAGGCCTGATCGTCCAACAGCTTCTCAAGTGAGTCGAAGCTGTGCGGATCTCCCTTGACTCCGTTAATGACGGTCAATACTTCTTTCAGACAAACCTTCACGGTATCGCTATCTTCGACCAGGGCCGCCACCCTGCGCCGGATTACCTCCTTCTCGCGCTGGCGCTCCCGCACTCGGGCCAGGTCCATATCTTCCCGCGGCGGAAGGTGCGAAATCGCCGTAATAATGCTCTCTAATTCCAGAACATGACCTTCGGTGTCGGGAAGCCTGTCTTTTGCTTTCGCCAGGGTTCTTTCGAGCAGTGGCGCCCACGAACGCGGAGCCAGGGGAAATTGGGTGCCCAGCGAATCCAGGGCAAATCCACCACCGTCGTAAAGCGCGCGAATAGATTGGCTTTCCAGCACCAGGCCAAACTGATCCGGTAGAAAGGGCAACAGAACCTTGTTGGCGAGCTCCGACTTGGGAGGGTTCCAATCAATATCGAAGTAGCGGGAGTAGTCGGAGCTGGGGCCGTTTTCCAGAACGTCCCACCACCAGAGGTTCGAGGAGTGGGTAATGCACATATGGTTAGGCACGACATCGACGACCAGGCCCATGCCGCGCAGCTTCAGGCGCTCGGCAAATTCCGTGAACTGTGCCTCCGAGCCGATTTCGGGATTGAAGCGGGAGTGGTCGGTGACGTCGTAGCCATGCTTGCTGCCGGGATGGGCCATGAGGAACGGAGAGGTGTAGCAATCCGTGATCCCCAGATCGTGCAAATAGGAAACGACAGCAGCGGCCTGTACGAACGTAAAACGTTGGTTGAGCTGAAGACGATAAGTAGAACAGGGGACGTACGCCGGTTCCAGTGAAGCTCTGCTCGTCACTCAATCGCCTCGGTCGTAATCTGATAACGCGGTAGTGTGGCTCGCGCCCGAATGCAGTATAAACAGATAGCGTCGGTCGTGCGGACTCGAACTAAGTGTGTGGCATCAGGACCAGTGCCAAGATACGCGGTCACTGGGTATGGTTGTTCGAGCCGATCCCGCCTTTGGCAAACCCAGGGCGGACAACGAAAACGGTTTGTGTGAAATCTTAGGTTCGCATTGCATCAGAATTCCCTGCACGCTCCTCGTCGCGCGTCGTCAGGCGACAATCCGGGAGACTCAATGGAACGGTACGTATGTATTCATGCCCACTTCTACCAGCCGCCGCGGGAAAACGCGTGGCTGGAAGCGGTGGAATACCAGGACTCGGCTTATCCGTATCACGACTGGAACGAACGGGTCACGGCGGAGTGCTATGCGCCCAACAGCGCTTCGCGCATTCTGGATGGCGACGGCAGAATTCTTCAGATCGTCAACAACTATTCGAGGATCAGCTTTAACTTTGGCCCGACTTTGCTTTCCTGGATGGAACAGAAGAGCCCTTCGGTCTACGAAGCTATCCTGACGGCCGACCGCGAAAGCCAGCAGCGCTTTTCGGGCCACGGCTCGGCCGTGGCGCAAGCCTACAACCACATGATCCTGCCCCTGGCCACCCGCCAGGACAAGTACACACAGATTCTTTGGGGAATCCGGGATTTTGAGAAACGCTTCGGCCGCCATCCCGAAGGCATGTGGCTCCCGGAAACGGCGGTGGACCTGCAGACCCTGGAAGTGCTGGCGGACCTGGGCATCAAATTTACGATTCTTTCTCCGTATCAGGCAGGCCGTGTGAGGCCACTTGGCGGACGGGCGTGGCGCAAAGTCGACGGAGGCAGAATTGATCCCTCGATGGCTTACGCCGTTCGCGTGACGTCAGGGAAAGCCATCAACGTATTTTTCTACGACGGCCCCATTTCCCGCGCCATTGCCTTTGAGGACGTTCTGGCGGATGGCCGACGGCTCTCGGAGCGGCTGCTGGGCGCATTTTCGGATGCCCGGACGTGGCCACAGCTGGTTCACATTGCCACGGACGGCGAGACCTATGGGCATCATCGCGCGTACGGCGACATGGCTCTGGCGTTCGCGCTGCACGATATCGAAACCAGTCAGGTAGCGCGGCTAACCAACTACGGAGAGTATTTGGAGAAGCACCCGCCTACCCAAGAGGCCAAGATCATCGGCAACACCTCCTGGAGTTGCGCCCACGGCGTGGAGCGCTGGCGCAGCGATTGCGGCTGCAACTCGGGAGGCCACAACGGCTGGAACCAGCAGTGGAGAGCGCCATTGCGGCAGGCGTTCGACTGGCTGCGTGACAACGTCGCGCCGCGCTATGAAACCGAGGCCCGGAAGCTTTTCGAGAATCCATGGCAAACCCGGGATGCATATATCGACATAGTGCTCGACCGCACGGGCCAGAACGTAGTCGGTTTCATGACCGCATACGCCAAGCGTGAACTCTCTCCGGAAGAAACCATCCTCGGACTGAAACTGCTGGAACTGCAGCGCTATCTCATGTTGATGTACACCAGCTGCGGTTGGTTCTTCGATGATCTTTCCGGAATAGAAACCGTCCAAGTCATTCAGTATGCCGGGCGGGCCCTGCAACTGGCCGGGCAATTGTTCAGCGAAGACCTGGCCACGCCGTTTCTCGACCTGCTGGCCCAGGCAAAGAGCAATCTTGCGGAGCAGGGCGACGGGCGGTCCATTTATCAGCGCTATGTGCAGCCCGCGATGGTGGATCTGGAAAAGGTTGGCGCACACTACGCCGTCAGTTCCCTGTTTGAAGAATACGGCACGAACACCCGCATCTACTGCTACGACGTGGAGCGCAAGGACTATCGCACATCGAAGCAGGGAAAGCTGCGAGCGGTACTGGGCCAGGCCACAGTAACTTCTGAAATCACCTGGGAGTCGGGCCAGGTCACGTTCAGCGTTTTGCACCTGGCGGACCACAGCGTGATCGGAGGCGTACGGAAATTTCAGGGAGACGAAGCGTATCGCGCTCTCGAACAGGAACTCCACCAGGCGCTGGCCAGCGGAGATCTGGCCGAACTGGTGCGGTTGGTAGAAAAGAGCTTCAGCGCCGGCACCTACACCTTGCGATTGCTGTTCCGCGATGAGCAGCGAAAGATACTGGGCATCATTCTGGAAGAAGCCACAAACGAGGCTCGGGCCATGTACCGCAATTTCCATGACGAGCATGCGCACCTGATCCGATTCGTGACTGACCTGTCCGTGCCTCTGCCCCGGCGCTTTCGCCTGGCGGTGGACTTCACCCTGAATTCGGATCTGCTCGACGCGTTTTCAGGCGATGAAGTGGACGTGAAGAAGGCACGGGAAATCCTCGATGAAATAAAGCGTACCGGAGTTACTCCCGACGCCGTGACGCTGGAATTTGCCCTGCGCAAAACGATTGAGCGGGTGTTCAGCCGCTTCATTGCGAACCCCATGGAGCCGGGCTTGCTGCAACGCTTGCAGGAAACCATTGAATTGGTTTTTGCTTTGCCGTTCCAAGTGAGGCTTTGGGAGGTTCAGAACACCTACTACCGCATGATGCGAGAAGAAGCCGGCCCGATCTGCCAGCGCGCGGAGGCTGGAGAGGCCGAAGCGCGGGGGTGGGTGGAGGGGTTCGTGAAATTGGGCGAGTCGCTCAAGGTGAGGGTTCAGATTCACGCGGCCGGGCGGCGCCTGAGGTTCTCTGGGTGGTAGTCATCACCGCAGTTCTCCAAACTAGTCGTTACAGCGATCAACAGGACACGGGAAACCAAACTCGGCGCAGACTTGTTACACTCGCTCGACGAGGGTTTGAGAACATGTCGCAGGCGGCAACGGCAGTCGAAGCGGATCGGATCGGGCGCTGTGGCGATCCGTGTGTAATGGTCATCTTTGGCGCGGCGGGCGATCTTACCCGCCGTAAGTTGATCCCATCGCTCTACAACCTGGCGAAACATAATCTGTTGTCACGCGAATTCGCGGTCATCGGGGTGGCGCGGAACCCGATGTCCAATGACGAATTTCGCGCCAAACTGGTGCAGGACTTGAAGGAGTTTCTGGACGGCCCCGTCGATGCCGACCTGCAGGAGTGGTTCGAGCGGCACGTCTTCTACATCACCGGTGAGTTCGGCGACGCGAGTACATATCAGCAACTGAAGGAAATGCTGAAGAAAGTTGACCAGGACTACTCCACTCACGGGAATTATTTTTACTATCTCGCCACAGCGCCTGACTTCTTTGGGCCCATTGTGCAGCAGCTCTCCGCCACCGGCCTGATGACCGAGGAGAATCAGCAGTGGCGCAGAGTGATTGTGGAAAAACCGTTTGGCCGCGACCTTGATTCTGCGCGAGCGCTGAACCAGCAACTGCTCAAGGAAGTCAGCGAAAAACAGATTTACCGCATCGACCATTACCTGGGCAAAGAGACCGTACAGAATATTCTGGCCTTCCGCTTCGCGAACGGAATTTTCGAGCCCATCTGGAACCGGCGCTACATCGATCATGTGCAGATTACAGTGGCAGAAACCGTAGGAGTGGAACAAAGAGGCGGATATTACGATACTGCCGGCGCGTTGCGGGATATGGTGCCTAACCACATCATGCAACTCATCAGCCTGACCGCGATGGAGCCACCGATTTCTTTCCAGGCGAACGCGGTGCGCGACGAACAGGCAAAAATCCTGCATGCCATACAACCGCTGAGTTCTGAAGACGTGCTGACCCGGACGGTTCGTGGCCAGTACGGCGAGGGCTCGATGGCCGGACAACGCGTTCCCGCCTATCGTTCTGAGGCCGGCGTGCCGCCCGATTCGCGTACCGAGACTTTTGTGGCGGTGAAGTTGCAGGTGGACAACTGGCGCTGGGCGGGCGTTCCCTTCTATCTTCGTACCGGGAAGCGGATGGCGTCACGCAGCACTTACATTGTCATCCAGTTCCGGCGCGCGCCTTTTGTGTTGTTCCGCGATACGGAAGTCGACACGCTGATGCCCAACCAGCTGGTTTTGCATATTCAGCCCGAGGAAGGAATCGCTCTGCGTTTTGCCGCCAAGACGCCTGGGCCCATCATGCGACTGGGCACGGTGGACATGGATTTTCAATACTCGGACTACTTCGGCAAGCAGCCCAGCACGGGCTACGAGCGTCTGCTGCACGATTGCATGGTGGGCGACGCCACGTTGTTCCAGCGGGCCGATATGGTCGAAGCGGGATGGAGCGTGGTCAATCCCATGCTGGATCTCTGGAAGGCGCTGCCGCCGCGCAATTTCCCCAACTACGCGTCAGGCACTTGGGGACCCAAGGACGCGGACGACTTGCTGGAACGCGACGGGCGGCACTGGAGAGACCTCGATACGTCGGTGTAGGCACAAGCGCCTACACTTCGTTTTTCAAGTTGCCAATTATGACCTGCCTTGGATAAGGTTCTACCTCACCCTTCAGATGTCGCGATGACACCTCATGGTCACTGACTGCCACATCCATATCCAGCCGCTTGAAATGTTCAAGCCGGAAGCACTGGCACTGCTAAAAAAGAAACGGCCCAATTTTGATCAGATCGCCGAATTCTGCCAGTCACCCAAGGCTTTCCTCAAGTATCTGGACTCGGCCGGCATCGGACGGGCCGTCCTGATCAACTACGTTGCCCCTGAGGTCATTGGTTTTGGCCCCGAGGTCAACCAGTGGGTCGCCGACTATACCAAGGCCGACTCACGCCGTCTGCTCTCCTGTGGCGGCCTTCATCCCCGCCACTCCCCAAACATCATGGCGGACGTGGAGCAGATTTTCCGGCTGAATATCCGGATGATCAAGATCCATCCTCCGCACCAGCTGCTGTTTCCTAACGACTATCTGCACGGAGTGAAGGAGCTGGAAATTATCTATCGAGCGGCGGAGGCCAATGGAGTCCCCGTCATGTTCCACACCGGGACATCGATTTTTCACGGCGCGCGCAATAAGTATGGAGACCCCATTTACATTGATGATGTCGCGGTGGATTTTCCCAAGCTGAAAATACTTCTTGCCCACGGCGGCCGGCCGCTGTGGATGGACACCGCGTTCTTCCTGTTGCGCCGGCATCCCAACGTCTACTTGGACATCAGCGGCATCCCGCCCCGGACATTGCTGAAATATTTTCCACGGCTGGACGAAATCGCGGCCAAGACACTCTTCGGCACGGACTGGCCTGGCCCTGGGGTTCCTGATGTCAAAAAGAACCTGGATGATTTCTTGGCCCTGCCTCTGAGCGAGCACACACGTCAGCAGATTTTGTCGGGTACGGCAGCGGGAATTTGGCCCGAGTAACGAGCCCGCAACAAGAACGACATCAGCTTCGAGTCAATTGTTCAATCAGCGTTCGATGCTGCGGATAGAGCTTGATCAGCTCCGCCCGCTTCCCCAATTCAAAGTCAGCAAAATCGAAGCCCGGCGCCACTGTGCAACCGGTCAGCGCGAATGATTGCGGATCCCGAACCCGTGAGGCGAACCAGCGGCCGGCCTTGACGGCTGCCTGCGGCGCCTCGCCGTCCTCGGGGTTGCCGCCGACTCGAATCTCCGAATGGCTGCCATCCGGCTCGATGACATGCACACTGATCGAACTGCCCGCATAAAAGTGCCACAGCTCATCGGAGCGCAGACGATGGAAAGCGGAGAAATTCTCGCCCTCCAGAAGAAAGTAAATTGCCGTCGAGACCAGCCGTGCCCCGGGAAACTGCGGCGGCAACGCTTCCCTGGCGATCGAAAGTTCCGAGCGGTAGGTTTCGCGATAGTACCCGCCTTCGGGATGAGCGATGAGTTTGAGCTTGTCAATCCAGTATTGGGCCGATTGCGGCATGAGCCCTTCATTCTAAGCGAAGGCTCGCCACCTCCGTCCCAAACTTGCGGCTCCGCACTTGCTGGTGTAAAACCCTTGCCATGCCTCGCCTGGTGCTGCGGGGGCGCACATTTATAGCAGCGACGTCCCTCGACCTCTAAAAGTAACTTAGGAGCTGTCATGAAACGAAACCTTATGGTCACGGGTCTGTGGTTGACCCTCTCACTACTGGCGGCCGCCCAGGATTCGTCAAAGATTGTGGCCATGGAAAATCTTTGGAACCGCGCCGAATTGAGCAATGACTCGCACGCGGTCCAGCTTTTGCTGGCGGACGATTTCGTCATGACAGTGGCCGAGGGCACGGTTTATAACAAAACTCAGATTGTGGCCTCCGTAGCCGACAAGTCGTACCGTCCCGACGCGCTGCAGTCCAGCGACATGACGGTCCATTCCTACGGAAACACCGCTGTGGTGACCGGGGCTTACTACGAAAAGGGGACTGACAAAGGTAAACCGTGGGAGCGTCGCGGACGCTTCACCGATACCTGGATGAACCTGGGGGGAAGGTGGCAGTGTATCGCCAGCCACTTCAGCGTCAAGCCTAAATGAATGCTCGCCAGTAAAACCGCACAATGGCTTCGGCCGTACTGATGGATATCAACCAGGAAGCGGTATCAATGCCAGATCCGTTGCTCTACTTCTTCTTGGAATCGCCCTTCGCCGCAAGCGTGCGCACAAAGGTGACCACAGCATGGATTTCGGCGTCCGTGAGGTCGCCCTTGAAGCCTGGCATGTTATTTTTCCCGTCGGAAACGAACTGAATGAGTTCAGCGTCCGATTTGCTCTGGACCGCCGGTGATCGCAGATCGGCTACCTGCAAGGTCTTTCCCATCGCCGTGCCCCCGCCGTCCTGCCCGTGGCAGGTTACACACTTCGATTTGTACACACTTGCGCCGGATGAATTCTCCTGAGCGCCTGCCGGAATAACCGCCACTGTGACAGCAAAAAAAAGGCCCAGGACGTGTGCCGAAGTCTTATGACGTGCTCTGCTTCCTGATCCACTGTTTCATGATCTCCTCAACGGTTCGATGTCGCTGCCGGGGGCTCTGCTGCCCAGGTCCTACAAAATCACGTCATTCTAGAGGTTCGTCCCCGCCAAATCAACGACAAGCCATAAGAGAACTTGTACGCCACCGGACAGACAGCTTGAAAATCTATTTTTACGATGGCGGAGCAGGGAAAGTTAGGAGAAAGCTGATGGCGTCTTACGAGTCCTCCTATTCAGCCCCGGTTGCAGGCTGGCGGCGAGAATATGAATCCGCATTGCTCGAGACCGATCACAAGGCACTCTTCAAGCGAGTTGAGGTAGCGGAAGCCGCGATCCTTAGCCGCCGCGAAGAATTGCAGCGGAGCTCTGACGGCTTCGCGGAGCGGCGGGAAATTGAGACAGCCCTGACCAAGCTGCGCGAGCTGAAGAAAGAAATTCTGAATTTTCCATAAGTGCATTTCATGAGTACAAGAGATTCACACCGCAAGCAAACCGGAGCAGATAGCCCGGGCTCCAGTGGGTATCCGATCTCTCATCCATTCTGAATACGTCCCGCCCTGGCCACTGAAAACAACGCCCCTTCGCGTGTAAAGAAGCAGGAATTACCCCCTTTACACGTGTAACATAGACAAATATTCTTAGAGCGGTTGCTTAGGGCGGAAACTCATGAGGAAGTACCTGATTATTTGCCTGTTTGCGGTGCAGCTATTCGGGCAAAGTAACTCGGGCGGATTGCGAATCAAAGTTGTGGATCCGGCTGGATTGGGCCTGCAAACTTCGGTGGAACTGGTGTGCGAGGCCAATCACTTTCGCCAGGGCTATGTCACCGATGAAGCGGGGGCTCTGGTCGCCCGAAATCTTCCCTTCGGGCTGTACCGCGTCGATGTCACACGCTCTGGATTTGCCTTCTACTCTCGCGTAGTTGAAGTCCGATCGGCGATTTCCGCCGAAGTGCGCATTCAGCTTTCACTTGCAGCTGCTCAAACCGCGGTCGATGTCCGGGACTCGGACACATTGATCGATCCTCACCGCACGGGCACGACCAACCGGGTGGGTACGGACACGCTCGAACATCGCAGCACTGCGCTGCCGGGGCGCTCGCTCATCGATCTGGTGAACTCGCAGCCGGGCTGGCTGCTGGAGTCGAATGGCGTATTGCATCCGCGGGGCTCGGAATACCAGACGCAATACGTCGTGGATGGCATTCCGCTGACCGATAACCGTTCGCCATCCTTTGCGCCCGAGATCGAAGCCGACGATGCGGAATCGATAAGCATTCTCACCGCGAATTTTCCGGCGGAATATGGAAGAAAATTGGGCGGCGTGGTTGAGATCTCCACCGTGCGCGATGTGCGCCCGGGTTTTCACGGCAAATTCGTGGGCTCAGGCGGGAGCTTCGGGACGGCGGACGGCTACCTGATGGTGCAGCAGGGGTGGGGCAAGAACACTCTCGGAATCAGCGCGGAAGGGGCCCTCACCGAACGCTACCTCGACCCGCCGGTCCTGGAGAACTTCACCAATCGGGCCACAACTAGCAGTTTTGCGTCGCATTATGAGCGCGACATTACGGATCGGGATCGCCTGGGTTTTATTGTTCGGCACGAGCAGACCGTGTTTCAGGTGCCCAACGAATTCCTGCAGCAGGCGGCGGGACAACGCCAGGATCGCAATAGCAACGAGACTATCGGCATCCTCTCCTATCAGCATGTTTTTTCGTCCAATGTGCTGGGCGATTTCCGGCTCATGTCGAGAGACGATTCCTCCGGCCTCTCATCGAATGCCCTGGCGACGCCGATTATCGCGGGGCAGCAGCGCAGTTTCCGCGAACTTTACGTGAAGGGCAACGTCTCGATTCACCATGGCATTCACGAAATCAAGGCTGGCGCTGACATGGATTACGGTTCGATCCATGAGCAGTTCGATTACGCCATCACCGATTTCAGCCAGTTCGATCCCGGAACTCCTCCAACTTTTAGTTTTTCCGGTCATGGACTGGATCGCGAGCAAGCCCTGTATGTTCAGGACCTGATGCGCCTGGGGCGGTGGACCCTGAGCGCCGGGTTGCGTTGGGACCACTACCGCCTGGTGGTTGACCGGAATGCGTTCAGCCCCCGGCTTGGCATCGCCTGGTATTGGCCGCGGGCTGATTTGGTTTTGCACGCTTCCTATGACCGGGTCTTTCAGACCCCTGCCTCCGAAAACATCTTGCTCGCCAGCTCTCCGGCGGTGGCCGCGCTCGACCCCCAGGTGTTGCGCCTGCCCGTGGAACCCTCGCATGGGAATTTCTACGAGGCCGGGATCACCAAGGGCTTCCTGGGGAAGCTGAAGTTGGACCTGAATTACTACGATCGCAGGTTTGATAACTACGCGGACGACGATGTCTTGTTCGATACCGGAGTGAGCTTCCCCATCGCTTTCCGCCGCGGAACTATTCACGGCGTCGAGGCCAAGCTGGATCTGCCCAACTGGAGAAAGCTTTCCGGCCAGGTCAGCTACTCCAACATGGTGGGCTTCGGATACACGCCAGTAACTGGCGGCTTGTTCCTGGGCGATGAGGCCTCGGACGCGCTGGCAAACACCGGCCGCTTCCCGGTTTCTCAGGACCAGCGGAATACCATCAGCACCCGCTTTCGCTACCAGGTTATTTCCCGCGCCTGGGTGGCGTTCGGGGGAGCCTACGGGAGCGGCCTGCCCACCGAGTTCGATGGCACCATCCAGGACGCGGTCCAGCAATTCGGACAACAGATTGTCGATCGCGTGAACTTTGACCCGGGCCGGGTGCGCCCTTCGCTTTCGCTCGGAGCTTCAATCGGGGCCGACGTGGTGAAGAGAGAACACCTGCTGATGCGGGTACAAGGGGACGTGCAAAACTTCAACAATCGCCTGAACGTCATCAATTTCGCCGGCCTTTTCTCCGGCACCGGGGTTGGACCGCCGCGCAGTTACGCCGTCCGCCTGTCAGTAGAATTCTAGCCGCCGTTGCGAGCTGGGCCTTCCCTGTTTCCAGCCAGCAACCACCGCACTTTCCGCCAGCCGGTATTCGGTTTGCACTGGACAACCGAAAGCAAACGATATAAACAGAAAGCGCAATCAAAAGCCCTCACTTCGGGGAAAACGTGCTCAACGAAGAACGCCGGCGGGCCATTATCGAGATTCTGGAGCGGGACGGCCGTGTGCTGGTCACGGACATGGCCAGGAAATTCAACACGTCCCAAGTCACCATCCGGAAAGATCTTGAAGTCCTGCACGCCCACGGGCTGGTGCATCGCACCCATGGTGGCGCTTTGCCAGCCCGCGAGGGCGCGCTGGAAGATCCCACCCTGCGGGAAAAAGAGAAATTACACCGCAAAGAGAAGCTGCGGATTGCGGATGCCGCCGCCGCCCAGGTCAAGGAAGGCCAGGTAGTGATTCTCGATTCCGGCACCACCACCACGGCTATCGCGCGGGCGCTGCGGAACTTTCATAACATTACGATTATCACCAATGCCTTGAACATTGCGGCGGAACTCACCGGAGCTCCGGTCGAAGTGATTCTGACCGGAGGCACGCTGCGCAAGAACTCGTTTTCGCTGGTGGGCCCGATTGCGGAGCAGACGCTGCGCAGGTTGAACGCCGACATACTCTTTCTGGGGGTGGACGGATTTGACGTCCACCACGGGCTCAGCACACCGAATCTACTCGAAGCCAAAGTGAATCGCGTGATGACGGAAATTGCCAAGCGCACGGTGGCCGTGTGCGATTCGAGCAAGTTCGGCCGGCGGAGCCTGTCGCTGATTGTTCCCCCGTCGGCCTTGCAGGAAGTCATCACCGACCACGCGATTCCCAGGTCTGACTTGAAAGCGCTTAAGAAGATCGGCATTGACGTAACGCTTGTCTGACCAACGAAAGCCCGTTGTTCCCCTGCCGTAACCATCTATCCGGGTACTGAAGGAAGGCATTAATCTCAAGAAAACCAAAGTACTCGAAATAGCCCATTCGGGCCATTCCGTCGCCCCCGTCCCACGGTTAGGATGTTCATGAACAATCTTTCGGGGGAGGGCTTGTTCGACGGGCGTCCCACGACTCAAACGAGTCTGGGACGTTTTGTTTTGTAGCCGTAGGAAACTAAATCGTAGCACCGGCGGCGCTAACGTAAAGGTCATAATCAATGTTGCGAATCGCTCTTTTGGTTTTTCTGCTGCTCGGAGTTATTACGCTGGCACAAGACCGCGCCACCGGCAGCGCAAAGACGCGGTCCACTCCACGAACGTTCAGCGAGACCTTTTCCGGCGGGACCCTGGACAAGACCAAATGGTTCATCGACACAGGAAAGGCTCCAGGAAACATTGACGGCGTGAACAGTGGCACATTGAGCGCCGAGCACGTTGACCTTTCCACGGGCATGCTGCGGCTCAAGCTGACCCAGAGTGTTTCCGGCGGCCTGGCTACCTCCGTTGGGGCAGAAATTCGCTCAAGACAGCTGTTCGGGTATGGAACCTACGTGTGGGTGGCGCGGGCCGCCTCGACCTCGGCGATTCCTCAAGGCGCAGGCTCCGCCGTTTCCGGGACGGTCACCGACGTGTTTAACTTCATCAATGACAGCGAGAGCGAAATCGACTTCGAATATCAGGGGCAAACGCCTTCGACGCTTGAAATGACGAACTATTCAACTGTCGCCCGCAGCCATAGCACGAGTGCTTCCGTCCCTGCCGCGGACGGTAGCTTTCACGAGTATAAATTCATCTGGAGTCCGGGGAAGATTGAGTTCTATGTGGACGGCACACTGGTCTCAACTCATACGGAACACGTGCCCTCAGCGCCCGCCGCAGTATTGGTCAACCTGTGGGGCACAAATTCCACTTCGTTCGGTGGAGTCGCCACTCCCGGGGCTTCCACGTATCTCTACGTTTCGAAGTTCTCCTACACGGCTTCCCCGTAGATAGCGGCCGATGATTGAAGCACAAACCTCGCAGGCTTTGCTTCACACACTCTGCATTCATTGGACGGACGCAAAGTCCACGATATCCAGATCCAGCGGGAACTGATCGTGACGCGCGCTCGGAGTACGAAGCCGCTCTCTGCTCCAGTCTCCGTCCAGCCCCGATGCGGCTGCAAATTGCGCTGCCGGAACCTGGCCCGCGAAAGCGAAGGAATCGATCACGTACGGAATTCCATTTGAGCCCAGAGGCGAAGGACCCTCCATCAGGTGAAAGTGCAGGTGCGGAGCCGACGTGTTCCCCGTATTCCCCAGCTTGCCCAAAAGTTGACCGCGCTTGACGTGATCACCCGTCGCCACGCGGACGGAGCCCTTCTGCAAGTGGGCATAGAAAGCAAACACGCCCTCACCCAAATCCAGCACCACGTGATTTCCGTCAACGTTTTGTATTGTGATGGTTGCTGGATCAGGCAATGTGCCGGGCTTCTGGTCACCCAGGTCATTCAGAGTTTCGACCACGGTGCCATCAGCGACCGCGAGGACGTCGGCACCGTAGCAGGTGTAATTCTTCACGTCCGACGAATCGTCGTGCACGAGTCGGCCGGCATCATCCATGCGCATCCAGTCGATGGCGAAACGCTGGGCAAAATAAATTTCGCCGTTCACCGCAAGATTGCTCGCCCGGTGGACCGAATCGACTCCACAACATCCGTTCGCCGCAACCCATCCCTTGCCCGAGAGCGGAGGACTGATACGCGGCAATTTCCGGAAAATCTCCAAAGGGGCAACGGTATAGCTGAGGGGAACCGGCGTGAGCGGTTTCGGACCTGGCGAAGGAGCGCCAAGTAGGGTGATGCGGTGCATCAAGTGGTCGGTCAGTGTGATTGCCGGATCCAAGGCCAGGTCAATCAGAAACAGTCGCGTACCGTTGAACTCAATCGTTGGGTTCTCCGCGGCCAACCTGCCCGTCGTTTTCAGCCGCGACAATATTTCCTGACCCTCGAAACTAGCCAGGACCTCCGATGCATCGAGCACCTCGATCTTCTTCAGAGTAGCCGCAGTTGGGCTGGTATTAGTAAGGGCCAGTTCGTAGACAAGATGCACGCGTCCATCAGAACCCGCGAAGGGGCGGGTATTGCGAGTGGTCGCAGAGGCCACCAATGGCGTGAACTGATCAGGTCTGGCACCCGCATTCGCGGCGAGCAGCGTGGCTAGGAGTAGTGCAAGAAGACAGTATCGCTTTCGCATCGCGGAATTGTACCTTGAGCTGCCTGCAATCGAAGGAGCAAGAATTCTTACTTTATCGCTTCTGCCCACTCTTCCTCACCGCGACGCAGCAAGGCCGCGCTGTCTTCTGGAAGAATCCAGCGTTGCTGCACCAGCGCGTCCACAGCGGCCTTGAACCGATTCATATAGTCTTCACGATCTTTGTAGCGCTCCGCGACGGCCTTGCGCGGGTCGTGCGTATTCTGACGTTCGCTGGCCGTTTTGGGGAAAGGCAGGAAAGAGGCTTCGAAGGAGACGCGTTGGTCGGGCGCTCCAATCGAGGGATCACGAAGATTCCAGCTTGTATAAGTTGCCAGCGGAACGGTTATCTCCGGCAAACGAACGCCATCGCGTTCGTTGCCATCCGCATCGACTTGCGGTATCAGCACCGGAAAGGGCTTGCCGACCTTCGGCGGCTGGATACTTAGAATTCCCGCGCGCCAGTTTGGACCGAAATCGAGAGCGCGAGCCTCATTGGCCTCGTGCGGCTTATTCAGACCGGGAATTGCCGGCAACGCGTACCTTCGCAGCGGCACCAGCGTTCCATCCGCAATCCTGGGATAGGCGCTTGGCGGGAGGAGGAGTGTTGCTGCGCACCCACGAGTCCATGTTCGCGATCATGGAGCGCCAGAAATATTTGATGGGCAGCGGCGATTGCGGCTGCTGCCCCAGCAAGTCGGCCTTGCCTTTCTCCGGCGGGAACGGGCCGGAAAAGTGTTGCAGCCCGGTGAAGTGATAGATGCGGACACTGTCCGAGATGGGCGCATCGTGTTTTCCATCGGCGCTGATGTGAATGAGCGCGGCGGCGCGTCCCCAATATTCGTAAGACGTGTTGGAAAAGAAAATCTTGGGAACAACTTTGTCAGCGACCGCGCGGTCGAGCAACCCTGCCGTAGTTCCCGTCGCGGGATCTTTCTCGGGCTGATCGGTAAAAGGAAAAATATCGCTGAGAAAGAAAATAGAAGACGTGGGTTGCCCGTCGCGTGAGGGCTGAGCGAAACGGTAGTTGAAGCTGCCGCGACCGGCTCCGGCAACGTGAGCGAGAACTCCATCCAGCGTGATTCTTCCGTCTTCATCGGCGTTGAAACCCTGGTAGAGGTAGTCGCGCAGAAATCGCCCGTTCTGCGAGATGCCTTCGCCATAGACCCGCTCCGCCGGAGTGACAGCATCGGGAGCGTGCTTGGCGTAGGACGCAAAGTCGCGTATGGCGGCAAAGCCCCCGCCGGCAACGACCGGATCAGCGACCACATAAACGTATTCGTAAATCTTGCCCGGCTGAAATCCTCCATTCAGGTGGATGTACCGGTCGCTGGGGACGCTTTTGCCGTCAACAATGTGCGCAAACTGCCAATCCGCGCGGGGAATGACGGTGCGTTTTCCGTTGCGCGAGTCTCGTACCGTCAGCCGATTACGTGGGTCGTCGGGCGCGGCCACCGGGTATTCGGTGCCTCCGATGTTGCCCAGGATGAGGTGCCCCAGCGGAATCTCGGGCATCGCTTTCGATGGCATCAGATCGCCGCGCAGCAGGCCGGTGATCGTCTTCCCGTTATCTTTGGCGACAGGGGCAAAGAATCGCAGCGCATCGGCTCCATCTGCATCCCATTGCCAGCCCAGACTCACGACGGTAAAACCGTGGCGCAAGAGCCAGGCGTCTCCGGCATCGCCGGAGAGATCCTGATCGCCGCCATCCACCAGAGAAAGAATGCGGCTGCGGCCTCGGTTCGGAACTTCCAGAAGCATCGAGCCGTTGCCCTTGTGCGCGTCCTTGGGGCGGACGGCGACAAAGTCCGCGGAGAACTCGACCTCGCCATCCTTCAAGTTCACCGCATTGCCGAGATCGACGATGCGCTGGTTGTGCGGATTGGCAACGGGCAGCGAGAAGTAGACGCGTCCGGTGATGCGTTCGTAGGCACCCGCGTCACCGAACGCCTGGCCATTGAGGATATCCCTACGGGAAGCGATCTCGACGCGAATGACGCGGGCGTTCAGTGGAATGGTGAGTAACAAGAGAGCAAGAACCAGAAGAAGTAGTGGAGAAGCCACAGAAAAGCGGAGACGCATGCGCGAAAGGATAGCATGGCGGCAGCGAGCGTACGCGACGTACTAAGCTCTCCGGCGATGCTGATATATTGACTAAACTGAACTGCCCTGCCCGGGTGGCGAAACTGGCAGACGCACGGGACTTAAAATCCCGAGACTCGAAAGAGTCGTATCGGTTCGATTCCGATCCCGGGCACCAATCACTCGCCGTGTTCTGAACTACTTCACTTGACTCTGATTGTTGCTGTTTCCCACCCTTCGCAAAAAGCGCGAAGGATGGGGCACCCACCGTGCCGTGACGCCGAGAATAAAAACCTCTAGGGTGGGCCACCCGCCACTCGTCGCGATTGTCGTAGCGAGCCAACTGGGATCAGGGAAACAGAAATCAGGAATCGCAAAATTCACACTTGACATTGACGGATAATCCACTACCATATGGTTGTGGATAAATTGGGTACAACATTTGCGGCTTTGTCCGATCCAACCCGGCGGGCAATGATCGAACGACTCTCGCATGGGCCTGCCTCTGTGCATGGATTGACGGAACCGTTTGCACTCTCGCAGCAGATGATTTCAAAACATATTGCCTACCTGGTGCGGGCGCGGATTGTGATCAAGACGAAGCGTGGACGAGAGAGTGTGTGCACGCTTAGGCCAGCGGCGATTAAGACAGTCAGCGACTGGGCGATCAGCTATCGCCGATTCTGGGAAGAGAGTTTCGACAAACTGGAAGTAGTTGTGAACAAATGAAAAAGAAGGAGGTCAGAGATGACAAAAAACACGGTGAACGAGACTGAGCGGATGGTCGTCACAAGAGTTTTTGATGCCCCACGCGAGTTGGTTTGGAAGGCGTGGACAGACCCGAAGTACGTGATGCAGTGGTGGGGACCGAAGGGCTTTACTGCGCCTGTTTGCAAGATGGATTTTCGCGTTGGAGGAAAATCTCTCCTCTGCATGAGAACGCCGGATGGGCAGGAGTGCTGGAATGCGGTTGAATACCACGAGATTGTTCCCCAAGAGAAGATCGTTTCCTCCATGTACTTTTCGGACTCGAAGGGAAACAAGATTGACCCTGCAGCAATTAGGAATAGAACATGAGGCCATCGACGGTGCGTACGACGTGACCATCTTTGAGGATCTCGGAAACGGCCAGACGAAACTCACCTTCATTGGAAATGAACCCATGGAGAGCGCGAAAAATAGCGGTCAAATGGAGGGCTGGAACCAGATACTCGATAAAGTTGCCGCAGTTGTTACGAAGCTAGCGCAGGCGAAATAAGAAGTTGGAGTTTTGATGATTGTCATGCGCGAGACACTGAACGTAAAGCAAACGCAGGTCCGTCCCGGAAACCTAAGCGTAGGCGGGGCGGGTGGCCCGGCTTTCAAACTGCAGAAACCACCACAGATGCGGGTGCCCCGTCCTTCGCGGAGGCGAAAAAGGGCGTGTACGACGACGGCATACACAACGGGCGGTGTAGAACGGACAAGAGTTGCGCCGGCAACATCGCCGCCCACCCTTGCAAACAAAACGCAAGGACGGGGCACCCTCCGTAGGGATGATGCAATGCAAAGATGGGCCACCTGCCAAATAGACCGGTTCTTTGGACTTCAAAGTCTTATGTCGGATTGTCTCTCGCGGTCAAGAGTTTGGCTTCATAGCTTCACGCACGGTGGAGCGTACCAACTGGCGCGTCGATATTCGGGTAGCGATTTAGCAGACAATTATTTCGATGTGGACAAACTGAAGGCACTTTCGTTGAGCGCAGATAGCGTATTCATGGTGAACAACATCACTAGCCGATTTCTACAATTCGATGCCGAATGGAAACGGACAACGGACTTGTACGTGGAGTGTAGTACGTTTATGGAGCCGCAAATCAATATTGCGAAGCAGAATCCTTGACTAGGTGCTCTCTTACAGTGCTAGTTTTCAGAAGGGCATTGCACAGCGCCAATAGCGGGCTACGAAATATTTCCTACGCTATTGACCCGGAAAAAAGTGGGAATAGACGGAACGTTTCCCAGTTTTTCGGTGAATGGAACTTGGTGAACGTCCCGTCTGTCCCAGGTTCTATCCCGCACTGAGGATTCGTCACATGATCCGAGTATTCTGCAATCTCGCATCACATTTTCAATTCAGTTGGTTCATCGGGTCAATAACTACGCTGCTCGTCCTTTTCTTGTGGAATTGGCGCAGAAATAGGCGGATACCAAGGTTCCGAAATTCCGGCGACACGGGAACGCGGCCATTGCTTCTGAACGGTCGGCGGAACTCGAAGAATGGCCAACCCGTCGCCTATGGGACAATTAGGATCACTAACCGTTCGGAAAAGGCGCTCATCACGGCGGAGCCCATCGATCATTCGCACCAGATTTTCTTTCTGCGCACCACCAACCTGAATCGCCAATATGACGTGATTGAGCTTGGTGCAAAGGAATCGGCAGAGTTTCAGGCAGAGATTTTGGTGAGCGCCACCACGAACCTTGAGCCCCTTACGGTGAAGCTGAAAACCGACAATCGATTCGTCGGCAAAACCTTCAAAGTCAACTTTACGTTCGCTTAAAGGAACAGCGTTGAGAATCACAATCTGGGCAAGTACCGCACTTCATCAGCCCGACGCCGGGCCTTTCAAGGCCGTGCGCACCATCGAACGCGATATGCTCTACGCGGTCGGGGATATGACCGACTATGGGCAGGTAATCAAAATCCACCACGCATCCCGCCGTACTTGGACGAGGATCAGCATGTGTTCGTGAATCTAGACCCGAGCAGTGTAGGAGCGATTCAAGAGCACGGGCCGTCGTCCTACAACAACATCGAGTTTGCTCCAATTGTGGTGGAGCTTCACAGCTACGAACAAGAACCCGTGTTGAGCGGCGTCCACACCGTGATGGAATCCGAGGGTCTTACGATTGAAAACGTCGCTCCCTTGTTGACCAAAGCTACCTTTTCACTCTGGAATAGCGAATGTTTTGTGACTAGAGATACGACTGAGGCATTGCAGCGAATCAATTTCTCGATAGTTCATCGCTATACCAGCAAGACACATCGAGACGCAGGGTTGGAAACCTACTCCGCCGATCTCGTTAACAAGGTTGTTGCGTGTTTGGCTCTCATACGCCCCACCCGAAAACACAGGGTGAGCAGGGTCACCGGGGTTGTCAAGGACGACGGAATGCTCGATCCGCACGGCTTTACGTCATCTCCGATGCCCGTCGATGTTCCAGAAATCCAAAGGCTTTTCACGGTCAGGAGCAAGACATCGATCTGCTTCGCCAAATTCTGCCGGAGTTCCTTGCGCTGTTTGAATACGACGCGAATGGAAGGCTGACGGAAGCCTACGAGCCGATGCGGATGGCGATTCAACTCTACAACGAGGCTTACGACAGCCACTACTGGAAGGCTCGGCACATTCTCTGGTGGTCGGCCATTGAGGCTCTCTATGGCACGAAGAGTACGGCTGCCATCGCGAGAATCTACGGCCTATTTGGAAAGGGCAAGCTCGACGAAGGCTTCAAGACGTGCATATACGAGAAAGGGGACATCCCGTGGTTCTTCACGCCGACGCCTGATAGCCTACACACCCTTGGGGAAATGGTTCCCATGATCTATGCGGTGCGCAATTTTTCCGCCCACGGACAACGGGTGCCAGATTCCTATTTCACTCCGGTGGCCCATCCGACGTTTGGATCAAACTACGTGGAGATACTCTCAGAGGCCCTAACGCTCATCATCAGAAAGACCATTGTCGAAGTGTTGCTCAACAAGCATCGAGAACGATTTAAAGATCGCAACACACAGGAAGACTTCTGGTTGCACGAATACTATCTACCGAAGAAGCAGTGCAAAAGAAAGCTGAACGAGATGCTCGTCGCTATGGGCAAGAAGCCTATCGAAGACGAACGGGACTAACCGCGGGTGGCCCACTTCTAGATTTCGTAAGTCGATCCCTTGGGGTGGCCCACATCTCGCGGTTTTCGAGATGTGGGTCCCGGCCGGAAGGGTTCTGTTCTTCGAGCCAGGTCCCACGTTTGCCAACCCCAGGCAAACATGGGGCACCCCCAGATTGAAAATGAATGCTCCTTTCCGAGTCATACTCGGCGGAAGAAGTGAGCCACCCGCCTCCACCGACCGAGATAGGATTTAACGCAGCGATAATTTTCTAGAGCATTTAATATCCCGACGTGGGAGCGATTTTCCTGTTAGCCGATCCCTAAATCGAAAACGCCGGATTGCCTTCGATCACCTTCTGCTCGAGATTCGGACGTTCGTGCTTGCGCCAGAGCTTGGCAGTGTGTCGAACCCGATAGAGAATAGGTCCGCCATCCGGCTGGTCCTGGCGAACGATGGGACGCGGCAGGCAGATGAAATCCGTCTCTAGCCGGTCCGCTGCTGCGTGCACTACCGAATACCCATGGCCGCCCATGTCAACAAACGACAGGTGCGGTGACAAATCCCGGTTGGAAAGCTGGCGTGCCTTTTGCACGTCACCACTCTTCGCATATTCCAGGCATGACCGAACACCGTGACGCACCAGCATATTAATGGTGGGTTGCGGACGGTTGTCACCAGGACCTTGCCCGACGAACAGAGCCCGCAGCGGAGCGTCTTTCTGCAGTTGATGTTCCATTGCCTCCACCGCTCCGGGCGCGGAGATTGATCCCACCACGAATGCCACACCTACGGGGTCAAAGGGCTTCGGCGGCAGAGACTTCGCCGATAAACCTGCCCAGAAGCTATGCGCGTCGCCCGCCACCGTGGCAAACCCCGTAATCCCATGCTTCTGAATGAAATCGTAAATTTCACCGCGCTCCTGATAGGCAGTGCTGACGTCCACGCCGCCAAAGCTGGCATACCCAGCACCGGGCCAGGCGCTTGCAACCATCCCTGGAGGAAGGTTCTGCGGGTCGGCGCGCATATCCAGCGTCGAAGTTGTGCTGCCCCAGATCTTCCAGGCAGCTTTCGAATTCCGCAGTCGTTCCAGAAACCACGCTTTTTGCTCGGCTCCGAGAATGGTCTGCGCGGGATCCGCCTTACGGAGGTTCGGAACTTGCTTGTCCCCGAAACGGATGGTGTCGGGCGGTTTGCCTCCGTTGTAATCCCGGCCGCCGTCGATGATCTCAAGCACCTCCTCAGGCACGAACTCCGAATAGTCCTTATTATAGAAATCTGCGTCATCGAACTTGGTTCCGGGGTCCTCCGATCGGTAGCTTCGCTCGTCGGTGATCATGAGCTCCACGTTCCGGCCCCAGCGGAGCGACCGGTATCCCTTCAGACTATGGATCGCCGCAAGATTGTTGGCCTCCTGCCCGAGTCCATGCTCATCGAAAACAGTGACCGGGGCATCCTTAACCTCAGGTGCGCTGAACTCTTCGAGCGAGGGACCACCGCTCTTCACCATACGCGCGGGCTGATACTCAAAAAATGCCTGCATGGCTGCGACCTTGCGCGTCTGCGCGGGACGCGTTTTGCCGTCGAACACTTGCAAGGCTTGCCATCCTTGCCAGCTGTACTCATGGTTATCCCACATGGGAACAAAGGGCCAGCGGGCACGAGCGTCCTGCAGGTCGGGATCATGCAGGTAGGCGCGATATACAGCACGGTAGTCATCCACGTCCACTGGGATGTGGAAGTCGTCAATTTTCTCTCCTTGAGGATAACGAACGATTTCCTTCACCTTGCGGTCGTAATAAGTGGCGCGGTCCTCCGGATACCAGACCATCTCGTAGATGAAGTCGCCCAGGTGCAGAACAAAGCTGAGCCGGTCCTGCTCAGAAGCGTGCTCATCCTCGAAGATCATTCTTCGGTACGCGTTCTGCGCTCCGAGGTTTGCGTTCTGACAACTGACGAACGCGAAGTGTACCGGCCGGGAATCATCATCGGCAGGCGCGGTGATGGTGCGGCCCACGCGGCTGCCGGAACCCTCAGGATCGGTAAAGCGATACCAATAGACCTGGGCCGGCTTCAGTCCTCCGACCAGCACACGACAGGTCCAATCCGCCTCCGCCGAAATCGACACTTTCTGAGTTGCGATCACACGCTGGAACGTCTGGTCGAGCGCCACTTCGACGGTCAGTTCCTGGGCCGGTTTAGGCTGCGGGGCTGCGGTGCCCGCCGGGTCCACAGCAATACGCTGTTGCTGTCGGGATCGCCGGAGGCTACACCTTCCGGGAAAAGGTCGCGACGCTCGCGCCAGGAAATCTTCGAGGGAGTCGCGAATGAGCGACCCCAAGCCGCTTCCGCACCAAGCACCGCGGCCACAGCCAGAAAATCGCGACGGCTAATATTTCCCATGCTGTAACTCCTTCTTTCCGCTGCAAGGCCCACGCACACTCGAGATGAGACGTCTCGTCCCAAATAGTGAGAGCGAATATGTCGGCCGACTATCTTGGACGGTCTAGCGCTGCGAGCGTGATCACAAGATCTTGCCTATTGGGAGAAAAACCGGGAACAGACGGGACGTTCACTAATTTCCATTTGCCGAAAAACTGGGAAACGTTCCGTCTGTCCCCTGATTTCCGGTTTTCCCCCGGTTTTCCCGTCCCCGGTTTTCCCGCAGTACTGACCCGTTAGGAAGCGAAGAGGAAAGGTAAGCCTAGCTTTCGTAGAAGCTCCTGCCGGTCCACTTCAGTTCGTAAAGCGGGTCATACCCCTTCATTGTTCGTTTGAATCGTTGCGCCATATTCGGATCGCGCTGGTTATGTGGGATTTCGGCGATTGCGAGGATTTGATTGGGCAGTAACTGGAAGCCGTAAACAATCAATTCTTCGATTGCTAGTGCAACCACGTTATAGATATCGTCAATATATTCGGTCACGGGCTTGCCCTCAACCTGAGGTTCATCCATTGACACGACGTTTTCGTGAACCTCATACCGCACCGCTGGCAGTGTCCATGAACCAAATCGCTGCTTTTTGAACTGTTCGTTCAGGTCGATCCAGATCGGCCGCAATTTGCGTAAGTACGCCACGACTTCGGGCATCTTCGCCTCATATTTCTCGCAACCGATGGCGAATCGCTTCTCGTTATCCGTTAGGAAGTCGATATTGATCTTGAAGAATTTCATGGAAACGGGAATACCTTGAAGTGCCTGATGGGCCATCTCCAGAAGCAAATTGGTGCTGTTTCTCAGTTGAGTATCGATTCGCTCAGTGAGCAGCGGTTCCGGCCCCACCGACTTACGGACGATGCTCCGGTTCACGAGCGCAGCCTTGTGGTCTTTGATCGTATCTTTTATCTTTCGATAAGCATTCCTCATCTGAAGTGCAGGATTGAGAGTCGCTGCATAACGTTCATCGAACTCTGCCTTTTCAGTTTGCGATAGTGATTGTGCCAACCCCATGATCCCGACCATGATTCGGGATATGAACGGTTCAGCGGTGCCCTCCATGCCCTCAATCTGTCGAGCCTCAAAGGGAAAGGGCTGTTCAAGCTGGGCTAAGAGATTGCTTTGGCGGTTGATAACCTCCGGCCACTTTTCGAACTCCTCCCGCGTTACTTTCATGACCGTGGTCAACTCGTGATCTCCAACCTTCATCGTGTGAGGCGCAGACCCTTTGGTGAACCAGACAATCAAGCCAATCAGCGGAATGTCACCCTTTTTCCGTATCACGCCCCCGTCCTGCCAGGGGATATATGTAATCGTGGCCAGCTCCTTCTTCGTTGCCCTGTCCCTGATCTTAATGACAGGATTCGGCCGTTGCCCCGGCTCCTTGGGTGGCCGCGCATGGGGAAGGGAATCAATCGGCGCTCGGTGTTGTATTGGTAGAGGCCGACATGCTGCTGGACTGATGATGCTCCTTCGAGAAGAACATTGAACGGGGGAATGCTCGGGCGGCGTGGGAAGAACGCCAGATGTGAGATCAGGTGTGTAAAGAGCCGATTAATGGCGAAGGCACCATCCTTCCGCGCGATCAAGTGGACATAGCATGGCGGTATGACGAACTCATCGTCTCCTGTCGGCGCTAAGTCGCCCATTTTCCCGCCACCGACGAACTCTGCCGCGTAGTTGATCGTTCCCACATCAACCACGACGATCAAATTTGGGATGTGAGCGCTATCGTATTTCTCGTTCAGCTCCACACAATGCTCGGCTATCTTTTCAAGCGAAATGTCGCTCGTAAACCCGAGAATTATCCCAAGGGTGCCGGTGGTGGTCATGTCGCTCTCGGTCGCCTTTTGATCCATGTCGCTCATGGGCCTTTTGCGAAGCCGTTTTACCTCAGCTATTTTCTGATAGCCGTTCTCCAGATGGCTTTTATTTAGGACCGATTTGACTTCGATGATCGAGGCAACGGCGTCCGAAGACACAATCTGATTATTCTCTTCATATCGATATGAGGGGCTCGACATGGCGTCATAGATGATGACGTCTTGGTGGTTGCTCATCTGATTGTCTATGTCAATAACAAAACCTGCCGTCGCTTGAAAGCGTTTGGGCATAAGTTTATTCAGAAAATCACGAACCTTCTCTTCGGTTTCACCACCCATCTCACCGTTGTGAATGTTTGTTTCTCTGATGTATTCGAACTCTTGCCTAAGCTTCTCGCTTGCCTTCGAGATCAGAACGGCAATGGTCAAATTCTCGGCTTTGTCGCTCATAGATCCTTCGCGTTCGTGGATTTCTATGGACCAGCATACGCCGCGCATGATCCCATGCAGGAGCTGATAATTCGGGGACAGACGGAACTGCCCCCATTTCTTTTGTCCGAGGAGATTTCCCCAATCTTCGCAGATGCCGTGGGCCGCATCTGGTAGGTATCCGAATTGGGGTCACATCGTGTGTCCCCGAATTTTTGATTTGAATCCCGCCGTGAACCTACTGATGCAATGAGAATCCAGACGGCAAAGCTGCCTCAAGATTGATTTGTTCTCCGGTGATGGGGTGGTGGAAATTCAGAAATTGGGCATGCAGGAAATATCCTCCATCGCCTGGGAGGCCGGGGAGATTTTCAAGAGGCTGGCCGGTTGAGCCGTACAGAGGATCGCCTACCAGGGGATGGCCGATGGATGCCAGATGGATTCTGATTTGATGAGGGCGGCCCGAATTTAGGCTTACCTCAAATGTTGTGGTGCTTGTCGTGCGTGAGATCACCTTCGCCAATGACTTTGACGGTTTGCCACTTGGGTTGGCGGCCCACACGGAACCGATGAGCGGGTGCGGCACCAGGCCGATGGGTGTGCGAATTTCGTAGGCGTCGTGCTGTGCAACGTCTTGCGCCAGCGCTCGGTAGAGTTTTTGAATTCTGGGTGTGTTCCAGTTTGCGGATAGCTTAGCGGCCGCCTGCGGTGTTTTGGCGAAGAGGACGATGCCGCTCGTGGCTCGGCCCAACCGGTGGACAGGGTTCGCGGTGGGGGTTTGCTTTTGCACCAGGCGCAGGAGGGTGTTTTCCATGAAGCCGGCGCCGGGGAGGGTGGGCAGCCCGCCAGGTTTGTTGACGGCCAACAGATGGGCGTCTTCAAACAGGACTTCGAAGTGCTGAGGAGTGTCTGGTTCGATCCAGGGTGGGCGGTTCCAGACAAGGGTTTGTCCTGAAGTGAGCGATTCGCTTCCGGCGGCGGTGATGCCGTTGACGGTGACTTCGCGGTTGTCCAGTTTTTGTTGCCAGGCTTGTGGGGTTGAGTGTGGGTAAAGGCTTGCCAAGTGGGAGAGCAGGGTCTGTCCATGATCTTTGCTGCTGATGATGGTGGTAAAGGCATAGCCCCGGTTGAACATATGGTTTGAGTGTAAGCTATCGCATCTGCGGCAGGAGTTGCGGCGTTGCGATCGGACGGGTGGCCCATTCAAGCCGGGGTTTGGCTTGAGTGGGGCTTTTGAGACGGATCGCATAGCACGAAGACGATAGAACCTTCCAGTCCCCACACAACGAAAACCGCGTTGTGTGGGCCACCCGTCCGGCCAGTGCTGGCACGTTGGTAGTGGCTCAATTTGGGCCACATCCACCACGCCCGCGTCATCCTGAAGGACTTCGGTCCTGAAGGATCTCGCGCGCACCGCCACAATTGCCTTGAGGGTGCATACCCGCTACGCGCTAGATCCTTCGCAAGCTCAGGATGACCCCATCCTGAGCTGAGCAAATTCAAACTGAGCCACTACCGGCACGTCGGATTATTGGAGGTTTGTCCGTCATTCGGATATAACGGTGACGGGTCAGGAACCAGAAGTCTGCTCGATGCTGCGTCCCATCAAGGAGACACCATAACGCATGAACACAGCCACGCCCACACGTCTGAACATCATTGCCGCAGTTGGTCTTGCGGTCGGCGGAGTGTTTGGCTTACTGGGGACCGTCGTCGCGCAATCAAATCTCAGGGCAGCTTTTTGGGGGATTGACTCTGTCGGCCTGATCGTGGCTACGGCACTACTCACATTGAAATACTTCCGGGCGGGAGATGACACTGTTTCCGCCGGGTTTTTAGTATTCGCCATCGGAGAGGCGGTCATGCTATCGGGAACTGCCGCGACGCTCGAAGGAAGTGTTCCTGCGTTTGCCGCAGGCACAGCGTTATGGTCCGCCGCCCTGCTGCTCACATGTATTCCCAAACAATTCGCCATTGGGGTTCGTCTGGTAGGGATCATTGGTTCGATTCTCTTTGCGATTACAGCATCAAGAATATTTTGGGGTGAACAGGTGTTGCCAACCTCCCGGCCCCTCCCTTTTTTCGCCTACCCTTTCCTCGTCCTTACGTTCGCCGGCTGGATCTGGACACTGTTGAAAAGGGATTGAAGATCCGCTCGAGCAACCCAGAAAAGGAGCAACGCATGCTCGCCGCTCACAGTGCCGGCTTTACCGAAAGCGGATTGATTTCGATGCTCGCGGGGGTATTGCTTAGCTATTCGCTCTGTTCCCTTACCTCGCTTGCGTAGGCCGTGGATTCGCGCTGGAAAGACTACGAAGATGCGAAAAGGGTTTACGAGAAGACCACAACCGGACGCGCCCGCGACGCCAGTCAAGAACTACATCACGCCGAGCGGGCTGCAGCGCCTCAAAGATGAGCACCGGTTTCTGCTCACCAGGGAACGCCCGGCCGTGGTGGAGGTGGTGGCGTGGGCTGCCAGCAACGGCGATCGCAGTGAAAACGCCGACTATCAGTACGGCAAGCGGCGGCTGCGGCAGATCGATGGGCGGATTCGCTTTCTCACGAAGCGAATCGAAGCCGCGGAAGTGGTGGACCCGGAAGCTCCGAGAACGGGGCAGGCGGCGACGAGGGCATTCTTCGGAGCGACCGTGCGCTATGCCAATGCCGCGGGAGTAGAGCGGGTGGTGAGCATCGTGGGCACCGACGAAATCGATCTCAACCGCAACCACATCAGCTGGGTGTCACCTCTGGGGCGCGCGTTGATGAAGTCGGCAGCGGGTGACAGCGTAGTCCTTCAATTGCCGGGCGGTACAGAAAACCTGACCGTGCTGGAAGTGTGTTACGAGCGCATTTCTGTGGAACCGTTCCGTGAACCACCTGGGTCCGAGGCCTCGGCAAAGGGACTCCCTCGCCGACCTTTTTGACTAGAATACGCGGTGGCCTGTGCTTTTGCTGGCGTAGTGGTCAGCAAATACGATTCGAAGAAAAACCAGTTGCCAGTCGCTAGTTCGCAGTTCTCAGTCAGCCGCCCTAGCTGATCCCGCCAAAGCACAAGTACTTGATTTCGAGAAATTCCTCGATACCGTACTTCGAGCCTTCGCGGCCGAGGCCGGATTCTTTTATGCCCCCAAAGGGTGCAACTTCTGTGGAAATCAGGCCGGTATTGATGCCGACGATTCCGTATTCCAGTTCTTCTGCCACGCGCCAGACCCTAGCGATGTCGCGTCCATAGAAGTACGCAGCCAGTCCGAACTCTGTGTCGTTTGCCATGGCCACAGCTTCGGCTTCGGTTTTGAAGCGGAAGAGCGGGGCGACACGGGCCGAAGGTTTCCTCGCGCGCGACTGCCATCTGGGGCGTCACCTCGGTCAGGACCGTGGGTTCGTAGAAACGGCCTCCGAGGGCGTGGCGTTTCCCGCCCACCAGAACCTTGGCTCCTTTCTCCTGCGCGTCGCGCACGTGGCTTTCGACCTTTTCCAAAGCTGAGTTGTCGATGAGCGGTCCCTGGGTGGCGCCGGGCTCCAGGCCCGAGGCGGGCTTGAGCGCCTTCACGGCTGTGACCAGCTTGGCGGCAAACTTGTCGTAGACCGAATCCTGGACCAGCAAACGGTTGGTGCAAACGCAGGTTTGTCCGGTGTTGCGGTACTTGGAGGCGATGGCGCCCTCGACGGCGGCATCGAGATCGGCATCTTCAAAGACGATGAAAGGCGCGTTGCCGCCCAGTTCGAGCGACAGCTTCTTGATGGTTCCCGCGCACTGCGCCATCAATATTTTTCCGATCTCGGTCGAACCCGTGAAGGAAAGCTTGCGCACGATAGGACTCGAAGTGAGTTCGCCACCGATTTCCGCTGCGCTTCCCGTCACCACGTTGAACACGCCTTTGGGAACGCCGGCGCGTTCCGCCAGTTCGGCCAAAGCCAGCGCCGAAAATGGAGTCTGCGAGGCGGGCTTCACGACTACGGTGCAACCGGCCGCCAGGGCCGGACCCACCTTGCGCGTGATCATCGCTGCCGGAAAATTCCACGGGGTAATGCAGGCCACCACGCCGATGGGCTGCTTGATCACCACAATTCTCTTGTCCGCCTGGTGCGGAGGGATGGTATCGCCGTAGACGCGCTTGGCCTCTTCGCCAAACCATTCCAGAAACGCCGCCGCGTAGGCGACTTCGCCCTTGCGACTCGGTCAACGGTTTGCCCTGCTCCAGCGTCATCAGGCGGGCAAGGTCTTCCTGATTCGCCATCATCAGGTCGAACCAGCGCCGCAGAATATGGGCGCGCTCCTTCGCAGTCTTCTTGCTCCAGGGAACAAATGCACGATGAGCGGCGTCGATGGCTTTCTTGGTTTCAGCCGCACCCAGCTTCGGTACGGTGCCGAGGATTTCACCCGTGGCGGGATTGTCGACCGAGATGGTCCGGCCCGAATCTGCCCCCACCCAGTCACCGTCGATATAGCAAGCCTCGCGGAACAGATCAGGATTTTTGAGCTCTGGGGTTGTGGCGATCGCCTGATTGGGCATGGGCGGCTCCTGGGGATGGATTGTGCCTACCCCCATAAGATACCAGCCAGACGGGGGAGCCCTCCAGTCGAAGATCGTTCATTCCTGGTCGGTCCGGCCGCGGATCAGAGCGTCTGTTGTTCCGCGTTCTCGACCTGGGTATCGGCCAGTGGCCGGCTCTGCGTGATGCTGAAGTCTTTGACGTTCCTGAGCACCACGGATGGAACGTCAGGGCTGTGAGGCACTTTGACATGAATCAGCTCCGCGCCGTTTACATCATCCAGGACGAAGGCGGGACGCATGTCGGGCTTCATCGCCCTGACCTCGACATCCCTGATTTCGATTCGCTTTGCATGGCGGATGTAGAAGCCGTGGGCCGGCATGCCTGGAAAGCGGTTGGGATCGGGATAGACTTTCTCCAGTTCTCCTGGCTGAAACGCGGCGTCTTCTTTTGTTCCTCCGCCCTGGTGGAGCACAAGAATGTTGTGCAGCCGGATGTCTTCGATGGAATGGCCCGGAATTCCGGCGATGATCGTGGCCTGGCGGGAGGCGCAGTTCGAGACCACTACGTCGCTGATGAGCACGCGCCGTAACTCTCCCACCGGCGTCCCTTCGGGACCGCGCATGCGGGCGCCGAGGCGGAGAAAGAAGGGCACGTCGACGATATCCCGCATGGTGATGTTGCTGATGGCGATGTCTTCGAGCATGCGCGCCGTCCACGGTTTCGAGCGCCAGATCCCGCGCAGCTCTTCGAATCACGCAATTGGAAATGGTGATGTTGCGGAACCCGCCGTTGCGATTCGGTGCCGAACTTGATCCGGCCGTTGCGCGGAACTCTGAAATCCGGCGCGAAGCGCTTGTATGTGGCGTCCAGCATGGTGCCTTCTTCGTAGCCGCCGGTGACGTAGCAGTTGGTGATGGTCACGTACTCGGTGGAGCGGGCGAAGCCCAGGCCGTAGGAACTCTTTGAGGCAGATGCCGTCGTCCCAGGGCGAGTTGACGCTGCAATTCGAGATGCGCACGTTGCGGCAGCAGTCGACGTCGATGCCGTCGCGATTGGTGTCGATCTTCAGGTTGTCGATGGTGAGATTGTCGACCCCGGTGGCGAGGACGCCGAAATGGCCGCCATGCAGGATGGAGATGTCGCGCAGCGTTCACGTTGCGGCAGTTCTTCAGGCTGATGGCTTTGTTGCCGACTCCAGGGGCAAGCACGAAGTCTCCGTCTCCGCTGCTCAGGCCCTTGCCCCAGATCAGCCCCTGGCCTTCGATGGAGATATTTTCCAGGTCTTCACCCCAAATCAGGCTGTTGCGCCAGTGGCTGTGACCGAAATCCTGAAACTTGTCCCACTGCGTTCGGCTCAGCCGCGTCATAGCCTACGGCACCGGCAGTGGGCGTTTCCGCGGCGACTATCGTCGCGCCGGGGTCGAGATAGAGACTGACGTGGCTCTTCAGATGAATGGAGTAACAGAGGTAGTTTCCCGCCGGGAATCGCACGATACCACCGCCTGCGGCAGCGGCGCGCTCGATGGCTTGATTGATGGCGGGGGTGTCCAGAGTGTTGCCGTCGCCGGCGGCGCCGAAGGCTCTCACGTCGAGAGGGCCGTGAGCCGCAGAATCGATCTTTGCTTTTGCAGGGGTTGCGTGCGCGGCGCTAACGGTTGCCAATGCGGAACCGGCGATTCCGGCTCCGGTCACCTTCAGGAAGTCTCGTCTCTCGGTGGGCATGCGAACCTGGTTCCTCCGTCATCTGATTTCGTTGCGACTTTCGCACATTGACCTAGCGGCGCACCGACACTGAAGGAATTGCAAAATAATGTCAAACGAGAAATCTTAATGGTTCGTTTTATCGGGACTGACGAAGCTAATTCTTAAGCGCCTGGGCGATTCTTCGTAACCCTTCGCCGAACATTTCTGTGTTCACTCCCATGCCGATGCGGAAATGATTGGGCAGGCCGAAGAAGCGGCCGGGCACGGCCGAGGTCTCATACTCCGTGCGCAGCCGCGCCAGAAAATCGTCAGCATTGCCCTTCGCCAGGCGAAGAACGGCTGTCGTTCCAAATTTCGTGCGAGGCGTCGAGACGCCTTCCTGGCTGGCCAGGAATTCCTGCAGCAGCGCTCGATCGGCTTCCACGACTTTGCGGGCGCGCTCGCGAAGCTGATCAAGGTTTGCGAAGGCCGCGACACTGAGCAAATCCGCAGGGTGCGCGGGAACGGACGCAAACAGGTCGTTTAGCCGCCACATGGCGCGGGCCAGATCAGGCTCCGCCAGAATCCATCCACAACGCAATCCGCTCAGGCCGTAAAGCTTGGTCAAACTATTGGTAACGACAAATTCTGGACCCAGATGATACGAGGTCCGCGGCGTGTCGACGTAAATTGCATCGAGATAGACTTCGTCAACCAGAACGCGCGCACCCACGCTCCGAGCCAGGTCGCCGATTTCGCGGAGCACGGAATCCGGAGCCAGGACGCTGCTGGGATTGTGCAGGTTGGTGATGACAATCAGCTTGGTCCTGGGCGTGATTGCACGCCGGACTTGGGCCGGATCGAGGGCGAATCCGCTCTCCTCGGTGCGGGCAAAAGGCTTAAGCGCAGCCCCCAAATATAAAAGAGTCGACGTCAGCAATTCGTAGGTAGGCTGCTCGATCACAACCTCATCGCCTGGATCGATCAGCGTGGCCATCGCCAGATGATTGGCCATCGAGGCGCCAGCGGCTGCCACTACGCTATCGGGATCGACTCCGCATTTCTTCGCGATGGCGTGTTGCAGCGGAATATGGCCATAAGCGCTGTCGCCGTTGATTTCCAACTGCGCCATGGTGACCGGGAGGTCGCGCAAGGGAAACGCTCCCACCCCGCTGGTCGCGAGATTGAACCTGGCGCGACTCTGGGTCTTCGCCCACTGCATGTACTCGGAGTGTCGATGTCTCATAAGCTTGCCGGCGGCGCACTTCGACGGGCCGCCCGGCTCCAATACCAATATACCGGCAGGCCCGCCAGAAGGATGATCAGGCCGATGACAGAGTTCTCCGGGAAGGTCGCAAACGTCGTGACGACGATGGCGGCGCAGGCGACGACAAAGAGACCGGTAGTGTAAGGATGACCGGGCACGAGGTACAGCTTCCCGGAGGAAAGCGCACGCCTCCGCCGAAAAACAAAAATGGATGCCGCCGTCAGGCCAAAGGAAATGAAGTCGACGGAGATCACGTAGTTCAAGATCTGTTCGTAGCGTCCGGAGAGAGCAATCACGGTCGCCGCTACGCCTTGGAGGACGATGGCGACGACCGGAACTCCCGTCCTGGGAGATAGCCGGCCCACGCTCTTAAAGAAGAGGCCGTCGCGCGCCATGGCGTAGTAAACCCGCGGCGCCGTCAGAATTCCCGCGCTCAAAAAGCCCAGCGTGGAAATGGCGATCCCGAACGCAATCCACTGCGCCCCGCGCTCGCCCAGTGCGGCCCGCATTACCGCCGACGCGGGAGTACGTGTGGCCGCCAGTCCCTCGGGGCCGAGAACACGGACGCACACAAAATTGACCGCGAGATAGAGCGCCACCACTCCGATCACGCCGATCACCAGCCCGCGGGAGAGATCGCGCCGGGGATCACGCATCTCACCGGCTACGAAACTTGCCGACTGCCATCCCCCATAGGCGAAGGCAACCGGAATCATGGCCGCGCCGATCGCGCCGCCAAGTCCCAACGAAACCGGACGGTCGAGCAGCGGCAAGACATGAACCGTTCCGCCTCCCCAAAGAAATCCAGCCACGACCATAACGGCAATCGCGGCGGCCTTGAGCAGCATGAGCCCGCTCTGCAAATTGCTTCCGGCGCGCACGCCGAAGCAATTGATCACGGTCAATCCCATCAGGGTCACGGCCGCGATCGGCCCATCCCCGGTAGAGAGGCCGGTGATCTCGCGATAATATCTGCTAAATGTGACTGCCACGGCCGCCATTCCCCCGGTCTGGGTCACCAGAAGCAGGACCCATCCATAGATGAATGCCACCGAGGGATGGTAAGCCTCCCGCAGGTAGAGATATTGTCCGCCCGCCCCCGGCAAGCGCGACGCCAGCTCTGCCCAGATGAAGGCGCCGAGCAGCGCCAGGCCTCCACCCATGAGCCAGACCCCAAGAATCAGGAAAGGAGTGTGCACGCGGAGGGCAACGACGTAGGGATTAATGAAAATGCCAGAGCCGACTATGCCGCCCATGACGATCATGGTGACATCGAATACTCCGAGCAGTTGCCGAGGTTTGACGGGATCCAAGGATCAGCCTAAGGGAGACTTGAACTGCATCACCTTACCATAGCTCCCGATCATTCAGGACCACCAGCCTGGGGCAGCGACGCGGGACATCATCCGCGCATGGTAGGCTCTTTGAACCGGCGTAAATCATCTGGAGACCCATGAACGATAGTCATCCCCCCCACTTTGACCTGCAGGCAGCCGCAAGACAAGTCATGCTGGAAAATGGATTCGAGCCGGATTTCCCTCCAGGAGTACCGCAGCAACTGGCGGACCTGAAAGCACGTCCGCCGCAGGTGGCGCCGGGTAAGGACATTCGAGATCTGCGGCAGATGCTGTGGTCGTCCATCGACAATGACACCTCTCGCGATCTCGACCAGATCGAGGCTGCCGAGCGTTTGCCCAGTGGAGAGATCAAAGTGCTGGTGGGAATCGCCGACGTGGATGCCTTTGTTCCCCAGCAGTCGCCGATCGACGGACACGCAGCCAAAGAAACAACCACGGTGTACACCGGCATTCGGAATTTCCCCATGCTGCCGGAGGAGCTCAGCACCGGCGCTTCTTCCCTGCTGGAAAACGGCGACAAGCTTGGCGTAGTGATCGAGTTTGTGGTCGCGCCGGATGGCGGCGTGAAGTCGAACGATGTGTATCGCGCCATCGTCCGCAACCAGGCGCAGCTGGCTTACGATGCCGTCGGAGCCTGGCTTGAGGACAAGGGACCAGCGCCCGCGAAAGTGGCAGCGTCCGGCGATCTGCAGGCACAACTCAAGCTGCAAAACGAGGCCGCGCAGGCGCTCAGAAATCAACGCTACCGGAATGGCGCACTGAACATCGACACGGCGGAAGTGCGTCCGGTGGTCCTCAATCAACAAGTGGTGGACGTGGTGAACCAGCAGAAGAACCACGCCACAGAACTGATCGAGGATTTCATGATCGCGGCCAACGGGGTGGTGGCCCGCATGCTCGAGAAAGTATCGTCGCTGCGCCGCATCGTAAAGACGCCGGAGCGCTGGGACCGGATCGTGCAACTTGCGGCCAAGAACGGCGAACAACTCCCGGCGCAGCCTGATTCCAAGGCGCTCAATGACCTTTTGCTCAGGCGGAAAATTGCTGATCCGGATCATTTTGCGGATCTATCGCTGGCCGTGATCAAGCTGATCGGGCCGGGGGAGTACGTGCTGGAGCGTCCGGGAGATCCAGAGCAAGGTCACTTCGGCCTCGCGGTGCAGGACTATACACACTCTACGGCCCCGAACCGGCGCTTCGCCGATATCGTGACCCAGAGGCTGCTCAAAGCCCTGCTTTCCGGTGGCTCGGCCCCTTATTCCGATGACGAACTCTCAGGCATCGCGCGCAATTGCACGGTGAAAGAAGATTCCGCGCGCAAGGTGGAGCGGGAGATGTCAAAACGGATTGCCGCTCTGGCCATGAGCCACCGGATCGGAGACACATTTGACGCGATCGTGACCGGGGTCACACCGCGCGGCACTTTTGTTCGCGTGCTGCAGCCTCACATCGAAGGATTGCTGACACAGGCGCAAGGAGTGGACGTAGGCGACAAGCTCCGAGTCAAGTTGACGCGAACCGATGTCCAGCGTGGCTATATCGACTTTGCCCGGACGTAGCGGCAAGTCACTTCATGCGTGATTCCGCCACCGTGGTGTTCGGATAGTAGCGCTCAAGAATTTCGCGGAACGAGGCTCCCGCCGCTGCCATGGCCTTTGCTCCTGCCTGACATAGCCCAATGCCGTGTCCCTCGCCGGTACCTTCAAGAACCACGCCCCGAGCATCGCTGCGAGATGTGAAACTGTTGCTGGGGACTGCATCCCAGCCGAGGCGGCGATCCACATCTAGCCGGGAAGCCTCTCCGCGTTCGTGCAGATCAGCTGCTTCGGCTTGCGATACGCGGCGGATCCAGCGCGTCGGGTGGCGAACGCAATACTCGCAGATCGTCGGAAAGTATGGGTACCCGCTATTCGAGAGGCCCACTTCCTGCGGCGTGCGAGTGCGTCCTCCGCAGCTGCGAGTAAACATGGCCGCCACGGTGTGTTCACGGTAAAAGAGTGCCAGACCGCGAGTCGCAAGCACCGCTCGCGAAGCATCGCTATTCGCGGGCGGAGGCTGGCGCAGGAACTGGCAGTGGGTGGTGTCGCAGAAGTCGAAATCGTGATGACGCTTGGGCGCCGCAAGAAAATAGGATCGCGTGGCGATGGCCTGCGCCTTCAAAGCTTCCAAAGGAGTTCCCGGGGCACTTTCAGCCTGCACAACCGAAGCTACGGCTGTCTCCAGATCCATCTGGACGACGGGAACGAGAGCGCCGGCAGCGGCTTT
This sequence comes from Terriglobia bacterium, assembly GCA_963698825.1. Classification (GTDB taxonomy): domain Bacteria; phylum Acidobacteriota; class Terriglobia; order Terriglobales; family Acidobacteriaceae; genus JAIQFF01. The sequence continues at coordinate 14,897 of CAVOSG010000009.1, read as the reverse complement.
CACTTCGAGCACGCCGCGATATCGGCGGCGAATTTTGGCGGGAACGCCAAGCTCGAAGTCCACGGCGCCGTCGCTTCGGCTGGAAGCGCGGAGGGTGGACGTTTGAAATGAATGATTGCCAACCTGGAGTACGAGGACACTTCCATCGACAGAAAGTCTTGCAGCGTCTTCCCCTGAACTTCGCTCCAGTACAAAGTCCTTATTTCCTGCGGGAGTGTTCAACGCGTGAACGATCAAGGCCTGCCCAGGCGCGGCTTGGAGGGTGATCTCACGAGGCCGAAAGAGTCCGAGCACTCCGATGCGGACCTCTTGTGCCGCAACCGTCTGAGTTGCGAGCAGCACGCCTGCGAAGAATATTCGGAGCAACATTCCAGTCACTCTTCAATCCGGCGCAACATACGCCCTGCCGTGAGCGCGGCTCTGGCCCCTGGAACGCCATGCACTCGGACCATCAGCAACAGTTCTGGTTGCTCAGCCGGCACCAGGGCGACCACAAAACCGTCTCCCGGTGCGCGTTGGTCATGGGTGCAGGCTGCAGTTCCGGTCTTCACCATTGCGCCTGTGTGTTTCAACGCGCGATCAACCTCCGCGCCCGTGCCCTGCTGGGCGGACTGCGCCATTCCCTCCATCACTTCGCGGACGCCGGGCTGCTCGCGACGACGGTTGAGTTCCAGATAGGCGTGCGCCATGTGCAGCGGCGAGATGAGCCAGCGATTTCCCACGCCGATCAGCTCCGCGCCCGCTAACTCTGCGGCGGGCGGGTCCAGGCCGATTTTGCTTGTGGCCCCGACGACATCCGACCTGCTCATCCCTGTGGTCAGCATCCGAAAATACGAATTGCAGGAATCAGCAATGGCGGCCGTGATGCCGATCTCTCCGTGCCCCCGGGGACGCCAGCAGCCCGATGGGCCGCCTTTGCACACGTGCGACGGGTAATGAAACTGGTGCTCCTCGCCATAGGCCAGCGCGACAAATGGTTTGACCAGTGACCCCAGCGGAATCGGGCGGTCAGCACCGTCCCATCGAGAGGCGAGCACAGCACCGGTCCGGGCGTCCAGCAAGAGAAAGGAGACTTCCCTTCCGGCGAACTCTCGCTCCAGAATCTGGGCAGCAGATTGGGCAAACAGCGAATTTCGAGCGGACGTATTTTCGGCAGCCGCAGGAGAAAGCGGAGGCGGAGTAAGCGCCAGGACTCCGATCACGAACAGCAGGCCGACATTGTTCACTCGAATCATTCGTTCACTGCGACCATTGGTAAGTCACTGTCTGCAGAACCTTGTCGCCGGCGTCACGAACCACAATTTTCTCCGATGACACCGCCGCCAGGGTTGCACTCAGGCTGGCGATATTCTGGGAAAGGAATTGGGGTTGTCCCGGCACGCCAGGAATGCCCGACGGACTCATATCCGGCCGGTCGACGAGCGACGTCAGGCGGACAAAATTGTCACGTTCGCGTTTGTGATCGAATTCCGCTATGAACACCGCTGGTTTTACCGCGGATTTCCTTTCCAGATTGGCCAGCATGCCGCTGATTAGCGATGAACCATCGGAAATCATCAGATACCGGCCATGCACTGCCGCCATCAATGGATGCAGGCCGTCGAGTTCGTAATAGCTGCCGGTGTGCTTCCACCCGACACCCAGGCCCCTCGCCGTCAGACTTGGGCCCATGAAGGTCGTCAATGCATCGCGGACCGCGGCTTCGTCCCAATCGAAGCTGCCAGCAAACGCAACCGCGGAACGGATTCGAACGAATACACCGGAACTGTCCCGCTCCGTAGATTGCACCTGCAGCATGGCATTGACGCGGTTGTGTTGCAGCAGATTCTTCAGCGCGACTGGTCCTTTCGCATCGGCGCCGTGCTGGGCTGGCGCCTGGTCGATGCGTGTTTCCAGGTCGGAACTGGCGCCCGTCTCACCCGAACCAAGCTGCACCATCGGCGCAACCGGTTCCGGCGGAGCTACTCCCGAGTGCGGCGCCAGCAACTTGGTTTCGAGCAGATCAAGACACGGATCCACCGATGCACATGGGCGCGCCTGGTAGAAACCCGCGCCATCGGGCACCAGACGCACCAAGTCAGCGACTCCGTCGCCTTGATCGCTCGCCGGACCGGCCTCGGCCGCCTTCTTCAGCAGGACACGCTCTTCGCGGTACTCAGTACCAGAGCGAAACAAATCGGAAACCGCCGCGGCATACGACTTCATGTCGCTGATATTCTGCTGTACCCAATAGGAACGGAAATAAGGGCTGGGCACAATTTTGTCGAGGTTCAGCACCATGCGGAGACCTCCAGCGGGACCGGCGGCGGCCACCGATCGGGCAAACCACGCTTCTGACTCGATCGTGGGATCCTTGCCTCCGGCCATCAATTGCAGAGCGCCCGCCATCAAATCTTCCCGCGTGGCAAGAAGCAGGTGATCTCCGCTGACCGCGAACTCTACTTCGCGCTGCGATTCGGGGTCGCGTCGTAGATAGAACGTGGTGCCGCCCGCGCTGCGAGTTTCGAACTTGGCCCGCGTTTGCCAAAGCTGGTTCTGCATCGCGTTCGCCGACGGTAAACGCGTAATGTAAATAAACTGCAGTTTTCCGATGTCGTAGAGAGCGAATGCACTCTCGTTCCCCGCCACCTGGGACAGGAAGTTCATGTCGGGCGGAAGACCGGCGGCGGCAGAGAATTGCTTTCCAGCATCCTTCAAACGCAGGAGGAGGCGGGAACGAGAAAAGACCTCGTAGTTGCTGCTGCCCATCCAGGACTGCTTCTGCGGCGATTTGTTCCAATCCGCCTGTAGGCTTGAAAAATCTTTGGCCCGAAGGTATAGCAAGGCACCGGACGGGACGTACCTGGACAGCGGCTCTTCTGGGGTAGCAGCCTGATACGCGGCCCAGCCCAAACTCATACTCAGTCCGGCGATGAGGAAAAAGATCAGCATCGGTCTCATGGCTTTGTTCCTTTCTTCACCGCGGCCGGGGGCACGGAAAGCGCCAGCAGCCGGGGACGAACCAGGCGGTCCTGCTCCAGGGCTTCGTGCAGGATCGGCTGTCGCGCCGCGTTGAGCTGTTGGCGGCGCAACCGTGCACTTGTGTCTGTAATCGTGCCGCTGATTTCCTTGCGTCGGTCGGGCGCGGTTTCGAGCTTGCGTGCAATGGCCAGATAGCGCAACGCTTCATCGAGACGATTGAGCCGGGCCATCAACTCACCTAGACTGCGCGCCACCTGCGCCTGTTGCGATGCCGGCAGCTTGAACGGGCTCTGCGCCTGGGTGGACGCAGTGCCGGCGTCGCTGTCTGATTCGTCGTCGCTCGATGTGATGGCTTCTTCGCCGCGAGGCACCGCTGGCGGGGCTCGGTTGAGGAACTGCCGGAGGAGCAGTGGCTCGATCACTCCGCGGGCGAATTCATCGGAGCGCAAGCCGGCCGCCGCCTGGAACAGCGGGATGCGAGCTTCGTCGCGCGCGGGAGTATCTGCCAATGCGTTGCGCAGCAACTGAACTCTGATTTGCGGATCAGCGACCGCCTGAGCCGCGCTGAGGCGGGCCTCGTAGAAGAATGCCTGGTCCGTAATCGAAGCAGCGGTTCGTTTGTCGTCAGTCGCCAGCCAATTCAACTCAGCACTTCCGGTTTCAACGGGGCGATGAACGCCGGCCAATGCCAGTGCGGTTTGCGTTCGCACGGTGTAGGAGACCTCTGCGTCGGAGGCGAAGGCGGCAAGGGATTTTTGCGCCGAATCCACATCCTGATTCGCGGCGAGCTTTGCTTTTGCCAGGCGCAGACGGTACGTCGCTTCCCAGGGGGCCGACCCTACCAACTGCTCAAGAAACTCGATGGCCTCGCCGTAGTGGCCGGTTTTCTCGAGTAGCGCAGCGGCCGGATCCAGGTTCTCAAACGGATTGCCTACCACCACGACCAACCGCCGCAACAACTCCACCGCGCCCGGCGTGTCGCCTGCGGCGATGCGGATTTCGGCGAGGCCCAGAAAATTGGCGGCGACCAGTTGGTGGTCTTCAAGCTCACGCGCAAAAACGGACTCGAGGACTCTTCGCGCCGCTAGTTTGTCTCCTGCGTCAAAGAGCTGACGCGCCGCCGCACGCAGAACTTCCGACGAAGGCATGGTCTGCGGGTCCGTGCGGTACCCGTCGATGGTGCGATCCAGAGTTCCCAACTGTGCCGCAATCTGCAGCTCCAGAGGAACGATGGCCGCACTCTCCGCCATACGTGTTTCTTTCGAAAGCGAGGCGATCGCGTCGGCGGCCGGGGCGTACTGCTTCGTGGCCACCAGGTACTTGACCCATCGCACCTGCCAGGAGCGCAAAGTTTGTTGCGCCCCTTCCAGCTGCAGACCTTCCGCCTTTGCGACTGCATCTTGCTTCGCCTGCAGAATGCGTTGATAGATGGGCGCCCGCTGCGCCAGCGGAATCCATGAGGCTTCCACAATGTCGCCCAGTACTGCGGTAGGATCGTCCGCCGCTGAAACTACACCCAGAATCCAGGTGGTCGCTGCTGCGGGATCTCCCATCGAAATATAGGCGGCGTGTAGCAAGACGTTCGAGCGGTAGGTGCCGTTGTGTCGAAGGTAAGCACGCAACACGGCGTCCACGTCTGGTTTGAGGTCTGGTGTTAGATCAATGAAAAGTTTTCGGGTGCACAGGTGTTCGCAGGCTTGGGAAAAATCCGTCCAGAAGCTCTCCGACAGACGTGCGCTGTTGGCCTGTTGGGCAAGGGTGGAGAAAAGCTCTTTCCATTGAGCAATGGCCTCGGCGCGCGCCCCCTGCTTGTAGTAAGCCAAGGCCAGGCGATCGTGCACGTCAGCTCTTCCGGGCGCCAGATCGAGGGTGTGCTGATAGTCGGCAATCGCGCGAGTGGTGTCACCGCTGTCGAAGTAGTAGTCGGCCACGGTCATATAGCCGGAGCTGCTGCCCGGGCTCTGTTCCAGGATGGCAGGAAGAAAATCTTCAGGATTGCCTTGCCTGGTCACGCCGGAGTATTCGCCGAAGCGTGATCCGTAGTAAAACCAGATGTTCCCAGCCAGTTGCTCAGAGCGGTTAACCGGCTTCGCAATGCGCTCGCCGACGCTGGCATCCCCCAGAGATGAGAAAAACGCAGCGTTCACCTCCGGCGTTCCTTCCACGAAATAAAGTCCGACAAGAGCGTTGTAGGCCTTCGACCAGACCGGTGGACGGCTGCTGCCCCGCGAAGAAACCAATGCATGCACTCGGGCCGCGTCTGCATTCGCCACAACGTAGTCGGCGGCAGCCTGCCCCGGAGAATTCCAAACGGAAGCCCGCCGCAACAATTCGTTTGGATTACGGGCCAGCAACAACTGGAACCACCGCATTTGCTGCTCACGCCCTCCGGCGAACGTGGAGTGCTCAAACACCCGTAGTTCGCTATCGGGATCGCCGGCAGACTGGTACGCTCCTTGGGCCGCGATCCAAACTGAATCTCGTAGTGGCGGATCGATCCGGGGCGCAAATTGTTCCAGCTGGGAGCCCAACTCCGCAAACTTCAAGCGTCGCCGTTGCAATTCGACAAAGGGATACATGCGCGAGAGCAGGATGTTGGAATTCGGCCCTTTTTCCATCATCAATTCGTAACGCCAGCGAGCTTCGAGCTCCGCCAGCCCTGCACTCTGTGCCAAAGGTATGGCGAATGCATCTACGTCCCCGAGGCTCATTCCCGCGCGCCTGCCCTCCGCAAACTTTGCCATGGCAACTTTTTCTTCGGGTGTGAAGTAAGTGGAAACCGCAGCTCCCATTTCGCTGAGAGCGGAGCGCATGCCGTCACGGGCGGCCCTGACGCGGTTTTCCTGGGCCCGCTCACGCCATTCCCTGTCGGTTATCCCGGCGATTCCCTGCCGGGCCACTTGTTCCTTGAGCACCGGCACTGCCGAGGAGGCGTCGGCCAAAGAGCTCTGCAAGGTAGCGTAGGCTTTTTCCTGCTGGCGCAGCCGGGTCATGATGCGCACATAAGTCCGAACTCCGGATTGCAGGTCGGGTGTGGTCAGGAGGTCAGGTCGGGCTTTAGAGACTGCCTGTTCGGCGAAGCTTCGGGCTTGGGTCAACATCCCCCAGGCTTCCAGGCGGCGCGCGACCTCAAAGTATTTTGCGGAGCTATCCGGGCTCGCATCGATGAGGGCGATCTTGAGGGCTACCACCACGTCGTCGGCGCGTCCCTGGCGGGCCCGAACTTCCGCGACTTTTTCCATCCACTTCGGATCTTTGAAGGCGAGTTGATAGACACGCTCGTATTCGGCGGCTGCGTCGTCGAACCGCATGAGGCGCTCTTCGAGCCCGGCTTGGGACACACGCAGATCCACGCGATCGGGCCGCACGGCAACGGCCTTGGAGTAACTCCCGATGGCGGCCGGATATTGCTCGAAACTGCTTTGGATCTCGGCCAACACCATAGGCCAGCGATAATCGCGCGGCGATTGGGTCACCGTCTTGCTATAGAAATCCAGGAGTTGCTGTTGCCGCTGGTAGCGGAGAGCGTAGAGGGCAGCTTCGGTTACCAGCCCGGCATCTTCAGGAAAATTGTTGATCAGCTCGATGTACTGATCGACCGCGCCGGCAGAGTCCTTCATGCGAGTTAGGGCCGGAACCAGTCCGCGACGCAGGGTGGCAATCCTTGTCTTACGCTCATCGCCGGAAAACGGGGCGCTGCGGAAGAGTGCGATCTTGTCCAGGTAGAACTGACGCAGGCCGCGGTCATCGCCGCCCTGCGCGTAGGTGTCCGCCATGGCCGCCAGGCATTGACCGTCGTAGGGCGAAGCGTTCAGCAGTGGGATCAGCAGTTCCCGCGCCTGCGGGTACTGCCCCGCGTCCGTCGATTTCCGGGCCGCCTCGAAGGTGAACTGCTTGCCCAGTTCCGGATAGGCATCCTTCGATGCCTGCAATAGAACCGCAATGGCCTGCGGATAGCTTTTGATCCGCCAGTAGAAATCTGCGGTCGAACGCACCACGCCCAATATCTTGGGATTTTCACGATACAGGGCCTCGACGTTGTGCTGCGCAGACTGGAAATCCTTCCGGCTTTCGTACAACTGAACCAGCCGGTAGCGCAATTGCAAACGGTTGACCGGATCGGTGGTGAGCGCGGCCTGCTTTTCCAGCGCGTGCTGGCGGACCCCCTCCAGAGACTTTTGGTCGGCCAGGACTTCAAGCTGTTCAGCCTGCTCGATTGAGGTTGTGCTGTCCGCGACTGAGTCAAGGAAGGTTTCGAGCTCCGGCTTGCGGTTCTGCGCCTCCAGCACCCGCACTCGCAGATTGACCACGTCCATGGGAGGGTTGGACAGAGTGATCAATTTCGCCGTTTGCTGGTCAACCCGGTCCCGAAGCTCTGGCCGGCGGGCCAACTCCAGCAGCCTCAAATCGGCGGGTGAATTCGCCCCCGCAGTCAGCGAGCCTTTCACGTACTCGTCGATCGCGCCCGCATAGTTCCGCTGATTTTCACAGATCGCGCCGGCTTCATAGCTGTACAGATGCTCGTCGCCCAGTTTCTTCCTTCCTTCATGCAAGAGACGCAGCGCATTTTCAAAATCGAAATAGTCCCAGTAGATGCTGGCGGCTTCCAGATATCCCCCCGATTCTCCCGGAGCCGTCGTGGGAATTCGATCCCAGTAGGGCGCGGCTTGCGCGAACAAATCACGGTCAGCATAGATATCGCCGACACGCGACAGGATTCCCCGGTTGCCGGGATTCGCCTGCAAGAGATGGTCTTCAATCCTGGCGGCAATCTCCGTGTCGGATGCGTCGAAATAGGCCAGCGAGCGATAGACCGCAGAGGCAGTGTGAGCGGTTTCTGGATCAGCAGGATATTGTTCTGCAAGCGCCTTGAGCACGGGCGCGCTTTCCTCAAAGTGCGAGCGCCAGAGTTCAGCCTGGGCTACGAATTCTCCTTCAGCGGGATTGCCGCGAACCCGCTGGTCCCACTGGCCCTGACTTGCAGCAGGCATACTTGCATGCAACGAGCTCAATTCGGATTCCAGTTTTCCACTTGACGACAGGTATTCGAAGAACCAACTGCGCAAGTCAGATTCCTCGAACCAGTGCTGTCTCAATAGCGACAGCCAGGCTGCGTCGTCATAGGTGTGGGAGTTGTGATACGCGCTCAGCAGATTGCGCACGAATACCGGGTTGTGCGGGAAGCGCCGGTTGGCATACTGGTTCAGGCGCAGGTAGAGCACGGGAGTACCGCCGAAGCCGACGTTGCGAAAATATTGCTCCAGAGCAGTGCCGCTGAAAGCCTTCACCGCTCCCTGGGTCAGCTTTTCGAAATCGGCGTCGCGCTTGGAGCGCAGGTAGAAGCGCGCCAGCTTGTCGTACCACGAAGGATCGGGAAAGCGCGCGAGCGCACGCCGGTAGACGTCCTCCTGCTCGGCGCCCAGGCGATTCTGTTCCAGAAACATTGCCAGGCGCTCGTAGAGTCCGGGATCGTCCGGATTGCGATCGATCTCGCGCCGGAGTACGGCCAGCGCTTGGGGAATCTCTTTCGACTGCACCAGGCGGGCCAGATAACGCTCCAGAACTCGCGAGTATTCAGGAGACCTGGCTCCAAACTGATTGGAGACCGGTGCTGCGTTTAGCTGAAATGCCTGATTTCCGGATCGCGGCAGATTGTCACCGGCATCCCGGTCATTCGTTTCGAAGCCCGACGACTCCTGTGACGAGTATTCGTTCCCCTGAGCAAATCCGCTCTTGCCCAGCGGTATCTTCTGGGCTTTGGCGGCGAGCTCCTGCAGCACAGAATCGTAGATGGTGAATTCGTCCTGGGTCTTTCCCGTGCGTGCGTAGGCGTCGGCCATGAGAAGGGCGATGGAGCTGCGCTGCGGAGCCTGGGGAAAATTCGCGAGGAATTCGCGGCCCCCACGGATCACCGCTTCACTTTCCCCGGAACCCGCATAAAACTCCAGCAGCCTGGCGTGCAATTCGGGACGACGGAGCGAGTCTGGAAATTTCGTGTCCAGCAGGTTCAATAATTCCGCCGCCCGCGAGCGATGGAAATACGGCACGGCCCGCTGCTCTTCCTCCGAGAATTTCGCTGCCGGTGCGGTGGTATTCAGGATCAGGGAAAGAATGCCATTGAGATAGCCGGGACCCTGGTCCATGGTGGCGATGTCGCGATACATCGAAAGTTCGCCGCTCCCCAGCCGGATGGGACTCTCGGGAGCGGTAAGCAGCAGATTGGTGAGAGCGGCGAGGGCCCGTTCCTGGCCATCATTCATGCCTTTGCTGTTGTACAGCGCAAAGTAGTAACGGGCCGCTTCGGCGTAAGCGTGAATATCTTCGAGAAGGCGGGCGCATACGTAGAGTTCCTGGCCCGTCCACTCGGACTTGCTCACCTCTTTGTGCAAGCGAAATGCTGTAACCGTCTGCTGCGCGGCATCTAGCTTGCCCTGCTGCTGGTAGTAATAGAAGACGCGCGCCATCGCGTTCAGGTCTTCGGGATTGGCATTCAGAGCGGCTCGCGCCTGGTCGCGAAACTTGCGCAGACTCTGAGTCTGAGTCAGCAGATCGAAATAACTCTTGACTAGTTCCGGCGCCCACAAGGGCTGAAAGGTCTGTTCGTATACCGCCAAACCCTGCTGCAGGGAGCCCTGCCGGTACTCGAGCATGGCCTTGGCCCTTACTGGAAAAATCTCATCGTCAGGAAATTGCTTGTGATAGTCCAGCACCAGTTGGCGCGCTGCCACGTAGTCTTTTTGCGCGACCATGAATTCCAGATAGCGGGCGTAGAGCGACTGCTCCTGGGGATAGCGCGCCAGCCACGCGCGGTATTGTGCCGCCGAAACATCCGAAGGCAGAGCCTGGTTCTGAATGATGCCGAACATGCGGTCAAAGGCCCGCCAGAACTGCTGTTCATTCGGGGCGGTCAGGCTCTCGGAAGAATCGGGAGGCGCGTTGGCCACTATGGACAACGCCTTGATTTCGTCCAGAGGCCGAAGCCGGCGATGATAGAAATCGGCCAGGGCAATCTGAGCGCCCGGCCGAGCTGAAGCGCTCTCCGCATACTTCTTCCAATCCGATTCCGCGGCGCTGAAGTCGAGTTGCTGCTCATCTTCCAGGGCACGCAAAGAATAAAGATCGGCATTCTTGGGCTGAGCCTGAATCAACTCGCCCAGCGCGGGCCGAGTTTCAGCCGGAGGCCGGCGAAACAGCACCGCCCCGCCGGGCAGTGACATGGCGCGGAAAAGCGCCGACTCAATCGCAGTTCCAGCTTCCGCGTTTCGAATCCAGGCGGGCAGCGCGCCGCGGGCGCAGACCGCCCAGCCCGCCAACGCAACAAGTATGGAGACACCGCAGATGCGCAGGAAGCGGCCTCGGCACAAGTCAGGGAAGGATCTCAATCTGTACCTCCTGTGTCCCAATGTTGTGGGCAATGTCTTCCGCGGTCACGGTCAGCTTGTAGTTCCCGGGGACCGTCTGCTCGGGGATGATCAGCAACCCTGTGTTGATGCCGGCGCGCGCATCCCAATTCAGCGCCACCGGCAGCACGCCCTCCAGCCTCGCCACCAGCGTACGCGTGCTCTGCGAGGCGCTGGCCTTCAAATTTATGGTTTGTCCGCGATGGTAGCGCGTGGTATCCAGCCTGACCTGAATCACGGGCGGCTTGCTGGCGATCACAAAAGTCTTCAATTCCCGGTAGGTGTGGCCGGCGCGATCGCGCAGAACCAGGCGGACGGTGTAGGTCCCGTCCTGCATGTCGTCGGGAGCCAGAAATCGCGTTTGCCACACGTCCTCGCCAGAGAGATAGCGCAGCTTCTGCACCAAGCCAAACGGAAACAGAGCGGTGACCGAAGAAATGGACTCGTCCGTCTTGACGCGCAATACGGGATCTCCGGGACGGATCACGCGCGGCCGCAAAAGGGCGCGGGGCACCGCCAGGAACGACGTGTAGGGCGTAACGAATTTGTACTGCCGGGCCAGACGAATAATTTCGTCAATCGTGGCCTGGTCTTCGCCTTCGCGCTGGATTTTTTCCAGCAGAGCATCCACCCGTGCTCGGGCCCATAGGCGCGGAAGCTGAGCATGGTCGAAGGCTTCGCGCGGCAAGTTGGCTTTGGCCGAAATCTCCATGGGGACGCCGTCGCGCACACCGCGCACGGTAAACGCTACGTTCTCCTTCGATGCCGCGTACCGCCCCACCCAGGAAGCCACGGAACCAGAGAAAGTGGAATCCCGCAGGGGATAAACCGTGTCCACGGCCGATTCTGGAGTCACCGTCAAATTCAAGGGGCCGATGGGGCTGCGCCCGATTTTCGAGAGAAAGGAATTCAGCTTGAATTCGGCGGGTTCGGTAGACAACACCTGCTCCAGCAAACCATCGTTGTGGGCGAGTTCACGCAGCAGCGGCAAATTGGCATCGTCGCCCACGCCGAAGATATAAGTGCGCGGACGTTGCGCCGGCGGCAAATGCTTCCAGCTCTCCGCATACCAGGCAGCGAGCTTGCCGTTCTGGATGGGTCCGCGGGTAGCTCCACCGTCGCTCAGCAAAATCAGATAAGGACTCGTCAGGCTAGTCAACGAACATTGCTGCAGCCCGCTCTGGAGCGCACGCTGTAGATCGGTGCCGCCGCGCAGCTTGCTCGATCGAATGAAATCCAGGGCGCGCTGGACGGTGGCCGGGTCCGCCACGACGGGTTCCGGCTGGAACGTCTGAACCTGGTTATTGAAGAGCAGCAGATTGAAACGATCAGCAGGCCGCAGCGTCCGCAGCAGGCTCTCCAGCGCCTGATAGCTGCGCTCCAGCTTCTCCCACTGCATGGACAGGCTCGTATCGAACAGGATGACCAGAGTCTTGGGCGCGCCGGAGGCCACGCTTCCACCCGCGTTCGGAGCAGAGCCTTTGCCATATCCGAGCAGGGCTTCGGCCTCGAAAAATCCAGGTTCGTTATTGCTGCGGGCGGGAGCGGTTTCGGTAGGCGCGGGCTGTCCGCTCTGCGGATTTCTGTAGGTCAGCACATGCAGCGTGTCAGCGCCGCCAGGGTCGAGGTTATAGGTGACCACAAAATCTTCAGAAAGATTTACATTTTCGCCTTCGAAGTGCCCGCGCACGAGGTGGGCTGTAGCTTCATCGATTGTCAGCGGGAATGCTTTCGCGCTCGCCTGGAAGTTTGTAGTGGCTTGCTCCGACCGGAAATCGAAATTGATGCGGAGATGCCGCGCCGCCTGTGCCGAGTATGCGTCCGGGCGGAGCGGAATCGCAAAGTAAGACTTTACGTTCTCAACCGGAATAGATTGGTGATACTCGATTTCCAGCCGCTTGGTTCCGTGCGCAGGAATGGGTACGATGCGCGCACTGAAAACAGACGTGCGCTTGGCTTCCTCCGATCCCCGCTCTCCCATCTGCAACAGGCCAGGATCAATCGCCTGCCGTTTGAGTTGGGTGTAGATGTCTTCCGCGCGCTTGCGTTCCAGCACCACAGCCGGAATGCGCACAGGCCCATCCCACACGGCAAAGTCAGAGACCGTGGCCTGACTGGGCAACGCGAAAATGTAGTTGCCTTCTTCGATTCCGTTCGTGTGGTTGGCGAAAATCTGCCGCACAAACACACGCGCGTCGCCGTTGTCGATGCGGATGGTAATTTCCATCTCTTCGAGCGAGAGAATTGCCGGGTCGGGCTGCGCTTTGTCGCGTGGAATCAGAATGCCAGAATCCGCCAGAAGTAACGCCGGCGCGACCAGCAGCGCGAAAAGCGTAAGGAGCGTCTTCTTCATGGATGCAGCTTGTCTTCCTGGACACGCACCAGACCGTTGTCCGTGCCCACATAGAGATATCCATTGGCGGCTGCGAGGGCGGTCACGTTAGCGGAAGGCAGTCCGGCGTCAACCGCGAACCAGCGCTCCGACTCGCGCTCGTACACATACAGGCCCTTGCCCAGCGTCCCCGCGAACACATGACGATCCTTCACGAGCATCGCGTTGGGGTTGATTTCAACCGGGCCCGTGGCGTTCTCGAATGAGCGGAAGTGACCCTCGCGATCAAGCCCCAGCACACCCGCACCATAGGTTCCTACCATCCACTCGGATCCAACCGGAACGACCGCCGTGATCCAGTTGTGCTTGAGTCCGGGAGTTGCGGTCGTGTAGCTGGTCTGGACATAGCCTTTTTCCAACTGAGAGAGGCCGCCCAGCGTCCCGGCCATCAATTCGTCGCCGGATGCACCCAGCGCGTACACATGATTGTTGACCAACCCCTGGAAGGCATACATGCTGCGCGCCCCGGAGGCATCGAGAAACGTCAGTCCCGCCGGCGTCGCCAGGGCCAGACCGTTCTGATACGAAACGATGTCGGTAACGTGGTCCGCGATGAGTCCGTCGCTGCGAGTGAGGACCTGCTCCTGGCCGCCGGCGGAATTGAAGCGAACCAGTCCATTGGCGGTAGCGACATCGGTGGTTCCATCGCTTGGATTGGGAAAGATGCGGTTCACGCAGAACACATGTTCGTTTTCGATGTGAGTCGCCGGCCCATGATCAGTTTCCAGGCGATCGAGTCCGCGGTCGAAGTACCCTACCCAGAGGCGGCCCTTGCTGTCCGTGGCCAGCGCCGAAACATTGCGGTCGCTCAACAGAGCCGCACCCGGATGCAGCACCGGCTGCCATCCGAAACCATGACTTCCCATGCGATAGAGACCACTGCGGGTAAGCGCGAAAACACCATCGTCCATCCCAAACAGCTGATGGACTTCTGTCATCTCGGATGCGGCAGCCGGGCCCGGGTTCGGACGATAAGTTCCCTCGATTGGAATGGCGATGACGCCCTGACCTTCAGAGCCAACAAATAGCTGGCCGTTGGTCGGCAGCAAAGCGGTGGTGAGAACTCCGGAGGCCAGGGTCCGGGAGAAGCGGCCGCGTTCGAACACGGCGACGCCCAGCACCGTGCCCACGTATGTCTTGTCGCCTGAGACCGCGAGCGATTGCACCTGGCGATCCGGCAACCCCTGCTCCTCTCCGAAGGAGTCGGTCTGGCCGGCATGGAAGTGAAACGCGCCCTGATTCAGCGTCCCGATCCAGAGATCTGACTCCGTGCCAGCGAGCGTGGTCACATAGAGATTGCTGAGGGTCGGATGAAGAACAGTTATTTTCTCTCCGTCATACAGCAGAACGCCCCGCTTCCTGGTTCCAATCAGCAGGTGTCCGGAGGCCGCGGGCAAGACTGAAGTGATGGTGCGCGCCTTGGGGTCCTGCGGAACAATCTGGCGGAAGGAGCGTCCGTTGAAGGCCACCAGCCCATCCTGCGCGGTGGCGACAATGAGTTCGGTTTCGTGCGAGTCCGCCAGTAGGCCCGGAGCCATGGCGACCAATGGCGAGGACGGCAGATCTTGCCCGACGGCATAGTGCTTGAGCAACGTGCCGCCGGCGTTGTATTGCGAAAGTCCGGCTGGGCCAGCCACATACAGGTCGTCGTGGTAGCGCGCGGCCTGGAAGAATACCGCTGGAGTGCTGATCACTTCGAAGACTTGTTCCTGAAGCTCGGGAAGCGGGCGGGCGGTAAAGCCTATCTCTCGTTGGGAGCGAACTTCTTCGGCGGCGGTTCGCAGCGCTCGCGATGCCCTCCAGCCAACGACGCCCGCGATCAGACTAAGTATCGCTGCCGCCGCCACAACCGCTGGCCAATATCTTCTGAAGCTCCAGCTCATAAGTTCCTGAACTGCTCAAAGAAGATGAACGATAAACCCGGGGGACAACCGCGTAACCACTTTGCAGGGTAGCAACCAAACTCATCTTAATTGATAAAAATGGACTTACGAGGAGGGGATGTATCGAACTCGTGTCAGCGGGCACACAGTGTGTAACGAATCAATGCACGCCACCACTGTGCCGCCGGTTAAGTGCAATCAAGTTTCCAGGCGTCAACCTGTCAGCGGTGCGGCCGCCTGGTCCGCCGGGGCGGGTTCACG
>CAVOSG010000008.1:0-84768 GCA_963698825.1 Terriglobia bacterium | reverse complement strand
CAGGTCACCGTTCCCTCCGCGGCGAGCAGCCGGCTGACGGTTCTGCCTCCCGTCCCCGCGCGCGCCCCGAGTTTCGTGCGGGACCTGATTGGCCCCATGATCGCCGGCCGCGGGGACACGCTGCCCGTAAGCGCCATGCCCCTGGACGGAACTTTCCCGACCGGGACCGCGATGTGGGAGAAAAGAAACATTGCGCAACAGATTCCGGTCTGGGACGAACAGATCTGTATCCAATGCGGCAAGTGCGTATTGGTTTGTCCTCACGCGGTCATTCGGGCGAAGGTTTACGATTCCTCGCTGCTGGGCAACGCTCCGGCAGGCTTCAAGTCGGAAAAACCTCGCTGGCATGAATTCGAGAATCTCCGTTACACGCTTCAGGTTTCTCCGGAAGACTGCACCGGGTGCGAACTCTGCGTTGAGGTTTGCCCGGTCAAGAGCAAGAGCGAGGCGAAACACAAAGCCATCAATATGCAACCGCAGGCACCGCTTCGCGCCGCCGAGGTTGTGAATTGGGACTTCTTCACGAGTCTTCCCGACGCCGGACCGGAACCAGCTTTCCCACGGGCACGTGAAAGATGTCCAGCTTCTGGAGCCACTTTTCGAGTTTTCCGGGGCCTGCGCCGGCTGCGGCGAAACCCCCTATATCAAGTTGCTCACGCAGCTTTTTGGCGACCGTCATGATGATCGCGAATGCGACAGGCTGCTCGTCGATCTACGGCGGCAATCTGCCTACGACTCCGTACACTCTCAACTCTCAAGGACTCGGTCCGGCCTGGTCCAATTCGCTGTTCGAGGACAATGCCGAGTTTGGTCTGGGTATGCGGCTGGCGCTGGACAAACAGGCAGACTATGCGCGCGAGCTGACTACGCGGCTTGCCTCGCAGCTCGGTGAATCCTTGGTGAATGAGCTTCTGCATGCGGATCAATCGAGTGAAGCCGGGATCGCAGCTCAGAGGGAGCGGATAGCCGAGCTGAAGAAGAAGATTATTTCGCTGGATTCTCCGGCCTCGCGCGACCTGTTGGTGGTTGCTGACGCGCTGGTGCGCAAGAGCGTTTGGCTGGTCGGCGGCGACGGCTGGGCTTATGACATCGGTGCCGGCGGACTCGATCACGTCCTGGGTTCCGGGGTGAACGTAAATGTCCTGGTGCTCGATACGGAGGTCTATTCCAATACCGGCGGGCAGATGTCCAAAGCAACGCCACGTGGTGCGGTGGCCAAATTCGCCGCCGGAGGGAAACGCGCCGGCAAGAAAGACCTCGCAATGGAGGCCATCAGCTACGGATCGGTTTATGTTGCGCGTGTGGCCATGGGAGGCAACGACACTCACACGGTGAAGGCATTCCTTGAAGCGGAGGCGTTCAACGGGCCGTCACTCATCATCGCTTACAGCCACTGCATCGCCCACGGTTATGACATGGGCCAGGGCATGGCGCAGCAGAAGGCCGCGGTGCTTTCGGGTTACTGGCCGCTGATCCGTTACAACCCGGAGCTCCGTCGGGAAGGGAAGAATCCGTTTCAGCTTGATTCCAGGGCGCCCAGTATTCCATTCAAGCAATACGCGTATCAGGAGGCCCGCTACACCATGCTGGCGCGCAGCAATCCGGAGATGGCGCGTGAACTGCTCCGACTCGCCCAGGACGATGTTCACCGGCAATGGGAGGTCTACGCAAACCGCGCCGCCATGCCTGGAAGTGCAGAAACTGCCGGCGGCAATTCTTCAGAGCCGGTCTTGTCCGCCCCTCTACCCGCGACCGCAGGAGAAGAAAAATGATCGATATCACGACCAGCTATCTCGGTTTACCGATGAAATCGCCTATTGTGGCCTCGGCTTCTCCCCTGTGCGAGTCACTGGAACACATACGGCATCTAGAGGACGTCGGCGTCGGCGCCGTCGTGCTGCCCTCCCTTTTTGAAGAACAGCTCGACCTGGAGAGCCAGGCTGTCGATTCCGACCTTTCGCGGGGGAGCGAAAGCTTTGCCGAGTCGCTCAACTACTTGCCGGACCTGCATACCTATAACCTCGGTGCCGATGGTTATCTCGAACTCATTCGAAAAGCGAGAGAGCGAGTGTCGATTCCGGTGATTGCCAGCTTGAACGGCGTCTCCCCCGGAGGCTGGGCCCGGTACTCGGGCATGATGGAGCAAGCTGGGGCGGACGCGATCGAACTGAACATCTACGCCATCATTACCGATCCCAATATCGTCAGCGCCGACGTTGAGCAGAACTACTGCGATCTGGTACGACAGGTCAAAGCGAATGTCAGTATTCCCGTGGCGGTGAAGTTTTCGCACTTCTTCAGCGCGATCGCAAACATGGGCAAACAACTGGACGCGGCGGGTGCGAACGGATTGGTCCTGTTCAATCGCTTTTACCAGCCCGATTTCGACATTGAATCTCTCGAAGTCGTGCCCAGCCTGACTTTGAGCCGTCCGCAAGAACTGCTGCTGCGGCTGCACTGGGTGGCGATTCTCTACGGATGGGTTCGCGCCGATCTGGCGGTCACGGGCGGCGTGCACAGTGCACAGGATGTCCTGAAATCCATGATGGCGGGGGCGCATGTAGCCATGATGACCTCGGCGTTACTGCAGAACGGAATTGACCATGCCGCTTCCGTCCTCAAAGACCTGGTTCGCTGGATGGAAGAGCACGAATACGAATCGATCCGGCAAATGCGGGGCAGTATGAGTCAGCGTTCCGTATCCGATCCGGCTGCTTTCGAGCGCGGCAACTATATGCGCGTTCTCAGTTCCTACGTGGTGCGAACGCCAGGGTAGACATATTCGACTTGAAAGGGGTGAAACGGAAACAGAACGATCACCAGAAAGTGTGAGGGGCGTCACAGACTGGCCCACCCACTGAGCGGAAAATCAACAAATTGGCCAGAGCTAATGCGAAAGGGAGCACATGGCGGACACTGGAGAAAATCGCGAAAAAAAGGAAAAGACCGACGCGAAAGAAGAGGAAGTTGTGGCGGAGGCAAAGAAGTTGTTGCAAAAATCAATCAGATCTAGGGAGCAGCAGACGTTGAGCCGGCGCCGTCGCGTCGCCAAGAAGGAGACTCAACCAATGGAACGATAGCTTCTGCTGACTTGGGTCGCCGGTTCCCACGACTTCGCGTCATTCTGAAATGCCAATAGGGGAGGAAGTTACAATGGCCGAATCACAGAACAAACGGGTCCTCATTGTTGACAACAATGAAGAGGAGGCCCGTACGCTGGCGCTCATGTTAGAGGGGGGCAGGCTACGATTCGAGCACCACCTGGAGTGGGCTCGAGGCCCTTGAGCTTCTGAAAGGCGGGCAGTACGACATCCTGCTGGTGAGCAGTTATCTTCCCGATCTCTACGTGGGAGATTTTTTTGAGAGATTGAGCCAGCTGCCGGTGCAGCCATGCTCGATCGTCATACAGGAGGGCCGGCCCGCCGCTGCTACTCTGCTGGAGGTAAAGAGCGCGGCTGGAGAGGAAACCTGGCTGGCAAAATGAGAGCCGCGGTTGCCTCGCTTCAGAGACACTGTGCCGGCACTCGTCCATTCTCCAGCCCGCCACGATAAGTGACTCGAATCTCTCCCAATGCTATGCCCTCTTGAAAATTATTCGACTTGCATCGTGCGTGAGCCTGGCTACACAGCCCGGTGATTCTGCTCACTGCCCTGAGGGCTGCTTCGGGAACAGACTGGCCTCGACTGCTGGGGAGGCTTGATATGGCCAACAAGAAGCGCGATCTCCTCGAGGTCCTAAGACTGGAACTTGAATTCCTTAAAGGTGGAGGCTACCGAAAGCCGTCATCGTGGCGCCCGCAGTTCATTTTCGAGGATTCTCCCACCTGCCTGAACTATGGGGACCCGGAACGCACGAGACCTTGTTCCGAATGCGTCATGATGCAGTTGGTGCCGGCGAAATTTCGTGACGAAAGGGTTCCATGTCGTCACATTCCGCTAAACGAACGACGCGAAACTATCCAGTCGTTGTATCAGAGTGGCACCTCGCAGGAACTCGAGGCAGCGTTGGCTGAGTGGCTTATGAATGCGATTCAGAAGCTGGAGTTGGAGCGGTCTCCGCAGTCTGACAGGCACGGCTCGATGCCCAGGGATGGCGTTGGGCAGACCTAGGAGAGACTCCTGGAGCAACGAGATCATGTCTTTCCAGTGCTCAAACCCGGATTGCGCGAAGGCCTTTGACTATCGTCGAGGGCAGTTGTTTCGTTTTCAAAACGAACAGCCCGAAGGCCACACATCTGATAGCGTGGGCTGCTGCATAAGGCATTTTTGGCTTTGCGATGGATGCTCCCGGACTCACGTGCTGGAGTATCACCTCGGTTTGGGCGTGGTGATGAAGCCGAGATCCGGGAGGCTGCCGGAGGGCCAGGCATTCCGGCCTGTCTGCTGCTGTCCGAAATCCAGGGTGAGCGCGTGCCTCGCGGAGGGACGCTGCCCCGGAGCAGAGATGTTTTAATACCAGCACCGCGCCGGGTTTCCCCCAGCAACCCGGAACCAACTACAATAAAAGTTTGAGCCACGGGGACGAAAAATTCCGCCGTCTACTGGAAGCAGCGCCCGACGCCATGGTCATTGTGGATCAAACCGGGCGGATGCTGCTGGTCAACTCGCAGACGGAAAGCATGTTCGGCTATCGCAGAGAAGAACTGCTCAATCAGCCAGTCGAGATTCTGATTCCTGAAAATTTCCGTCGAAAACATCTGCAACACAGAGAGGCCTATCACGAGGCGCCTCATCCCCGCGCGATGGGCTCCGGTCTCGAACTGCTCGGACGCCGCAAAGATGGCAGCACGTTTCCGGTCGAAATCAGCCTAAGCCCTCTCGAAGAAGAGGGCGGTGTTCTGGTCACCGCAGCGATTCGCGATGTGACCGAACGCAAGCAGGCGGAGGAAGCCCTGCGGCAGAGCCAGGAGCGTTTCCGGCTGCTGGTGGAAGAGGTCAAAGACTACGCCATTTTCATGCTCGATCCTACGGGAAGAATTGTGAGCTGGAACGAAGGCGCGCAAAAGATAAAAGGCTACACCGCAGAGGAAATCATCGGCCAGCATTTTTCCTGTTTTTACGTGTCCGAAGACGTAGACCGTGGCAAGCCGAACGAGGAGCTGACCTTGGCCGCCTCGGAGGGCCGATGGGAAGAGGAAGGCTGGCGACTCCGTAAGGATGGTTCGCGCTTCTGGGCCGATGTGGTGATCACCGCGCTGCATGACAAAGACGGCAACTTGCTGGGATTCACCAAAGTCACGCGCGACATCACCGAAGGAAAACGGGCCCGCGAAGCCTTCCTGCTGGAAATAACGAATGCACTGGTTTCAAATCTTGACGTCCGGCAGCTGCTCTCCGCCATTGCTTCCTGTGTCCGTCAGGTGAAGCCGTTCGACTACGCCACCCTCGCGCTCTATGACGCACACAGCCAAGATTTTGCGCATGCATGTGCTCGAAGCTTCGGCGGATGCAGAGTCGGGCGCTGGGGCAGAGGAAGAACCTTCGGTGTCTCTCGGCAGTTCACCCGCGGGCTGGGCGTACACGACCAGGAAACCGCTGTTACTCAAAGGACAGCCTGGCGAAAAATGGCCTTTCGAAATGCCGCCCCAATTTGCCCATCAGTCGTTAAAGTCTGGCTGCTGGATTCCACTGACCGGCCGGGAGGGTGTGATTGGGACACTGAACTTGTTCAGCCGGCGCCCGGGAAATTTCAGCGATGACGACGTGAACCTGCTCACGCAAATCGCCGGCCAGGTGGCCATTGCCCTGGGCAATGCCATGGCGTTCCGACACATTTCAGAACTCAAGGACCAACTGACCGAGCAGAAGCAATATCTGGAAGATGAGCTGAAGACCGAATTCAATTTCGAGGAGATCATCGGGCATAGCAAGCCGATCCGGCGGGTTCTGAAACAAGTCGAAACCGTAGCCCCCACCGATTCCACGGTTTTGATTCTGGGAGAAACCGGTACGGGCAAGGAATTGCTCGCGCGTGCGGTTCACAACCTGAGCCCTCGCCACCACCAAACGTTCGTTCGCGTCAATTGCGCGTCCATCCCCGCTGGTCTGCTGGAAAGCGAGCTCTTCGGTCACGAAAAAGGAGCATTCACGGGCGCCATCGCGCAGCGCATAGGGCGGTTGGAACTGGCTCATCGGGGTACGATTTTTCTCGACGAAGTCGGGGACATCCCGCTGGAATTGCAGCCAAAACTGTTGCGAGCCCTACAGGAAAAGGAGTTCGAACGGCTGGGCAGCACGCGCACGATTACAACCGACGTTCGTATCGTCGCCGCCACTAACCGCGATCTGGGAAAACTGGTTGCCTCGGGACAATTTCGGAGTGATCTGTTTTACCGGCTGAATGTTTTCCCCATCACGGTGCCGCCGCTGCGCGAGCGGCGTGAGGACATCCCGCTGCTGGTTGAATATTTCGTTTCGAAGTTTTCCAAGCGGATGAAGAAAGGCATCGATAGCGTACCGCCGGAAGGGATGCAGGCGTTGTGCCGGTATTCCTGGCCTGGGAATATTCGAGAACTGGAGCATGTCATCGAGCGCGCGGTCATTTTGTCTCCCGGCCCGCTGTTGAAGGTCCCGGCCTTCGAGCCTGCTTCGGCGGACAGCGCCTTGCCTTCCACTTCATCAGCCCTGGAAGATGTCGAGCGGGAGCACATCATCCGTGTACTCAGGGAAGCAAAAGGCAAGATCGGCGGACCAGGCGGCGCGGCCGAGCGCCTGGGCATGAATCGCACGACGTTAAACTCGCGCTTGCAGAAGTTGAAAATTTCCCGCAAACAGTTCTGATCCCTGTCTCGCGGTTTTCGGGTGGTCCAAATCACGGCCCACCGTGACCTCTATCACTGCGCTGCCTTCCGCTTTCTGCGAATCTGTGTTTGCAGCGCTGGCTTCCATTGGTCTCCTGCCGACGTACAGGCAGGAACGGGCTAAGGGTCGCCGGACCGCTGGACCAGCGCTGATTATTCCCCAGGGAAAGAGAGGTAACGATCATGGCGGAAACTTCTATGGCTGTACAACGGGCTGAGGAAAAGCCGGTCATCATTGCCCCGGTCGAACGTCTGATGGATCGGATGAACAAGACATTCCAAACGATCAACCAAAGGGCGTACGAGATCTTCGAGGGAAGCGGGCGCAGATTCGGACACGACCTCGACGACTGGTTCAAGGCTGAGATGGATTTGCTCCATCCCGTTCATGTGAGAATCGATGAGTCAGGCGAGAACCTTGAGGTCAAGGCCGAGGTGCCCGGCTTCAACGAGAAGGAGATCGAAGTCAGCGTCGAGCCTCGCCGCTTGACCATCGCAGGGAAGCGGGAAACAGAGAAAAAGGAAGAGAAGAAGGGCAAGACCGTCTATTCGGAATTCTGCTCGAACCAGATCCTGCGAATTGTGGATCTGCCCGCAAGCGTCGATGCCGAGAAAGCGACGGCAACTCTGAAAGATGGCATCTTGCAGTTGACTATGCCGAAAACTGCCAAGGCGAAAACGATCGAGATCAAGTCCAAGGCGGCATAGTCTGAGAGGTACGGGCGGGCAAACCCGGAGAAGATTGGGACTTTGCCCGTCCGATACAAAACTCGACTCCCTTAACCGGCTGACGAAATGTCGTCAATCGGTGATATTTCGTCTCGTCAGTAGTCTACGCTGTCGTCTACCACGGCCAAACCGCCGGACCTTAAATCTCTCCTATTTTATTGAAATTCAACAAGTTAACGCCACCGCTACGACCTGTTAGCCTCGTGGCACTCTCCCTGCTCTTACGATTGTGTGCTCAGAATCACCGTAAGAAAGACTCCCGATGTCGTCCTCCTGAAGCTGGAAGGCAGAGTTCAGGGGCCGTGGGTGGAAGAGTTGCGAAAGGCCTGGGTCACATCGACAAATATGGCGGTCGGAGAACCGGTCAGTGTTGACCTGGGGGGAGTGAGTTTTATTGATGAAAGAGGGCGAGACCTTCTGCTGCAAATGCGGAAACAGGGTGTCGCTCTGAACGGGGGCTCGAGTTTCCTTCGGCATATTTTGATGGATGGGAACGCAAACTCCGAACAGTCTAAGAAAGATAAAGATTAGGAGCGCAAAATGAAAACGCGCACACCGTACGGGATGGAAATCTCAGATGACTGCACCACTTGCCCGATGCGCAAAGACGGATTTTTTTGCCAGATGAAAACGGAAACTTTGATGGATTTCCAAAAAATGAAATTCACAAGCTTGTATCCGGCCGGGGCCGTCTTGTTTGTCGAAGGCCAGGTGCCACGCGGAGTGTACATGCTCTGCAAGGGGCGGGTGAAGCTGACGATGGCGTCGCCTTCGGGTAAAACCGTGATCGTGCGAGTGGTGGAAGCGGGCGAACTGTTGGGCCTGCACTCCACCATTTCCGGAGATGCCCACGAAGTTACGGCCGAGACTCTGCAGCCCTGCCAGGTGGATTTCATACGCTGTGATGACTTTATGAAGCTCTTACATGAACACGGCGATGCTTCGATCAGCGCCATGCAGCAATTCAGCAATTATTACCGGGGAGCCTGCCACCAGATTCGTTACCTGGGCCTGACCCCTTCGGCGACCGAAAAAATGGCGTGCTTTCTGCTCGAATCAGCGGCCCATGGCCAGGAGACGCCCAAAGGCATCCGCTTCAACTTGAACCTGACCCATGAAGAGATCGCTCAGGTCGTCGGCGTCACGCGCGAAACCGTCACTCGAGCCCTGACTGAATTGCGGAACAAGATGCTGATCTCCACCCAGGGCTCCAGCGTGCTGATCAGAAACAAGCCGGCACTCGAAGCCATGGTCGTTGCCTAGTTGGGTCGAGCGCTGGGGGCTCGCGAATACACACGAAATCTCTTCTGAGTCCGCTGGACGAGCGGTCAGGACCGGGCAGTGCGCTTGCAGGACAACCCGGTAGGCGACCGTGTTGCGAAAATGCGTCGTAATCTCTCCCGCCCGCCGTACACCCAGCCCGATCAGGTCCGCATGTCCAGTCTTGGCATGAGCAAGGATGCGCTCCACGGTATCTCCAAAATCGATCACGAATTCAGCCTGGCATCGCGGATCGACGTAAGAAGAAAAGATGCTCTGCACCTCCTTGCGCAGCGGCTCTGCCAGGGACGCTGCGTCCGGGTTGGTGGCGGTCTCGATGGGTAAGACATGAAGCAATGTCAGCGATGCTTTGTATTCGGAGGCCAGCGACGCGAGGTAAGGAAATACCGCGCGGGATGCATCTGAGAGGTCGGTAGGAAACAGGATGTGCTTGACCTCCGGGCCTTCCATCGCAGGCCTTGGAACGTTGGGCCCGACCGTGAGCACCGGGCACGGCAAATTGCGGAAGAGTTCTTCGGCGACCGACCCCATAAGAAGGTGCTTCAGTCCAGTGCGGCCGTGGGTGCCTACTATGGCGAGGTCGATGTTCTTTTCGCGCACCAGCCGGTTCAGTTCCTGCGCCGGATCTCCTGACTTGACGATCGCGGTCGCGGAGAGCCCGGCCAGTTCCTTACTGTTCAAGAGCTGCCGCGTCCTGGCTTGAGTTTCACGCTCGTCTTTGTTTTGCAGGACTCCGGCAGCTTCGGGGCTGACCATCGTGTATGGAACGGGTGTCCAGACATTTACCACAAACACCCGTGATCCATACCTTCGGGCGATGCTTGAAACCAGGGGCAAGC
Source organism: Terriglobia bacterium (assembly GCA_963698825.1). Lineage (GTDB taxonomy): Bacteria > Acidobacteriota > Terriglobia > Terriglobales > Acidobacteriaceae > JAIQFF01. The sequence continues at coordinate 75,119 of CAVOSG010000008.1, read as the reverse complement.
CCGCGAGCGATGCCTCGGAGAAATCAGTCGCGAATAGGATTCGCTTCACTACGATCACGGGAACGATGGGAAGGACAACGGCATTTGCTTTCATGGCAATCACCCATTTGTATCTTCTGCCATGGAGGATTTTGCTTCTGTGATGGGGCTCACCTCGGCGCGTGAGCAGGGCTACCGGACGATTAGTTTTGTCACCTGGTCTTCACTTCGGCGACTCGTCCAGAGAATCGTGCTTGACACCATCGGATGGCTTTTATAACCTTGCACACTTCTAGTAGGGTATCGCGATCCAGGAAGACGGCTGGTTTTTGTTAAGAGGGTGCCGTTGACTTAATTTTGTTGGAATCTGGGAGGGTTATGCGTCGCTTTCTGCTTTCATGCGCTATCGGCGCGGTCCTGCTCTTTACCGGCTCACAGGCCACCGCGCAGACTGACAAACCGGGTGAGTGGACTTACTACGGCGGCAGCAAGGGTTTCACCCGGTACTCCGCGCTCGCGCAGATCAATGCCGACAACGTCAAGAATCTTAAAGTGGTCTGGCGTCGGCCCGGCGTCGATCCCTCCCTCAAGCAGAAATTTCCCGACCTGAATCCCTCGCATTACTACAAAGCCACGCCGATCATGGTGGATGGGGTTGTCTATTCCCCCAATGCGGTGGGTTTGCTGGAGGCGTTCAACCCCGCCGACGGCAAAACTATCTGGCTGCAGCAGCCCTTCGAGGCCACGATGAAAGAGGCTTCCGGCCAGAGCATGCGCGGCATTGATTCCTGGCGCAGCGGTTCGGACCTTCGGCTCTTGCTGGTGCGCGGAAGCTATCTGTATGCCGTGAACGCCAAGGATGGAAGTCTTTATTCCGACTTTGGCGACAAGGGCCGCGTGAATCTTCAGGCGACCGGCCCCTACACCGGCCGCTTTCATTGGACCTCGGGGCCGATCGTCGTGCGTGACGTGATCGTGGTGGCGGGAAGCAGCGCGGCCAACGGAGCAGGGGACGGCGGTTTTGTGAAGGAAGCCTCTCCGGACAACGTCCGCGGCTACGACGTTCGTACCGGAAAACTGCTTTGGACCTTCGACGTGGTGCCCAAGCCGGATGAACCCGGATACGACACCTGGGGCAATGACTCCGCCAAGACCGCGGGCAATCTGTCCGCCTGGTGCCCTCTCAGCGGCGATGAAAAACTGGGATTGGTTTACTTGCCGTTCACGGCTCCGACATCGTCGTACTACGGTGGCTGGCGGCCGGGCGACAACCTCTACTCGGACAGCCTGGTAGCGGTGGATGTACAAACCGGCAAGATGAAGTGGTACTACCAGATGATCCATCACGATCTTTGGGAGTACGACAACATCGGGCCGCCGGTGCTGGGCGACATCACGGTTGACGGGAAGCACGTGGACGCGGTAGTTCAGGCGAACAAGAACGGCTTTCTCTACGTGCTCGATCGGACCAACGGCAAACCGGTATGGCCGATTGAAGAGCGTCCGGTGCCGCAATCCACCATTCCTGGCGAACACTCTTCCCCCACGCAGCCCTTCCCGACAAAGCCACCGGCATACGATCTCCAGGGACTCAGCGAGGCTGACCTGATCGACTTCACGCCGGAGCTGCACAAACAGGCGCTCGAAGCCGTGAAGCCGTTCGTTCTAGGTCCTCTGTATACGCCGCCAACCATGAAGAGCAACAAGCGGGACGGCAAGCAGGGGTTGCTGATGTCGCCCGGAGACTGGGGATCGGGAAACTGGAATACGGGTGCCTTCGACCCGGACACAGACATGTACTACGCCGTTTCCATGACGCTGCCCGAGGGCTTTGAAATCATCAAAGCGACCGATTCAAAAGCTACGATGGCGTACAACGAACCCGAAGGCCGCGGCTACAGCGTAGTAAAAATGCCGGGAGACCTGCCTTACACCAAGCCGCCCTACGGCCGCATTACGGCCATCAATATGGATCGCGGAGAAACTGTCTGGACGGCGGCGGATGGCGACGGGCCACGCAACAGCCCGCAGCTGAAAGCCCTGAATCTTCCCATGTTGGGGGTGTTAAGCCGCCCTGCTCCTTTGGTCACCAAGACGCTGCTGTTCCTGGGAGAAGGCAGCGACGCGATTATCGGATCCGGACCGGGCCCCTACGCGTGGGGCAAAAAGTTTCGTGCCTACGACAAAGCCACCGGAAAAGTGCTCTCGGAAATTGAACTGCCCTCGGGCACAACCGGCGGCCCCATGACCTACATGTATGAAGGCAAGCAATACATTGTGGTGGCTGTGGGCAGCAAGAAGGATGCGCCAGAGCTGGTTGGCCTGGCCTTACCTTAAACGGAGATGATCGTGAATAAGTGGGCATTGATAGGATTGTGCGCCGGACTAGTGTGCTTCGCCGGCGCGGCATACTCGAGTCCCGCGGTAGGGACTGCGGCGGCAACCACGCAGGATGGGGTCTACACGCAAGTTCAGGCCATCAGGGGTAAAAAGACGTACGTGGAGAAATGCAGCTCATGCCATCTCACAAGCCTTGCCGGCGGAGTCAATGAATCTCCCGCCCTGAAGGGCGACGAATTCGCCTCGCACTGGAGCGGCAAGCCGCTGCGGGAGCTCTATAGCCGTATCATAAGCACCATGCCGCTCTCTGACCCCGGTACGCTCAGCGAGAAAGAAACTCTGGATGTGGTGGCGTTCATTCTTCAGGGAAATGGATTCCCCCCTGGAAAAGCAGGACTGCAGTCGCCGAGCCAGCTCAGCAAGATTCAGTTCAGGGCCGCGAAGTGAAGGACGGCGAGTCGAAGCACACTATTGCCGGCACATTACTCGATGGTAGGGGTCCTTCGACTCCGCAACGCTTCGCCAAGCGAAGCGCTTGCTCCGCTCAGGATGACAACTTCTTCTTGACGACTACGTGAGTTCCGAAACAAGGATCGCGAAGGATTGAAATTGGAGGACGAGCGATGAAGAAGAACCGCCACAGCCGCAGAGAATTTCTCAGCCTGACCGGAGCGGGCATGGCCGGTATTGCCGGCGGGACATTTCTTGGCGCCGCAGCCTCTGTCCAAGCACAGGCCGCCGATCTCAAACCGCAGGACGCGGAACTCGTCGTCTTCAACGCCAAGGTATATACGGTCGATACGCGCGCGCCGAAGGCGGAGGCGTTCGCAGTCAAGTCCGGCCGGTTCGTCGCCGTAGGAAGCAATAAAGATGTCAAGGCGCTCACTGGCAAGGGAACCCAGACGCTCGACGCCAAACAGATGACCATCGTGCCCGGGTTCATCGACTGCCACAATCACGCGGGCGGCAACACTTTGCTGTACGACGTCATCGTCGGCAATCCCTTCGAAGTCGAGTTTGTCACTATCGCCAGCATCATCGAAAAGCTCCGCGCGAAAGCGCAGAAAACACCCGCGGGCCAATGGGTTGATGGCTATTTCTTCGACGACACCAAGGTGAAGGACAATCGCCAGCTCAACGTTCAGGACCTTGACCAGGTATCCAGGGACCATCCGGTTTCAGTGCATCATCGTGGCGGCCATACCTCTTTCTACAATAGCAAGGCCCTCGAGATGGCGGGCCTTACTAAGAACACAGCCAATCCTCCTGGCGGAACCTACGACCACGACGCCAACGGCGAACTCAACGGCCGCGTCACCGACCGGGCGCGAAGCGTGTTCAGCAAAGTAGGCACTCACGAAACCTTCACCGAAGAGCAGAATTTGCAACGCGATCGCGACGGGCTGGCCTACATCTCCAAGCAATTTGTCCGCTATGGCCTCACCAGCGTGCATCACGAGGGCGGGAATCTGTTTGCCCTGCAGCAGGTGCGGGCGCGGGGAGAATTGCTGCACCGGGTAAGCTTTGAAACTAGCGGCAATATCCTGGAGGCGATGATCGCGAACGGCATCGCATCCGGCTTCGGAGATGAGTGGATCAAGTTTGGAGCCACATCGGAGCACACTGCCGACGGGTCATTCTCCGAGCGCACCATGGCGCTCAGCACACCCTATGAGGGAACCAATCCTCCGTACAGTGGCAACGTCACCGAGACCCAGGAGCGATCTCAATGCCTGGATCGAGCGGGTGCATCGGGCGAACATCCAGGTCAACTGCCACGCCAATGGAGATGTTGCGATTGACATGGTGCTTACTGCGTTCGAGCGCGCGCAGCAGCGGTTCCCGCGAGCCGACGCGCGTCCCAAGATCACCCATTGCACGTTGATCAATGACGACCTGCTGCGCCGCATGAAGGCGACCGGAGCCGTTCCCGCCGTCTTTACGACGTATGCGTACTACAACTCCGACAAGTTTCATTTTTATGGCGAAGAGCGCATGAAGCACAGCATGGCGTACCGCAGCTTCCTCGACGCCGGGATTCCGGCAGCGGCGGGCTCGGACTTCAGTCCGGGGCCGTTCGCCCCACTCATGGGAATTCAGGGCATGGTGACGCGCACCGGGTGGAATGGAGAGACCTGGGGCGCAAACCAGCGCATCACTGTCGATGAAGCCCTGCAGGTCAACACCATCAACGGCGCCTACAACTCGCACGAAGAGGCGATCAAGGGATCCATCACCCCGGGCAAGTTCGCGGACTTCGTCGTGCTGGCCGACGATCCTCACACCATCGCGGCAGACAAGATCAAAGATATCGAGATCGTCCGCACGGTCACAGGAGGCGCGACGGTCTATCAGAAGTAATCGCCGAAACCGAGTTCTACTGTTTCCCCTGGCGTGCGATCCAGGCTTTCACCTCTGAGTCCAAAACGTCGAGAGGCAGCGCGCCATTGCCAAGCACCTCGTCGTGGAAGGCGCGGAGATCGAACTTTGCACCGAGTTTCTGGCGCCCTTCATCGCGCAGTTTCATGATCTCCAGCTGACCCAACTTATAAGCCAGGGCCTGCCCAGGCCAGGCGATGTAGCGATCCACTTCAGTCTGCACGTTAGGCTCATCCATGGCTGTGTACTTGTGAAAGTATTCGACCATTTGATCGCGCGACCAGTGCTTCTCGTGAACTCCGGTGTCGATCACCAGGCGGATGGCGCGCCACATTTCGTTTTCCAGGCGTCCGTAATTGCTGTAGGGATCTTTGTACTTTCCAACTTCCAGGCCAAGCTGTTCCGAGTAGAGCGCCCAGCCCTCGACAAATGCTGTGTAACCCCCATGCCGCCGGAAGGCCGGCAAATCGGGCAATTCCTGGGCCAGAGAAATCTGCAGGTGATGGCCGGGAACGCCCTCGTGGTAGGCGATAGCTTCGACATTCAGCAACAGCCGCTCCCCAGGATTCCATTCGTTGACGTTGATGTGGCCGGGACGCGAGCCATCCGCAGCGCCGCTGGAATAATCGGCCGGCACTGCATTCTTCGAGCGTGCCTCGTCCATCGGGATGGGGACGAGTTTGCTCTTAGGCAGGCGGCCGAAGAGCTTGGGCAGCTCCACCTCCATTCCGCGGGAGTAGTTCGTGTAGAGATCGAGCAGTTGCTGGCCGGACTTCGCATAGAAAGAGCGCTCCTGCTTGATGTGATCGTTCAAGCTCGCCAGGTCCTTGAAGCCGAGCTGGTGAGCCACGGCCAGCATTTGAACCTCGATCTCTGCGATTTGTTTCAGTCCGATTTCGTGGATCTGGTCGGGCGAGAGATCTGTAGTGGTGATGCGGCGGATGGCGGAGCGGTAACGCGCGCCTCCGTCGGGCACCGCCCAGATGCCCGGCTCGATGCGGCCCTTGGGCGCGTACTCGGTGCGAACGAAGGTTGAGAAACGCTGGTAGGCGGGAATGATCTGCTGGTTGATGACGTCCAGCACCGTATCGCGCAGGCGTTTCTGCTCCGCGGCGGGGATGGTCGCGGGAAATTCTCTTACCGGTTTGGCAAACGGGCTGGCCAACCCGGCGTTGCCGGCAACCTCGTCGGTTTCCGCCGTGACTTTTTCGAGCAGAAACTTCGGAGGCATGAGGCCGTCTTTCATGCCCTGACGCATGTTGGCGGTCACCTGGTCAAACACGCGCGGCATTTGCCGCAAGCGGGCGATGTAGTTGTCGTAGTCGGCCACGGTATTGAAGGGAGTGAGATTCACCAACCCCGGCAAACCGAGATGCGGACCACCCATTTGATTGACCGGCATTTCCCAGGCCTTGAATTGAGCGTCCTCAATATCCTGGCGCAAGCGGCGGATCATCAAGGTGCGGCTGAGTGCATCCTGGGACGGAAACCCCTCGGGGTCGATCGCCTCGAATTTGGTCAGAGATTCTTTTTCGTGCTGCAGATCGGATTGATAGAACTCGGCGGAATCATCGCTGAGGCGGTCGTTGTAGCGATTGTCTCCCATCGCCGTGGCGCGCTCCGGGCTCGCTTTCAGCTCATACTCCCACTCCGATTCGAAGAGCGAATGCAGTTGCTGCAGACGAGTCGCGACGTCGGTTGCGGGCGGTGCCGCCGCGGAGACGGGAATGGGCGCGGCTTCCACGAGGGGAGATCCAGCAATAAGAATAATGAGGAAGATAATCGGGAGCAGGGCGCACAAACGGTGAAGAGTCTTCAAGACGGCCTCCTTAGGAGCTGACCAGGATGTTGCCGGCGCGGAAACACAAAGCCTCTCGGCGTAACCAGCACGAATCCTTGGCGGCGGATATTGTATACACTACTTTGCAGGTTAGCGAAATTGTAAATTGCGTCTGGATTTCGATCGCCGATTGAAGCCCTTCCTGATGGAACGATATACTGCGCACGACGAGGAGCTGTTCGCCATCGTCGATCCCCTGATCGAAAACCCTTTAGGCACCGGCCTGACCGGAATTGCTACATCACGTCGAAAGAGAGGGGAAGTGGAACTAGCGGTTCGATTGCGGATTGCACTCGCGGGCGTTGCGCTGATGTTTGTGCCCTTGGGTTTATTGGCGCAAGCGCCGGAAGAGACCTGCCATTCCAGGTGCCTCAAACCGCGAAGGCTCAAGCCGCGAGCGACCAATCTCCCACCAGGACAGATTCTCAGGCTGAGGCAGAGCTGCAAAAGGGAACTGCGCTCACACGCACCGGTTCGTTTGCCGAGGCAATTCCGCATTTGCTTGCCGCACGGGGACGAGTTTCGAATGACTACGCTGCGAGCTTCAATCTTTCTCTGTGCTACGTCGCAACCGGCCAGCCTGCGCAGGCCATCCCGATTCTGACTGCCTTGCGCGGCGCCGGACGTGACAACGCAGACGTCAACAATCTGCTGGCCCAGGCGTATGTCGGCGATGGACAAAACCAGAAGGCGCTGGAAGCGCTGCAAGCCGCATCAAGGCTCGCGCCGGAGAACGAGAAGCTGTACTTGTTCGTGGCGGACGCATGCATGGCGAAGCAGGAATACGCACTTGGCGTGCAAGTCGTGGATTTGGGATTGGATCACTTGCCGAATTCTGCTCACTTGCATTACCAGCGCGGGATGTTTCTGGCGTCGCTGGATGAATTGGATACTGGCAAGAAAGACTTCGACCAGGCCATCAAACTGGCGCCGCAGAGTGATATCGCGTTTGTGGCCGCCACGCAAAAGGCAATGTTCGAAGGAAATGTATCGGAGGCCGTTCGCGCTGCTCGCGAGGGCATCAAAAAGGGACATCAGCACTACCAACTGCTGACTCTTCTAGGCGAGGCGCTCCTGCGCTCTGGCATCGCGCCCGGACAGCCAGAATTCATTGAGGCGCGGGAGGCGCTCGAGAAATCGGTAGCCGAGCGTCCCAACTATGCAGGTTCGCAACTTGCATTGGGCAAGCTGAATTTATTGGAAAATCGGCTGGACGACGCGATTGTGCATTTGGAAACGGCGCGGCAGCTCAATCCAAACAATGCTTCGGTCTATTCAAATCTGGCCGCCGCGTATCGCAAGCGCGGCGATCTTCCGCAAGCGCAAAACATGCTGGCGGTACTTGCGAAATTGAATCAGGCCCAGGCCGAGAAGATCAGGTCGGCCCCCGGAGAGCGGAAGGCTGGCTATGCAGGGTCCGGAAAGGGGCAACCCGAAGCGGCCGAGCGTCCCTGAAACTCGCCGGTCGCGCTCATTTCCACGAGACGCGCGGAAACGGCCGCTCCACGATTCCCGTTCCTTCTTTCACGGCGATAATCTGATCGCTTTTCAAATTCGAGAGCTTGGTGACCATCCCGCTGGGCCAGGTGATTTCAATCGCATCGACTTTGGAGCGCTGACCCAGACCAAAGTGGAGGCGAGGATCCTGGGCGGACTGGTAACTCATGCCGCCTTTTCGCTGATCGTAAAGCACGAGATCACCGGCTGACACTTTCACGCGCGCGCCCACACCGTCGCGATTCGACTTTGTTCCAATCAACAGAATCTCTAACCAATGGTTGGCGTTGCCGCCGTCGTTGCGCAGGAGTTGCGGCGCCTGCCCATTGTTGCTCACCAGAATATCCAGGTCGCCATCGTTGTCGAAGTCGCCGATGGCGGCGCCTCGGCTGACTCTCGGTAACTGGAAGGCGGGTCCAAGGCGGTCGCTGACGTTCTCAAAAATCCCGCGCCCGGTATTGCGAAACATCAATTTGGGCTCGGCGTATTGCGTGCCGGCATGGTAGCGCTCGATGTTATCGAGCACATGGCCGTTCGCCATAAAGAGGTCGCGCAGGCCATCGTTGTCATAGTCCATGAACCGAGTGCCGAAGCCGCTCATGTGAAAGGTGGCGTAAGAAAGCTTCGAGCGGAAGGTAGCGTCGTCGAAAGTCTGGTCTCCCAGGTTCTGGTAGAGGCGCGCCAACTGCATATCGAGATGAGTCACAATCAGGTCCATGCGCCCGTTGCCGGTCGTGTCCGCGGCATCGGTTCCCATGCCCGCCTCGAACTGCCCATCGTCGCTGACCGCGACGCCCGCCGCGTAGGCCACTTCACGGAAGGTGCCATCGCGATTGTTGTGAAACAGAAAATTCGGCATGTGATCGTTGGCGATGAAGATGTCCTGCCAGCCGTCGTTGTCGTAGTCGAAAGTTACCACCCCCAGGCCGTTGCCGCCTTTCGCCCCCACGCCCGAGGACTTGCTCACATCGGTGAAAGTGCCGTCTCCGTTGTTGTGATAGAGCGTCGGGGGCTGGCCGTTGAAGTCGTCGGGATGGCAATAGCTCCGCATGCCGGGAGCGCGGTCTCCACAATAAAAATTGTGCTCCGGCGACCAGTCCACGTAGTTGGCGATGATCAGGTCCAGACGACCGTCATTGTCGTAGTCGAACCATGCGGCGCTGGAGGCCCAGCGTCCTTTGCTCTCGACTCCCGCGTGGGCAGTGACGTCGGTGAAGGTGCCGTTCCCGTTGTTGTGGTAGAGAATGCATCGTCCGTAGCCCAGGACGAGCAAGTCGGGGAAGCCGTCGTTGTCGTAGTCGCCCACAGCTACCCCCATTCCGAACAGGCCGTCGGCGCCAACACCGGCGCTGGCAGTGACATCAGTGAAGCTGCCGTCGCCGTTGTTGCGGTAAAGCGCGTTTCGCAGGGGCTGCGCAGGACGGTACACTCCGGTGGCCGCGCTGTTTACCAGGTACAGATCAAGCAAGCCATCCTGGTTGTAGTCGATCCAGGCGCAGCCTCCACCCATGGTTTCAATCAGGTACTTCTCAGGGGATGCAGCGTTGTCGTGACGAAAGTTGATTCCAGCGGCGCCGGCGACGTCGAGAAAACTGACAGCGCCCGTTCCGGTCCCTGGCCACGCGTGGGGCGCAATAGCAAACAGAGCCCCCGAGGCTCCGAGGCCCTTGAGCAGATCACGCCGGGAAATGGTGGAGGCAGTTTTCACGAGCGAGGTTCAGGGTGAAGTATCAGCAAGATTTGTAGCTTACCGCAAGAAGGCGTTGCCTGAAGGCGATTGATTGAAGGCGATTCGGTTCGGGATGTCAGGCGGCAAGCATGAAAAGGCAAAAGCCGACTACCGAACTTTGGGAAATCGAATTGCTGACTCACTCCGCACGAAAATCTGGTTGACAAAGATATAGAATAAAGTATACAAAGTCCAACCAACGGTGAAGGCTTGCTGTCACTGTGCCGCAGTTTCCCGTGGACCATTTCCCAGACCGATCGCCACTAAAGTTCGCAGTGTCTCGACTGCATAAGGTCTTGCTGGGGCCAAATATCTTTTCCTGGCCAAGGCGGTTTGTTTTCTTTGAATCCAAGAGCCTTTCGAGTTCTGAGGACGAGGTCGGGCGACGGATCGGAGTCGAAGTGCATTTGCCGACTCGCCTGGAATGGCGGATCCGGCAAATGCAATTTTTTTGGCCTTACGACGGATGGGCCGGAGAGGAATTTGAGAGATGACGCTTCGTACTCTTTGTCTGCGATTTGTACTGCCGTCCCTGCTTCTATTAGCCCTGCCCGCCGTGGCCCAGGGAACCTTGGAGGACTATCAACGGGCAGAGCGCTTTCTGTCAGGAAATTTGCGTCACCACGCTTTTCCTGCCGATGTAACGCCGCATTGGGTGGAGAAGACCAACCGCTTCTGGTATCGCCGAGCCACGGCGAAGGGAGGAGACTTCATCCTGGTCGATTCGGAACAGAATACCGTCGGGCCCGCCTTCGACCAGTCGCGCCTGGCGGCGGCGCTTACCCAGGCCTTGAAGCAGAATTACTCGCCCACGGACCTGCCTTTCCAGGACTTCGACTTTGTGGACAACGGGAAGGCTATTCGCTTTTCGCTGGATGGCGGGCAGTGGACTTGTCAGCTCGCGACCTATGAGTGCAAGGCGGAAGACGCGTCCCCGAGAAACCCAACGAAGTAGTTTCTCCCAACAAACGCTTCGCTGCGTATGTCTCGGAACACAATCTTTATCTGCGCGACCTTTCGACCGGCACCGTCCTGCAATTGACTCACGACGGAGCGCCATCCTATGACTACGCCACTCCTCTCCCCTCGCTGCGTGTGATGGTCGACCAGGGAACGGAAGACGTAAAGCAGCCGGCGGCGGTCTTCTGGTCTCCGGATTCGAAGAAACTGGTCACCTACCGGATTGATTCCAGGAACTCAGGACACTTCACCAGCCTGCAATTCGTCCCTCCAGACCAGATTCGGCCGCGGGCTTTCACCTATGTCTATCCCCTGCCGGGCGAAGTGCTGGCCAAGGCGGAGCCGATTATCTTCGATCTTCAGTCGGGCAAGCGCATCGATGTGCAGACGCCTCCGCTGGAGCTTCCTTTCCAGGATGGGCCTGGCTTCGAGTGGTTCGCGGACAGCAAGAGTTTCAATTACGACTACGACGAGCGGGGATACAAAGCAAAAGAGTTGCGCGTTGTGGATGCGGCAACCGGCGAGCAAAAAGTTCTGGTGCGGGAGCAAGCCGATCCATATGTAGATCCGGGCGAGACATTCTTTCGCTTCGTCGACCCCTCGCAGGAAATTCTCTGGTCGTCCGAGCGCGATGGGTGGAACCACCTTTATGTCTACAGCCGGAAGACTGGGCAATTGGAAAACCAGATCACTCAGGGTCCCTGGGTGGTGCGAGAGATCTCATACGTTGATGAGAAAAACCGCCAGGTCTATTTTCTGGCCAGCGGACGCGAGAAAAACGAGGATCCGTATCTCACTCATCTTTACCGCGCTGGCTTTGACGGCAAGAGCCTGCAGTTGCTGACGCCCGAGAGTGCGAATCATGCGGTGAGCTTCTCGGCGGACGGAAAGTTTTTCGTTGATTCCTATTCCCGCGTGGACCTTCCGGGCGAATCCGTGTTACGCCGCGCCGACAATGGCGCCGAAGTGAAGGTATTGGAGAAGGCGGACTTCAGCGAGTTGATATCAGGCGAATTGGAAATTTCCCGAGCCCTTTCAGGGCAAAGCTCTCGATGGCACCACAGACATTTATGGTTTGATCTGGCGGCCGTCGAATTTCGATTCCTCGAAGAAGTATCCCATCGTGGAACATGTTTACACCGGCCCGCAGGGATTCTTCGTCCCCAAGACCATCGCCGCCAGCCTCCGACTGCAGTCGGTAGCGGAGTTGGGATTCATCGTCGTCATGGTGGACGGCCGCGGCACCGTTGGCCGCTCTCGCGCCTTCCACAATTTTTCCTACCACAACCTAGGCGGGTCGTTTGACGATCACGTTGCCTTGATCAAGCAAATGGCGGCGCGCTATCCCTACATGGATATCACGCGGGTCGGTATCTTCGGCACCTCTGCTGGGGGATACGGTTCTTCCCACGCGATACTGGTGCATCCCGAGTTCTACAAAGTCTGTGTTTCCATCTCGGGAGATCACGACGCTCGTCTGGACAAAGCCTGGTGGAACGAAGCCTATCAGGGCTATCCGATTGGGGACGACTACGTGGCGCAGTCCAATGTGACCATGGCCGATCGTCTGCAGGGGCACCTCCTGCTGGAGCACGGCGACATCGACGACAACGTGCACCCGGTGGGAACGATGCGCTTCGCCGATGCGCTGATGAAAGCCAATAAGAATTTCGACATGCTGCTGGTGCCCAATATGTATCACGGAGAAAGTGGCGAGCACGCCTTATACCTGGTACGGCGGCGCTGGGACTATTTCGTCGAGCACCTGCTCGGCGTTACGCCGCCTGCGAATTTTGAGATCAAAGAGGATCGGGAGCCTCCGCGCCCTCCGACTCCGCGACGGCGACGGCGGTAGTTCGCGAATAGTTTTTATTTCGAGTGAACACAACGGGGGTGTCTATGGACCGACGCAACTTCTTGCAAGCGATGGCAGCGGCTGCCGCCAGCCTGGAAGTCCTGACGGCTGATGTGGTCGCAGCAGAACCGCAACTCATGGCTTCGGCGAAGGGCCCGGAGCGCCCGTCGGGTGGCCCGGTATCCACGGACGGCTACGGACTCGTTTGCGAGTTCAAGCGGCGCTCCGTCTCATGGAAGGTATACGAAGATCTGCGCACTCGCGACGGATCGATTGTCTTCGTCTCATCCACCGGAGAAACGCGGGAACTCCCCAAGAGCGCCGAAGCGTCCATGGCGGAGGGCACGCCATACCTTGGCCTCACGTTGAAGGAGGTCTCGTTGGCGCCGGCGGATTTGCTGGCCGACCATCTGCTCGGCGATCGCGCGCAGAAGGATGGCGATCCCGACCCTGAGGCGGTGAAGTCGGTGGCTCCCCCGATGGCGTCCAGCGATAAGAACCCCCGCAACTGGACGACGTTCGTCGGAACCAAAGAGGCATATGACGTCACGCCGATCTACCGCAGCGGAAGCACGCGCACCTACCATCCCGTTCAGTACGCACCCGAACTTCATCAGGCGGTAGAACAAGGCAAGGTCTACGACGGCCTGGTGGGAGGCTGGATGCCGGCCGTCCGCAAAGTCATTCCTTCATCCGACCGCGCGTATTGGGAAGTAGTTGTGTTCGGCGATGTCGGCGTCAATACGACCAAGTACATCGTCCACACCTGGCACCGCACGGCGCGGATCGAAGACGGGAAAATCACCAAGGTGGCGTATGGCCAGAGTTATCCGGCGTTTCCCCCGGCCCGCAAGGATCCAAAGCCAGAGGAGTTCTATTCGGCGCTGCTGGACTTCGCCGAGTATTGGGACCGCCAGTTGCATGACATGGCGCCGGTGACGCTTCCCGAGCGGGTTTGGGTGGATATGCCGAAACATGCCTTCGCCAAGGAGTTGATGACCCGGCCGGGAGGAATTTATCCCAAGTACGGCGCGGTGGATCGCGACTACGGCGGTTCAGAATACGACGCATTCCAGGACATCTTCACCAGCGCCATCTATACCAATATGGAGTGGGGCCGCCTGGAAACGACGAAGCTGTACATCGACAATTACTTCACGGACTTCGTCGATGCGAAAGGCATGATTGATATGCGCGGTCCGGAAACCGCGCAGTTCGGGATGACGCTGTCTCTGCTGGCTCGATATTTCAACTATAGCGGCGATAGTGCGCTGCTGTTGAAGCACCGGGCGAAGATCGAAGCCACGGCCAAGCTCTTGGCCGACATGCACGACGAAAGTCTGAGTTTGCCGCAGGACAATCCCGCGCACGGTTTGATCCGCGGATGGAGCGAGTCTGATTCGTGCCTGATGGAGGATCCGTCGCTCTACTGGCAGGCATACTACGGGAACACCGCTTTCGCGGCTCGAGGCTTCAACGACATCGCCAAGACCTGGACGGAACTCGGACGCAGCCAAGCTGCAGCGGGCATGGGAAGACTCGCCGCCGACTGGTCGAAACGTGGCCAGACCCTGCGCCGCCGCACGGTCGAAAGCGTGGAAAAGAACATTCAGCGGGACAAGACGCCGCCTTACATCGGATTGTTCCCTGGAACCACGCTTACCTTTCGCGAGTCGCTGCTGACAGAAAACCCCAGCCCGCAGCAATGGCCGCATCGTGCCTACGCCGAATTGCTACAGGCCGACGTGTTGCCCGCGAACCTGGCCAATCTCGTGATCGACTGCATGCGCGCTTACGGGGCGACCACGATCGGAGTCGTAGCCAACGTGGGCGGAGTTCACGACGATGGGCGCGAGATTCTCGGCTTCATTTCCTACGGATACGCGCAAATGCTGCTTCGGCTGGACCGTATCGAAGAATTCCTGCTGTTTCTCTACGCGCATCGCTATCACGGCCACACGCGCGGGAGTTGGACGGCCGGCGAAGTGACCGGCATTACTGGGGACACGGCGCTCTACTGCATTCCCGCGCAACAAACCATTCCACTCATCGCGCGCTGGATGCTGGTGCTCGAAGATTCTGACGAAGACCGGCTCCATCTGGCCAAGGGTGTTCCGCGCCAGTGGGTGGCGTCCGGAAAGAAAATCAGCATTGAGCAGGCTCCCACGCGATGGGGCCGGGTCAGCTTCACGCTGCAAGCGAAGGCTGAAACCGGTGCTGTCGTGGGGCAGGTCGAATTTGCCGGGACCAAGGTGCCAGCGGAAGTAAATTTCAAACTTCGGCTTCCGGTCGAAAGCAAGTTGCGAAAGATTACCGTGAACGGCCGCCCCGCCAAGCTGGGCGGTCCGCACGGGGACACTGTCATCATCGCAACCGGTGGAGAGAAGAAGTTTGAGATCGTCGCCGAGCGGGGCTGATCGACCGCTGATTGATCTAGGGCCGTGGCCGCCGGTTGTTCTCTTCCGCCTGCTCGGCGGATTCGCGCCGTTCGAGTAGCACCTGCTTGAGAGACTGGCGGGCGAACTCAATATGCTCGCGCAATAGTTTGCAGGCGGCAGTAACGTCGCGCTCCCGGCACAACTCAAGAAGCCGGTGGTGTTCTTCATTCGCCCGCTTCATGCCATGGGTCAAGTACAACTGCAGGCGGGTGTAGCGTTCGCCGCTGTTGTTGATGTTTCGGATCGTCGCCATGAAACGCGGCTGGTTGGCCTTGGAGTAGAGCGTGGAGTGAAACTGCCAGTTCAGCCGTCCCCAACCGGAGATGTGATCGTCGCGGCGGAGTTCGTTCACAAAGGTTTTCAGGATCGCTTCTGCTTGCGAAAAATCTTCCTCGATAAGGTGCGGAATCGAGCGCTTCAGAACCTCAGGTTCGAGCAGGGAGCGAATGGAGAAGAGTTCTTCGATATCATCCGGGGAAAGTGCCGGGACCACAGCCCCGCGATTGGGAACGATGGCAATTAATCCCTCGGCCTCGAGTTGCCGCAGCGCTTCGCGGACCGGAATTCGGCTGACCTGGAATTGAGTCGCGATGGCATCCTGGCGGAGCTGCGTGCCCTCCGCGATCTCGCCGCGAATGATTTGGTCACGCAACTTGTCCGCCACAGCTGAAGGTAGAGACTGGCGCGGGATGGCAGATTCAGGTGTCGTTCCTAAGCCCATTCTTGCGACTCCTCTCAAAGAACCGGTGAGCGGAACCAAAAAACACTCTAGTATATCCTATACTGTATCCAAGTAGTAAACGCTCTTTTAGCGCGCGCCGGCCGGGCCGGGCGCCAGGTGGCTCTCCAGGAACCGGGCCAGCAATGAATAAAGATGGAAAGTGGTTCCTGGTCCTTCGCTAAGGGCATGAGTTCGCCCGGGATAGGTCATGAAATCGAAGGGCTTCCCGAGCTCGACCAGCCGGTTCACCAGTAGTTCGCTGCCCTGGTAGTGTACGTTGTCATCGCCTGAGCCATGTACCAGCAGTAGCGCTCCGCGAAGTCCTTCCGCAAAGTTAATGGGCGATCCCGCCTTGTAGCCTTCGGCATTCGACTGGGGCAAACCCATGAACCGTTCCTGATAGATGCTGTCGTAAAGGCGCTGGTCCGGCACCGGCGCCACAGACATGCCAACCTTGTAGAGTTCGGGATGGCGGAACATCAGGTTGAGCGTGTTAGAACCGCCACCACTTGCTCCCCACACGGCGATCCGGTCGGAATCGATATACGGCCGGCCTCGCTCCAGAGCCTGAAGGGCGAGCGCCTGCTCCTGGGACGAAAGCACTCCGACGCTTCCATAGATGACCTTGCGCCAATCTCTACCTCGTGGAGCGGGCGTGCCACGGTTGTCGATGCTGGCAACCAGATAGCCCTCCTGCGCCAGCGCACGATGAAAGATGGCGTGCGTGCCATCCCAGTGATCGAGGACCGTTTGTCCCGCCGGCTCTCCATAGACGTAGATCAAGAGAGGATATTTTTTTGCGGGATCAAAGTCCTTGGGCTTGATGAACCAAGCGTCCAGAGCAACCCCGCCACCGATGTCCACGCGAAAGAATTCGGTTGGGTTAGAGAGAAGATCTTTAACCCGCTCTCGCAATCCTGCGTTGTCTTCGAGCATGCGCTGCGGTTGGTGATCGGAAAGGCGTACTAACTCTGTGATGGGGGGTGCGTTAAAAGTCGAATAGGTGTGGAACGCCCAACGGAAATCAGGCGATATGTCGTAGTGATGGGTTCCGGGCTGAGACGCCGGGGTCACTCGCTCGGGGGACCCTTTGGCGTCGAGCGCTGAGCGATACAGGTATCTCTGGGTAGGATTCTCCGGCGACGCAATGTAGTAGAGCCACTTTTCCTGCGGATCGACACCGAGGAGATCGCTTACATCGAACGCGCCCGGAGTTGCCAGCGTTACCTGCTTGCCGTCCCTCGAGATCACGTAGACGTGACGCCAGCCATCGCGCTCGCTGATCCAGAGAAAGTCCTTGCCTCCGTGAATCCACTTTAGATGCTCGACCACATCCACCCAGGCTTTGTCCTGGTCCTGATAGGCACTTTGCACTTCGCCGGTCCTGACGTCGGCCAGCAAAACGTCGTTGGTATTCTGCAGCCGGTTCAAGTGCTGCAGGACCAGCGAGTCGGAATCTCCCGCCCACTCCATGCGGGCAATGTAGTTCCGCTCGGCGTAACCCGGAACCTGCATCCAGCGGGTTTCTCCGCCCACCGCCAGCACTACGCCGATGCGGGCAGCAGAATTCTCCGTGCCCGGTTCTGGATAGGGAATCGGCCGCACCGTCGGGTACACTCCGAATTCGGGATATGGAATGTTCGTGAGAGGCTGGTAAGGCGCGCCCGTGTCGTAGATCAGGGAAAATTTCTCGACCTTGCTGGTGTCGAATTGCCAATACGCAATGCGCGTGCCATCCGGACTCCAGCGATAGGCATCGCGAATTCCGAACTCTTCTTCGTACACCCAATCGGAAGTACCGTTGATTATCTTTTCCGAACCATCTCTGGTGACCTGCCAGGTGTGCCCGCTCGCGAGATCTTCGACGGAGATGTTGTTGAAGCGCACGTAGGCAACTTTGCCGCCGTCAGGTGAGAACTTGGCAAACATCAAACTGGACGGAGGCCCGCCCGCGGCAATTTGACGAAGGCTTCCAGCTTTGCGGTCGAGCACCCAGTAGTCACCGCGGGTGTTAGCGCGCCATACTCGCTTCGAGTTGGTAAAGATCAACAGCCGGTTCATGTCGGTCGACCACGCGTAGTCGTCGATGGTCAGCGGCTTCTTCTCGCCGGAAGGCGTCAATTGCTGGGCTGACACCAGCACTTCCCGTTGTCCGGTGGCCGAATCGTAGCGAACGATCTCTTTGACTTCGGCGGCCGCAGGGGATGGCTCCACGGTGGTATAGGACTGTCCGCTGCTTAGCCAGCGTGCCGGCCCGAATGACTTGACGTCAAACGCATGTTCGACAAACTGCCGACGCAAGGTCTCGTTGAGGGCGGCGCTCTGTGCCCAAACCGATGGGCTCACACCCAGGACCACAATCAATGTGATGATCGCGCGCAGCGCTGGAAGCGCGTGTTGGCTCCGAACCGTGGAGCATGGGACTTGGTTAGTTTTCTTTCGTGACATCCTGGAACCCGTTTTTTGCACGTGAATTCGTCTCCTCAATTGGGCGTTGCACTGCGCACAAATTGATAGCTTACTGCTTGGTGTCTTGCGCGGATTCCGGTGGTGACGAGGCTTCCTCCGCGCTCCGCAGCCGCTTGCGATGTCCTTCCTCTTGCCGGTCCTGGTCGTTCAGTTGATTCAGTTTGGTAAGCATTTCCTTCGCGGCTTCAGGCTTTCCCTTGCGGCGATAGACGATGGCCAACTGGGAGTAT
This sequence comes from Terriglobia bacterium, assembly GCA_963698825.1. Lineage (GTDB taxonomy): Bacteria > Acidobacteriota > Terriglobia > Terriglobales > Acidobacteriaceae > JAIQFF01. The sequence continues at coordinate 56,682 of CAVOSG010000008.1, read as the reverse complement.
GCTGCCTTGTCCTTGGGATCAAGCGCGCGCGCCTGCTCCAGATGCGACAGGGCCTCATCCAGCCGATTCTCCTTGAGATAGATCTTCCCCAGATTCACCTGCGCCGGAGCGAACTTGGGATCCAGCTTAACCGATTTCTCGAGCGAAGCCTTGGCCTCGACAAACGCAGCATCGCCGGCCGTCGCGCCCGAGCGCACCAGAGCCTCGCCCAAAAGGTAGCGCAGCGTAGGGTCGTCCGGCTTTTGCTTGATCCGCTGGCGCAAGGATGCAATTGCCTTAGGCAGATCGCCGAGCTGCATGTAGCTGACGCCCAAAGCCACATAGCTCAGGTTTTTTTCCGGAGCTAGTTTAGCAGCGAGCTGGAAGTCGGGTTCGGCGAGATCCAGTTGATTCTGCATGGCGTGAATCACGCCTCGCTGAAAGATGAGGCGGTCGGATTGCGGGTGGTGATGGAGCCCGACTTCAATAACCTCGAGTCCCAGGGCGTAGGCATCGTGAGTAGTGCAAAGCGTCGCCAGGTCCACATAGCTGTCTTCGTCTTCGGGCGCAAGTTGCGTGGCTTCTCGCAGCGCATCGATCGCTTCCTGAATCTGGTTGTTGCCCTCGTACGCCTCGGCCAGCAGGTTGTCGAGTTCCGCGGTCTTGTGTCCACGCTCGGCTGTCGCACGCAATACTTCGATCGCCTTCGGGAACTCTTTTGCCTGCACCAGGCAGATCGCCAGATTGAATGCCGCGTCGTACGACTCCGGATATTTACTGCTTACCGCCTGAAAGTAGGGAATCGCCTGCTGATACAACTCGTGTTTCGCCAGCGCCAGCCCGAGAGCGAACTGTGTCTTCGGCGAAAGATTCTCCTGATCAAGGGTGCGCAGGACATCCAGGCCGCGCTGCTGCTGCCCGGTCTCTAGATAGCACTCGACCAATTTTGCTCCGACGCCTGGATCTCTTTGCAGGTCTCCCGACTCTGCCCAATGGCTGGCCGCCGTCCGGTAATCACGCCGCGAGTACGCGATCTCGCCCAGATAGGCGTGAATCATGGGGTCGTTGGGAGAGAGCGCCACCGCCTCGGTCAGATGTTTCTGCGCCGCTGCGACATCTTTCTGTCCAAATTCGTTGATGGCTAAATTCTTGAGCGCGGGATAGAAGTGGGGATCGATTTGAACCGCGTGTTTGAACTGCTGGTTAGCGGCGCCGATATCGCCTTTGCCGGTGAGCGCGATGCCCATCAGGTTCAGAGCTTTCAGATTGACCGGTTCGGCTTGGAGAATTTGCTTGAGCAGAACGATTCCCTGGTCCCACTGGCCCTGGCGTACCAGCGCCTCTGCCTGTGAGTAATCCGGCAATGCTTGCGCGGCGGTCGCAGGCACTGCCGATAAGAGCCCGTAAGCGATCACGGCCGCGAGCATCCTCTGCAGGCGCCTTCGACTCATCCCTAATGTCTTTCCGATGCCCAAGGACCAGACTCTTGCGGCTTTGATGCTACCACGGCGAATTTCCCTCCCCACTGTGATACCACGAATGTCGCCGGAAAGAAAAAAGCCTCCCCAGATTTCCTGGGGAGGCAGTTAAGCAGAGTGCTTCGTGGTTAGAATTCGATCCTCGCCCCCAATTGAATGGTGCGCGGATTGTAGACCCCTTGTGCTCTGGTGAAGTTTGGATTTGTCGATGCCCCTGCCACGAATGCCAGGTCAGTATTGACGTTGTTCAAATTCACCCGGTTGAAGAGGTTAAAGAACTCCCCGCGAATCTGCAGCCTTGCGCCCTCATGAGTAAACCATGGAATCTGGAAATACTTCATGGTGCTGAAATCTACGTTTGCGAATCCAGGTCCGCGGAAGCTGTTGCGGCCCGAATCCCCTTCCCAGATCCCAGACGGGCAATCGAGGCGATTGTTGGCGTTGACTCCGCAAGGCAGACTGAACGATGCCGGATCCAGGCAGCCCGTGAGGAATTGGGAACGGTCGCAGCTCTTGTCCTTTACCCCAGCCGTAACGTTCGGTAATACGCACGTTATGCCGCCATCAGGAGAGTGATTGCAATCCTGAACGGTGTAGGGATAACCACCCTGGAACGACGCCGCTCCAGTTACCTGCCAGCCTCCGAGGAAGCCGCGTGTGAAGGCGTTCCGATTCGACAATCGGGGAAGCTCCCAGACCCCGTGAACGGTAAGAGCCTGTTTGATGTCGAATGAAGCCGGCCCCTTTTGGAAGTTAGGGTCGTAGGGGTTATAGACGGTGGCAAAGGAACTATCATGCCCAGGTGTAGGAGCGTCTACGTTGCTGGTGGTGTTTCCAAATGTGTAAGCCACCTGGAACGTTGAACCCTTGCTGAAGCGATGCAGCAAGGAGAACGTGCCTCCGTTGTGGTAGGACCACCCGCTGTTGTCGGTCAGGTTGACCGAGTTGAAGAACTGATTGGGCTGGAATCCGATTCGTGAGCCCGTGACTGGATCGAAACAGCCGAAGCACCGGTTCCGGTCCGTATTCACGTAAAGGTGAACATCGTGCGATCCAGTGTAGTTCCCCTCCAACACCCAGTTCGGAGTGAGAGCGTACTGAACCCCAAGGAATCTGCCAATGTTGTAGGAATACTTGAGATCCGGGATGGTGCCGCCGATGGAGGACGAGTTATCCGCGGCTCCGCCTCGTGCATTCAGTCCGATCGGTAACCCGCCAGGGATGGTGCAGTTGAAGGGACTGACGTCGGTTTGGCACAGTCCGTAAAGAGGCTGTGGGCCTGTCGAACCCAGAATAGCGCTGGTGCCGGCCTCGAAGGGTGGATTGGTCCGCGAGTCGGATCGCTCCAGACCTTATTGGGCCAGCGATTGTAAAACACGCCCATTCCGCCTCGAATGCTGAGCTTGCCCTGCTTGGTCGGATCCCACGCAAAACCCAGACGCGGAGCGAAGTAGCCGATGCGATGAGTCTTGAGCAGGTCGGGAACAATCTGCACCGACGCGCCCTGCACCTGGGTGAATAGGTTAGACCCGGTGGGCAAGATGATGTTGGTCATGCGTCCGGTGATCTCGTTCGGATTGGAGGAGAAATCCCAGCGGATTCCGGCATTGATCGATAGATTGCTCTTGACCTTGATGTCGTCCTGCAAAAAGTAACCGTACGTCGTCGACCGGTAACCCACATCCTGAAATGCCGGTCCGCCGGTTCGAAGGTCGAAATTGATGTTGTTTTCAGACGTCGGCTGATCGTTGGCAAAGTCAAATATGGAGTTGATCTTCCCGGTAGGCGAGTTGTTACTGAACTGGTAGCTGGGGCGCAGCTGCGGTCCGTTGAACAAGTCATTTTCCTGGTCGCGGAAAATTTCCAGCCCCGCTTTGAAGTTGTGCTTTCCGTGTGTGAAGGAGAGCACATCGCGCCAGTGAAAGTCGTTCTGAATGAATTCCGCCGGCGCAAAACCGTTACCAAATCCAGCCTGAATCGCGTCGATACCGATGGGCGGCACCTGGCACTGGTTGCACGTACCCAGTCCCGAAATGCGGGTAATGCCGAAGGCCGCGTCATTCACCATGGTGTTGGAGAAAGTGTGCGTCCAATCCAGGTTGGCGTAGTTGGTGATTCCTGCGAAAGCGTTCAGGTTAGCGAACGCCGGTCGCACGTTGGCGCTGACCGTATCCGGGGTCTTCCTGAAATAGTTGCCGTTCACCCGGTCTCTGGAATTGCGGAAGTAGCGGTCAATTCGCACGTTCCACTGCAATCCGTTGTTCTTGGGAGCAAAGCTGTCAGTCGTCGTTTCCACCAGGTTCAGATCGCAAGGCATGCCGGCAACCGGCGGTCCCAGCGTGCCGCAAAGCGGTGCTCCGGTTGTCGGATCCTTGTAGAGATCGTTCACCGTCAGCACACTTCCCGGAACCACCGCTTGGATGGAAGCCGGATACGTGGTCAAGAGATGGGTCGACAGGTTGTTGGGGAAATTGGTCTTCATGAAATTCACGAAGTCCGGACTTTCGACCGTTTGCTGAATCGTGGTGGCTTGCGCGGAAATCAGCTGGTCCCAGCTGAAGAAGAAGAACATCTTGTCCTTCTGAATAGGGCCGCCGATTGAACCGCCAAACTCATTTCTCCGGCTGACCGGGAAATAGCGTCCGGTCAGAGGGTCTTTGGTATTTTGAAATTCATTGCGAGCGGTAAGGATGTTGTCGTTGTGGTACTCAAACAGTGAACCGTGCAATCGGTTCGAACCCGATTTCGTGACTGCCTGAATCACCAGCCCGCCGCTGTGTCCATATTCCGCCGAGTAGTCGTTGACGGAAACGTGGAACTCCTCGATCGAGTCTGGATTCGGACTCAGGTTATAGACGCCAGGGTCCGGGTTGCTGGTGGCGAACGTATTGTCCAGGTAGAACGCGTTCGCATCGCCGCGTTGGCCGTTGGCGTTGGTATTGCCGCCGTTCACCAGGCTGAACACGCTGTTGTCGAACGCACCGCCCGAGGCTTGCCCGACACCTGTAACTCCTGGCGTGAGCGAGACCATGTTGAAAACGTTTCTGCCGCTCAATGGAAGCGCAGTGATCTCTTTTGCCGAAATATCTGCCCCGATTTTTGACTCAGCCAACTGGATGGCAGCTGCTTCGGAAGTGACCGTCACGGTTTCCTGCACTTGCCCAACCTTCATGACCATGGGCACGGTGCGAGTTTCCTGGGCCAATAGGGAAACGTTTTCTTGGGTAAGGGTTTGGAAGCCCGGCTTGGCCGCTTTGATTGTGTAGGTTCCCGGAGGCAGGGTGGGGAAGCGAAAAACTCCCGAGCTGCTGGTCTGAACGATCTGGGAAATGCCGGTGGCTGTGTTCGTCAGCTCCACGCTGACGTCGGCCAAGACGGCTCCAGAGGCATCAGAAACGGTGCCCTCGATGGAGCTACGGAATTGCGCCATGAGCGGCGTTGCGCATACGACAAAAAGCGATGGTGGCAATACACACGGGCTTAAGCAGTGACCTAAACATTGATCATTCTCCTGGAAAGGCTACGCCTTTGTTCCTGTCTAAAAGGGACCTTCCCACGAGAACAGGGGACAACCTCGCACCCTGCCGCTGCAACCCGTTGAAGTGTACCCAGCAACTGCAACCACAAAGAGCACGCAGCACCCCGCTGCGTGAATATAATATCCGTGTATCTCGTCTTTCGAGTGTGCTTGTCAAGAAGAATTTAAGCTGGAGATATCGTTTACCAGCCCGAAACAGCGTTAAATTGTCCTATTACCGTCAAGGAAACCGGCGGTTGCAAACCGGGTTCTGGAGACCTCAATAAGAAGGCCCCTCTGGGGTGAACAAGCGGTTGTGGCTTCCACCGAAGTCCTTGGCTCTCGTCTAACTTTAAGGCCTAAGAATGAACAAAATGGCTCGGACGGCGAAAATGTGGGGAGGTGGGGCCGGCCTGGGCCTCTTGGCCGGAGCCCTTTGCCTGGCTCAGACCACCACACCGCCCAGAACGCCCAACAAGACTGCCCTCCGCGCCCCGATCGTCAATTTCGTAAACATCGCGGAAAAGGCCGGCCTGACGGTCAAGACCGAGGCGGGCGGGGAAAAAGCCAAAAAGTACATTATCGAAACCACGGGGAGCGGCGCCGCTTTCGTTGATTTCGACAACGACGGATGGCCAGACATATTCATGGTGAACGGCAGCCGGTTGGAGGGATTTCCCGCCGGGCAGGAACCCACAAGCCATCTTTACCGGAATAACCACGACGGCACATTCACTGACGTGACCCAGAGCGCAGGAGTTGGCGTGAAGGGTTGGGGGCAGGGAGTTTGTGCAGGCGACTACGACAACCATGGAGCGGTGGATCTGTTCGTCACGTTCTGGGGTCACAACGTTCTGCTGCACAACAACGGGGATGGCACGTTCACGGACGTCACAAAAAAAGCTGGGTTGTGGCAGGACGAAGTGGCCTGGTCCACGGGCTGCGCTTTTGTCGACTACGACCGCGACGGCAAACTTGACTTGTTCGTCACCCACTATGTCGACCTCGATCTCGCCCACACGCCGGAGCCGGGCAGCAGCGACATCTGCCAGTGGAAAGGGATTCCGACCATGTGCGGGCCGCGAGGTCTCAAGGGCACGCGCAACCAATTGTTCCATAACAACGGAGATGGAACCTTCACCGATGTAAGCGACAAATCCGGAGTTTCAAAAACGGCGCTGTCGTATGGCTTCACCGTGCTGACCGGAGACTTCGACAATGACGGTTGGCCCGACGTGTATGTCGCCGCCGATTCGACCGCCAGTCAGATGTTTCACAACAACGGCGACGGCACTTTCACCGAGACTGCGGTCATGAGCGGGGTGGCCTACAACGATAACGGCCACGAACAGGCCGGGATGGGCGCTTACGCCGGGGACTACGACGGAGACGGCTGGCTCGACATCATCAAGACCAACTTCTCTGATGACACCCCCACGCTCTATCACAATAATCAGGACGGAACTTTCACGGATGCAACGCTCGAAGCCGGGCTAGGCAAAACCACGCAGTTCCTGGGTTGGGGAACGCTGTTTGTCGATGTGGACAACGATGGCTGGCCCGATATTTTCATGGCCAACGGGCACGTGTATCCCGAAGTAGACAAAAAAGGGCTGAGCAATACCTTTCGCGAGCGTAAAGTTCTGTACTGGAACCAGCACAACGGGAAATTCAGCGACGTCTCGCTGCAGGCCGGTCCTGGGATTACCGCGCCGCTCAACAGTCATGGCGTGGCGGCGGCGGACTTTGATAATGACGGATCGGTCGAGATCCTGGTCAACAATAGCCATGACCCGCCCAGCCTGCTGAAAAACTACGGCGATCACGGGAACTGGATTCTGCTGGCCCTGACCGGGACCAAATCGAATCGCGATGGCATCGGCGCCCGGGTCACGGTCCATGCCGACGGCCATCAGCAGATGCAGGAAGTGCGCAGTGGTGGCGGATACATGTCGCAAAGTGATTTCCGGTTACACTTCGGTCTGGGCCGCGCAACGAAAGCGGATGCGATCGAAATTCGCTGGCCCAGCGGTATCATCCAGCGCCTGAGGAATGTTCCCGCCAACCAGATTACAAAGATCCGCGAAAGCGCGGGAGAAGAGAAAAGTTCGGACGGCAAGACGGACAAGAATTCCAATCTCGATAAGAACTGAAGTTGAAAGGATCCCCACCATGAGGCGTCTCGCGCTGGTCGTTCTGTGTCTTCAGGCAGTGTTTTCACTGGGCCAGCAGATTTCGAACGACGGACTGTCCAACGATCGGCTCTCTAACGATCAGTTCAATCTCACGTACACTTCCGCGGGATTGAGCAGTGTCAAGCATACGCATGACGCCTACGACACCGACTACATCACCGCCGGCAGGACGCTGGGTGATGTCGTGGTGCGCTACCGCAGCACGGGAGAAAGCGTGTGGCAGGAAGTTTCGAGCGGGAACTCCGCCGTCGCTGCCAACCAACGATTGTCCTACACCGTAGGCCGAGCCGTGCCGACGATCGCAACCTCCAGTCGCCCGAGTTCTTCCAGCGGACGGTGGTCTCTCGAGGCGCTGAGCGACCAGATCGAACCCAGCAACGCCGGCCAGACCGACATTCCTTTCTTTCGTTGGGACGATCACCACGGAACCAGGGAATGGGTGCAGTACGACTTCGATGGTCCCAAACAAATCTCCTCGTCAGAGGTGTATTGGGCGGAGGGGAAGGAAGGCGACCAGAAATGGAGCGTGCCGGTCTCGTGGATCCTGCAATATCGCGACGGGGAGGAGTGGAAGAATGTTCAGACCACGGATGCCTACTCGGTCGTCCCGGGCCGGTTCAATCGCGTTACGTTCGAAGCGGTGACAACTTCGGCGCTGCGTCTTGAAGCGGAGCTTCCCAAGGATGCGACCTCCGGAATCTACGAATGGCGAGTGAATACGAGCGCAGGCAAGAAGGTCACGGCAGTGCAGGAGATCGAACCCGTCGGTACCTTTCAGCTGAACGGCGACGCCCTGGAGTGGACCTTCGAAGTGCGCAATCAGACCGGCAAGCCGATTGAAGTGGGCGATCTGGCAATCCCGCTGCCCTTCAACACGCAATATGTCTGGGACAAGACGACCACCTATACCAAGCGGCTGATCAAGCACAGCTTCATCGGGGGCAACGGCTCCTATATTTTCTGGATGCGCAGCAATGCCGCCGGCCCGTATCTCGTTATGGTGCCGGAGAAGGGGACCCAGCTGGAATATTTTGACCAGCATCGTGGGGAGACCTTCCGCGCCTACATCCATTCTGCCGCCAGCGGAGATGAGTTAACCGCGAAGGGAGGCAAGTGGCGCCTTCCGCATACCAAGACAACCCTCGCGCCCAAAGGGCAGCCGGGAGATTCAGCCCACTACGCCTTCAAATTTCGCTGGGCGAAAGACTACGACGCGGTGCACGAAATTCTTTACCAGGAGGGCGGCTTCGATGTGAATGTGGTGCCGGGCATGACGGTTCCCACCGATCTTCCCACCAGGTTTTCCTTGCGCACACGCAACTCGATTCGCAAGATCGAGGCTGAGTATCCCGGCCAGACGACGGTGCGAGCGGAAAAAGGGAAGGGAAAGGGCCTGCATATCTACTCGGTCAAGTTTTCCAAGCTGGGCGAGAACATGCTGAAAGTGCAGTATGGCGACGGCCAATATCTCGCGCTCGACTTCTTCGTGACCGAGCCGCTGGAAACTCTGATCAAGAAGCGCGCCGCGTTTCTGGTGACACACGAACAGTGGAACGATCCCAAGCGCTGGTACAACACGCTGTACTCGCAGTGGGACATGAAGGACCAGATCCTGCGCAGCCCGGACGACCTCGACGGATTGCAGTCTTATGCGGTGGCTTGCGACGACACGGCGTTGGGCAAAGCACCGTATCTGGCCGCGAAGAATATTTTCTTTCCCGAGCAGAAGGAAGTGGATTCCATCGAGAGCTACATCCGCACCTACGTTTGGGGCGGCCTGCAGCAGACCGAGAAAGAGCCTTATCCGTACGGCATCTACGGCATTCCGAACTGGAAGGAAAATCGCGAAAGCCAGTACTCCGACCGCCGCGGCAAGCAGCACCTTGTGGCGCATCTATGACTATCCCCACGTCGTGCTGCTCTACTACAACATGTACGTGGTCGCGAAAGACTATCCGGGGATGGTCCACTATCTGGACCAGGCTGGCTATCTCGAGCGTGCGTACCGGACGGCCATGGCGTTCTTTACGATCCCCATGGAACTAGTGCAATGGACGGCCTATGAGACCGGAACCTACAACGAACTGGTGATCCCCGATCTTATCCGTGCGCTCGAAGAAAATGGCCGGACGGACGATGCCGCGAAGTTGCGCGCACACTGGGAGACCAAAGCGAAGCACTTCATCAATCAGCATCCCAATCTGTACGCATCGGAATATCCTTTCGACTCGACCGGCTTCGAATCGACGCATGCCCTGGCGAAATACGCGATGGAGCGTTTAGATGATCCCGCGGGAGCGAAATTTGCTCGAGAAGTGAAGCGCAGCGACGCCAAGCAGTTTCTGGAAGAACAAATGACTTTGAACCTGGCTTGCCGCGGAATCGAGCCCGCCTATTACTGGCTGGGCAGCGATTATCGCGGCAGCGGCGGTTCCAGTTATACGCTGAGCTATATGGCGCAGATGGGCGGCTGGGCGGTGCAGGACTACGCGTTGAACTTTGCCCAGGATCCGGTGCCTTATCTGCGGCTGGGATACGCTTCGTATCTGAGTTCCTGGGCGCTGCTGAATTCGGGTACGGCGGAATCGAACTATGGCTACTGGTTTCCCGGGAAAGAAAATGACGGCGGAGCAGGCGGCGGTTTCGAGCCCCGGCCCTGGGGCAGGCGCGTGGCTGGGAAATAAAGAAATGGGGCGGGGATCGTGGTGGTATTCGGGCGAAATTGATTTGGGCTTCAGTGCCGCTTTGCGCATGGCCGCCACCATTGTCAGCGAGGATCCAGTCTTTGGACTCTTCGCTTACGGCGGAGAGTTGAAACGCTCTCACGGCTCCGATCCAGGTAGTTCCGAAGGATGGCCTGCGCGCCCGGTTTGCCGTCGAACGTCCGAACCTCCGCTTTCAAATGGAACTCGACCGTGATGGCTTTGCCAAAGACCAGGCGATTGCGTTCAGCGACTCGCTCAACCGGATTGACTTCGTTCTAGAGAATCGCTCTCACGATGCACATGACACGAATCTGCAACTGCGGGGTTTGCCGGCGGGAAACTACAACTTGTTGCTGGACCGAGGTATCGATTGCGAATTTTGTAGTGCAGGCGGGTGGAAAGCAGAATGTAAAATTGCCCGTCCCCGCAAACGGCGGAGGCGTGACTCTCAGCCGCAAATAGTTTGACTATCGACGAGGACCCTCATCTGCTCGGCGGCGAAGCTCCGCCGAGTTTGCGAACGGCTTCTTCCTCCTTCGCGGCCTTTTGTTCGAACTCTCGTGCTTGTTGAGAATAGATCTTCGAGAAATACCGGTAGTGCGATGTGCAGTTGCACCCGATGCCCTGTTTCGACTCGATGGTGGCAGGTTGTGTTGCCAAATAAGCCGCACGCTCGGAAAATTCCTGCGCCTTCGCGCTTAGTAGCTGCGCCTGATCTCGATAATAGGCGGCGATTTTCTGGTGGTCCTCCGCTGTTCTTGCCGTCGCCAACAACGCTTTCAGCTGTTTCCCGCTAAGTCTGGACTCATCGTGCGCGTCGGCCCCAGCCGGCGAAACGCCGTACAGCAGTGCCAGCAAAACAAGCGGAACGGCCAATCGCTTCATAGTACGGATTGCAGTTCTCATGTTCTCCTCCCAGGCTGGAGCCTGCGCTCTGACATCTTCAAACGACAACTGAAGTGAAGCGGTTCTCCTTCTAACTCCATTCATTGTTCTCCGAACGGCGTGCGGAGCAAACTCCGGCAGATCTCGGCCACACTCTTTGCCCGCAATCATCTGGATGCTCCACAATCGAAAAGGTATGCGGTTTTTACGGAAACTTTATCCCCATTTTACGGAATTCTTACGAACCTTTTGATGCAATGGAAAGGACGGACAAAGGGGCGTTTTTATGAGGGAGTGGTTTGCAAAAAAGCAGCTGGAGAGCGCAACGGATCCTAGTGTCGAGAATCGGGCGCTGACGGTTTTCGCCGAGAGGAAACAACGTGGATCCACGGCTGGATGTGTGGGTCGCGCCACCACGCCGACTGTAGCGGTCATCGTAGCCGCCATCACTTTGTTTCCCGCGATACACGGCCACGCGCAAGCCCAGACGCAGCAAGAGCCGCAGACGGTTGCGCGCGCGAACACCACCAGTGCCGCATCCGCAGCGTCGCCTGCCCCCGCCGAGGAGCCAGTTCCACCGGCCATCGCGCGGGAACTTGAGATCATGAAGGCGCGCATCAGCCAGCTCGAAGAGGAGCTCAGAAGGCGTCCTTCGGGAGAGCCGCCGGCAGCGCACTCGACCATCGAGCCATCCCCAGCGGATTCCCCGGCGCCGGCAGTGGCTGTAGCAAGCCCCACGCCAGAACCAGTCCAAACGCAGAGTGTATCAACTTCCGTGCCTCCTGCGGCCGCTCAAGCACCTGCCGTTCCCGGAGTGGACAACGTAACTCCATTTGCCTATGCCGACTGGACCTGGCTGAACGGCACTGCGCGCAACAAAGACGCGGTATGGGACTCGAAATTCTTTACGCCGGAAATCAGATTCGATGCCAACTTCATCAGCAGCTTCAACCATCCCCAGGATGACACCATTGGCGGGTCGACCGAGATTTTCCGCTCGAACGAAGTCCAGGTGGAGCAGATCAGCTTCGGCGGCGACTTCCACTGGCAGAATGTTCGCGGCCGGGTCTTGACCATGGAAGGAATGTTCGGCGTCACGACGCCACGCAACGATGCCAGCCCTGGACGCGGACAGTGGGACCTGCGTGGCGCGTACAAGTATTTGTCCGAGGCCTACGGCGGCTACCACTTCAATGTGAACCACGGGCTTAACGTTGACGCCGGAATCTTCGTTTCCTACATCGGCCTGTTCAGCTACTACAACTTCGATAACTGGGCCTACCAGCCGTCGTATGTGTCATCCAATACGCCCTGGTTCTTCAACGGGCGTGCGCATTCAGTGGTTCCCCACGGACAAGCTGAAGATTGAGCCCTGGATCATCAATGGATGGCAATCCTATGGCAGGTTCGGCAGCAAGCCCGGCCTGGGAGGACAGATTCTGTACCGTCCGAAGCCCTGGCTTTCTATGGTCTTCAACAACTACGGCATGGGCGAAGATACGCTGGGCACCGGCAACGGCAATCTGGCCGCTCTCGCATTCACACCGACGACAGTGTTGAGGTCAAGTACTACGACCATCCTGAGAAAACTCTCGACAAGATGGCGTTCTCGTTTACCGGCGATCTGGGATGCGAATACGGCGGCGGGCGTGAGCTTGCTTTGGAGACAACAGAGATGCATCGGGCAACATTACGGCTCACAAGCAAGCATTTTTAGGCTGGATGGCTTACAACCGCTTCTGGTTCAAGAAAGACCTGTACGGACTTACGCTCGGCGGCGGCACAGATGAACAATCCGGGACGCTACCTGGTGCTGCTGCCACCCATCAATGGAGCCGATGCGCTCTCCGGTTCGCCGTACTTTCACGGCGAACCCCGGCGATCCCTTCAAAGCCTGGGATACTTCGATCACCTTCGACTAGATGCCGAAACAGTACATCACCTTCCGCTGGGAGTACGGCTATCGCCACGCGAATGTGCCATATTTTTCGGGTCGCGGGGGGATAACGCCCGGCGTCAACGGCGCGCCCAGCTCGATTCCCAACCCGGCTGCCGGATCTTTGGTGCCGGGCACAACATTCGTGCCGGGGCCGTTCTTGTCCCCGACGCCGGGTTTGACCTGTGTTGCAGGAGGCGGTTTCTGCCCGGACCTGCGGAAGGATGAAGCCAGCATCAGGCTTGCCATCATGGTCAAGTTCTAGCGTTTGCAAGACATACGGTGAAGGGGAGGGGTGGCTTGTCGGAAGCGGGTCTGATCGGTATACTGACCGTCATTTCCTAATCCTGAAGGGGCCCCAATGACCTCGACCAGTCGGTCTGCCGAGTGGACACCTTACGAAATCAAAGCGGCAACCATTGCCTACGAACGTCGAAACGAAGACATGCAGTTGGAACAACTCAAAATCCGCCTGCAGAAGAAGATGCGGGAGGAAGAAAATCGGGAGTCCTCGCCCACGGCAGCGTAATAACTTCCCTGTAAACACAGAAGCATTTTAGAAACCTACCATCCCCGCGAGGCATTTCTTCACGCGCTGGAGGCCAGTTGCCCGCTGGGCGCTCCGGCATTCGTCGGAGCATCGGTGGATTCTGTTTCTGCCTTACCCTCCGCCAAACCGATAAAAAAAGCCTGCGCGCTGAAGCGGTGACCGTTGCGGCTCTGGCTGGCTCTTGTTGGCCTGATAGGCGCGCCGGTAACTGCCATCGGGATGCAGAATGCGGGTCTTGTCATCGTCGCGAAGATAGGTCTGCAGAATCTCGTCGAAAATTCGATTGCGCAGGGAGCTGTCCTTCACCGGGAACATTACTTCCACGCGCTCATACAAGTTACGCGGCATCCAGTCGGCGCTGCCCAGATAAATGTCAGGTTCACCGCCATTGGCGAAGTAAAAAATCCGGCTGTGCTCCAGGAATCGTCCCACGATGCTACGTACGCGAATTCTGTGGCTGACGTCTCTCATGTTGGGACGCAAAGCGCAGGCGCCGCGGACGATAAGATCAATATCAACTCCGGCTCGTGATGCCCGGTAAAGTGCCTCGATCACCGGCTGATCCAGCAGGGCATTGATTTTGGCGACGATGCGGGCCGGCCGCTTGCGCCGGGCATGATTGGCCTCGCGATCGATCAGCTCGATGCAGTTCTTCGCCAGATCGATGGGCGAAACAAACAGAGGCTTGTAGTTCGATTGCTCCGACCGGGCGGTAAGAAAGTTGAATACGGCGTGCACCGCGGAAGTCACTTCCGGATCGCAAGTCAGCAGGCTCAAGTCGGAATAGAAGTGCGCTGTCGAGGGATTGTAATTTCCCGTCCCCAGATGCGCGTACTGCCGGATTTCTCCGTCCGCATCCTGCCGGGCCAGCAAGGCCAGTTTGCAATGCGTTTTTAGTCCCACCAGCCCGTGGAATACCTGGACGCCGGCATCTTCGAGTGATCGCGCCCAGCGAATGTTCGAGGCTTCGTCGAAGCGCGCCTTGAGTTCGACCACTACCGTCACTTCCTTGGTCTGGGCCGCCTCCATGAGAGCGCGGACGATGGGAGAATTTTCGTTTGTCCGGTAGAGCGTCTGCTTGATCGAGAGCACCTCGGGATCGCGCGCGGCAGTCTCGATAAATGAAACCACTGGCTCGTAGGAATCGTAGGGATGATGGAGCAGAATGTCCTGCTTGCGAATCCCTTCCAGCAGATTGGACACTTTCGGCGCAAAGCTCAGGCTGCGGGAGTTGAACGGCGGAAACTTGAGGTCCGCACGCGCAGTCTGGTCCGCCAGTGAGAACAGCCGGGAAAGGTTCACCGGCCCCTTGGTCTTGAACACCTGCCAGGGCCGCAGGTTGAACTGCTGGGCCAGCGGATCGACGATTTCGGAGGGCGCTGCGGCCTCAATCTCCAGTCGCACCACATCGCCCTTGCGCCGGCTGTGCAGCTGGCTGTCCACCAGGTCGAGCAGATTGCGCGATTCTTCCTCGTGCAGATAAAGATTGCTGTTACGGGTGGCGCGAAATGCTCCCGAGGAAATGACCTTGTAGCCCTTGTACAGGTTGCGGGTATGGGTTTCGATCAGGTCGTGCAGGAATATGAAATCCGTGCCACCGTTCTTGTTGGGAACGCGAACCAGGCGCGGCAGCTTTCGCGGCACGGTGACCACGCCGAGGTAGGTCGTGCCCGGCTTGGAATTGCGGCGCAAGTGGAAGGCCACGCACAGGGCCTTGTTGAGGACGTGCGGAAAGGGATGCGAAGGATCGATCGTGACCGGCGTGAGGATCGGGTCCACCTGGCGGGTAAAGAACAAGTCCATCGCATCGAGGCTGGCGTGGTCCAGATGCGCCACGGACAAGATTCGGATGCCCTCCCGCCGCAGCGCGGGAAGCAGCTGCTGGTTCCAGCAATCGTATTGCGCGCCCACGAACGCGTGCAGTTCTTTGGCTAGACGCTGCAGTTGTTCTTCGGGCGAGAGTCCATCGGGGCCGGCGAGCGGATTCCCGTGCTCCACCTGCTGCAGAAGGCCGGCGACCCGCACCTCGACAAACTCGTCCAGATTGCTGGCCGTGATGGCGAGGAATTTGACCCTTTCCAGCAGCGGGTTGCCTTCGTCCAGAGCCTCTTCGAGGACCCGGCGGTTGAAAGCCAGCCAGGACTCGTGGCGATTGAAGTAATAACGCGGATCGCTAAGGCTGGGACGGGCCATCGACGAGAAATCCTCCCGGGGCATCGTAACCCCGCATTGTTAATAGATTGTTACGGGGACGCATTTTAGCTTTTGTTTCAAGATGGAGTGGTGGTAGCTTCCCTTTTTGCGCGCAGCGCCGCAAGGCCTGGAATCATACCCTATGGAATCTAACGAATACGATCTGGTGGTGATCGGCAGCGGCCCCGCGGGCCAGAAGGGCGCCATCTGTGCTGCCAAGATGCGCAAGAAGGTGGCGATCATTGATCGCAAGAAGAGCGTTGGAGGCGTTTGCGTGCACACCGGAACCATCCCCAGCAAGACGTTGCGGGAAGCGGTGTTGTACCTGAGTGGTTTCCGCCAGCGCACTTTCTATGGTCGTGGCTATGTGCTGAAAGATCGCATCGCCATGTCCGATCTGATCTTCCGGGCGCAAGCGGTGATGGCGCGTGAGATTGAAGTGATCAAGTCTCAGCTGCGCCGCAACTACGTGACGATTTTCGAAGGCGATGCACGCTTTCTCGACGCCAACACGGTGGAAGTCAAGAGCGATGAAGGCGCCCAGTTGCTCCGCGGCCACCACATCCTGATCGCCTGCGGAACCAGGCCTGCGCACAGCGCGGAAATCCCGATTGATGGCCATCGCATCTTTGACTCTGACCAGGTGCATGGCCTGGAAGAAATTCCGAGAGACCTGATCATCGTGGGTGCCGGCATCATTGGACTGGAATATGCGTCCATGTTCGCCGCGCTCGGAGTCAAAGTTACGCTGCTCGATCAGCGCCCCATTCTTCTGGATTTCGTGGACCGTGAAATTGTGGAGAGCCTGTGCTTCCAGCTGCGCCAGCTGGGCACGGTGTTTCGGCTGGGCGAAAAAGTTGTTTCGGTTGGATTCGACGAAGAGCGCGATCGCGTGTTTGCCAAGCTGGCCAGCGGAAAGAATGTTCATGGGCAGGGACTGCTCTACACCATCGGCCGCCAGGCCAACGGCGATCTGCTGAATCTGGAGTCTGCGGGAATAAAGTCAGAGAGCCGGGGCAAGCTGGTGGTGAACGAACATTTTCAGACAGAGGTTCCGCATATTTATGCCGCGGGCGACGTTATCGGATTTCCCGCTCTGGCCAGCACATCCATGGAACAGGGCCGCCTCGCCAGTTGTCATATGTTCGGCAAGCCCGGGAAAATGCCTCCTAACCTCATTCCCTATGGCATTTACACCATCCCGGAAATTTCGATGGTGGGGCAAACGGAAGAGCAGCTCACCCGCGAGAATATCAACTACGAAGTAGGTCTGGCGCGCTATGCCGAACTGGCCAAGGGGCAGATGCTGGGAGATGACCAGGGGCTGCTGAAGCTGGTGTTCGATCCTGATTCGCTCAAGCTGCTCGGTGTGCACGCCATCGGCGACCGGGCCGCGGAAATCATTCACATCGGCCAAGTCGTTCTCACTATGGGCGCGAGCATCGAATATTTTCGCGACACGGTGTTCAACTATCCCACGCTTGCCGAGGCATACAAGGTCGCAGCGCTCGATGGCTTGAACAAGCTCTGATTTTTCCTCGAACTTTAATACTGCTGTAACAATCCCGCCGTATAGTGGCCGCCATCCTCGAACCGGATTTTTTCGTTTGAGGAACAGGAGACCAATCGATGGCGACCGCACCCGCAGCCCCTCCCCCAGTCAGACCGAGGCCCGTAGCCGTACCCGCGCTCGAAGCTAAACTCGGCAAAGGTCCAGGGAAAGATCGGAGTTCTTGCTTTCGGGGTCGTACTGATTATCGGCGTCATCTATGCCGGATCCAGTCTGGCCTCCGATTTGCAGGGCGTGCATAACTCTTCCATCTTTCCCTATCTCCTGCTGGGTCTGGCTCTGCTGGTGGCCCTGGGATTCGAGTTCGTCAACGGATTTCACGACACCGCCAATGCCGTTGCTACCGTGATTTACACCCATTCACTCGAGCCGCACATCGCGGTGGTGTGGTCAGGCTTGTGGAATTTTCTCGGCGTCGTGAGTTCCTCCGGACTGGTTGCGTTCGGCATCATTTCCCTGTTGCCCGTCGAACTCATTCTGCAAGTGGGAAGCAAAGCGGGATTCGCGATGGTCTTTGCACTGCTGGTCGCGGCCATCATCTGGAATCTCAGCACCTGGTACTTCGGATTGCCCGCGTCCAGTTCGCACACCCTGATCGGATCGATTATTGGAGTCGGCATCGCGAACCAGTTGATGTCGGTGAGGACTGGCACCAGCGGAGTGGATTGGGGCCAAGCCTTGAACATCGGTAAGTCGTTGCTGCTTTCGCCGCTGGTGGGTTTCGCGGGCGCCTTCCTGCTGCTCTCGCTGATGAAGGCCCTGGTCAAGAACCGGAAACTCTATGAAGCGCCGGAAGGAACTCAGCCACCGCCTTTCTGGATTCGCGCCCTTCTGCTGCTCACCTGCACCGGCGTGAGTTTCGCACACGGATCGAACGACGGACAGAAGGGTATGGGCCTGATCATGCTCATCCTGATCGGAACCGTCCCCACGGCTTACGCGCTGAATCGTGCGGTCACCAAGAAACAGTCGCAGGATTTCGTGGCCGTGTCGGAACAGGCTGGAAATACCTTGAACAAGTATGTCAGCCCGGACGCGGTGATCTCCAATGCGACCGAAGAAGTGACCACGTACGTTCGCACCAAGGAATTCACGCCTAATACGATGCTGGCACTGCGCCAGTTGGTGAGCGACATCGGCAACGAAACGGTTTTGTTTGGAGAGCTTCGCCGGGTGCCCAACGACCGCGTGCGCAACTTCCGCAATGACTTGTACCTGGTCAGCGAAGCGCTGCGCCTGATGCAGAAGACCCATCAACCCGACATCGCAGCCGCCGATTTGGCGGTCCTGGCCAACTACAAGAAGCACGTTGATAACGCAACCAAGTTCATCCCGCTGTGGGTGAAAGTTGCGGTTGCGATGGCGCTGGGCTTGGGCACGATGGTGGGCTGGAAGCGCATTGTGGTGACCGTCGGCGAGAAAATCGGCAAAGACCACCTCACCTACGGACAAGGCGCGGCGGCGGAAATCACGGCCATGGTCACAATCGGAGCTGCGGACTGGTTCGGGCTTCCGGTGAGTACCACCCACGTGCTCTCGTCCGGCATCGCCGGGACGATGGCGGCCAATCACACCGGGTTGCAGTGGGCCACGGTGCGCAATCTGCTCATGGCCTGGGTGCTGACTTTGCCCGCATCGATGATTCTTGCCGGTTTCCTGTTCTGGGGATTCCGCAACATCTTCTAGGATGGAGGCTTGCGTTAGTGAGGCGCCTGAGCGGCGCCTCCGCGAGCCCGACTCAAATACGACCGAGCAGCAACAGGATTACAACCACGACCAGCACCAATCCGACTCCGCCGGTCGGTGCATAGCCCCACTCCCGGCTATGCGACCAGCGGGGCAGCGCCCCGAGAGCGGCTAACACCAGAACCACGATCAAGATAGTTCCAAGCATTGTTTCACTCTTTCTTTTTCCGTGATGCGGGTGAACCTCTTCTGAAGGTGCCCGCTGGCAGCCGCTAGAGCGAGATGTTAATCGCTATCCCGGTAGTCGGATATCTGCGGTTGTACAAGTAATAGCCGTTGTCGACGTAGTTGACGTAAACATCATCGTTGTCATACCAGTCGTTTCCCCAGTATTCCGGCCACGGGTCAACCGCGCTGATCCAATAGCCCTGATACTGAAAGCGCGGGTATCCACCTACGACCAGGAAAGGTAGGGTATTGATGCGGAATCCGTGGCTCGGCCCGAAGTATCCACGATACCGGTCGTCAGGAATGCGATAGCCGCGATAGCCTCCCCGTTGTTGCCAGGTGCGGTGGTCGGACTGCCAGTTTTGCGAGCGATGCTGCTGCCAGGCGCTTTGCCGTACCTGCTGCTGGTGCTGAGTTCGTTGCGGCTGCTGGACTCGTGCCTGCCGCTGTTGCTGAGCGTGCTGCTGCTGGACGTGCTGTTGCTGATTGTGTTGGGCCTGCTGCTGTTGCTGCACGTGCTGGTCCTGACGCTGCTGTTGTTGGGCATGTTGTTGCTGGTTGTGCTGGACCTCTTGCTGTTGATGCTGCACATGCTGTTCGTGTTGGTCCTGCCGTTGCTGCTGAGCGTGCTGTGGCTGAGTATGCTGCGGCTCGGGCCGGGATGCCTCGTGTCCGCTCTGCCGTTGTTCGGAATGTTCTTGCCGTTCGCCCTGCTCCTCGTGCTGGGTCCAGGCAGGCGCCGCGATTCCGAGGAGCAAAGACAGAACAGCTGTGCTGGTGATTCCGATTGTTTTCATACGTACTACCTCCACTGCTGGATGCTTACGCTCGTTCTACTGCAGGCTTCCGGTTTGCGCATTGACCGGGTTTCCGATCGCGTCGCCGGATACGAGCAGTTCCACTCTCCGGTTCTGTTGCCGGCCGGCGGAGTTGTCGTTCGAGGCCACCGGCAAGGTGTTGCCGAAACCTCTTGCGCTGACTGAGTTCATTGCCACCCCTTGTTGCACCAGATAGTCGCGCACCGAGCCAGCTCGATTCTCAGAGAGGGCCTGATTCATTTGATCGCCGCCCACGTTGTCGGTGTAACCGCCGACTTCGATGTTGAGTCCTGGATAGGCGAGCAGGATACCGGCAACTTTCGCCAGCTTCTCGCGAGCACCAGATTTCAACGAGTATTTTCCAGTGTCAAACAGAACATCGGACATGCTGACGATCAGGCCGCGGGCACTGTCCCGAGTCTGAAGGATTTTGTTCAGTTGGTCGGACAAGCGTGTGCGCATAGCGGCTTTGTCGAGATCGGCCTGTTGCGCGCTCGCCTGAGCCTGCTGTGCTCTTAGCCGGGATTGGTCCGCATCCGCTTGCGCCGCGGAGAGAGCGTTAGCTGAGGCGGCCTGGCTGTCCGCCATATCGGCTCGGGCCTTGGCGGCCGCCGATTGTGCATCCGCAGCGTCGTTGCGGGCCCTGGCTGCGTCTGACTCGGCTTGGGATCTGGCGCGCTCGGCTCGGGCCTGGTCCGACTGGGCTTGTTCCTTCTGCCGGGTGGCATCGTCAGCTTGGGTCTGGGCTTGAGTCTGCGCATCGGCCGCGGCTTGACGTTCGTTCGCCAGGCGCTCCTCATCGATCTTCTTGACCGTGATAGCGCGGGCATCTTCGGCGGTCTGCACGACTTCGCGGGCGACTCCAATCATCGCCTTCCTGTCGGTGTGCTTGCTGGTGGCATCGGCATCGACCTGGTCCATCAAACGCGCCGCGTGCCGATAGGTGTCGTTGGCGTAGGTCTCGGCACCCTCGGATTGCGCGATGCGCAAGGCATTGCGCGCTTCAAAAAATTCCAGTGGCAGCTTGCTGTTCAGAACCACAGGATCGAATTTGTAGCCGGTGGGGATGTATCCACCGCGCTCCAGAAGTTCATACTTTGTGTGCATCGCCTCGATGGTTCCTTTCGTATCCTCGCGGACTATGTTTTCGAGTACGACCACGTTGCTGGGCTGTCGAACCGCATAATAAGGTTCCGCGGTGACTACCAATGCGAAGGCCTGAAGGTCGGTGGTGACGTCCACCTTGCTGCGGTGGTTGTCGCCCACCAGGATTTCTCCCAGGTTCACCGCGCGGCCCTCGGGCGAGATCGCCCAGAGAATGTAGGTCAGATACTCATTCCCGAAAGTCGTGGGTTTTTGCAGGTTGCCAAACTCCACTTCGATTTCGATGTAGCCCTTCTTGCTTTCCACCTTGGCCTGGCCATTCGCCTGTGGCATCAGGTCCGTACCCGCGAAATCTACCTTGGTGGCTCCCCCACGGTGTTTGTAGTTGACCGCCTGCACGCTACGGCTGACCACCGTGACCCGAAATGTCGGAGTGTGGGCCATGGGTTCGATGACCATGGTTTGAGAATTCGTTTGAGCGAACGCGCTCAAACTGAGGCTGATTCCGAGGGCTAACAAAACTTTGGTTTTCACAGTTCTCTCCTTGAGGCAAATATCTACACTCTCTTGCTTAGTCTCGACCTGGCCCGGTGGACCGCGCTTTACGAAGACCTCACCATCAGTTCATCCTCTTCCAACGTGAATGCGGGAAAGAGAGTGAAACAACCCAAAAACATTCAGCAGCCACAACACCACCGCGATTACCACGACACTATTCAGAATTGATTTGATGGATCCCTGCATTGGAATGAAGCGATTTACCAGCCACAGGAGAACACCCACCACGACGAGAACTTCCAGGAGTTGAATCAAAGGCATGGTTTCGACCTTTCTTGGTAGCGAGCCGACGCCCCTCTCCGCCAGAGGTGTCCGCCCATTCGTAGGTCCAGGAGCTTTTAGGGTCGAGTCGTGTTGCCGCGAGATTCGCGGTCTGCACGGGCGAAGAACGCCAACAGCTGGATGTGGTCGCTTCGACTTGAACCGGCCGGGTCCGACCCCTGCGACCTAAGAATGGAAGCTACGAATTGGCGTTCGCCGCTTCCTCGTGCACACTCAGGAGAATAGAGAATGACAGATGCTCATTCGCGTGTCTGAGCAAGATAGCTCACATTAGAAGAGTAGAGGGCAAAAGGGCGCAGGCGCCTTGTTTCAGGTCAGAGGCCGTCCATCCAGGCGCAGTAAACAGCAGAATCGGCGGGCGATAGTGGATTGGTTGCTTTCCCATCCCACAGCGGCTCTTTTGAGGCGCATTCAGCCTCGATAATCCGTTAAGATATGGCCCTTGTCGGTGGGCCCGGTTGGATTAAAGGAGAGGCCGCAATGGCGGAGCCTGCAACTCGCCCTGGAACTCAGCCGGCGATCTCCGAAATCGATGTCCTGTGGATCACGGCCGGCCTGGGCTGTGATGGGGACACGATCGCGATGACCGCGGCTACCCAGCCCAGCATCGAAGATATTGTGAACGGGGCGCTGCCCTGGATTCCGAAAGTCAATTTCCTGAACCCATTCCTCGCCATCGAAAACGGCGATGAGTTCATGCGGCGCTTTCACCTGGCGGCGCAGGACCAGTTGGGACCGTTCATTCTGGTCATCGAAGGATCGATTCCAGACGAGACCAATAAGAAGGAAGGGTACTGGGCTTCGTTCGGCACCGATCCAGAGACCGGGCAGCCGATCACCACCTGCGAATGGATCGACCGTCTGGCGCCCAAGGCGTGGGCCGTGGTTGCGGCGGGTACCTGCGCCACCTACGGTGGCATCCACGCCATGGAAGGCAATCCGACGGGCTGTATGGGGCTGGCGGACTATCTGGGCTGGCAGTGGCGGTCGAAGGCGGGCATTCCCATCGTGTGCGTCCCGGGATGTCCGGTACAGCCGGATAATTTCATGGAGACGCTGCTGTATTTGCTGCACATGGCTGCAGGACGCGCCCCCATGATCCCGCTGGATGAAGCGTTGCGTCCTACGTGGCTGTTTGGCAATACGGTGCATGAGGGTTGCGATCGCGGCGGCTTTTACGAGCAGGCGCAGTTTGCCGATGAATACGGTTCACCGCTCTGCATCGTGAAGCTGGGATGCTGGGGCCCGGTGGTGCAGTGCAATGTGGGCAAACGGGGCTGGATGGGTGGTATCGGCGGTTGCCCCAACGTGGGCGGAATCTGCATCGGCTGTACTATGCCCGGTTTTCCTGACAAGTTCATGCCGTTCATGAATCAGCCTCCAGGCTCGCTCTTGTCTTCAGCAGCGGTGCAAACATACGGACGAGCGATTCACGCATTGCGGCGTTTCACGCAGGCGTCGCTGAACAAGGAGCCGGGATGGCGCAAGCGGGTCAAGCCGCGGGAAAATGTGGATCCGAGGTAAAGAGTCCGCCGATTTTGAATTTGGTCAGGGCTTGGTTTGAGTTTCTCAGTTGAAAGGGTGAGCATGGTTTCGTTTTCGTGGCCGCGGGCAGGTGCGAATGACACGTCCGACGGCCATCCTCCCGCGATTGCCGAACCTGAACTCGATGCCGCGCACGCGGAAGAGATACTCCAGGGCTTGGCGGGAGTGTTCTCCAGCAATTCCAGCATCGCCCGGCGCATCGTGTATCCACCGCAACTGCCGACCTCGGCGGGTGTCGACGATGCGCAACTGCCCAATCTGGAAGCCAGATATCGCGCCCTGGTCGAGCAGATTCCCGCCGTCGTATTCATGGCCTATCTCGATCGCGGCATCGGCGAGGCCTACGTGAGCCCGCAGATCGAAGCGGCCCTGGGCTTTTCCCAAGAAGAATGGCTGGAAGATCCAGTGCGCTGGTACAGCCATATCCATCCTGATGACAAGCAGCGCTGGAGCACGGAAGCGGCCGAAATGTTTCTTTCCGGCAAACCGCTACGCTCCGCGTATCGTGTGGTTGCACGCGATGGCCGTGTGATCTGGTTTCACTGCGAAGCCAAGATGATTCGCAAGCCCGACGGTGAGCCCTGGTTCATCCATGGCGTCGGGTTCGATATCACAGACCTGAAGCGCACCGAAGAAGCCTTGCAGGAAGAACGCAACGTAGTCTCCGCGATTCTGCACACCGTGGGGGCTCTGGTAGTGGTTCTGGATCCGGAAGGAAGAATCATCCGCTTCAACCGGGCGTGCGAACAGACCGCCGGATATTCGGTCGCTGAGGTTGCCGGCCGGGCCATCTGGGATGTATTCATGGTTCCGGAAGAAGTGGACCGCTTCAAGTCGGTTTTCCAGCAACTCTGTGTCGACCAGCTGCCCAGCGACCATGAAGCGTACCTGGTGAAGCGAGACGGCGGTCGCCGCTTGATTGCGTGGTCGAGCACGGTGCTCCCCGGCAACGACGGAACTCCGACTTACATTATTGCCACCGGAATCGACATCACGGAACGCAAACATCTGGAAAAAACCATTCTGGAAGTCAGCGGACGGGAACAACGCCGCATTGGGCAAGACCTGCATGATGGTCTGGGCCAGCATCTGACCGGCATTGCGTTCATGAGCAAGGTGCAGGAACAGAAGCTGATGGAAAAAAACCTGCCCGAGGCCGGTGATGCCGCCAAGATCGTGAGGCTGGTCAATGACGCCATCAACAAGACGCGCGAACTGGCACGAGGTTTACTTCCGGTGGTCTCCGATGCGCAGGGGCTGATGTCAGCCCTGCAGCAATGGGCAGGCGAAGTGGAAGACCTGTTCGGGATTTCCTGCCGCTTCCAGTGCTTCACGCCGGTGCTGATTCATGACGACACCGTGGCCACGCATTTGTATTACATTGCTCGCGAGGCGGTGAACAATGCCATCAAACATGGCCACGCCCGCCAGATCGTTATCCGCCTGGCTGCTGACCATGAGCAGGGAGCGCTCTCCATCACTGATGACGGTTCGGGAATTGCCGACATCCCAGCCAACAACGCGGGCATGGGACGCCATCTGATGAACTACCGCGCCCGGGTTGTCGGGGGATCGCTGGAGATGCAGCGCCTGGCAACCGGCGGGACCAGGGTGACTTGCTCATTTCCAGTGCAACGGGCGGTCCAGGAACCGATCAGAGCCGAGGAGTAAAGAATGAAGACAGATCCGAGCTTCAACTCCAAGTCGCAAAACCATGCAGAGCCGAGAAAAAGCCGAATCCTGGTGGTCGACGATCATCCCATCGTGCGCCAGGGATTGGCGCTGCTCATCAATCAAGAGGCCGATCTGCTGGTTTGCGGTGAAGCCGAAGAGGCCACCGGAGCCATGCACGCGCTGGCGTTCTCCAAGCCCGACATTCTCATCGTGGACATTTCCCTCAACGGCCCGGATGGAATCGATTTGTTGAAGAACATTCGCAGCACTCATCCCACTCTTCCGGTGCTCATCCTCTCCATGCACGACGAGTCGATCTATGCCGAGCGCGCCCTGCGCGCAGGGGCAAACGGCTACATCATGAAGCAGGAGGCGACGGAAAAAGTGCTGGTGGCATTGCGCCGTATTCTTAGCGGCGAGATCTACGTCAGCGACCGCATCGCCAACAAGATGCTGAAGCACTACATCACG
This sequence comes from Terriglobia bacterium, assembly GCA_963698825.1. GTDB lineage: Bacteria > Acidobacteriota > Terriglobia > Terriglobales > Acidobacteriaceae > JAIQFF01. The sequence continues at coordinate 31,308 of CAVOSG010000008.1, read as the reverse complement.
GGATCGGGTACGCTTCGCCATTCTTCGATCGCTGACTTGAGCGACCGCGAACTGGAAGTGTTTCGCCTGATCGGAGAAGGGCACGGGACGCGGCAGATCGCGGAAGAATTGCACCTCAGCATCAAGACCGTGGAATCCTACCAGGCGCACATCAAGGAAAAATTGTCGCTGCGCAGTGCCCGCGAACTCATGCAGCACGCCATCCAGTGGAACATGACCGAAAAGACCGCGTAAGAGTTCCAATTTCCGCAAAGGCGCCGCAGAGTTCGCAAAGAAATTCTTAAGACCCATTTCTGCTTTGGCAGCCATCACCCCTGGCATCGGGGAATCCCTGATAGAAAAAATAGTGCTTCCCACGAAACTGAAAAAGTGGTGCTCCCGCTTGTGAGCGATCTTCTATTTGTTGATGCTGGGGGCGTCGGTAAGGGCACGCACTACTCTCAGGTTTCCTCCCGAACGACGAAAGGTTCTACCAGGGCAACGCTTTAAACATATTCGCCAACCGCAAACCGGAAATTCGGCAACTCCCGTCCTCCAGTGGAGATGGGAAAGGAGATTCCAGCTATGGCAGCGGAAACAGTTCCTTACGGTCGGGTCACGCAAAAACCATCGCCTGTCGCCGAGGTACACATTCTCTGGATCACAGCCGGTTTGGGTTGTGACGGAGACTCGGTTTCGGTCACCGCCGCAAGCCAACCCAGCATCGAAGATGTTCTGCTGGGCGCAATTCCGGGCCTGCCCAAAGTACACCTCCACAATCCCGTCCTCGCCTACGAGTGCGGCGACGACTTCATGAAATTCTGGTACATGGCGGAAAAGGGCCAGCTCGATCCTTTCGTCCTGGTGGTGGAAGGCTCCATCCCCAACGAGAAGATAAAGAAGGAAGGCTACTGGGCCGGCCTGGGGACCGATCCAAAAACCGGACAGCCCATCACCACCAACGAGTGGATTGATCGCCTCGCTCCCAAAGCGCTGGCAGTGGTGGCTTGCGGCACGTGCGCGACCTACGGCGGCATTCACGCTATGGAAGGCAACCCCACGGGCGCTATGGGACTGGCGGATTACCTGGGCTGGGACTGGAAATCGAAAGCCGGCCTGCCCATCGTCAACGTTCCCGGCTGCCCGGTGCAACCGGACAACTTCATGGAAACCGTCCTCTACCTGCTGTATCAGGTGGCGGGACTTGCGCCCATGATTCCGCTCGACGACGAACTGCGTCCCACCTGGCTCTTTGGCAAGACGGTACACGAGGGTTGCGATCGCGCCGGCTACTACGAGCAAGGCGACTTCGCGGAAGTGTATGGCTCCCCGAAATGCATCGTGAAGCTGGGATGCTGGGGGCCGGTCGTGAACTGCAATGTGCCCAAGCGGGGATGGATGGCCGGGATCGGCGGCTGCCCGAACGTCGGCGGCATTTGCATCGGCTGCACCATGCCCGGTTTTCCCGACAAATTCATGCCGTTCATGGATGAACCGCCCGGCGCCCGAGTCTCAACGTCCGCAGTCGGCGCTTATGGACGCGCCATTCGCGCGCTACGCTCGATGACCCAGTCCACGGCCAACAAGGAGCCGAAGTGGCGGCATCCGCGGGCGGAGCTTACTACCGGATACCACCCCAGATCATATTGAGGAAACCAGTTTAAGGAACCCAGCGGACAACGGTTACTGAGAATCCAAAGGAGCGATCCATGAGCACTATTACCGCACCGACCAAGGATGTTCCCAGCAAGAAAGGGAACCTGGTGGAAATGAACTGGGACCCGATCACCCGGATCGTGGGCAGTCTGGGGATTTTTACCAAAATCGACTTCGAGAACAAGCATGTCGTCGAGTGTCACAGCACCTCGTCCATTTTTCGCGGGTACAGCATCTTTATGAAGGGTAAGGATCCGCGCGACGCTCATTTCATCACCAGCCGTATCTGCGGTATTTGCGGTGACAACCATGCCACCTGCGCCACCTATGCGCAAAACATGGCATTCGGCATCAGGCCCCCCGCCATCGCGGAATGGATTGTCAATCTCGGCGAAGCGGCCGAGTACATGTTCGACCACAATATTTTTCAGGACAACCTGGTCGGCGTGGATTTCTGCGAGCAGATGGTGAAGGAGACCAACCCCAAAGTCTGGGCCAAAGCGCAATCGACGCCGGCTCCGCACGCCAATCTGCATGGCTTCCGTACCATCGCGGACATCATGACCGCCCTCAATCCGTTCACGGGATCGTTTTATCGCGAAGCTTTGGTCATGAGCCGCATGACGCGCGAAATGTTTTGCCTTATGGAAGGCAGGCACGTTCATCCTTCCACGCTCTATCCCGGCGGGGTTGGGACGGTGCCCACGATTCAGCTCTTCACCGACTACCTGGTCCGCCTCATGAAATACGTCGAGTTCATGAAGAAGGTCCTGCCCCTGCACGACGACCTGTTCGATTTCTTCTATGAGGCGTTGCCCGGATACGAGGAAGTTGGCCGCCGGCGAGTCTTGCTGGCGTGCTGGGGATCGTTCAATGATCCCGACCATTGCGACTATACCTACAAGAACATGACGGACTGGGGCCGCAAAATGTTCGTGACACCGGGCATTGTTGTGGACGGCAAGCTGGTGACCACCGATTTAGTGGACATCAACCTGAACATCCGCATCCTTCTGGGCAGCTCGTATTACGACGATTGGAAGGGCCAGCAGACTTTCGTCAAGACCGATCCCCTGGGAAATCCCGTGGACAAGAACCATCCCTGGAACCAGACCACGATTCCACGGCCGCAAAAGAGGGACTTTGGCGGCAAGTACACCTGGGTCATGTCGCCACGCTGGTTCGATAAGCGGACCGGCGACCATCTGGCGATGGACACTGGCGGCGGCCCCATCGCCCGCCTGTGGGCGACCGCGCTGGCCGGGCTGGTGGATATCGGCTACATCAAGGCCACTGGCCACAGCGTGAAGATGTACCTGCCCAAGACGACGTCACTGCCCGAAGTCGAGTTCGAATGGAAGATTCCCAAGTGGAGCAACGCCATTGAACGCGATCGCGCCCGGACTTACTTCCAGGTGTATGCCGCTTGTTGCGCCCTGCACTTCATGGAGAAGGCTCTGGCGGAATTGCACGCCGGACATACCAAGACCTGGACCGACTTCAAAGTACCCGAGGAAGCCATCGGCTGCGGCTTCCACGAGGCCGTCCGCGGTGTGCTCTCGCATCACGTGGTGATTCGCGATGGGAAGATCGCGAATTACCATCCGTATCCTCCCACGCCCTGGAATGCCAACCCGCGCGATATCTATGGCACGCCAGGTCCGTATGAGGACGCGGTGCAGAACACGCCGATCTTCGAAGAAAATGGACCCGACAAATTCAAGGGAATCGACATCATGCGCGCAGTCAGAAGCTTCGACCCGTGCTTGCCCTGCGGCGTTCATATGTATCTGGGGAACGGCAAGGTGCTGGAGACGCACCATTCGCCCATGTTTGGTCTTCAACCCTGAACTTGCGCCATGGTTGATTAGGGAGTGAGGGCTGTAGCCGTTAGAAATCGCCACTTGCGCCTGCGGAGACGCAAAGGCATCTCGAAACTGCGCTCTCACTCCTTTTTTCTGAAAGGGAGCCTCGTGGTTGACGACAAAGATTTTCGAGAACGGATACAACGCATCGGCGGTCTGGTGCAGGAGATCGAAGCGATCGCGGATCCGGCGGTGCGGGCTACCACCAAAGAGTTGGTGCAGTCGCTGATGGACCTGCACGGCGCAGCCCTGGAAAAGGCAATGGAGCTGGTCGCCGAAGCCGGGGAGCCGGGGCTCGCCATCATCGACCAGCTGGGCCGCAATTCATTGGTGAGCAGTGTGCTCATCCTCTATGGGCTTCATCCGGAAGACCTCGAGAGCCGCGTAGTGAAAGCCGTGGACCGGGTGAAACCGCAGCTGCGGAAGCAAGGGTGCGAAGTCGAGTTGCTCGGAGTGTACGACGGTGCGGTTCGCCTGCGCGTGCAAACCGGTGAGCATACGTGCGGTTCCACCACCAAGACCTTGCAGGCAACGCTGGAGAGTGCGGTCTACGATGCGGCGCCGGATTTGAGCTCGCTGGTCATCGAAGGCTTTGAAGAGAAGCCCGGTTCGGGCTTTGTGTCGTTGGATAAATTGATGGGAAGTCCGGCCGCGTTAGAGCCGCAGGGTGCAGATTGAGGGAATTGTTGTAGCGCCGGCATCTTGCCGGCTGTCCCGAGGGCGTCTCGCCCTCGGCTCGGCGGGCGAGACGCCCGCCGGACAGCCGCCGGGACGGCGGCGCTACTTGTGAAATTCATGAGCGCGGGACAATTTACGGAATCGGGTTTTGGCACGCTGCGTCAGTTCGCGCGCCGCGAGCGGCCGGTCGAGCGCTGCGAATTGTGCAGTGTAGGCTTGTCGCCTAGCCATCCCCACCTGATCGAACCGGCGCGGCGAAAGATTCTCTGCACCTGCGATGCCTGCGCCATCCTCTTCAGTGGCCAGGGGGTGAAGTTCAAGCGTGTGCCCCGGCGCGTTCGTTCTCTTCCCAACTTCAACCTCACCGATGCCGAGTGGAATGGCCTGATGGTTCCCATCAACATGGCCTTTTTCTTCAAGAACAGCCTCGAGGATCGCGTCGTCGCACTTTATCCCAGTCCGGCGGGCGCGACTGAGTCGCTGCTGCCGCTGGAATCCTGGAATGACATTGTGGGGCGAAATCCCGTGCTCAGCCAGATGGAGTCGGACGTCGAAGGCTTGCTGGTCAACCGCCTGGGTTATGCCCGCGGATATTCGGCGCCCGAGTACTACCTGCTCCCCATCGACGAATGTTACAAGCTGGTGGGCCTGATTCGGGCGCATTGGAAGGGCCTCTCCGGTGGAACCGAAGTGTGGCAGCAACTCGGCGAGTTTTTCAGAAGCCTGAAAGCGCGATCGGTTGAAGTGAAAGAAGCATCTCAGGTGCAGCAGGAAGAGGAATCGCATGCCTGACCTGAGCTTTCAAATCGAGGGTGCAGAAGCGGTACCGCATGCCGCCACACCTCTCTTGGCTTTCAAGCTGCGATTGACCACCGCCAATCCGGAAGAGACGATCCACACCGTGGCGCTGCGCTGCCAGATTCAGATGGAAGTCACGCGCCGCAAATACACTGTCGAAGATCAGGAGCGCCTACTCGATCTCTTCGGCGAACCCAGCCGCTGGGGACAGACCCTGCGAAACCTTTTGTGGACACATGCCAGCCTGGTAGTGCCCTCGTTCCAGGGAAGCACGCTGGTAGACCTTCCCGTACCCTGCAGTTTCGACTTCAATGTTGCTGCCACCAAATACTTTGACGGCCTGAAGGACGGAGACGTTCCCATTTGCGCGCAGTTCAGCGGCACGGTTTTCTATGCTTCCAGCGAAGGTGGGCTGCAAGTCGCGCCGATTTCGTGGGACAAGGAAGCCCGCTTCAAACTGCCGGTGCGAGTGTGGCGCGACATGATGGAGCTCTACTATCCCAACAGCGCCTGGCTGTGCCTGCATAAAGATGCTTTCGACCGCCTGCATCAATACAAAGTCCGGCACGGCATTCCCACCTGGGAAGAAGCGCTCGAACGCCTGCTGCCGATTGAAGAGACGGTGGGCTCATGAACCTGGCGACGGTGGAGAGGATCGCGAAAGCGGTGTTGTATGAGGGCTACATGCTCTATCCCTACCGCCCATCGTCGGTGAAGAATCAGCAGCGCTGGAATTTTGGCGTGCTCGTTCCCCAGTCCTACAGCGAAGCCCAGAATGGCAGCGAAGCCTGGACCATGCAGACGGAGTGCCTGGTCGAAGGTAGCGCCATGACCGGGCTGGAAGTCCGAATCCGGTTTTTGCAACTGGTGGCGCGTTCCGTCGGGCAGCTGACACAACCCGCGGCTGAATTGGCGCCCGAGGAAACGCCGAAGCTTCGCCTGGTAGACAAACTGGTAGTAAACGATCGCGTTTACCAACCCTGGCAGGAAGCCATCGAGCGCGAGGTAAGTTTGCGGGCTTGCAACGTGGAAGCGCTGGGCTACCGGCTGGTGCCCAATGCTTTTAGTTTTCCCGCGGAAACGCAATTCGAATATCTGCGAGACGGCGCCGGGCGGATTGCTGGTGTGATCGTGCGCGAACGGAAGCCACTTTGTGGCGCCGCCGAAATCATGGCTGAAAAGGTTGGGGACGGGCTGTACAAAATCACCGTGCGGGTTCGCAACACCACACCTTTTGAAGTGGCCAAGCCCACCCGCGACGACGCCTTGCTCAGTTCTCTCGCCTCTACCCACACCGTCCTGGGCGTGCAGGATGGCAGATTCGTGTCGCTGCTCGCCCCTCCGGAGCCGCTCAGCGAGCTGGCGGCCAGCTGCAAAAACATTGGCACCTGGCCGGTGCTGGTGGGCGAAGAAGGGGAGTGCGACACCATGCTTTCTTCCCCCATCATTCTTTATGACTATCCCCAGATCGCTCCGGAAAGCGCGGGAGATTTGTTCGACGGGACCGAGATTGACGAAATTCTCTCGCTGCGAATCATGACCTTGACCGACGATGAAAAACGCGAGATGAGCCAATCCGACGAACGTGCCCGCGCCATGCTGGAGCGCACCGAGAACATGCCGGTGGAACAGTTGATGAAGCTGCACGGAGTTCTGCGAAGCCTGCGCCCGCTCGAGGAGGAAACCCAATGAACGAGTGGGAATGGCAGCTGCTGGAAGACAAGACGCCGGTTGAGTCTATTGAAATATCGGGAATCGAGGATCAGGCAGGGAAGCCGGGTGCGTCTGCGTCCGCGCCGGGGCGGCGATGTAATGGACATCGCGCTGGCCGGCCAGATTGCGACGATCGAATGTCTCGAGCAGGACTACGAAGGCAAGTGCCACGTTTGCGTCGTTCTCGACAACGATCCGGGAAGAGACATGGGGCTGCTGCGCCAGCCCGGTCATCGCTTCTTCTTCGATGCGGAAGAAGTGGAGCCTCTTTCAGAAGATGAAGTCCGGGAACTCAAGCCCGTGGAGAAACCCAGCATCCTGGTTGCCGGCATTGGAAACATTTTCCTGGGAGACGATGCATTTGGCGTGGAAGTCGTTCGCCGCATGGCGGGGCTCAAGCTACCGGCAAGCGTGCGAGTGGCCGACTTCGGCATTCGAGGCTTCGACCTGGCTTACGCTTTGCAGGACGGTTACGAGACCACGATCCTCGTGGATGCGTGCCCGCACGGCCAGGCCCCAGGCACGTTGTATGTCATCGAGCCGGATTTGAAAGAGCTGAATGATCCCGAAGGTCCGCAAGCGACGGTGGAAGCACACGCCATGAATCCGATGAATGTGCTGCGCATGGCCCGAGCCATGAACATCGAAGTAAAAAACGTTTTGCTGGTGGGCTGCGAGCCGGAGACTTTGGGCGGTGAGGAAGGCCAGATGGGGTTGAGCACGCCGGTCGCTGCCGCCGTGGACGAAGCGGTCAAGCTCGTGGAGTCGCTGGTGCAAAGAATTCTGAACGGAGATGGGCCCGGGACCCAGGTTGGTTTCGACAAGCCTGGTTTGGAGAAGCCTGGTTTGAAGAACGCTGGTTCGGCATTGTAGACATCCTGCACGACAAGGAGACGGGGAATGGAGAATGGCAACGGAAGCTTCAACGACAAGGACACGCTGTTCATGCTGGGCGGGGTGGCGCTGATCGTTTTCGGCGCGGGCTTGATTCTCACGAACCCGATCGCGCGGCGCTACATGGGGCAGCTCGGAGTGGGTGATCTGGCCAGCCTGGCTCTGCCGGACCTGGATCGCTACCTGAAATTGCGGGCGATGTAGAAGCGGCGGGCCAGAATCCAGGTCCGCCCGTCAGTCCAAGGGAGAGTGTCTATTTGGCTACAGCAGAGGCGTCGGAGGCCACGAAAGTTCGATACGTGATTGACCCCCAGGGAAGTACGTTCATAGTCCGGGCATTTGCTACTGGACTGTTTTCGTCGTTTGGTCATAATCCGACGATTGCCATATCGGACTTTCAGGGTGAAGTGCAGTTCATCTCCGGCGCCTTGGATGACGCTTCGCTGCGAGTCGTGATTCAGGCGGCTTCGCTGACCGTGACCGACGACATCAGCACCAAGGACCGCCAGGAAATCGAGCGTCGTATGCACGACGAAGTTCTGGAGGCGGATGGTTTTCCGGAAATCGCATATGAGTGTGATCGCGTGGCTTCGATACAGAAAATTTCCGAAGGCCAGTACGCGGTCGCGCTGAATGGGAATCTCGCGCATGCACGGAGTAACTCAAACCCAGCCAGTTTCCGCGCGGGTGACGATCAAGGACGACACACTGCGGGCGGCTGGAGATTTTGCCATACGCCAGAGCGACTACGACATCCGGCCGGTGTCCGCCGCCGGAGGCACGGTGAAGCTGAAGGACGAACTGAAGGTGTCGTTCAACATCGCGGCTCGTAGGGCTTGAAAGGGTTGAAGCGGCTTGAAGAGCGTCGTTGGTCCTTGGTCGTAAGACCAAACCGTTCGGTGACAAGTGAGCAGAACTGATCGTGAGCAACGTGAGTTGTCAGATTTTGGCCAAGGCCAACGACCAACGACCAATGGCCAAGGACGGTTTTCCGGAGGTTGTCGCATGTGTCTAGCCATACCAGGGAAGATCATCGAGATTTCTTCCGAGAATGACCGGGATTCTGCCCTGGTCGATGTTGTCGGGGTCCGACGCAGGATCGACCTCGGGCTCTTGCAGGACGACAAGCCGGTGCCGGGCGATTGGGTGCTCATCCACGTCGGTTTTGCCATGAGCAAGATCAGCGAGCAGGATGCCTTCGACCAGATGAACACGCTTCGGGCGCTGGGAGAAATTGAAGGCGCGATGCAGGAAGTTCAGGGCTACGGGCTGGAAGACGTGAAAGACACCGGCGTGAATTAACACCGGCCCGGATCCCGCCAGCCAGGGAGCGATCAGCATGAGATTCGTTGATGAGTTCCGCGAACCCGAATTGATTTCGAGAGCGGCGGAGGAAATTCGCCGCCTGGCCGGAACGCCGGCACTACCGCCTCATGGAAGTCTGCGGCGGACATACCCACGCCATCTATCGCTTTGGCCTGAAAGACATCCTTCCCGAGAATATCGAACTGATCCACGGGCCCGGCTGCCCGGTGTGCGTGTTGCCCATGGGGCGAATTGACGATGGCCTCTCCATCGCGCAGCAGACCAGATGTTATTTTTGCCGCGTTCGGCGACATGATGCGCGTCCCGGGAACGCAGGGCAGCCCGCTCGAACACAAAGCGCGCGGGATGGACGTCCGCATCGTCTATTCACCCTCCGACGCGTTGAAACTGGCCCGGCACAATCCCGACAAGCACGTCATGTTCTTTGCCATCGGCTTCGAAACCACGGCGCCTTCCACCGCGCTCACGCTGATGCGCGCCAAAGCCGAAGGCATCCCCAATTTCTCGGTCTTCTGCAATCACGTCACCATCATTCCCGCGATTCGCGCGATCCTCGATTCTCCCGACATGCGGCTGGACGCCTTTATCGGCCCCGGACATGTCTCGACCGTGATCGGATGCCGTCCCGTACGAGTGGATCGCGAACAGATCGAGCACAAGCCGATCGTGGTCTCCGGCTTTGAGCCGCTGGATATGCTGCAGTCCATCGTCATGCTGCTTCGCCAATTGAATGCCGGCGAAGCCAAAGTCGAAAACCAATACAAACGGGTTGTTCCCTGGGAAGGGAACCGCGCGGCGCTGCGCGCCATGGCTGAGGTTTTCCAGTTGCGGCCGTATTTCGAATGGCGCGGGCTGGGCTTCATCTCGCAGTCGGCCTCCGCGTCCGAACGACACCTACGCCGCAGTGGGATGCCGAGCAGCGCTTCGACGTCCCCGGCGTGCGGGTGACCGATCCCAAAGCGGCTCAATGCGGAGAAGTGCTGAAAGGCGTTCTGAAGCCGCATCAATGTAAACTTTTTGGCCGGGAGTGCACGCCGGAGCATCCCATTGGCGCGCTCATGGTGTCATCGGAAGGATCATGCGCAGCTTATCACAACTACGAACACCGGAAAGCAGCAATGGTGACCAGCCTGAGCTCGATCGCGTGAAGCGCTCCGGCGATGCGTCGGAGGCCAAGCCCGCCGCTGATCCGATTTCCGCGATCCCCAAATCGAGATGGCCCACGGCGCCGGAGGCAAGGCCAGCCGCAGGCTGGTCGAAGGTCTGTTTGCGCCCCTGCTTTTTGGATCCGCTCCCGGGCCCGCTGGGAGACGCCGCGCATGTTGACATCAACGGCACCCGCAGTCGCCATCACCACCGACAGTTTTGTGGTGAAGCCTTTGAGTTTTCCCGGCGGCTCCATCGGCGAACTCGCCGTCAACGGAACGGTGAACGATCTCGCGGTCTCGGGAGCGCAGGCGGAAGCGCTGGTCGTCACCTTCGTGCTCGAAGCCGGGCTGCCGACGCCGGTGCTGGAAGCCGAAGTTCGCGCCATGGCAAAAGCCGCGCGGGACGCGGGAGTCACGCATCGCCGGCGGAGATACTAAAGTTGTCGAGCACGGCAAAGCCGACCGCATGTATATCACGACGACCGGCATCGGACGGCTGATGCAGGGCGTGAAGATCGATCCGCGCTCGGTTCGCGTCGGCGACAAGATTCTGCTTTCCGGCCCCATCGGCGATCACGGCATCACCATCCTTCTGGCGCGCGGCGAGCTTGATCTGGAAGCCGATCTTCGTTCCGATACCCGCTCCGTGCTGCCTCTGGTCGAAGCTCTGATTCGACGCAGCCGGCCCGGGCATTCGCTGGATGCGCGATCCAACCCGTGGCGGCGCGGCTACATCTCTGAACGAACTGGCGCGCGATTGCGGACTGGGCATGGTTCTCTTTGAAGATCAGATTCCGGTGCGCGATGCGGTGCGCGGCGCATGTGAGTTGCTGGGACTCGATCCGCTGCACATCGCGAACGAAGGCCAGTTCCTGGCGGTGGTTTCGCCGGAATACGCCGATGCCGCCATCAACGCACTGAGCCTTGCGCCCGGCGGAAGCGAAGCGCAGATGATTGGCGAAGTTCGTGAGCAGCCGGCGGGCACGGTTCTGGTGACCACTCTTTACGGCGGCAGCCGGATCGTGGACATGCTGGTCGGCGATCCGCTGCCGCGAATTTGTTAAGACTTGTGAACTAGAAACGCTATGGCGACAGCAGTTGAACTCGCGAGCCAAGTCGAAGAGCGCCTGCTGGAGCGGAATCGAGCTGTTCGAACAGTTCTTCTCGCGCGAAGCGCCGCGCCTGGCGGAAGCATGCCGCGAAATGTCGGAGCGGTTTCTGCGCGGAGGCCGCCTGCTCGCCTTCGGCCGCGGGCCTTACGCCACCGATGCGCAGCACGTCTCGGTAGAATTCGTTCATCCCGTGATCGTGGGCAAGCGAGCGCTTCCCGCGCTGGATTTTTCCATTCTGTTCCGTCCCTGGCTTGAAGCCATCCTTCGTCCCGAAGACATTGTCATGGGATTCGGTCCGCCCGAAGGGCGACCCGGAAGTCTGGGCCGCGCTGCAGCAGGCGCATCGTGCAGGACGCCATGACGTTCGCGCTCCCCGGCATGGAAGGCTCCTATGCGCTCGATGTCGCCCACGCAAGATCCCTTCATGCATCAGGAAATGATCGAGATTCTGTATCACACGCTCTGGGAGACCGTGCACGTCTTCTTCGAGCATCGCGAACTGGGCCACGACGTAGGAGAGTCGGGATTTCTCTATCCCTTTCTGGGCGACGGAGAAGCAGAGAACCGCCGACCTTCTGGCGAAGTCGCCACCTCGATTCTGATGAAGGTTCATGACGATGCCCAACTTCGCGGCGCAGGTGGCGCGGGAGCAATCCGAGCAGATCAGCAACACGGCGCTCGCCATTCACGAGCGTCTGCAACGGGGCGGCAAGCTGATTATCTTCGGCAACGGCGGTTCGGCCACCGACGCCAACGATTGGGCCATCGATTGCGTGCTTCCACCGTTGGGTTATCAAGCCGGTTCCCGCGGTCTCGCTGTCTCTCGAACCCGCCAACATCACCGCCATCGCCAACGACATTGGCACCGAGGTCATTTTTCTGCGGCAGCTTATCGCGCAGGCCCGTCCCGAAGATGTTGCGATCGCGATCTCCACCAGCGGCGGATCGCGCAACATCATCATGGCGCTCGAAGAAGCGCGCAAACGCAAATCTGTTGACGGTCGCGCTGCTGGGCTATGACGGCGGCGAAATCAAGCGCGCGCAGCTGGCGGATTTTCCCGTGGTCGTGCAGTGCGACTACATCCCGCGCATTCAGGAAGTGCAGGCCTCGATCTATCACGTCATCCGCGAATCCATGGAGGTACTCGACCGTGGCCGAAGCTTGAACTCTTCGGCACCGCCCGCTGCCCCTACACGCAGGAAATGCGCGAGTGGCTGGAGTGGAAGCGCTGCGAGTTCGTGGAGTATGACGTCGAGGCCGATCCCGCCGCCCGCGGACGCATGCGCGACGTCGCCGGCGGACAGCGCAACGTCCCGTCTGGTGGAGGACGGCAAGGTGGTTCAGGTCGGCTGGCAGGGACGTAGCTGCGTCGTGGACTCGGAGTGACACATGGCCAGCGCCTGTTCCATTCGGGTTCGCGGCGTGGTGCAGGGCGTCGGATTCCGCCCGTTCGTCTATCGCCTGGCCCGTGCGAATACGCTGACTGGCTGGGTGCTGAACGGCGGAAGAAGGAGTTGAGATTCATCTCGAAGGCGCGGAACCAGGCTTGGAAGCCTTCGTTCGCGATCTGAAGGCGCAACCGCCGCCCGCGGCCAGCATCGCGGAAATCGAAGTGCAGCCTGCGCAGCCGGTGGGCTTGCGCGAATTCACGCATCCGCGACAGCGAGCGCCGCGAGCATCCGACCGTCCGCATTTCGCCCGACTTGCCGGTTTGCGACGATTGCCTGCGAAGAACTGTTCGATCCCGGCAGACCGGCGCTATCAGTATCCCTACATCAATTGCACTAACTGCGGCCCGCGCTACACCGTCGTGCTGGGTCTGCCCTATGACCGCCCGAACACCACTATGAAAGACTGGCCGCTCGACGAAGTCTGTGCCGCGCGAGTATCGCGATCCAGCAGACCGCCGCTTTCATGCGCAGCCCGTCGCTTGTCCGGCGTGCGGGCCGAGTTATTACCTGCGTACCCCAGGATCAATCTGCGCAATGGAAGCCAGGAAAGCATCGCCGCCGTTGCCGGCCTGCTCGTGCAGGGGCAAGATTGTTGCGATCAAGGGTCTCGGCGGATACCACCTGGCCTGCGATGCGCGAAATCCCGCAGCGGTCGCGGCTTTGCGCGAGCGCAAGTACCGCAAAGAAAAGCCCTTCGCGGTGATGGCGAAGGATCTGGAAATCGCGCGCGCTTTGGTGGAGCTCTCGCCGGAAGCCGAGGAACTGCTCGTCTCCAGCGCGCGGCCCATTGTGCTGGCGCCGGCGAGAGTGGAACTCAGCGGCGTCGCTCCAGACAATAACGAACTCGGCGTGATGCTGCCCTACACGCCTCTGCATCATCTGCTCTTCGCGGCGGGTGCGCCGGAAGTGTTGGTGATGACCAGCGCCAACCGCTCCAGCGAGCCCATCGCTTACGAAGACGACAGACGCTCAGAGCAGTCTTTCCGGAATCGCCGACGCATTCCTGATTGGCGAGCGCCCCATCGCGCGGCGCGTGGATGATTCGGTGGTTCGCGCCGGCGTCTTCGGCCCTGCCATTCTTCGCCGGTCGCGCGGCTACGCCCCGGGGGCAGTTGCGACCCTGCCGGTCAAGCGTCCGATGCTCGCGGTCGGGGCCGACTTGAAGAATACAGTCACGCTGGTGGTCGATGGCCAGGCCTTTGTCAGCCAGCATATCGGAGACCTGGAACACTACCAGGCATTCCGCGCGTTTGAGGAAACCATTCGCGATCTGGTTTCGATGTATCGAAGTGCAATGGGACGAATTGCTGGTCGTGCACGACTCCCATCCCGCAATACGCTTCGACCGTCCACGCGCTTGCGCTGCCAGGTGTCGCAGAAGTTGCCGTGCAGCATCACCGCGCGCACATCGCGTCGGTGCTGGCAGAACGCGGAGCCTGGGAGAAGCGCGTCATCGGCGTCAGTTTCGACGGCACCGGATACGGAGACGATGGAACCATCTGGGGCGGAGAGATTTTCGCTGGAAGCGTGGCGGAGGGTTTCGAGCGCGTCGCGCACCTGCGTCCGCAGCGCTGCCTGGCGGCGATGCCGCGGCGCAGCACCCAGTACAGGCGGCCGCTGGGTTTCTCGCACAGATGGAAGATTTGCCCGACCTTACCGAGCCTCCGTTCAGTTTTCCCCGCCGCTATCGGCAGTCACTGGAACTGGTGCGCAAGCGGTTGCGAACCTTCACAACCACCTCCGCCGGCCAGATTGTTCGACGCGGCCGCAGCGCTGCTCGGCTTCACCCGGGAAATCACCTTCGAAGGTCAAGCCGCCATGTGGCTGGAACAACTGGCGCGAGCCGCAGCGTCTGACGGAGCCGTATCCGTTTCCGTTCGTGGGCGGGGAACTGGACTTCCGGCCCTTGCTGCGGTCAGTCGCGGAAGACCGGAGCGCGGACGCGATCGCGGCGAAATTGCCCGCGCCTTCCAGCGCGGCGTCGCCCAGGGCCTGTGCGACTGCATCAAGCGACATCTGTGCAGACCACAGGCCTGGATACCGTCGTGCTTTCCGGAGGAGTCTTTCAGAACGAACTTCTTCTCGCAGGATTTGAAAGACCTGCTTGAGGTGCGCGACGCTTCACATTTGGACAAATCACGCCGTGCCGGCGAACGACGGCGGGATCAGTCTGGGACAGGCCGCCCTGGCGGCATTTGGCGATACACAGGGCGGCAACTGAAACTATGCATGAACTTTCCATCGCGATGAGCATTGTGGACATGGCCACAGGAAGAAGCGCGAGCGCCGCGGAGCCCAGGTCAACGCCGTGCATCTGAAGCTGGGCCTGCTTTCCGGCGTGGTGAAGGATGCGCTGCTGTCGTCCTATGAAATGGCCTGCGACGACACGCCGTTGAAAGGATCACGGCTGGTCATCGAGGAGGTCCCGATCATTGTCTATTGTCCCAGTTGCCAGGCGCAACGTGTGCTTAGTTCGATGCAGTGGTTTTGCTGTCCCGAATGCGGCGACCCCCACCGGCGACGTGGTGCAAGGCAAGGAACTCGAAGTGGTGGGCCTGGAGATACAGGAATGAGCCAGCAACCTCGCATCATTGAAGTCCGAAAAAATGTGCTGAAGCAGAACGACGTGAGCGCGCGCGCGCTGCGCGAACGCTTTCAGCAGGCCGGAGTCTTCGTCGTCAGCCTGGTTTCCAGCCCGGGCTCGGGCAAGACCGCCTTTCTGGAAAGAATCCTCACCCTGTTGAAGCCACACTACCGCGTTGCCGCCCTGGTCGGCGACCTTGCCACCGAGAACGATGCCGTCCGCCTGGCTCGCAGCCAGGCCCCGGTCAAACAGATCACCACCGGCACGCTCTGTCATCTGGAAGCCGCCATGGTCCAAACCGCGCTCGAGGGATGGAACCTGGCCGAACTGGATATCCTGTTCATCGAAAATGTGGGCAATCTGGTTTGTCCCTCGTCGTACGATCTGGGCGAGGACTTGCGCCTGGTGCTCATGTCGTACGACCGAGGGGGAAGACAAGCCCTTGAAGTATCCCCCGATCTTCAATAGCGCCGATGTGGCAGTCATCACCAAGATGGATCTCGCCACGGCCGTCGAGTTTGACATGGACGCTGCCTGCCGCAGCATTCAGGCCGTGCGCCCCGGCATGCAAATCTTCGGAGTTTCGACCAAGACTGGATCCGGGATTCCCGAGTTCTTGGAATTCATTGAAGGGCGCGTCGCCGTAACACCATCCGCCGCCGTGTAGCACCGCTCTGTGCCTTTCGTGAATTCGCACAGCGCGACGGCCCTGATGGCTCTTCTGCAAACTGTTTCCCATCCTCCAAATTCCCAATATCTGGGCTGATTCATCAGATTTTCATCATTTTGTAACCATCTCGTAACACTGCGGAAGTAAAAGAGACGGTACCTAAGAATTACGGGCCATCGACGCGTTGGGTCTTCGCTTTGAGCCTTGGTGTGCTCGTGACGGCGGAAAACGTGTACCGCCGCCGGCACCCGTAATACGGCAGTACAAACTCGATTCTGTGGATCCTCTGCCAGGGCCAGAGGCAAAAGGAGAAATGATGAAGTCCGTTCTCAGGTGGTGCGTGGTTCCGCTGTTGGCTGGAACGCTGGTGGCGCAAACTGCGGCTAAACCCAAAGCCAAAAAGGCGGCGGCAAAGCCCGCACAACCCGCGGTAACTCTGCAAGACCTCCAATCCTTGAAGGATGCGCTGGCCGCCCAGCAGCAACAGATTGAGCAACTCAAGCAGGAAGTGCAGCAAAAAGATCAGGCCTGGCAGCAGGCGCAGCAACAGCTGCAACAGGCCCAGGCCACTGCCAGCGATGCACAGAGCAAGGCTGCCTCGGCGGAAACCGCGGCCGTCAGCCAGAAGGACGCAGTCACCAAGCTGGATAGCCAGATGGCCGACGTACAGACCACCTTGACCAACACGGCGGTCGGTACACAGGAAGAGCAGAAGCGCATGTCGGCCCTGGAAGGGCTGGTGGGACGCTTCCGCTTCAACGGCGACGTCCGGGTACGCGGTGAGAGTTTCTTTCAGAACAATGTCCAGGACCGCAACCGGGCCCGCATCCGGGTTCGCTTCGGCTTCGACGGCAAGTTGAACGACGACTTCATCGCCGGCCTCTCCCTGGCGAGCGGCGCGCTGGGCGACCCTACCTCGACCAACGAATCGCTGACAAATTTCTTTGATCGCAAAACGATCGGTATTGACCGTGGATATATCACCTATAACCCGGTGGCCCACCGGTGGGTCTCGGTGACGGGCGGAAAGTTTGCTTACACCTGGATCCGGACGCCGATGACTTTCGACAGCGACATTAACCCGGAAGGTTTCAGCGAGAAGTTCTCCTTCGACCTGCACTCTCCCGTGTTGAAGAACGTTACCGTGATGGGCATGCAGTTGATGCTGAACGAAGTCTCGGGCGCGGGGGACACTTACGCCATCGGTGGACAGGGATCGGCCAAGCTGCAGCTGGGCCGGTTCTGGGCAAGTACAGCCTCGTTCACTGCCCTCAAGTTCAACAATATAGATACGCTGCTGAATGCCAGTGCATTTGCGGTGGGTCAGTCTCCGGGTGAGGGCCCGGGCTGCAAGGGCGGTGCTCAAGGTTTCCCGGCTTCCACCGGCGGCGCCAACTGCGTCTTTGCTCCTAACAACTTTACCAACGCCGCCACCACCATTGGGACGCCCCACTTTTTCTCTCAGTTCCTATATGCCGATTTCATCCTGAACAACACGTTCAAGACGCCTTCGGCTCGCCTGCCGCTCAACCTGCTGCTCGAGTTCATAGACAACCCTCAGGCCAAGCCACATCCGCTGGGCTCGAACGGCGCAGTCCGCAACGATCTGGGCAGCCAGAACAAGGCCTACATGGCGGACATCAGCATCGGCCAGCAGAAGAACAAGAACGACATCCAGGTTGGCTACGCCTGGAACCGGATAGAACAGGATGCCGTGCTCGCAGCGTTCGTCGAAAGCGACCAGCGCACCCAGACCAACGTTCTACAGAATCGCATCTACGGGTTGTGGAGGCTTCGCAGCAACACGACCGCCGCTTACACCTACTGGTTTGGGCGGACTCTCAATACGTCGCTGCAGAACGCCACCCGATCAACCGGAGTTGCACCCGGGCAGGAAGACGCCCGGCTGAACCGCATGCAGTTCGATTTAATTTATTCGTTCTGAGGGCTGTTCAGAAATTCGCGGATTGAAAATGGCGCCGCCTGCAACCGGGCGGCGCTTTTTTATGCGGGCGCCAGCGTCCACGCTCGTGCTGGCCTTTGCATAATGCCGCCACGCAATCCTTACTTCCACTGCATCAACCCAGCATCCTTGCAGGCGTTGAGGTAATCGTCCACGAGTTCCACGGAAAGCGGGCCATACTCGGCTGAGACTGCGTCCCGGATCTCTCCCACACTTCTCTTCCCATCGACAAAATTTACGATCTCATAGGCATAAAGTTCCGAAAGATCTTGGGTGTTGAGCAGAGGCGTAGCTTCGGCGTTCAACAATTTGATCTTCGCCAGGCGCGCGGGATCGAGCCGCGCCTTGAGAACGTCGTCGTTCTGATAGAGGAAGTGGTCCGAAGTCGCCGACCCGGACTGGAATCTTCTGCGCCGCCGCTGCTCCCGCCCATGGCGCTTTCGGCTCCGTGCCCTGCGCTCCTCGAGCTTTGGCTTGAGTGTCGATCCAGGCGTCGAAGGTTGTCCCCTGATCGCTGAGAACTTTGTCAGAGGCTGCATCGTGCGGGTTCGCGCCGGCAAACTGCAGTAGGGAGGACAGCACCGCCTGTTCGCGCCGGAGGCCCTGCCGCATCAGGTTTCGTGCCTCATACCATGCGGTGCCGGGATCGAGTTTCGGATCTTCCACGACCTGCTGGGCATGCTGGAACAACTCCGCCATCCGTACTTCAGACTGCGACGTGTAGTAGGGAATCAATCCGCGGGATCGTTCGGCATCGAGACTGGCATAGACATATCCCGCGGCGGCGCCCAGCAGCGCTACCCGGCGCAGCTTGGTGGGATCAATCTGTTGCAGCGTGTCGTGGTCGGTGTGGATGTAGATGTCTGGCCAGTCGCACAGATAGAGCGAAGGAACCGCGATGGTGGACGAATCGTAGTCGTCGTGATCGCTGCCCGCGGAATACGGAGTCACGTCCGCCAGGAACTGGTTGCGCGTGCCGGGTTCCCCGGCGCGATTCTCAATGACCGCTGCTTCCGGCGCGTCACCGCTTCCCGCATAGCGCGCTGCTCCCGAGCGAATGACGTCGGCGAATGCCGCGCCGACGTCGGTCACGAAACTGGGCAACGACCAGGGAGTTCCAGTCACATGCAGCATGGACTTATTTTTGAAAGGATCGCCGCCGACCATGTCCATATGAACGTTGGCGCGGAGCCGCGAGCGAATCTCAGGATGGCGGCTAAGGTAGGCCATGGTGCCTTCGACCTCCGGCCCCCACACGAAGCGCAGCGTACGTTTTGGACGCGGCAACGTCCCGCTGCCGATCAGTCGCGCCAGCATTCGAGCCGATTCCAGAATGGTGACGCAGCCGCTGCCGTTGTCATTCGCTCCCGGCCGCGGATGATCCAGATGGCAGCTATAAACGATTTCGCCGCTGGCCGGGTCAGTGCCTGGAATAACACCGCTTACCACCGTCCAGTGACCGGGGCCAACTTCAGCCTTCACCTTCGCGTGCAGAACGACCTGATCTCCGGCTCGCAACTGCGCCCGCAAGGACTCCGCGGTCTCCCGCGAAATCATGAAGGCGAATCCTGATGGCAGGCGTGCATCCAGATGTCCCCAGCGCACCAGGCTGCGGTCGAGGCCCGACCATGCCGTGGTCTGGTTCGGCATGTCGCTTACGATGCCGGCAGCGCCGTACTTCGCCACCGCCAGGGCTTGCACGCGGGCGAGCACGCCGTCGGCCAGCACAATCTTTCCGCGCACGTCCTTGCCGCTGTAATCGGATTCGTGCGAGCCGTCGCCGACATCCGCCAACGTTGTCTCCACATCGGCAGCATGGCTATAGTCGGCCAATCGGATCGGGTCGGTGGCCCAATCACCCAGCAGCAAATGCTGGGGCCGCACTTCCCACAGTTGACCGGCTTCGACCGTCCAGCCCAGATAAGAGCGCATCAACCCGTACTGAATTTTGCCGTCAATAGGGAACTGCTCGCTCTGGACCTCGGCCAGCCCGTATCCGCGCGCGCGTTCGAGGACGAACTGTGCCGCCTGATCAAATTCGGCAGTGGCGGGCACGCGATGCAGGCGCGTCAGATAACGCAGATTCTCGTAGGGCGAAGCGCCGCTGGCCTCATCGCGCAACTTGACCCATTGTTCTGAGGGAAGAAATGGTTGCTGGGCAAGCGCGAAAGTTGCGGTGGAGAGAAGAACAAAAGCGAGTATTGAGCGGAGCATGGAGGGAGAGCATACATTTTGCTTGTCCCTCGACGCAACGCTTGCCAGCTAGGGGTAGTCCCTCAGTTTGGATTTAGCCCCTTCTGCGGAGCAACTTCTCTGCGAGTCTAAGGCCAGCGTAGCCTGCCAAATTTCCGAACAGCAGGCCAATCGCTACCACGGTGGCAATGAGTGCGGGATGAACCCCGCTTCTGTGAAGCAAGTACGCCGTCAAAGCCCATGTGCCGTTAAGAAGTACGAACAGGAATGTAGTCGCTTTTTTCACAACGTTTGGTACTGGACTGTTTTGCTTTATTCTGCGTAGTCTAACTGTTGCCGCAGAGCCTCAACGATCAGACCAATCGAACCATACGTCGCAGCATTCGCAAGCAGAGACCAATACAATCCAAGCGGAAAGTGGAAATGGATGCTGGCAAACACAACTGGGCAAGTAAGTTCTACGAGAGTGACCACCGGGTCGGCAGAGGTCATCGCTGGAGCCGTGGTTGCGAAGGCATAAAGCGCCCAGCAACTCGCAACGATGAAGCCCGCACCCGCCCAGATAGCAATTCGGTATTTCATGCGGCCATCTCCTCTGTTCTCAGATTCAATGGTCTCACCAATTGTCCCAAATTCCAAACGTGATCGGGCTACGCGCTAAGGGCGACTCTCCTCGGCTGCCCACCTCTGCCGCGATTCGGCGATGCTGCATGGGGCGAGCTATGCCGGTCATACACCCGGTTGGCGATGTTCCAGACGCTTTCAAAGCCATCGTGGCCGGCCAGGATGACGCTGGCGAGCTCATGGATGAATTGGTTGCGGTGATTGAGTCCGTCTAGTTGCTTGGCGAATCTGGGATCTTCAATGTTCCAGATCAGGGGCATGGCGCATACTCCTGAAAATCTTTGCTGCACGTATAGATGATGTTCCGGAGCCTGGCGAGTCGCAATCAGGGAGATACGGGATTACTTTGGTATTAGGCGTGGAAGCGCAACCGGACAACCCTTTTACTGCCCAGTTGCGGTCAGGGGGCGTGAATCCAACTTCACAGAGGGCAGATTGGCGGAACTCCATCCCCCGCCCAGGGCCTTGATCAGGGAAACACTGGCGGTCATACGCCGACGCAAGATATCGACGGCTGCACGCTCATCGGCAAGGGCCGTGCTTTGCGCCGTAGTTACTTCCAGATAGCTGACCACGCCACCCTTGTAACGATTGGTGGAAAGCTCCAGCGAGTGCTCGGCCGCTGCTACCGCGGCTTGCTGCGCCTGGGCTTCGTCATTGAGGATTCGCAACACGGCTAGGTTGTCTTCCACTTCCTGAAAGGCAGTAACATCGCGATCATGCACGCGGCAACGTGAATGTTGACCTGGCCATTGTTCACGCTCTGCATCGACAGCGGCATCATGCCAGCAAAAACAACCAGGCGCAATGTTTGGGCAGAGTGGCCCCGGCAACACGCTGCGGGCGAACCCAACCCAGCGACACGAGCAACCCCACCGCGCCGCCCACGCCACCGAACACGCCGCCGACGCTGTCCGGGAAAATCGCGAACGGCGACATCAACATGATAAACGACGGCACGTAGCGAAACCCATCCGGGACGTTGTGCGGCCGATATGGGTCGTATATCTTCTTCGCCAGACCACCACAATTGGCAGGACGATTGGTAAATCGGGTAAACCGTTTTCAGCGTCGGCGCCAACGCAACGCGCACGCTTCACGAACACGAGCAACCCGCTCCACGCCAGGATCGCGAATTGCTCCCAGCGGGATCGCCGCACGAACCATTCGCACAGGATCGAGTATCAAGGCATCCTCCGTGATGCTGCAAAGGGGCGAACCTGCGCAGGCCTCACAATCTTGGGCCGCGAAATATCCGGCACATCATAAACGCAGACCCGTATACGATTCAAGCGGAGATGTGCAAATCGATTTGTTATTTTGTTGACCGTCGGCTCGAATCGAGCATCGCCCTGCGTTAGCCCACCCTCTTGCCGCGCCACGCCACAGGAAAAAGAGCAAGCCGGCAATCGCCAAGGTCAGCACCACGCCGACATTCGGTGTTCATTGGGGACAGCCGTTCGCGCATGTCAAGCCGGCGTCAAGTGTCTCGCTGAGCTTTTTCAGGAAGTCCTCGACCTTGGGCTTCGACAAGCCGAACGTGATCCTTTTGCGCAGCCGGGGATCGGCATGATGCGGCCCCGGGCCAGGCGGATCGGGCGGCGGCGTGATTACCGTCTTGGCGGCACGTCGGGGTATTTGGCTTGATGTGCGATTTGTTCGGCCACGCCCTTTCTTACTGCCGTCATGATTTCAACGCGAGTCTCTTTTTTCATGCTGGACTCTTCCAACAGCTTTTCGAGTTCCTCCGTGTCTGTAGGGAGGGGAACTGTATGCATTGATGATATACCGCCTTAGAGCATTCAGGAACAAATGAAGTTATGCGAGAAACCTCAAACAGATTACGGATGACGCGAGTCTTAAGGAAAGCTTCTTGTATGTCGACGAGCCGATCCAATCGGCGGCGGAGGCGGCCAAAGGCGTGGAGCCAAGAATTGGTTCGCTCGACCGGCCAGCGTTTTTCTCCCCAGGTTTCCAGGTCGCTCTTTTTGCCATGACAATCTCCTTTAGCTTATCGCGAATACTGAACCGGCTCACTTATGACACGGCTCAATGATCGGCGCAGCATTCCAACGACAGTCCACCCGCTCAACATTCCCGCCGCATAAGTTACGGCTACGAGGATCGGAAGAGTGGTGGTAGCACCTTTCTATCGAGTATCGTCAGCGTTATCTCCTGCTGGTTCTCGTATGCCAAAAGGGCAACCCGCCAGCAAAAGCAAGCAGGAATAGAAAGCAGAGAAATCGCATCGGTGAGTCTCCTCAAGGGTTCAGCCCTTCCATTTATCCGCAAAAGGCATGCCGCTTCATCTTCCGTGGGCGGAGTGATGGTGTCCCATAAAATGCACTTAAAAAAAGGAGATGCACATGTTCGCGGTGATATTCGAAGTCCATCCGAAGTCAGAGAAATGGGATGATTACCTTGGCCTTGCCAAATCGCTCAAGCCGGTGCTGGAGAGAATGGACGGGTTCTTGGACATCGTCCGCTACCGCAGCCTTATTCGTGGCCAGTGGATCCTCTCGCTATCGGACTGGCGAGATCAAAAGTCGGTGGTACGCTGGCACACGCAGATGCAGCATCACGAGGCACAGGTCAAGGGGCGGGCCGAAAATCATGTTGGATTATCACTTGCGAGTGGGCGAGGTGACAAAGGATAGTCGGCAGGAAAAACTACTGGAGCAACGATTGGATGAAACCGAGGTCGGCGAGGGGACGACGATAACGCTGATTGATGCCAAACGTCCGCCCGGAATGGATCAAGCAGAGCAGTCCTGAAGAAATCGCCAATTGGCTGGGACTTATGCCGGGTTCTGTCGGATGGGACGTTTTCGATGCAGTTCTGACGCCCGGGAATATTATTCTGCTCATTACATGGCGGGATGAGGGGGCTGCTGAAGCTCGAGAGTAGGGTATCATTGCAGGATGGTGCCGCACGGCTTCGCCAGGTACGTGTCATACGCGATTACGGGATGTTCGACCGACGCGAGGCTCCGCAGTATTATCCCTGAATCTCGACGGCAACGACCCATCCGACGACCCGCTCACGGGGATGCGTCGGATATCTATTTGCTCAGTGGACACCGGCGGCGGGCGGCGCAAGACGGTCTGGCAAGAGCTTTATACTCCGCTACTGCAACCACCACTTGTAGCCCTGCCAGATGCTGAACCAGTCCAGAGCCCAATAAGGCGAGGGCTATCGCCGCAGGAAGAAGAACGCATTGAGTTCAATCGCCCAGCCGCCAAATTGATTCAACGCGATTACCTGATTTTCGAGCGCGAGGTAGACAGCCATGACCATTGTTCCCGCCACCACAAGCGATGCCAGGCGAGTCAGAACGCCCGCGAGGATGAGCAGCGGGGCCACAGACTTCGCCGATGTACGAGCCATAGGCGATAAAGGCAGGGAATCCTTTAGCTTCCAGCAAGGGGGACATGAAATCCACGCCGTGGCGGATCTTATTGATGCCGTGGAACAGCATGAGGCCGCCCACCACGGCGCAGCAACAGTCTGCCGGTGTCTTCTGCCCAGGGCTTGTTTCCAATATTCATGCTCCAGCACCCTCAAAGAAATGCGTTTCGGGCCATAATCAACTAGCGGCAGACACGACCCTTCCGAGGAAGTCACGCATGGCCGGCGGCAATCTCCCCGCAGTGCGTTTCTAGCGCAAATGCCCGGTGTCAAGCAAGCGAACTTCCGCATTCGGGATATCGCGCCGATACGCCTCGGCACAGGTGGCAGGAAGTGCGGGTCGTTCTTACCCAGGATGAGCGAGCAGTGGCGGACGATGTGTCCTGAAGTATTCCTGGAATGTCGGGTACATCGCCACATTGCTGCGATAATCGAGGATCAGATCGAGTTGAATTTCCTCCGCGCCGGGCCGGGCCATGTAAGCGATGTCCAGCGTGTAACCGTCCGGCGACGAGTTTTGCGCATCGCTGCCATGCAGGTATTGAATGTTCCGAATCGTCGCTGGTGTGAGCGATTCCCGGCAGGCGTTCCGATTCTCTGGCGTGGGCGACTTCCAGTAATTCTGCCACGCCGCCCGGCGTCGCTGAATCCTTCCAGATACGCGTTCCCGTTCTGGCTGACGATGGCAATGACGCGCTCGGGGTGAGCCACGGCGAGCCGATAGCCAACCGGGGCACGTAATCGAACACGTACAGAGCGTACTCGCGCAGTCCAATCGCATCGACGAAGCCGCCGATCACCAAGGCGAGGTTGTCGAAGGAATAATCGAAGCCTGCGGGCGAGACAGTGTCCCCGAAGCCTGGGAGATCGGGGGCCACGACGTGGTAATCGGCGAGCAGCGGGATCAGGTCGCAGAACATGTGCGATGAGGTCGGGAAACCGTGAAGAAGCAGGAGCGTCGGCTTCGCGGAGTCGCCAGCCTCCCGGTAGAAAACGCGGTGGCCCGTGACGTTGACGGTGCGGTAGTGGATCATGATGACTCTCCAGGCCCTCGATATTCTCAAATCTTCCCCGAAAGGAATTCGTCGGTGGAGACCAGCTTGGCGTAGCCGAATCGCAGGGCGGCCATGAAGGCGGCATGCACCTGCGCGGCGGGGACGACGGCCCCTCGAACTCCTGGTCGCGCGTGGCGCAGGCGTCGTGCACGACGACGCACTTGTACCCAAGGTCGCTGGCCGCTCGGGTCCCGGCGTCCACGCACATGTGGCTCATCGCCCCGCAGATCACCACCTCCTCGATCCCGTGCCGGTCCAGGATCGCCTTGAGGTCCGTCTCGCGGAACGAATTGACGTGGTGCTTCAGCACGACCGGCTCGCCGTCGAGGTTCTTCACCTTCGGGTGGATCTGTGCCCCGTCCGATCCGGGCGTAAGAACGGCGCGTCGGCCGTCGGGAACTCGTGCCGGACGTGGACGACCAGGTCGCCGGCCGCCCGGGCGGCAGCCAAGCACCTTCGCCGCGTTGTCCGCTGCGGACTCGATCCCGCTCAGCGTCCATTTCCCGCCGGGAAAATAGTCGTTCTGGATGTCGATCAGGACCAGCGCTCGCTTCGGCATAATCGTCTTTCTTGTGAAAACCGCCACGGCCGGAAATCGCCCGGCCTATTTTATGGAGACCTCACCATGCAAGTCAGTGGCATCCTGGAAACGGCCCTGTCCGTGGCCGATCCCGCCGTCTCGTCCGGCTTCTATCAAGTCGGCTGTTCGGCTTCGACATGCTGCTCGACACCGAGCGGCTTGTCGCCTTTAACGTGGCGGGGCGGAACGTCCTGTTGCTGTTCAAGAAGGGGGCAACCGATGAGCCCGCTGTGGTACCGGGAGGGGTAATACCTTACCACGGGGCATCCGGCGGAGCCATCTCGCCTTCTCGATCCCATGCCGAAGACGTGGGGCATTGGGAGAAACGGCTGGCGGCCGGAGAAAGTCGCGATCGAGAGCATCGTGGAATGGCCCGGCAGTACTCGAGCCTATATTTCCGCGACCCGGACCAACACCTGGTTGAATTAATTAGCCCTGGATTCTGGAAGATATACTGAAATGAGCGACAGCACAAAGCCACCGCGTCACCCCGAGATGGCGATCAGATCGTGATCACCGGAACCAATTCGTGCGGGCCAGGTCGATGACCTCGTCGCCGCGCCCGTTCAGCACGGCTTTGATCATGTACAGGCTGAACCCACCGCTGTGCCACGTCGATCGTCGGCGGCATCGCCAGTTCCTGCCGGTTTACCACCACGTCCACGAGCGCCGGTCCCGCATGGGCCAGCACCTGCTCGATCATCGGCTTTACGTCCCAGGATCTTCCGCCCGCAACCCGAGCAACCCCGCGGCATCAGCGAGCTTCGCGAAATTCGGGTTGTTGAGATCGGTCGCGAAGTCGAGGATCCCCGCCGCCTTCATCTCCAGCTCCACGAATCCGAGCGACCCGTTGTTGAACACGACCAGTTTTACCGGGGGTCGAGCTGCCGCAACGACAGCAGGTCGCCCAACAGCATTGCCAGCCCCCGTCGCCGGAGAGGGTTACCACCTGACGGCCGGGGTACGTCCTCGCACGATCGCCTGAGGCAGCGCACTTTGGCCATCGACCCGTGAGCGAACGACCCTAGCAGGCGACGCTTTCCGTTCATCCGTAAATATCGGGCCGCCCAGATAGTCGGTGTGCCGACGTCACACGCGAAGACCGCTCGTCCGCGGCCACTTCGTCGAGCACGCTGGCGACGAACTGCGGGTGGATCGGTTTCTTGCCCGGCTTCCCGTCGCCAATCGTCGAGTCCCTGGGTGCTTTCACGTAGTGTGCGAGCAGTCGTCGAGGTGGGTCCGCGATCTTCCTTCTCGGTCAGTGACGGCAGCGCCGCTCCGATCGTGTCTCCGACGTCCCCGACGAGTCCCGAGGTCCACCCGCGTCCGGCGGCCGATCTGCTCGCCCCGGATGTCGATCTGGATGATCTTGGCTGTTTCGGGGAAGAACTGCGTGTACGGGAAGTCGGTCCCGAGCATCAGCAGGGTGTCGCACGCCATCATCGCCCGGTATCCGGACGAGAACCCGAGCAGTCCCGTCATCCCCACGTCGTAGGGATTGTTCGGCTCGATGAACTCCTTGCCCCGCATGGCGTGGACGATCGGGGCTTTGAGCCGCCCCGCGAGAGCCATCAGGTCGGCGTGGGCACCCGCGAACCCGGCCGCAGGATTGTTACCTTCGCCCCGGCGTTCAGCATTGCCGCGCGAGTTCCGTAATCTCACCGTCGGAAGGGCGCACCACCGGGATCGGTCCGGCGTGAGACGATTCGGGTGTCGGAAACTCGGCTGTCTGGGTCGCGACGTCACCCGGCAGCACGATCACCGAGACGCCGCGCCGTTCGATCGCGGTGCGGATCGCAATATCGAGCACGCGGGGCATCTGCTCGGGGTGGGCGACCGTCTCGCAGTAGTGGCTGCACTCGCGGAACAGAGCCTCGGGGCGGGTCTCCTGGAAATATCCGCGTGCCGACTTCCCTGCTCGGGATGTGTGCGGCGATGGCAATCACCGGCACGCGACTCCGGTGGCAGTCGTACAGGCCGTTGATGAGGTGCAGATTGCCCGGCCCGCAACTCCCGGCGCAGGCGGCCAGTTCGCCGGTCAGGTGCGCTCGGCCCGGCCGCGAACGCGGCCGCCTCCTCGTGCCGGACGTGGACCCAACTTATGTCCTTCCGCTTGCGGATCGTGTCGGTGATCCCGTTGAGGGAGTCGCCGCCAACCGTACACGCGGCGGACGCCGGCCTGCGACCAGCGTCTCCACCACCAGTTCCGCCACCTTTAGCCTGCGCCATGTGTTTCCTCTTCGAAGTCGAGCAACCGAACCCTGCGGAGGCTCATCTGTGATAGAACTGCTTTACCACTTCCTGCCAGCCCGAAGGACGACCTCCGAAAGGCGAAGTGACAGCTTTGCAACCCGAGCAAATAACGGCACGGCATTTCGATTACGATTCCTTCAGCGGCATACGATTTGCCTTTTTCCCGGCAGAGGAGTCCGCTAATGCCACAGGATGAGTTGAAACATTCCCACGTCGAGAAGATCGTTCACCCGCTCGCACGGGTCGATCGGAAGCACTGCAGCGATACTCGCCGTCGCCGGTCTTGCAATAATATGGCTATTCACACGCCCCTTATTCGCCCACCGGCAGGATTGGCAGTTAGCGACCGTCCCCCGTGACGCTGCTCACGTTTTTCCTGATCTTCATTCTCCAACGAAGCCAGAACAAGGCGATGCTCGCTCTTCAACTCAAAATGAATGAGATTATCGCAGCAAATTACGGAGCGAGCAATCGTCTCATTGACCTTGAGAACCTGCCGGAACAAGAAGTGCACAACCTTCATCAGCACTATCAGGCACTCGGCGCCAGTGCGAAGGAAGAAAGACAACCCGGGAGAGGCTCATTCCGTGAGGAAATGGCCAGACGCAAATCATAAGTGCCAAACGCAAGCATTGGAAAAGTAAGAAGCGGATACCCACATTGGCATCCGCTATTTGGTTATGCCTCGACCGCCTCAACATTGATAATCGAGTTTGCCAGTTCGGTCAGTTTCTCATCGGCACCGCCTTCCTCGTCCAGTGTATCTTGAAAGAAGTTTCGCCGCCTTTTGGCGTAACCAGCAGCGTCGCGAATGTTCGAACAGTGCCATAGCCGGCGATCTCGTAATGCTCGACGCGCTGGCAGCCGCGATGATGCCGGCGTCCTTGACCGTGGGTTCGGCATCCTCCTCGAGCATTTCCTTGCCCTCTTCGACGAGGCCTTCCATCGCCTTGCACTTCTTCCCCTTGGGCGACTTCATCCTCGAAATTCTCTCGAGCCGTTCGACCTGCCCCTTGGTCTCTTCGAGATGGTTCTCGAAGGCTTCTTTCACTTCCAGCAGCGGTAGCTGCCTTCGCCATCTTCGGCAGCGCCTTGACCAACTGGTTCTCCGCGCTGTAGAGGTCTTTGAGTTCTCGACACGTAGAGATCTTGCAACGTCTTCATCTTCATTGTGTTCTCCTGTTAAAGTTCGAAACCCTCCGGGGATTAGCACGCAGCATGCCAAGGCTTCTGCCTCAGAATTCCGTAATCAGCGGCCAAAAATGCGCGGGTCGCTGCACAGCGATGGGAACAGGGAGTGTCAATGTCGATCTCGATTGCCGATCTGAGAGCGATTTCTAACGTCGGCATCGGCTTTGCATAGCGTCTCGTGATTGAACTCAACCCGCTGAACCCATATGAATAGTAAAGACGTGTCATTCCTCGAAAAGACATCATGCTTGGCAACGGAATGGAGCGGAACCTCTGGCATTTCGGGCTGGCGGCGATCATCATTGTCGTCTGGCTGCCTCCCGGGGCCAGTCTTTGCATTACTCCGACACCTGGCAGCTCGTCATCAACACCGGCACGACGATCGTGACCTTCCTGATGGTGTTCCTGATCCAGCGCCGCAGAACAAGGACGCGCTGGCCATCCAGCTGAAGCTCAACGAGATCGTCGCGGCGATCGAGGGCGCGAGCAACCGGCTGATCGACGTCGAGGGCCTCGACCGAAGACGAGCTCCAGCAGCTCCTTCTCTTCTTATTGAAGCTTGTCGACATTGGCGAAGACGGATGGGACCTCGGGCAATCCCACTCGGTAGAGGAAGCAGCCGAACGACACGAAGAGAAATTAATAAGGAGCAGACATGAAAGCATTTGTTGGCACGGAAAGAGTGATGTCCGCGTGGATAACGTACCCAATCCAAAGATTCACGATCCTCGGGACGCGATCATCAAGATCACCCGAAGCGGGATCTGCCAGTCGGATTTGCACCTTTTGAATGGGTTGATGCCCACGATGGAAAAGGGGGATATCCTCGGCCACGAACCGATGGGAATCGTCGAGATTGGGAAAGGCGTCAGCAATCTCAAGAAGGGTGACCGCGTCGTCGTCCCGTTTACGATTTCCTGCGGGACGTGTTACTTCTGTCAAAAGACTCTATTTTCGTGCTGCGATAACTCAAATCCGAACAGGATGATCGCCGAAAAGGCAATGGGTCATTCTCCCGGCAGGGCTTTTCGGGTTCTCGCATATGCTCGGAAACCGCACGGCCAGGCGGAGTATTTACGGGTGCCATTTGCTGATGTCGGGCCGCTCAAGATCGAGTCCGACTTGCCAGATGATAAAGTCCTGTTTCTTTCTGATATCTTCCCCACGGGATATATGGCCGCTGAGAACGCTGAAATCGAACCGGGAGACACCGTGGCCGTTTGGGGATGCGGCCCCGTCGCGCAGTTTGCCATTAAGAGTGCGTGGATGTTCAAAGCAGGAAGGGTAATCGCCATTGATCGCGTTCCGGAGAGGTTGGCGATGGCCGCGAAGGACGGACAGGCGGAGACGATTGATTTCAGCAAACAAGATGTTTACCAGACGCTTCAGGAAATGACGAAAGGCCGAGGGCCTGACCGGTGTATTGACGCTGTCGGTTGTGAAGCACACGCCGCGGGGACGCTCCAGGGGTGCGATGGCGGACGTGGTTTCGTCAGCGGTTTCGCCTTCCGACCAAATGCATTCTATTACCCAGGCCATAATGTGCTGTCGAAAAGGCGGGACGATTTCTGTTCCCGGCGCTACACAGGGGTGGCTGATAAACTTCCTTTGGAGCATTCATGAACAAGGGGCTGACCATGAAAACGGGCCAGACCCATATGCAGCGGTACATGAAACCCCTTCTCAAGAAGATAGAGTCGGCGCCATTGACCCGTCATTTGTCATCACCCACCGCGTGAAGCTGGAAGACGCCGCCAACGCTTATAAGAAGTTCCGGGATAAAAAAGATGGTTGTATCAAAGTTGTCCTCATTCCGTGACGTAAACAGCCCATAGAATTGTGTGGCGGACGATTTGCGCTCTCCCTTGGTGATCGGGCGTGCCTTGCGGTCCTCGGCTTGGCACATCCGGCAATCGTAGTAATCAGCGACTGTACATGAAAAAAGCTACAACTTGGGATCGATGTTGTCATTTTTCGTTAATAATCCACGTCTTTCGCCGGACCGCCAAGCCGCGAAGGCGGGTACGATGCTAAGTCTTTGTAATTCACCAAGCTTTCTAAGTTTCTTCAAAGAAGTAGCGGGATACCGACTCTATATTGCGTCTCAGAACCATTTATTAACTATTTAAGCCCATAATTATCTTGAATAGTTAATGAAAACATAA
>CAVOSG010000007.1:0-270302 GCA_963698825.1 Terriglobia bacterium | reverse complement strand
GCATCTTCCACGACCTGCTGGGCATGCTGGAACAACTCCGCCATCCGTACTTCAGACTGCGACTGTGTAGTAGGGAATCAATCCGCGGGATCGTTCGGCATCGAGACTGGCATAAACATATCCCGAGGCCGCGCCCAGCAGCGCTACCCGGCGCAGCTTGGTGGGATCGATCTGTTGCAGCGTGTCGTGGTCGGTGTGGATGTAGATGTCCGGCCAGTCGCGCAAATAGAGCGAAGGAACGGCGATGGTGGACGAATCATAGTCGTCGTGATCGCTGCCCTCCGAATACGGAGTCACGTCCACGAGGAATGCGTTGCGCGTGCCGGGTTCCCCGGCGCGATTCTCAATGACCGCCGCTTCCTGCGCGTCGCCGCTCCCCGCATAGTGCGCTGTCGCCGCATGCGAATGACGTCGGCGAATGCCGCGCCGACGTCGGTCATGAAACTGGGCAACGACCAGGGAGTCCCAGTCACGTGCAAGCATGGACTTGTTTTTGAAAGGATCGCCGCCGACCATGTCCATATGAATGTTGGCGCGGAGCCGCGAGCGAATCTCGGGATGGCGGCTAAGATAGGCCATGGTGCCTTCGACCTCCGGCCCCCACACGAATCGCAGCGTACGGCTTGGACGCGGCAATGCTCCCGCTGCCGATCAGTCGCGCCAGCATTCGAGCCGATTCCAGAATGGTGACGCAGCCGCTGCCGTTGTCATTCGCTCCGGGCCGCTGGTGATCGAGATGGCAGCTGTAAACGATTTCGCCGCTGGCCGGATCAGTGCCCGGAATAACGCCGCTCACCACCGTCCAGTGACCGGGGCCAACTTCAGCCTTCACCTTCGCGTGCAGAACGACCTGATCTCCGGCTCGCAACTGCGCCCGCAAGGACTCCGCGGTCTCCCGCGAAATCATGAAGGCGAATCCTGATGGCAGGCGTGCATCCAGATGTCCCCAGCGCACCAGGCTGCGGTCGAGGCCCGACCATGCCGTGGTCTGGTTCGGCATGTCGCTTACGATGCCGGCAGCGCCGTACTTCGCCACCGCCAGGGCTTGCACGCGGGCGAGCACGCCGTCGGCCAGCACAATCTTTCCGCGCACGTCCTTGCCGCTGTAATCGGATTCGTGAGAGCCGTCGCCCACATCCACCAGCGTCGTCTCCACATCGGCAGCATGGCTATAGTCGGCCAGTCGGATCGGGTCGGTGGCCCAATCACCCAGCAGCAAATGCTGGGGCCGCACTTCCCACAGTTGACCGGCCTCGACCGTCCAGCCCAGATAAGAGCGCATCAACCCGTACTGAATTTTGCCGTCGATCGGGAACTGCTCGCTCTGGACTTCGGCCAGCCCGTATTCGCGCGCGCGTTCGAGGACGAACTGTGCCGCCTGATCAAATTCGGCAGTGGCGGGCACGCGATGCAGGCGCGTCAGATAACGCAGATTCTCGTAGGGCGAAGCGCCGCTGGCCTCATCGCGCAACTTGACCCATTGTTCTGAGGGAAGAAATGGTTGCTGGGCAAGCGCGAAAGTTGCGGTGGAGAGAAGAACAAAAGCGAGAATTGAGCGGAGCATGGAGGGAGAGCATACATTTTGCTTGTCCCTCGACGCAACGCTTGCCAGCTAGGGAGTCCCTCAGTTTGGATTTAGCCCCTTCTGCGGAGCAACTTCTCTGCGAGTCTAAGGCCAGCGTAGCCTGCCAAATTTCCGAACAGCAGACCAATCGCTACCACGGTGGCAATGAGTGCGGGATGAACCCCGCTTCTGTGAAGCAAGTACGCCGTCAAAGCCCATGTGCCGTTAAGAAGTACGAACAGGAATGTAGTCGCTTTTTTCACAACGTTTGGTACTGGACTGTTTGCTTCATTCGGCGTAATCTAACTGGTGCCGCAGAGCCTCAACGATCAGACCAATCAAGCCATACGTCGCAGCATTCGCCAGCAGAGACCAATACAATCCAAGCGGAAAGTGGAAATGGATGCTGGCAAACACAACTGGGCAAGTAAGTTCTACGAGAGTGACCACCGGGTCGGCAGAGGTCATCGCTGGAGCCGTGGTTGCGAAGGCATAAAGCGCCCAGCAACTCGCAACGATGAAGCCCGCACCCACCCAGATAGCAATTCGGTATTTCATGCGGCCATCTCCTCTGTTCTCAGATTCAATGGTCTCACCAATTGTCCCAAATTCCAAACGTGATCGGGCTAAGCGCTAAGCGCGACTCTCCTCGGCTGCCCACCTCTGCCGCGATTCGGCGATGCTGCATGGGGCGAGCTATGCCGGTCATACACCCGGTTGGCGATGTTCCAGACGCTTTCAAAGCCATCGTGGCCGGCCAGGATGACGCTGGCGAGCTCATGGATGAATTGGTTGCGGTGATTGAGTCCGTCTAGTTGCTTGGCGAATCTGGGATCTTCAATGTTCCAGATCAGGGGCATGGCGCATACTCCTGAAAATCTTTGCTACACGTATAGATGATGTTCCCGAGCCTGGCGAGTCGCAATCAGGGAGATACGGGATTACTTTGGTATTAGGCGTGGAAGCGCAACCGGACAACCCTTTTACTGCCCAGTTGCGGTCTGAGGGCGTGAATCCAACTTCACAGAGGGCAGATTGGCGGAACTCCATCCTCCGCCCAGGGCCTTGATCAGGGAAACGCTGGCGGTCATACGCCGGCGCAAGATATCGACGGCTGCACGCTCATCGGCCAGGGCCGTGCTTTGCGCCGTAGTTACTTCCAGATAGCTGACCACGCCACCCTTGTAACGATTGGTGGAAAGCTCCAGCGAGTGCTCGGCCGCTGCTACCGCGGCTTGCTGCGCCTGGGCTTCGTCGTTGAGGATTCGCAACACGGCTAGGTTGTCTTCCACTTCCTGAAAGGCAGTAAGAACGGTTTGGCGATAGTTGGCCACCGATTCGTCATACGCGGCCCGAGCCTGTTCGGAGACGGCGCGGCGGCGCCCTACGTCAAAAGCAGTGACGGCCGCGGATGCTCCCGCGGTCAGGAACCCGCTCGGACCTTGAATCAGCGTGGTGATTGCCGTGCTTTCAAAGCCGCCCGAGCCGGTCAGCGTAAAGATGGGAAAATACGCGGCGCGGGCCACGCCGACCTCGGCATTGGCCGCCGCCACCCGGCGTTCCGCCGCCGCGATATCGGGCCGGCGCTCCAACAGCTCTGAGGGAAGTCCGGGCGGAATCTCAGGAGGCGGGGCGTTCCACGCCGCCGCTGGAACAGTAAAAGTGGAAGCGGGTTGTCCGATCAGGGTTGCGATCGCATGTTCGTTCTGCGCACGCTGGATCATCACGTCAATCGCCTGGGTACGGGTGTTTTCAAGTTGCGTCTGGGCCTGCGCTACGTCGACGGCCGAGGCCACTCCTCCGGAGTACCGGTTTTGCGTGAGCTCCAACGCCCGCTCAAAGGACGTCACATTCGACCTCAGCAGTTGCTCCTCCGCGTCGAGAGTTCGCATCTGGAAATAGGCGAAAGCGAGTTCCGCATGCAAACTCAGACGCACCGATTCCAGATCGGCTGCGCTGGCCTGCGCATTCGAACGCGCTGCATCCACGGTATGGCGCACCCGCCCAAACACATCCGCTTCGTAGGACACATCCACCGGAATAACCAGATCGGTGCCATTGGTTTGCGTGGACGTGGGAACCAGCGGGCGGTGTGAGGATAAATGCTCGCGTTCCGCCGAAGCCCCCGCGGTCACCGTGGGATAGTAGGCCGCTCGATTGAATCGCACCAACGCCCGCGCCTGCAGGAACTGCGCTTCGGCGGCCTTCAAATTCTGATTGGAAACGTTGATCTGTTCTTCCAGCGCATTCAGTTGAGGATCCTGAAAAATCTCCCACCACTTGCCCCGTGCAATCTGGTCGCTGGGTTGGGCTGCCTTCCAGTCGGGTGGGATCTCCTTGTAGCTAGGAGGCGCAGGAGCAGCAGGCTTCGAATAGCGGGGGCCGACGGCACAACCGCAGAGAAGCAGCAAAAGCAGACCTCCGACGACGGACGTCGGCCATCGGCTCAAGATCCCAAGGTCCGAAGTCCGAGGTCTGACGTCCGAGGTCTGAGGTCCGACGTCCGAAGTCTGACGCCCGACGTCCCGCTTTTTCACTGAGCCCCCGTTGGCGACCCGACGACGCGGACGATCTCGCCCTCCACCACGGAGTCTGGAGGATTGATAATTACATTTTCACTTCCGCTCAAGCCGGCAACAACTTCGACTTCGCTGCCAAAATCGTGGCCGAGGGTGATCTGCTTCAGTTGCACGTGCTGGTCCGAGCCCACCGTGGCGACCCGCAGTCCCTCGGCCCGGAACAACAGCGTGTTGACGGGCAGAATCAGCGAGGACGCCGGCGTGGGCAGACTGAGATGCACTTCGGCGTAAGAGCCGGTGAACAGCTGTCCCGTGGGATTGTTCACCGCAATCTCGACCAGCAGAGTGCGCGACGTGGGATCAATGGCATTGGCCGTCCGCACCAACTTGCCTTCGAAGCGTCGTCCGGGAAACTCCGCCAGCGTGAGGCCGGCTGTAAGCCCCGGCTTGGCCGCCTGAGAGTAGGCCTGGGGCACGCTGACGTACACTCGCAGCTTGTCCGGTTGCGCAATATGGAAGAGTTCACTTCTATTGCCGACCGCGCTCCCGGAATTGATCAAGGCGCCGACGTCCGTGTTGCGCGCTGTGATTACGCCCTCGAAGGGAGCGTAGATTTTCTGAAACGATTGCAGCTCTTCCAGCCGCTTCATATTGGCTTGTGCGGACTGCAACGCCGCCTGCTTGGCTTCGTAGTCTCCGGCGGCGTTATCGGATTCCTGCTTTGAAACCGAGTCGGTCTTCAACAAGCCGGCGTAGCGGTCTGCGGTAATTTTCGAGAGACTCAGATTTGCCTGAGAGGTGGCCAGGTCGGCGCGCGCTTGCCGCAGTTGCTGATTCACCTCCGGAGTGTCGATTTCCGCCAGTAATTGGCCGCTTTTTACGCGCGTTCCAATATCCACGTACCAGCGCTTCAGATAACCATCGGTGCGGGCATAAATGGGAGCGTCGGAAAACGCCTGCACATTGGCAGGCAGAACGAGTTCCTGGGCCGGGGCCGAGCGCTTGGGCTGCACCACGGCGACCGTAGGCACCGCCATCCGCAGCGTTTCCTGGCGCAGGGCCGTCCGCGCCTGAATCCGGGGCAGGATGCCGAAGATTACCAGCAGCGCCGCAATAATGACGACAAGCAGGGGAATCCACCAGCGGGTGGGGCGAGGCTGCTGCATACCGCCGGACGGGCCCGTACCTTCTGCACCGCTTTGCCGAAAGACCCCGGTTTCATTCTCAACCTTCATTCGAGCTCCAACCCTTTGAAAATACTGATGATTTTACCTAGATGCCGGATTCATTCTTCAGCTCGCCTCGCTCGTGCAGCAGGCTGAAGAACACGGGAACAAAGAACAGGGTCGCCGCGGTGGCAAAAATCAAGCCTCCAATCACGGCGCGTCCCAGCGGCGCATTCTGCTCGCCGCCCTCCCCCAACCCCACCGCCATCGGAATCATGCCTATGATCATGGCCAATGCGGTCATCAGGACGGGCCGAAAGCGGGTGAAGCCGGCCGCCATCGCCGAGGTCAGTGCGTCCTTGCCCTCCTGCATCTGTTCCTTGGCGAAGCTGACCACCAGAATGCTGTTGGCCGTGGCCACCCCCATACACATGATAGATCCGGTCAGGGCAGGCACGCTGATGTTGGTCTTGGTCACGAACAGGAACCACACAATTCCGGCCAGCGCCGCAGGCAGGGCCGAGATGATGATGAACGGATCCAGCCACGACTGAAAATTGACCACGATCAGCAGGTACACCAGCAGGATGGCGAACGCCAGGCCGGAAATCAGCCCCGAGTAGGAAGACTGCATGGTCTGGACCTGTCCTCGAATCACCATTTCCGATCCGCGCGGAAGCTCCTTGCGGCTCTCATCCACGATCTTCTTGATATCGTCGGCCACCCCGCCCAGATCGCGCCGCTGCACCGATCCGTAGATGTCGATCACGGGCTGAATGTCGTAGTGCGAGACCAGTGCCATCCCGGTGCCCCGCCGGATGGTGGCCAGCGAGCCCAGGA
Source organism: Terriglobia bacterium (assembly GCA_963698825.1). Classification (GTDB taxonomy): domain Bacteria; phylum Acidobacteriota; class Terriglobia; order Terriglobales; family Acidobacteriaceae; genus JAIQFF01. The sequence goes on along the minus strand of CAVOSG010000007.1, from coordinate 264,213 downwards.
TCGCCGGGCTGGAGCCGCTCGGGCCGGTAATCGGAATATTTTCGAGTCCCTTGCAGCGAATCCAGCCGGTATTGCGGAGTTTGGGTCGCGATGGAATAACTCACTCCCGTCTTGGGGTTGAGCCAGTATGTGGGCGAAGTCTGGAAGCTGCCGCTGAGCGAAATCAGCAGGTTGGTGGCAATGTCGCGCTGGGTGAATCCGGCCAGTTGGGCCTTGGTGCGGTCCACGGCGATGCGCAGATGCGGTTCATCGAAGGGCTGCTGAATGCGCAGGTCCGCCGTTCCCGAAACCATTCGGATCCGTCGCAGCAGTTTGTTGGCAAACTCGCGGTTGTCCTGCAGGTTGTATCCAACCACCTGAATGTCGATGGGAGACGGCAGGCCAAAATTCAGAATCTGGCTCACGATGTCGGCGGGAAGAAACGAAAAATCCACGCCGGGAAACTGCCCGGCCAGTTCCAGGCGCAAATCGTGAACATACTCCTCGGTCGGCCGGTGGTCCCGGTTCAGGGTCACCAGAATGTCGGCGTCTGCGGGGCCGGTCGGGGCCGAATTGCTGTAAGAAAGGTTGATGCTGCTGTAAGGCAAACCGATATTGTCGATGACGCTGGAGATTTCGCTGGGCGGAATCTGTTGGCGGATGAAGGCTTCGATCCGGTCACACAGGCTCGCCGTCTCTTCGATGCGCGTTCCCGCCCGCGCCCGGATGTGCATTTTGAACTGTCCTGCATCGACCTTAGGGAAGAAGTCCCTGCCCAGCCAGGGTACGAGCAGTACGAACGAGCCAACACAGGCCACGGCAAAGCCCCACAAGAATACCTTCCGGTGATGCAGGCAGCGCTCCAGCATTCCGTGATAGCCGTCGCGGAATCTTTCAAACGCCAGCTCAAACGCGACCTGCATTCGGACCAGCGGATTGCGGCTCGTAGTATTCAGGTGTCCCGCTTCCTGCTCATGGCCGCGAAGCAGATACTTGGCCATGGTCGGGACCAGAGTCCGAGACAGCAAGTAGGAGGCGAGCATGGCAAACACCACCGCCTCCGCCAGCGGAACGAACAGGTAGCGCGCCACGCCGGTGAGAAAGAACATGGGCAGAAACACGATGCAGATGGCGAGCGTCGAAACGAAGGCCGGGACCGCGATCTGCTGCGCTCCATCCAGGATGGCCTTTTGAATCTCTTTCCCTTCGGCAATGTTGCGGTTGATGTTCTCAATTTCCACGGTGGCGTCGTCCACCAGAATGCCCACCGCGAGCGCCAGTCCGCCCAGGGTCATGATGTTGATGGTCTCGCCCAGCGCGCTCATGACGATGATGGAGGTAAGGATCGACAGCGGAATGGAAACTGCGATGATGACCGTGCTGCGCCAACTGCCCAGGAAAATCAGAATCATCAAGCCGGTCAGGCAGGCCGCGATCACTCCTTCGTGCAGCACGCCGTCGATGGAGGCGCGCACAAACAGCGACTGGTCCGCCAAAGGCTTGATTTGCAGCTCGGGGGGGAGTTGGGCCTGGATTCTCGGCAGCAGACCTTTGATCCCGGCAATGATGTCCAGGGTCGAAGCGTTCCCGGTTTTCTGAATGGTCAGCAGCGAAGCCCTCTGTCCATCCACGCGCACAATATTGGTTTGCGGCGGGAACCCGTCGCGCACGTAGGCCACGTCGCGAATGTAGATGGTCGTGCTGCCTACGCGTTTGATGGGAAGGTCGTTTAACTCCGCTACCGTTTGGGGGCTGCCGTTGAGGTCGACGTCATATTCGAACTGCCCGATCTTGGAAGTGCCCGAAGGCAGAATCAAATTCTGGGCGCTGATGGCGTTGACCACATCCATCGGCGAGAGGCCTTTCGCCTGCATCGCATTGGTGTCGAGGTCCACCTGCACCTGCCGCTGCTTGCCGCCGTACGGATACGGGATCGCGGCGCCGGGAATCGTGACCAGCCGGGTGCGAATGAAGTTCACGCCGTAGTCGAACAGCTGCTGCTCCGAAAGCTTTTGCCCGGACAAGGCCAACTGCAGGATGGGAACAGTGGAGGCGTTGTAGGTGATGATCAGCGGCGGGGTCGTGCCCGGTGGCAACTGCCGCAACTGAGTCTGCGAAATCGCGGTGATCTGGGCGATCGCCTTTTCAATGTTGGCATGCGGCTGGAAAAATACCTTCACCACGGCAATCCCGTTCAGAGATTGCGACTCGCTATGCTCAATGTCATCCACCGTCGTGGTCAGGGTGCGTTCGGTCAGGGTGACGATGCGGCTGGCCATCTCCTGCGAATTGAGTCCGGCGTAATTCCAGAGAATGCTGACCACGGGGATGTTGATATTGGGAAAAATATCGGTAGGCGTCCGGAAGATGACAATCGGGCCCAGAATCAGCAGCAGCAGCGCGAGAACGACGAAGGTATAAGGCCGGCGCAGCGCCAGCGCAACAATCCACATGAAGGCCTCTTGGTTTCCTTCCTCTGAAAGACTATTGCAAAACTATATGGATGTGGGAACAGACAGTTTGGTCGGTAAATCTTGTGGTTTTGCCAAATAAAAAAGGCCGGCGCGTAGCCGGCCCTGGATAGAAGAAAGTTTACAAAACTTTACTGATTCGGATCGGGTGGTGTATCCGATTGGGTGGCATCCGGCCGGTTCAGATGGGGCCGGTTCGGATCTGACCCATTCGAATCGGAGTGGTTGGGATCCAGCCGGTGGCGTCCCTCATTCGGCCCACGGTTGGTAGCGATCACGGTTAAGGGTGCCTGTAAGGTGAAGTTCAGCACGGTTTCCGAGGGCAGCCTGATTTGCTGGCCTTTGGTGGCGGCTTGTACGCCTCCGCCCAGGCCTCCGCCTGCAGCCGCACCTATGGCAGCTCCTTTTCCTCCGCCCGCGATGGCGCCAATGATGGCTCCGATGCCGGCTCCGGCACCGACTTTTGCGGCTGTATTCTTGCCCCGCGAGGAGCCCTGCCGCCGATATTGATCGGTCTGCAGAGCGTAGTACTTGCCGCCTGCCGAAATGCGGTCCAGCTGCAACGCTACCGCCGACTGACCCGCGAACTTGCCCGCGCTCTTTACTTCCACCAGGTGCCCCTCGACGTCATAGCCTGAGGGAATCACCACATCGCCCTCCACCGCCAGCGGAGAATCCAGCGTGGCATGGAAAGTCTGGCCTTGCTGGCTGGTTTCTGAGTCGATGGTATCCACCAAACGCACTGCCAGAGTTGTCCCTGAAGGGATCGTCACCTTTTTCGGTGGAGGAGGTGGCGGTGGTGTGGACGGTACAGCAGCCACGGGCGCAGGAGGCGCCGCGGCGGCTACGGGAGCGGGTGAAGACATGTCGTTCGAAGGCGAAGGCATGCTGCGCGTTCGCGGCTCGCGCCGTCGTGGTTTGGGTGCCTCAGACGGTGAAGGCTTGGCTTCCTCTGCCGGGGGCGGCGTGGCCTGCGCTGCCTCCGCTGGTGGCGGAGTGGCCACCTGCAGATTGTTGATCACCTGTTTAACCCCAGGCTCCAGGGAAGCATAACGGGCCGCCGCTTCCCGCTGCGCGTCGTTGTCTACCGTGCCGGTCAGGGTCACGGTCCCGCTCTCTGCCTTTACGCCCAATTGCTTGCCTGTCAGCCCGGAATCCGTAGACAGTTTGGTCTGAATGTCGCTGGCGAGTTGGGCATCATTCGGGGCCTTGGTGCAGCCCACGCCCACTGTCAAAATCGCCAGCAACACGATGGCCGTGATGTACAGGGAAAGTCTTGGCTTCATAGAGATTGCTCCTGGTTAACTAAACCGAGTATAGCTAAATTAGATGCAGAAAACCTTTAGGATTGGGGCAAAATTGTGGGGAAAGAGCCCACAGATACCAACCACCTAACCGGATGCCGGAGAAGGGTTTATAACAGGGTCCCGACTGCATGGGCGGTGAGCGGTTTCTGGTTTCCAGTTCCCGGTTTTTCGATCGTGCCGGCAGCCGGACCGGTTCACGCGACGATTGCCTGCATTCCAAACCGGCTGAGTCTAATTGCGCAGAAACTTGTAGTCGAGAATTGATGCCGCCAAGCCAACCGCTTCTGGATCGCGGAGATCTTTGCGGCGGATAATTCGGCCCTGGCAAAGGACTGTGCTGTTTTTCTGGCCGGAAATCTCCTCCGGCATCTCGAATACCATTTCCACCAGCGTGTTGTCGGGCAGCTGTTGGGGCCCCTGCAGCAGGACGCCGGACTGGCTCAGGTTTTCGACCGTGCCTTCATGCCATGTGCCCAACCCCTTGGGGCGATAGCGTACCGGAGTCTGCAAAGTCAAGCGCCGGGCGCGCGGCACCCACGTCGGCTTCTTGCTGCTCTTGCCGCGCTGCGTCTCGGTGCCTGCTTCCTTCATACTTTCGACGCGCTTGATGCGCTTCATCGTCTTCCAGTCGTATTTGTACTCTGCGGCGCACAGCAGACACACCTGGTAGTAGTGGCCGTCGGCAGCTCGCCGAGGCCAGGAAAACTCATGAGAGCATCGGCCAAGCATGAGGACATCCATTAACTTCTGTGGCATGGTCATTTTCCGGGGGGATTACCGGGAACGACTATCATCCAACAGGGGCTGGCGGTTGGGCTAGGTTACTTTCGTCTCATCGAAACCATCGTCCTGCAACTGGCTGGAAATAAGGGGAGTTCTGTGCTCCCGCGTTCACCGGATTAAAAAGAGTTGGATAGAAAGGTACCTCGCCAGGCAGCGGGGAATCCGAGCCGCCGGGGCGTGTATTATCACGGCGTGGACTCCGTGGCTGGCTTCGTTCTGGCGGGCGGCAAGAGCTCTCGGATGGGCCAGGACAAGGCTCTCATGCCGTGGGGACAGCGCACGCTTCTGGCGCATGCTTTGGAGTTAGTCAGCGCCGCCACCGGCAGTGCCTCGATTGCCGGCAGCGCGGAGAAGTTCGCGGCGTTCGGCCCCGTGGTTGAAGATATATATTCTGGGCAGGGGCCGCTGGCTGGGATTCATGCCGCGCTGGCCGGGACCCGCACCGCACTAAATCTGATCGTGGCGGTAGATATGCCATTTCTCGAGCCCGATTTTCTGAACTACCTGGTCGCTCAAGCGCGCGGTAGCACGGCAATAGTGGTTGTACCGGAGGCGGGCGGACGCTTGCAGCCTCTGTGTGCGGTCTATCGCCGCAACTTTGCGGAAGTGGCGGAACGATCTCTGCACGCCGGAAAAAACAAGGTTGACCGGCTGTTCGCTGAAGTGTCGGTCCGGGTCATTCCGCAGGAGGAATTGGAACGAAACGGCTTTCCGGAAGAGATGTTTCGAAACCTGAACACAGAGAAAGACTGGCAGGAAGCCAGCGCCCGGCTGTAGGCCGGCGCGCGAAGCATTTATGATTGAGCCCACAGGTTAGATGATCCCAGGGCAAGAATTGACGACTGAAGACCGAAGACTGACGACTGAAAACTAGCAATGTCCACCAACGGCAACGCCGGACCCTATATCGAGTTCAAGGATGTCTCCAAAGCATTTGGCGACAATCATGTGCTCGTCCACGTCAGCTTCAGCGTGATGCCCGGCGAGACCGTCTGCATTCTCGGGCGCAGCGGCGTGGGGAAGTCGGTATCGTTGATGAACATCATGGGATTTCTGAAACCTGATTCTGGCCGGGTAATCGTGGCCCACGAAGACATCACGGACTACGGCGAAGAAGATCTGGAGCGCATCCGCAAGAAAGTGACCATCGTGTTCCAGAACGGCGCCCTGTTCGATTCGCTCACCGTGGGCGAGAACGTGGCCTTTCCGCTGCGCGAACGGCGTCAGCTTTCCGAGGAGCAGATATATCAGATCGTAGACGGCCTGCTGGACATGGTTGGGGTTAAGGAAATGCGCGACCAGTTGCCGTCTGATCTGTCGACTGGGATGAAGCGTTCGGTGGCCATCGCGCGCGCCCTGGCGGCCCAACCGGAATGCGTCCTCTACGACGAACCCACGACCATGGTGGATCCGCTCATGGCGCAACTGCTGGGCGACCTGATCAAGCGGCTGAAAATTCAGTTGCACCTGACCAGCGTGGTGGTCACGCACGACATGCGACTGGCCAAGAAGCTGGCCGACCGTGTTGTATTTCTGCACGAAGCCAGAGCTATTTTCTTCGGAACTTACGAAGAGATGGAAAAGTGCGATGAGCCCATCGTGCAGGAATTTCTAAAGCTGGATGAACCCGGGATTGAGGCGTCGATTGAAGTGAACGGATAGGCGAGCTGGCACTTAGCAATTGGCAGTCATCGGCTGGCCTTTCCACGTTGTACAAGATCAATCGATAACTGCCAATTGCTAATTGCTGCAATCAGAAGCCTTCTCCCACCAGGCGTTCCACTGTCAGCCCTGAGCTTGCGGATTCTCCCTTGATCATCTTCTCCACGTACTTCGCGACCAGGTCTACTTCCAGGTTCACGGGATCGCCGGGTCTAAGCGACTTCAGATTAGTCATCTTCACGGTGTGCGGGATAATTGCGGCCGTCACTTTGACGCCTTCGATTTTCGCCACAGTCAAACTGATGCCCTCGATGCAGAGCGAACCCTTGAAAATCACATAGCGAGCCAGTTCTGGCGGTATTTCGATTCGCAGCCAGTAATCATCGGCCCCGCGCACGCGATCCAGAGCCAGGAATTTGCCGGTTCCGTCCACATGCCCTTGAACGATGTGGCCGCCGAAGCGTCCGTCGGCGCGCATGGGCAGCTCAAGATTCACCAGCGCATCGTTCTTGATTCGCGAGAAGGAGGTGCGCTCCCAGGTTTCAGCCGCCAGGTCGGCGGCGAAAGACTGAGGCGTGATTTCGACCGCAGTAAGGCATACACCGCTGACCGCGATGCTGTCGCCTTGTTTGAGTTCCTGGTTCAGGCGGGCGGCAGCAACCGTAAGACGCCGGTTGCCATTCTTCTGCGCGATGCCGGTAACGCGCCCGACTTCTTCAATGATGCCGGTGAACATGGGGTGTATTGTAGCGCCGGTGCTAACGAAGCACTTGGCAAGTGGCAATTGGTGCTTCGCGAATTGCGAACGGCTAGCTCTCCGCGTACGGGTCCTTCAAATATCCTTCGATCGCAAAGTCTTCGCCGAAACGATGCAGCCGGATCGATTTTACGCAGGCCGCTTCGCTCATGTGAGCGAAGCCGGGGCCGGTGGCGAAGGGCACGGATCCGGTTCCAGCAAGGATTTTGGGAGCATAGTAAAGAAAAACCTTGTCCACAATCCCCGAAGCCAGCGCCGCTCCATTGATCATGGCGCCGCCTTCGACCAGCAGGCTGGTGATTTCCATTGTCCCCAGACGGCGCGCGATTTGAGTCATGTCCGGACGGCCATCGCCGACTCCCACGGGAACTTGCTCGACCCGGATTCCCTGATTCTGCAGCTCCCGCTTTCTTTTCTCTTCCGCAAAAGAGCAGAGCACCAGCACGTCGTCTTTTGCGGTCCTGACCACGCGCGATTCGGGAGGCAGCCGCAACCGTGAGTCGACAATCACGCGCAGCAACGGCCGCCGCCGCGGCAGGCCGCTGCGATCGGTGAGCAGGGGATCGTCCGCGATGATCGTGCCCACGCCGACCATGAGGGCATCATGAGCGTGCCGCAGTTCCTGCACGTGAGCCCGCGCTACGGTGCTCGTGATCCACCCGCCGGTCGCGCCGCCCCCTCCGAGCGCCCCGGCATGATGCAGATCGCCGGGAGGAGGCGCGATCTTGCCGTCGAGCGTCATCGCTGACTTCAGGGTGATCAAGGGGATGTGCAGCCGAATATATTTGGCGAAGGCTTCATTTAATTCTTTAGCTTCTTCCTGCAAGATACCGGAAGCGACTGACACTCCAGCTTTGCGCAGACGATCAAATCCCTGCCCGGCAACCAGCGGATTGGGGTCCTGCATGCACGCCACGACACGGCGGACGCCGGCCGCGATGAGAGCATCGGCGCAAGCCCCGGTTCGTCCCTGATGCGAGCACGGTTCGAAGTTGATGTAGATCGTCGCGCCGCGGGCCTTCTTTCCCGCGTGCTCGAGAGCGAGAACCTCGGCGTGCTTGACGCCCGTCAAAAGTGTGAGAACCCTCGCCGACAACACGACCGTCGCGATCGACCACGACCGCTCCCACGCAGGGATTTGGTGAGGTTAAACCAATCCCTTGACGGGCCAGCTCAAGTGCGTGGCGCAGAAAGTGTTCGTCGCTCTCCCGGCTGGACGCGTTCGGCCGGACGGGAGCCGAGGATGCTCGCGACTGCTTCCTGCGTTCGCGTTTATTGGCTTTCTTGCGGGTCATGTTTCTCGGAAGTCACAATTCCTGGGACTCGATCCCTGGAATGGATGAAGATCTTTGGCCCCAACTAAGGTTGGATGCCGGCGAAGGCTAAACAAAAAGCGAATCCACAAAATCCTTCGGATTGAAAGGCAGCAGGTCGCCGGCTTTTTCGCCCACGCCCACGTAGCGAACCGGCACACCCAGTTCGCGGGAAATCGCCACCACCACGCCGCCTTTGGCCGTGCCATCGAGCTTGGTCAGCACGATTCCGGTGACGCCCGCGGATTGCGTGAACTGCCGCGCCTGCTGCAAGCCATTCTGGCCGGTGGTCGCGTCCATCACCAGGAGAGTCTCGTGGGGCGCGCCGGGAATGATCCGCTGCGCCGTGCGCCGCATCTTTTCCAGCTCCGCCATCAGATTGGTCTTGGTGTGTAGGCGCCCGGCGGTATCCACGATCACATAGTCGCGTGTGCCGGGCAGACGCGGCCTGCAGCGCGTCATAGAGCACTGCCGCCGGGATCGCCGCCTGCCTTGGTGCGAATCACTTCCGTCCCGGTGCGCTGTCCCCAGACTTCAAGCTGCTCGATGGCGGCGGCGCGGAAAGTGTCGGCGGCGCAGAGCAGAACCGTCTTGCCGTCCGAGCGCAGAACCTGGGCCAGCTTGCCGATGGTCGTGGTCTTGCCCGTGCCATTCACCCCTACCACCAGAATGACCTCGGGTGTGCCGTCCACTCGGGCCACCGGTTCAGAATCTGTAGCGGTCAGGATAGCGAGCAATCTCCTCTTTGAGCAGGCGCTTGAGCTCAGTCACATTGCCAATCTGCTTGCGGTCGGCTTTCTCGCGAAGCTTTTCCAGCACCTCTTGGTGGTGGTCGTGCCCAGGTCAGCGCCGAGAAGTGTGGCTTCGAGATCGTCCAGCGTGTCCCGGTCAATTTCCTTGCCGAAAGAGACTACTTCTTCGATGCGCTCGCTCAGGTTTTCCCGCGTGCGAGTCACCGCTTCCTTCATGCGATCAAGGAAGCTGGGCTTCTGCTGTTCGTCGAGGCTGCCAAAGAGGGTCTGAATCATGGAATCTCGGGGAGAGCTGAGAATTCTGAAATCAATTATAGCGGGCGGGGTGCGATCTTAGGAGCGGTGCCAAAAGACTTCACCGCAAAGGTCGCAAAGAATACGCAAAGTACGCAAAGAAGAGACTGCTGCTATCCCTTTGCGACCTTTGCGGTTAAAGGCTGTTTGGTGAGGTCAATGAGAAGCTATCGCCCCGCGACTTCCGCCGCCGCTACGGCGGCGCGGACCTCGGGAGCCGATGAGGGTGTGACTGGAGATTGAGCCGGAGTTGCCCCCGCGGGTGCCGCTGGCACCGTTCGGCTGCTGCACTTGGATCTCGCCGCGCTGGTAAATCGCAGTCAGGGCAGCCACCGCCGTGGGGTCAAGGCGCTTGCCGGAGAGATTGTGGATGATGCGCAGCGCGGCTTCGGGATCGTGGGCCTGCTGATAAGGACGGTTCGTAGTCAACGCATCGAATGTATCGGCCACGGCGATGATGCGCGGCAGCAAGGGAATCTCCGCATCCTTCAAACCTCGCGGATAGCCGCGGCCGTCGAGCGATTCGTGGTGCAGTTCGATGCCCGGAATCATGTCTTTCAACTGCGCCACCGGGCGCAGGATGTTGGCGCCCTTGGTGGTGTGCGTCTTCATGATTTCGAATTCTTCCGGAGTCAGCGCGCCCGGCTTCTTCAGGATGCGGTCTTCAATGCCGATCTTGCCCACATCGTGCAGTTGGGCGGAGATGCGCACGATTTCAAGAAATTCCTCGGGATGGCCCATCTCGCGCGCGATCAGCATCGAATAGCGCGTGACCCGGTCGGAGTGGCCACGAGTGTAAGGATCCTTTTCGTCGACCGCGCCGGCCAGCATCTGAATGGAACCCATGAACAGCTCGCGGTTTTCCGTGGCGGCGCGCTTGAGGTCGAGCACGAAGTGCTCAAGCTCCTCGGACATGGTGTTGAAAGTGTGCCGCCAGTTCGCCGATCTCGGTGCGGCTGCTTCAGTTGCACGCGCTGCGAAAAGTCTCCGCGGGCGATGGCGCGGCTGGAAGCGGTCAGAACTTCCAGCGGATTGGTGATCCGGCGCGCGGCAAAAATGCTGATGCCAATGCTCAGCAGGATCGCCATGATCGCCAGCATGCGTGCGGTGCGCTGCATTTCGTATACGCCGCGGTAAGCCTCCTCGCGCGGTTTCTGCACGACCACCGCCCAGTCCAGATTGCCGACCGGGCTGTAAGTGCCAAGCATCTTCGATGCTGGTCTTGCCTTGAGTGATGCTGAATTCGCGGGTGGCCGCGACCATTTGGGCCTTGCTGCCCTGCTCGACAAAGTTGCGTACGATTTCCAGAGTTGGTCATGTCCTGGCCGGTGGCGTAGTCAGGAGTGGCGCCCGCCACCAGCCGTCCCTCGCTGTCCACCACGTAAGGCGTCAGCCCGCCGCGGTTGACTTCCTGCAGGCGGCGGATCAGGAATTGCAGATCCACAACCGCCCCAATCATTCCCAGGAAACGGCCGCCATACATGACCGGAGTGCTGACCAGCATGACAGTGCGGGCCGACTTGCCACTGCCCACAACCAGCGCCTGGCCGTTATAGACGCGGCCTTCGCGGGCGGCGGCGTAGGCACGTTCCAGTTCGCGCTGCAGAAAAGCGTCGGGAGCGATGCGTCCCGCGGAAATGCCTTTGGCCTCGGAGTTCAACAACGTGGCATAAGCCAGGTCGTCCGGAGGAAGAAACAAAATTCTCCAGCAGAGCGCGCAATTCAGGAGCTTCCACATGCTCGGAGGTGATGTCTCCGCCGCTCGCCACCTGCAGGGCGGAAGACAGATTTGCCAGCATCATGCGCAGGGATTCCTGGTGCTGCGAGATGTCGTCCGCCAGAGAGCGGGTTACCGTATTCTGCAGCAGTCGCTCGTTGGTGATCAGGCGGTCGCGATTGATCGACTCCACCTGCTCCGAATAAAAATACATGGGCACCACGCTGATCAGTACGAGCACACCCAGGATGACGTACAGAATGGGGACGCGGGTTGGAAGGGTTATTTTCAAGACAAAGTGGCCCGGCCCCGCCCGTATCCACAGCTGGCGGAGAGGTTCCTCTTGAAATTTTACCGGGTCAAATAGGCGACACGCTCAAGCCGGAAGGCCATGTCTATTACCAAAGTACCAGCAAATTTCCGGTGAGCCGGGCAGTGGCAATACGGCTCATTGCGTGAGCAGGGCGGTAACTGTCAGAAAGACCTAGGTTTTCACAGCAGAACGAAATCCCGGCCAGAGGCCAGGAGCTAGACGCTAGACGCTGAGAGCTGACGGCTGAAAGCTGACAGCTACGATCCAGTCCCTTTCTCACTTTTGACGCTCCGCGTCATCAGATCGTGTATCGCTTCCGCCGGAGGTTTGGCGCGGTGCAGAATCGCATCCATCTGCTCGGTGATGGGCATCTCGACGCCGCGCGCGCGCGCCAGTCCGACAGCCGCCTGAGTGGTGAATACCCCCTCCGCGACCGCGCCGTGCATTCCGGCAATGATCTCGGGGAGCTTGCGACCGCGCCCAAGTTCGACACCCACGCTGCGATTGCGCGAGAGGCCTCCGGTGCAGGTGAGGACCAGGTCACCGAGCCCGGCGAGGCCAGCCAGCGTTTCCTGGCGTCCACCGCAGGCCACGGCGAGCCGTGTAATCTCAGCCAAACCGCGGGTGATAAGCGCGGCGATGGAATTGTGACCGAGTCCCAATCCGTCGCATACTCCGGCCGCAATCGCGATGATGTTTTTGAGCGCGCCGCCGAGTTCCACTCCCACCACGTCATCGTTGGTATAAATGCGGAAGCGGGGATCGCTGAACTCACGCTGTACCGTCTCCGCCAGTTCGCGATCCTGTGAGGCCACGGCGATGGCGGTGGGATCGCCGCGAGCTACTTCCTTGGCGAACGACGGCCCACTGAGCGCTCCGATCCGCGGGGCAAAATGTCTTCCCGATGTGATGACCTGCGCAATCACTTCCGTCATTCGCAAAAGTGTGCTCTCCTCCAGGCCCTTGGTGGCGCTCACGAAAAGCATGCCGGGTTTGAGGTGCGGCAGCATCTGCTGGAATAAATGACGGCAGTGTTGCGAGGGCATCACGCTGACCACAATTTCAGCGTCACCCAGAGCCTCCTGCAGGCTGCCGGTCGCTGAGACGGGCATCGGTATGGACTGTCCCGGAAGGAACAATTCATTCACCCGGTGGGTCGAGATCGAGTCGCGGACTTCCTTCTCGTGCGCCCAAAGCCGTACCTGGTGAAAGCCACCGCGTCCCAGCACGATGGCCAGGCCCGTGCCCCAGGCGCCCGCGCCGATGACCGCGATGCGGCTCATCCCCGCCTCCACTGAAAGCGGGGCTCAGTTCCGGCCAGGAGCCGGCGAATATTCTGATGATGTTTGGCGACAATGAATACAGACGCAAGAGTCATCAATGCGAGGGCTTGAGACGATTCGCCGTAATCGTGCAGCAGGAACGCGAGCACAGGGAAGAGCGCGACCGCCAGGATGGAACCAAGTGAGATGAGGCGAAACACCAGCACGATGGCAATAAAGATTGCCATCGCGACGAGCATTGCTTTGGGGGCAAGCATGGCGAATGACCCTAGTGCTGTGGCTACCCCCTTGCCTCCACGAAATTTCAGCCATAGTGGGAACATATGTCCCAAGATCGCGAAAAGCGCGGCCATTGCCGCCAGCAGACTGCTGCCGGGATAGAAGGCGCGAGTAAGCACAACCGCGGCCAGCCCTTTAAGCGCGTCAAGAACCAGCGTCAGCAGACCCAGCGCGGGCGAAGAGCGTGCCACATTGGTGGCGCCGATGTTGCCGCTACCCGTGAGCCGGACATCCTGTCCCCGAAAAATGCGCACCAGAATGAAGCCGAAAGGAATCGAGCCCAGAAGATAGCTGCAGGCGGCCGTGAGAAGAATTCTCATTGATTTTCGTAGGTCGGCGCTACCTTAATCCAAAGTGCGCAATCTTGGTGTACCGAGCGCCGCCCCGCATCGGTTGACTCTGGTACAGGAAGAACTCCCGGGCGGTCATCGTACCAAAATCAAGCGGTGACATCGCGGCCAATTTTTCCTGCAAACGCTGAAACGCGGGATTGATGCTGTCGCCCTTGAGCCGGTGCGGCGAGCCTGAGCTACCTCGGCGGGCTAAAGTCAGGTGCGGGTTGTACTGATGTTCTTCTCTGAGGACGCCAAGCGCCGCCGTAGTTTCATCTACCGACTTTGCGAGTGTGCCCAATTCGGGGCCGGCGACGATGCCGATCCAGAAAACGCGAGGAGCCTTCGACGTAGGGAAAAATCCGCAACCGCGAAATGAAATATCGATCACGCCAGCTTGGATGTGGCCCAGGGCCTGCTTGATTGCCTCCACAGACTCGGGAGATATTTCTCCGATGAACTTGAGCGTCACATGCATCGATTCGGGACGGACCCAGCGCACCTCAGGCGCAAATCCCCGCACTCCATCTAGAAACTGTTCCAGGCGAGTGCGAATCGCATCGTCGATATCGAGGGCAACAAAGATCCTCATATGAGTCGTCGGTCGTCAGTCTTCAGTCGTCAGCAACACCGCCGCTGGTTTCGCCCCTGTCTTTTTTGCTGACGACTGACGACTGAAGACCGACGACTGCCTTACATTAATTTTCTTCTCAGCATGTCCAGCGCCAGCTGGGACGCGAAAAAGCGGATGCGTTTGCGATCGCCGGGAAAATTTCTCTCCTCGAGTTGGGTGCCTTTTTCAGACGCCAGCGCGATGAAGACCAGGCCTACGGGCTTTTCCGATGAGCCGCCTGCGGGGCCGGCCACACCTGTAATACCAACTCCCAGGGTCGCGCCGCAGCGCTTGCGGATGCCCTCCGCCAGGGCAATAGCTACTTCGCGGCTAACCGCGCCGTGTTTTTCGATCAAATCTGCGGGAACGTCGGCGAAAGCAGTTTTCAACTGGTTGGAATAAACCACCGCCCCGCCCAGAAAGTAACGCGAACTGCCGCTGATCGAAGTGATGCGCTCCGCCAGCAGGCCGCCAGTACAGGATTCAGCCACTGCCAGTGTGGCGTTGCGCATCTGCATGTAGTAACCGACGATTTGCTCCAGCGAGTCGCCGTTGTCGGAAAAAACATTGTCATCGAGTTCTTCTTCGATTTCTTCTGCCAGTTGGTCCACGCGCTGCTGCGCGGCTTCGAGCGACGCATCGCGGGTCTTCAGATGCAGCTGGATTTCCCCCGCTCCAGCCAGGATCGTGGTTTGCACATCGGCATAGCGCTTGTAGATGGGCGCAACTCGCGCATCGCACTGCGACTCCGCCATCATGGCGATCTTTAGAACTCTGGTTGCCATGAATTGCGCCGGCAGCTTGGCCCGCAGTCGCTCCATGCACTGCTCGTCGAACAGGGCCTTCAGTTCATGCGGCGGGCCGGGCAGTAGCATGATGATTTTTTCTTCACCTTCATACTTGCCGCTGATCCACTGTCCGGGAGCGCTGCCATTGGCATTCGGCAGGACGATCGCCCCGGCGATGACGTCCGCTTGTTTGAGATTGTTGGGCGACATGTTCTTCCAGCCCCGCGCCGCGAAGCGGCGTTCCAGGCCGGTGACAATTTCAGGATCGCGCCGCAGGTCCAGTCCCAACGCATCCGCCACCGCTTCGCGTGTCAGATCGTCTTCGGTGGGTCCCAATCCGCCCATGAAGATCACGATTTCGGCGCGAGAGAGCGCCAGACTGGCTGCCCCGGTGAGATGTTCCCGGCTGTCCCCGACGATGGTCTTGAAGATGACATCAACGCCGAGCAGGTTGAGCTTTTCCGTGAGATAGAGGGAATTTGTATCCTGGCGGAAGGGAGTCAGCAACTCGGAGCCGATGGCGATGATCTCGGCGTTCACGGTAAGAGTGTAAACCAGTCGTCAGTCGTCGGTCGTCGGTCGTCAGCTAAGACAAACAAACTGAGGACGCCAGAGGACGCCAAAGGAGAGCAGCGGAGTACACGAGGGCTTGCGCTGAGAGCTGAAAGCTGACGACTGACGACTGTTCTTAAACCACTTCCGGCACCAGCGGCGCCCCCTGCACTCCCCACGAAAGATGATGCACCGCGCCCGTGGTGGCCAGCACTGCCGATCGGCCGGGTGCGAAGGCTAGCCCCACGAGCCCCGGTCCCGCAACTTCGAGCGAAGCCTTGGCGTCGGGTGTGATCTTTACGATGCCGCGCTTTCCGGAAAGCGAAGCCGCAACATATAGATTGCCGTCGATATCAAATGCCAGCCCTTGCGGACGTCCCAGCCCGCGGTAAAAGGTGGAGACGCTTCCGTGAGAATCAATCTTGTAGACGGAGTCGAAACTGGAGGTCGTGGGTCCAGTGACAAACAGGTCTCCGCCGGGGCCGAAAGCCAGATGGTAGGCGGAGACGCTGGCTTCGAGCGTGGCGAAAACAAAAATCTGACGGTCTTTGCCGATCTTGAAAATGGTGCCGCTGCGGTCTCCCACATAGAGATTTTCTGTAGGATCGAATGCGATTCCGGTCGCCACTCCCATGCCCTCGGCGTAAGTGGACATGGTGCCGTTCGGCGCCACCCGGTAAACCGCCCCGTCAAAGCGTGAGGAGACATACATCTGACCGGCCCGATCGAAGGTGATGGCCGTTGCGTTCGTCATCTCCGCCAGGAAAGGCTTGAGGTTGTAGTTGGTATCTATTTTGAAAATCGCCACGGGCACCTTCTGGCCACGCGAACCGGAGAAGGTGACGAAAATGTTGCCCTCGGCGTCGAGCGCAGGATTCGTGACCGGGTGCAGGTTCTCGGCGATCGGGGCGGCGACTTTGATCTGATGGGGATTGCTGGCGGTGCCGTTCGTAGAGACCACCACGGGTCCGGAAGAAGCGCCGGGTGGCACACGAGCCACGAGAAAGTCGTCCGAGCTGATGACCACCGCGCCCTCGACTTCACCAAAACGAACCTGGGGCTGGCGTAGTTCGTGAGGCCGCAGGCTCTTGCCCACAATGCGGACTTCGCCCCCCGGCAGGGCTGCGCTGGGATGGACGCCCTCAATGTGGGGGTGGCCGTTGACGTTCTTCTTGCCCAGCAGACGGTCGGAAATTCCCATGGACTTCAGCTTCCTCAGGGTGCACGGGGCGTCTGTCTATCGCGAGAGCAGGCCAAAATGCAGCACGATCTGCATTACAGCCAAGCCGTAGAGGCCGGCTCCCACATCATCCACCACGATACCCATTCCCTCGGGGAGACGTTCGAGATGGCGCACCGGTGGAGGTTTGACGATATCGAACGCTCTAAAAAGTATAAAGCCCAGCAGCAGAGATTGCCACGCGATCGGGGCTGCAATCAGGGTGATCATCTGGCCCGCGACTTCGTCGATGACGACAAACTGCGGGTCCTTGCGACCGCTGGCCCGGGCCACTCGCGTGGCGGCCGGAATCCCAGCCAAAATGGCCACGAGAGCGAGCAGAATTGCAGCCCAGGGCTGCCAACCGGGCGCGATCCACTGGGCCGCCAGCCACCACAGCAGCACAGTTACGGCCGAGCCCCAGGTGCCAGGCCCGGGCCGCGAGTATCCCATCCCGAAAAAAGTAGCAACCAGCGTGGCCCAGAGCGGAGCCGGCCCATCCTCAGGAGTTCTCATCGGACTCTCGGGAGAGATCTTCGATGCCGTCGCCCGTGTCCTGCATCGGAGACGAGATCACGTACGCGCCGCTGGCCCATTTCCCCAAGTCGATCAGACGGCAGCGATCACTACAGAAGGGAAATTCCGCATGCTTGCTGGTGACTGCCTTTTTGCAGATAGGGCACTTCAGCTTGAGATTGCGCTTGCGAGCCATTGCATTCCTACGTGATCTTGTTCCTAGACGATCCGTTCCTAAACGATCCGTGCCACCAGATCGTAGTCGTGAGCCTCGGTGATCTGGCAGCGGTAGAATTCGCCAGTCTTCGGCTCCACCCCATCGGGAACGTCATTGACGAATACCTTGCCGTCGATCTCCGGAGCGTGCATCGGAGTCCTGCCTTCGAGCAGGAGATCGCTCTCCTCCGAGACGCCTTCGAGTACGAGATCGAATTCCTGGCCCACCAGCGCCTTCTTCTTCCGCCTGCTGATCTTGCGCTGGATGCTCATCAGATGTTTGCGGCGGCGTTCAATTTCTCGCTCGGGCAACTTCTTTTCCTGATCGAACGCGCCTGCGCCCTCCTGATCGGAGTACCCGAACGCGCCCATCCAGTCGAACTCCGAGTCGCGCACGAACTGACAGAGCTCTTCGAACTCTTTTTCCGTCTCGCCGGGAAATCCGACGATGAACGACGTTCGCAACGTGACTCCGGGGATGGTGCGCCGCATTTTTTCAATCGAGCGCAGGAAGATATCGCCTCCCGCGCCCCGCTTCATGCGTTTCAGAACGCTCGGGGACGCGTGCTGGAGCGGCACGTCGATGTAGGAACAAATTTTTTCGTGGGCGGCGATGGTCTCGAGCAGCCGGCCGGTGATCTTGTTGGGATACGCGTAGAGAAAACGAATCCAGCGCAGGGCTTCGATTCCCGCCAGTTTCTCCAGCAGCAGCGCCAGGCCGTCCTTCAGGCCAAAGTCTTCACCGTAGCAAGTCGTGTCCTGGCCGATGAGGGTAATTTCGCGCACGCCGGAGGCGGCCAGGCGCTCGGCCTCAGCGATCACCGACTCAAACCGCCGAGACCGGAACTGGCCGCGCAGCTGGGGAATGATGCAAAAAGTGCAAGGATGATCGCAGCCTTCCGCAATCTTGATGTAGGCGGTGTGGCGCGGAGTGGCCAGCACGCGAGGCGTGGTTTCGTCGTACAGATAATTAGGCAGGTCGGCGATGGCCCCGTCCCAGCTCTCGCGCGAAAAGCGGCCCTGTGCGGCGCGAGCATCGCCTTCGGCCCGCGATTGCAGAATCCTGAACGGAGAATCGACCGGCGGCGGCGGAGCGATCCCGGCTGCGGCCAATATGGCTTCCAGCTCTCCCGTTCCGACGACTGCGTCCACCTCTGGAATGTTCTGACGAATCTCGTTGCCGAAACGTTCCACCAGGCAGCCCGCCACTACCAGCTTTCGGGCACGTCCCGTCGTCTTGTGCTTGGCCATCTCCAGGATGGTGTTGACCGATTCCTGTTGGGCGCTGGCGATGAACGAGCAGGTGTTGACCACGATCACGTCGGCGTCTTCAGCGCCCGAAACCAGTTTGGCTCCCGCCTGCTGAAGCAGGCCCATCATTACTTCGCTATCCACCAGATTCTTGGGGCAACCCAGGCTCACGAACCCGACGCGGGTAGGGCCCGCGGTCACCGTCGAAGCGGCCTCAGGTGCCTGCGGGTCGGCTGCAGATAGGGTTTTCGTAGCCATGCAATCTATTGATTTTAACACCCTTGCTGGAATGTTACCTGGGCCTGCCAGTGGTACCAAACGAGTATTCCTTTCGCGGATAAAGCCTGCGCGCGCATGCTAACCTTTAGACAGAGTGGGTCATGCCAGGTGTGTCCGGCAGGCTTCTGGGCGAGTTCGGGGAGGGGAAATGGCACGGACAAAATTTCTGATCGCGCTTCTGGTGTCTCTAGTGGGCCTTTTTTCGGCCGCCAGCGCCCAGGACCGGAACGAGTTGACCGGCCTGATCGGCCGTACTCTGGTCAGCGACCACGGCGTGATCGGCACCAGCACGCCCGGAGCTCTCCTGACCTCGGGATCCGGGGTGAGCCTCGAAGCCAACTTCGGACACCGCCTTATGGATCTGGGCTTGGTCGGCCTGACCGCCGAAGTGCCCTTCGTGGTCAACTTCGGCGAAGACGTACATTACAACCTGAACCTGGTTCCCAAGAACTACAAGTCGTTCTTCGTCACTCCTTCGTTGCGCGCCAATCTTCTCCCTGGCGCCGGACTCTCACCCTGGGTGAGCGTCGGCGGCGGCTTTGGCTATTTCAAGGAGAACGCCACCCTGGAGTTTGGTGGAGCGAACCCGGGCCAGACCGGGACCACCAGCGGAATCCTGCAGATAGGCGGCGGGCTCGACGTCAAATTGTTCAGCCGCTTCAGCCTCCGTGGGGAGGTGCGGGATTTCTTCACCGGCGTACCTCAGCTCAATGTGGACATCGGAAAAACCCGCCAGCATAACTTCTTTGTGGGCGCAGGAGTAATCTTCCATTTCTGATCAATCCCTTTGCGCACTTTGCGGTAAAGATTTTTTCCGGCCACCGTCGAAGATCAAAATCTTTTACCGCAAAGGACGCAAAGAAAGCCTGAATTCAGCGGTGGCGGGTAGAAGCAATTTCTTCGTACAACTCAGGCAGGCGCCGCGCGTCCTCCGCGGAATCATCGAAACGGGCGCTCTCGTAGTGGCGGGTAAATTCCGCGACCCTCTCGCGGACCCCGGGATCCTCAATCCTTGCGACGAATTCGTCGGGAGTCTGGGCCGGTGATTTGCGCCAGCCGCGTCGAGCAATCGTGTTCGTCATCCGCTCATACCAGATGGTAGCTGCCCGTCGCGGAGAGCGTTCCGGCCGCGCCGCCAGCCGAGAGCGGCGCAGAGCTTGCAGGAGCCGCGGTGCACTGACCAAGAACAGCAACAAAACCGTGATCAGTCCGCCTCTAAGACCCCAGCGCAGTGGAGCCCCACTTACCGCGCTCCCGGTGTGCCGGGCCTGCTCCAGCAGATCTTCATAGTGGCGGTGCCACCACTGCTGCAAAACCCTCAGCAGATGGCGGCTGCGGCCGCTCGCGCTCACTGCCAGGGACTGCTGGTGTCCCACATCGTAGTTCACCACCCACTCCCGCCAGAACGAGGCCAGCGCGTCAACGTAAAGGCTCACTCGGCTCCAGCCGGTGCGCGCCGGAATCGATGCGCCGGGAGTGGGATCGAAGGCCACCCAGCCATGGTTCGGAAAGTAGGCTTCCACCCAGGAGTGCGCGTTACTCGCCCGCACCACATATTGCGACGTCACATCGTTGAACTCGCCGGTACGAAACCCATTGACCACGCGCGAGGGAATCCCCAGGCTGCGCAACATGACTGCCATTGAGGAGGCGAAGTACTCGCAATGGCCCTGCTTACGCTCGAAAAGGAAATTGGCCAGAGGATCGTGCGGCACGGTGCGCGAAAGGTGCAGGCTATAGGAGAAGTGAGTGCGCAGATAGGTTTCGAGAGCCCGGGCTCTGTCGTAGTTGTTGTCCGCCGAACCGGTAACTTCTCTCGCAAGCTGCGGAATTCGGATGTCCAATGCTCTTGGAACCCGGAGGAAGGTGGCGAGCACCGCTGGCGGATACGTGGAGCCCGCCGTGCGCAGGTCGCTGGCTGCGGGCTCGGCAATGTTCGAAGTTGCGCTGTAGCGAGTGACGGGGCGTTCCGGATCAAGATCGAAGACCGCCCCATCGTCGTCCACTGCCAGATGCTGGTAATTGCCCTCAAGAGTTTCCGGCGCGCCGGCCAGGAAAAAAACGTTCATTCCCACCGGCTCCATCATCACCCGGTAATGGACAGACTTCTGCACCTTGGCCCCGGGCGTCGATAAGACAAAGCTTCCGTCCGGCTGCGAGTCCAGGGGATGCAGTTCGCGGTTGTTCGACCAAGTCCGGCCGTCGAACTTGCCAAGCGCCACGCCGCGCCATTTCAGATCGAGGCTGCCCCGCTCATCCCCGTCCACCTGAATGTGCATAACCACAACGCCGGACTGCTGAATTTCGCCGATCCGCCCCAGTTGCACCGTGTCGTTGAACCCGGTGGTAATTTCGCCGCCCGGAGCGTACTCGCCCAGGTAGCCGGCGGAGACGCGAGGCAAGAGGAAGAAAATCGCAGACGCGCCCACCAGAATGCAGACCACCAGGATAGGGGAGGCCAAGGCCAACGACGTTGCCATCTTGCGGTAGGTCGGCCCCAAGTCAGACTCGCGCGAGTGAACCGCCGCCTTGGCGGAGATATGCCGCATCTCCATCAGGATGAAACTGACCACGGCCATCAGCATGAAGACCGCGAAGGCCAACAGGAACAAACTATCCACGGTCAGTAGAGACGCAGCCAGCACCATGAGAAACGCGATGATGGAAAGAAAATAGAAATCGCGATCGCGCTGGGCCGAAAACAGCCGCACCACCATGACGAACAAAACCAGATGGACGGTCGCACTGAGGAATCCACCCGAGATCAGGAAAAAATCTGCCGCGTAGAACGCCACATAGCCCACGGTCAGAAGCGCTGTCCAGCGCTCGGGAACCAGCCAGGTGCGGCCTGTGACCAGCAAGTATCCGCGGAATAGAAGCGCCATGCTGACCAGCAACACCGTGCCGAAGCCCAACCTTCCGGTCGAAGCCAGCGTGCCAAAACCCGTAAGCACCAGCAGATAGAGAGCGATCTCAAAGTAACGCTGGAGGGCCCCCTGAATCGGAGTCGCGCCGACCCGCTCTGTTCTCGAAGAAGACATGCGTCCGTTCTATTGTTCGCTATGCCGTGCCGGAAGAAAAGAGTACCGAGGGCACATGAACAGCTCATCCGTCTGCCGAACAACGCGGCGAGAACTGCTAAGCCAGATTTGCAACGATTGTGGCGGGCGCTCGCAGTGTGGTAAGAATTGCCTTCACCTCGCGATGCGTACAGGCCCCGCCACAAATTCAAGTAAAGGAAGTGATTCATATGAAGCATGTTGCCGGACGCAGAGGTTTCATAAAACAAAGCGCAGCGATGACGGCAGGGCTAGCCGGTTTTGGAATGCTTCCGAAGTTCGCCGCCGCCGCCCCTGACACGGGCGAAAACATTATTGGACCGAAGCCAGGATACTCGCCGCAAGTTGGCACGCTGGTTTCGATGCTGACCTGGATGCAGGGAGCGGTGGTGGGGCCTGTCAAAGGAATGACGAAGCCGGATCTCGACCATCTGTTTGACGCTCATGCCAACAGCATTGGCGCCTTGTTGCTGCACCTGGCCGCGACGGAAACCTACTATCAGATGAACACATTTCAAGGGATAAAATGGGACGGCTGGCCCGACGCCGTGAAGCAGAAATGGGACCCCGGCATGAACCTTGGCGACGCCGGTCGCAAAACCATCAAGGGCAATGATCTGGAATACTATCTAAACGCCCTGAAAGAAACTCGCGAGAAATCCCTCGCGGAATTTCGTAAGCATGATGACACCTGGCTTATGGCAGTCGACCAGACCTGGCCCTGGGGACCCACAAACAACTACTGCAAGTGGTTTCATGTTTGCGAGCACATATCGCACCACGCTGGACAGATCGACCTGCTGAAAAAGAGGCTTCCCGGAGCCAAGCCCGACGCCGAGTAGCTCGGCACATTGGAGGAGCTTGTCATGACGAAGATAGCCTTGCTGGGCAAGACGGCGACCATCACCCTCAGGAAGTGTCTTTGCCTTTCCTTTCTCCTGGTGCTTTTCGGCTGCGCCAGCGCGCCTCCACCTGATACGCGGACGGCTGATGAGGCGGCGATTCGAAAAGCCGACGCCGACTGGGTCAAGGCAGCCCAATCCAAGCAACTCGAGGCGTGGGTAGCGTTTTATTCCGACGATGCTTTGGTCCTGCCCCCCAATGAGAAGGCCGCAACCGGCAAAGAAAGCATTCGCAAAACAGTGGGTGAATTGTTAGGACTGCCCGGTCTTTCGATCTCGTGGCAACCGGTGAGAGTCGAAGTGGCTCGATCCGGCGACCTTGCGTATCTTAGTGCTGCTTACCAACTAACCTGGAACGATACAAAAGGTAAGGCCACAGCAGATCAGGGTAAAACCCTGGAGATCTGGAAGAAGCAATCTGACGGGGGCTGGAAGTGCATCGTCGACACCTGGAACTCAGATCTGCCGGCTGCGCCATCGTCGCCGTCGAAGTGACTCGAAGGGCGCACCCGAACTGAAAAGGCAGGGTCGGCCGGGCTCTTCGCCGGTCCCGCCCCGCCGAAACCGATGTTAGAATCAACAGCGGTCAGGCATCGGTCCCGCGCGACGCACTCTCGCCAACCCCGCCAGGTCCGGAAGGAAGCAACGGTAACGGGCTCTTGCGTGTGCAGTGGGTCGCCGGTGCCTGGCTTTTTTACGCCAGGTCTCTCACCGGCTTTACCCACTACAGCCTCACCCACTAGGACCTTTACCACTAGCCCATGAAGTTCACGAGCTGGTTGGAGAAGTTCGGCAGATTGGGGAAGATCGTCGGTATATCCGCCGTCGGTACTCCGAACCAGTTGGCCAGCGTCCCGGCATACTGATCGAGCGAGGTCGTCGGAATCCAGCGTCCTTCACTGCCAGAATCGTCGGGACCGCCGAGCGCCAGCGTGGGGAAGGTGCCGTAGAAGTCGCCTCCCTTGACGGCTCCGCCCATGATCAGGTGATGGCCACCCCAGGCGTGGTCCGTCCCCGACGTGCTGTCCGGGGAGTAGGTCCGGCTGAAGTCTGACAAGGTGAAAGCCGTGACTTGCGAGGCCGCACCGATTTCCACCGTTGCCTGATAGAAGGCGTTCATGGCCTGGCTGAGCTGAACGTAAAGGCTGTCGTGCGCATTCAGTTGATCGCTGTGGGTATCGAACCCCCCGATGGAAACGAAGAAAATCTGGCGCTGCAATCCCAGCGCCGAGCGCACCGAGATGATCTGCGCCACCTGTTTGAGCTGATTCGCCAGGCCGCTATTGGGGAAGACCGTGGCCATGGCTGGCTTCGCGGCCAGGGCAGCCGCCAGCGACTTGCTGTCCTGCAGCGAGTTGGTGGTGGTGCTGCTGGCCGCCTGGATCAACGACACACCGGTATCGAATGTCAGAAGGTTTTGCAGCGCCGCCATGCGGCTTTGAGACTCGGCCGAATTGCCGAAGCCCGAGAGCAATTTGGTGGGATCACCGCTGGACTGAATGGCGCGTGCCGTTAGGCCCTCACAGAAGATGTTGGTCCCCGCCAGCGAAATAATAATGGGGAAGTTCGCGCCGTAAATGGATTGGATCTTGTCCGCGGTTCTTCCCGCCCATCCCGTTTGCCCGTTGTTGTTATCGAGAGTTGCGGTCTGCATCTGGGCCGCTTGGTCTTCGTGCGAGAAAAGATTTTGGGGGAGGGAGACTTGACGCTGCTGATATTGGGCCCGCGTCGTCGGACGGACCAGCGTGCCCACATTGGCCAGCAGGGCCAGATGCTTCTGGTTGAACAGAGACTGTATCTCCGGGAGCTTGGAGTGGAGTCCAAACGAACCCGCGCTGGGCGGAGCGATGGGCAACAAGCCGGCCTGCGGCAAGGCCAGCACCGAGCGGATCTGCTGGTAGGAAGCATATCCGCCGCTGCTCATGGGAACGACCATGTTGTTGCTGTCGTTGCCGCCGAACAGGAAGATACAAACCAGGGCCTTGTAGTCCTGCGCGCTCTGCGCCATCGCGTTTACCAGTCCAAAGCGGTTGAAACTGGCGGCCGCGAATCCGGCAGCCGCGGTGCAGCACGTCCTTTTCAGAAAGTCTCGTCTTGAAAATGCCATGGTTCTTCTCCCTTTAGTGTTCAACTTGAAATTGCGATGAGCTGCCGATGAGATAGAAGGCGGCCTTGGTGCGCCGGGTGCTGTCGGAGATTCCGGACAGCGTGGTCACCAGAGTGGCCCGCATGTTGTCAGACACCTGGCCGTGCAACATGACGGCTGAAACCGCGGTCACCAGCTGATCCGGATTGGCCGCCAGCGGAATGTACCCAGAGATATCCACGACGGTCGAACCGCTCACCGACCCGTAGACCAGGGTGTTCACGAAATTAATGCGGGCGATGTCGGTGCTGGTGTCGAAGATTTCGAATTCTGGGCCCACCAGCGTCGTGCCAGGGATCTGGTGGTCGGGATGATAGAAATTGAAGACCGTCGGTGAAAAGAATGGCGGCTGCTTCATGTCGTCGGCCCGATCCGCCAGCGATGCGCCGTCGGACACGGCGTTCATCGCACGCAGCAGGTTGGTGATGAATAGAACAGGCTCTTTCAGCTTGCCGTCGCTGGGTTGGGCCCCGGTAGGATCATCGCCGCGGCGCGCCTCTGCGTCCATCAGAATGGCGGTGACCACGGCTTTCAAGTCGCCGCGCACGCCGCTGCCGTTGTCGGCGAATACGGTGGCCACGCGGCCTACGTAGTCGGGACTCGGATTGCTGGTCACCAGGCGTTCGATGAGCTGCTTGCAGATGAACGGACCCACGTTGGGATGATTGAGAATGTTCTGCAACGCTGCCGTCAGGTCCGCCTGTGCCGTTCCTCCCGCCGTCAGCGTGACTCCATTCAGCAGCAGCTTCGAGTTGGCGCTGTCGTGATGATTGTCGAACGAGATCATGGGCCCGCCGTAAAACTCAGGATTACGGAACTTGGCGGTCGCGCCCGGCTTGGTCGGATACGTCCATCCAGTAAACACATGGGCAAAGCCGATAATTTCGTCCTGGCCGTAGGTTGGGACTGGATTGCCGGTGCCATCGAGTTGCGGCGTGCCGTCGGGATTCAACTGGTTCAAACCAATGCTGAACAGCTGCAGAATTTCGCGGGCAAAGTTTTCGTTGGGATCCACACCGTTGCTGGGCTTGTCGTTATTCACCATATCCAGGTAGTTGCCCATCACCGGACTCAAAGTGACATCGGTCAGCAGGGTGGAGAAGTTGCCGAAAGCGTCGTTCTGCAACATGTTTTGCCAGAGCACCATCGCACTGGGGTTGTCGATTTTTACTGCCGAGGTCACCATGATCTGGGAAAGACCCCACGCCACCCGCTGTCGCAACTGGTCCTGGCCGTTGAGCGCGCTGGTGAAAAAGTTCTTTTGCATGACTGACATGTCGTCGTTTGCGCCCGGGGCCGGGTAAGTCGAAATCGGCGCCCCGAACTGTTCGTTCAGGAAGGCCTGCACTCCCACCGCTTGCAGGTGTGAAAGCGACTGCGGATTTACACCCCAGGTGGACTGCTCAAGGAAGCGTGCCGCTGCCGCTGCATTCAAAGTATTCGCTGAAGAGCCTACCTGCAGCGCAAACGCGTTCGAGGTCTTCGAACCGGGATCGGGATTAATCACCGTCACCTGAACTGTTCCGGGGCTGGTGGAGGTTCCGGTCGCGGTCAGTTCGGTGGTGGAGACAAACGTGGTCGTCAGGAACGTGCCCCCGAACGACACCACGGCGCCGTTGGCAAACTTTTGACCGCTCACCACCAGGGTGAATGCGCCCACTGGAATTGTCGTCGGAAGCACCGCAGTCACGACCGGGGTTGCATTGGTGATGGTCGCCGTACCGGTGTTGCTGGCGGTCGTATCCGCCAGGCTGGTCGCCGTTACCTGGATCGTGTTGGGGTTCGGCACAGTCGTCGGCGCCTGGTACACTCCGCCGGCTGAAATCGTGCCCACGGTCGCATTGCCACTCGGAATTCCGTTGATCGCCCACTTTACGGCGGTGTTTCCCGCAGCCCCGTCTACCGAGGCCGCGTACTGAAATGTGGCGCCGGCCGTGATCTGATTTGTTTGAGGCACCACCGCTACCGCAACCTGGCCAGCCGCGCCCACCTGTGCGTTCATCGAAGTAGTGGACGTGACCTTGCCGGGATCAGGATTCTCAACCGTGACCTTGACCGTTCCTTTTTGTGCGGCTGTGGCAGTTCCCGTAGCGGTCAGTTGCGACACGGAGACATAGGTTGTCGCCAGCGCCGTCCCGCCAAACATCACTTTGGAACCTTTGACAAAGTTCCCTCCGCTCACGGTCAGCGTGAAATTGCCGACGGGAAGGAAGGTGGGGCTTAAGCTCGCAACTGATGGGATGGGGTTCTGCAGATTTACCGGGCTAGTGCCGGAAAGCGTCTTATCCGTCTGGCTGACCGCGCTGACCGTCACCTGATTCGGCGTAGGCAGGCTAGTCGGCGCCGTGTACTTTCCCGTGCTGTCGATGGTCCCGACGGTCTTATTTCCATTGGCAATGTTATTCACCATCCAGGTGACGCTCTGGTTGGTGTTTCCGGTGACGTTGGCCGAGAACTGTGTAGTGCTCCCGACGCGAAGCGTGGCACTCGAAGGCGTGACCGTTACTCCGTTAGAAGTCCCCCCCGAGCTTGACCCGGTCAAACCGCCACCACAGCCCGTCCAGGCAAGCATGGCAAAAGAGAGAATTAACGCGCCGGCAAACCGTGCTGCCGAAGACTTGTGTGGTCCGATCATCTCTGATCCCCTTTCCCGAAGATCCGAGTACGAGAAACTCTGATTTGTTTTGGTGCGTCGTGACGACGCGGCGCAAGCTTTCGAGTGGCAGTTGCAGAGTAGTGAAAGCATGCGTGCTCGCGAAGGTCTCTATGGTTCCATTCCGGGACTGTGCCAATTCGGTCCAAACGCTGGCTTTCGGCGCCAATCCGGGCACAGCTTCCTCGCGCATTTGGTTTGCGCTAGTACATGTACCGAAGTAACGGGGAGCTACGGCCGGGCTTGCGGGTTTTCTGTCTGGATTTCAGCAACCCTCTGCGGCACATAGAGTTGGACAATGCCGCAGGGGTGCGTCAAAATAAATCGTTCGTCTCTGAACTGGGGGAACTGATCGAGTGAGCCAACTGGTGCGCGCCAAGATTACCGCCCTGGGTGCTTATGTCCCGCCTCGTCTGCTGACCAATGACGATCTGGAAAAGCTGGTGGAAACTTCCAACGACTGGATTGTGGAGCGCACCGGCATCCGCGAGCGGCACATCGTGGATCAGGGCGTGGCCACCAGCGATCTGGCCGCCGAAGCTGCCCGCCGGGCCCTGGCCCAGCGCGGCCTTGAACCCTCCGATCTGGACGCGATCATCGTAGCCACCGTCACCCCGGACATGTTTTTTCCCTCCACCGCCTGCCTGGTGCAGCACAAGCTGGGGGCAAAAGGGGTCTGGGGATTCGATCTTTCAGCGGCCTGCTCCGCCTTCGTGTACGCCCTGCAGACCGGGGCGCAATTTATCGCTACCGGCGCCCACAAGAAGGTCATGGTGATCGGAGCGGACGTGATGTCTTCGATCATCGACTACACCGACCGCGCCACATGTGTGATCTTTGGCGATGGCGCGGGAGCTGTCATCCTGGAACCGGCGGAGGATGATTCCGTAGGCTTGATTGATTTCATGCACGAAGTTGACGGTTCGGGCGGATGTTCGCTTTACATGCCGGGCGGCGGAAGCCTGCACCCCGCCACCGCGGAAACGGTGGAGAAGCGGATGCACTACGTCCACCAGGATGGCCAGGCCGTCTTCAAGTTTGCCGTGCGCAAGCAGGCGGAGTTGTGCGAGAAGATTCTGACCCGCAACCATCTCAAGGGCAGTGATATTGACACCTTCATTCCGCACCAGGCCAACCGGCGCATCATCACGGCCACGGCGGACCGCCTGGGCATGAAACCGGAGAGCATAGTCGTCAACATCGATCGTTACGGCAACACCACCGCCGGAACCATCCCGCTGGCAATGGATACGGCGCTGCAGGAAGGCAAGCTTAAGAAGGGCAACCTGGTATTGCTGGCCTCCGTGGGCGCGGGCTTTACGGTGGGCGCCACGTTGTTGCGGTGGGCCTTCTAGAAATTCTCTCGCGGCAGAACCGAGTGCCTCAGCCTGCCGGGCAGCACGCGAATCTGTAACTCACTGGATGGGCCTAAGCATTCAGGATAAACTGCCAATGGATGACCTCGTGAAGAACTCAAGTACGTCACATCTTCGATGCCGCCAACTTCGTCCGCGACCTGGGCATGCAGTTGGACCGGATCGAAGACGAATATTGCGAGACCACGTTAGTGCCCACGGAACGCCACCGGCAGCAACATGGCCTGATTCACGCCGGCGTGATGGCCACCATGGCAGACCACACCTCCGGTTGCGCGGCTCGCGGTGCGGTCGGGCTCGACTGCGATGTGATCAGCGTCGAATTCAAGATCAATTTCCTGCGTCCGGCTGTGGCGGACCGGTTGCGCTGCCGGGGCCGGGTGCTGCGCGCGGGCAAGATGCTGGTCATCTGCGAATCGGAAGTGTTCGCGGAAAAAAACGGGGAAGAAAAGCTGGTCTCGAAAGCCACGGTCACCCTGGCGGTGAAACGGGCTCTCTAATGTAGGCGCGAGCGTCCTCGCTCGTGCGTTTTGTAGCGCCGCCGTCCCGGCGGCTGTCGTGGGGGCGTCCCGCCCGCACCCGCGAGGGCAGGATGCCCTCGCGCCCACACTGAGCTACCCGTTCTTCTGCTGCTCAAACGCCTTCTGCAGATACTTCCGGGCTTCATCCAGGGCGCCCTGGGTGTTGTCATTGGTTTGCAGCGCCTGGCGGTACTCGTTGGTGGCGCGCTCGCGCTGCCCGGTGACGTCGAAGATTTTGCCCAGCTGAATGTGGCTCCAGACTTCGGTCCAGCGCGGTTCGCCGTCGCCGTTCAGGCAATCGCGATAAGCGTTGGCCGCGGCCTGGTAGTTGCGCTGCAGGAAGAACACCTCGGCGATGCGATAGTGCGCCAGAGAGCTGTTCTTGTTGACGTCGAGCGCTTTGTTGAACTCGAGCAGCGCGCCCGCAAGGTCTCCCTGCTGGGTCAAACCCTGGCCACGCTGGATCGAAGCGCGGAGCCTGACCTCGGAGGAGTTTTTCAGCACCCTGTCATCGGGATCAACCACGATCCGGCGGGGCTTGCCGTAGGTTTCGATATTGAACGCCGAATTCGTGCCCACGACTTCGATGCGTTTGTTTTCCGTCTTGCCGTCGGTATCGATCTTGAGGTCAACCGGCATGCGGAAAAGATCGAGGTCCTGTGAAATCTGACCCACGACTCGAAATCCTTTGTTGTTGCCCAGCCGGTAGATCGTGTACTTGGTCTTGAACTCGGGGGCACCGGTCGAGTCGAGCCACTGCGAGAAGAACCATGTAGTTGCTGGCCGTAGTTCTGCTCCGCCAGAGCGCGGAAATCGTCGAGCGACGCCGACTTCCCCGCATACTTGGCGGCGAAGGTGCGCATGGTCTGGTCGTATTTCTGGTCCCCGATCACCCAGCGCAGCATGTGCAGGATCATGGCGCCCTTGTCCGTCACCAGGGACTGGAATTCCGGTGAGAAGACGTCCAGCTTTCCCGCGCTCGAAAGGGGAACTGTGTCGTAAGCCAGCGCCCCGACCGACATATCCTTCACCGCCTCCTCGAGGCCCGCCACTCCGGCGGCTTGCTCGACGTAGCGAGCTTCGGAATAGCGCGCGAAGCCATCGTTCAGCCACCAGTCGTCCCGCGCAGCCGGACTGACCGATGCGCCCCACCACTGATGGGCAATCGTATTGGCCAGCAAGCGGTAGTTGACCTTGTCGGTGACGGCGCGGCTGGCGATGGCGGCAAGTTCAGGCGCCCAGGCTGAGGGCACGGTGTCATCCGGGATCTCGACCACCTTCAGCGTGGTCGAGGGCGCGGGACCGTAGAGAGTCACATAGTAAGTGAACTCCTTGACCGCGGTGTTCGCGTAACTCGCTCCCAGGTTCTGATGCGCCGGTTTGAAGAAGACGTGAAGGTCGAGTCCGGCTTCGTCGCTCTTGAACTCCTGGAAAATTCCCGCCACGATGGTGCCCGGAAAACTGGGCTTGTCCCAGGTAAAGGAAAAAGTCTTCATGGGCAGAGCGCCGGCAGGCCGCTTGGTTGCAGGAGCAGCGCCGGGACTCTCTTTCCCGCTGCCGATGACCATCATGTGCGCCGGCACGGTGATATTCATGGTGGCGGTAAAGCGGTTGATGCCGTATGCGTTCACCGGGAACCAGCGGCCGGCATAGAGCAGGTAAGACGTGTCGTCGCCGACGTAGGCCAGCTTCAGACCCTGCACCGGACTCTCGTCGGCGGAATCCAGCACGCCTTCGTATTCGAAAGTCAGCGTGGTCGAACCGTCTTTAGACAGCGGCGTCGCGAGCGGAACCCGAATGGTCGAGTCCTGCGTGACCCGCTCGGCACTAAGAAGCTTGCCGGCCGCGTCCGTCACTTTTGTGACCCGCAATGCGTTATGCAGTTCGAAGGTGACGATATTCAGATCGTCCAGCGCGGTGAACTTGACCTTGGCCCGCGCCGCGATCTTGTGGCTGTGGGGCGTGAGTTCGGCGTCGATCTGATAGTCGTCCACGCGCAGGCGCATCTTGTCGGCTGCACCCGCCGGTAACGACATCAAAAAGAATGAGAAAGCAAGGCCGAGCAACAGGGCCCGACGCCGGCGCCAAGGTTGAAAGGGGATCAAAAGAACTCTCCTAGCACAAGTACGATAATCCGTATGATGAAGATTGTGGCTCAAAAGATGCTGTCAGGACAAGGTTTAGCCTGATTTTGACACGCCGCGGACATCCAGAACCCGCAAAACCGCTTCCGCCGCACGATCTACGGGACGTAGTTCTCCTTCATTTGGTCCCCGCAGCCGGGCCCTGACCCCGGCTAGCCCGGCCATCATCTTTTGTCGGGCCGGGCCGTCCGCGATGATCTGGTTGAGTCTGCTGACCACGTTTTCGGTCGTGAAGTCCTCTTGCACCAGCTCGGGAACAACCTCTTCCCCGGCAATCAGATTCACCATGGCAAAGTACGGCACCTTCACGCGGGATCTGCCCAGAAGATAAGTAAGGGGCGAAACCCGGTACACCATCACGAACGGGGTCTCCATCATCGCCGCCTCGACGGTGGCTGTGCCACTGGCAATAATCCCAGCCCGCGACTGGGCCAGCGCCGGTAGAGTTTCGGGTACCAGGTGGATCGAGGAATTGTCCCCGGCCAGCATCTGCAGAAAGCTGTGATCCAGGGTGGGCGCGACCGGCAGCAGAAACTCATAAGAGGCGCCGAGCTTGGCGGCGGACTCGAGAATCACCGGCAGATTCATGCGCACTTCTTTGACCCGGCTGCCGGGCATAAGCGTAATCCAGGGCTTGGCCGCATCCAGATGGTGCAGTTGGGCATAGGCCGCGCGATCGATTTCGGGCCGGGGCGTGTCGGCCAGGGGATGGCCGACGAAAGTGGCGTCTACTCCGCGGTCGCGATAGAACTTTTCTTCGAAGGGGAAAATCACCAGAGCTTTGTCGACGTATTTCCGCAGCAGGCGTACCCGGCCCTGCCGCCAAGCCCAGAACTGAGGACACACATAGTAGACGACAGGTATGCCGCGCTTGTGCATCTGCCGCGCCACGCGCCAGTTGAATGCAGGCGAATCAATGACGATGGCGAGATCAGGTTTGCGCTTGTCCGCCTCCGCGATGAGCTTGTGAAATAGTCCCCAGATTTTAGGCAGATGGCCGAGTATTTCCGAGATGCCGACGACAGCCAGATCTTTGGCGTCGACCACAGTGTCGCAACCCGCCGCCCGCATGCGGTCCCCGCCCACGCCGAAGAATTCCAGCTGAGTCCGTGTGGCGCGGGCGCCCCCGCCCGCGAGCCGCCGTAAAGCTTCAATCAGCAGCGCGCCATACATTTCACCGGAGGCTTCCCCAGCGGAGATCAGAATTCGCACGTGACGCCATTGTAAGAATTGCGTGACACTCAATGTGAGCGCCGGCGTCCCGCCGGCTGTCGTAGGCGGCGTCCCGGCCGCCTCACCGGCGCGAGACATAAACCAGCACGAGCGAGGACGCTCGCGCCTACATTTACTGCTCAGGACAGCGGAGGGCGGGACGCCCTCCGGACAGCCGGCGAGACGCCGGCGCTACGATGAACCTTAGTCGTCAGTCGTCCGCGCTGGCGGTGACTTCGGGGCTCGCGGGCGAGGGCGCCCGCGCCACATCGATCTCCTGGTCTTTGTATTGCAGCTGATAGAGCTTCCAGTAAATGCCGCGCTGCGCCAGCAGTTGCTGGTGGGTGCCCATTTCGCGCACCTGGCCTTTGTGCATGACGATGATCTTGTCGGCGCGCTGGATGGTGGAAAGCCGGTGGGCAATGATGATCGAGGTGCGGCCTTCGACCATGCGGGTCAGCGCGTCGCGTACCCGGAACTCGGTTTCGGTGTCCACGCTCGAAGTGGCTTCGTCCAGGATCAGGATCTTCGGATCGTGCGCCAGAGCGCGGGCAAACGAGATCAGCTGCTTCTGGCCGGTGGAGAGCGTGCTGCCGCGTTCGCGGACTTCTTCCTCGAAGCCTTGCGGCAGCGCGCGGATGAAGTCGGCCAGGTTCACCTCCTCCGCGGCTTTCTCAACTGTCTTCGTCCGTGATCCAGCTCGTGCCCAGGCGGATGTTGCCCGCCACCGTGCCGGTGAACAGGAACGGATCCTGCAGCACCACGCCGAAGCGGCGGCGCAGCTCGGCGAAGGTCCATGTCGTGGATGTCGACGCCGTCGATCCGACTGCGCCCTTCTGCACGTCGTAGAAGCGCATCAGCAGCGAAATGATCGTGGTCTTGCCGGCGCCGGTGTGGCCGACGATGGCGACCGTCTCGCCCGGCTCGATGGTGAAGGACACGTCGCGCAGCACCCAGTCGGATTCGTCTGTCGTGCGCTCGCGCGGCGACTTCAGCCTGTCGCTCTTGCGGCTGATCTTCTTCGCTGCGCTGGCACAGTCCGGTAGGCAAACCACACGTGATCGAACTCGATGCGCCCCGGCCCTGTCGGCGTCTTGGTGACGGCAGGCGAAGTGATTTCAGCCGGCGTGTCGAGCAGCTTGAAGACCCGTTCGCTGGACGCCATCGCCGATTGCAGGATGTTGTACTTCTCGCTGAGGTCCTGGATAGGCCGGAAGAAGCGCTGCGCATACTGCATGAACGCCGACCAGCACGCCCGAGGTGGTTGCGCAGCGGATCACGTCATTGCCGCCAAACCAGATCACGCAGGCGATCGCGATCGCCGAAAGAATTTCGACCACCGGGTAGTAGACGGCGTGCGCCATGATCGCGTCTTTGAAGGCGTCCATGTGGACGGCGTTGACTTCGGAAAACTTGTCGAAGGCCCGCTTCTCGCGATTGAACAGCTGCAGCACCACCATGCCGCTGACGTGCTCCTGCAGGTAGGCGTTGATGCGGGCGATGGCGATGCGAATGCGCCGGTAGGAGTCGCGCACCTTGTCGCGGAAGATCTTGGTGGCAAAAGAGATCAGCGGCAGCACCGCGAAGGTGATCAGCGCCAGCCGCCAGTTCATGCTCAGCATGATACCAGACGATCCCGGCGAGCACGAAGATGTCTTCAAAGATCGAGACCACGCCGGAGGTGAACATCTCGTTCAGCGCGTCCACGTCGCGTGGTGACGCGGGTGACCAGGCGGCCGACGGGATTCTTGTCGTAGAACCCGATGTGCATGCGCTGCAGGTGGCGGAAGATCTGGCTGCGCAGATCGAACATCACCTTCTGCCCCGCCCACTGCATGAAATAAGTCTGCAGAACTCCAGCAGAAAGCTGAAGAGCAGCAGGCCGACTACAATGGCCGCGATCTGCGCGATGCCGATCAGGGGCTGGCTGCTCAGGAAGCGATCGAGCAGTGTATGTGCGCCTCGGTACCGGCGCCAGGTATCGATCAATGGCGACCTTGGTCAGGTAAGGCCCCAGCACGTCGGCGCCCGACTTTGAGCAGAATCGAGCCGAGGGCAATCCCGGTCTGCCATCTGTAGGGACGCAAATAGCTGAGCAGCCGCTTCATCAGCCGGCTGTCATACGCTTTGCCTAGATACCTCTTCTTCTTGAGCCATCGGATATAGCTTGGGTGCCGATTCTTCGCTGTCGATTAAAGATACCCTAAGTAGATTAAGAAAGAAGAGGGCAGGATGGAAAAGGTTTGGATCGCCTCTTTGCGTAGGCCCGGACGCCCTCGTCCGGGCAGGCGAGCATAGCTCGCCGTAGTTCCTGTAGTGCGTACTCCCTGCATATAATCACTCTTCACCGAAGCCGAAACCATTAATGCGGGAGAGGGATTTATGAAGATCGTTAGTCAGCAGGTCCTTGTCATCTACTCTGCTGTCGTGAGCACGGTATTCGTGGCTGTGCTGTTGATGGGAGCGAAATCCCCTCGAACCCAGACATTTGACGAGATTCAGACGCACCGCATCAACATTGTCGAGCAGGACGGCACGCTGAGGATGGTGATCTCCAACCGCGACCGTCTGCCGGGCGTGATTGTGAAAGGCAAAGAAGCCCCGCCCTTTGACCGGCCTGCCGCCGGAATGCTCTTTTACAACGATGAAGGAACGGAGAATGGAGGGCTTATCTTTGGCGGTCGCCGCAACGAAAAGGGTGAGGTAGTCGATTCAGGCGGGAGCCTCTCATTCGACAACTACGGAGGCAAGCAAATTGTTCAGCTTGCGGGCGTGGATGATAAGAGCAACCGTTTCGCCGGCCTTACAGTTAAGGATCAGAATCGCCGCATTTGGGTGGGGAGAACAGAGGATGGCACTGCAAGCGTGTCTCTGATGGACGCAAGCGGCAGAAAGCGCATCGTGATGCAGGTCAGCGCGGATGGAACTCCAAGCCTCGTACTTCTTGACGAGAAGGGGAACACGATTGAACAGTTGGCGCCTACGGGGGCGAGGTGAGTCAGTAGACCCTGGGTGTTACGGCGGATCTACGCGGTCTTCTTCAGCACCAGCGCGGAGTTCTTCGATCCGAATCCCACGCAGTTGCAGATGGCGTGCTCGATCTGGGCTTTACGGCCGATGTCGGGAACGTAGTCGAGATCGCATTCCGGATCGGCTTTGTCCAGATTGATGGTAGGCGGAATCTGGCCGTGCTTCATGGCAATGAGCGTGGCCGCCAGACTGGCGGAGCCGCACGCTCCCTGAGCATGTCCGATCTGCGATTTCAGCCCGGACATCGGAATCTTTCTGGCGCGCTCGCCGAGAGCCAGCTTCAGGGCGCGCGTTTCCACCCGATCGTTCATCTCGGTGGAGGTGCCGTGCAGGTTGACATATTGAATGTCTTCCGGCGCGAGTCTGGCTTCTTCGAGCGCCAGCGTGATGGCGCGCGCGGGCTCTTCCGGCGAGTCGCTCATGCGAACGCGATGGAAGGCTTCGCAGGTTGAACCATATCCCGCGATTTCGGCATAAATGCGGGCGCCGCGTGCTCGAGCATGTTCGTAGTCTTCCAGAATGAACATCCACGAGCCTTCGGCAATCACAAAGCCGTCGCGGTCGGCGGAAAACGGTCGCGACGCGCTCTCCGGCGCGTGGTTCCAGGACTGGGTAAGCGCCCGCAGCAACGAATAGCCTTTGATAATGCCCGGAGTAATCGGCGAATCGACTCCGCCCACCAGAAACATGGGCAGCACGCCGGCCTGGATATGCTGGTAGGCATAACCGATGGCGTCGGTGGAAGATGTGCAGCCCGCAGTGACTACGTGGCTGTAGCCGCGAAATCCGAAGCGCATGCTGATTTCGCTGGGCATCGTCCCCATTGTGCCGCTCGGGATGCAGAAGAGGCTGACCTGCTTGACGTGTCCGCTGTGCCAGAGGCGGTATTGTTCTTCGGAAAATTCCTGCGCGCCGCCGCCCGTGCCGAGGATCACGCCGATTTCGCGCTTCTCTTCCATCGACATGGCGGCGGGATCGAGGCCCGCATCCCTGATGGCTTCGGTCGAGGCGGCGACCGCCAGTGGCACCACCCGGGAAACGTGCTTGCGTTCGCGGGCGATCGACCCAGGCCAGTTCGTCAAATTCGGGAATTTCGCCGGCGATGTGGACGGGCAGGGAAGAGGATCGAAGCGCGAGATGCGTTTCACTCCTGATTTTCCGGCGAGAATGGCAAGGCAGAAGGCTTCTTTGCCGATGCCGTTGGGGCTGACCACGCCCATTCCGGTGATGACGACCCGAGGAACCATAGTTTCTTATGGACAGTTCTAACTGCTTTGCTTCAGTCCACGAACTGCTACAGCCGCATTCGCCGGTGTCCACCTTACGCGAAGTGGGATAATTAGTCACGATGTCTCTGGGCCTTTATATCTCGGTGCCGTTCTGCCGCACCAAGTGCAGCTACTGCAACTTCGCCTCAGATGTCTTTTCCCGCGCCGTGTTTGAGCGCTACGTGGAACGGGTGGCTGCGGACATCGACCGTGCCGCCGAGACCGCCGAACAGATGGGCGGCGTGTTCGAACGCTCCGGTCGACTCCGTTTTCCTCGGCGGAGGAACCCCTACGATACTCGATATAGTCCAATTGGAAAGACTATTTGTCACGATTTCGCAAAATTTTGAGTTGCAAAGCGACGCTGAGATCACGGTCGAATGCGCTCCGGGCACGCTGTCCCCGGCGATGATCGAGGCCTTGCAACGCTGCGGGGTGAATCGGGTGAGCCTGGGCGTGCAGTCATTCGTGGACCGCGAAGCTGCGTCGGTCGGGCGCCTGCATAAGCGCGACACGGTACTCGACGACATCTCGCGCCTGCGCGCCGCCGGCATTGAGAACATCAACATTGATCTGATCGCCGGGCTGCCGCACCAGACGTCTGAGAGTTGGGAGTTTTCCGTTGCCGAGGCGATCGCCAGCGGCGTCCCTCACGTCAGCGTGTACATGCTGGAAGTGGACGACGATTCGCGGCTGGGCCGCGAACTGATGGCAGGCGGCACAAAATACCACGCCCACTTCGTTCCCGACGACGAGCTCACCGCCGACTTCTATCAGACGGCCTGCCAGACGGCTGGAAGCGGCGGGGGTGCGTCAATACGAGATTTCCAATTTTGCCCGCGCCGGGCAGGAATCGCGACACAACCTGAAATACTGGACGCGCCAACCGTATATGGGTTTTGGCGTGGATGCGCACAGCATGCTGAGGTGCGCGGCGAATCCACGCGAGGCAATCCGGTTCGCTTCGCCCGACTCGCTGGAAGAATACGTCGCCGGAGCGCCCCTCAAAAAGACTCCGGTCCCGGCGCAGGCCGCCCTCGAGGAGACTTTTTTTCTAGGATTGCGCCTGAGCCGAGGCGTGGACTTGAAAAAAGTCGAGACCGAATTCGGGACCACGCTCGGAGAATCGCATGCGACCGCTTTCGCGGAGGCAATTTCCGAGTGCACGGAAGCGGGGCTTCTCGAACGGGAAGGCGATGTTATCCGGCTGACGCCGCGCGGAAGACTGTTGTCGAACGAAGTGTTCGAGCGCTTCATTTTGGCGCCCGACGGCGTCGGCCAGGCTCTCTAGTCACGCCCGTTCTTTCCCTCACAACCATCCGGTCGGTCGGTTCGACTGGCGAAAGTCGCGTCCATTCCTGTGACCGGCGCGATTCTGCACTGGGATGCATTCGCCAATCCCGGCGGTAACTTTGTTCGCCGAAATGGCTGTGTTCTAATCCAATGTTCTGGGCGCAACGCCACGGAAACGGAGAAGCATCTTGGATTTCCAACTCAACGAGGAACAACTGCAACTGAAGAAGAGTGTGCGCGAATTTGCCGAACGCGAAATCGCGCCCAACGTCATGAAGTGGGACGAGGCCGGTGAATTCCCCCTGGCCATCGTCAAGGAGCTGGGCAAACTCGGCCTGCTGGGCACGGTCTTTCCGACGGAATACGGCGGCGCGGGCATGGGCTACGTGGAATACGTCACCGCCATCGAAGAGCTCTCGCGCGTGGACGGGTCGGTTGGAATCATCGTCGCCGCGCACACCTCGTTGTGCTCGAACCATATTTTCCTCGCCGGCAACGAAGCGCAAAAAAAGAAATATGTCACGCCGCTGGCGTCGGGCGAGGCCATCGGGGCCTGGGGCCTGACCGAGCCTTCTTCGGGATCGGACGCGGGCAGCGCGCGCATGACCGCAGTGCGCAAAGGGAATAACTGGGTGCTGAACGGCACCAAGACTTTCTGCACCAACGGCCACTATGCCGACTATCTGGTGGTGATTGCCGTGACCGACCGCGCCGCCCATACGCACGGGCTCTCCGCGTTCATCGTGGAAAAGGGAACGAAGGGATTTCGTCCTGGGAAGAAAGAGAACAAGCTGGGTTTGCGTGCCAGCGATACCGCCGAATTGATTTTTGAAGATTGCGTTGTCCCGCTTGAAAACCTTTGCGGCAAGGAAGGCGACGGTTTTATCGACGCCATGCGCGTGCTGGATGGCGGCCGCATCTCCATCGCAGCGTTGTCGCTGGGAATGGCAGAAGGCGCTTACGAGGCGGCATTGAAGTATTCCAAGCAACGCAAGCAGTTCGGCAAAGCCATCAGTGATTTTCAAGCCATCCAGTGGAAGCTGGCCGACATGGCCACCGAAATCGAAGCCGCGAAACTGCTCACACTGCGGGCGGCGGCCATGAAAGACGCGGGCATGAAGACAACGCTGGAATCGTCCATGGCCAAGCTCTATGCCAGCGAAGTAGCGGTCCGCTGCGCTAATGAGGGCGTGCAGATTCACGGCGGCTACGGATTTAT
Source organism: Terriglobia bacterium (assembly GCA_963698825.1). Taxonomy (GTDB): domain Bacteria; phylum Acidobacteriota; class Terriglobia; order Terriglobales; family Acidobacteriaceae; genus JAIQFF01. Next base: position 224,714 of record CAVOSG010000007.1, on the reverse strand, counting down.
CAAAGACTATCCCGCGGAAAAGTTTTATCGCGACGTGAAACTGTGCACCATTGGCGAGGGCACCAGCGAAATCCAGCGACTGGTGATCGCGCGGCAGTTGCTGAAGGACTAGCCTGAAGGAGAACCACGGTCGAACCAATTCATCCCGGCATCACCGAGCCGACCCAGGATGAGCGCACGATCGCTCTCCTGGCCCACATGCTGCAGATCATGCTCTGGTGGATCGCTCCGCTGGCGATCTTCTTGATCAAAAGAGATTCGAAGTTTGTTTCGTTTCATGCGCTGCAGGCGCTTCTGCTGCAAGTCGTCTATGTACTCACCATAATGGCCGGCCTGGTATTGGCCTTTGGCTCTTTGTTCTGGCCGCTGCCCTCGCTCCGGGAGGAAGAAACGTCGCTCCCACCTGAGTTCTATTTCTTGATGCCGGTGCTCTGGCTCTCCTGGATGGGAATGGGCGTGGTCGTGCTGCTGGGCGGAGTCATATACGGCGTCAAGGCCGGACGCGGCGAATGGGCCGAATATCCGGTTTTGGGCCAGCTCTCTCGCAGGATCCTTAAGCTCGGACCAGGAGGAGTGCCACTTTAGCTTTCAGTTTCTCTGGGAGTCACTGAGTTTCGACAAGTTTCGGCTACGGGCGTCATCCTGAGAGACTTCAGTCTCGAAGGATCTCGCGCGAACCGTAGTCATCGCCGAGCCAGCGGATATCCGCTTCACGCCAGATGCTTCGCAAGCTCAGCATGACGCCCCGTATGAGGAGAAAGTTCGAATCTGGGCTACTACCAGTTTCTCCGATCCATTCCTGTTTGCCCCGCCCCTGCTTTACACTGAAGGGCTTGCCTGACAACTTTCAGACCTTGATCGAGTCAATTCCGCGCCGGCGATGCTCGCGCCCTCGCCCGCGCCATCAGCACGGTCGAGAACCGTACGCCGGGTTGGTCCGAACTGCTCAAGGCTCTCTTCCCGCACAGCGGGCATGCCCGCATCCTGGGACTTACCGGCCCTCCGGGCGCGGGCAAGAGCACGCTAGTGGATCAACTCGCGCGCCACTATCGCAAGGAAAAACGCACGGTCGGCATCATTGCGGTTGATCCCACCAGTCCGTACACCGGCGGGGCGATTCTGGGCGATCGCATTCGAATGCAGGACCACTTTTCCGATCCTGGAATCTACATTCGCAGCATGGCCACGCGCGGCTCGCTGGGCGGACTGGCGCGCACCACGGCGGATGTGGCCACGGTGCTCGATGCCTCGGGACGCGACCTGGTCATGATTGAGACCGTCGGCGTGGGGCAGGATGAAGTGGACATCGTGCGCCTGGCCGATGTCACCATCGTCATTCTGGTTCCCGGCATGGGCGACGATGTGCAGACCATCAAGGCCGGTATCATGGAGATCGCCGACATTTTCGTTATCAACAAGAGCGATCGCGAAGGCGCGGAACGGGTGGAGCGGGAAATTCGCGCTCTGCAGTCGCTGGCCATGCGCAGCGACCACTGGACTCCGCCGATTGTGAAAACCGTGGCCAGTGAAGGGGTTGGCGATCACGGAATTGGCGGCGGCGATTGGCGACTTTGAGGCCTATCTGAAGAAAGAAAATCTGGTTCTTCAGCGCAATGTAGAGAACTGGCAGAACCGTCTGGTCGAAATGTTGCGCGATGCGTTGCTCGAACGGGCCCAGGAACAACTGGGGGATGGGGCCGTGGCCCGCTACGCGGCTGAAGTGGCCGAACACAAACGCGATCCGTATTCGCTGGTGGAGGAGATTGTTGGTACGGTCGGGAAAAGATGAAGATGAAAGACGGGCATTGCGCCCGTCCAGCACGAGCGGACGCTCGCGCCCACATTGGAACGCGGAGATATTTGATGTTCAGCATTGATCATATCGGCGTGGCCGTGAAGTCGCTGGCGGCGGCGCGAGGCGATCTACGAGAAGCTGGGGTTGAAGCTTGCGCCGGAGGAAACCGTTGAAGCCGAGCAGGTGCGGGTTGTGATGGTGCCGCTGGGCGAGAGCCGCCTGGAACTGCTGGAGCCGACCTCGGAAGACTCCGTCATCGCGAAATTTATTGCCAAGCGGGGCGAAGGGTTGCACCACATTTCCTTGCGCGTACCGGACCTGGAGGCCGCGGTCGAGCGGCTGAAGAAAGACGGCGTGCGGCTGGTTACGAATGAAATCAAGGTAGGCGCCGGCGGGCATCGCTACGTGTTTGTGCATCCCTCGAGCGCGGGTGGAGTGCTGCTGGAACTGGTGGAAGCGAAAGGCTGACTCGAATGTGGCTGTGTGGCGCGGGCGCCCTCGCCCGCGGCTTTTGACTTTGCCTGACGTCTACGCGGGCGTGGGCGCCCGCGCCACACGGTCACGAATAGACTCCCAAAATGCTTCTTCTCGCCGCTGATACCTCGGGAAAGCACGGCAGCATCGCCCTGGCGCGTTGCGGGCCGGAGAGCGCCTGCGAGGTCATCGAAGTGGTCCCGCTTGAGGGCGGCACGTTCTCCGCGCAACTGGTGCCCCAAATCGCCGCGCTGCTCACGAAACACGGCTTCAGCAAGACAGACATCGGTGGTTTTGCCGTGGTCTCAGGTCCGGGATCGTTTACCGGGATTCGCGTCGGATTGGCGGCGATCAAAGCGCTGGCGGAAGTCCTCGAAAAGCCCATTGCAGCAGTGTCGCTGCTGGAGGCCATCGCTGTGTCAGGCGGTGTCACAAGGCAAGGTGACAGCGGTTCTGGATGCGGGCCGGGGCGAGGTTTATGTGGGTGAGTATGAAATTCGCGATGATGAGGCCCGGTTGCTGCGCGAACGGCTGCTGACCCGAGCAGAGTTACTGGAGGCGGCTACTGGATCGACCGTCGTGACCCCGGATCATGACCTGGCGGATGTTGTTCGCGGCGCTCAGCTAGACGTGCAAGAGATTGAACTTCCGCGCTCCGATGTGATTGCACGGCTGGGATGGCAAAAAATCCATGCCGGGAAAACAGTTTCACCCGAAGGGCTGGATGCGAACTACATCCGCAGCTCCAGTGAGATATTTTCCAAAAGCAGTTCTTAGTTTGTGGTTCCCAGTTCTCGGTTGAGGAATGACACTGACCATCCGCCGCGCTGCTTTCGCCGACCTGCCAGCCATGATGGATCTGGAGAAGCGCGCGGCCACGGCCGCGCATTGGTCTCGCGAACAGTATGAGGCGTTGTTTCACGCGTCTGACGCAGGCCGGGTAACGCTCATCCTGGAGGAGGAATCTGCCTTTCATGGGTTCGTGATCGCCCGTGTGGTCGACGCCGAATGGGAAATCGAGAACATTGCCGTCGCCGGTCCTGCCCGCCGGCGCGGGCTGGGGACGCGGCTGCTGGGTGAGCTTCTGGATATGGCGAGAGCCCAAGGTGCGGCGGCGGTTTTCCTGGAAGTTCGCGAATCGAACCAAGCTGCACGAGCGCTTTACGAGAAGTGGGCGTTCTGCGAAGCCGGTCGCCGCCGCCGCTACTTCAGGAGTCCTGACGAAGATGCCATTCTGTATCGTCTTGACCTCACTTAGTTTATTTGCACCGCAGATGGTGCAAAGATATTCACGATGAAAAGCGCTTCATCTGTGGAAATAGCATTGAAGCGGCTGGGGTGGTGTGGTAGGTTAGGGCCGTAACAAACGCTCAGGAGGGTCTACTGGATGACTCCAAAGGACCAGCTCCTGGTCAGCAACGATGAATTCCGCAAGCTGGCTCAGGAGCACACGCAGTACGCCGAACGTCTCGAATCACTCACCCAAAAGCGGTACCTTACCGAAGATGAAAAGCTGGAAGAAGTGCGGCTGAAGAAGTTGAAACTGCGGCTCAAGGATCAGATGGAATCGATTGAGCGGCAATTTCGGGTCATGGTCCAGCAAGGCCAGGTCGCCTAATTCATTTTCTCGAACGACGCGCGGCCGTGGCCGCCTACAGGTTTAATGTGCTTCAACCCCGGCGCTGCTAAGCGCCTTTTTTTATTATCATTTGGCTTCAGGGAGCGACCGACCCGCCCCGCCTGCACTATAATTCAGCTATCTCCCGATGGTTTCTGACGGCTACTATTACGCGCTCGCGCTGGCCGTAGCGGCGCTACTTGTGGGCTGGCTGGCTGGCCCGATATGGGCGCTTCCCGCTTGCCTGCTGGCGGTGTTTTTCCTGTGGTTTTTCCGCGACCCGGAGAGAGCGATCCCCGATGCGGCGGGAGCCGTGGTCTCACCCGCGGATGGCAAGGTCACCGACGTGTCGTCCATTGTGCTGGAAGGCGGAGCGCGCACCCGGATCAGCATTTTTCTCAGCGTCTTCGATGTGCATGTGAACCGCTCACCGCTGGCGGGCGTCATCCGCGAAGTTCGCTATCAAAAGGGAAAGTTTTTGAACGCCATGAACCCTGCTTCCGCCGAGCACAACGAGCAGAACGCGGTGACGGTTGAGGGGGACGGCCACACGGTAGTCTTCAAACAGATCGCAGGACTGCTGGCGCGCCGGATCGTCTTCAACCCCAAAGTTGGAGACCGGGTCAGACGCGGAGAACGAATTGGCCTGATCAAGTTTGGTTCGCGCGTCGATGTCTTGCTGGATTCCTCCGCCACACTGCAAATCAAAGTGGGAGACCGCGTGAAAGGCGGGTCCAGCGTGCTGGCGTATCTGAGCCGCATGCCCGAGCAGTTGATTGCGAGTGGGTCCGAAGCGACTCGGCAAGGAGTTCTGTGATGGATCCCGAGGTTCCGGAAATTCGCAGGCAACGCCCGGGACCGCCTCCGCGGCGGCTGAGCAAGGGCATGTATATTCTGCCTTCGCTGTTTACCACCGCCAACATCGCCTTCGGGTACTACGCGATTCTGCAGATTACGCACGCCACCGCCGCCGATGCCTGGCATTTTGACAACGCGGCGAAAGCCATCGGCTTTGCGGTGATGTTCGACGGCCTGGACGGGCGCATTGCCCGCATGACTGGCACCAGCAGCGATTTTGGCCGGGAGCTGGATTCGCTGGCGGATGTCGTCACCTTCGGAGTCGCGCCCGCGCTGCTGGCCTGGACCTGGGGATTTCGACAGCTGCCCACGGATCTGGGTGAGTTGTACAGCAAGCTGCTGCAGTTCGGCGCCATCGCCAGTTTTCTGTTTCTGATGGCCGGCGCCAGCCGTCTGGCGCGCTTCAATATCACCAGCAATCCGCAGCCTTCGAATCCCGGCCGTCCGGGCAAGAAGTATTTTGTCGGCATGCCAATTCCAGCCGGTGCCGGTGTGATCGCTGCGGTCGTGCATTTTTCCCGCGGGGAGCCCATTGCATCCTGGTGGACGGCCCTGGTCTGGATGCTGTTGGTGGTGGCCGTTGGGTACCTGATGGTGAGCACCTGGCGTTTTTACAGCTTCAAGGACATTGATTTCCGCTCGCGCCAGCCTTTCCAGTTGGTGATCCTCTTTGGGGCGCTGTTTGCGGCTATCCGCTTCTATTCGGAGTGGGTGTTGTTCCTGATCGCGTTGCTGTACGTGTTTTCTGGCGTGTTCTGGCGCCTGAAGTGGATCTTCCGGCGAAAGGGAGATCCCCCGCCGCCTCCGGCCTACACTGAGGCGCAGCAGACTTCATGAGCTCGAACTTCAAATCCATTCCCGCGACCCATAGCGATCCCGTGCGGGCGGCGAGTCTCTACCGGCTGGCGATCGTGGGCGCGGGTACGCTCAAGGGAAAAGAGGTTGCCGAGGTTCTGGGCGACCGTAATTTTCCTTCTCTGGATATCAAGCTGCTCGATGACAACGACTCTCTGGGCAAGCTGGAATCGGTGGGCGACGAGGTTTCGTTTATTCAAAGCGTACGGACGGAGCAATTCGACAAAGTGGATTTCACCTTCTTTGCTTCCGATCGGGAATCTACCCGGCAGAATTGGCAAAAAGCGCAAGCGGCGGGTAGCGCGATTGTTGACCTCTCCTACGCGCTGGAGGACGAACCAGACGCCGATGTGAAATCGCCGTGGATTCAGCGCCAACTGGGGCAAACACTCACGCCGGAGTTGCAGCCTGGGCCCGCAGTGGTGGCTCATCCCGCGGCGGTGGTGCTGGCGCTTTTGTTGCTGCGGGTGCAGAAGGCGGCGGCGTTGAAACGGGTGGTGGCCACGATCTTCGAACCGGCTTCGGAACACGGACAAAAAGGCATGGACGAACTCCATGAGCAAACCGTGAATCTGCTTTCGTTCCAGCAGTTGCCGAAAAAAGTATTCGACACTCAGGTGGCTTTCAACATGGTGGCGCGCTACGGAGAACAGTCAATGCCGGCGCTGAGCACGCTGGAGCGGCGCGTGCTCAAGCACTATCGGCGGATTGCCGGCAAGGAGGCTCCGCTGCTTTCTCTGTCGCTGCTGCAAGCGCCGATCTTTCATGGACACGCTTTCAGCCTGCATGTGGAAATGGAAAAGCGCAGTGGAGATTGAAGGCATCTCCAAGGCGCTGGCGGGTGAGCATGTGACTATCACAGGTTTGGCGGAAGAATCGCCGAGCAACGTGAATGCGGCGGGACAGGGCGATGTTCTGGTTTCGATCCAACCTGACGCCAACCTCACTACCGGCCTGTGGTTGTGGGCCGCGACGGACAATCTCCGAATTGCCGCCGCCACCGCCGTCGAATGCGCGGAAAACATGGCCGCTACGCGTCCGAAGGGAAAGATCCAATGAGCGCCACTGTGGCTCGTGTGGAGCGGGCGCCCTCGCCCGCTAAACGCCGGCAGCGCAAGACAGTTTTGCAAAGCCTGATTGTGGCCTTATTGTTCAGCACCGGCTGCGGCTACCACACCGCCGGCCACGCCGTCACGCTCCCGGCGAACGTCCAGACCATCGCCATCCCTGCCTTCATCAACCGGACACAGACCTACAAAATCGAGCAGAAGCTCACGGCAGCCGTGGTCCAGGAAATGATCACGCGCACGCACTATCACATTCTGAACGAGCCCAGCGATTCCGCCGACGCTACCCTGCGCGGCACCGTCATCAGCACTTCGACCTCGCCGCTGACCTACGACTCGCAAACTGGGCGGGCTTCGAGCGCGCTCGTGGTTGTAACCGCCAGAGTGACGCTGACCGACCGCCAGGGCAAGGTCTTATACGAAAATCCCTCTTACCTGTTCCGCGAGGAGTATCAGGTCTCGCGTGAACTCTCGAGTTTCTTTGAGGAAGATTCACCCGCGCTGCAACGGCTGTCGCGCGAGTTTGCCCGCACTCTGGTGAGTAACGTTCTGGAGGGGTTCTGAGTATGGAGGGGTTCTGATGCGGGCTTTCGCCCAAGCCGATCGCTTCGTCTCCGAGGTCGAAGCTCGCAAGCTGCGTCCCGCATATGTCTTTGTGGGCGATGAGACATTCTTCCGCAAGCGCTGCCGCGAGGCAATTTTGAAACATCTGGTGCCCGCCGACCTGCGCGATTTCAGCCTGTATGACTTTGATCTCGCGGAGACTGACCTGGCGGAAGTTCTCGATCGGGCCCGGACTCCATCGCTGATGGCGCCCTTTCAGGTGTTTTTCGTTCGCGGCGTGAAGACGCTGTTCGGACGCGGATCGAACGACGAAAAACTAGCTGCCATCGAGGCCTACTGCAAAGACCCCAATCCGGATGCGGTTCTGATTTTTGTGGCCGACCACATCAGCATCCCGGCCGATGCCCGGCGCATGGACATGACCGACAAAGAGCGCTACGAGCGCATCCGGGAAACCTTGGGTGGGTTTTGCGCCATCGTCGAACTGGCGCGGGTCGAAGAAAGCGAGGCGGTGCGCTGGATCGGCGAATACGGTGTTACCCGCGAGGTGAAGATTGACGCTGACGCCGCGCGCGAACTGGTGGACGCGCTGGGCGGCGACATGATGATGGTCTCCAATGAACTGGAGAAGCTGATTCTCTATGTCGGCGAGAAAAAGCGGATCACGCTGGGCGACGTGGAAACCATGGTGCTGGCGGCCAAGCAACGGTCGTTGTATGAATTGACCGATGCCATTTCCTCCAAGGACCGGGTGCGGGCGCTGCAAACGCTGGATGCCATCCTGAGCACCGGCGACGGCGACGAGGCGGCCATTGGACATCTGTACATGCTGGCCAAGACCTTCCGCCAGATGCTAGTGATCCTGGAACGAAATGTGCGCGACCAGCGCATGCTCTGGGCGGCGCTGTGGCAGGGCTTCCGCGTCCCACCCTTCGCCGCCGACGATATCATCCGGCAAGCCCGCCGCTACAAGTCAAAACGGGAACTTACCCGCGCCATTCGACTGGTGGCAAAGACGGATCTGGCGCTGCGATCGAATCCGCCCACCAAGCGTTTCGTGCTGGAAAAATTAATTCTCGATCTCACCGCCGAAGCCAAACCCGAAATCCCCGGCTGGCTGCAGGAAGAGCTGCCGGTCTAGGAATCCGCATGTCGGTAAGAGAAGTGTTTCGCCTCCTGCTGTTGTTCCCCTGGGTCGTTTTTATCGTCTACTGGATTATCGGTGCGCTCAAGACTCAAGCCACTCGCACAGAGGAGCCTTTCTCTTCACGCTTCCTGGTCCTGCTGATTGAGATCGTCGGTTACTTCCTGGTCTTCAGACGATCAGCGGGAATTGGATTCCTGGGCACCCGGTTCCTACCTCGTACTTTCCTTGGTGCAGTCACAGGCACCGCTCTTACCTGGATGGGAATTGGGCTGGCAATCTGGGCCCGCTATCACCTGGCGGAGTACTGGAGCGCCAGGGTCACGATTAAGGAGAACCATCAACTGATCCGCACCGGCCCCTATACGCACTTGCGTCACCCGATCTACACCGGCCTCATCCTGGCGACCATTGGATCGGCGCTCGTAATTGGCCAGTGGCGATGTCTAATCGGTCTTTGCCTGGTGGTGGCGGGATACTGCCTGAAAGCGAAGACGGAAGAATCCATGCTCACGCAGCAATTCGGAGAGGCCTTCCGCGAACATCAGAAGCACACCGGCTTTCTGATTCCACGCTTCCGCTGAACCAAAGGTTCTCGAGCGACCGCATTCGCCGAAGGGTTTTACTGAAAGCTGAGAGCTGACAGCTGACAGCTGAAAGCTACTTCAGCGCATTCACCCGCGCGCTCAGGCGGGACTTGTAGCGCGACGCGGTGTTCTCGTGGATTACGCCCTTCTGGATGGCCTTATCGAGGGCGGAAACAGTCTGCCTGAAAACCAACTGGGCGCCGGCCTTGTCGCCTTTGGTCAGGGCTTCACGCAGCTGTCGCAACGCATTGCGCAGGCGGGAGGTATTGGCGCGGTTGCGAACGCTTCGGGTCTCGGTCTGCCGGGCGCGCTTCAGCGCCGAAAAGTGGTTTGCCATGTCTGCTTCGTTACCTTCGTTTCTATGGAGAGGTATTCGGGATGCTCTCGAATAGGCTATTTTACGGGAGTAAGTCCCGTATGGTCAAACCCTTATGCCCGATGCCCTGGAGCGCCTCAAAATCCTGCTCAGCTCTTCCACTCCCATCGTCGTCATGGAAACAGTGGAAGAGATGCGCGCCGTGCGCCTGGTCAGGGCAGCATGCTCGTCGCTGAAATTGGCCACCTTCGAGTGGAGCATTGCCAGCGGATTGGTGCGCTGCGGCAGCGACGTGGGCGAGTTGGTGCCGGAAACGGGTGGTGCCCCTACCGGAACAGGCCACGACCAGTCAGGCGCCCAGGCTCTCTACAACAGCAAGGAACCGGCTCAGGCACTCTCCAATCTCGAAGCCATGTCGCTCGAAGCTGCATTCGTGCTCAAAGACTTTCATCGTCACATGGACGACCCGGTCGTGGTCCGCCGGTTGCGCGACGTCGGACAGAAGTTTTCCGCCAATCGCCGCACCGTGATCATCACGGCGCCATCTATCACGATTCCACCTGAGTTAGGCAGCCTGGTTGAATTTCTGGAGCTTCCCTTGCCGGACCAGCAACGCCTCCGTCAGATCATCGACGAGATGACAGTGAGAGTGGGAAAGACCCGGACCCTTAAGCGAACCCTGGACGCGCCCGGTGTGGACGCCATGGCCAACAATCTGCGCGGGCTGACCGAGGAAGAAGCGGAACGCGCCTCATCCCAGGCCATCGTGACCAGATATGGAATCACACCCGAGACCGTCACCGATGTGCTCCAGGCAAAGAAGGAGCTGCTGCGGCGCTCCGGAATGCTCGAGTTCATTGATGCATCGGAGAACCTGGCCAGCGTCGGCGGTCTGGACAATCTTAAGCGTTGGCTCGCGCAGCGGCGTGGCACCTGGGAAGATGCAGCGCGAGACTTTGGTCTGGAACCGCCGCGCGGGGCGATCATTCTCGGCGTGCAAGGCTGCGGCAAGAGTATGTGCGCCCGCGCCATCGCTGGGGAATGGAAACTTCCGCTAGTCAAGTTCGATACGGCCGCCATCTACGACAAGTACATCGGCGAGACCGAAAAGCGGATCCAGAAGGTGTTTCGCGTTGCCGAAGGACTGGCGCCATGTGTGTTCTGGATCGACGAGCTGGAAAAAGTCTTTGCCGGCAGCGGTCCGGATTCCGCATCGGTCGATGCCGGGGTCTCTTCGCGTATTCTGGCCGCTTTCCTGTCCTGGATGCAGGACCGCAAGGCGCCGGTATTCGTGGCAGCCACATGCAACAACGTGACGGTGTTGCCTCCGGAGTTGATCCGCAAAGGACGCTTCGACGAATTGTTTTTCGTCGATCTGCCCAACCAGGCCGAGCGCAAGCAAATTTGTGCCATCCACCTGGCGAAGAGGAAGCGCAATGCAGCGGAATTTGATCTGGATCGAGTCGCGGCCGCAGCCAAGGGATATTCGGGAGCAGAGATCGAAGCCGCCGTGCAGACCGCACTGTACGCGGCATTTTCCAGCAAGCAGACGCTAAATACGCAAGGCCTGCTGGAGGCATTCAAGGCCACGGTGCCGCTTTCGGTGACCAGGTCCGAAGAAATTGAGGAACTGAGAGAGTGGGCCAGGCTGCGCGCGGTGCCGGCTTCGGCGGCGGATGCGAAAGGCGAAGGAGCGTAAGCCGCGCGGGGATGACAACCTGAGCGGAGTAGCTGCTTCGCTTCGCGAAGCAGCCGCGGAGGCGAAGGACCCCTATAGGCGGCAACTGTGCCGGGCGGCGAACGAGCAACCCTCAACAGCGACAGGTCGGTTCACTTATAGGGGTCCTTCGGCGCGTCTGCCTCTTCGCACAGCGAAGAGGCCTCCTTGCTCAGGATGACAACCTGGAGGGGTCGATCACTTCAACAGATTCCGCAGCACTGCAACCTCAGCCGCGATTCCGGTGTGCAGCGCGGGATCTACGTCGGGAGCGAACAGCGCCGAATGATTGGAAGGCAAATTTGTTCCAGCCGCTTTTGCCTCCGCTAATTTTCCTGGCTCCGCTCCTCCCAGGCTGAAGTAGAACGAGGGCACGCCCTGGGCGGTGAAGTAGGAAAAATCTTCCGACGCCATGCCCGGCTCCTCGACCACCACGTTGTCTTTGCCCAGCGCCGATTCCAGCACGCCCTGCATCCGCTGAGCCAGCGCGGGATCGTTGTAGACAGCATCCGTGCCCTCGAAGTGCTCGATTTTGGGTTCACGGGTTGCGCCGGCGGCATTCGCTTCTGCTTTGGTAATCCGCTCGATGGCCGCGAGCACCTGCTTGCGAACTTCCGGTTTATAGCTGCGGACGGTGAGGCCGAGCTCGGCCTGATCGGGAATAATATTATTTTTGGTGCCCGCTTGAATGTATCCCACAGTGACCACGGCAACTTCTCCCGGCTTGACCTCCCGTGAAACGATGGTCTGCAAAGCAACAATGGTACGGGCCGCAATCACGATCGGGTCGACGGTGCTATTGGGCATCGAGCCGTGTCCGCCTTTGCCATAGATCGTGATGCGCAGGGAATCGGCGTTGGAAAAGCGGTATCCGGGCCCAACCCCGACCTTTCCGGCATGGACCCCAGTTGCCGACGTGTAACGCCACGGCTACGTCGGGCTTTGGAAAGCGGGTCATGAGGCCGTCTTCGATCATCCGTTTCGCGCCGGAGATGGTTTCCTCGGCGGGCTGGCCGATCAGGATGAGAGTTCCGTGCCAGGTGTTCTTGCTGTGCGCCATGATGGCAGCCGTCCCGACGAGCGACGCCATGTGGACGTCATGTCCGCAGGCGTGCATCACTCCGACTTCGCGACCCGAATCGTCCTTGGCATGGACCTTGCTGGCATAGGGCAGGCCGGTCTTTTCCTCGACCGGAAGCCCGTCGAGCTCGGTGCGAAGCATCACCGTGGGCCCGGCGCCGTTCTTCATGATCGCCACCACGCCGGTTCCACCTACATGTTCGGTGACGGAGTAGCCGAGGTCACGCAGGCGGCCGGCCAGCTTCGCGGCGGTTTGCGTTTCGTGGGATGAGAGTTCGGGATTCTGATGGAGATCAAGGTACAAGGCGTGGGCGTCGGGGTAGACGGTTTGCACTTCCGCGGGGAGGGTTGAAGTTTGCGCCCCGGCAAAAGCAGCCAACAGGACAAGCAGGAACGAGTATGTGAGTCTCATGGTTGGCCTGCATGATATCCGGAGTGGGGGTGGGCCGCAATTTCGGGGGCCTCTGGGGTGAGCCTGAGTCATTGACCCCCGGTCGTATGGGCCGGAGGTTTCCCTCGCATACCAACAGTAATGGGCCTACTTTCGCCGCCATTGACTCCCGTCAACGAGCAGGGGTACCCTTAACTCAATGGCAGTTGCTTGCACTTCGGGGCGAGCATCCTCGGCTGGTTCCACCTCCAGACATGAGCATCGTTTGTCCGCGCCCAGGCAGGAGTGTTTTTGCGCTCCATGCACAGGCAACTCTGCATCCAATGCGCCGGAGGAAGCGCCAAATACCGAATGAAGAAGAGCATTGAAATCAGTCCCAACATCGAGACCCTGTTCGGCACGCGCGACGAGAATGTGCGTCTGCTGGAAGACGGCCTGAATATCAACATCGATCTACGATCTGACTCCATCGCCCTGGAAGGGGCGGCCCGAGATGTGGCCCGGGCGGAGCAGGTCTTTGCCGACTACGACCACCTGCAGCGCTCCGGCTACACCTTCAACAATGGCGACCTGGGCAGCATGCTGCGAGTTCTGCTGGCCGACCCCAAGGCTACGCTGCGCGGCTTGGCCGAAGCCGGACGCCAGCGCTCCTTCGGACGCCGCACCGTGCAGCCCAAGAGCGTGAACCAGCGGCGCTATATCGAAGCCATCGAGAGTCACGACATGGTCTTCGGCATCGGGCCGGCCGGAACAGGCAAGACCTACCTGGCTGTGGCCATGGCGATATCCGCGCTGCTTTCCAAGCGCGTGAGCCGGATCATTCTCGCGCGTCCCGCGGTCGAAGCGGGCGAGCGCCTGGGATTTCTTCCGGGAACTTTGCAGGACAAGATCGACCCCTATCTACGCCCCCTGTATGACGCGCTGTACGACATGCTCGAGCCCGAAAAGGTTGACCGCTACCTGGAGAAGAGTGTGATCGAGATCGCGCCCATTGCGTTCATGCGCGGGCGGACGTTGAACGATTCCTTCGTGATCCTGGACGAGGCGCAGAACACGACCTCCGAACAGATGAAGATGTTCGTGACCCGTCTGGGCTTCAACTCCAAGGCCGTGATCACGGGCGACGTGACCCAGATTGACCTGCCCAACGCGCGCCGCAGTGGACTACTGGAAGCAGCCGATGTCCTCAAGAACGTCGAGGGTTTGACCTTTGCTTATTTCGACGATACCGACGTGGTGCGTCACCAATTGGTGCAGCGCATTATCCGCGCCTACGATGAGCACAAGGCCAAGGCGGCGGACGAGTCGATGTCCTCACCGGAATCCAGGACGAACGGCAAGGCCAATGGAAGCGAGATGGCGCCCCGGCGGAACGACAGCGTCCCCTCCTCGGAAGTAGAAACCAGCGAGTAGAGCAGGTAAGATGGAAGCGGAGGGCGCCGGAATGAGGCCCTCCTGTTTATTTTTGGAGTGAGAGTCGCGGAAGGAAAGCCTTTTCACAGCAAAGAGCGCAAAGCCGGCCGCAAAGAAGAACTTGGTCATCCTGCACAAACCCGTGGCCGGATTGAGCGATACCGCTCTGGCAAAGTTTGTTACACGGGCCAGCCAGGCCAGCAGGCTTAAGGGCACGGTCAACGTGCTGGTGACCAGCAGTTCGGAACTGCGCTCACTTGAACCGGCGCTTTCGCGGAAAAGACCAGCCCACCGACGTGCTCTCATTTCCGCCCGCGCCCGGTTTGGTGAACGGGTTGGCCGGCGATATCGCGATCTCGGCCGATATCGCCCGGCAGAATGCCCGCCGGTTGGGCCATTCGACGGTGCAGGAAATCAAGATCCTGGCCCTGCATGGAGTGCTTCATCTGGCGGGCTACGATCATGAACATGACCAGGGCAGGATGGCCACCAAAGAAGTGGACCTACGGCGGTTGTTGAGTCTGCCCCAGGGCCTGATCGAGAGGAATGGAAGAGGTCCGAAGAGGGTGCCGGCAAAAGCCGCGGGCCGAGGCACCCGCGCCGCAAAAAACAGATGAGTTATGCCATCGCAGCTGCGTTGCTCTTGTTGCTTTGCCTGCTGACGCTGGTCTCCTACGCGGATCGCGTTTACACGGAGATCGGCAGATTTCTCTCGCGCGAGTTCCAGGACAACATTGCAACCTTCGAGCAGCAGGTCGAGCCCAGGCTGGGAGTGAGCCGGGCACGAGCCATGCTCTCCATGGCGGTGCTGACTCAAATCATGATGGCGGCCATCGCCCTGTTAGTCGGCTTCGCCGTGTTTCGTGAGCGCGGATGGGGCCTCTATGAGATTCTCCAGGCCACGCTCAGTCTTGTCCTGATCATCATTCTGTTCAATCGCTTTCTGCCCTTTGTTTTCTTTTCTGCGGACCCGGGGCGAATGGCTGGTCCGGTGTGCGCTGGTGCTGCGAATCCTCATCTACATCGTGCTGCCCGTCACGCTGGTGTTAGGGTTCCTGCAATCGGTGACCGCGCTGACCAAGGAACATGCGGACGAAACCCCGGAAACCCAGGCCGAAGCCGTAGACGCACTCATCGAAGCCGGGCAGGAAGAGGGCATCCTGGATGAAAGCAATCGCGACCTGATCCAGTCGGTGGTGGAGTTCAGCGAGAAGACAGTTCGTGAGGCCATGAAGCCCCGGCCGGAAATTGTGGCCGTGCCCACCAACACCACGGTCGAGCAATTCATCGAACTGCTGCGTACCAAGCCCTTTTCGCGCGTACCGGTGTTTGAAGGCACCATCCACAATATCGTGGGCATCGTTTTTGCCCAGGATGTGCTGCAGGTGCCCGACACCGAAGCCCACTATCGTACGGTCGATACCCTCATGCGCCGGGACCCCTATTTTGTACCCGAAAGCAAACTGGTCAGCGATCTGCTGCGCGAGATGCAGAAAAACAATATTCGCATGGCCATCGTGGTGGACGAATACGGCGGCGTGGCCGGCCTGGTGACCATCGAAGACCTGGTGGAAGAAATCGTCGGCGAGATTCGCGACGAGCACGAAAAGCTGGAAGTGATCCGTGAAAACGAAAACTCCTACATTGTGCCCGGCAACATGGATGTCGACCGGCTGGACGAGATGTTCGGCATACGGCCGGAGGGCAAGGAGTCGGCGACGGTGGCCGGGCTGGTGAGCGAACTGGCGGGCCGCATCCCGCACCGGGGCGAAGTCATCGAGGAAGACGGCCTGCGCTTCGAAGTTCTGGAGTCAACCGAGCGCCGGGTGGAGCGGGTACGAATCTCCGTCGCCAAACCGACGCAGATGAAGCTGATATAGTCAGGTCTCCGTGTAGAGCCGCCCGGAAAACCGCCGGGATACCGGCCCTACGAAACCACCTATGGCCTTTCACTCCGGATTCGTCTGTATCCTGGGCCGTCCCAACGCCGGCAAGTCCACGCTCCTCAATGCGCTGGTCGGAGAGAAACTGGCCATCATCAGTCCGAAGCCGCAAACCACACGCAACCGCATTCTGGGAATCATCCACGTGCCCCGGCAGAAGGGCAGGCTTGGCGGCCAGATTGTGCTCATCGATACCCCCGGGGTTCATCGGCCGGACACTTCCCTGGGCCGCAAAATGATGGCGGAAGTTCGGGAAGCCATGGTGGGCGGCGAGCTGGTACTGCTGATCGCGGACGTCACGCGCAGGTTTACGCGGGAGGACCACTTCGTCCTCGATCTGGCAAAGAAGTCAGGGACGCCGGTGTTCCTGCTGCTGAACAAGATCGACCTTCTCCGCGGTACGAAAAAGAAAAGCTGCTGCCCATCATGGACGAGTATCGCAAGCTGCACGACTTCGTCGAAATCATTCCACTCTCGGCGCGAAGACGCGAAGGCCTCGACGTGCTCCTGGAAAAAGTGCTCAAGTTTCTTCCGGAAGGACCGCGCTATTTTCCGGAAGACCAGGTCACCGACCAGCCTGTCCGTTTCATGGTGGCGGAAATCATCCGCGAGCAGATTTTGGTGCAGACCGAACGAAGAGGTTCCCTACGCCACCACGGTCATGATTGAGCAGTTCGAGGAGGGCGCGCGAGTCACGCGGATCGCGGCGGTGATTTACTGCGAACGGGAGGGACAGAAGGGAATCCTGGTGGGCAAGGGCGGCCAGATGCTCAAAAAGATCGGTACCGCGGCCCGCTTGCAGATCGAGAAGATGCTGGAACAGAAGGTGTTTCTCGAGCTCTTCGTGAAGGTCCGGGAAAACTGGCGAGAGTCGCACGAGTTTGTCGAGGAGCTGGACTGGCGTCGCCGGGTGGAGCGGTTGGCCGCCGGCAGCAAGCCATGAACTGTCAGCACTTTGCTCGAAGGGACCGATCCCTGTAGAATCCCCCAACGCGGGGGCGCATCTAATCGTACGTATCCGGCCACCCGACATGAAAGCAGGCCATGACCGATAACCACGAGATCCACCAGTTCGACAGCGGGAAGCTGCAGTTGAAAGTGACGCTTGCGGCCGACCGGAATGCCGTTGATCCGGTGGTCCAGAGCGTGATGAATCTGGTGCGACAGGTGCATTGCGAGGCGGAGAAATACGATGCTATCGAATTGGCCCTGACCGAGGCGCTGGCCAACGCCGTGGTTCACGGCGCGAAGGGTGATCCATCAAAGATTGTTGAGTGCGACGTGGTTTGTAATGAAGACAAGAGCATGCTGATCGTGGTGCGTGATCCCGGCACTGGATTCAACCCCGGCGAGATTCCCAATCCTCTCCGCGGCGAAAGCGTTTATTCCGATCACGGCCGCGGAATCTTCCTGATTAACCAGCTCATGGATGAAGTGAAGTTCCTCAAGAACGGAACCGAAATCCACATGATCAAGAAGTAGATTTTTCTGCTGGCCCCCAAAAAGCCTTTGTTCGATGCAGCGTCATGCTGAGCTTGCGAAGCATCTTGCGTGGAGCGTCTATACACGCTGGCGGGAACCGCAACGCTGCGCGCCAGATCCTTCGGGACTGAAGTCCCTCAGGATGACGCCGAGATAAACATGGTTCGGGCGCTGCCCAAAGCCCAGCTACTACTCACTCCTTCACGGCAATCCCCAAAGTCTTCATTTTGCGGTAGAGATGGCTTCGCTCCAGGCCGAGCACCTCGGCGGTGCGGCTGATATTGCCGTGGTTGTCATCCAGCTTTTTCAGGATGTAGTCGCGTTCATAGGCAGCGCGAGCCTGGTGCAGGGTGGAAAATTCCGACCCAATGGAGCGGCGCGTACCATCGCGGTGGACCAGCGGGGGCAGGTGCTTGCGGTCGAAGCGGGTGGTGGTCGGATTCATGATCACGATACGCTCGATGACGTTGCGCAACTCGCGAACGTTGCCCGGCCACGAATATCGCATCAAGGTCTCAATAGCATCGTCGGTGATTTCGCGTGGCCGGCGTCCGTAGGTAGCGGAAAATTCCTTGAGAAAGTGGCGCGCCAGCAGGGGAATGTCCTCCTGGCGTTCGCGCAGGGGTGGGACGGAAAAGGGAATCACATTGAGGCGGTAGAACAGATCTTCGCGAAAGTTGCCGCGCGAGATTTCTTCGTCCAGATCCTTGTTGGTGGAAGCAATCAGCCGGGCGTCAACCGTGATGGGCTCATCGCTGCCCACGGGCGTAAAGCGCTGCTCGTCGAGAGTGCGCAAGACTTTTGACTGAGTCTTCAGGCTCATGTCGCCGATCTCGTCCAGGAAAAGTGTGCCGCCGTGAGCCCGGTGGAATTTCCCTTCCTTGTCGGTGGTGGCGGCGGGGAACGATCCCTTGCGATGGCCGAACAGCTCGCTCTCGATCAGATCTTCCGGAATCGCGGCACAGTTCAGCTCGACGAACATCTCGCCCTTTCGCAGACTTTGAGCGTGGATGGCATGGGCCACCAGCTCCTTCCCCGTTCCCGACTCGCCGTAGATCAGTACCCGGCCATTGGTCGGCGCCATCAGCAGAATCTGCTGGCGCAGTGCCTTCATGGGGACGCTTTCCCCTTCGATCACGCTGCGCGGCGTGAGCTGCCGCTTGAGCTCACGGTTTTCCTGCTTCATCTGCTTGGCGTCGATGGCGTGCTTGATCAGGCTGAGCGTCTTGTCGATGGAGAGGGGCTTTTCGAGAAAGTCATAAGCTCCGAGTTTGGTCGCGCGCACCGCGGTCTCAATGGTGCCGTGGCCGGAAATCATGATGACTTCGGGAGCATTCTCGAGATCGCGAATCCTTTGCAGAGTTTCAAGGCCGTCGATTCCGGGAAGCCAGACGTCGAGCAGCACCACGTCAAAGGACCGCCGGCGCAAGGCGTCCAGGCAGGCTTCGCCGCTGTCGGCAGCCGAGGCCTTGTAGCCTTCGTCTTCGAGCACCCCTTTGAGCGATTGCCGGATGCCGGACTCGTCGTCCACGATGAGGATGTTATGCATGCTGGCGGATGGGAGCAGGGGTGGCCACCAGTTCTCCGGCTACGGGCAGCTCCACCACGAAGCGGGTGCCTACGGGCCGGTTTTCCTCCACACGAATGGAGCCGCGGTGGTCTTCAATGATGCGGCTGACGATCGCAAGTCCAAGTCCGGTTCCCCGTTTCTTGGTGGAGAAGTAAGGCAGGAACAAGCGCTCTTTCAATTCCTGGGTCACTCCGTGGCCGGTGTCGGCGACGGTGATTTCGACCGCGTCCCGGCTGGCCACCAGGGACGTGGAAATCTGAATATCGCGCACCATCGCGCCTTCGATGGCTTCGGCGGCGTTGTCCACCAGATTGGCCAGGGCGCGCTTGATGGCCTCGGAATCCGCCATGACCTTGGGCAGGTCGGGAGCCAGAAAAGTCTGCACATGAATTCCATCGAGCCGGCCGTTGAACATGGCCAGGGTGTTGTCGACGATGGAGTTGATGTTCGCCGGCGCGGGCTGCGCCGTGGGAAAACGCGCCAGAGTAGAAAACTCGTCCACCAGCGTGCGTAATGTTTCGACCGCCCCGCCGATAGTTTCGGCGCAACTGTGCAGGACCTCGAGCGAAGCCGCGTCGGGAGGGGAACCGCGATCGAGATGCCGGCGGATGCGTTCGGCCGAGAGCGCAATGGGCGTCAACGGGTTCTTGATTTCGTGCGCCACGCGCCGCGCCACTTCCCGCCACGCGGTTTGCTTCTGGGCCTTGAGCAGGTCGGACAGATCTTCGAACACCAGAACATAGCCCAGCCCCTGGCCGCCATGTTGCAGCGTCGCCACCGTGGCGGCGGCGTTAAAGCGGGAGCGATGCAAATCCACTTCGAGTTGCGTGGTGGTGGTGCCCATGCGGTCCGCCCGCCGCAACAAAGGCTCGAGGTCTTCCAGGATCTCCGGAGGAAATACCTCCCGCAGGGCCGCGCCGATCACAATCTGATTCGCAGACTCCACGCCGGAAGGGTTGAACATGCGAATCAAGGCATGATTCACGTGCGTGATCCGGCGATTGGCATCAAGCGAAAGCACGCCGGTGGGAATGCTTTCCAGAATGGTCTCAATATGCCGGCGGCGCTGTTCGAGCGCGATGTTGGCGGCGCTCAGGTCGTGGCTGGAAGCTTCGATCTGGCGGCGGCTGGTTTCAAGCTCTTCCGCCATGCGGTTGAAAGAGCGCACCAGGTCGCCGATTTCGTCGGCCGCGCTGACTTCCACGCGGTAGTCGAGGCGTCCGCGCGAAATCTCCTGGGTCGCTTCGGCCAGTGCCACCACCGGACGGGTCACGAGCTTGGCCAGATAGAGCGCCAGCCAGGTTGTCGAAAACAGCACCAGCACCGTAAGCAGGAGCAGCAGCTCCATGTAAGTGCTGCGCACCAGGCGGCGCTGGCTTCGGAGTTCGAGATAGCGGTGCTGGCTGGCATCCAGCTGCTTTACCGTCTCGGAGAATTTCTGCGGCAAGGGCATGGCCACGACGATCAGCCCGCGATCACCCACCGAAGCGCCACTGAGGATGTAGTCAGTGTTCTCCCACTTAAAGGGCACAATGGCCTCGGAGGTCAAACGCTCCAGCGGAATTTTCGGCTTCAGCAGCGGCCAGGGCGCGGGCGCGTTGATGCTGGCCTCGGCGTTGCCCTCCTCCAGGGCCAGGGCGAATCCGCCCTGCAGTGTGGTCTCGTGCCGCCGGAATTCATTCATCACGCTGGAGAAGCCGTGCCCCGCAAAGGCACGCTGGGTTTCCGGCGAAGCCGCGATGGATTCGGCTTCGGCGCGGGCGTTCTGCGCCGCATATTTCTTGACCAGCGAGGCCACGGCGGCCGTGTCCTCCCGCACTTCCTCGACGGGACGCGAGAACCAGCGCTCGATCGAATTGTTCATCAGGCCGTAGGCGAACCAGAACATCATGATGACAGGCAGGAAGGAAAGCAGCAGCCCGCCCACCACCAGGCGAGTGCGGAACTTCGAACCCAGGACGCCCAGCCGCCGTTCCGCAAAAAGCTTCAGAAGATTCCGGGCCAGAACAAACGTCAAGGCCACGAACAGCAGAAATATGACAATGGTAAGCGCGGCAAAGAACAAAAGCGGAAAACGCTGCTGTGTGTCCGCGTTGAGAAAGGGCAGATCGAAGGACGATTGGGAAAGCAGGATCCCAAACGAGATCAGGGTCCCGATAGTCAGCAAGATGATGACCTTCTTGCGGCTAGTCGATTCCTTGTTTCGGTTTGGAGTGGGAGTGGCCACGTTACGAATCGGCCCGGCGCAGGCGGCATACTGAAGCCTGAAACCCCGGACCTAAGGGCCTCATTATAAGCCTCAGGAGATCGGTTTCAGAGTGCCCCGACCCATACCAGTCTCGAGGGTGGCCCGTCCAAGCTCCGCTTGGGCGGGGAATTTGCTGGGCCACGCGACTGCCACTGCGTCACTTCTTTCGCGCCTCAGCTTCAGCCAGCCATCCCCGCCGCAGCTTCTCAGGTGGGATGCTGGACAGGTAGGGCTTGATATCGAGAATCGGTGTCCCATCCAGCATATCGACGCCCCGCACGTGCAGCTCGACGCCGTCGCGGCGAAGCAGTTCGACGGTGGTCAAGCCAATCGGGTTCGGACGCCGCGGCGACCGCGTCGCAAACACTCCGTGCGGTCGATTGTCGGAAGGCGGATGGGCAAGTAGGTTGTCACCACGCAATTCCTCTTTCGGCGAACGATCGAACTCCCAGATGACGAAGAGATGCGAGAAGCCCTCGATGTCGGTGAGCCCCGGCGCAAACTCGGGCAGAATCTTGAGCACGCCTTCGGCGTCGTGCTTGGCGTTAAGACCTTTGGGAATCGCTTTAGTGTCGTTGTAGGGACTGCTCACAAATCCAACCGGCTGCGGGGTGAACATGGGGAAGAGCCTCCACTCTCTCATAGTAATGCGGACAAAGGTGAGGACGGGTGGCCCACTCAGGCCCAGTTTTGGCTTGAGTGGAGTTCTACTGCCGGACAGATTCTTCCTGCCGGCCTCGCGTGTTTTCGTATCGCCTATCCCGACTCGACCTTCGCCGTCACCTTCACAGCCTGTCGCATGGTTGCGAAAACGCTTCAGCCTCACGGCATGGAGGACCGTGTAGTTTGTCCCCAAAATTTGCGACGCGTAAACATCCCCACTCAAGCCAAAACCGGGCTTGAGTGGGCCACCCGTCCGACCTCGCCCTGTTACCGAAGTCATTTCACCTCCGCTGCCGGATCTTCGTCTTATTTTGTCCGTTCGGCGCGGCCTTTCCCCTGTAATCGCGCGGTTTCTGCGGGCATTCAATCTCTGGCGTGCGGACGATACACACTAGTCCCACGCACTAAAGTTACTGGTGCCGTAACCCAGTTACGTTGACAATTTCTGTCAACGCGATAGGCTGCAACTTCTCCCCTCGAAAAGCAGCTCTAGTCGCGCGCATTCGCAGACCGAAATTATCTGATACGCAGATAGGAGATCGAAGTATGTCTCAACGGCTGGGTGATCTTCTTGTCAAAGAGAAGGTCATTACCACGGAGCAGTTGGAGCAGGCGACGAAGGTCCAGAAAGAGACCAATTGTCGCCTGGGCTCGGCTTTGGTCAAGCTGGGCTTTCTGACGGACGAGGACGTCACCAACTTCCTCTCCCGCCAGTACGGCGTCCCCGCCATTAATCTCTCCTACTTTGAAATTGATCCTTCGGTCGTAAAGCTGATTCCGTTTGAGACTGCCAAGCGCTACCAGATTCTGCCGCTCAGCCGCGTGGGCGCTTCGCTGACCATCGCCATGGTGGATCCGACCAACGTCTTCGCCATGGACGATATCAAGTTCATGACCGGCTTCAACATTGAGCCGGTGGTGGCGTCCGAGAGTTCGATCCTCGAAGGCATCGAGAAGGCCTACGGCACCACCCAGCAGGAAGACCTCGAGCAGGTCATGCAGTCGATGACCGAGATGGGCGACGCCGACGTCGAGCTGCAGGCCGAAGAAACGGAAATGGACCTGGCCGACCTGGAGAAGGCGGCCGACGAAGCTCCGATCGTCAAGCTGGTGAACCTGGTGCTGACCGACGCGGTGAAGCGCGGCGCCAGCGACATTCACATGGAGCCGTACGAAAAAGAATTCCGCGTGCGCTTCCGTATTGACGGCGTGCTGCAGAGCATCATGTCGCCGCCGCTGAAGTTGAAAGACGCCATCACCTCGCGCATGAAGATCATGGCGAAGCTGGACATCAGCGAAAAGCGCCTGCCGCAGGACGGCCGCATCATGCTGAAGATGAGCCTGGGCGGACGCAAGAAGCAGCTCGACTTCCGCGTCAGCACGCTGCCCACGCTGTGGGGCGAAAAGATCGTGATGCGGTTGCTGGACAAAGAAAACCTGCGGCTCGATATGACCAAGCTGGGCTTCGAGCCGGAGTCGCTGACCAAGTTCGAGAAAGCCATTCTGAAGCCCTACGGCATGGTGCTGGTCACCGGGCCCACGGGATCGGGCAAGACCAACACTCTGTATTCTTCCATCGCGCGCCTGAACAAGCCCGACACCAACATCATGACCGCGGAAGATCCGGTCGAATTCCAGTTGGCCGGCGTC
Organism: Terriglobia bacterium; assembly: GCA_963698825.1. Taxonomy (GTDB): domain Bacteria; phylum Acidobacteriota; class Terriglobia; order Terriglobales; family Acidobacteriaceae; genus JAIQFF01. The sequence goes on along the minus strand of CAVOSG010000007.1, from coordinate 201,279 downwards.
AACCAGGTGCAGATGAAGGAACAGATCGGCTTGAACTTTGCGGCCGCGCTGCGCGCTTTCCTGCGGCAGGATCCCAACATCATTCTGGTCGGCGAAATCCGCGACTTTGAAACCGCGGAAATCGCCATCAAAGCCGCCCTTACCGGCCACCTGGTGCTTTCCACGCTGCACACCAACGGCGCGCCGGAAACCATTACCCGCCTGATGAACATGGGTATTGAGCCTTTCCTGGTTGCGACCTCGGTCCACCTGATCTGCGCGCAACGACTGGTCCGCCGCATTTGCAGGGACTGCGCGGAAGTCATCGACATGCCGGCGCAGGCGCTGATCGAAGAAGGCTTCACGCCGGAAGAAGCCAAGACGGTGAAGATCCAAAAAGGCAAAGGCTGCGGCACCTGCAACAACACCGGATACAAGGGCCGCGCCGGTTTGTACGAAGTGATGGAAGTGGACGACGAGATCAAGGAACTGGTTCTGGTGGGCGCTTCGGCGCTGGAGTTGAAGAAGAAAGCGATTGAGCGGGGCATGATCACGCTGCGCCGCAGCGGATTGATCAAAGTTGCGGCCGGCATGACCACGCTGGAAGAAGTGGCACGCGAGACCATTCACTAGAGTTCAGAGAAGGAAAGGGGAAAACTATGTCGCTCTCGTTAAGTGATCTGTTGAAAAGGCTGCTGGAGATGGGGGGAAGCGATCTCCACATCACCACCAACTCACCGCCGCAGATTCGCGTGCACGGGCACCTGGTGCCGCTCGATCTGCCGCAGATGACTCCGGCGGAAACCAAGCAGCTGGCCTACAGCGTCATGACCGATTCGCAGAAGCATCGCTTCGAAGAAAACCTCGAGCTCGACTTCTCCTTCGGATTGAAGGGCCTGGCCCGTTTCCGCGCCAACATCTTCAACCAGCGCGGCGCGACTTCGGCGGTCTTCCGTCTGATTCCGTTTGAGATCAAGTCCTTCAACCAGCTGGGCCTGCCCGCCATCGTGACCAAGCTGTGCGACAAGCCGCGCGGACTGGTGCTGGTGACGGGCCCGACCGGCTCGGGCAAGTCCACCACTCTGGCCGCCATGATCGACAAGATCAACACCGAGCGCCACGACCACATCCTCACCATTGAGGACCCGATCGAATTCGTTCACATGAACAAGAACTGCGTGGTGAACCAGCGCGAACTGCACGCTGACACCAAGAGTTTTGCCGACGCCTTGCGCGCCGCCCTTCGTGAAGACCCGGACGTGGTGCTGATCGGCGAAATGCGCGATCTGGAAACCATCGAATCGGCGCTGCGTATCGCTGAAACCGGCCACTTGACCTTCGGCACGCTGCACACCAACTCGGCGTCTTCGACCATCAACCGAATCATCGACGTGTTTCCGGCCCACCAGCAGCCGCAGATTCGGGCGCAGTTGTCGCTGGTGCTGGAAGGCATCATGTGCCAAAGCCTGCTGCCCAAGGCGGACAGCAAGGGACGCGCCATGTGCATGGAAATCCTGGTTCCGAATGCCGCCGTCCGCAACCTGATCCGCGAAGACAAGATCCACCAGATCTATTCGTCCATGCAATCCGGCCAGGACAAGTTCGGCATGCAGACCTTCAACCAGGCGCTGGCGACCGCGTATTTCCAGAAACAGATCACGCTGGAAGTGGCGATGGCGCGTTCCAGCAACACCGACGAATTGCAGGAAATGATCAACCGCGGCGCGGGCCTCAATCGCAACCAGCCCGCGGCCTTGGCGAAGGGTGCCGCGCCCGGCAAGCGCTAGGGGCGCGGACGTAAGCAGTCATCCATCTTTGCCGCCGTGAGTCGTAGAGATGGATGGAGGTGAGAAGCGGTTCCGGACGTCAGGAGAATGCGGACCGGGAAAGAGCGAATTGCAGCAAGGAGAGGTTTACCATGCCAGTTTTCACATTTTCAGGAAAGAACGCATCCGGGGAGAAAGTCAGCGGGGAGCGGACGGCAGTCAACAAGCAAGTCCTGACCACCCAGTTGCGGCGCGAGCGCATCACGCCGGGCGCCATCCGGGAAAAAGGCAAAGAATTTGTCATGCCGACTTTCGGCACCGGCAAAGTCAAGACCAAGGACATCGCCATCTTCTTCCGGCAGTTCTCGGTCATGATCGACGCCGGCCTGCCGCTGGTGCAGTGTCTGGAAATTCTGGCCGCGAACCAGGAGAACCAGTCCTTCCAGAAGACGCTGACGGGCGTGCGGACCACGGTCGAAGGTGGCGCCACGCTGGCCAATGCCATGAAGCTTTATCCCAAGATCTTCGATGACCTGACCACCAACATGATCGAGGCCGGTGAAACCGGCGGTATTCTCGACATCATTCTGCAGCGCCTGGCCATCTACGTCGAGAAGGCGGTCAAACTGCGGGCGGCGGTCAAGTCAGCCTTGATCTACCCGGTGTCGGTCGTCAGCCTGGCCTTCCTGATCGTGGGCGCGCTGCTGAAGTGGGTTGTCCCCATCTTCGCCAACTTGTTTATCGGCCTGGGCGTCGCCCTGCCGTTGCCCACTCGGATCGTGATGGGGCTGAGCGCATTTGTCGGCCAGTTCTGGTGGTTTTTCATCGTCGGTGTCGTCGGCATCGTCTTCGGGGTCAAGCAGATTCGCAAGAACCCAGAGGCCGCTACTACTTCGACTACGCCTTGCTGAAGTTGCCCATCCTGGGCGTGCTGCTGCGCAAGATCGCGGTGGCGCGCTTTACCCGGACTCTGGGAACTCTGATCACTTCAGGCGTGCCCATCCTGGAAGGTCTGAGCATTACGGCCCGGACCTCCGGCAACGCCGTGCTGGAAGAGGCGCTGATGAAGGTGCGCAAGGCCATCGAAGAAGGCCGCACCATCGTGGATCCGCTGCGGGAATCGGGCGTATTCCCCAACATGGTGACCCAGATGATCGGCGTCGGCGAAGCTACCGGCGCCATGGATGCCATGCTGCAAAAAATCGCCGACTTCTACGAAGACGAAGTCGACTCCGCCACCAAAGACATGCTGGCCATGCTGGAACCGGTCATCATCGGCCTGTTGGGCGTCATGATCGGCGGCATCGTCATTTCGCTGTACATGCCGCTGTTCTCGATGATCGCCAAACTGGCGGGCTAAGTACTACGGGCAGTCGTCAGTCGTCGGTCATCGGTCTTCAGCACTCTCTGAAGGCTGATGACCGCCGACTGACGACCGAGCATTCAGGATTCGGGTCTCGCATGCAATCCATGTTCGATGAGCGGCTTTGGCTGGCCTGGCTGGTCAAGGTCCGCATCTTATCCTGACCTTTCTGCTGGGCATTGAACTGGCCATTGCCCGGCTCACGCCCAATCCGTTCTCCGCTGCGTTTGTTCATCAACGTCATTCTGCTCTGGTACACGATTTCGGTTTTCTACGTCTGCTGCTTTCCTTCTGGGAGGAACGCCGCATCCAGTCGCTCCTGCAAGTCATCACCGACCTGGTGATGGTCACGCTGGTGGTCTACGCCACCGGCGGCGTTGACAGTTCGCTGAACTTTCTCTATCCCCTGGTCATCATCGTGGCCTGCATCCTGCTGCCCCGGGTCTGGGCGTATCTGACCGCGGCGCTGGCGTTCATCCTGTATGGTGCCGTCCTGGAGCTGACGTACTTCGAAGTCATTCCTTCGTATTCCACTACGCATCCCGGGCTCGGTGCCCTGCAGGCCATCATCTTCGTCAATCTGTTTGGCTACCTGGCGGTGGCCTATCTGGCGGGATTGCTGGCGGCCAAGCTGCGCCAGGTCGATGTAAAGCTGAAGCACACCAGCGGGGCGCTGGAAGACCTGCAGGCGCTGCATGAAAACATTATTCAGTCCATCAGCGGCGGACTGATCACCACCGGGCTGGACGGCCATATCACGCTGGCGAACACGGCGGCGCAGAAGTTGCTGGAGCGCTCCGAGGGTGATTTCCTGGGTCAGCCCGTGCCCAGCTCTTCCTCGACCCCTTGCCCACGGCTGATTCGGAGCGTACCCACGGAGAAGTCCGCTTCGTTGCCTCGAATGGTTTCTGCAAGACTCTTCGCGTGATGGCGACCTCGCTCGCTGTGACCGGCAAAAAGACGATTGGCTACGTCTACACTTTCGATGATCTGACCGAAATCCGCCGCCTGGAGCGGGAAGTGCGCATGCAGGACCGCCTGGCGGCCGTGGGACGGCTGGCTGCGGCCATCGCCCACGAAATCCGCAATCCTCTGACCTCGATCGCCGGCTCGGTGAGCATGCTCTCCGGCATCGCCGACCTGAGCGACGAGCACCGCCAGTTGCTGCAGATCGTGACCCGCGAGTCGGAGCGCCTGAACGGCATCATCACCGACTTTCTGGCGTACTCCCGCGGCAAACAATATCAATTCGCCACCGTCGACCTGTTGCCCCTGCTCGAAGACACGCTGACTCTGCTGGAGCACCGGCTGGTGACGGAGAACACCGGAATCCGCATCGAGCGGAACTATAACTTCGAACAAGCCTTGACCCTGGCCGACGGCGACAAGATCAAACAGGTGTTCTGGAATTTTTGCGAGAACGCCGTGCGCGCCATGGTTTCGGGAGGCAGTGCTTCGCGTCTCGCTGGAGCAGGTGGAGAGGACTGGCAAATCAACTTTGCCGATACCGGCCCCGGCATGAGCCGCCAGCTGGTGGAGAAAATCTTCGAGCCCTTCCAGTCGCAGTTTGAAGGCGGCACCGGACTGGGCCTCGCCATCGTGTACCAGATCGTGCAGGCCCATGAAGGCAAGGTTTGGGCCCGCTCCAAGTTGGGAGAAGGCAGCGTCTTTGTACTTCGCCTGCGCCGGGTGGCAATGGCCGAGAACCTGACCGGCGAAACGGCCGGTCGCGCAACCCCAGTTCCTTCCCGAGGCAAGGGAAGGCGTTGCGGCCGCGGCTGGGACGGAGGTAAAGCGCATGGGTAACATCCTGGTTTGCGATGACGAGCGCTCCATCTGCGAAATGCTCGATATCGCCCTGCGCCGCGACGGCCACAAGGTCGAAACCGTCAACTCCGGCGAGGTTGCGAAGAAGAAGCTCGACAGCGCGATCTACGACGTGGTCGTGACCGATATCAAGATGCCGAATACCGACGGCATCGAAGTGCTGCGCTATGCGCACCAGGTCTCGCCCGATTCCGCAGTCATTCTGATCACTGCAGTCGATGACTATGAAGCCGCCGTCGAAGCGGTCAAAGCGGGCGGAGCGACCGACTACATCCGCAAGTCCCCCGGGCTGGTGGACGAGATCAAACTCGCCATCAATCGCGCCCTGGAGAAGATGACGCTGAGCCGGCAGAATTTTGCCTTCAAACGCGATGCCGCAACCCGCAATTCGCTGGACAACATCGTCGGCGCGAGCCCGGCGATGGAAAAGCTGAAACAGACCATTCGCACCGTGGCGTCCACGCAAAGTACGATCCTGATCTACGGCGAGAGCGGTACCGGCAAGGAGCTCGTGGCTCGCGCGGTGCATGTATGTTCGCCCCGCGCCAGCGAGCCGTTCGTCTCCATCAACTGCGGGGCCTTTCCCGAAACCCTGCTGGAGAGCGAACTCTTCGGCTACGTGAAGGGTGCCTTCACCGGCGCCAACCAGAACAAGCGCGGCTTGTTTGAAGTGGCCGACCAGGGAACCATCTTCCTGGACGAAATCAGCGAGATGACGCTGACCATGCAGGTCAAGCTGCTGCGCGTATTGCAGGAGCGCAGCGTGCGGCCCGTGGGCGGCACGACCGAGATTCCCATTGATGTGCGCGTGATCGCCGCCACCAACCGCGATCTCGATAAGCAGGTGGCCGAAAATACTTTCCGCGAAGACTTGTATTACCGCTTGAGCGTGATTCCGGTTTCGGTTCCGCCGTTGCGGGAGCGCCGCGAAGACATTCCGCTGCTGGTGAACCACTTCCTCAAGAAATATGCTCCGGCGGCCGGCAAGGCCATCGCGCGGGTGCATGCGCAATCGCTGGACGCTCTGTGCGGCTACGACTGGCCGGGCAATGTGCGCCAGCTGGAAAATACCATCGAGCGGGCGGTCGCCCTGGAGACCGGAGAAGAACTGACGGTTGAGCTTCCCGCGGAACGGTCCAAAGCGCGGGCTGCGGCGGCCGGCGTGGGAGGCGCGCCTTCGATCGCTTCCGGCTCGGTCTTACCGGAAGGCCTGGACATGGAGAAGTACGTCGCCGACATTGAGCGCTCGCTGCTGCTGGCCGCGCTGGCGCAATCCAATGGAGTGCAGACCCGCGCGGCGGAAGTGCTGAAAATTTCCTATCGTTCCTTCCGGCATTTGGCGAAGAAGTACGAACTCTGAGCTCTCAGCCGTCAGCTCTCAGCTTTCAGCCAAACCATCGCGGCGATAACTTATTCGGGCTTTTACTGAGAGCTGATAGCTGACGGCTGAGAGCTAGGTCTTCTTCAATTGCTGCTTCCACCCCAGCACACGAGCCTTATTGGCTTCGGCTTCGGCTTCCGGAATCATGCCCTTTTTCTGGTAGAGAACGGACAGGCTGGTATGGGCCAGCACATCGTCGGGATCAAGTTCGGCGATTCGCTTGGCCACGGTGATGGCTTCATCCAGGCGATTGAGATCCTGGAGAGTGCGGGCCATGCCGTGCATGGCCTCGGTAAAATCAGGATCGGCGGCCAGGGAGTTTTGATACTCCGCCAGAGCACGCTCCTGTTCGCCCTCCGCGACCAGATCGAGCGCGGCGTAGTAGTGGTCTTCGGCTTTCTGGCGGGCGTCGTCGGTCATGAAGCGGAAATCTTAACAGGTCCTAACTGAGAACCGGGAACTAGAGACTGATCAACTGGTTGTCCGAAATACCGCCCGAGACCGATCGAGGACCACGAGAGCGGAGCCTTATGGTCACGAGCGTTATACTGACGAACAACGATGCGCCCATGCTTCGATTCATCTGGAACGCGACCCGCGGCCATCGCCTTACCCCCTGGCGCAGCCCCTATCTGCTGTGGCGGGTCGAAACCTACTGCGGGGTCAAGATGCAGCAGATCGGCTTCCTCGAATTCTGGGAGTTCATGTGGAGGGAGCGCGATAACCTCTGGCGCTTTCTGAAATGGACGGGAGAGATAGAACGTTACGTTCATCCCGCGCAGAAGCGATCCTAGTAGAAGCGTGGTGGTGTGGTCGCGGGCGACCCGCCCGCGGTTCCTGATTTCTTAAGAGCCTAGTTCCCGTTGCCGGCGGCGGCCGCGCCTTCGAGTGAGATGGTCACTTCGCTGCCTTTGCCACTCCCAATAATCTTCGCTGCGGAACCGCGATTGGCAGCGATTTCCAGGTAGCCCATGCTGCCCAGGATTCCGAAGACTTCTCCCGGCGAACCCTCGGAGTAGTTGGGCAGGATTGCCGTAATCTCGTGCTTGCCCACCACCATCTTGAAGGGCGCCGGTTCGGCCGCGAAAAGCATGGGTGCGTCCTGAGGCGTAATGTTGGTCACCAGGTTGCCGAAGCGGTCCACTTTCAGGATCACGCCGCGCAGGGTGTTGCCGTTTACCGATTTCGGCTTGGGCGGATTGAAGCGGACGAAGTCGGTGATCTCATCGCCGAATTTTTCCGAGTCCACTCCCTTGGCCAGCCAGGCCGCGACCGGCGCAAAAATATCGCGCGCATGGAAGGTGTTGCTCACCGGCTGCAGGGAATAGTGCTCGGCGGTCACATGACGGATGTGCAATCGCTCTTCCCGGGCGTAGACCATGGAGAGCACGCCGTTGTCGGGCGCAACAAAATGATGCCGGTCGCTGCTGACCAGGATGGGCCGCCGCGCCGTTCCCACGCCCGGATCCACTACCACCAGATTCACGGTGCCCGTGGGGAAATAGGAATACGATTGCGCGATCGTAAGCGCGCCATCCAGCACGTCGAACGCCTGCACGGAATGGCTGATGTCCACGATCTCGGCTTCGGGAACAATATTGAGAATGACGCCCTTGATCGTGCCCACGAAGTGATCGTTGAGCCCAAAGTCGGTAGTCAGCGTGATGATTGGACGGTGCGCCAATGGATCCTCGCTCCAGACAGAATAATCCCTGGAAAAACCGAAAGTAACCTGTCAGAAAGGCAGAGTCAAGGAACGGAGGTAACGGAGGGGGCAGTCTGCAGCCTTCAGTCGTCAGTCGTCAGCAGTCCTACGGTTCTGGTTGGGATTTGCCGACGACTGACGACCGACGACTGAAGCCTTCTACTGGATCTGTATATCTCCGGATCCGGTCTGCACGTCAACCGGTACGCCCCCGCCGCCCACCCGGCCGCGTACTTCCCTGCGTCCGATAGAGCCTTGCACGGTATGAGGATGTTCAACCGAGATGGACCCGGAGCTGGTATGGGCGTCCAGATCGAATGACGCATCGGATGGAAGCTTCAGTTGCACCTCGCCTGAACCGGTATGCACCGTCCACGGCCCAGAGGCTTCGCCGTCGGCCTGAATGGTTCCGCTGCCCGCCTTCGCCTCCAGCGAGCCACGTACGCCATGCAGTTCCATGCCCCCGGAACCGGTGTCTACGTGCACCGAGCCGGGCGCGGTCTGCTGCAACGTGATGTGGCCGCTGCCGCTATCGGCCTCAAAGGCGCCAGCGATGTCATTGGCGTCAATCGATCCGCTGCCAGTCTTGGCGTGCACGTTTCCCTTTACCCGTTCAATGTCGATATCGCCGGAGCCGGTCTCGGCGTGCACCCGGTCGCCGATGGCAGAAATCTTCAGACCTCCGGAGCCGGCGCTGACTTCGAGTGGACCTCGAATTCCTTCCACACTCTGATCCCCCGAGCCGCTCTGCACCTTCAAGTCGGTCTCGGCCGGGACAACCACCTCATAGCTGATCGATATGTTGTGCCGCAATTCCGGGTCATCAATGTGGCCGATACGGATATTGTTGCCGCTCTGCTGGATGGGCGGGTTCGCCTCCAGCCGCTTGATTTTTTCCTCTACATTTCCCTCGAACCATTCCGTGGCCCGAATGCGTCCCGTCACCTGCACCTGGCTGGAGTTGCCGGTGCGCACCTCGACGCTGCCTGAGCCCGTGGTGAGGTCCAGATGCACCGGTCCACTCACCTGCAATGCACGGTGGAACGAGCCCTCCGCCGCAGCTGCCGCAGGCAGAGCCTGGAGACAAATCACTGCGGCGAGAGTCGCACCGGCGATGGTCGAAACAGAGAGCGTAGAGGAAACCAGGCTTCGGCGTTTCATGTTTTCTCCAAAGACTGAGTCAAGTGGTGGTGCCCGGAGGATTGACCTATGAGTAAGCTATCAGCTATCGGTGTCCACATCCTAGCTGAGGGCTGATGGCTGAGAGCTGAGAGCTTCCTTCCTTTATGGAACTACTGCAATACGACTTCGTCGCCTTCCTTCAATCCGCTGAGGAGCTCGGTCTTGGCGCCGTTGGAGATGCCAATATTGACCGCCATTTTCTTCTTGCCATCCTTAGCGCTCGGGTCGGGCACCTCGACGGACGCCTTCTTGTCCTTGTCGTAAATAATGGAGCCTTCGGGAATCTGCAGGACGTTCTTGTGCTCCTCGAGGATGACTTCCGCGTTGGCGGTCATCTCGGCCTTCAGCTCACCGCCCGGGTTGTTTATAGAGACGCGCACCTCGAAAGTGGTGACGTTGTCCTTCTCCACGCCCATCGGCGAGATTTTAGTGACCACGCCGTTGAAAGTCTTGTCCTTGAAGGACTCCACTTTAATACGCGCCGGCTGACCGAGGTAAACCCTTCCGATGTCGCTCTCGTCAACTTTTCCTTTTACATACACCTGGCTGATATCCCCCAGGGTCATGACCAGCGTGGCCGACGAGCCCAGCACCAGAATGGAGCTAACCGCGTCGCCCATTTCCACATTACGCGACAACACTACGCCATCGATAGGCGACTGAATATCGGTGTAGCTGAGTTGCTCTTCCAGTTGCTTCAGGTTGGCGCGGTCTTGTGAGAGCTGGCCCTGGGACTGGGCAATCTTGGCCTTCAACACGGTTACTTGTGCCTTCGAAACGTTCTGTTTGTTCAATGCCAGCTCGTAGTTCTTCTGGGCGTCTTCCAGGGCAGAAGTGGAAACTACGCCTTCCTTGGCCATGCCGATGGCGCGTTCATAGGCGCGCTTAAGCAGCGGGACGTCGGGGCCTTCCGCGTCAACCTTGGCGCGCTCGAAGTCAGCTTCCGAACTCTTCAGATTGGCTTCGGCAGCCTCCACGGCAGCGCGGGATTGTTCCACCTGCGCTTCGATCTCGGCCTTGTCCAGCTGGGCCAGGAGTTGGCCCTTCTTGACCTTATCGCCGGCGTCTACCATGAGCTTTTTGACGATGCCGCTGGCCTTGGACTTTACTTCAACCTTGGTGATGGGAGTGACTTTGCCAGTCGCGACCACGCTCTTTGCCAGATCGCCTTTTTCTACCTTCTGGAGCTTGGATGGATCAATCTTGGTGCCGCTGTGCGTAGCTGCAATCAGCCCTCCCGCGATGGCCAGGACCAGAAACAGTCCGACACCGCCATAAATCAGCCGTTTGCGCCGCTTCTTGCTGCTGCCATTCCCGTTCACGTCCGCCTCCTGAACCGATCACGCTGGTGTCGAATGTAACTACGAGTGCGATGCACAGTTTGTTCCCTGGATTGCATTAACTCTGGATCGCAGGGATTAGATTGCTGGCACCCAGAACCTTCTGGGTCAACAAGACACAAACTTAACAGTTAGACCCCCGAAAGCTCGAAATGGAAGCAGGGAACCCCGATTTTGGACGATCGCGGCGAGTCTGACCCTGATTCTACAAGACGTTAGACGGAGAGTCCTGCCTACGCTCTTTGGAATGTTAGAATTAGCCTTCCATGATTGCCTACGTGCTGCTGCGGGTGTTCCTCATCCTGCTCCTGGTAGCGGCCAACGCTTTCTTCGCCGCCGCGGAATTCTCCCTGGTGAGCGTGCGTGATACCCGTATTCAGCAATTGATCGCCGCCCGGCGCATCGGCGCCCGTATCGTGCAGAAGCTGCACCGCAATCTGGATGAAGTCGTCAACGGCGTTCAGTTGGGAGTCACCATCGTCAGCCTGACCCTGGGCTGGGTGGGCGAGCCGCTGTTGGCGCAAATGATGCTCGGTCCGGTTCAGGACGTTCCCCATGCCTCGGTGTACGCGCACGGGATTGCGATTTTCATCGCCTTCGGCCTGATCACTTGCCTGCACGTCATCCTGGGCGAACTGGTTCCCAAGTCGCTGGCCTTGCAGCGCGCCGAGCAAGTGGCGCTTGCGGTGGCGGCGCCGATGGATGTCTTCCTCACCCTAACCCGTCCCTTGCTCTACGTCATGAGCCGGGCGGCGGGCTGGGTATTGCGCGCCCTGGGCTCGCGCCGCATCCGGGAAGGGCCGGTGCACTCGCCCGATGAGCTCAAGCTGATCGTGACCGCCAGCCGGCAGTTCGGTGAGATTCCGCCATTCCAGGAAGAAATGATCCATCATGCCCTGGAATTGGACAACATCACCGTGCGCGAGGTCATGGTGCCGCGCCCCGCCATTTTCTCTCTGCCCGGCGATCTTACGATTTCCGACGCGCTGGCCCGGGTGGTCGAGGAACAGCATTCGCGAGTCCCGGTCTACGACCCGCAGCGGGGACCGGAGCACATTGTCGGAGTCCTCTATGCCAAAGACATGATGCGCTGGACCCGCCTCCGGCTCACCGACCAGCCGGCCGCGGCGCGAGTCTCCACGATGAAAATCAGCCAGATCATGCACGACGTGCTGGTCGTTCCCGAAACCAAGGTCCTCACTGAATTGTTGCAAGAGTTCAAGGAACGAAAACGCCATCTGGCGGTGGTGGTGGACGAGTTCGGCTCCACTGCGGGCGTGATCACGGTCGAAGATGTTCTGGAACAGATAGTCGGCGAAATAGAAGATGAATTCGATATCGCGCCGCCCCAGCAGGCCCTGGTTGAAGGTGAGATCGCGGTCGTGCTCGAAGGCTCGGTCAGCATTCGTGATCTGGAGTCGCAGTATCAACTTTCGCTGCCGCGCGATTCCGGCTTCGAGACTCTGGCCGGCTTCATTCTGGCCCGCCTGCAGAGAATCCCCAGACAGAACGAAACCTTCGAATACGAGGGCCACCGCTTCACCGTCCAGGAGATCGAAGGCCACCGCATCGCCAAAGTCAGGGTTGAAAAACTGGAGTCCAAAGCCGTCACCCAAGCCGGCGACTGAGAACCGGGAACAAAGAACCGAAAACTGATGTTGAAAACAAGAAAAGGTTGAAGAAGAAGAGTAAAGCAACCAGCCGGAGCCGGAATTCAGGTGGATGATTTGCCAGCCAGCAAGTGAAGCCAGCAAATGAAGAATGACCGACGAGGAATGGCCAACGACCAACGACCGAAGGCCAATGGCTGATGCCCCGACACCTCCCCTTCGCGTGTTGTACACGCTGCCCGTGATCTGGCTGGTGGTCTCGCTGGTTTTCCTTCTGATTCACCTCGTGCCCGGCGACCCTATTCTTCAAATGCTGGGCGAAGGCGCTCCCGTAACCGATGTACAGGCTGCCCGCCATGCCTATGGCCTTGACCTTCCCTTGGGCCGGCAATATCTGAACTACTGGGAAGGCGTGCTGCGCGGTGATCTGGGGCCTTCGCTGCGCTTCAACCAGAGCGTCACGCGCCTGATCGCCCAGCGCTATCCCTACACCTTGCAATTGACCCTGGCCGCGTTGCTGGTGGCCATCCTGCTCTCGGTTCCGGCCGGCGTGCGTTCGGCGCAGCGCCGCAATCGCTGGGACGATCGCCTGCTCAGCGTGGTCAGCCTGTTTGGTTTGTCCTTCCCCAACTTCGCCCTGGGCCCCATTCTCATCCTGCTGTTCGCCATCAAGCTGGGCTGGCTGCCGGTCTCGGGTTCGGGCAGCCTGGCGCACATGGTGCTCCCGGCGATCACCATGGGCGGCGCTTTGGCGGCAATTCTCACTCGCATGGTGCGCACCTCCATGCTGGAAGAGTTAGGCCAGGACTACATCCGCACCGCCCGCGCCAAGGGACTGTCGGAACGCAAGGTCGTCTATCGGTCACGCGCTGCGCAACGCCATGATTCCGGTGATTACCGTGCTGGGACTGCAGTTCGGCGCGCTGCTGGCCGGGGCCATCGTGACCGAAACAATTTTTGCCGGGCCCGGCGTTGGACGACTGACCATCCAGGCCATTTCCAATCGCGACTACTATCTGGTGCAGGGCTGCATCCTGGCGATTGGATTGACCTATGTAGCGGTGAACTTATTGACCGATCTGCTGTATTCGGCGGTCAACCCGAGGATACGGCAGTGAAATACAAGGCGTAGCGGAATTCGAGACTGATCTTGTCCACTCTCTCCATCTCGCTTCCCGGCGCTGCCCGCCGCAACCCACTGGCAGCCACAGGCGCCGTGCTGGTCATCATCTTCGTGATCTTCGCGCTGTTCGCTCCGTGGATCGCTCCCCAGGATCCGGCTTACATCGATTTGCCTGCGCGCCTGTCGCCGCCCTCATCCGCGCACTGGTGTGGCACCGATGAACTGGGACGCGACATCTTTTCCCGCCTCATCTATGGCTCGCGCATTTCCATGCTGGTGGGCAGTTCCGTGGTCGCGCTCTCGCTCGCCCTCGGCCTGATCGTGGGATCGATCGCCGGATACTACGGCGGAAACATCGACCGCTTTTTCAACGTGGTGGTGATGAACGCGTTTCTTTCCTTCCCGGGAATTCTGCTGGCCATCGCTTTTGTTGCCTTTCGCGGCCCGGGAATTTTCAATCTGGTGCTGGCGCTTTCGCTCGGAGGCTGGGTGGGCTACGCCCGCCTGGTTCGCGGACAGGTGCTGGCGGCACGCGAACGTGAATTTGTGGAGGCCGCCCGGGCACTGGGCGCAAGCGATTTGCGGGTGATTGTCCGCCACATTCTTCCTAACATCATTCAACCCGTGATCGTGCAGGCCGCGATCGGCATGGCGGGTGCGATTCTCGCCGAAGCCACCATGAGCTTTCTGGGCCTGGGTGTGGCCCCGCCCACCGCCAGCTGGGGAGCGATGTTGAATGATGGCCGGGCTCACCTGTTTGACGCTCCGCACCTTGTCCTTTTCCCCGCCTTCGCGGTGATGCTGGCAGTGCTCTCATTCAATTTTATCGGCGACGCCCTGCGCGATTTTCTCGATCCGCGCTCACGCATCGAAGTTGGACTCTAACCGCACGCAGTTTCCTCATTTCCTTCCATACTGAAGGCCGCGCAGACCGCGGGCCACCGACTTTGGTAACCGTTACTAGGATGTGCGTTGTCGATGATTGCCCTTTTCCGGCGCAACATTTCTTTACACACTGTGTTTGAAGATGTGACCCGAAAAACGGGCAAGCAGTGGGAATCAAGGGAGCCAGGGAGAACCATATGAAGTCACAAAACAAAGGTCTTATCTTGACCGCGGTCATGGCGGCCTTCATGCTGCCGGCTGCCGCGCAAAGCAGCGCCCCGGCGGCCGCGCCGGCCACCATCAACCAGCGCAAGGAAAACCAGCAGGATCGCATCGCCAATGGCGTCCAGAGCGGTGAACTGACCGCAGGCGAGACCAAGAATCTGGAGAAGAAGGAATCCGAGCTGAACCACGAAGAGCACGACATGCGCAAACTGGACAACGGTCACCTGACTGCTGCCGATCGCGCCACTCTGAACCAGCAGCAGAACAAGCTCTCCAATAACATCTACAAGGACAAGCACAACGCCCGCGTACAGAACGTCGATCCCAAGAGCGAAGTTGGACAGCGCGAGCGCAATCAGCAGGAGCGGATTGCCCAGGGTGTAAAGAGCGGCCAGTTGACTGCCGGCGAAACCGCTCACCTCGAAGGCCGCGAATCGGCGATCAACAAGGAAGTTCACAATGATCGCGTGGCCAACGGTGGCAAGCTGACTGCAGCCGAGCGCCGCCAGGTCAATCATCAGGAAAACCGTACCTCGCGCGCCATCTATCGCAAGAAGCACAACGCGCGCGTCCAGTAAGACAGCACAAGTAGAAGATGAAAGGCCTCCGAAACGGAGGCCTTTTTCATGTGGGCGCGAGCGTCCCGCTCGTGCGGAGATCTAGTCGGAGGCCGCCCCGAGTTAGTCGAAGTTTCCCGAGAAAACCATCTCTAATACAATCCGACCAGGAGCCACCATCATGATTGCGCGCATTTGGCGGGGCGTTACTCGCGAGTCCGATAAAGACACGTATTTTGCGTACCTTCAAAAAACCGGATTGAAGGAGTACGCAGCCGTTCCCGGCAATCGGGGCGTCTGGGTCCTGCGGCGGGTGCAGGACGGTCGTGCCGAGTTCACCCTGATTTCGCACTGGGAGTCCTGGGATGCGATCAAGGCCTTCGCCGGAGCAGACTACGAAAAGGCTGTGTACTATCCCGAGGACAAGCGGTTCCTGCTCGAGATGCTCCCACAGGTTGAGCACTATGAAGTGCTCGCTGCGCCGTCCCCGTTGCCCTAGAGTGCGCTTATGCTTCGATCCTCAGCTTCGCCGGGAACGCTGCTGCGCTCGGTCGTATGGCGCAATCTTGCCGCTCACGGCAGCGGCACCGGCTTCTCCGCCGAACTTCAGATGGATGACCTTGGGCTGATCACTGCCTATCCCGGTGGCTGGGAACGCGCCGGGCAAGTGTAGTCTCCAAATTCCACAAAGCTAACCTGTAAACCACCGGAAATACGCCATATCCAGTTCTTGACTGAATATAGCAATATGGCATATAAATATCGCGATCTGCAATATTCAGGAAATGACGGTCGCCGAGAAAATTCGTTACCTGCGTGAAGTGGAAGGCTCGCTGCGCGGCCTGGGACGTCCCCTGACCCAGCAAGAGTTGGTCCGTGCCATCCGCAAGGAGCAGGGCAAGAGCATCAGCCAGTCTTACGTCTCGCAGATCGAGAGCGGCGCGCGCCGCCACATGACGCAGTCCACGCGCACGCTGTTGGCGAAGTTTTTCAAGATTCATCCCGGGTTTTTGGTGGACGATCCCGAGGGCTACCACACCGAACTGGTCTCCGACTTACGCACCACGGAAGGCAAACTCGATGTCTGGCTGCTGCAGGGTTCGGAGCGTTTCGCCAGTGATCCGCCACTGAGTGAAGTTCTGATCAAAGCGGCGCGCGAGAAGGACACGCGGCGGTGTTTCCTGCTGCTGGGAGCGATTCTCGATACGCCCGGCCTGGCTGACCGTTTACTGGAGGCGCTGCAGCCCCACCTGGCCAGTGTGCCGCGGGGCCAGAGCAGGGAAGGGAGACGACGCCTATGACTTGGGCAGATTTCTATCTCATTTGTTTCGCGCTGGGATTCTTCTTCAGCCTGCTGTCGTTTCTCGCTGGAGGTCTGCGCTGGCATCTCCACCTGCCACACTTTTCTCATGTGCATGTGGCGGCGCCCCACGTTGCTGCCGGACACGGTGCGCCACCGGTCGCTTCAGGGCCGGCGAGCGCAACCGGTGCTGGGCAAGCTCCGGCGCACGGCCCCACTACACAAATCGCGCCCTTGAACTTTGTCACTCTGACGGCCTTTCTCGCCTGGTTCGGGGGGACCGGCTTTCTGCTCACACGCTTCTCCACGGTGTGGTTCGTAACCGGCCTTTCGCTGGCCATAGGCAGCGGCCTGATCGGCGGCACCATCGTGTTTCTTTTTCTTAGCCGGGTGCTGATCTCGCAGGAAGAAATCATGGATCCCGCCGACTACGAAATGACAGGAGTGCTGGGCAGAGTTTCAGTTCCCATTCGCGCGAGCGGTACGGGAGAAATCATTTATTCGCAAGCCGGGACGCGGCGGACGTGTGGAGCTCGCGGAGAAGATGGAAGCGCGATCCCAAAGGGAACGGAAGTGGTAGTAACGCGCTATCAGAAAGGCATTGCGTACGTGCGTCTGTGGACGGAGATGTCGGGCGAAGCAGATTCAATGTAGGCGCGAGCGTCCTCGCTCGTGCTCCCGCGGCAAGAGCGGTTCAGGTAATTGTTCGGGCAGTCTAGGAGAGGTAAATGGACAGCCATCTCGATCGGACCAAAATTGATCGGACCGGGTGCTATCGGACGATGACCGCGCTGCTCTGGCTGGCGCTGCCCCTGGCTGCCTTTCAGTATTGGAGAGTATGGGACCAGTTGCCGGCCCGGGTAGCGTCGCACTTCGGAGCTACAGGCCAGCCCAATGGCTGGATGTCGCGGGAGACTTCAGTCATCTTCTTCTTGGCATTGCTGGCCTTCCTGCTGACAACGTTTACCTGGGTACTCACCCGACTCCGCCGGCCCGATGCTCTGGCCTGGTCGTTGCTGGCGATGTTCTATGTCGTGATGGGTGTGCTGATCAGCATCAATTCCTCGGTCCTGAACTACAACGTTCATGGCCGGCCGCTGAACATCGTGCCCGAAATGGTTGCGGTATTTGTGGCGGCGTTCGTGGTGACCGCGATTGCCTTGAGCGCAAAGCGTGGCGCCGTATTGCCGCGCAGTCCCGGACTGTTGGAAGCCGAGGAAGTGCACGCGTCGTCTCTTTGGGCCCTCGTGTTTGTTTCCATCACCGTGATTGAACTGATTGTGATTGCGGTGATTCCGCTGCCTGGATTGCGGCTGGTGATGGCATTACCCGCGCTGCTCCTGTTCGGAGTCACGGCGCTGGCCTGGAGCGGGTTTCACTATCGCTTTTCGCCGCAGGGCGTCGAGATCAGCACGCTCGGTTTCCGCCTGCGCTCCATCCCCGTGCAAAACATCAGGGCGTATGCGGTCGCATCCTGGAACCCGATGGGCGGATATGGGATTCGCGGTATCGGCGAACGGCGAGCCTACGTTTGGGGAAACCGCGGTGTTCGCATCACGCTTTCCGACGGAGAAGTATTTCTGGGCCACAGTGAGCCGGAGAAAATTATGAACGACTTGAACTTGATCCGGCAGAACCAGAAAGCTCGCGAGAATACATGAAGCGAATGCTTTGATTTCCTTCGTGTAACTTCGTGCCCTTTGTGGTTGAAGCTCTGAGTTGGTCGAGAGTCTAGTGGGGGCACTCGAAAGAGGAGGCAATATGTTGGGGATGTCACACATTTTCGAGATTTGGGTGTTCGTCGGCCTGGGCGTCATGGTCATTCTGTTCCTGATGAGCGGCATGGCCCGGCTTTATCGCAAAGCCGGCCCGCATGAAGCGCTCATCGTGTACGGACTGGGCGGCACGCGTGTGGTCAAAGGCCACGGCACGCTGGTATTTCCCATGGTCCAGATCTGCCGCGAACTTTCGCTGGAACTCATGTCGTTCGACGTGGCTCCGCAGCAGGACCTGTACACCAAGCAGGGCGTCGCGGTGACGGTCGAAGCGGTGGCACAGATTAAGGTCAAGTCGGACCTGGAGTCCATCTTGACTGCGTCGGAACAATTCCTCACCAAGACCGATCAGGAACGCGAGGGTCTGATCCGTCTGGTAATGGAAGGCCATCTGCGCGGCATCATCGGCCAGCTCACGGTGGAAGAGATCGTGAAGCAGCCGGAAATGGTTTCCGACCGCATGCGCTCCACTTGCGCGGAAGACATGAACAAGATGGGCCTGGAAGTCATTTCGTTCACCATCAAGGAAGTGCGCGACAAGAACGAGTACATCACCAACATGGGCAAGCCCGACGTGGCCCGCATCAAGCGCGACGCCGACGTGGCCACGGCGGAAGCCGATCGCGACACAGCCATCAAGCGCGCCCTCGCGCAACGCGAATCTGCGGTCGCCAGAGCACAAGCCGACCAGGAGCGAGTCCTGGCGGAAACGCTTTCTTTGGCCAAGCAGGCCGAGGCGCAACGCGACCTTGAAGTGAAGAAAGCGCAGTACGTCGAAGTCACCAAGCGGCAGCAGGCGCAGGCTGACAAGGCCTACGACATTCAGACCAACATCATGCAACAGCAGGTCATCGCCGAGCAGGTGAAGGTGCAGCAGATCGAGAAAGAACAACAGGTCAAAGTGCAGGAAGCGGAAATCAACCGCCGCGAGAAAGAACTGATTGCGACCGTGTTGAAGGGCGCCGAAATCGAGCGCCAGAGAATCGAAACCCTGGCGCTGGCCGAAAAGCAGCGCCTGATGTCGGAAGCGGATGGTCATGCCTCTGCGATTCGCGCCCAAGGCGAAGCCGAAGCCGAGATCATCTTCAAGAAGGGCGAAGCTGAAGCCAAGGCCATGAACGTGAAAGCCGAGGCCTACCAGGAATACAACCAGGCCGCGGTCATCGACAAGCTGTTCACCGGCATGCCCGAAATCGTGCGCGCGCTGGCCAGCTCCGCTGGCCAACGTGGACAAGATCACTATTGTGTCCACCGGCAACGGCGACTCGTCCGGGATGAACAAGATCACGGGCGACATCGCGAAAATGGCGGCCCAGGTGCCGGCGTTGTTCGAAACCCTGTCCGGGATGCCGATGTCCGAGCTGCTGGGCAAGGTGCGCCAGATCGGCGACAAGACGCCCAGGCCGACGCGTTGCCGTCGAACGGCGGAGCAGGAAAGTAGTGCTTCGAGACGAGGACGGGCGGGGACGCCCGTCCTCCATTGCTCTCGAGCATCCGAAGTTGAGGAAAGAAACATGAAGAAACCGTCGATGCAAATTGTTCTGGGCATTGTTCTCGGCGCCGGCGTTGGCACCGCGTTAGGCGTGGCCGCCGGCCACGTTGCGGCGTGGCTGGGAGTGGGCATCGCCATCGGGGTCGCGATCGGAGGCAACTTTCGCGGAACGAACTGCCCAGAGTGCGCAGGAAGTTCACGAAAAACACCGAGCTGAAAGCTGATAGCTGACGGCTGATAGCTAATAAGGAGTCCATCATGGCATTACTAGAGCGAGTTTCCACACTGGTCCGGGCCAATCTCAACGATCTGATCGACAAGGCTGAGCATCCGGAAAAAATGATCAAGCAGGTCATTCTCGACATGCAGAACCAGCTTCTGCAGGTCAAGACGCAGGTGGCCATCGCCATTGCCGATCAGCACCTGCTGGAAAAAAAGCAAAAGGAAAATGAAGACAAAGTCGCGGAGTGGATGCGCAAGGCGGAATTGTCCGTGGACAAGAAAAAAGACGACCTGGCCCGCGCCGCCCTCGAACGCGTGGAGAGCTATCGCGACTTAAGCGAAGGCTTCGCGCAGCAGGTAACCGATCAGAAGGCCCAAGTGGAGAACCTGAAGATCGCGCTGCGCCAGCTCGAGCAGAAGCTGACCGAAGCCCAGGCCAAGGCCGACCTGCTGATCGCCCAGCATCGCCGGGCGCGCGCCGTAGGCAAGGCCAGCGACGCGAAGATGGCGGCAGGCAACGGTTCCAGCGCCAGCGCCTTCGATCGCATGAAGCGCAAAGTCGCCCACGCCGCCGCCCACAGCCAGGCCAAATCCGAGATCGCCGCCGATGATGTGGAAGAGCGTTTAGCAGCCCTCGAAAAAGAAGACCGCATCGAGCAGTTGCTGGCGGAGTTGAAGACGAAGCGCGGAGCGTAGACGCGAAGTCGCTTAAAAAACAAACGATGGGTGCCCCATGCTTCGCGCACTTTGCGAAGCGTGGGATTCACGGGCCATCCCTGTGGTGGCGGGGGGGAAGGATATGCATGGCCCTCAACTGTTGCGAGAAAGCCTACCTTCGATTTGGCCAGCGACTTATTTTGCTTCGAGGGCCGCACATATTCGCAACCCTGAACGTCAGCATTATTCCAGTCCTCGATCTTGAGACGTTTGACTCGCCGGAACACCCTGTCTATGAGTGTCGCAGTATGGCATCCGCGGCAAATGCGTGCGCGGAGATCAACATGTCCATGAGGACCATCGGGCTCCCATGATCGTTCCGAGAGGAGCTCGATATCTCGGCGAGGGATGTTCGAGTCGACGAGATCCATCGGGCAATTCACGCCAACTCGACAGCAGGCACTCCTTGACCAGACCTTTCAGACGGGACAGCTGCCGGCAAGTCGGGCGATTCCGAAGCGCATTCATCTCCGGTGATGACCGAATATTGCCGTTCGTCAGCCACAGCTGAGTGTCATACAGCTGATCGCGTACGCTGGCATGGTTGCCCTTGATGGCATAGCTGGCATGTATTCGTGTCGCAGCGACACAGTAAGCCGCACCATGCTAGAGCACTTTCGCTTCTTGGGCGGAGCGATCATCTCCGATCGGCTATGAACTCTGCACTCACTTCGTGATCGAGTTCCACTAAGGATGACAAAAGTCCTGCCAAGATTCCGGCTCTGGGGTGCACAGGCAACGTCGCCCCGATGGCGGTGCTCAGCGCGACGGTATCAACAGTTCGAGAGCCCTGAATTCCGGTTCTCCGAAGGCCGGCGCACGGCTCGGCTGCGTCCGTTCCGCAATAGTTTGGTGGTACGATGCATAGGTAACCGCTTTCTCGGTATATACCTTGATAGCTAACAAAAAGATGTATATCAAGATATATATCATTGTCCGCTTAGTGGTCCTTCGACTCCGCTTAGCACGCCACCCGAGCCATCTAGGCGCTAGCTTTGTCGATCAGCGGCAGGATCGGCTCTTCTTCACTCTTCGTTGTTGCGGTGGCCGCATCCAATTCCAGCTGTTCCTGCCCGCTGAGCGCGGTGACCCGGCCGCGATAGGTCTTCAGGTGGCGTTGCGCGGTATCGAAGGCTTCCTGCGCCTTGTTCAGATTCTTGCCGACATTCTCGAACTGGTTCTGGAAGTGGTCGAACGACTTTTGCGCCTTAGCCAGCTCCAGGCGGCTCTTTTCGAAGCGGCTGGCCACTTCATACCACTTATGCACCAGCGCGATCGTCTGTAAGGTCATCAGCAGCGTATTGGGTGATACCGGAAACACATGCTGCACGTTGAGCCAGTCGGCCAACTCGCGATTGCGGATGGCTTCCATGTACAGCGTTTCGCTGGGCAGGTACATCAGGGCAATGTCCGTCGTGCCGTGTTCGGGCTGAATGTACGCTTTGATCCGCTTGGCTTCGGTCTTCATCACGCGCACAAACTCGTGGCGGGCTTCTTCAATCTCGGATTCGATGTTCCTCTCGAAGAGCGCCAGCACCTGTTCGCGGGGAAACTTCGCGTCGATAGGCAGGCGGCGATCGGGAAACTGGATCACGGCATCCGCGCGCCCGTTGCCGTCGCCGGCGGAGGACTGTATTTCGAACATGTGGGCAGGCAGGAAGTCCGACAGCAAGCGCTCCAGGCTGGCTTCGCCGAACTGACCGCGCAGATGCGGCAACTTGAGCATGTTGTTTAAGTCGTTGATCGAGTGCCCAGAGCGCCCACTTCACGCAACTGCTCTTCCGCCGCTTTCAGGTGTTGCTGAACCTTTTCGAACTGGGCAAATCCCTCCTTGATGTTCTGATCGAGCTTTTGCTGCACCTGGTCGGTGATGGCGAGCAGCTTGGCGTCCACGCGGTCGCGAATCGAATCGAGACTCTGCGCCGTTTTCTGATTCAGATTCTCGAATTCGACTTTGAGTTGCGAAGTGGTCAGCGCCAATGACGTGGTAAGTTCGGTGCGCGCCTCACGCAGATCCTGAGTCTGCTCCCGTCGTCCGCCGGTCAGCTGTGCTTCCACCGAGGTGCGAATTTCGTTGAAGCCCTGGGTCAGGCGGTCGGTCACGCCCTGGCGCAGGTCTCCCTTGGTGCTTTCGAGACGCGTGGCCATGTCTCGCGTGGCATCGTTGAATTTCTGGCACAAGGAATCGTGCAAGAGCGCCGTTTGCCGCGCCAAATCCGTGATTTCAGTGCCTTGCGAAGAGCCCAGGCCGCGGCGCAGAACCGCCGCCAGCAGTACCAGAAGTACTACATTGACCACGACAAGTATGCCCAGAAGGAATGTCCCCATCGTAAGGTGCTCACTTTGATTTTAGGGGCTAGCGTGAGGGAAGCAAAGCGGAAGTTTGATTTCCCAGCCACTTGGCTGCGGAATGACGACTCATATGCCCCGGGCCCTGATAGCTTCTTTGGCGATGTTTCTTGCGGCAGCTGTCGCCATGCCGAAGCTGCGCACGGTGCACGCGGCGGAACAACCGGTCACCGCTTCGGTGGAATCGCAGCCCTCCCCCTATTACGACACCGAAGCGGAACGCCGGCTGCTGGACATGGCCAACCACGAACGGGCCAAGGCCGGACTGCCTCCATTGCAAACCGATGACGGACTGACCAAAGCGGCGCGCGCACATGCCGCCGCCATGGCGGCGCAACAGAAACTTTCGCATCAGTTCTCCGGCGAGCCCGATCTTTCGCACCGGCTGGCGGCCAACACCAAGACCCAGCTTGATCAGTCCGGTGAAAACGTCGCGTTCGCTCCCAGCGTCGTTCAGGCGGAGGACAACCTGATGCACTCTCCTCCTCATCGCGCGAACTTGCTCAATGCCCAATACAACGTGGCCGGATTCAGCGTAGTGCGCAGCGGGTCTCTGGTGTATGTGACCCAGGATTTCGGACACAGTTTGCCACGCCGTTCGACCCGCGAAGCCGAGGACCTGGCGGCCGGGAGCGTGGATCGCCTGCGCGCCCAAAGCCGCCAACCCGCGCTGCGGCTCCTGGACGGAAGGGAAGCGGCGGCCGCGGCCTGTGCGATGGCCAAAGCCGACTCGTTGCATACCCCGGCGCCCCGCGGCCGAGCAGTTCTGCGCTATACAACCTCACAGCCCGAGGTACTTCCTGAAAACGCATCGCGGGCCATCGCGAACGGCTCTGTCCGGGCCTTCGCCGTCGGTTCCTGCTATGCGCGTACGCCCAGCTATCCCACCGGGGCCTACTGGATCGCAATACTCTTCTACTAGATCACTTCGTCGGTGCCTGCGCTCTCGTGGGAGGGCCGACTTCAGTCGTGCCACAAACGGTGGAGATGCGAGGGCTTTAGCCCCTGGGGTTTGTCTTTTGATATCCCAGGAGCCGACCTCAGACGCTAAAGCGTGGTTAATTTTCGCTAGCTGAGCGGCACGAGTAAACTCGCGCCCTTCCCATCTCATCATGAGTAGCAGAACGTCTCGTTTGCATTTTGTTCCTCAGGGCCGTCCCTGATTGTGCCGCCGCATATGCTAGTCTGCTGGCATCTAACTTGAAGGTCCTCTTGAATCCATCCTCGCAAATCCGCGTCGGCACTGCCGGCTGGTCTTACAAGGACTGGGACGGCATCTTCTATCCGCCGGGCATGCAGCACCGCAAACAGCACCCGCTGGAGATTCTGGCGCGCTGCTTCGACATGGTCGAGATCAACACTTCTTTCTACGGACACATCAAGCCGCACCTGGCCAAGCTGTGGGTTCGCACCGCCAAAGCGGTGAATCCCAAGTTCACGTTCACCGCCAAACTGCATCGTTCTTTCACTCACAATCCCATGGCGGTCATGGAGCCCACTTCGGCCGCGTCGATCAAGCCCAACGATGAAGACGAAGCCCTGGCGCGGGAAGGACTGGAAGCGCTCGCCGGCGAGGGGAAGCTGGGCGCGCTGCTCATCCAATTTCCAGTTTCATTCAAGAATACTTCGCTCAACCGCGAATATCTGGAAAAGCTTCTGCGCCAGTTCATTGAATACCCGCGTGTCGTCGAAGTGCGTCACGACAGTTGGGAGAATCCCGACACTATCAACGACTTCATGGAGAAAAATGTTGCTTTCTGCAACATCGATCAGCCCCTGATCGGACGCTCACTCGCGCCCACCGAGCACGTAACTTCCCCGTCGGCTACGTGCGCCTGCATGGCAGAAATTACGATCAGTGGTTCGAAGCGGAAACAGGGGCCGATCGCTATAACTATCTCTATAACGAAGCCGAGCTGGCAGGATGGAAAGAAAAATCGTCCGCATCGCGGACAAGGCCGAGGTCACTTATGTCGTGACCAACAATCACTTCGAAGGCAAGGCGGGAGTCAACGCGCTACAGTTCAAAAATATGCTGACGGGTCAGCGTGTGAAGGCGCCCGAGCCGCTGCTGAAGCACTATCCCGAACTGAGCAAGATCGCAGATCCAATCTACGACGACAGTGCGAATCCAGATCTGCCGCTGCGGGCGTAATGTTGATGTGGGCGCGAGCGTCCTCGCTCGTGCGGCAGCGACACGGACGTGTCGAGTCTTAGCCCGGCTCACGCACTCTTTGCCAGATTCGCAATCCACAACCAACGATATTCCATCGCGGTTCGGACCAATCCAGCCCGCACGGGATTTTGGACTATGTATTCAACTTTCGCGTGAAGGCTTTCTCGCGTCGAAGGACACGATCAAACGACTCACGCTGCCACACCTGCCCCTTCCGATTCAGCAAGCGGTTGACCTTATGGGCAGAAGCGCCTTTGATGCCTTGCATGATTTCCGCCACGCTAAAAAAGCTGTTCCCATCGGGCGCTGGGGTCAGTACAAGATGAACGTGATCCGGCATTATGACAGCTCCATGCAGGTTGAAGTAGGTCCCATTTCCCCAGGTGCAAGATTCAAGGACCGACGTGCGAGCTTCTGGGGACAATATCCAGCGGTGGTGAGTAGAGAATGTCAGGAAGACGGCTTTGTAGTCGCCTTGATAGTGGGGCAGATGACGGCGATATTCGTAGACTCGGTTCATCCGACACGAATACCATAAGCGGCGAACATGAGAGACCAACGCCTGAGCTAAAGTAGGAAATTTGTTTCGAAACGGGAAACGCCACACTGGTTCGTGGCGCTGCCGCACGAGCGAGGACGCTCGCGCCTACATTACTTTGCGGCGAGTTCTTCTTTGGCGGCGTAGTGCGACTCTACGTAGTCGTCCAGAATCTGGATGAACTCGGCGACGATCTTGTCGCCCTTGAGCGTTGTGAACAGGCGTCCGTCCACGTAGACCGGCGCCTTCGGCTCCTCAAATGTTCCCGGCAGGGAAATGCCGAGGCTGGCGTGCTTCGATTCGCCCGGGCCGTTGACGACGCAGCCCATGACCGCGACTTTCATCTCTTCGACGCCGGTGTAAGCGTCCCTTCCACACCGGCATCTGGTCGCGCAGATAGGTCTGAATCTGCTCCGCCATCTCCTGGAAGAAAGTGCTGGTGGTGCGGCCGCATCCGGGGCAAGCCGTCACCTGCGGGGTGAAGCTGCGGATGCCGAGCGATTGCAGAATCTGCTGTCCCACGCGAACTTCCTCGGTGCGATCGCCGCCCGGCGCGGGCGTGAGCGAAACGCGGATGGTATCGCCAATGCCTTCCTGCAGCAGCACGCCCAGGGCGGCGCTCGAGGCGACAATGCCTTTGGCTCCCATGCCGGCTTCGGTGAGTCCGAGGTGCAGCGGATAATTGCAGCGCGCCGCCAGCGAGCGATAGACGTCGATCAAGTCCTGCACGCCGCTGACCTTGGCGCTCAGAATGATCTGATCGGGCCGCAGTCCGTATTTCTCGGCCAGGCTGGCGGAATTCAGCGCGCTCACGACCATGGCTTCCATGGTGACTTCGCGCGCATCTTTGGGTTCGGCAGCAGCGAGTTCTCGTCCATCATCCGGGTGAGCAGCGCCTGGTCGAGCGATCCCCAGTTCACGCCGATGCGCACCGGCTTCTGATTCTCGACCGCAACTTCGATCATGGTGCGGAAATTGTTGTCGTCCTTGCGGCCGATGCCCACGTTGCCGGGATTGATGCGGTACTTGGCCAGGGCCCGCGCGCACTCCGGATACTTCTTGAGCAGAAGATGTCCGTTGTAGTGGAAGTCGCCGATGATCGGCACACGCACGCCCTGAGCTATCGAGTTGCTCGACGATCGGCGCGACGGCGGCGGCGGCTTCTTCGTTGTTGACCGTGACCCGAACCAGTTCGGACCCGGCCCGGCCAGCGCGGCTACCTGCTTGACCGTGGAGGGAATATCGGCGGTATCGGTGTTGGTCATCGACTGCACCACAACTGGTGCATCGCTGCCGATCCTCACCCCGCCGATCGAGCCTGTAACGGATTTTCTGCGATGAATGTCTGCCATGGGGAAGCTCTATTTTAACACGGGGGAGGAGCTCTCGGCTGTCAGCTCTCAGCTGTCAGTACTTAAGGGACGCTGATGAATGAGTTAGCGCAGGTGTCTTGGCGGATGACCTAGGCTCTTTCGGGAGAGGCATACCCTGAGGCCGCTGCTCTCGGCGCGAAACACAAGGTCCCTCCACTGCGCGTAGCTGCGCTTCGCTCCGGTCGGGATGACAGATTTTTTTGGCGGAGCCAGAAGCCAGAAGCTAGCAGCCAGAAGCTGAGAGCTGACAGGCTGATAGCTGATAGCTGACAGCTGCTCTAAGGCATTCTCCCCATCACGCCGGGCAGCATCTTGGCTACGTCGTTGTAGATCACCATGACCGCGAACAGCACCAGGAATACAAAGGCCGCCTGATAGATGCGTTCTTTGATTCGCAGGCTGATGTCCCGCCGCATCAGGCTTTCGACGAACAGCAGCAGAATGACGCCGCCGTCCATGATGGGAATCGGCAGCAGGTTAAAGATGCCCAGATTCAGGCTGATTCCCGCAGTCAGTTCCAGCAGCGGCGTCCAGCCCTTCTTGCTGGCTGCCTGCCCTGCGGCGCGTCCGATGCCGATCGGGCCCTCGATGGAGCGGATCGAGATCTTGCGCTGAATCATTTTTTGCACCAGTTCGAGAATCAGCAGCGAGCCCTGCTTGTTCTGTTCCACCGACCGGCGAAACGCGGCCGCAAACGGCAACGACGATACCTTCATGGGCGCGCTGCCGATACCCACGCGGTAGCGCTGGTCGCCCCTGATATCCGACAAAACCGGCTGCACCGTGAAGTTCAGCAGCTGGCCGTCGCGCCTGACCGTGATCTGGATCGGCTTGTCCTTGGTGCGCTTCAAGCTCTCGATCATGGCCTCGAGGCCGACGATCGGCTGCCCGTCCACGCTGACAATTTCATCCCCCAGCTTCATTCCGGCTTTTTCGGCCGGCATGCCGGGATCCAGGTCTGTGATCGGGAAACTCGGCTCTTTCGGTTCCCATCCGGCCGAGCCCATCTGATTCGGCCCGGAGGCCTCGGGCACGATTGTTTTCGTTAGAAGCTGGCCGCCGCGCTCGATGGCGACGTTCAGGGGCTGGTTCGGATTCAAAGCCTCGCGCAGAATCACCTGCTCCCAGGTCGGGTCTTGTATGCCGTCAATGCGGACGATGCGGTCGCCGATCTGAATCCCAGCTTTCGCCGCGGGAGTGTCTTGCACCACCCATCCGATGACCGCGGGCTCGTCGAACACCGCGGGGTACTCATAATGCACCATGTAAACGCCGGTCAGCAGGCCGACTGCGAGCAGGATATTCATGGCGGGACCGGCGATGGCGATCATGAAACGGTGCCAGCGCGGGTGAGACATGAACTCGCCAGGATCGCCGGTGCGGGCGTCCATCGGGTTCTCGCCGCTCATCTTTACGTAGCCGCCCAGCGGGATGGCGGTGATGCGGTAGTCGGTTTCGCCGCGGCGGAAGCCGAACAGACGTTTGCCGAAGCCGATGGAGAACACCTCGACCCGCACGCCCAGCAGCTTGGCCACGGCATAGTGGCCGAACTCGTGAATCAGGATCATGAATCCGAGAATCACGCCGACGGAGAGCACTGCCGTTAAGAATCCAGACATAAATAAAGTTTTTCCTACTCCACTCGCGATGCCGGTGGAGACCGGCCGGGAAGCTTCCGATCTTCCCACCATCCGCTCGACTCGTTCGCGGGCCACATCACGCGCCACGATCCGCCTCCAACACCTGCTTATAGATTCCAACTTGCCGACTTCCGTTTCAGAAAGGACCTCTCAATCACTTCAGGAATCTGGTCGAAGCCAATGCGGCCCTCCAGAAACGCCGCCACCGCCACTTCGTCGGCGGCATTGAGTGCAACAGTTTTCGCACCCCCGGCCTCCGCCGCTTCATAGGCCAGACCCAGACAAGGGAATTTTTCCATGTCCGGGGGCAGAATTCGAGGTGTCGTAAGTCCATGACCGGGAAGCGCATATCCGACGGAATGCGATCCGGATAGGTCAACGCGTACAGGATCGGCAGGCGCATATCGGTCACCGAGAACTGAGCAAGTATGCTGCCATCCACGAACTCCACCATGGAGTGGATGGTGGATTGCGGATGCACGATCACCTGCACCTGGCTGGGCGGCAAGTTGAACAAACGGCACGCCTCGATCACCTCAAATCCTTTGTTCATCAGGGTGGCCGAATCAATGGTGATGCGCTGCCCCATTTTCCACGTGGGATGGTTCAGCGCCTGCTCGACCGTGATCGAAGAAAATTGCGACTTTGGGGTGTATAAGAAATGGCCCGCCGGAGGCGGTCAGCCAGATGCGCTCGACTTCTTCCATCCGTCCGCCGCGCAGGCACTGGTGAACCGCGTTGTGCTCGCTGTCGATCGGCAGCAGTGGCTTGCCCTGGCGGCGGGCCTCGGCGGTGATCAATTCTCCCGCGGCCACCAGGCATTCCTTGTTGGCCAGTCCAACGGTTTTTCCGGCTCGTACCGCTTCGTAGGTGGCCTTGAGCCCGGCCACGCCGACGATGGCGCTGACCACGAAATCCACTTCGGGATGAGTTGCCACCCGGACCGTTCCGGCCGCGCCTGCACAACTTCGACCCCTTTCATTCCCGATGTCTTCAGCCGCGAACGCAAGATTTCCGCGTCCACGGCGGTGGCCATCGAAATCAGCTTGGGCTTCCAGCGCCGGGCCTGTTCGAACGCGGCGTCCACATTCCGTCCGGCCGCGAGGGCAACCACCTGAAACGCTCAGGATAGGTTTCGACCACGCTCAGCGTGCTGCGACCAATGGAGCCGGTCGAGCCCAGGATGGCAATGCGTTTCATGAGTCAGAAATTCGGGTGGGGCGCAGCCGAGGGGGACGGCTTACTGCATCACGCGCCAAGCCGCATAGTACCACAGCACAGGAGCGGCAAAGAGCAGGGCATCTACCCGGTCAAGCATGCCTCCGTGCCCGGGAAGAAGCGTCCCTGAATCCTTTACCCCAGCTCCGCGCTTGATCAGCGATTCCACCAGATCGCCCAGCTGCGCGGCAACATTGATGCACCGCGGAAAGCAGCATGATCGGCCACAGTGGCGGCTTCTCCAAGGCAAACAAGCCATCCTTCTTCTCGATCAAATGGGCATTCAGCAGCGCCGTGCTGATGGGCAGCGCATAGTTGTACAGCAACATTCCGACTCCGACACTGGCGATCATCGACGCCAGCGCGCCTTCCCAGGTCTTCTTCGGACTGATGCGCGGCGACATCAGGTGGCGTCCCAGGGAACGCCCGACAAAATAGGCAAAGATGTCTCCCGCCCACACCATCAACAGCAGATACAAGCAAAAGAACGCGCCTGCGCCTGCTCCCGAATCTGCACCAGACATCCCAAGCGGCAGAGCGATATAGGCGAACGCGAAGACGAAATCATGGCGGCGGGAAACGCGGTGCTGAGATCGGCCCGCCTCATGCCGATACCAGAAAGACAAACGGCGCGATGGCGGCCACGAACGCCGCGCTGCAGACAAACACGGCAGTAGAAAGCAAAGGAGTGTCGTGCCCGAGATTCACCGCCAGGAAAAGAAAGAACAAGCCGACAAAAATATAGGTCGGCCAGTGAAACGGACGGATCCCGTAGGCTTCGGAAATCTTGAGCAGTTCCTGAACCGCGAGCAGCGCCACCAGCGCAGTAACCAACGCCAGCACCGGCACCGGCGCGCGCAACACCAGCAGCAGACGATCGGAATCAGGAGCACTGCGGTGAGGATTCGTTTCAGTAGTTGCAAGCCGTGTTAGCTCCGGCCCGTCTTGGCTGCGTGCTGATGAGAAGCGTGCGCGTGCGCCGCGTCGCCGGCCAATCCGCCGTAGCGCCGCTCGCGCTTCTGATATTCCGCGATGCCCTCGAGCAGATGCACGCCGCGGAATTCCGGCCACAAAGTCGGAGTGACATAGATTTCAGCGTAGGCCAGCTGCCACAGCAGAAAATTGCTCAGCCGCATCTCGCCGCTGGTGCGAATCACCAGATCGGGATCGGGCAAGTGCCGCGTGTACAGGTTCTGCGAAACCGCGTCCTCATCAATCGCCAGATGATCCAGGCCGCCATTGCGGGCAGCCGCATCCACCATCGACCGGAAGGCGTCCACCAGTTCGGTGCGCGCGCTGTAATTCAGCGCCAGGGTCAGCACCATGCCGGTATTGCCCGCGGTAGCCTCCCGCGCCCAGTCCATCTTTTCCTGCACCGCCGGCGGCAGCTCGTGCTGGCGGCCGATGTATTCCAGCCGGATGTTGTTCTTGTTCAGCGTCGGAACTTCCGCCTTCAGATAGCGGCACAGCAGTCCCATCAGGAAATCCACTTCGCTGCGGGGACGCTTCTTCCAGTTCTCTTCGGAGAACGCATACAGGGTCAGCGACGGAATCCCGATGCGAGCCGCGGTCTCGACCGTCGAGCGCACGGATGTGACTCCGGCGCGGTGCCCGGCCATGCGCGGCAAATGGCGGCGGCGCGCCCAGCGGCCGTTGCCGTCCATGATGATGGCGATGTGTTTCGGGAGCCGTTCCGGATCAAGCCGCTGGTAAACTTCAGCTTCCTTGCGATCCAGCCCGGCAGGAATTGTCGCTTGCAAGCTAACCTCTGCTGTTTCAAGACGCTAACACAGGGTACCGGAGCTTGCAATGATACTACGGCGGCGCACCACGAACCACGTAGGGGCGGACGCACTCGTCCGCCCAGCCGAGCCAAGCTCGGCAGTTTTCTTACCCGTCGTTATTTCAAGATCATCGGCTTGAAGGAAACGAGATGAGCGCCGCATCCCGTGTCATTCCGAACCGGCTTCAGCCGGTGAGGAATCTGCTGTGTCCGCCACCGGCGCCCGCCCTTTACACCCCGCCCCCCTTCCGATTATCCTCGCGCCCATGAACCGACGAACGTTTCTTCAAGCCACCGCTGCTGGAGCCGCATCTCTCGCCTTGTCCCGCAGTTCGCTGGCTGCCGCCGACAATCCCGACCTGGCCGCCATTCAAAAAGAAATTGAAAAGCGCCACGACGAATCGGTGCGCGCCTGCAGCAGTGGATTCGCCAGCCTTCGATTGCCGCCGAGAAACGCGGCATGGATGAAGGCTGCGATCTCACCATGCGCATGCTGCGCGATGCCGGTTTCGGCGAAGTCACGAAAATTCCCACCGACGGCCAGCCCGGCATCTTCGCCACGCTTGACGCCGGCGCCCCGCGAACCATCGGCCTCTATTTCATGTATGACGTGAAGCAGGCCGATCCCGCGGAGTGGTCGTCGCCGCCGTTCGAGGCCGCGCTGGTGGACAAGCCGGACTTGGGGAAAGTCTTGATCGGCCGGGGCGCGGTCAACCAGAAGGGCCCGGAGGCCTCTTTCCTCGCGGCCCTGCATGCGATTCGCGGCGCGGGCCGCAAGCTTCCGGTGAACCTGGTGTTTGTGGCGGAAGGCGAAGAAGAGATCGGCTCGCCGCACTTCCCGCAAGTTGTCCGCCGTCCTGAGGTGCTGGCTGCGCTGCGCAAGTGCAGCGGAGTTTACATGCCATCGGCCGAGCAGGACCGCGACGGCAAAGTCACGATGACGCTCGGCGCCAAAGGTGTAATTGAACTCGAATTGGTTTCCAGCGGAGAAAAGTGGGGACGCGGTCCGCGCAAAGATGTTCACTCCAGCCTGAAGGCCATGATTGACAGTCCGGCATGGCATCTCGTGGAAGCTCTGGTGACGCTGGTCTCGCCCGACGGCAGCACGCCTGCGATTGACGGCTTTGCGGACAAGGCCCGCCCGATCTCCGCTGCCGAAAAGAAGATGGTCGCGGAAGCCGCTCGCCGCCTCGATGAGAGCGTCGCCAAGAAGCAGTACAGCACCGAACACTGGGTACACGACGTCAGCTATCAGGAAGCACTCGAGCTGCTGCAATCGCGCCCCACGGTGAATATCGAAGGACTGGTGGGCGGCTACACCGGGCCGGGCGGCAAGACGATTCTTCCCCATCGGGCGGTCGCCAAGCTTGACCTGCGGCTGGTGCCGGACATGAAAGCCGACGAAGCGCTGGCCGCGCTCAAGGCCCACCTGGCCAAACGCGGCTTCGGCGACATCGAAGTGAACATGACGGGTGGTTACGATCCCAATAGCACTTCGGCGGACGCTCCGCTGATCCGCGCCCAGGTGACGTTCTATCGCAGCCAGGGGATCGATCCCATCATTCTGCCGCGCAGCGCGGGATCGTGGCCCGGATACGTTTTCACCGGCGATCCGCTGCGCTTGCCCGCAGGCCACTTCGGAATGGGCCACGGCAGCGGCGCTCATGCTCCCGACGAATACTTCGTGATCGAATCCAAAAACCCGAACGTGCAGGGGATCGACGGAGCGGTGCGCTCGCAGGTGGAATATCTGTACGAGCTGGCGAGGTAGAGATGGTTGTGTGGCGCGGGCGCCCTCGCCCGCGTGAAAGATCGAGGCTCCACAGGCCTAATTTAGGGGGAAAGAACGCGGGCGAGGGCGCCCGCGCCACACCCGCCTATGCGGATTCTTCCGGCACCACGGCTAGCTCCAGCTTTTCCGTCCAGCGCAATACCGTCAGTGAACTGCTGACGCCCACCCTGGCGTCGGTCAGCAGCCGGTGTAAGTCGTCCACGCCGGCGACTGGTTTGCCGTCCAAGGCGACAATCACGTCGCCCTCCCGCAATCCGGCCTTCTGGCCGGGACTGCCTGCAGTCACAGAAATCACCACCACGCCCGTTTCCTGCGGAAGGTTATAGAAACGCACCAGGCGGCGATGCAGAGGCGTGGTCTGGGCCTCGACGCCGATGTAGCTGCGACGAATTCTTCCTTCCTGCAGCAGGCGTCCGGCAACAAATTTCGCGGTATTGATTCCGATCGCGAAGCACAACCCCTGGGCACCCATGATGGTCGCCGTGTTCACGCCGATCACATGGCCGTCAGAGGTCACCAGCGGCCCTCCAGAGTTTCCTGGGTTGAGCGAAGCGTCGGTCTGGATCACGTCGTCAATCATGCGTCCCGAGTAGGAGCGCAGCGAACGCCCCAGCGCGCTCACTACGCCCGCGGTCACGGTGTACTGGAAGCCATACGGGTTGCCGATCGCGATGGCCAGTTGTCCCACGCGCAATTTCTGCGAATCTCCCAGGGGAGCTGCCACCAGGTTGGGCGCATCGTTAATAGGTATATCCACGCGGACCACCGCCAGGTCGGTCGCGGGATCGTCCCCGATGGTGCTCGCGGGAAAACGCCGGCCATCGGCAAAGGAGACCTGTATGCGTGTGGCATCGTGCACCACGTGACTGTTGGTAAGAATCAGACCGTCGGGGGTAAAGACAAAACCCGATCCGCCCCCTTGCCGCTCGCGGGGCTCGCCCGACCGCCCTTTCGCCGCCTGGGCAACATCAATCTTGACCACGGAAGGGCTGAGCTTCTCGGCAGCTCCTACGACCGCTTGCGAGTAGGCATCGAGCAAAGCGGAATCGTTCAGAGCGCTGCCGCCCGAGGTCTGAACCCCAGGCTCGGAATAATTGACAACAGAAACGGGAGTTACTTCCTGGTTCATATCTGCTAGATGAACAAAAGAATGTTTGGGATTCAGGTGCATCCCTCAACCCGTGCCATCCTGAGCGGAGGGATTGCTTCGCCTCGCGAAGTGCATACTGCGCTCAGGATGACAGGGGCTGATGAAAGGACTACTGCTTGGGGCGCAGCCGCGTAGCCGCATTCTGCAGAATGCATGCATTCGAAGCGTCTGCCAGCGATTGCTGCAGCGCGGCGCCCACCACCGCAAGCTCTTCCGGCGGCATCAGGCGCTGCATGCCCTCAAACAGCTCGCGTTCTTCCTTGCGAATGTGGGATGCCAGTTTTTCGACCAAAGCCTGTAAGCCGGCTACATGCAATTTGCGGGCGGCCGCGCGAGAGAAGAAATCACGCAGCAAAACGTGTCCGGTCAGCAGTTCCTGGACCAGAGGTTGCAGTTCGGGGTAGCGCGCGGCCACGGGAAACAATTCTTTTTCTTCGGCGGCAAAATGAAATGAGATTTCCTGCTCAAAGATCTGCTGGATCTCAGCCTGCCACGCTTCGGGATCGACCTCGCCCGCCTGGATGGCTCGATCCAGTCGCACACACAACGCCAGGCAATGCTGGTGCTGGTGGGAAAGAGGAATAAGGTTCTTGTCGCGAAGCATGCTTGTCTATTGTCGGTGCAGTGGGGCTTTCGCGCAACCCAAGCCAAGCCGCAGCTGGTGACGCTCGTCACTCCACTCGTAGCTATGAGATGAGATAGACCGGGATGCGGATTCAGGCGCCGGCGGCGACGGCCGGAGCCGCCTCTTTGACCGCCGGACGCAGGGTCAGCCAGTCGGTGCGGACGCTGTCCCATTCCTGGATCAATATCCCGTGGGACTCGAAGAACTGGCGAATTTGGGTACGCTCCCAGCCCACCGTTTCCTCCAGGATCGGGCCCAGAACCGCCAGGGCGTTGGTGCTCAGAACTGTCCTTCTGGCAACCTGGGAGATGTGCTTCGCTTCGGAGACCGCGATGGTGAAGCCGTCTCGCATCTTGACGTGCAACATGACGTTGATGTCCGAGCTGCCGTCGCCCGTGTAAATGATGTGGTCAGGCCCAATCTGCAACTTGGCCTGCAGTTCGTCGAGGGCCGCGACTTTGCCGTAACCGGCGGTCGCTCGCACCAGGCTTTCGATCTCGCCCGCGGCGTTGTAGATGAATTCGGTCCCGTAGATGTGATCATCCGGGACGATGCCCTCCAACGCCGATTGAATCACCTCCACCGGCGAGGCGGAGAGTACGTAGAAGTCAAAGTGATAGCCATCTACTCCGTTCTTGAGCACCTGGTAGAGCAACTCAATGTTCTCTTTCAAACGGATGGTCTTGCCCACTTTGTACAAATGCTGCTTGCGCACTTTCTTGCGGAACTCTGGATCGTGCAGCAACAGGTAGGAAAGCTCTGCTCCCTGCTGCACCAGATTCAACTTGGCCATGCCCTGCGCCTTGCGCTCAAACTCCGCGGTCGGAATGCCCACCATCTCGCTCAACACGTATCCCGAGTCGTCGAACGTCAGGGTCTGGTCGAAGTCGCTGGCAAACAGGTACCGCTTCAAGGGTTTCTCACTCATAACACCATTAGATTCCCCCGCGCCTCGGAATGGCCCATAAATAACATCGATAGGAAGCATTACCAAAGTGATGGCGAATGCAGGCGCCGAGCGCCTTCGCTGGTGCGGGAGCGCAACGGGTTAGCGAGAGCCCCCGCCCCGTCTCTCCAAAAGACGGAGAAGCGAGGACGGGGCACCCTCGCTGGATGTTGCTCGAATGGGCGCACGCATGCACGTCGTGCCTTTACTAATCCGTTCTCACCATTGAGAATGGAGATATCCCAAAAGGGC
Organism: Terriglobia bacterium; assembly: GCA_963698825.1. GTDB lineage: Bacteria > Acidobacteriota > Terriglobia > Terriglobales > Acidobacteriaceae > JAIQFF01. The sequence continues at coordinate 164,988 of CAVOSG010000007.1, read as the reverse complement.
AACAGGAGCAGGTTTAACTATGGCAGCTACGGGAGAACTCATCCGTCTCATCAACTACGTCGACGACATCAACACCACGCTCCGCCGCATCAGCGCCTCCATCCCACTGATGGAAGCAGAGGAGCGCAAGCGCCTCGCCGAAAATATTCGCTCCGCCAGCACCAACCTGAATGCTGTCCTGGGACAACTGGAAAAGGGGCAGTAGTGGCCGGGGTAGCGCCTGACGTGCGGACCATCGCCGTCATCGGCGCTGGCCGAGTCGGCCGAGGCATCGCCCAGTTGGCGGCCCGAGGCGGTTATCGCACCATTCTCGAAGATCTGCTGCCCAATGCGCTGCGCCGGGCCGAGAGCGAAATTCGCATCGGATCTGGGCCGGGCCGTAGAGTCAGGCGGGGTCTCCGCGGATGCAGCCCAGGCCGCATTCTCCCAGCTGGAATTTGCCGGCAGCGTCGAAGACGCCGCCCGCCAGGCCGACCTGGTGATCGAAGCGGTCCCCGAAGAACTGGAATCGAAGCTCGAGATTTTCACCCTGCTTGACAAGATTTGCCGTCCGGGCACGATCCTGGCATCTCATCTTTCCTCGCTCAGCATCACCGAGATTTCCCGCGTCACCTACCGTGCCAAAAATTGTCTGGGCATGCGCTTCCTGGAGCCGATTGAAAGCGAGAAGAGACTGGAAATCATTCGCGGACGGGAAACGGACGAAGCAACTCTCGCTGCAGCGATTGCAGTAGGCCGGCGCATGGGGAAAGAGACAATCGTCACCCAGGACTCCTGCCCCGAGTCGATCTGACCTCTGCCACTTGGCAGTAGATATTTGACAATATGGCAGATCCCCTTATAGACTTGAACCGTGGGTCATACTCCGCTAAACCGGCCAACTGCGGCGGCTCGGCCAGGTTCATCTCGCCATTCGGTCCGATTCCGATTGCGTGGGAGGACGCTCGGCCTGACCGCGGCCAACTCTGACGAACTTATTCGACAGTTGGAACGTGGGTTCTCCTTTAAGACCCTGCAAGCCCTCGAATCCTGCAGCGGTCTGGCACTGACGCGGCTGGCCGATATTCTGGGAATTCCCGAGCGAACCCTGGCCCGGCGCAAGGTTTCCCGCAGATTGACTCCGGAAGAATCCGAACGGCTGCTCCGCATCTCCGCCGTATTCGAAGATGCAGTCGATCTATTTGAAGGCGATGTGGCGGCCGCCGTGAACTGGCTGACTACGCCCCGGAAGGCGCTGGGCGATCGTCCTCCGCTAACCTACGCTCGCACCGAGCCCGGAGCCCGCGAGGTCGAAAACCTGATCGGACGGCTGGAGCACGGAATCTTTTCGTGATTGTCACAGCCTGGCGCATTACCAAACGAAAGCATGCCAGGGATGCGTTTACCGGGGAAGGCGCGCGCGAGTTTGGCGGTCGGTGGAACAATCCTGGAACCGCCGTCGTTTACGCCGCACAGTCACAATCGCTCGCTGCTCTCGAAATGTTGGTCCATCTCGACTCGTCGGAGTTACTGCAGAAGTACGTATTGATCGAAGTGGAGTTCGAGCAGGCGCTGGTCAGACCGGTTGAGCTCTCGGTGCTGCCCAGGCACTGGAGGTCCGACCCTGCACCGCCGGAAGTCCGGTCCATTGGCGACGACTGGATTCTTGCGGGAAGCTCACCCGTGCTCCAGGTTCCGAGTGTCCTTATCCCAGGAGAAAGCAATTTTCTGCTTAACCCGGCGCACTCGGATTTCCCCAGGTTGCGCTTCGGCAAGCCCGTGAACTTTCAGTTCGATCCGCGGTTGGCGGGAAAGAGATAAGTTGGCTCTTAGCTGTGCTAACGAAAGCTCTGAATGTGTAGCGCCGGCGTCTCGCCGGCCGTCCCGAGGGCGTCTCGCCCTCGGAGGGCTGCCTCTCGGCGGGGTGGGCGGGGCGCCCACACGACAGCCGCCGGGATGGCGGCGCTACGAAACCCTTATTTATTGATATCCTCCTTCGCTTCCAGCCGCTTGGCGAACGCCTGTAACGGCTGTTTTTGTCCATCGGGCGCTCCCGCCTAGCGGCCATGTTCATCTCCTTGGCCGCGTTGGCAAAGTCGCCCTGCGCGGAATACATGCGAGACAAACCCACGTGCACAATCCACTGAGTCAGGGTTCTTCTTGGCATTGTCGCGATAGATGGCAAACGCCTCATCCTGTTTGCCGGCAATTTGCATCTGGCGAGCGTAGCCGTGGATCTGGACGGCATTGGCCATGGTGAGTGCTTTGTTTCGCGCCGTGGTGGCTTCATCCTTGCGGCCCAGGGCGTCGAGAATCTGCGACTTGGTCATGAGATTGTCGTAGCGTTCTTCGTTCTGGATCGACGCTCCGCATATTTCAGGGCCTCGTCCAGATCGATCTTTTCCGGCAGCAGGTAGTTGGCGGCGTCGTCCCAGCCTTCCCAGTGTACTGGGACAGCCCATGGAGTTGGCTGTGCAGACTGGCTTGCACGATTTCGTGGGTTTCACGCCGACGTTGAAGGGAACCGCAATCTTCTCCCAGCGCAGTGTGACCACGGCGGAATCCGCTCTACCTCATCGAAGTCATAGGTCAAGGCTTCGTGGAATTCCGCGGAGTGCGGTTTCACGGTGACGCGCAGCGCGTCCTCGGCCTGGTTGTAGGTGAAGCTGCCCCAAGAGGTGTGAGCTTTGGAGAAAATAACGGTCCACTCGCTCTCACCGGGAATCATGTGCAGGCCGTAAATCGCCTTTCGCAAGGGTTTGCCTTCGATGGTTACGGGATCAGTAAACTTGATGGTGGTGTTTTCGTTGGCTCCGGCCCGCCACACTTGACCGTAGGGCACGAGTTCCGCCCCAAACTTCGCGCTTGTTCACCAGGGGACGGTGGTAGTTGATGGTGATATCGGTGATGCCCATGCGCTGGGTGATGACAGCATGCTGACTGGGCCGTGGCAGTTCAAGAATAAAAGACTGGGCCTGACCCAGGACGCCAACAGCAGCAAAACCTTCGAACTAACACAGCACGCGCAAGCGGTCTAAACATTGAACAGCCCTCCGCTTCGAATTGTTTTTGAGAAAGCCGGACCTGCGCTAAAGAACGAGCGTTTAGACGGGAAGACAAACGTCTGGATAGCAGTGTAAAAAACGGACAGAGGGTCGGCTGAAAGATGAGCGGCTATCCTTTTGCCCTGAACCCAGTCCAAGTGATTGAAAAGCAACATCGAGGGAACTTGACGCGAACTCTCCGGGGGCTAAATGCGTAAGACGTGCAGGAGAGCACGAGCGTGGACGCCCGCGCCCCCATAGGGGACCATGTAGAACGCTTCTCGATATCGTTCGCCAGTCGCTGGCCACCCTGTGGGCGCACAAGCTGCGTTCGTTCCTGACCATGTTCGGGATTGCGTGGGGCGTGGGCTCGTTATTGCTTCTGGTGGGTCTGGGGGAAGGTTTCCGCAGCGGCCAGGTGAAGCAACTGGCAACCCTTGGCCAGGACATCATGTTTATTTTCCCGGGGCGGATTCCGGCGGTGGCGGGAAACCAGCAATCCGGGCAGACCTATCACTTCACCTACGACGACTATCTGGCGATTCGTGATGAGGCGCACACGTTGCGCGTGATCTCACCAGTGATCAATCGCGAGGACATCCGCGCGGTCAGCGACTATGGGTCCACCAATGGCCAGGTTTTTGGCGTGGCTCCGGACTATAACCAGATTCGCACGATGCCCATCGGCACCGGCCGCTGGTTCAATGAGGACGACAACACGCAACATCGCCGGGTGGCGGTGGTGGGGTGGGAACTGCTGAAGAATGTGTTCCCGGGACGGCCAGCCGTGGGGGCCACGCTGCTGCTCAACGGAGTTCGTTTTGACGTGATCGGGGTGCTGGCGAAGGTGGGACAGGACGGCAACAACGGCACGAACGCGCGCATCTTTGTTCCGGTCGAAACCATGCGCGACCTGTTTCCATTGAAGCAGGAGAACGCGGAGAACGCGGTCTCGTTCATTAACTACCGGCCGCTGGATAAAGCCCAGCACCTGCGATCCAAAGAGGAAGTCCATCAGATCATCGCCCGCCGCCATGGTTTCGATCCCAAGCTGGAAGATGCGTTTGAGGACTGGGACACGATTGAGAACTCGCAGCGTGTGGGCAAGATTTTTGATGCCATGGACTATTTTCTGGGGGTCGTGGGATTTGTGACGCTGGGGCTGGGAGCGATCGGCATTGTCAACATCATGCTGGTTTCGGTCACGGAGCGAACGCGGGAGATTGGCCTGCGCAAGGCGTTGGGCGCCACCCATCGCAATATTCTGACGCAGTTCTTTATTGAAGGCATGTTTCTGACGATGTTCAGCGGAGGGATCGGGCTTTTAATTGCGGGCGGATTCATGACTCTGTTGGGACAATTGCCTTCGCCGCAGGGATTCGATACGCCGCGGATTGTGCCGATGTCGGCACTGGCGGCAATTTTTTCGCTGGCGATTGCGGGCATCATGGCGGGAATTTATCCGGCGCGAAAAGCGGCGCTGATGGTTCCGGTGGAAGCCATGAGGCAGGAGTAATCCGATGATTCAAGATCTGGGAACCCAAGCCTACAGCGCGCTGCGGTTCAACAAGCGCCGCAGCGCCCTTACCATGCTGGGCATGGCGTGGGGCATTGCCACGGTGGTTTTGCTGCTGGCCTACGGGTCGGGCTTCGAACGCGGCTTGATGGGCTGCGTTTCGATCCTTTGGGACGAACCTGGTTTTCGTGTTTCCCGGACGGACTTCGCACCAGGCCGGCGGCACCAAGGCCGGAAGTGAAGTCAAGCTGACGATCAACGACCTGGAATACATTCGTGAAGAAGTGCCTTTGCTGAAGCGAATCTCGCCTGAGGTCTTCAAACAGTGCGCGGTCGCCTACGGGACGCGGAGCGCCAGCTATGGGGTGAGCGGGGTCTACGCGATTTATCCGCGCATGCGCCGCATGGAATTTGCCGAAGGAGTCGCTTCAGCGAGGCTGAGGATTTTACCCACACTCGTGTGGCGTTTATCGGCGCGGACGTCAAGAAAAAGCTGTTCTCCGGCCAGAATGCCATCGGGGAAAGTATTCGCGTGGACGGCATTTCCTACCAAATCGTCGGCGTTCTGAAGCACGTGATCAACAACAGCGACGACAATCTGAATGAGCATGTGTACGTGCCCTACAGCGCGATGAGCGATCTGAAAGATACCTACTACCTGAACTCCATCGTCATGGAATATGAGGGCGACCATATGAAAGTGGTCGAAGCCGCTGCGTCATTCCATGGCGTTTCATCACGACTTCGATCCCAAGGACGAGCGGGCGATTTTCATCTTCGATGTGTTCTCAGACCTGGCTGATCTGGAAGTCATCACCACCGGCATCAAGGTGCTGCTGGGTTTTATCGGCTTGCTGACGCTGGGTATTGGCGGAGTGGGACTGATGAACATCATGCTGGTGGCGGTGACCCAGCGTACCCGTGAAATCGGCGTGGAAAAAGCCTTGGGCGCCCAGAGCTGGCACATCCTGTTCCAGTTCCTGGCCGAGGCCCTGGTCATTACCGCGCTCGGCGGACTGCTGGGAGTGGCATTCGCCTATCTGGTTTCGTGGTCCGTGCCTTCGTTGACGCTCTGGAGCGCTTTTGAAGAGGATGCCGACGAAGGCGACATTCATCTGACCATCGATGCCGCTACGCTGATCTGGTCCACCGGCATTCTGAGCTTTGTGGGGATCGTCAGCGGCATGCTGCCCGCGATCAAAGCAGCCAAGCTGGACCCGATCGAAGCCCTAAGATACGAATAACTGAGAACTGGTTTCTAGATTCTGGTTTCCAATTTCTAGTTTCGATATCCAATTTCCGGCAAGCTTTCTGACTTCAGACTATCAGATCTCGAAACCAGAAACCAGAAACTGGAACTCAACTGACCCGCCTCCCACACGAAACCCCAACTCCCGATAGAATTGGGACGTGACCGACGACCCGAACCCTCAGCTCGAACGTGTTCTGGCGCAACTGAAACTCTACGAGCACCCGCTGCTGGATTTCTCCGCCCGCGCCAAGGGCGAGGCAGTGGAAGTCATCATCCAATTCAAGAATCCTTCGGTGCCGGTGCATACCTATTACTTCGAGCTTCATCCCCGCGACCTTGATCATCCCCAGTTCGAGTGGGGATTCCAGCGCCAGCTCTATGACTGCCTGCACGACTATATGGTCGAGATGTTCATCCGCACGCCGCAGGATCGGGCCGACCGCCAACGGAAAGGCCTGTGAGCCTGCGCCAGATCATTGAAGAGGAAATGCGCGAGCACGGGCCGATCCCGTTTTCGCGCTACATGGAGTTGTGTCTGTACCATCCCGAACTGGGCTACTACTCGCGCAACGCCGAGCAGTTCGGGAAGGCGGGAGACTTCTATACCTCCAGTGACGTGCATGCTGTCTTCGGCCGCCTGCTGGCGCGCCAGTTTGAAGAAATTTGGAAGGCGCTGGGCTCGCCCGCGGAGATTGAAATTCTGGAACTCGGCCCCGGCCGCGGATTGTTTGCGCAGGATGTGCTCGCCTGGTCGGAGAAAAAGTTCCCGGAGTTCTTCCAGGCGCTGCACTATTCCCTGGCGGAACGCTCTCCGGCGTTGCGCGACCGGATCAGAGAGGTGCTCGCCAGATTTCTCGAAAGCGGCAAAGCGTCTTCGGTTTCTGCGATGCCACCGAGAAACATGACCATCGGGGCTGATGCCCTGGTTCTCCGACCGGTTCAGGCGGCGCGAGCAAAGGCGCTCTCGCGCGATGCTGCCGACAGCTTCTACACCAGTGGAGAAAAGGCAGGTAGGGCACAACTCTGGTCGTGCCTGGCAGCGCTCTGGACGAGCGGGCTCTGACCGCCGAGGTTCCCGTCATCATTTTCGCCAATGAATTCTTCGACGCGCTTCCGGTAGAGATTCTCAGCCCGCAGGGAGCGCTGCGCATCTCGGCCCAAGACGGCCGCTTCGTCGAAACCTGGGTTCCGCCCTCCGCGGAAGAATTGGAATTTCTCGACCGCTACGGCGTGCATCCCGAGCCGGGAGAGCGTATCGAAGTTCCGCTGCTGGCGCATCGCTACATGGCGCGCCTTGCCGCATCCCTGCGCCAGGGCATTATCATCGCGGTGGACTATGGCTACACTCGCCAGGAACAGCTTGCCGGCCGCCATCGCGGAACTCTGATGTCCTATCGTCAACACTCCGCCACGCCCAATCCTTATGACGCCCCGGGCGAACAGGACATCACGGCGCACGTGAACTTTACCGCTCTGGCCGCGGCGGCGGAGGAAAATGGCATGCAAGTGCAGCCGCCTCTCACCCAATCACAATTTCTGATGGGAATCGGAGAGGCCAATCAATTTGCCGACGCCTTCGAGGACTGCCGTCTTGCCGCAGGAGCGCGCCAAAGTTGCGCTGCAGCTCAAACACCTGGTGACGCCGGCCGGCATGGGCGAAAGCTTCCATGTTCTGGTTGCGGCCAAGGATGTGGCTCTTGAGCGCATAGCGAGCCTGAGCGGCTTGTCCTTCGCGAAGAGCCGGCTCTAGCGGTCATGAACGGAAATCCTCCTCCGCATAAGAATCTTTCATGACATAAAGTGCTTCCGAAAATACTGCCAGAACATCTATGAAGAGACCGCATCGAGAGCCATGGCAGAACTAGCGGAGATCCGGATGGAAGACAGAGGCCCGGCCGCCGACCTGGAAAATCCTGCTGGCGTTCTCCATGATTTACTTCGTCTGGGGATCGACCTTCCTGGCGATCCGCGTCGGGGTTCGCGAAGTTCCTCCGTTCCTGCTGGCGGCGTTCCGCTTTTTTACGGCCGGCCTGTCGTCCTCTACGCCTGGCTGCGGCTCAAGGGCACTGCGGCGCCCAACCGGCGAGAGTGGGTCTCGGCCTCAGCGCTCGGGGCGCTCATTTTTGTTCTCGACTACGGATGCCTGTTCTGGGCCGAACAGCGCGTGCCCTCCGGAGTTACGGCCGTGGTGTTGGCGACCATCCCGGTCTTCATCGCTCTGCTGGAAATTATTTTCCTGCGTACGCAAAAGCTTACGGTCAGACTCGGCCTTGCTCTGCTCGTAGGTATTTTCGGCGTGGCGGTGCTGGTGAACCGTTCGTTTTCTCTGGCCGAGGCTCCCATCGATCGGGCGGGCGCGATCGCGTTGCTGGTGGCATCCTTTACCTGGTCGATCGCCACGATTCTGACCCGCCGGGTTCCGCTTCCGGCGTCGAAGGCGATGAGCGCCGCCGCCCAGATGCTCACCGGAGGAGCGCTGCTGTTCGTGCTGGCAGCAATGACTGGCGAGTTCACGGGTTTTCGCCTGCAGGCGGTCTCCGAAAAAGCCTGGTTCGCGCTGGTGTACCTGATCATCGCAGGCTCGATTGTTGGATTCACCGCCTACGTCTGGCTGTTGCACTACGAATCGCCGACCAAAGTGGGGACCTACGCGTATGTGAACCCGGTGGTCGCGGTCGCTCTGGGATATTTTGTCGGTGGCGAGAGCGTTGGCTCACGCACCCTGCTGGGGACGTTGCTGGTTCTGGTGAGCGTGGTCACGATCACAACTACGAAAAAGAAGGCGGAGGCGCGGATTCCATGCGCACCCGGCAGCCAACTGATTGAAAACACTGGCGAACAATCGATTTGAAATGTATATACTTATGTATATACTAGCGAATCAGAGGTGGACTTAGTGCCGGCCATTCGCTCCCAACTCGTCAAGTGGGGTAACAGTCAAGCGGTTCGCATTCCTAAAACTGTAGTCGAGCAAGCGCGCTTGCAAGCGGGCGATGAACTCGAAATCCAGGTCCAGGAAGGGCGCATCCTCATTAGGCCGCTGAACCCGAAGATGACACTGGAATCCCTCGTCGCAGGCATCACGCCGAAAAATCGCTATCCAGAGCAGGAGTGGTCTGACCAGGTTGGCAAGGAAGTCTGGTAGTGGCCGCCTACGTTCCCGATGTAGGGGACATCATCAAAATAGATTTGGATCCGCGAACCGGCCACGAGCAGGGCGGTTGGCGTCCGGCACTCGTGCTCTCCCCTAAAATCTACAACGCAAAAACCGGGCTCGCGGTGGTGGTTCCGATTACCAATCGAGAGAAAGGCTACCCCTTCGAAGTTCCACTCCCAGTTCAGATCAGGACAACTGGAGTTGTTCTCGCCGATGCGATTAAGAATGTTGACTGGCGGGCGCGCAACGCCAAGTACACCGACACCGCGCCGGCCGAGGTGATGAAAGCGGTGCGCGAGCGCCTCATGGCGCTGCTGGGCCTGGCGGAGTCATAGCCTCTACGGCCGCGTCATCTTCTCCGGCTTCATCAGCTGATCGAACTCCTCGCCGGTGAGATGCCCGAGCTTCAACGCCGCTTCGCGCAGGCTGCTGTGATCGACGTGGGCGGTGTGCGCGATCTTGGCTGCCTTGTCGTATCCAATCTTCGGAGTCAGCGCGGTCACCAGCATCAGTGAATTCTTCAGGTTCGCGTCCACCTTGGCGCGATCGACCTCGATGCCCTTGAGCATGTATTCCACATAGCCGTGGCAGGCGTCCGTGATCAGGGTGACCGAGTGCAGAAAGTTGTAGATGATGACCGGCTTGTAGACATTGAGTTGAAAGTTGCCTTGCGAGCCGGCGAACCCGACCGCCGCGGTGGCGCCGTGCACTTGCACGCACACCATGGTCATGGCCTCGCACTGCGTCGGGTTTACTTTGCCCGGCATGATCGAGGATCCGGGTTCGTTCTCCGGGATGATGAGTTCGCCCAGCCCGGAACGCGGACCCGAGGCCAGCCAGCGGATGTCATTCGAAATCTTCATCAGCGAAGCGGCCAGGGTTTCCATCGCGCCCTGGGCAAAAACAATTTCGTCGTGCGCCGAAAGCGCGGCGAACTTATTGGGATGGGAGCGGAAGGGAAGCCCGGTCAGTTCGGCGATTTTCTTCGCCGCGCGTTCCGCAAATTCCGGATGCGCGTTCAAACCCGTGCCCACCGCGGTTCCGCCGATGGCCAGATCGTAAAGCCCGTCCAGCGCCTGGTGCAGGCGCTTGATGTCGCGCTCCAGCAGGCTGGCCCAGCCGCCGAATTCCTGCCCGAAAGTCAGGGGCACGGCATCCTGCAGGTGGGTGCGCCCGATCTTGACCACGTCCTTGAATTCTTTGGCCTTGGCCGCGATCGCATCGTGCACGGTCTGGATAGCGGGAATCAGCGCGTTCTTGACCCGCTCCGCAGCCGCGATGTGCATGGCCGTGGGAAAGGTATCGTTCGATGACTGCGACAGGTTCACGTCATCATTGGGATGAATCGGCTTTTTCGATCCCAGTTCGCCGCCCGCCAGTTCGATGGCGCGATTGGCGATGACCTCGTTGACGTTCATGTTGGTCTGCGTGCCGCTGCCGGTTTGCCAGATGCGCAGGGGAAACTGATCGTCGAGCTTGCCGGCGATGACTTCATCGGCGGCCTGCACGATGAGCTTGGCCTTGTCGGCGGGAAGCTTTTTCAGATCCTGATTCACCAGCGCGCAGGCCTTCTTGAGGATGCCAAAGGCGCGGATCAGCTCCGGCGGCATGGTGTCGCGGCCAATATCGAAATGCAGAAGGGAACGCTGCGTCTGCGCGCCCCAGTAGACGTGAGACGGGACCTCGATTTGTCCCATGCTGTCGGATTCAGTACGAGTCTTCGGTTTTGCAGGCGCCGCCATGTAGTGTTCCCGATCAGTCCGTGGGGATAAGGGCAACCGGGAATTATAACGCGGACCAGACGAAGCGATGAGGATGGCGGTTTTCTTTTGCGCTCTTTGCGAATCCTTTGCGTCTTTGCGGCTAAAGATGTTTGGTTAAAGATTTTGACCGCAAAGAGCGCAAAGAAACACCGCAAAGGGCGCAAAGGAACTTCAACTCCGGCGACTACTTCTTCCCAATCACCACATTGAAGAACGTCGGCGGCAGGGGATGATTCTCCACCGAGCTGTAGCCTGCATTTCGTAGCATGCGTTGATGTTCGGCGAAGGTGTATGCGTCCCCGCCAGGGGTTCCCGCCAGCATGGTCAGGCTGAAATGTGCCGGAATCGCAGGCGAAACCCGGTCCTCATTGGGAACAAATTCTAGAATTACCGCTCGCCCTGCGGGCTTCAGCGCCGCGTGGACCTTAGCCAGCAGCTTCTCACAAGTAGGCACATCGAAGTGATGGAGGAAATTCGTAATCAGGACCAGGTCGTAGTCTTTGCCATACTCCACATCGAAAGCGCTGCCAGGAATCGTGTGGTAACGCGCGGAAACCCCCGCAGCCGCGGCGTTCTCACGAGCTACTTCGAGCACCTTCGGCCAATCCACAGCCCATACCTCCGCGTTCGGGTCATGCGCGGCGATGGTGATCTCGAAGAGTCCGTGGCCCACGGCAAGGCCGAGGACCTTCCACTTTTGTCCCTGGTCAGCCTGCAACAATTTCGCGATCAGTTCCGCCGGCATTCTCATCAAGGGCGCCATGCCGCGGGCAAAGTCCACCCACATCGGGTGTTCGGGTTCCGTACTGTTGTGCTCGATCGCGGTGCCGCCCTTACGGACCGCCGCCGTCAGCTCTCGAAAGCCCTCCAGCGACGGAGGTGACAGCAGAAATTGGATTGAGCCACCAAGGTAGGCGGGCGAGTGCCGGTCAAGAAAAATCGCCGAGTCCTGGGTGAGGCTGTAGCGCGTGCCCTCTTTTTTGAGGAAATCCATGATCACCAGCGCATCGCAAAGAATGCGTATGCCCCGCTCCGAAGCCTGGCAGCGCCGGGCGATGCTGTCCGCCGTCTGGTTGCCCTCTCCGATCGCGGTAAAGACTTCCAGTTGGATCGCCGTTTTCAAGGCTTCCGTCTTATGAAAGGCAGTGACCGTTTCAAAAAACAGCTGTGGAGAAGGCGGTGCAGTTGCTTGAGTTCCCGGCATGAATTGATCTCCCGAAGTTGGTGAAGTTTTGTCCTGATATTTTATAGCGAAACCCGCTGAGGATGGTCCTGGCCATCCAATACTGCATTTGCCGCATGCTAGAATCGTTATCTTCCAGGGCCAGAGCATTCACGCGTGCCATGCCTGGGCACAACAAACCTACTTCATCCGGGACGAACGACTTTGGTGACCAAACAAATTTCCGGCGTGACCCAGCAGATTCCTGACACGCTTCCGCGTCCGCGGACCAAGGGCGAACCGGATACGTCTGCCGACGTGGTGGTGATCGGCGCCGGACCGACCGGCCTGGCCTGTGCCATCGAGGCCCAGCGCGCCGGCTTCAAGACCATGGCCATCGACAAGGGATGCGTGGTCAATTCCATCTACAACTATCCCGCCAACATGTCGTTCTTTACCACGCCGGAGCTGCTGGAAATCGGCGACATTCCCTTCAGCACGGCCCGGCAAAAGCCTACACGGGAGGAGGCGCTCGAATACTATCGCAAAGTAACCGAGCACTATCACCTCGATATTCGCCAATATCAATGGGTGAAGACGGTGACCGGCGGCGACGGGAATTTTCAAATTGCGGCCACCGACGGCCTGGGACGCATTTACGACTACCGCACCCGCAAGCTGATTGTTTCGACCGGTTACTATGATTTGTCCAACCCGCTGAACATTCCTGGCGAAGATCTCCCCAAGGTTTTCCACTACTATCGCGAACCCCATCCGTTTTTCGATATGGATGTGGTGGTCATCGGGGGCAAGAACTCCGCAGCCATTTCCGCGCTTGATCTCTGGCGGCATGGGGCCCGCGTGACCCTGGTGCATCGTGGACAAAAATTGCACAACCACGTCAAGTATTGGATTTTGCCGGATATCGAAAACCGCATCAAGAACCGGGAAATCGCCGCCTATTTCAGCACCAACGTCGTTGAAATTGGGGCCGACTCCGTCATGCTTGACACGCCCGAAGGCGCGGTCCGCCTGAAGAACGATTTTGTTTTTGCCATGACGGGCTACCACCCCGACTATGATTTCCTGCGCTCGATGGGCATTGAACTCTCCGCCGAACAGTGCCGTCCTGTATGCGATCCGCAAACTCTGGAGAGCAACGTGCCCGGCATCTACGTGGCGGGAGTGATCGTGGCGGGCTCGCGGACCAACGAGATCTTCATCGAAAACGGAAGATTCCACGGCAAGCAGATCGCCGACCACTTGAAGCAGAAACTGTGAGGGAAGTAACGCCAGACCTAGGCCAGGGTGACCGCATCTTCTCCCAACTGCTGATTGATCAGTCGAGCCACTAACGGCTTGAGTCCTTCCCCGGTCTTGGACAACACGAAATCCTGTCCGGCATCCGACCAGTCGAGTTTGAAACTGGTGGCCAACGCGGAAATCCAGATCTGCCGCACCGGAGCATTCGGAGAGATGACGAACTTGCTGCGGTCTTCGAACGAAACATGCAGCGCGCCGGATTGGTCTTCCACTTCGATTTCGGAGGACTCCTCGGCCTGCATAAGTGCCTTCTTCAATGATTCGAGCGCGCTATCGGCGCGCTTGCGAAAATCGTTTTCATCAAGCATGGGTAGATTATAGTCGTTGGGCGGACGTCGGACTTCGGACCTCGCACGTCAGCCTTACCTGTCTGTTTTCTGGGTTTGAGCCGAGGTCCGAGGTCTGACGCCCGACGCCCAGCCAATGGACCTGCAACCCGAACGCGCATCCACGAGGATCTCGCTGTCCGCATACCTGCGGCTGGTGCGCCACAACCGTAATTTTCGCCGGCTTTGGCTGGCGCAGATCGTAAGCGAACTCGGGGACTGGTTTTACACGCTGGCGATCTACAGTTTGTTGCTGCAGTTGACCGGCCGAGCCAGTTCGGTCGCGCTGGCCCTCGTGCTGCAGGTCCTGCCTCAGACTTTCATTGGTCCTGCTGCCGGTGTGGTGAACGATCGCGTGCGCCGCAAGCGCGTCATGATCGCCGCCGACCTGGCGCGCATGGTTATCGTCTTCGCCATGCTGCTGGTGCGCTCCCGCTCGATGGTGTGGTTTGTGTACCCGCTGTTGCTGCTTGAAACTCTGATGGCCGCGTTCTTCGAGCCCGCCCGCACCTCGGTGGTCCCGAATATCACCGCCCGCGAAGATGTGCTGGTGGCCAACACTCTTTCATCGGCCACCTGGTCGGTCAATCTACTGGTCGGCGCGTCTATTGGCGGAGTAGTGGCGGCGCTGCTGGGGCGCGATGCAGTGTTCGTGATCAACGCGCTGTCATTTCTGGTTTCGGCGTTGCTGATTCGGAGCATGAGTTTTGAGGAACCGCATGCCGAAGCGGCAGCCCCATTACACATTCGAGATGCCATCGACTTGTCGCCCGTGCTCGAGGGCATGCGCTACGTTCGCAAAGACCGCCGGTTGCTGGCCGCGGTATTTGCCAAGGCCGGCGAACTCATGATCGGACCCAGTTGGGTGCTGTTCACGGTGATGGGCCACGGCTATTTTCACCTGCAAGTGCGCGGCGTCGATCCCCAGCGCACCGCCATGCTGGGTATGAGCCTGCTCCTGGGCGCGCGTGGAGTCGGCGCCGTGGTGGGCCCACTCTTCTCCGCCCGCTGGGCCGGCCGCTCCGATCGCCGCCTTCAGTTGGGCATTCTGTTCGGCTATTTGACGATTGGGGTTGGGTACTTCTGCCTGGGCATCTCGCCCAACATATGGCTGGCATGCGCCTGCATTGTGCTGGCGCACTGTGGAGGATCGACAGTCTGGGTTTTCTCCACAACGCTTTTGCAACTCAACACCGACGACCGCTTCCGCGGCCGCGTCTTCTCCGCCGACCTCGGTTTTTCCATGCTGACGATCGCGATCGGAGCCTATGTCTGCGGATTCTTTCTCGACCGGGGAGTGTCAGTACGAGTCGTGGCCCAGGTCACCGGACTCATCATGATTCTGCCGGCACTGCTCTGGGCCTGGGTCGTGAGATTGGGTGACAGATCACGGATTCTGGTGGCAGAGGCCGCTGGCGAAGATGGATAAACCACGGGGACCGTGGTCATGCCGGCAAGAGCTGATCGATCTTGGCGGCCATGATGAAATCGCTCTGGGTCAGGCCATCGATCTTGTGCGTCCACAAAGTAATTTCTGCTTTGCCCCAGGTCAGCAGGATATCGGGATGATGTCCCTGACTCTCCGCCACCGCTCCCACCCGGTTCACAAAGTCGAGCGCCTGCTTGAAATCGGGAAAGGTAAACGTCCGAACAATGTGGTGCTCGTTAATCACGTTCCACTGGGGCACCTGTTGCTGGATGCGTTTCAGCTCGACTCCCTTTATTGGAGGCGTACCTCCGCGGCAGGGAACACAGGTTTGGCTGGCAAGATCCTCGGGCATGGCTTCCCCTTCTATTGCGGCGGCCGCATCTCCACTTGAGGTACCGGGCATTCCCGCACACTCTGGGTGCAGCTGCGGTATTGCAGGTCTTTATCCACGCAGACTTCCAGACTGACCAGGTCTCCCGCATGACAGGAAACGCGGAAAGCCTCGGCGGGAGCGTGGTTGGCCTCGGCAAAACTCTTCTCTAAATCGGACACGCTGATCTGCTGCTCGCGGTCCAGCTTCGGATACTGCTCCGGAACGTGTACGTCTTTGAAGGCCTGCTCAACCTTGGCGAAATAATCCTGCGCGGAGAGACCGCTGCAGGTGCCATGCTTCTGCCACTCGTGCTGGATGAGCCCGCGGCTGGGCATGTAGTTGAGCATGTGGTCAACGGTAGCAGCCGCCACCGGAGGGGCCGTCGAGCACGACATAGGCGGCGCGCCGCTGCTGGCTTGCGGCCACAGGCCATGCAGTACGAATGCGGTACGCCCGCCGGTCTCTGCATTCGCTGGAATGGTCCGTGGGATGGCCTGCGCAGTAGTTCGGCGCCCAGGAAAGCGCCAGCAGGTAGTAATCGAACTGGCCGCCGCTCTGGGCATCGTCATCGTGATGGCGATGGTGATGTTTGGCAAAGGCCGAAGGAGTGACGCAGAAAAGCGCACAAAGCACGGCCGATAGAACAGAGGCTTCTCATAAATTAACGCGCAAAGATTGGCCACCCGCTGATCGCTGACGGCTGAGAGCTGAAAGCTGCCTTAGAACGGAATATCTTCGTCGCTGATCGGCGATGACGCTGCCGCCGGTTCAGCTTCCGGCACGCGCTGATCGAAGTTGTTTCCGCCGGCAGCGGCGCCGCGCGAACTGCCTGCGAAATCTCCGCCCCCGCCGCCTTCGCCGCGACCGCCCAGCAGAATCAGATCGCTGGCCACGACTTCCGTCATGTACTTTTTCTGATTGGTTTGCTTGTCGTCCCACGAGCGGGTTTGCAGGCGGCCTTCGATATACACCTTGCCGCCCTTCTTCAGGTACTCGCCGGCAATCTCGGCCAGGCGCTGCCAAAGTACAACGTTGTGCCACTCGGTCCGGTCCTGCCATTCGCCGCTCTTGTCCTTGAAACGCTCGTTGGTGGCGAGGGTGATCTTGGCCACGGGCGTGCCGCTGGGCGTGTATTTCACCTCGGGATCTTTTCCCAGATTGCCGATGAGGGTGACGCGGTTGAGACTTTTACCTGCCATGAGTGCTGCTCCTTCTGCCCCTTCGTTTGAGTATTAAAACCAGGGAGCCGGGAAAATAAACGGAATTCAAGGGGCTGGAACGCCACTATACCAGAATCCCGGCAGAGCGATGTGACGGGTGAACATTGCCGTGTTTGTTATAATGCTGGCGATGCCTGCCGAACCGCTCAGGGGAATCGTTGGGATGGTGCCCGACGAGTACAAACACGAACCCAGGTCCAAGGGTCTGCTGACCGCGCGCAAGAAAAAACCCAAAGAATTGGCTGTAATCACGGAATGCTGCACCGGATGCGCCGGCTCGCCCGCCTGCGTGGAATATTGTCCGGTGGAAGACTGCATGTTCTGGGTTCCGGACGAGGACAACTCGCCCTTCGGCCGCATCCAGGTCGACCCCATTCTCTGTATCGGCTGCAATAAATGCACCAGCAAGGGCCCCGATGGATCCTTCCTCGACGGCTGCCCCTGGGACGCGATTGTGATGGTGGACACAGCCGAAGTCGAAAAAGAAGTCGGCGTAATGCCCTTCTAACTGAGAACCGGGAATTAAAAACTAACAACTGAAGTTTTAGACAAGAAACGGTCTGAAGCGCCTATCCGCAGGTCCCGAATTTGTTACTTTGCCCGTGCCTGGATTGCCTGCTCCGTAGCCACTGCCTGCTGACGAACATGGTCAGGAATCTCCGGCAACTCCCGCTCATAAGGCCGGATCGCGGGAATATCTTCGGGCTGGCCGACCAGATACAGCGCGCGTAGGGCTTCCCACACCTGTTCCGTTCCCGGATCGAGCGCCGCGATTTCGTCCCCCGCAGCGACGGCTTGTCCGGCCTTCACTGACAACTCGCGCAGGCGGCCGCTGATGGGCGAACGCACTTCCACGCTCTGCCCGGCGGATTCAATCTTGGCGATGATCCCGCCGTGATGGATCGGCGTCCCCACTGCGCTCGAATCCGTGATCTTTCCTGCTTGGGGTGCGGTGACCCTTGCCGGCTGCAGTAAAGCGACGATATGCGGCCTTCCCGTGGCATCGCCGAAACGAACAAGCGACAGAGCTGCGTTGCCTCGAACCATCAAGGAAGAGTCATCCAGCATCTTCAAGAGCGCCGCATGAAATCCAGCACTGGCGGCCTCTTTGCTGCTGACGTCCTGGCCCATGACCCAGGCATCGGTATTGCGGACTTCTTCAATCCGGTAGGAAGCAAGACGCACCACATCCGGATACCAGCGCGTGACGCTCGAATCGTGACGTGTTACGCGCTCGCCGATCTGCACCAGGGCGTGCTGAATGTGACGCGGTTTCTTGTCGTCCTGCAAGTACTCGGCGAGCTGTTTGTCGGAAAGTTGCCGCCCGAACCAGGTGTTCCACCAGAACAAGAACGGCATCAGCACGATCAGCCAGCCGGTGGCGAAAAAAAGCAGCCGGTTCCGCGTGGACATGCGCGGCTTGGGCGTTGACAAAACCGGCTCGTCAGTCAAGGCCGATGCTTCGGGAGGAGAATCTGGGACCGCCGACATAAGGTATTCCGGGTGGAAATATATCAGATAGGTTATGTCCACGACATCCGCATCCAGCACGCGTTCCTGTTCCAGATAGTGGGAGACGGCGTACTGCGCCAGCAACGGCGTTTCCAGCCGATCTCGGCGCCGATCCACTCGCCTTTGGCATGAGGCAGGTTGGCGGCATGCTTGCAAGTTCCGCTCGATCCAAATTTCGGGCCGAACGCCGCGCTCTGGATTTCCTCAAACTGGCGCAGGCTGCGCCAGGCCTCGTCCCCGATCGTTGCCGGAGACATCGATCTTGAGTCTCACAATCGTCATAATTTATTTTTCACCACGGAGGCACTGAGTCACAGAGAAAAACAAGACAGTTTTCTCTGTGTCTCCGTGCCTCCGTGGTAAATGAACCTACGCAGCAAACAAGTGATACAGCATTACGTAAATCACAACGCCCGTCACCGACACATACAGCCACAGCGGGAAAGTCCAGCGGGCAATCTGGCGATGGCGGTCGAAGCGTTCGCGCAGCGCGCGGCTCAGCGTAATGATCACCAGGGGCACGATAGCGACCGCCAGGATGGTGTGTGAAATCAGAATGCTGAAATACACCGGGCGCGACCAGCCTTGCCCCTGAAAATGCACCGAGCCGACGTGCGCGTGATAGTAAAGATACGAAGTCAGAAACAGCGCGGAAGAAATCAGCGCCGTGATCATCACCGCGCGGTGCGCGGCCATGCGTCCGCGTTTGATGTAGCTCCGTCCCACCAGCAGGAGCACGGCGCTGGTGCCGTTGAGCGCGGCATCAATCACCGGATAGATTGCGTATTCCGCAGGGACTTGCATCATGCGGCCGGCTTGGTGGTGCGGCGGTTCACCATGATAAAGGAGAGACCGAACATGAGTGCGGAGAACAGCACCAGCGTAGCCAGCGACGAAGCCAAAGGAAATTCCGGCACGCCCGCGGGATACAGCAGGTCGCGCAGCGCTTCTACTCCGTAGGTCAGGGGGTTGATTCGTATAAGAAATCGAATCCAGCCGGACGCGCCCGTCAGCGGAAATAGCGCTCCCGAGAGCAGCCACAGCGGTATCAGGAACAGGTTAATGATGGCGTGGAACGCTTGCGTCGAATCCATCGACCAGGCGATGGTGAATCCCAGCGCGGTCAGCGCAAAGGACACCAGAAAAACCGTCAGCACTACCAGCAGGAAACTGGTGAAGCCCAGATGGACTCCGACCAGCGGAGCGAACGCAAGAAAGATCAGGCCCTGAATTGCCGATAGCGTGGTTCCGCCCAGCACCTTGCCCAGCACAATCGCAGAACGCGGCACCGGAGCCACCAGCACCGACAGCAGAAATCCTTCCTTGCGATCTTCGATGACCGACATCATGGTGAAGATCGAAGTGAACAACACGATCATGATCAGCGCGCCGGGATAGAAATAGTCCAGATAGTGCTGCTGCCCAGCCGCGTCTGCCCGAACGGAAGGAGCTGCCAAAGCCGGAGCCGATGACCACCCAGAACAGCAGCGGAGACGCGATGACTCCCACTACGCGGGCGCGCTGGCGATAGAAACGAACCAGTTCCCGCCACCACAGCGTGAACGCCGGCAGGATGAGTCCGCTGGTTGGAGCGGCCTGTGCGGGAAGGGTTGCAGCCTGGGTGACCACGTCAGCTCGTTTTCCGCGCCTGGGGCGCCTTCTTGAGGGCAAGCTTCTTGCGCGCTTCCATCAACACGTTCAGAAAAAGTATGCCGGAAAGCGCCAGCATGATGATGCTCATGAACAGACCATCCACGGTCGTGATCATTCCGTTCTGCACCGTCCAGGCTATTCCCGCCAGCGGAACAAGTCCCAAGACAACTGAAAGCACGAGCATCATCGAGCTCCTGGTAGCGCCGGCGTCCCGCCGGCTGTCCGGCGGGCGTCTCGCCCGCCGCTCTGAACTGAAGGTCAATCGCAAACTCTAGTCGTTTCCATCAACATCTTTCCCCACCTGAGGCGGCGAGACGCCGCCTCGACAGCCGGCCGGAGGCCGGCGCTACGAGGTCGTTCTTCATCTTCGGTCCAGAACTTGTGGCCCGTCCGGTGGATGAACACATCTTCCAGGGCCGGTTTGCTCACTGAAATTGCTTCGATCTCTCCGGGAAAGGCTTCGACCACGTCAGTAATAAAACGGTGGCCGTTTTCCCGTTCCAGCCTGACCTGACCTCCGAGCACCTGCGCATCCACGTTGAAACGGGTGCGAATCCGCTCCGCCATGGATTCTGCGTCCCGGGCGTCGAGCAGAATCACGTCGCCGCCGATTTCGCGTTTCAGCTCGGTCGGAGTTCCCAGCGCCACCAGCTTTCCTTCATTGAGGATGGCCAGCCGATCGCAGCGCTCGGCCTCTTCCATCAGGTGCGTGGTTACGAGGATGGTGACTCTTTCTTCGTCCCGCAAAATCTGCAGATACTGCCACAGGTCGCGGCGTGCGCCGGGATCAAGCCCGGTGGTCGGTTCATCGAGCAGCAAGACTGCAGGATGGTGCAGCAGGCCCTTGGCCAGCTCCAGCCGGCGCTGCATGCCGCCGGAAAAAGTCTCGGCTTTTTCCCTGGCGCGGTCCGACAAGCCAACGCGGGCCAGCATTTCCGCAATGCGCGATTTCAGGGCCGCGCCGCGCAATCCGTAAAGATGACCCTGATGCCACAGATTTTCAGCCGCGGTCAACTTCACATCGATACTCTGGGCCTGGAACACCACCCCGATCTGATTTCTTAACCGGTTGGGCTCTTTCGCCGCGTTAAATCCCATGATGATCGCGCGGCCGCCGCCCGGCACCATCAGAGTCGACAGGATGCGAAACATCGTGGTCTTGCCGCTGCCATTCGGTCCCAGCAGTCCGAACAACTCGGCGTGGCGGACGTCGAACGAGACTCCATCGAGGGCGGTGCGGCCGTCATAGCGATGGACGAGGTCCTGTACGGAAATCACGGCAGGACTTACGGGCGTGGCGTTACTTTGCGAGTCAGGCGCGACGTAAGCGGGGGCTTTAGAGACCACAGGGTATTTTAACTGGAACCAGTCAGCTATGCTCGGCGTGCAAACCCATTTGGGACGGCGCAGCCCAGGAGGTCATCGCTTCGTATTCAGCATCATCAAGGCGAAGAGCAAGGGCAAATAGAGCACCGTAGCCTGCAGGAGCTGCCGCGCCCGCTGCTTAGAGCGGGGGTTGCCGGTGGCCACATTCAACGATGCCAGGCGCCAGCCAAAATAGAGCAGGACAATTCCCAGTACCAGGGCTCCGGCCAGGTACAGCTTCCCGGACATTCCCAGAAACGCTGGCAACAGGCTGATGGGAATCAGTGCCACCGAGTACAGCAGAATCTGGCGTACCGTGGACTTACCGTCAGGTTCCACCACCGGCAACATGCGAACTCCGCCATCCTCGTAATCCTGGCGATAGAGCCACGCGATGGAGTAAAAGTGCGGGAATTGCCAGAAGAAGACGATGGCAAACATCACCAGCGCACCCCACTCGAAGCGGCCCCGCGCGGCGGTCCAGCCCAACACGCCCGGCATGGCTCCAGGAAAAGCGCCTACAAAGGTGCAAATTGGATGAACTTTCTTCAACGGCGTATAGGCGCCGAGATAGACGGCAGACGTGGCCAGCGCCAGCCATGCAGTCAGCGGATTCAGCGCTAACCCGAGGTAGAGGGCGCCGCCCAGCGTCATCAGAACGCCTACCAGCGTGGCATGCACGAAACCGAAGCGTCCGGCCGGGATGGGGCGCTGCGCGGTGCGGCGCATCCGGCTGTCCGTTTCCCACTCCATCACTTCATTCAACGCGGCCGCTCCGCCCGAAACCAGGCCAATCCCCAGCAGGGTGTGAAACAGCGACCACGAAAGGGAAGAGACGCCGGACTTCAATGCTCCGAAGTAGTATCCGCACCACGCGGTCATGATGATCAGCGTGGTCACGCGCAGCTTGGTGAGTTCGGCATAGTCGCGCGACCAGAGTCAGCACGCCGCTGCGTGGAACCACCAGAGGTTGTGTTGCCGTGCTCATGCCGCCACCGGCTTCCGTTCTCGACTGGGAATGTGTTCTTGAACCGCCGCCGGGCTATGCCGGTACACCTGCACGGCGAGGACGACGGTTGTGGCCAGCAGCAACGCTCCCACCGCAACGTGCGCCACGGTCGAGATCACCATGGGAAGTTCAGGCTGGACCGCGTCGTGTCCCCAGGCCACACGGGTCAGAAACGCGACGAAACCCAGGCACAGTTGAGCGATCAGCAGCGCGAGCATAGTGACTGCAGGCCGCCGCACGGCGTCAATACTGGAATATCGCAATAAGCCACGAATGGAAGTCCAGGTCAGCACGATGGCAACGGCTGCCGCATTCAGCACGTGCGGCCACCAACTCAAGCCATGATGGCGAAACATCGCACCCAGGATCAACTGCACGTAGAGAACAAGAATCGAGAGCAGAGCAAGAGTGAAAAGACTGGGACGGAGTTCATCGCTCTCGATCTGCGGAGTCTCTTCCACCCAGGTTCGCGCGGTAAACAGCGCGATCAGTACCACGATACAAAAAAATGTCTGCGCCAGGGCGGCGTGCGCGGACGAAATCGCTGGAGGCAGGTAGAACAGCACGGTAAGGCCGCCCAGAACTCCCTGCGCGATGACCAGGCCCAACGCGGTTACGCCGAGGTATTTCATCCAGCGTCGAGGGTCGGCGCGCCAGGTCCAGACCGCCAGGATGATGCTCAGGAATCCGACGAACTGCGCGATCATGCGATGAGTATGTTCGAACTTTACCCCACCTACCAGATGCGGAATCTTATACAGCGAACCAAACGACGTCGGCCAGTCGGGAACGGACAGGCCAGCATCATTGCTGGTCACGAGTGCGCCGGCAATGATCAGCAGAAACGTCACCGACGCCGCAAAGACGGCGAAGCGGTGATGGGCCTGGTTGTACGGTACGGCAACGGCCTTCAGAAGCTGCTCCTGGGAAGTTTGTAGCGCCGCCGTCCCGGCGGCTGTCCGGCGGGCATCTCGCCCGCCGCGCCGAGGGCGAGACGCCCTCGGGACAGCCGGCAAGATGCCGGCGCTACTCTTTTCGTGCGCTGATTACGGTTTGAAGCCCTGGTCCACGGTCTTGCTGTCTTTGGCGGCCAGCGTGACTTTCTGCGTCTGCTCGCCCATCTTTTCCTGAACAAATGCCAGCGTGTAATCCCCCGGAGGCAAGCCCTTGATCTCGTACTTGCCATCCGCGCCGGTTACGGCATAGAAGGGGCTCTTCACCACGTTGACATACATCTTCATCCAGGGATGCTGGTTGCACTTCACCGGCAGCATGATTTCCTCGCGGGCGAAGTTCTTCTCGATGGGCGCGGCCTTGGGTGGCTGCGACTCGTTCCACTCGCGGTTGTCTTTGGGAGTGGGGTGAATGTTGTGCGTGGTTTCGTCGTCGTTCTTGATCTCGATATTCTGCCCAGTCATCACGGCCAGCACGTGCGGATGATACTGGCAGCCCTTCTGGTCAATCGTGACTGCATCCTTGGGAACGTCGAAGGTGCGACCGCCCAGGCCTTCTTTCACGTACACGAAGACGTTGGCCAGTTTGCCGTCGTTGGCCACGATGGTCTCCGCCATGTTGCTGCCTTTGCAGGCCGCGTCCTGGCTCATATCAATCTTCTGCCCTTTGGGAGCGGTTCCGCCAAAGGTCACAGTGCCGCTCACGCTGGCTGCGGTAGCAGGATCAATCGGCGCCGAGGCCGGAGCCGGCTTGGCTTCCGAGGTTGGCGAAGTGCCTTGCTCTTCGTTGGTGTTTTCCTTCTTGCTACATCCTGCCAGCAGCCCCAGCAGGCAAACCAGAAACATTGCCGCCCATAGTTTCTTATTCATTATGTCGCCCTTTCGTCAGGTGTAAGTCTCAAAAACGTCGTTGGCCGTTGGCTGAAATCAACGCCTGTGGCTAGAGGCCAACGACCAAGGGCCAACGACCAACGACGCAATTCCAAAACAAAACATTCTACCGCGAACCGCCGCTGCCTGCCGCCCCAGTCTGGTTGGAAGCCTGCATCTGCTTCCTTCGCGGCTGCACGGCAGCCTGGCTGTGTCCCATGGACGCCGCTACCCGCCGCTGTTCTTCCGGCGTGAGCTGGAAGATGTAATCCACCAGCAGCTTGCTGTGGTCTTTGTCATAGCCCTGGAACGAAGGCGGAGTCGGACCGGAAAACACCCAGTGACTATTTTCCCGCTTGAACAATCCCGAAGGCATTGCCGTGCCTGGGCTGATGGCCTGCGGATCCAGAATCCAGCGCTCGGCCCAGTCCGGCTTCAGGCGCTCCTTGGCCAGCAGGAAGTTGGGCGCGGTGGCGATTTTGTCATGCTGCGGATCGCCGGTCGCGTGGCACTTCAGGCAAGGCGCCGCCGTGCTCGAGAACAGGCTTCGCGCCATGTCGTTTTCCTTGGTGCTCAGCACCGGCACCTGCTCTGGAATATAGGGCATGGGCTGCTGCGACAGTGCCTGGAAGAAGCGCACCAGCTTGCGCAGTTCGTTATCAGAGAAGGAGAACGTTGGCATGCGCACTTGCAGGTACGGCCGTACGCCGTTCCGGTTCGTGTCCGTTGTGCTCAGCGACGGATTCGACAGGAATTTCCGCAGCCACTCGGGATCGACGCGCGCGCCTTCGGTCAGCAGCTTCGGCGGCAACTGCTCCTGCACATCCTGATAGTGCTTCATGCCCATCAGGATGGTGCTCTGCTCGGGCGTGAGCTGGTGGCAGCCCATGCAGTTGTACTTCTCGACGATCCACCAGCCTTCCTGAATATCGCGGCGCGCGTCGCCCGGCTTGTACTGATAGCCCGGGGGCAGGGAACTCTCCTCGCTGCCCAGCAGGAACGTGGTGAGGTCCTGAATCTCCACCTTGGAGAGATGGAGGTTGGGCATGCGGAGCGCTTCCGTCTCCGATTTGACCTTGCCCTTGTCGTAGACGTTCGGCTCTGCCAGTTTGTGCTCGAAGAAGCCTTTGTGGTCGTACCACGGATCCTTGGCTGGGCCTTCCGGCAGGCGCGCCAAATCTTCCGGATCGGTGATCGGCTCGGACTTCTTGCCGCCGCGCTGCGAAATTTCAGTGAACAGCGCGAAATCCAGCCGCTCGATGGGCTTGCTGCCTTCGTAAGTCAGCTCGGTGCCGATGCGGCCTTCGTCCTCGAAGCCTGAGATCTCGTGGCATCCCGCGCAACCGTAGTGCCGGATCCACTTCTTGCCTTCTTCCTTCAGCTCAGGATCTTCCATGAACGAAGCCTGAGCGTAAGCAGAAGGCTCCTGCTTCTTCTGGCTCATGAGGTAAGTGGCGATGTCCGCTGCGTCCTCGGGAGACAGGCGCAGGCTCGGCATTACCGTCATGTTCTGTACTTGCAGTTCGTGGCCGTCGTTGGGGCACTGGCTGTGCTGCAGATCAAACTGGTACGGCAGCCCCTTCTTGGCGTAGTCCTCGGGGCCGATGTCCTTCTTTTCGTACGGACAGTAAGGACGCGTGCGCTCGCGCGCGTTGTGAATCCAGCGGACCAGATAGTCGTAGTTGGCCTTCTCGCCCACGCGGGTCAGGTTCGCGGCAAATGTTCCGCCTTGCAGTCTGATCGCCTTCGCCGATGGAGTGGCAGGCCAGGCAGCCGCGGGTTTCAAACAGTTGCTTGCCGTGCTCCGCGTTCCCGGGCTTCTGCTTGGGCAGCGCGTCGGTGAACCCCGATTGCCACAGATACGCCGAGATCGTCTGAATCTGATGATCGGTCAGGCGGAAATTCGGCATCTTGGTCGTCGGACGGAAATCGGTTGGCTTCTTCAGCCAGACCGGAATCCAGTCGCGGTTCAGCTTCAGCCGGACGTCTTTCAGGTTCGGCCCGATCTTCTTCACGTCCTGCATCAGGCTGTGGGTCTGGAAATCAAGCTGCTGCACGCGTCCGTCGATCTTGCTGTTGGCCACGCGGAGCGCCACCGCCTGCTGGTTCAGCCGGTTGGCTTCGTCGTTGCTCGATGCGGAGTCGGCCTGCTTCATCAGGTCAGCAGAAATTTTCGCGTTGTCGATCTTCTGCTGCTCGAACAGCTTCATCTGCTGCGCGATCGAAGTCAGGTCTTCCGGTTCCTTGTCGTAGCCTTCGTAGCGATGGCAGCCCATGCAGCCGCGCTGGCGGAAGAGGAACTTGCCGTTCGAAATGTGCCCGCCCACTTCGCCCACCGCCACATGCATGTCGGCGGAGTGGCAGGTCTGGCATCCGGCTTCGGCATTCTGCTTGGGAAACATCGGCCACAGCCAGTGCTCGTAATTGCCGTGCGCCTTTTCGACGCTGGTGGTCGCCCGGCCGTTGCCCTGGTGGCAGGGAGAGCAGCCGAACTTGTCGGGATCATGCGTCTTCAGCAATTCGGGTTCGGGATGGCTGGTGAAAGCCTGGGCGTACTCGTCCGGCTTCTTCTCGCCCTTGGGAGTCATGACCGCCGCCGTGATCCGCAGCGGCTCGCGGGCATTCATGTGGCAGGACTCGCAGCGGTCCACGATGTTCGCGTCCGCCACGTTGATCTGAACGATCTTCGGGTCCCACTCTTCCGTCTTCTTTTTCAATCCATCAATCTGGGCGGGCGTGAGGTCCACCATGTGGTCGGAAACGTAGGCGGACATCTTGTTGCTGGCCTCGGTCACCGGCTTCAGCACTTCACCCAATTCAGCGCTCAGCTTGGTGCGCTGGTCCTTCAGCGAGTTGTAGGTCTCTTCCAGTTCCGCGAAGTTGTATTGCTGTTTGTGGCCGTCGGGAAATTCGACGGTGGCTTTCTTCTTTTTGTAGTCGTCAATGTCCTCT
The DNA here is from genome assembly GCA_963698825.1 of Terriglobia bacterium. GTDB lineage: Bacteria > Acidobacteriota > Terriglobia > Terriglobales > Acidobacteriaceae > JAIQFF01. The sequence continues at coordinate 138,130 of CAVOSG010000007.1, read as the reverse complement.
TGCTTGCTCTTCTTGCCGGACGCGCTGGTTTCGGTTTCGAGCTCGTAGGTCAGCGCATTGACGTAGGCGCGGCGATCGGTGAAAACATTCTGGACCGCCAGAATCTTGGCGCTGAGATCCGTGATCTGTTTCTGTATCTCGTCCCGGCGCGGCCTTGCGGTTTCGTTCGCGTCTTTGTAGGCCTGTTCCAGCTGTTGATACTGCGAATTCTTTTCGACATCACTGACCGACTGCGATGACTTCGACCGGGTACTGTTCAGGAATGCCGTGTAGCGGCTCTTCCACTCGTGCTGGAACGCCTTCCATGGACGCTGTCCGAAGGACTCGTCCCACAGCGCCCAGAACAGCGTCACCATGAGGATCATCATGGCGATGACATAATGCGCCGCGTAAGACTTGCTTACGATCGGGTCCTTCTCGGGAACAGGTGGCACTCAGATCCTCCCAACAGTCGTCAGTCGTCGGTCGCTCAGTCGTCAGCCACAACAGTCGACAATTGCTCGGCCGTTCAGGCTGACGACCGAAGACTGACGACTGACGACTGAATCACACGTTAAACCACGGCGTTATCCACACGTACTTGATGTGCCACGCCAGCCGCAGCAGCATCTTTAGCCGGCAGCGCCACCATGCTGAGCACGAAGAACATCATGATGGAATACTGCAGCAGGCTCATGCGCTTGTAATCTTTCGGGTTGTAGCGCCGGAACAGGGCGTGCACGATGAACCCGCCCACCGCATAGAATCCGACCACCACAATGCCGCCAAAAATCGCCTTCCCCAGGTTGGAAGTAATCCCGAACAAGTCCGGCAGAGTCGCGGTTCACCTCATAAATCAGGCGATTGTGGTCCCAGGTCTGGCCCGGCCAGAACCACTGCCATCCAGGGCCGCGGATGAACGTCCCAATAATGATCATCGCGATCCACAGAATGATGAAGCCGAACATGAAATGTTCCGATGGAAAATTTGCGCTGCTTCCAGGTGTAGTACCCGCTGCCCAGCGGATTAGTGTCGATGTACGGAATCACCATCAGGCCGACGATGATCAGCGTGGGCATGACCACGCCCGCGATCCAGGGATCGAAATACACCAGCATTTCCTGCAGTCCCAGGAAATACCAGGGCGCCTTCGCCGGATTCATGGTCAGGTTGGGATTCGCCGGCTCTTCCAGCGGCGCATTCAACGTGATCGACCAGACCATCAGAATGATGGTGACGATCATGGCGGCCAGAAATTCCATGCGCAGCAGGAAGGGCCAGACGTGGATTTCTTTCTGCCAGCCCGGGCGGAAGGGCCAGCTCTTGCGATGATGGGTCTTGGCCATCGCCGGATTGGTTTCCAGTTGGCCGATCAGTTCATCGTTGGCCTTGGCCTGCTTCCACGCCAGATAGATGTAGAAAACGAGCAGCGGAATCAGCCCCACGATGGGCACGTTGTCAGGCGCCGAACATATCTCCCAAAGTTGCCGCCAATCCATAGTTGCTCCCTGGCACGCCCTACGTAGGCCCGGACGCCTCGTCCGGGCAGTCGAGCGAAGCTCGACAAGTTCTTGCCGGTCCACGAGTTTGCCGAGCTCCGCTCGGCTACCCGGACGAGGGCGTCCGGGTCTACGTGGTTCGTGTTACTTCTTCGGCTCTTTCACTTCTGCCGCCAGCATCACCGGCGCCGGGCCGGAAATGCCGCCGTCTTTACGTACCCGCCAGAAGTGCACAATCATCAGCACCGAAGCCACGATCGGAATCCCGATGCAATGCCAGATGTAGGACCGCAGCAGCGCATTGGCATCCACGATCGATCCGCCAAGCAATCCGAAGCGCACGTCGTTGTACGGCGTCATGCCCAACATTGCGCCGAACGGACCTTCATGCCCCAGCATCGGCGTGGCGCGCGCCATGTTCGTTCCCACCGTCACCGCCCAGAAGCCCAGCTGATCGTCGGGCAGCAGGTAACCGGTGAACGAAAGCAGCAGCGTGAACACCAGCAGCAGCACGCCGATGTTCCAGTTGAACTCGCGCGGCTTCTTGTACGAACCGGTCAGAAAGACGCGGAACATATGCAGCCAGACCGCGATCACCATCAAGTGCGCCGCCCAGCGATGCATGTTGCGCAGCAGCTTGCCGAAGGGCACGTCGTGCTCGAGATAAAGGACGTCGCGGAACGCCTGCACCTTGCTGGGATGGTAATAAAACATCAGCATCACGCCGGTGAACGTCAGCACGATAAAGAGGTAGAACGTGATTCCGCCCATGCCCCAGGTGTAGCTGTAGCGCACCGCGTCGCGATTGATCTTGGCCGGATGCAGATGCAGAAACACGTTCGACAGCACGCCCAGCGCGCGGTTGCGCGGCGTGTCATCGTGCTTGTGGCGGAAGATCGAAGTGTAGACCTGGGTCTTGGTCGGATCTTTCAGACCCTCGATCTGTTCCTTGGCCTTCGCCGGCATGTCGGTCTTGAGCGACTGAACGTCTTCTTTGACGCCCGCCTTGACCCGCTCCAGCAGGCCGACTCGCTTCCCGTTGTTCCCGTTCCCGTTTTCTTCAGGCATTTAAACCTCTTCTCATCTCGCGTGGGGCGGATGCCTTCATCCGCCCGGTCGAGCGACAGCTCGACAAATTTCTAGGTCGGCAGAAACGCCCCCGGATCGTTGAACGCGCTGGGCTGTCCCTTCGGCCATTGATAAAGCTTCGAAACATCCACCAGAATCTGGCCGTCGGGCGCGATCTCCACCTTGGCCCGATCCATGGGACGCGGCGCCGGCCCTTCAAAGTTCACGCCTTCGCTGTCATATCCGCTGCCATGGCAGGGACATTTGAACTTGTTCTCCGCCGGCTTCCAGTCCGGCGTGCAGCCCAGGTGAGTGCAGCGCGCGTAGATCACAAAAATTCGGTCGGGCGTGCGGTCCACCCAGATGCGATATTTCTGCTGAAACTTGGTATCCACTCCCAGCCCGAAGTCGGCGGGATATCCAATCTTGAACGACGTGGCCGGCTCGAACAGAGTGCGCGGCAAGAAGAAACGGAAGAAGGCGATGAACCACGCCGTCATGAAGGCGGCGAACGCGGCCCAGGCAAAGCTCCGGCGCCCCTGATTGACCTCATTGTCCTCAGGGCCGACGGAAGCCACGCCCGCGGATGCTGCCGCTCTCGAAGTTCCGACCGCCGGCGTGCCCACGTAGGTGTTCGAACCTTCGCCACGACCCACGGTCGCTGCAGCCGATGGCGGACCGGCGGCAGGCCGAGCAGCCGGGGCAGCCGGTCTGGCCACTGCCGCCGCAACCGGAGCCGCCGCTGCCGCAGGCGCTTCCGCTGGTTCTCCCAGCAACGCGGCGACTTCCGCATCGTTCAGCGCGGGCAAGCTCTTGCGTCCACGGCGCGCCTGTTCGGCGGCGATCGTGGACTTGCTCCACTTCTTTCCTTCGGCCACCCACTTCGCCACTTCGGCGCTGATGGGGCCGCTTGCGGCTTTCGCCGCTGGCGCAGCAGCTGGGCCGGTGCAGCCGCAGCCGCCGGTGGCGCGCTGGCCTCAACCGGCTCGCCCAGCAGGGCGGACATCTCCGCATTGTTCAGCGCAGGCAAACCCTTGCGTCCACGGCGCGCCTGTTCGGCGGCGATGGTGGACTTGCTCCACTTGTTTCCCTGCGCCACCCACTTGGCAACTTCCTCGCTGATGCCTCCAGCCGCTGCGGCCGGAGGCGCGGCCGCTGCCACGGGCGCAGCTGCAGGAGCCGCGGGCGCGCTTGCCGGAACGGATGCCGCCGGCGGCGCAACGCCCCCAACTTCCCACGGCATCGGTTGACCTGCCCTGAGCGCCTCCATGTCGGCGTCGGTCAGCAGGGGCAATCCCTTGCGCTGGCGATAGGCCTGCTCCATGCCGATCACGGAGTTGTTGAGTGCCGGTCGAGGCAAGGGCGGTAGGCGCCCCAGAATTCCCGTCTTGGACTCGTCTGCCATCCGTTCCTTCACTCCTTGAAACTTCGTCTACCACGAACCACGTAGGCCCGGACGCCCTCGTCCGGGCGGGCGAGCAAAGCTCGCCAAAATCTAAACTTCCAAAACCCTGCGGAGCTTCGCTCCGCTGGGCGGGCGAGGGCACCCGCCCCTACGTGTGCCACTTAGTCCGCTGCCATCAGGCGCTCTACATCGACGCCGACCGCAGTGACTACCAAATCCGCCAAAGCCGCGATGAACGTCGGCGAATCATTCAGCCCCGACGTCATCTCAAACTGTTGGATCCCGAGCACCGCCGCTTCTTCGCGCGCTTCGTGATCGATTTCACCCAGCGTCTCCACGTGATCGGAAACGAACGCGATGGGCACAACGCAAACTTCACGTACCCGCTCGGCAGCCAGATCGCGGATGGTGCGGTGCAGCGACGGCTGCAGCCATTTGCTGGCCCCGACTTTGCTCTGATAACAGAGCCGGTGGCGATAGGGCCATCCGCCACGCTGCATCACCATCTCAACCGTCTCTTCAATCTGGCGCTGATAGGGATCGCCCTTTTCGATCACCGATACTGGCACGCTGTGCGCGCTGAATACGATCTCGGTCTGTGCGGATTCAGGAAACCGCGCCAGCGTCTCGTCGATTTTCTCGACCAGCGCATCCAGGTAGAGCGGATGGCGATAGAACGCCTCGATAGTTTGCACCGGCAGGTCATCACGAAAGCAGCGGCGCCACTCGTTGAGGCTGCTTCCGGTCGTGGTGCTCGAATATTGCGGATAGAGCGGCAGGAGCACGACTTCATCGCACTTCGCCGCCCGCACTTGTTCGACCGCCTCAGCCGTGAACGGGTGCCAGTAACGCATGGCTACGAAACAATGCGCGTCCACGCCATCGGCCCGGAGCCGTTCCTGCAGCGCAGCGGCTTGCTGCTCGGTGAAGCGCCGTATGGGAGAAGCCCCGCCGATCACGGAGTAGTGGTGCTGCACTTTCTTGGCCCGGGTGGTCGAAATCAGCTTGGCCAGGGGCTTGCGTCCAATGCGGGCAAAAGGAAAATCAATGATTTCGGGGTCGCAAAAAAGATTAAAAAGGAAAGGTTCAATCGCTTGCGGCGTGTCAGGGCCGCCAAGCTGAAAGAGAACTACTCCTACCCGCCGTGTTGGGTTAGCCATCCCCCGGGTTTCCTTGAAGAAGGAGGATGTTACTCAAAATCCTGTAGGCCGCGTCAACGAAGAGTTGCAGCGGGGAGTGCTGCAATTTGAAACTCCCCAAAGGCTTTTCAGTCCGAAGCGCGGCATTGTCGCGCGAGGAATCTGCTGTTTCGCTGCCGGCAGCAAGCAGATTCCTCGCCGATAGGCCTGGCTTCGGAATGACAAGGGGTGGGGTTGTTCTTGCGCAAACGGCACGGCTCAGGATGACAGTTCAAATATGGAATTTATGCGTGAGAAGATTCAGCCTGGGCGGGAACGTCCGTGCTGGTTTCCATGAACCGGATAATGGCGTCGGCAAACTCCGAGGTGCCGGCTTGTCCGCCCACATCGCGCGTGAGCTTGTCTTTCGTGCGATAGACCTTTTCCAGTCCATCGTGAATCTTGTCCGCCGCGTGATGTTCGCCGAGATGGCGCAGCATCAGCTGAGCCGAGCGGATGACCGCCGTCGGGTTGGCCAGGTTCTTGCCCGCGATGTCAGGCGCCGATCCGTGGACCGCCTCGAAGATGGCGCAGTGGTCGCCCAGGTTGGCGCTGGGCACGAAGCCCAGTCCGCCCACGAACGCGGCGCACAGGTCGGAAATAATGTCGCCGTAAAGATTTTCCATCACCAGCACGTCGTACTGATACGGATTCATCACCAGCTGCATGCAGGTGTTGTCCACGATGTGCTCGCCGTAGGTGATCTCCGGATATTCCTTGGCCACGTCGCGGCAGCAGCGCAGGAACAGGCCATCCGAAAGCTTCATGATGTTGGCTTTGTGAATGGCGTGGATCTTCTTGCGCTGGTTCTTGCGGGAGTATTCAAACGCAAAGCGGGCAATGCGCGTGGAAGCCTTTTCCGTGATGATCTTCAGGCTCTCCACCACCCCCGGCACCACCTCGTGCTCGATCCCGGAATAGAGGCTCTCGGTATTTTCCCGGACGATGATCAGGTCCACGCCGGGATAACGCGTCGGAATATGAGGCAGGTTGCGAATGGGACGGAAGTTGGCGTAGAGCTCAAACTTCTTGCGCAAGGCCACGTTGATGCTGGGAAAGCCTTCGCCGACGGGCGTGGTGACCGGCCCCTTCAGCCCAACACGGGTGCGTTCGATCGATTCGATCAGTTCCTTGGGAATGTATTCGTTGATACTTGGCGAATGCCTCCGCGCCCGCCTGAAAGATTTCCCATTCGAACTTCACCCCGGTGGCTTCGAGAATGCGCACCGTAGCCTGCGTGACTTCGGGGCCGATGCCGTCGCCGGGAATCAGTGTGATCTTGTAAGCCATGTTCTTGACTGTGTGGCGCGGGCGCCCTCGCCCGCGGCCTTTGACTTTGATTTTGAACGCTCTTGCCTTCTTACAGCCAGGCGGGCGAGGGCGCCCGCCCCACACAACCCTTAGTTCTTTACCGCGCCTTTGCGCGCCTCGGGCGCTTCCTTGCTCTTCAACAAATCCTTCAACTCGGTCATGAACTCCTGCACGTCTTTGAAGTCCAGATAAACCGAGGCGAATCGCACGTACGCCACTTTGTCATAGCGGCGCAGCCGGTTCATGATCAGCTCTCCCACTTCGCTGGTCTTGCGCTCCCGCTCCGGCCGATTCGATGACGAACGCTTCCGCCTCATTGACAATCTGTTCCAGCCGGCTGATGGGCACGGGACGCTTCTCGCAGGCCCGCAGCAGGCCATTCAGGACTTTCTGCCGGTCGAATTTCTCGCGACGGCCGTCCTTCTTGACCACCATGTAGGGGATTTCGTCGATCCGCTCGTAGGTGGTAAAGCGCTTGCCGCACTTCAGGCACTCGCGGCGGCGGCGGATGGAATCGGCTTCCTTGCTCTCGCGCGAGTCCACCACTTTGTCATTTTCAAAGCCACAGAAAGGACACTTCATGTCAGACGAGGGAGTCTCCCCTGCATTGTAGCAGGCAGCGGACCGGACCTCAGACGCCAGACCTCGGGCGTCAGACATCGAACCTCCGACTTTCGAGCGCCTTTGTTGACTTGTAGTCTTAGGATGGTTCGCGGTTCGGAGAAAGATGGTTGAGCTAGGGTCCGACGTCTGAGGTCTGAAGTCTGACGCCCGGTCTCAACCAGCCGGAGGCGAAACTCACTTCCTGCTTCTTCCTGATGACTCTCTGCCGAGAGCTTCCGCAGTGACAAGCCGTTCCCGGTGGGCCAGAAACAGTCCGATCGGTATGACCGCGACGAAGGTCACCATCCAGAGCATGATGCCGCAACTCGCCGCCAATTCTCTGGGCACGTCGAAGATATGTTCCAGGGCGGCGATCGTGGCCAGTTGCGAGCCGCCGCCGACGCCGGGCAACTGAATCACCGACCCCACCATGCTCGATCCCATCAACAGGAGGACCTGGCTCTGAGGTATTTCCAGTTCCTCGGAGTGGTAGGCGTGTGTGACTTCCTTGTAGGCGACGGCGATGGTTGCCCACATGGCGATCGAGACCACCGCCAGCATCACGAAGGACCAACTGTCGTGGATCGTATGTAGACCGCCGCGAAATTCACGGATTCGCATGGCAATCTTATGACCCAGGTTCGACGCCAGATGCGCAAACTTGCGTTCGACCCAGCCCGCCAGGGCCTCTCCGTTCCGGCTTACCACGATCGCGCCAATCGTCAAGCCTATCGACAGGGCCAGAAAAATGAGGCCAGCTTCTTGAAAGCTTCGGTGGTAGGACAATCTCTTGGGCGCGGTGGCGAAGAAAGCCGCCAACACCAGCAGAATGGTGAAGGCCCCGATATCGAAGATGCGCTCCACAGCCCAGACTGCCAGCTGCGAGGAAAACGTCAATTTCTCCCGGCGCGCAATCAGATAGGGGCGAATCAGTTCTCCCGGACGCCCCAGCAGGGCCAGGCCGGTGAATCCAATCAGTGTCGGAGCGACCAACCCCAGAGTCGACGCTTTCGGACGTACCGGGCGCAGAAAAATCTTCCAGCGGAGAGCGCGCATGGCATACGCCAGGTAGATCAACGCCACAGAGTGAAAGAGATGGTAGATGTGCGGAGGCTTGCCCAGGTCCCCGCTCTCCCGCCAGAAGGTTGTCCAATCGAAGTGGCGCCAGGTTCGGAATTGCATGTAAACCAGCACCGCGAACACGGCGAACGCCAGCGCGTACAGGAAAATACGTTTTCTATCCATTTGGGATGAAAGACTCGGACCGCTGGCACGGCGCCGGAGCAGGACGCTGACCCAGGCAAAAGCCCCAAAAGCAACTGCATCAAGGTAAATGACGCAGCCGTGCGGGTCAACGCATCATGCAGCGCCGCTGGGTTAGGGTTCCTAAAGGTTGGGATGGTTTAGGGAATAGTCCGGCGGGATGCTGGGGGCGTTGAGTCGGCAAGGGCCGGCCGTTTTGTCACTTCCGCTTGTTGCGAAATTTTCTTGCCGCGGTTGTTCTTTGCCGCCGCCGCCAATGCTTTGCGCTCAGCGATCTTCTTGCGATTGTAGTCGCGAACGATTCGTGCCACGTAGGTGCGGGTCTCATAGTAAGGTGGCACGCCGCCATACTGCTGTACCCGGTGGGGTCCGGCATTGTAGGCGGCCAATGCCTTGATCACATCGAAGTTGTAGCGCTGCAGCAACTCGCTCAGATAGCGCGTGCCTCCTTCCACATTGGCGCGTGGGTCGAAGGCGTTGGAGACTCCCAGCTTGGAGGCGGTTCCGGGCATGAGTTGCATAAGCCCCTGCGCCCCTTTGGGAGACACAGCGCGCGGATTGAATCCGCTTTCGGCGTGGATCACACTGCTGATGAAATCCGGGTCGAGGTGATGCTGGTCGCTGATGGTATTGATTACTTCATTCAGGTTCTGTGGCTTTGGGCTCTGACCTTGCAAGGCCGGACCTTTCGGGTCAGGGGTCGCTGTCAATGTCGCCGGGGCACCCGTCGGCGCCTGATCCTTTTCAAACCGCTCAATCTGGCTGGTGGCAATGTCAACGTAGCCCTGGTCGGCAGCGAGGTAGAGACGGGTCGCCGAGCCCACGGTTTCCCGCCGCTCGTGGCGAATTGAAAAGCCGTTATGCAGGATGGCCAGATCGGCGCCCAGAGCCGGGAGAGCGAGAAGCAGCAACCCAACCAACATCCCGATTTTTTTCGATGGGCTCATGCTGTTGCTATGCGGAACCTAGCACCTGCTCGATCGCCGCCGCCACGCCGTTCTGATCATTGGGCAAAGTCACGCTCCAGCCGTCGCGGCGCAATTCTTCGGCTGCATTGCCCATGATAAATGGCACCCCGGCGAAGGCAAGCATTTCTATGTCGTTGTAATTGTCACCAATGGCCATGACCTCTTTGCGAGGGATGCCGCGGTAACCGGCCCACCGCTCCAGCGCGTGCCCCTTGGAGCATCCCTGGTTGAGCACGTCCACGATGGAGAGATCCCGGGCTTCGTACTCGGTCCGCAGCACGGTAATCTTCTGGTCCAGACCGCTGGCTGCCAAGGCCGCCTGCGCCTGCTGCATCCGCGAAATCGGGCCGCAAAACATGGCTTGTACCGGATCGCTGGTCAGCGAGTCTTCAATAGGGATAACGAATTCAATGTATTGCAGGTTCTTTTCCAGCCAGCGCTGAATGCTCGAGTTCAATTCCTCCATGTGCTCGAGCACAATCGCGCCCTTGGTCTCCGTATCGAAGGTCAGTACCGTGTTACCCCGGAATTCCTGCATGTGACCGCACAGTATGCGGCAGGTTTCAACCGGAAGCAGGTCACGATGAAACGTTTCCCCCGCGAGCGAACGGGTGATGGCGCCGTTCGAACTGATGACCCACAGGTCGAATCCCAGTTGTTGCACGATTGGCAGTGCGAACATATGCCGCCGCCCGGTGACCACTACCACCTCAACCCCTTGGGCATGGGCCCGCCGCAACGCAGCCAAATCGGCGGGAGAGATCTGAAATTCGGGGTTCAGCAAGGTGCCGTCGATATCGACACCCAGAAGGCGGATGGGAGGCTTCACTGCCCTGATTTTAGCATCTGGAGAGTGCGTACTATACTGCTGCATCGGCGCATGGAATCGTTACTCTTTTTCGCGTTTTCGTGGTGGGGCATTCTGTTGCAGGCGTTCGCGATCATTCACTTCATTCGCCGCCGCCCCGACACCTTCTGGTTATGGATCATCCTCATCGGCGGCTGGCTTGGCGCCCTGGTGTACATCGCCGTAGAAGCAATCCCCGATGCAGGACTGTTGCGCCAGTCCTTCAAAGTTTTTCCGCGGCGCAAGCGCATCCGCGAACTGGAATCGGCCATCATCGACAACCCATCCGCCGGAAACTACGAAGAACTGGGTGACCTCTATCTGGAGGAAGGGCATTTCGCCAAGGCGCGCCAGTCCTACGACAAGGCGATCTCCTCTCGCACCGACTCACCCGACCCGTTCTACCGCCGCGGCGTGGCCGCCAGCCAGATGGGAGACTTTGCCGCCGCGCTGCCCGATCTCGAACGGGTAGTGGCCGAAGATCCGACCTACGATTTTCATCGCGCCGCCGGACTACTGGCCCATGCCTATGCCAACACCGGCCAACCCGAAAAAGCCGAAGCCCTGTTCCAGCAGGTGACCAGGATCTCCACCTCGTCCGAGACCTACTACAACTACGCCTGCTTCCTGGCTGCCCAGCAACGGAATGCCGAAGCCCGGGAGTGGGCAAAGCAAATCCTGGCTAAGAGGCCCTCCATGCCGGGATACTTGCGCCGCCGCGAGCGCCCCTGGTTTCGCAAAGCAAACTCAGTGCTAAAACGATTGCCCGCCTGAAAACTGAGAACCGAAAACTAGAAACTAAGAACTGAGAATTAAGACCAGACTTCAGACCTCAGACATCAGACGTCTAACCCAGGATGCTGGAGCCCATCTCGAGGGCTTGCCAGAAGGAATGTTAAACTCCCGACGTGTCCCGTATCGCGTACCTTGAGTGCACCAAATGTGGTGCACATATTGCGGCCGATCAGCCCCAAACCGTGTGCCCCACCGAGGGCGGCGTCCTGTATGTTCGCTACGACCTTAAAACCTTAAAGCATAACTTCAAGCCTGAGATGCTGGCCGCTCGTCCAGCAACCATGTGGCGCTATGCCGAAGTACTGCCCGACGCCCCTCCCGTTTCGCTGGGTGAGGGTTTCACTCCCATGCTGCCCAGCCGTGAGTTTGCCCACGTCTTCATTAAGGATGAGGGCCTGAACCCGACCGGCTCGTTCAAGGCGCGGGGCATGTCGGCGGCGGTGACCATGGCCAAGTTCTACGGTCTGAAAAAACTTGCCGCGCCATCGGCGGGAAACGCCGCCAGCGCGCTGGCCGCATATTCTGCGGCTGCCGGTCTGGAGGCCCACATCTTCATGCCGGCGGATGTGCCTCTGGCCAACCGGGTGGAATGCGAAAGCTACGGTGCCAGGGTCACGCTGGTGAACGGCCTGATCAGCGACTGCGCCCGCATGGTGGCAGAGGGCAAAGAGAAAGAAGGATGGTTCGACGTCTCCACCTTGAAGGAACCATTCCGCGTCGAAGGCAAAAAGACCATGGGATACGAGGTGGCCGAGCAGCTCGACTGGAAGCTGCCGCAGGGCATCATCTATCCGACAGGCGGAGGGGTGGGTCTGCTAGGCATGTGGAAAGCCTTTGACGAAATGGAAGCGCTGGGCTGGATCGGGCCCGAACGGCCTAAGATGGTTTGCGTGCAATCCTCGGGTTGCGCCCCGATTGTTAAAGCGTGGGATGAAGGCAAGCCCGTTACCGATTCTTGGCCCGATGCTTCAACTCTGGCGGCCGGCCTCCGCGTCCCCAAGGCGTATGGCGACTACCTCATTCTCGAGATTCTGAAGCAGAGCGCGGGCATTGCATTAGCGGTAACCGACGCAGAAATAATGGAAGCCTTCCGGCACTGGGCACGGGTGGAGGGAATCTTTGCGGCGCCGGAAGGCGCAGCCTCGCTGGTGGCCTATCGCAAGCTGCGCGCCCGTGGTTTCTTCTCCGCCGAAGACAAAGTTGTACTGTTCAATACCGGCTCAGGCCTGAAGTATCTGGATGTAATCGAGCGTCAGAGGGACGGGAAGCTGCCAACATCGCGCCAAATCGGCGGCATTATCGGGCCTTACTAGAGTAGCGCCGGCGTCCCGAGGGTGTCTCGCTCTCGACGCGGCGGGTAACTCGCACGACGCTGGTGTTGTGCGAAAGACATGACCGAACGTCTCTACTATCACGATTCGTTTCTCCATGAATTCGAAGCCGAAGTTCTGGAAGTAGTTCCGGCCTCGAATTCGCGAACAGCAATCGTTCTTGACCGCACGGCTTTTTACCCCACCAGTGGTGGCCAGACTTTCGACACTGGCGCGATCATCCCGTCGGAGACTGGCGCTCCACCCTTGCGCGTAAGCGAAGTTGCGGAACGGGAAGACGGCGCGATCCTTCATCTCGTGGAAGCCGCGCCATTGCCTGAGAAGGGAAGCCGGGTCCGTGGCCTGATCGATGTTGGCCGCCGCCGCGACCATATGCAGCAACACTCCGGCCAGCACGTCCTCTCAGCGGCTTTTCTCCGGCTCTTCGATATGCCGACGGTTTCGTTTCACATGGGCGCGGACTACTGCTCCATTGATCTGGACACGAAAAGTTTGAGCCCTCGCCAAGTCGAGGCGGCGGAGGCCCTCTCCAATGATGTTGTCTCTGAGAATCGTCCGGTCGAGATTCGGTTCGTCACCCAGGAAGAGGCTCGCGGACTCGGCTTGCGCAAACTGCCCCCGGTCGAGAGAGATGAATTACGGCTGATCGACATTCACGAGTTTGATCTTTCGGCATGCGGCGGCACGCACGTCACGGGCACGGCGCAAATTGGGTGCGTCTTACTCCGGAAAGTGGAGAAGGTGCGACAGGGATGGCGCGTGGAATTTGTTTGCGGCACGCGTGCAATCTCGACCGCCCGCCAGGACTACACCACCCTCTCCGAGGCCTCCGGCCTGCTCTCGGTGCAGCTCACGAGTGTTCCCGAGCAGATAAAGAAGTCGCAGGAGGAGTCTCGGGCCGCACGGAAATCGGTGGAACAATCTGATGGAAGAGGTGGCCGGTCTCTACGCCGAAAAACTGCTCGCCGAAACGCCGGAGAGCAACGGAATAAGAATTATCTCCCATGTCTTTCCCGATCGCGATCTGACCTTCATCAAGTTGCTGGCACAAAGGCTCACTCGCCAGAGTTCGCCAGCGATCGCGTTGCTGGCGGCCACATCCGGTCAGCCGGCATTGGTATTCGCTCAGTCACCGAATCAGCCTTTCGACATGGGAGCTCTGATGAAAGAGGCCCTGGCCCAGTTGGGCGGACGCGGCGGGGGAAACAAAGACATGGCGCAAGGCGGCCCCTTGCGGTTGGAGCTGGTTGAAGCCACGCTTAACTCCTTGGTCAATCGTCTCCGCTCGAGATGACACGCGCCGTGCTACATTTCCCACAGCGGGATCCCTCGACTTACGAAATCGGTCTGCCGAAATCATGGAACAGCGTCTCATCCTCATCAATCTGCTGATCAAGCTTGGCGTAGCCGCCGCCGTGGCCAGCGCCTTGGTGCGCTCGGTGGAGTTCAAGTCTCTGCTGTTTCGCGAAGAGCGCAATCGGAAACAGAGTATTTATCTGGTGCTGTGGATCGGCATTCCTCTCGCCCTGGGGGTCTGGATCCGGTTCAGCGCCACGAGTTTTGTCGCCGGCGATCTGTCGTTCGAAACCACCATTCTGCTGGGCGTGATTGGCGGGCGCTTCACGGGAGTGCTGGGCGGCGTTCTTCTGGCGCTTCCGGCGTTCTGCACGGGGAATGGGCGACCCTGCCCTTCAATGTGCTTTGCGGTTTTGTGGCCGGACAGCTGCGCAACTTCGCTCCCAGATCGCGAAGACATCTGGTCGTTTTCTCCGTTCGTCGATCTGAGCATCTATCGCTGGATCCGCCGCAACCTGCCCACGCCCACGCCTTTTGAATGGCAGACGATGTTTTTCGTCACCATTGTGGCGCTGCGCTTCGTGCAGACCGAGCTGTCCCGCCTGGTGCCGCATGCCACGTTCAGCCTGGAAAGCCCGACCTGGTGGGTCGAAGTCCTGATCTATGCCGGCTTCGGTCATGGTGATCGGCACCGAACTGAAGATCTGGAACAGCGTGCGCATCCAGATCAAGCTGGAAGAGCAGGAGCGCCTGCTGCTGCACGCGCGCATGGAAGCGCTGCAGAACCAGATCAATCCGCATTTTCTTTTCAATACGCTGAATTCGGTTTCGTCGCTGGTGCGCTTCGATCCCGACACCGCGCGCGAGCTGATCATCAAGCTGGCCAACATTCTGCGCCGCCTGCTGAACAGCAGCGATGCCTTTGTTCCGCTGCGCGAAGAAATCGAATTCATCGACAACTATCTCGATATTGAAGTGGTCCGCTTCGGCCGCGACAAGCTGCAAGTGGTGAAAGAACTCGAACCTGCGTCGCTCGACGTGATGGTGCCCAGCATGCTGCTGCAGCCGCTGGTGGAAAACTCCATCAAGCACGGCCTGTCGTCGAAGATCGACGGCGGCAGCATCTACCTGCGCAGCCGCCTTACCGACTCGCATCTGATCATCGAAGTGGAGGATGATGGCGTGGGCATGGCGTCGGCCAACTTGCTGGAACGGCCCAGCGGCCTGGGGGAACAGGGATTGGAATGGCCAATGTGGCCGAGCGGCTGAAAGTTCTCTACGGCGATACCGCCCGCATGACCATCGACAGCCGCGACGGCAAGGGAACTCTGGTGCGGCTGCGTTTGCCCGTCCTCCAGGGATCGGGCGCAATTCCGGCAGCCTTCTATGAAGAGCGCTCCAGCACGCGCCGGTAGAACTCCTCATATTGCGGAATGATCTTGCTGGCGCAGAAGCGGGATTGCGCCACGGCGCGGCTGGCTCTGCCCATTTCGCGCAGACGCGTTTTCGTCGCTCAGCAATTCGATGGCATAGCGGGCCATGGTGTCCACGTCGCCGACATCCGCCAGGTATCCGCTCTTGCCGTGCTCGATCACTTCGGGCACGCCGCCGACGCGCGTGGCAATCGGCACGACTTCGCACGCCATGGCTTCGAGCGCCGCCAGTCCGAACGATTCCAGTTCGCTGGGCAGCAGCATGACGTCGGCACATGCGCCAGCTTTTCCTGCACCTGGTCCTGCTTGCCCAGAAAGATCACGTCGTTGTGAATGCCCTTTTGTACCGCCAGCCATTCCGCGCGCGAGCGGTCGGGGCCGTCGCCGATCATCAGCAGTTTGGAAGGAATCTGCTTGCGCACGCGATCGAAAATCTCGATCACAGTCGGTCACGCGCTTCACCGGACGGAAATTCGACAGGTGCACCAGAATGCGCTCGCCGTTCGGTGCATACTCCGCGCGTCGTTCTGCAAACGTTCGTCCTCGTCGGCAATACACATCGCAATTCACGAAGTTGTAAATCACCTGAATGTCGTTCTTGATGTCGAACTCCCGCAAGGTGCGCTCCCGCAGATATTGCGAGATTGCGGTCACGCCGTCGCTCTGCTCGATGGAAAATCGGGTGATCGGCAGATAAGAGCGGTCCTGCCCGACCAGCGTGATGTCGGTGCCGTGCAGCGTGGTCACGAACGGCAGCTTGCGTCCGCTTGCGGCCTGGCGGCCAGCATCTGCCGCGCCAGCAGCGCGCTCACCGAATGCGGAATCGCATAGTGCACGTGCAGCAGATCAAGGTCGTAAAGCTCGGCAACTTCCGCCATGCGCGTGGCCAGCGCCAGATCGTACGGAGGATAGTCGAACAGCGGATATCGCGAGACTTCTACTTCGTGATAGTGAATGTTGGGCTGCGGGCCGGTCAGCCGGATGGGCTGGGCGTAGGAAATGAAATGAATTTCGTGCCCGCGCTGCGCCAGTTCCAGCCCCAGTTCGGTGGCGACCACGCCGCTGCCGCCGTAAGTGGGATAACAGGTAATCCCGATTTTCATGCCTGTCCCTTTCGGATCAGCGGCGCTCGCTCCTCACATTCGATGGCGGGCGGGTAGCGGAGATTCAGATTTTGCCCGACGGATTGTTTTCTTTCCGTCCTTTGCGGCTCGCTTATGCGCTCTTTGCGGTTAGAAGCTGTTACCGCCAAGGGCGCAACGGACGCAGAGTCTCCAAACTTTGAGTGCTGCGATGTCCTCTTTCATTTCTGAGGGGTCAAAACAAGGGGGCTCTAACCGGCGCCCTGCGCGTTTTCTGAGGTCGCGGACTCCGCGGCCATAGCCTCGATCTGTTCCTGTAGACGTTCCTGGGTCGCCTCGTCTAGATCGGTGAACTCGATCCCCATACCTACGCCGCCATCACAGGATCGGATCACACCGGGTGTGTTGATTCTCTCCGTGTCCAGCCACAGGGTCAGGCTCAGTACTTTTCCGACCGGAAGTGGCAGCATGGTCTCGATGTAACAGCCGCGGGCGCTGATGTCGGCTGACTTCGTCCTCATGTGTGAGCCGACGCCATCCTGGTCGCGTATTTCGATTGGGAAGGGCACGCGGTGTCGCGAAAACTTTCTCTTGTCGTCTTCGGAGGGCGCAACTCGCGGAGTGGATTCGGGGGCCGGTTCGGTGGCTCGCATTTCCTTTTCCCAGGGACAGACCTGTCCCTCGACCAGGTTCACCCCCACTTCGATTTTCTGCGCCTGTCCGGCGTCGACCACCCAGATCACCTTACAGCGCGCCTTCTTGTCGCCGACCTGCACGCCGATTACGTCTCCCGGCTTCAACTGCGTCTCCAGGCCGGCGAGTTTTGCCCCATGAAGACTGATGTTCCGGGCCTGGGCACCGTGCAGGAAGGGACGGCCATCCGAGCCCATGCCGAATACTCGAATCGGCAAATCGACATCCAGCCGGGTTTCAGGTTTATCTGCCATGCATGTCTGACACGAAAGGGCAGGCGCTCGACTCAGCAAACCGCTAGCATTTAATCATAAATCGCAGTATCAGAGGCCGTTTCGTTACCAAGGTCGGTATTTCACACCTGAAAGGTGGACACCCAGGCGAATAACGAGAAACTCACGTTGCCGCGGCCAACGCCCGGAAAGAGATGAGCTCAACCTGGTTTGCCGCCAGCAGATCGCGGGTTGACTGCGAGGTCAGGATGCGCAACTCCTGTTCGCGCGATTCCCGCAGCCGGGTGCGAACCGCTTGCAGATCTGAATCGTTGTAACCGGGGTGGCAAACCAGTTCCCAGGTTCCATCAGGAAGACTCTCCACCATCAG
The DNA here is from genome assembly GCA_963698825.1 of Terriglobia bacterium. Taxonomy (GTDB): domain Bacteria; phylum Acidobacteriota; class Terriglobia; order Terriglobales; family Acidobacteriaceae; genus JAIQFF01. Next base: position 120,775 of record CAVOSG010000007.1, on the reverse strand, counting down.
GCGGAGCAAACGGTCATCCAGCGCGCCGGTGGCTACGATGGCCAGAGTCCCATCTGGCGTGGATATTCCAGCCTCCTCGACCGCTTCGCGAAATTGCCTGGCCATACTCCGCAGTAGGCCAACTTCGGTCCATCGCCTCCATAAACTAGGAGAGGCAGCCAGTTGCGCGCCCTGGATTCGCTCGAATGGATTCCGTATCGCTCTCACGCCGCAGTTCTTTGCCGCCCGCAACAGAGGGCGCAGAACGCGCGGGAAAATGTGTGTGTGCTTGTGCGAATCGAGGTGAGTAACCTCGATCCTCGCCCCTTGCAGCTTGCGGATCTGGGCTGTGGCCTCGGCCTCAATTTCATCCGCGGACAAGCGTCCCAGCAAGGCGAGCCCGCCAAACTTCGTGATTCCGTCGCGAAAGTGTGGACTGCCGGAGCGGTCGCCGCCATCCAGCAGACTCTCGACCTGTTTCCGGTCCAGGAGCGGAACCCCATCCACCAGAACGATGTGACAGCCCACGCCCAAACCAGGCCGGGACTGTGCCAGATCAATCGCTTCGTCAAAGGCTTGGCCGTTGGCCATCAAGGTGGCCGAAGACACCACTCCGCCTTCGTGGGCCTCGACAATGGCCCGGTTCACGCCCGCAGTAAGGCCGAAGTCGTCGGCATTGACGATCAGGCGACGCACGCGCCAGTCTAGCAGGGATAAAGATAAATGAGATGCCGCTTCCGCCCAACCGTGACCGAAGGCTTCGAAAAGAACTACTTAGCTGCGGCCCTGAATTTTGCCCAACGCGCTTTTTGCGCGCGGCGAATGGCGGCCCGGCCCTTGGCGCTCATGGGACGCCGCTTGCTTCTCTTGGCCGGGGCGGTGTTCCCCGACTTGCTGTAGACTCCCGCAAACGCGGCCAACGCCGCATTCAGTCCCGATAACTGCTGCTGTACTCGGTCACGCTCCTTCTTCAGTTGGCCAACAATTCTGGATAGGTCCGCCATTGTTATGAGATTCCCCCTGGTTGCAGATTGTAGCAGCGCGTGAAGAGATTCCCCACCGGTCCTGATTGTCAACTTTCGTATTTTCAAAACCTTGCGGCGAGTGGGTCTTCCATTTCTCGGATAGCTGAGATTCCAGTTTCTGTAGCGCAGGACTTGTTCTGTATTGCGGACAAACTGAGCTGCCATGCTAAGCCATTGAAACGTTTGAGTATCGCCAGCTGCACAATATTTGGTTTGTGGCTTGCATAACACCGAGTGTCATTGGGGCCACGCTATTTACTCGGGTGTAAAGTTTCGTCAGCCGTTCTGGTTGTCGGTCTCCGACACCGTTTTGAAATCGCTGCCGTTTTTCCAAAATCCGCTCTTCGACTCACTTCGTGGTTGTTCTCTGGGGCTCGTGTAGATGGTCAATTGACGATTCCGAAAGAGAGGCAGCTCGTGAACACTTGCATCGCATCGAGAATGTTCCCACGATACACATCATTAGCATTGTCATTACTTGTTTTGTTGTTGAGTTCTGTCGCAGTCCTCGCACAGACCACAATTTCAACCGGCAGCATTCAGGGAACGATCACCGATCCTTCGGGTGCGGTCGTCAGCGGCGCCAAGGTGACGATTCGTAATCGAGGAACAGACCAGAACAGCATAACCGCGACCAACTCGTCCGGAACCTACGCGTCCGGTGCATTGACTCCCGGTAATTACGTGGTCCGGATCGAGGCCAGCGGATTCAGGACGGTGGAGATTCCCGTCACGGTTCAGGTGAACACGACCTTGAACGCAAGCACCAAGCTCACACTGGGTGAAAGCGCGCAAGTCGTAGAAGTGCAGGCTTCGGAAGTTGCGGTCAATACTGAACAAGCCACGGTGCAGGGTGTCCTTACCAGCCAGCAGATTGAAAATCTTCCGATCAACGGACGAAACTTTCTCGATCTGGCCCAGCTGGAACCGGGCGTGCAAATTCAGGATGGCGGCACCTTCGATCCCACCAAGAACGGTTTTTCGTCGGTTTCGTTTGGTGGCCGCTTCGGCCGCACCGCCCGCATTGAAGTGGACGGCATCGACATCAGTGATGAAACCGTTGGCACTACCACCCAAAACCTTCCTCTGGGCTCCATCCAGGAATCATCGCTACAGCAATCCTCCCTGGATCTCTCCACCGAGCTGACCTCTTCGGGTTCGGTGAACGTGACCACCAAATCAGGCAGCAACGGATTGCACGGCGACGCCTTCTATTATTTTCGCGACCAGTCGCTCAACGCCGCCCTGCCCGGCGATTCCACCAATCCCTTTCAGCGCAACCAGTTCGGCGGCAGCCTGGGCGGGCCCATTATCAAGAACAAGCTGTTCTTCTTTTTCGATGCGGAGCGCAATAAACAGGACTTGATCGATCCGGTGATTCCGGGTGGAGCGTTCGAGTCCCTGAGGGGAAACTTCACTTCACCCTTTCGCGAGACTCAGACGGTGGGACGTTTGGACTTCCAGACCGGCCGCTTCAAGCTCTTCTATCGTTTTTCGTTTGACCAGAATCGCAGCGTGCTGCCTTTCATTCCCAACTCCTTCCAACCTTTTGCCAACGTGAACCATGCTCGCGACCACGTCGCCGGCGTCGATTTCAATACCGGCAACGTCACCCATAGTGTCCGTTTTGGCTACACCAAATTCCAGAACGGAATTACGGACGCTGTTACCGGTACCAGCATCTTTGATCCCGCCCCCGGCATCGAGTTGGCGATTGGTGGTGACGCGAACTGTCTAACCGCTGGAGCGAACGATTTCTGCTCAGGTCCAAACTTTCTCGCGCCTCAGGCCACGGTGCAGTCTGATCGTCAAATCAAATACGATGGCAGCTGGGCCCTCAGGAATCATGTGATTCGTTTCGGCGCGGGCTTCAATCACATCGTGGGTGGCGGATTCGCCGAGTTCCTTGGCCTGGCGCCTGCCGTCGGCTCGCCTAGCAACTCAACCCCCGCCAATGTCTTTCCGGGAGGAGCATCGAACCCACTCAATTATCCGGTCTCCGATGTCACGCTGGGCAACGGCCAGGGTTTCTCTTCTGAGATTCCGACCTTCGGATTTCCTGGCGGCGGACTGGGCCCTGACAACCGCTTTTCGCTCTACATCGGCGATTCCTGGAAGATAAAGCCAAACTTCACGGTGACGGCGGGCCTGCGCTACGTGCGCGACACCGGCCGCACCGACAGCGATCTGGGGCCGATTGCAGCTCTGGATCAATTCAACAATCAGTTCTATAGCGGCCTGGGGAACGCGGTGAAACAGCAAAACCAGAATTTTGCTCCCCAGCTCGGATTTGCTTGGGATCCCAAAAGTGACGGCAAAACGGTGATCCGAGGCGGCATCGGATTGTTCTATGAAAACTCGGTCTGGAACAACAACTTGTTTGATCGCCCAGCACGGCTGCCCCAAGGACTTTTCCTGGGGCAAACATCGGTTTGTTCCGCTAGTTTGCCGCAACCACTCCCCTTTCCGAGTGCCATTGATCCAGCCACCATTTGCGGCCAACCCATCGGCAGCGTGGCCCCGCAGATCCTTCAGCTGCAGCAGGAATACCAGGCGTTCACTCTGGCGCAAGGTCCGGCCAGCAACGGCGGTTATATTGGAAATATCCTGGCCGATGGCATTGACGTCACCGGCACGAACCTGTTCGCCCCAAATTACATAACCCCGCGTTCTGTGCAGATGAATATCGGCCTGCAACGTGAGATCCGGCACGGCATGGTGATCACGGCGGACTTTCTGCGCAACGTGGCCACTCACAATCTGCTCAGCATCGACACCAATCACATTGGCGATGCCCGCTTCTTCAACCTCGCCAATGCCCAGGCCGCCATCGCAACCACCAATGCCTCCTTTGGCGGCTGCGCCGACGTGGCTTGTGCCATTGCCAATGGAGCAACGATCACCGACTACGCTTCCAACGGTCTTGATTCGGGATATTCGGTGTGCGGCGGACTGGCTTGCTCGTTCCTGGACCAACCCGGTCAACCTCACGCCCGTGCGGCATTTCCCGGCATCAATCAGAACGTGGGCACCAACCAGATGCTGTTCCCAATCGGGCGGTCGGTGTACAACGGCCTACAGACCTCGCTGCGGCAGGATGTCCGCAACCCGTTGCCCGGTGTTCACTACTTGAACCTGCAGGTTTCCTACGCCTTTTCGCGTTACGTGTCGACGGCGCGGGACAACGACTTCATCAACTTCCCCACCGACAACGCGGATCCCACACACTACATCGGACCGAACGGTCTGGATCGCACCCATCAACTGTCGTTTGGGGGCACCATGGATATCCCGGCTCACTTCCGGGTGAGTGTGATCTCGCACTTCGACAGTCCGCTGCCGACCAGTGTCACCTTGCCGGTCAGCGGATTGCCGGGCGGCCTCTTCCAGACCGACATTACCGGCGATGGCACGGGCGATGGCACCGGCGGCTCCAACGGCGGCGTGGGCGATCTGCTGCCTCACACCAACGTTGGCGGCTTCGGCCGCGAGTTCGGCGTGGGCGGTCTTAACCAGCTCATCTCCAATTTCAACAACACCATGGTCGGACAGCCTACTCCGGCCGGCCAGGTGCTCATCACCAATGGCTTGTTTACCCTGGCCCAATTGCAACAACTTGGTGGAGTGATTGGGGGACTACCCACCGGCGGAACAGCGCCGCTGCCCCTAGCTCCGCCCAACGCGGTCGGACAGGGCTGGCTGAAGACCTTCGATCTGAGCTTGAGCTGGGCTTACCGGTTTAGAGACCGGCTGGAAATTCGCCCGGGAGTCTCGGTTTTCAACGTGTTCAACTTCGCCAACTTCGATGGCCCGGCCGTTCCCTTCAGTACGATTCTCGACGGAACTCCCGGTTCGCCCAATGGAACCACCAATCCGCAACCCACCGCGTTGCGGCTTGGCCTCGGCTCCGGCGTGAACGCTCTCGGTTCACCCCGCGTGATCGAATTCTCGCTGAAGATGAGCTTCTAACCCGCTTGCTGTTTCCTTCTCGGCCGCCGGCACAACCGGCGGCCTTTTTCATTGGAGTTTCCACTCTCCGGTTCTGGCTCCTGACGCTCCCTGGTTTTCGTAGCTGCTATCGGCCGCGATTTCGTGATTGCTTGACTCACACACTCGAGCGGGTTTTCCTCATCTTTTCGATTCTGTGCAGCTTCACCACCTAGCGCTGGTGATCCAGCGCCGGCTGCAAGTCTTCAGACATTTCGGCGCGCCTAACCTAACCGGCAAAACAGACTATAATGCTCGAACTCTCCGGCTCAGGCTCCCCGGCACAGAAAGCCTGGACGGGAGAATCTGTCTGTTCTCACCCGAGGGGCGTGGGGGCAAGGACAAAGTCGGCAGCCAAGCTAACGTGCTTTCTCGAACGAATCCCAATGCGAATGATCTGGTTTAGAGCTTGCTGCGTCCTAGCGGCTGTAGGCTCAGTGCTGTTTGTCAGTGGGTGCTCGGACCGCGCAAACAGTGCAGACGCGAGCCGGGCTCGCGCTACGACGGCCCGTATTTATACGGTTGCCGAAGAGACGACGCGGCGCCGGGTTCAGACAACCGGGTCACTGTTTGCGCTCGAGGAAAGCACTCTGAGCGCCGAAGTCGAGGGCAGGGTGGAAGCCGTCCTAGCTGATGTCGGAGACACAGTGAAGGATGGGCAGCCGCTCATCGAACTCGATCGCCAAGAACTGCAGTTTGAAGTAGATCGACAACAGGGCGTAGTACGCCAAGTGCGTGCCGTGCTTGGCATTGGACCCGGCGATCCCCCACCTTCAGATTCCAAGAGAATGGCATCCGTGCAGAGGGCGGCGGCAGACCTGTTCGACGCGGAACGTAAGTATGGCCGCGCGCAGGAAATGCTGAAAGACAACCTGATCTCGCAGCAGCAGGCAGACGAAGCAAAGAGCCGTTACGAGAATACGAGGGCCGCCTACGAGGTTGCCCTCCAGGAAGTCGACCGCCTCAAGGCATTGCTGATTTCGAGCGAGGCCACCGAAAAATTGGCGGAAAAGAAATTGAGGGATGCCGTGATCCGGGCGCCGTTTCCTGGCGCGATCAAGACTCGCGATGTGCATCCAGGAGAATACCTGAAAGTACAGAGCCCGGTGATGGTGCTGGTGAGGACCGATCGTCTACGTGCGCGTCTGGCTGTTCCCGAACGGTGGGCGGGATCGATCAGCGAAGGAGCGATCGTCGACCTACACGTAGAAGCCTTCCCTGGCGAGACCTTTCGGGGGAGGATCTCACGTATCAATCCAGCGGTGTCCCAGGATTCGCGCACATTTGAGGCGGAGGCCCTGATTCAGAACACCGACGGGCGACTCAAGCCCGGCTTCTTTGTTCAGGGGTCGCTGCCAAGCAAAAGAGAAGATCGAGCGATTTTCGTGCCCGAGCAGGCGGTGAATTACCGCTACGGCGTGTACAAGGTTTTTGTGGTGAATGGCAATCGTGTGTCAGAACGCCAGATTCATCCCGCAGGACAAACGGAAGATGAGCGTGGCCGCCGCTTCGAAGTGGCAGAGGGGTTGAAGCCGGGAGATCGCGTGGCGGCAGCCGTCTCGGGGACGCTGCGGGAAGGGGACATCGTCCAGGAGCAAGGCGATGAATCCGCGCCCGCGCGGTGAAATAGTGGGTGGAGCAAAGCCTTTGCACTGTCTAGGACTCACGTCGATTCCTGGAAGATTTCGCCGCCGGGTCCGGCCGCACGAGAACCACTAGAGCAACCCATGAAGCTCGCGGAAATCTGCGTCCGACATCCCGTGTTCACCGTGATGCTGATCGCTTTCTTGGTGACACTGGGACTGTTCTCCTATCGCGGCCTGCCGGTAGACCTTTTTCCCAAAGCAGACCCAGCGACTGTGAACGTCGAAGTGCGGCTGCCGGGCGCGACGCCGGAAGAGATGGTTACCGGCATCGTGCTACCGCTTGAGGATGCGATTTCATCGGTAAGCGGTATCGATGAGATCAGCGTCTACGCCTCGGAAGGGAGCGCCGAAATCTCGTGCACATTCGTGCTCGAGCGCGAGATCGAGGGCGCCGCGCAAGATATTCGGGAAAAAGTGGCGGCGGCGACAAACCGGTTGCCTCGCGAAACGCTCCCCCCGGTTATTACCAAGCAAGACCCTCAGTCGGATCCGATCATAACTCTGTTGGTGAGTGGTCCGATGAGCCGCCGCGAACTCACCGAGATTGCGGACAAGCAGGTACGACGCGCGATACAGACCGTGGATGGAGTGGGTAGCGTTGACCTGAACGGCGGGCAAGAGCGCCAGATTCGTGTGCTGCTCGACGCCCAGAAGCTCACCTCGCACAACTTCACGGTGCTCGACGTGCGCGAAGCGCTGCAGCGCGAAAACATCGAAGCACCGGGCGGCCGCATGATTAACGGTCCGCAGGAGCTTGGACTGCGAACTTTGGGACGCGTCACATCGGCCGATCAATTCAGTGAAATTGTGGTTGGCACGCGTGCCGGAAGTCCGGTTCGAATCCGCGATGTCGCGCAAGTCGAGGATGGAGCCCAGGAGCTGCGCACATGGTCGGCACTCTACCGTAAGGGCAACCTTGGACAGGATGTGGTCAGTGTCCAGGTTCTAAGGCAGTCGGGCGCAAACATGGTGCGCGTGGCCGAAGATGTGAGAAGGCAGATTGACCAGTTGCGCCCACAGATGCCTCCCGGCGTGCAGTTGCTCGTTGTCCACGACATTTCTGACTTCATCAAGGCATCCGTTCACTCGCTGCTTGAGCACCTGATTCTGGGCAGCATCTTCGCGAGCTTGGTGGTGTGGCTGTTTATCCGGAACTGGCGAGCAGTGATTATTGCGGCGGTCGCGATTCCGGCGTCGGTTATTGCGAGCTTCACGCTGATGCGCGGCATGGATTTCTCGCTGAACAACATGACGCTTCTGGCACTAACCCTGGCCGTCGGTATTGTGATTGACGATGCCATCATCGTGCTGGAGAACATTTTCCGTTTCATGGAGGAAAAAGGCCGCGATCGTGTGCAAGCTTCCATCGAAGCCACGCGCGAAATTGGGCTGGCGGTGATGGCGACCACGCTCTCGCTGGTCATCATCTTTCTGCCCATCGCGTTCATGACGGGATATGCGCGGAAGTACGTCAACTCGTTCGGTTGGACTATGGCAATCGCGATCCTCGTTTCGCTTCTCGTGGCCTTCACGCTGACGCCGATGATGAGTTCGCGCATGCTGAAGCTGGACGAAAAGAGCAAGCAAGCGCACGTTTCGGGAGTACTGAAATCGATCGAGGACAACTACCTGAAGATGCTGCGCTGGTCCCTGGTCCATCGTGGCGTGATCGTGTTGATCTGCCTGGCAGCGTTTCTCTCGACGTTTGGTCTGTATCACCTGGTAGGGCGCGACTGGATTCCCGCGGATGACCAGGGCGAGTTGCAGAGTTCATTCACTCTCCCCGAAGGCACGGCGCTGGCGAAGACCAGCGCGATGGCAGCGGATATGTCAGCGAAAATCGTCGCGCTGCCGGAAGTCTCGTTCGTGCAGACCTATACCCACGGACCCACGAATCATGCGCATCTGTTTATTGGGCTGGTCCCGCGGAGTGAACGGAAGGCGACGCACGAGCTGATGGCGACGAGGGTCCGTGGAATTCTCGCCGGGTATCGGAACGTTACCTATAACGTGCGACTGCCCTCGGTACTGGGCGGCGAGATTTACTTCCCGATCAGTGCGATCGTTCGCGGCCCCGATCTCAATCAGCTGGCGGAAATCAGCAAGCAGGCTGCCTATCGGATGGCAAAATATCCTGACTTGGTGGACGTGAATCCGAGTCTGAATCTGAATACGCCAGAGTTGCAGGTGAAAGTGGACCGCCAACGGGCAGCCGACATCGGGGTTCGCATGACCGACATTAGCGATGCGGTCCGCCTCTTCTACTCCGGCGAAGATGAGATCACGCGCTTCAAGGAAGGGTCGGAACAGTACCCGGTGACCATGCAGCTGGTGCAGGAGCAGCGCGACAACCCCGATGTACTGGCGGGGATGATGGTGCCCTCAACCAAGCTGGGTCAGGTGAGGATGGAGAGCGTGGCGTCGATCACGCGAGGATTCGGGCCATCAACGTTGTGGCGGTATAACCGAGAATTCCAAATCAGCGTGTTTGCGAACGTGGCATCGGGATATCCGCTGGACTTGGCCGCCGAACACACGGTGCAGTCCATCAAAGAAGTTGGATTGCCGCCAGGATATTCCGTCCGCTTCTCGGGACAAGTAAAAGTCCTGGAAGAGACAACGTGGAATCTCGTGCTCGCGATGCTGCTCGCGTCGATTTTCATGTACATGGTGCTGGCGGCACAGTTCGAGAGCTTCTCATATCCGTTCATCATCATGCTGACGCTCCCCCTGAGTGTGCCATTCGCGCTGTTCTCGCTGTGGATCACCGGGCGCGCGCTGAGCTTGTGGAGCGCGCTCGGCATGTTTCTGTTGCTAGGGATCGTGAAAAAGAACGGCATCCTGCAAGTGGACTACACCAACCGGCTGGTGGCTGAGGGGATGTCGGTACGCGAAGCGATCCTCGAAGCAAATCGTGTGCGGTTGCGACCGATTTTGATGACGACGCTCTCTATTGTGGCGGGGCTGATTCCGGTGGCGATCGGAATTGGCGCAGGGTCGGAGCAGCGAGCCTCGATCGCAGTGACGATTATTGGCGGGCAGACGCTGTGCTTGCTGTTAACGTTGCTCGTTGTGCCGGTCGCCTATTCGTATCTGGCAGAGTTCGAGTCGCTACAGTGGCGAGAATGGAAGCGCCGGGTGCTTAGGAGACAGGCTGCCAGCGAGGGAGATTGATGTTGGGTTGTCCAAGCTGATTATCGAGTCTACAAAGAGTAAGAGTCACTACAACCCTTCAGGAAGCTGCCCTGGGGGAGGCTCGCGAGCTTGTGGTTGCCCCGGAACAGGTGAACTAACGCCTACTAGGCCCCTCGAAGTCCTTTTTTAGCGATTCCGATCTCATGGGTCGGCCTCTTTTTTGCCGTTGCTGCACTCGCCGGGTTAGAATCTGCACAACCAGAATGAACGGTTCTAAGCAGCCTCAGGCACCGAGTTAGGCACTAAATCGATGAGAGTTTTGTAAGACCCTGATTTTAAAGGGGCGGTTAGCTCAGCTGGTTAGAGCGCCTGCCTTACAAGCAGGAGGTCGCAGGTTCGAGTCCTGCACTGCCCACCAATTATTTTCATAAACTTAGTTAGCTTTCGCCCCCTGGGAGTCGCTCATACCCGGTGGATTTACCGGGGACCCTCGGTCAATTCTGCTGTCCAATCGCTCCAAACCCATCTTCTAGAACCAACCTGAAGTTTTGATTTTCTTACATGTCGAGTTGAGTTTCAGCATTGCAAACGTCCTTCAGTTCGTCGATATACAGTTCTCTCAAGCCTTGGTCGGCCATGACAACTCCACAAAGTTGAATTTGAATTCTGCAGCCTTGGATGCAGTCGCGGGTCAGGCTGTAGCTCTCGCTTCGAGGATTTGTGGCAAGCCGGTTGAAAAGATATCCGCGAGGTTCGTTCCCGCATTCTGTTTAAAACTTTTGACCGCAAAGTACGCAAAAGAACTCGCGAAGCAAGCAACCAAAGCCAGCTTTACCCGGTCGTAGCCGGCGTGGCATCCCCCCCACGCTGCCGAGGCTCGGAATTTGGTGCCGATGGTCCAAGGCGATGGAGACAACCGCTAGTCCATCACTTTGACGGCTCCGTACAGGAAAGACTGTAGAGTCAGACGGGAATAATCGTGTTTAGAATGACGACTGTTTGCTTGGTTTCGGGCTCCCTCGGGTACCAACTGTAAGGGTCTGACGCGCGGCTGGCGAAGAATTGTCCGCATCGCTAGAACAGCCGGATCCTTTTGGGCGCTACTCCGCGGATCGGTTGACGAGCGAAGGCTTTCCCGATTTATCCGAAGCCAAGTCCCGCTTTCAAAAAAAGATATCTCCGATTGTCAGGAGGCTGGGGTGAGAAAAAGCGACCGTTCTGCCGCGACCATGACGCTGAGTCCCGAACCTGCCAAGAGCACCAAGAACAATGGACACTCCACCCTGGTTGCTGAACCTGCTTCCGCCGACCTTGGCGTACTGCTGGCATGCTTGCAGACCATGCGGGCGGGTGATTTCTCTGTGCGCATGCCAGGCTCCTGGACCGGCCTGGCAGGCAAGATCGCCGACACCTTCAATGACATCGTCGCCGTGAATCAGCAGATGGAGCAGGAGTTGAATCGAGTCGGACAAGTGGTCGGCAAAGAAGGAAAAACGCGGGAACGCACCCGGTTTCATGAGTCGAAAGGCGCCTGGGGTGCGATGGAAGCTTCGATCAACACCCTGATCGAGGACCTGCTGCGGCCGACCGCGGAAGTTACCCGCGCCATTGCCGGTGTCGCGCAGGGCAACCTGACGCAAACCGTCCGGCTGGATGTCGACGGGCGCCCGCTCGAGGGCGAGTTTCTCCGTTCCGCCAATATCGTCAACACCATGATTCAGCAGCTCGGCGTGTTCACCGCCGAGGTTACGCGGGTGGCGCGCGAAGTTGGCACCGATGGAAAGCTGGGCGGGCAGGCGCAAGTACCGGGCGTGGCCGGAACATGGAAAGACCTCACGGATTCCGTCAATTCGATGGCCAGCAACCTGACTGGCCAGGTGCGCAACATTGCCGAAGTCGCGACCGCCGTCGCCAGCGGAGACCTTTCACGCAAAATCACGGTGGATGTCCGCGGCGAAATTCTTCAGCTCAAAGAAGCCATCAACACGATGGTGGACCAGCTTCGCTCCTTCGCCTCTGAAGTCACGCGCGTGGCGCGCGAAGTCGGCACGGATGGCAAGCTGGGAGGACAAGCAGTTGTGCCCGGCGTGGCCGGCACCTGGAAAGATCTCACCGACTCCGTCAACGCCATGGCCGGTAACCTGACGGCGCAGGTGCGCAACATCGCGGAAGTGACCACTGCCGTGGCTCGCGGTGACTTGTCGCGCAAGATCACTGTAGATGTGAAGGGCGAAATTCTCGAACTCAAAGACACCATCAACACAATGGTTGACCAGCTCAACGGCTTTGCCGGCGAAGTCACGCGTGTGGCCCGCGAAGTCGGTACCGAAGGCAAGCTGGGCGGGCAGGCGCAAGTGCCCGGCGTGGGTGGCACGTGGAAGGATCTCACCGACAACGTGAACTTCATGGCCAGCAACCTGACTGGCCAGGTGCGCAACATCGCCGAAGTGGCTACGGCGATTGCGAGCGGCGATCTTTCGCGCAAAATCACGGTGGATGTGCGCGGAGAGATTTTGCAGCTCAAAGAGACCCTGAACACCATGGTTGACCAGCTGAACCGTTTCGCCGGCGAAGTGACGCGCGTGGCCCGCGAAGTCGGTACCGAAGGCAGACTCGGCGGACAGGCCAACGTGCCCGGCGTGGCGGGTACGTGGAAGGATCTTACCGATTCGGTCAACTCGATGGCCGGCAACCTCACAGGTCAAGTACGCAACATCGCGGAAGTGACGACGGCCGTGGCCGGCGGCGATTTGTCGCGCAAGATCACGGTGGACGTGAAGGGAGAAATTCTCGAGCTGAAAAATACGATCAACACAATGGTTGACCAACTCAACGCGTTTGCCGGTGAGGTCACGCGCGTGGCTCGGGAAGTGGGCACGGAGGGCAAGCTGGGTGGCCAGGCGCAGGTGCCGGGCGTCGCCGGCACATGGAAGGACCTCACCGACAATGTGAACTTCATGGCCAGCAATTTGACCGGCCAGGTGCGCAACATCGCGGAAGTGGCCACTGCCGTCGCTCGCGGCGATTTGTCGCGCAAGATCACGGTGGACGTGAAAGGAGAAATTCTCGAGCTCAAGGACACCATCAACACAATGGTGGACCAGTTGCGCGCGTTTGCCTCGGAAGTGACGCGCGTGGCCCGCGAAGTGGGTACCGACGGTAGGCTTGGAGGCCAGGCGCAAGTTCCGGGCGTAGCGGGTACGTGGAAAGACCTTACTGACTCGGTCAATTCCATGGCCAGTAACCTGACCGGTCAAGTGCGCAATATCGCCGAGGTAGCCACGGCCATTGCGAGCGGCAACCTGTCAAAGAAGATCACGGTAAACGTCAGCGGCGAAATTCTGCTGCTCAAAGAAACGATCAACACGATGGTGGATCAGCTCAACGCGTTCGCCGGCGAGGTTACCCGCGTGGCGCGCGAAGTGGGCACCGAAGGCAGACTAGGCGGACAGGCCAATGTGCCCGGCGTGGCGGGCACCTGGAAAGATCTTACGGATTCCGTCAATTCGATGGCCGGCAACCTGACCGGTCAAGTTCGCAATATTGCCGAAGTCACCACGGCCGTGGCCCGGGGCGATTTGTCGCGCAAGATCACGGTGGATGTGAAGGGAGAAATTCTCGAGCTGAAAAACACGATCAACACAATGGTGGATCAGCTCAACGCCTTTGCGGGCGAGGTGACGCGCGTGGCCCGCGAAGTGGGGACGGAAGGCAAGCTCGGCGGCCAGGCGCAGGTGCCCGGAGTTGGCGGAACCTGGAAAGACCTTACTGACAACGTCAACTTCATGGCCAGTAACCTTACGGGTCAAGTCCGCAATATCGCGGAAGTAGCAACCGCCATCGCAACCGGCGATCTCTCCAAGAAGATTACGGTGGACGTGCGCGGCGAAATCCTGCAGCTCAAGGAAACGCTCAACACGATGGTCGAGCAGCTACGCTCTTTCGCGGCGGAAGTAACCCGCGTCGCCAGGGAAGTGGGCAGCGAAGGCCGGCTGGGCGGACAAGCGAACGTACCCGGTGTGGCTGGCACGTGGAAGGACCTTACCGATTCCGTGAATGCCATGGCCGGAAACCTGACGGCGCAGGTGCGCAACATCGCTGAAGTCACGACCGCCGTAGCGCGCGGCGACTTATCGCGCAAAATTACGGTGGACGTGAAGGGCGAAATTCTCGAACTGAAGAACACAATCAACACAATGGTGGACCAGCTCAACGCGTTCGCGGCCGAAGTGACGCGCGTGGCGCGCGAGGTCGGCACCGACGGCAAGCTGGGCGGCCAAGCCAAGGTGCCAGGGGTTGCCGGTACGTGGAAAGATTTGACGGACAACGTGAATGTCATGGCCGTGAACCTGACGGAACAGGTCCGCGGCATCGTGAAAGTCGTCACAGCCGTGGCAAATGGCGAACTCACCCGGAAGCTCACGGTAAATGCCAAGGGCGAGGTCGCGGCCTTGGCCGAGACCATCAACAATATGACCGACACGCTGGCTACATTCGCCGACCAAGTGACCACGGTGGCTCGCGAAGTAGGCGTGGAGGGCCGGCTCGGCGGACAAGCCAGCGTGCCGGGGGCCGCGGGCACATGGAAAGATCTCACCGGCAACGTGAACTTGCTGGCGGACAACCTGACCAATCAGGTGCGAGCCATTGCGGAGGTCGCCACCGCCGTAACCAAGGGCGACTTGACTCGGTCGATTCAGGTAGAAGCCAGCGGAGAGGTTGCCGATCTGAAGGACAACATCAACACCATGATCGACAACCTGCGGTTGACCACGGACCGCAACACTGAGCAGGACTGGCTGAAGACCAACCTGGCGCGCTTTACCGGAATGTTGCAAGGGCAGCGCGATCTGGCGAGTGTCGGCCGGATGCTGTTGTCGGAGTTGGCGCCGCTGGTTGAGGCGCAACAAGGCGTCATCTACCAGATGGAATCGGAAGAATCTGCCAGCATGGTTCTGCTTTCCGCGTTCGCCGCGGAAGGCCCGGATGGCCAACTCCGGCGATTGAAAGTGGGAGAGGGCTTGGTGGGACAATGCGCGGCCGAGAAGCGGCGCATGCTAATCAGCAATTTGCCCGAAGGTACGGTCCCGATACGCTCGGGTCTGTTTGAGGCGGTCCCGCGCAACGTCATAGTGCTGCCGGTGCTCTTCGAAGATCGGGTGAAGGCTGTAATCGAGCTGGCCTCGCTGAGCGCCTTTACCGCCTCGCATCTGGCTTTTCTCGAACAGCTGACGGCCAGCATCGGCATCGTGCTGAACAGTATCGAGGCAACGATGCAAACCGAGGGCCTGCTGAAGCAATCGCAGCAGCTGGCCACGGAACTGCAAACCCAGCAGAAAGAGTTGCAGCAGACCAACGAGCAGCTGGCGCAAAAGGCGCAGCAGTTGGCCGAGCAGAACGTAGAAGTCGAACGCAAGAACCAGGAAATTGAACAAGCGCGGCGCGCCCTGGAAGAGAAAGCAAAAGAATTGGCGCTGACTTCGAAGTACAAGTCAGAGTTCCTGGCCAACATGTCTCACGAACTGCGCACGCCTCTGAACAGCATTCTGGTATTGGGTCAGCAACTCACCGACAATCCTGACGGAAATTTGACTCCGCGGCAGGTCGAGTTTGCGCGGACCATCCACGGCGCCGGAACCGATTTGCTGAATCTGATCAGCGACATTCTTGACCTGTCGAAGATCGAGTCGGGCACAGTCTCGGTCGATGCCGAGGAGGTCTTCTTCGCCAGCCTGCTCGACATGGTTGGTCGGCCATTCCGCCACGAAGCCGAAAACCGGCGGCTGAGTTTCGAAGTGCACACCGACCCGCACCTTACCCGCAGCCTGGTCACCGACTCCAAGCGTCTGCAGCAGGTGCTGAAAAATCTGCTGTCCAACGCCTTCAAATTTACTGAGCACGGAGGGGTGCAACTGGCTGTGTCGGTGGCCGCCGGCGGGTGGAGCGATGACCATCCAATCCTGGGAAGCGCCGCATCCGTTATAGCCTTCGAAGTCTCCGACACCGGCATCGGCATTCCGTCCGAGAAACAGAGAATTATCTTCGAGGCGTTTCAACAGGCCGACGCGGGCACCAGCCGCAAATACGGCGGAACCGGCCTGGGGCTGGCCATCAGCCGCGAACTCGCGAGCCTGCTGGGAGGCGAGATCCAGTTGCGCAGCGCGACCGGAAAGGGAAGCACGTTCACCTTGTACTTGCCACAAACCTATGTGGGGCCATCGGGGTCGGCGGCTGCGATGGCGGAACGAAAAATGGTTGCGCTGCCGCGCCAGCTATCGCCGGTCGCAGCGAATCTGACGATTGAAAGGATCGCGGACGACCGCGGCAATCTGCAGCCCGAAGATGCGGTCCTGCTGATTGTTGAAGACGATCCGCACTATGCCCGTGTTCTGGTCGATTTGTCCCGCGACAAGGGGTTCAAGGTGCTGGTGGCCATGGGGGGCGCAGAGGCTCTGGCTTTGGCCCGGGAATTCCATCCGTCGGCGGTCTCGCTGGATGTCTTTCTGCCGGACATGCTGGGGTGGACGGTATTGAATCATCTGAAACAGGACGCCGCGACCCGGCACATTCCGGTCCAGATGTTAACTCTGGATGAAGACCGGAAGCATGGGTTAAGCCGCGGCGCTTTCGCCTTCGTCACCAAGCCGACCACGCCCGAGGGGCTGGAGTCAGCCATAGGACGGATCAAGGAATATACGAAGCCGCGGCGCAAACGCCTGCTGGTGGTGGAAGATAACCCGGCGGAGCAACTTAGTATCCGCGAGTTGCTGGGTCACGACGACATTGATGTTTCGGTCGCGGCCACGGGCGCGGAAGCGCTCTCCGCGGTGATGGAACAGCCGTACGACTGCGTGGTGCTGGATCTCCGTCTGCCGGACATGTCGGGTTTCGAAGTCCTGGAGCGGCTGAGCGGCACCGCGCAGGTCAGCGACTTGCCGGTGGTGGTGTTTACGGGGAAGGAGCTGTCGCCGGAAGAAGATGCACGCCTGCACTCGCTGGCGCGCAGCGTGGTAGTGAAGGGTGTTGAGTCCCCGGAGCGATTGCTGGATGAGACGGCGTTGTTTCTGCATCGAGTGGTAGCCGACCTTCCGCAGGAGAAGCAACGGATGCTCGACCGGTTGCACCGCTCGGATGACGCACTGGTGGGCAAGAAGGTATTGGTGGTGGACGACGATGTGCGGAACATTTTCGCGCTCAGCAGCGTGCTGGAACGGCGCGGAATGACCGTGCTCACAGCGGGGACGGGACGGGAGGCGATTACCACGCTGGAGTCAACTCCGGAGGTGGCAATCGTCTTGATGGACATCATGATGCCGGAGATGGATGGATACGAGACCATGCAGGTGATCCGGCAGAATCCTTCGTTCCGTCGTTTGCCCATCATCGCGTTGACGGCGAAGGCCATGAAGGGGGACCGCGAAAAATGCCTGGAAGCGGGCGCTTCCGAGTACCTGGCCAAGCCGGTCAACACCGAACAATTGCTGTCAGCACTGCGTGTATGGCTTCACCGGTAATCCGGCTCGAGGTGCAGGTTCCACGGAAGGTGGCAGAGGGAAAACGAGGAGCATATGACGCCGAAAAATAAAGTGAACATCCTCATGGTGGATGATCAGCCCGCGAAGCTGCTCAGTTACGAAGTCATTCTGGAGGAGCTGGGCGAGAATCTCATCAAGGCCACTTCCGGACGCGAGGCGCTGGAGCAGTTGCTCAAGCATGAGATCGCCATTGTGCTGATGGATGTGAGCATGCCTGAACTCGACGGGTTCGAGCTGGCGGAGATGATTCATCAACATCCGCGCTGCCAGGATATGGCGGTTATCTTTATTTCCGCGGTGCACTTGACCGAACTGGATCAACTCAAAGGATACGAGCGGGGCGCGGTGGATTACATTTCCGTGCCGGTCATTCCCGAGCTCCTGCGGGCGAAGGTCAGCGTATTTGCTGAGCTGCACCGGAAGACGCATCAACTGGAGACGTTGAATCGGGAGCTGGAAAGACGAGTGGCCGAGCGGACTGTGGAATTGAATGAGCGAGCGGAAGCGCTGCAGGGGCTGAATATCGAGTTGGCACGGAAGAACCAGGAACTCGATGCCATTGTCAGGACTGCTCCCGACATCATCTTCAGCCGGCAAGCGGACGGCTCGCGGGACTATATAAGCGCCCGGTTCTATGATTACACCGGCGCGCCGGTGAATTCGGCGAGCGGGTTCGGTTGGCTGGATTATTTGCATGCTGACGACAAAGAACGAAGTATGGCGCACTGGATGCACTGCGTTCAGTCCGGCGAGAATTACGAATCCGAGTATCGATTGCTGGGACGGGACGGCCAATACCGCTGGTTTCGCGCCCGGGCGGTCCCGCTTCGAGATCAGAGCGGCAATTTGATCCGATGGTACGGAACCTGCTCTGACATTCACGACAGCAAGCTGGTGGAAAATTCGATGCGAGAAAGTGCAGTCGAACTGGAACGAATGGTGGATGAGCGAACCGCCGCGCTGCGGAACCTTTCCCGGCGCCTGATGACGATGCAGGATGACGAGCGGCGTCGCATCGCTCGGGAGTTGCACGACGGTCTGGGACAGGAAATGGTCGCGCTCAAGATGATGTTGAATGGGATTTCACGCCAGGCTCCGGGCCTGCTGGAAGACCAGATCAGCGAAGCCAACAGCTTGATGGATCATGCTACCCAGCAGATTCGTAGTTTGTCCCATCTGCTGCACCCGCCCTTGCTCGATGAGGTTGGTCTTCTCTCGGCCCTGCGCTGGTACCTTGACGGACTGACTCAACGCAGCGGCATTAAGACTGAACTCGATACCGACCCACTCGATTTTCCCCGGCTCCCGCTCGATCTGGAAACCGCAATGTTCCGGATTGTTCAGGAAGCGCTCACCAATGTCTTTCGTCATTCGGGGGCGCATAAGGCCTGGATTACCCTGACCCAACGGGAAGGCCAGGTGATTGTAAAGATCAGGGACGACGGAAAAGGTGTGGGCGACGGAATTGTGCAGTTGCGGCCCGGCAGCACGGGCGTTGGCATCGGAGGAATGAGCGAACGCGCCAAGGAATTTGGCGGACGCCTGCAGATGACCAATGCCCACCCCGGCACGATCGTGGAAGTTACAATTCCGTCCCCAGATGCCGATCCGGCCAGTCCCCGCTTACACGAAGAAAAGATGCCGACTTTGACCACTAACGCTCCCGTTGCGGACCAGGCTTCAGTTAGCTAGGCATGAGTTCCGCAAAAGCAGCGAAGCCAGGCCAGCAGGGAACGGACGGCATAGGCCACTTCAGAACCCTGGGTGTGCTGGCCTTGGAAGATCTCAAGACCGGTACTTCCATCCGTAGCTACATCCACGCTGTACCCTTCACACTCGGAAGGCTACTTCAGGGCCTTCTGTACCGCCCGGTCATCCTCAATCACCATATGGATTTTTGTTTTCCCTATACATCAAGGAATGATTAATGGTGGAGTTACATCCGTAATCTTTACCCAACCTCAGTACCCAATACAATTCAGAGGGTAAGTCCCACAGCGCTCTGGCACCACGGTAAAGTCTGGGACAAGGGCGTATCTCGAATACTTACATGTTGCAGTTTTGCCTTCGCCCAGATAGTGACGGGTTTCTCTATGAAATGTCGCGTTATCGCGGTCTTAGGCACCCGTCCGGAAGCCATCAAGCTGGCGTTGGTGATTCACGAATTACGCCGCCGCTCCGAAGATTTTGAGACGGCGGTCGTGCATACCGGCCAGCATCGGACGATGCTTGACCATGTCCTCCAGTATTTCAAAATCAAGCCCGATTTCGACCTGGATGTGATGCGTCCTAACCAGACGCTCAACTCTCTTACCGCGCGAGTCCTGGACACGGTCGAAAATGCATGCCACCGTTTTGAGCCCAATATGGTGCTGGTCCAGGGCGATACGACGACCGCCTTCGCGTCGGCCCTGGCCGCTTACTATTGCAGGATTCCCGTCGGTCACATCGAGGCCGGACTGCGCAGTCATGATATTTACAATCCGTTTCCCGAAGAAGCCAACCGCAGACTGGCAGCAGTATTGACCGAGATTCACTTCCCACCGACGGTCCTGGCGCACGACAATCTGGTGGCCGAGGGCGTCTCGCCTGACAAAATTGTGGTCACTGGCAACACCGTGATCGATACCCTGCGCGCGCTCAGCCAGCTGCCTCATTCCTGGGAGAATACGCCTCTGGCCGGCATCCCCACCGAGGGTTATCGCCTGGTTCTGGTGACCTCTCATCGACGCGAGTCCTGGGGTAAAGACCAGGAAAATATGTGCCTGGCCCTTAAAGATCTGGTCAAACAGCATCCTGACATTCGCGTTGTCTATCCCGTTCACATGAATCCGAATGTTCGCGGCACAGTCAATGCGTTGCTGGAAAACACCGATCGGATCCACCTGACCGAACCGCTGGACTACATCACGTTTGTCAGCTTGTTGCGGCGCTGTTTTCTGGTGTTGACCGACTCTGGCGGGGTTCAGGAGGAGGCACCCACATTTGGCAAGCCGGTGCTGGTGCTGCGCAATCTTACCGAGCGGCCAGAGGCTTCGCAGTTTGGCATGGCCAAGATTATTGGGATGTCTCATGAGGGCATCGTCAACGAAACGAACCGGTTGCTGAACGATGTCGATGCTTACCAGGACATGTCGGAGGGCAGCAACCCCTACGGGGATGGGCATAGCTCGCAACGAATCGTGGAGGCTATCTCCCGCTGGCATCAAAAGAAGACCCCGCTGCTGGCGCCTGACAAACAATTCAAGCTACCGGCCAGACCAATTCCCCGTCGGCGGAAGAGTGACCTCTCGGAAAAAGCTGGAAAAGCGGCCGCCGCAGGTAAGGAGTGACGGCCCACACCCTAGCCTTGCCGTCGTAGTCGCACGCCATGATTTATGTTCTCTACTTCATCGTTTTCGTGATCTGCGTCTACACCGCCCGTCATTACTGGTTCACTCTGAACCGGCTATTCGGTTTCCAACGGCATCCCTACATCGACATTGACACCGCCTCCTGGCCACTGGTGACCGTACTCGTAGCCGCTCACAACGAGGAGAAGGTCATATCCAACATTCTTAGCGCCTTGATGACCGTGAAATACCCCGAGGGACAGATGCTGGTGATTCCAGTCAATGACCGCTCGACCGATGGAACGCGGGCGATCATCGACGATTTTGTAGAACGATTTCCCGGCCGAATTCAGCCTTTCCATCGCGCTGGCGGAAAGGGTGGCAAGGCAGCCGCGCTGAAGGACGCCATGGAATTGGTGACAACCGAAGTCATCCTGATCTTCGACGCCGATTACATTCCCGGGGCGGGTCTGATCAAGCAACTGGTGGCGCCGTTCTTTGACCCCGAAGTTGGTGGCGTCATGGGGAGGGTTGTGCCACTCAATGTCGGCACGAACCTGCTCACGCGCCTGCTGGATCTGGAACGAACGGGAGGCTATCAGGTCGATCAGCAAGCCCGTATGAACCTTCGCCTGGTACCACAACATGGGGGCACGGTGGCTGGCGTCAGGCTGAGTGCATTGCGGGAGATTGGTGGCTGGAACGATCAGTCTCTGACCGAAGACACCGACTTGACCTATCGTCTCTTGCTGCACGGCTGGAAGACCGTGTATCAGAACCGCTCTGAATGTTACGAGGAAGTGCCGGAGACCTGGGCGGTTCGCATAAAGCAGATCATGCGGTGGGCCAAAGGCCATAACCAGGCGATGGTGACATATGGTCTGCACCTGCTGCTGGGCAGGCATCGAGCGACGCTGCGGGAGCGGATTGATGGCGCGCTGTTGCTGGGAGTCTACGCCATGGCCCCGGTCACGCTCCTGGGCTGGGCCCTGGCACTAGCTGTGTTCTTCCGGGGTGTGGCTCCCCTTCATGGCGTCATCGCGCTGTTCTCATTGACGGCCTATGCCGCGCTCGGCAACCTGGCCGCATTTTTCGAAATAGCGGCCGCTGCTCGACTCGATGGGACACGCATGCGGATCAGCCTTCTGCCCTTCCTGATTCTGGGTTTTGCCGTAAGCATCTTCTCTGTCTCTAGGGCCGCGTTATCGCAAGTATCCGATCTTGTGACTGGAGCCGAACTCCATTGGGATAAAACCGAACGTTTTCGGAAGGTCTTGTGAACTCCTTTCTTGCAGTGGCCGCGTTGATCCTGTTCGTCAGCTTGATGTTAATGCTGCCGCTGGTTCCTGCGTTTGTGGAGCTAAGGCGCAAGTCGGACGCGTCGCCACTGAATGTGGTTCAGCAACACGCTGGCGAAATTCGTCATTTTGCCAATAGCTTTCGTACCTATATCCAGGTTCTGGAGCCGACGCTGCAGCAGTGTGTGGCCTCAGGTGCGACGGCGAGCGGCGTTTTGTCCGACGGAGTCGAGTACCTGGCCCTGGGGCGGGGCGACGATTCGCAGACGCTTCCAATCCAGCAACCGGGCGCAGTCTGTTCCGTGACGATTGCGGCGGGTTCTGCGCTTGTCGTGCCAGCTGAGATCACGTTCCTGAGAGATATCTATGCCGGCGGCCAATTCAGAGGAGGAGACAGCAACAGCTACCGAGCCATCCTGGGAGAGAAGGATGTCCACCTGGGCCACTCCAGCCGGGTATCACGCTGGGTCCATGCAGTAGGAGAATTTTCTGCAGAACACGGTTGCGAACTCTCCGGGCGCGTTTCCTCGGACTCACGCATACGACTGCAAGCCGGTTGTAACTTTCTGCGACTCAATGCTCCGCAGATTGACACCGGTCCCGTAATGTCCGGTGGGGGCCCGACGCGGTTGAACTCCGAAGACGACACCAACGCAGGTTCAGGGGTGGCCCAGCGTTTCCTGTACGACGGAGACTTTGCGGTTCACGCTGGTGAGGTCGTTACCGGCAGTATCGTAGCCCGAGGTAAATTGCACATCGGCGCCGGCGCACGCATCTGTGGCAGCGTGAAGAGTGTAGGCGACATGGTTCTTGGAACCGGTGTGTCCGTCCAAGGCAGCCTGATCAGCGGAAAACAGATGTTCATTGGCACGGACTGCGCCGTCAACGGACCGATCATTGCTGAACGCGCTTTGCGCATATCCGCCGGAACCCGATGCGGCAGTCTTCAACATCCGACAACGGTCAGTGCCCTCCGTATCCAAGCGGAACCGGGTGTTGCTGTGTTCGGCACATTGTGGGCCCGTGAGCACGGCGAAGTGGTGGCCAGCTGATGAAACGGCGACCCATCATCGTGGCAGTCAGCTTAGCGCTCGTCCTGCTGATCGCATGGCGCTGGTTGGCGCATGACCGGACTCGTTCAACTGCCGACCGCTTGCTGCTCCTGGTGCCTGATGGAACCAGTTTTTCCGATCCCAAGGTCACGGTTTGGACCAATGCGGGGAGCGAGGAAGGCCTGCATGTGGTGCCAGTCCATGATTCCGAGTTCATGCGGCCTTTGCTGGGCGAATTCCAATGTGCGGGAGTCATTCTGCCTGATTCGATCCATCAGCAGGCGAGTGACCTTTTCATCTCGACTCTGCGCCGCTTTGTAGCTGAGGGCGGAAAACTCATGCTGGTTTACGATGCGGGCACGTTCTCGCTGAATGGCAGTTATGCGGCAAAGCGCTCCCGATTGTCGGACCTGGCAGGTGTGGATTACGCGCTCTACGACACACTAGGAGACAAGACCACCCAATGGGGCAGCGTCAAAGGCACGAGTGCGATTGTCAGTGAGATGGAAATACCGCCGGGAAAATATTATCCCTTCCTCTCGGAAGACCAGCGCCTCCGATTCAGCTCCGACCGCGAAAGTCTCTAATCCGGCCAGCGTTGAGGTTGAGCTCAGACGCTATAAATACGGTGAACTGCTCTATCCCAGCTTCGTGACTTCGGGACAGTACTCCGGCAAGGTCCTATTCCAATCCAAGGTTGGAATTGTCGCGGGTGAGCATCCCTATGAAGCTGGTTCCGTGTTTTTCGTGAATCTGCCCCTCGGATATCTCAAAGCCAACACGGATGGACTTCCGATGCATGCCTTTCTCAAATACTTTGCGAAGCACGTGCTCGCATTGCCTTACCTGGAATCGGTCCCGGATGGCGTCGGAGGCCTTGTCCTGAATTGGCATGTGGACTCAAACGCCGCTATCAAGCCGCTCCAGCAGATGAATACATGGAGTTTGCTCAAGCAAGGACCGTATTCGATTCACATAACCGCCGGTCCCGACGCCATGGCAATCGGAGACGGTAGGGGCTTTAACGTTGAACACAACCCCATCAGCCAGGAACTGATCCGCAAGTACGAGGGCCTTGGCTATGACGTAGGCAGCCACGGAGGCTGGATCCACAATTACTTTGCTTCGCATGTGGATAAGGACGACCCGAAAGACCTCGAACAATTCCTTGCACTGAACAAGAACGCACTGGAACACGCAACCGGAAAGGCCGTCGTCGAGTATTCCGCCCCAGACGGAAATCAGCCGGCCTGGGTCACGCGCTGGCTGGAATCGCACGGCTTTGTCGCCTATTACTTCACCGGGGATACGGGAATGGGGCCCACCCAGGGCTATCGGGGTGGAACCCGGGAAGGCGAAAACATCTGGGCGTTTCCCATCCTCCATCTGGATCGTGCCGCGGGGTTTGAGGAAATGACTTCTGAAGGATATTCAGATTCCGAGGTGGGCCGCTGGCTTGATGCAGTTACTGAATTTGCGGCCGACCATCAATCAGTACGCCTGATCTATTTCCACCCTCCCGGAATTCTTTCCTATCAGGGGATCGTCGAGAAATGGCTGCGACAAACGGCTGAACTACGAGTCAAGGGAACATTTCGGTGGTACACGATGACAGAACTCGCGAATTTCCTGAACTCCCGCAAACAGGTGGAGTGGAAGATGGTTCGACACGACAAGATGATGAATGTCGACGCCACTCATCCCCAAAGTCTGGAACATGAGACCTGGCATTTTCCATCGGACAAATTCGCCGAGCCACGGATTATCCGGGGATCCGCGAAGGTAATTCGAGACACGGACGCATGGATGATCGTAGCCGGCCAAGGAAAAACGCTGCAATTCGAGACGCAGGAAATTGACCAGCCGAAGGTCGTGACGAAATGACTACTTCTGGCTACCTGCGTTCCCGACCCGCAACCTGGATCTTGATCCTGGGCGTTACCTTACTGTGCACGGCGCATGCCCAGGAGAATGCTGCTTTGCCGAGTCCCTCACAGGAGAGTCCACAATCGCCTGCCGAAGTAGTGCAGCCCGCAGAACTGAAATTACTAACCAACTATGTTGAAGGTGGCGGCAACTACCTGGCTCTGACGAACGGCTTTGGCAACTGGACCGGCGGATACGCCCGAGGCGTCGTCGTCCAGGGAAACAATATCTGGAATGCAGAGGTCAATGGTCAGCGTGAATTTGGCGACGCGGGAGTATATTTCGGGGCCGGCGACACCTACAACTTCAACCCCGATTGGTACGGCTCACTCACTCTGGGCACGAGTGCCGGAGGTTTTTTCTGGCCGCGTTTCCGGGCGGACGCATTCTTGAACAAGAAATGGTTGGCCCGCCGGCAATTCATTACCACTGCCGGTTTCGGCTACTATGCCGCCAAAGACGTCCACCGCGATCACAGCTTCTTTGTCGGCTCCACATACTACTTCGAGAAGCCCTGGATCCTCGAGGAAGGGATTCGTTTCAATGTCAGCAATCCCGGATCTGTCTTCTCTCCGGCCGGTTTCGTCGCCGTGACCCAGGGACGCAACCTGCGACACTACCTCACGCTTCGCGCCGGTTTTGGAAAAGAGGCGTATCAACTGGTTGGGCCGGCGGCCACCATAACGGATTTTCATAGTCAGACCCTGACCATTACATGGCGCCAGTGGGTCGGTCCGCATTGGGGTGTGAATGTCGTCGCGGACTACTACCATAACCCGACTTATCTGAGAGGTGGGACCAGCGTTGGATTCTTCAAGGAGTTTTGAGAGCAACGACACCAGGGGACCCGATCCCCCGAAGGTGTCGAATCCGATTCTCTCCCGCGGACATCGCGGTGGTGTTATTCCCATGCACCGCGCCCTGGCCCATTTTCGCCTCGGCACCATGAACCTGATTACTGCAAGCTGTCTTTTCGTGTTCTTTTCATTCGCCTGGCTGGCTTTGCTGCCGCAGGTTTGCGGCCTATGGACTCGGATCTTCACGTTCGGAATCCGATTTCTGCCTTTGAGCGCGGAAGTCGGAGTGTCGGAGCATCATTGGACGTCCTTGCTCAGTCTCGATATTCCTTACCTGAGGATGGAGCCTGTATTGCCGAGTGCACGAGTTTGGTGGCTCAGTTGCGCCGTCACAATGTTGATTTTCGTGGCCACGTTCTTCATATCCAAGAGGTTGATTCCTGTCATCTATCTATTGCGGGGAGTCCTGCTCGTACAAGTGATTGCATTGCTGTATTTCGCGTTGATTCCAGCGAGCTTTCCGCACACGCCGGACAGTTATTTGGCAGGGTTTGTGACATCTGGAATCGGGTTGATCTCGCTCGTGCCACTCATATTCGGCTTGACATACTACATTTTCGATTTCGGCCTGCCGAGAAAGGCATTGCTCACGTTGATTACGATGGTCCATCTCGCCCTGTTTCTTCCTTTCCAATGCCTGCTGCAAGCATTAGTGCTGCAGAAGACCGTACTATTCATGCCGGTGCTTTACATTGTTTTTGGCATGCCCGTCGACGTCATGATTGTGATCGGCTTTTACTCCTGGGGAATGACTTGGTCGTTTAGGTCCGAAGGCAGCTAGGGAAATTCTCAAAAAAAAGGACAGGATACTCGGATTTTTCCTTCGATTCAGGCTCGCAATAGTGGCGGAATCCTCTCCCGCACCCAGGGCGCTGCTTGCTCGTAGGCATGCGCCAGCTGCAGTACGGCAAGGTCGGCGTGATTTTTTCCGATAATCTGCATTCCCGTGGGCAATCCGTCGCCGTTGAAGCCCACCGGCACGCCGATCACGGGGCAATCCAGCAGCGTAGCCGGTACCATCACTTCCATCCAGCGATGATAGGTATCCATGGCAACTCCGTTGATTGATTTGGGCCAATGCACGTCAGCATCGAACGGAAACACCTGTGCGCTTGGAATCAGCAGGTAGTCAAAGCGCAAGAACAGCTTCCGCACAGCCTCATACCATTGCGTCCGGGCCGCAAATGCATTCGCCACCTCGGCGCCCGTTAGTTTGAGGCCGCCTTCCACTTCCCACTGCGCCTCCGGCTTCAACTTGGCGCGCTTCGCCGGATCGGTATAAAATTCACCCAACTCCGCCGCATTCATCCAATGCCGGATGGTCAGCAGGGTTTGCCACAGGCGCTCCATCGAATACTCCGGCCGCGCCTCCTCCACCGTGCACCCCAACGACTCAAAGGCTTTGAACGACCCCTTGCACAAGTCGAGGATTCCGCCTTCGAATGGCAAGCGCCCGCCCGAATCTCCCAGCCACCCCAGCCTCGTCCCGTGAAAATCCCGTTCAAGCGGACGGGTGAAGATTGCTGGATCCTGCTCGATGGCCAGGGGCGCGCGCTCGTCCGGACCAGCCATTACCGATAGCAGCATGGCTACGTCGCGTACCCTGCGTCCCATGGGTCCCAGCGACCACGGCTCCGCCAAGTAGGCCTCTCCCCCCGGCCCCACCGGCACGCGTCCAAACGACGGCCGAAACCCGATCACGTTGTTGAATGCAGCCGGATTCCGCAACGAGCCCATGAAATCGCTGCCGTCCGCAACCGGCAACATGCGCAGCGCCAATGACGCCGCCGCACCTCCGCTGCTGCCTCCCGCCGTCTTGGTCTGTACATACGCGTTCCGTGTCACGCCAAAAATCGGGTTGTAGCTCTGCGAGCCCAGGCCAAATTCCGGCACATTCGTCTTCCCGATCAGGATGGCGCCGCTTCTACGCAGGCGTTCCACAAAAATCGCGTCGTGGTCCGGTACTCGATCCACCAGCGGCGAGCCGCCGCTGGTTCGTATCCCCTTGGTCACCGCCAGGTCCTTCACGGCATGCGGAAACCCATGCATCCAGCCCATCGACTCTCCGCGCGCCAGTTGCGCATCGCGCTCCGCGGCTTGCGTGAGCAGTCCCTGGCGATCCTGCAGGGACACAATCGCGTTGACCTTGGGATTCAGCCGTGCAATGTGATCGAGGTACGCCGTCATCACCTCTACGCACGACACCTTCTTCGACTGGATGGCGTTCGATAACTCCATTCCATCCATCATTACGATGTCGGAAACCGTAGCGGCTGCCGCACTCCCGGTCATCGCTTCTTCTGCAACCAACTGACTCGCAATCAACCCGGCTCCGACAGCGCCGGCTTTCTGCAAGAACTCACGTCGTGTCGCCATTGTTTTGCTCCCGTCCTTCCCAGGATTGTGTTTGGAATGATACATGGCTCGGGCAGCGAAGAGCCCAGGGGCGGGCGGGCGGCGTGGACGACGGCGGTGTGACGACCGTCACAGACAGCGGGGTGCCCAGTGTCCCAGAATCCCATTCATACTCAAGAGGGGTGGCGCGAGATAATGGACGCCGGCGAAGAGAAGGACCGGGGGCAGTTAAGTTGGCCCGCAGGAAGAATTGCAAAATCTGTTCAAAATCGAACACTTTTGGAAAATAAATGGCGGTATCTTGAGTGTATCGGGCTCACCCGATCGAGTTCGCCTTGTTGAGTTCAGAATGAAGCCATCTTCTAAGTCCGCCTACCAGTCCGCCCGCCAATCCGCACATCTTGTGCTGTTGCTGCTCACCGGAATCGGCATGTCACAGGCAGCAAGCGCGCAAATGTCGGAGTTGCCCGCCGCCAGCCTCCCCGCCCCGCTGACAGCCGAAGAAATCGTTGCCCACATGGTGCGCAGAAACCTGGAACGTGCCCGTGCCCTGGACGCCTACCAGGGAACGCGCATCTACCGGCTTGAGTATCGCGGCTTCCCGGGTTCGAGAAGTGCGGAGATGACGGTGGATGTGAAGTACCGCTCTCCCGGAACCAAGGAGTTCAGCATCCGGTCGCAAAAAGGCTCGCAGCTGGTGATTGATCGGGTATTCCAGAGAATGCTGCAGAGCGAAAAAGAGGCACTCACCCAGGAAAACCAGAGTCGGGTGGCCCTCAACACCGACAACTACCGGTTCGCCCTGATGGGATACCAGAGCGCGCCGGCCGGTCCCTCCTACATTCTTTCCGTGGAACCGATTACCAACGACAAACTCCTCTACCGCGGACGAATCTGGGTTGATGCCGAGGATTTTGCCGTGGTTCGCATTGAAGGGGTGCCCGCGAAAAACCCGTCTTTCTGGACCAAGGATACGAAGATCGAACAGGTCTACGCCAAGGTAGGAGATTTCTGGCTGCCCGTTTCCAATCGCAGCAGCAGCTCGATCCGGCTGGGAGGCCACGCCAGTTTCAGCATTGACTACCAGGACTACCAGATTACCTCTGCCACGCCAGTGGGCACCCCGCGTAAGGTCGCAGGCTACTGAGAGGCGCGGCTGAGAAGGATTGGCAGCGCGAGCGGGGAACTCCAACGGTCGGAATCTCAGCTGGCCTTTTTCCTGGGAACCTTCGCGCCCCTCTTGCGAGCTTCGGAAAGGCCGATGGCGATCGCCTGTTTGCGGCTCGTCACCTTGCCGCCTTTGCCGCCCTTGCCGGACCGGAGCGTCCCGCGCTTTTCCCGGTGCATAGCGCTCTCCACGCCCTTGCTGGCTGCCTCGCCATATTTGCGTTGGCTGGATTTCTTCCGTGAACTCTTGGTCGCTGCCATGAAAACCTCCTGCGCCTTAGAGGTAGAACATGAGCGGCAGGTTGCCGCGAGAATGGCGCGGCTCGGAAACGGCACCGCTCAGGAAGGGCGCTGCTCGGGAAGGGCACGGCTTTAGCCGTGCCACAACTGCTGCCGCTCTGAGGGCTTTGCCCCTGAGGTTTCTACGGAATCAACAGCAGCTTGCCCGTGGTCTTGCGTCCTTCCAGATCCCGATGCGCTTGCTGCGCTTCCTGCAAAGGATAGATATGTTCGATGCGCAACTTGAGCTTCTTGGCCGCGATCATGCCGAACAGCGCGCTGGCCCGCGCCTCGAGCTCTTCGCGGGTGGCAGTGTAATGGCCCAGCATGGGACGCGTGAGGAACAGCGAACCTTTCTGCGTAAGGATGATCGGATCAAACGGCGGTACGGCTCCGCTCGAGCCGCCAAACAGCACCATCATCCCGCGCGGACGCAGCAGGTTCAAGCCTTTTTCAAACGTCGTCTTGCCCACCGAGTCATACACCACATCCACGCCTTTGCCATTGGTCAGGCGCTTGGTTTCAATTTCAAAATCCGACTTCGTATAAAGAATGATCTCGTCCGCGCCCGCTTCCCGCGCCAGCTTGGCCTTTTCCTCGGTCGAGACCGTACCGATCACACGCGCCCCTATATTGTGTGCAAGCTGCACCAGCAGCAGCCCGACTCCCCCGGCAGCGGCGTGTATCAGTGCCGTCTCTCCACGTTTCAGCGGAAATGTGCTGTAGGCCAGATAGTGCGCGGTCATGCCTTGCAGCATCGTGGCGGCGGCCTCGCGCTCATTCACGCCCTCTGGAATCTTGACCAGACGATCGGCCGGCACTGCTACGTACTCAGCGTATGAGCCCATGATTCCGGTCCATGCCACTCGGTCGCCTGCTTTGACGGACTTGACCTCCGCGCCAACCGCCGAGACCGCACCTGCACCCTCCTGTCCGATGACAAACGGAACCGGGACCGGGTAGCGGCCCTCGCGATGGTAGACATCAATAAAGTTCACGCCTGAGGCGGCGACCTTCACCACGGCCTCGTTGGCTTTCGGCTGTGGAACGGGCACGTCGACAACTTGAAGGGCTTCCGCCCCTCCGGTCTGCTTTACCTGAATGGCTTTCATGTGGGCTTGGATTACCTCGTGCGGTCGAAGGATTCACCGCAACGCAGCTTACTTTACCAGGGTCTGCACCCGCAACCGCGGCTCTGTCTCTCCGCCATCTCGAAACCCGGGCGCATGGCCTAAAATGATAGTGGCGAAGACGCCAGGAGACGAAGCATGAAGACCGTGGGAGTGATCGGGGGCATCGGGCCAGAATCCACCATTGAATATTATCGCCAGCTGATTGCGGCCTACCGCGCTCTACACCCCGACGGCACTTATCCGCCCATTGTCATCAACAGTGTCAATCTGAAAACTCTGGTGGACCTGTTCGAAGTCAACGATCTGGCCAAGGTCACAGAATTTCTGGTGGCTGAAATTCGGAAATTGGCGGCGGCGGGCGCGGAGTATGGCTTGCTCTCCGCCAACACGCCGCACATTGTGTTCGACGAGGTGCGCCGCGGGTCGCCGATCCCACTGGTCAGCATTGTAGAAGCCGCTTGCGAAGCCGCCAAAGCCTCAGGACTGAAAAGGCTCGCACTCTTCGGTACACGCTTTACCATGCAGGGGAAGTTCTATCCCCAGGTATTTTCACCGGCGCAAATTGCGCTGGTCACACCGGCACTCGACGAGCAAAGTTATATTCACGACAAATACATGAACGAATTGGTGAAGGGTATCTTCCTCCCGGAGACGCGCCAGGGGCTGTTGGCGATTGTCGATCGTATGAAGAAGGATGAGAACATTGACGGCCTGATTCTGGGCGGCACCGAGCTGCCCCTGATTCTGGGCGACGTCAAGCCGGGTGAGATGAAAGACCAGAGCATCCCTTTTCTCGATACTACGCGCATCCACGTGCGGGCGATCGTCGCGCGGGCCTGGGCGAGTTAACCCAGTTGAGTTAATCAGAGACCGGCATCATCCACGGCGGTCAAGCTTTTGGTTCGGCCGCAGGACCACCAAAGGGACCGCATCGTCCGCGCATCGAATCACGAAATTTCTCCCGTTCCTCCGGGGTCATTCGCTCCCATCGCTCCATCATCCTTCGCCGCCCATACCAGTGCTGGCGCCGGCCGCCACGGAATCCGCCAAAGAGGATTTTGCTGAGAATCAGGATTCCCATCGCCTGCCAGTAGGTGATGAGATGCCATCCGAACAAAGCCGGCATGAGCCAGTTCCATAAGCTCATGACCACATAGGTAAAGACCGCCAGAAACAGGATGGCGAAAGGTACAAACATCAATGCTCGTAGAAACCAGTTTCGTCTCATAATTTTGTCCTATCGTTTCGTAAATTCATCGTAGATGGCTTGCAGACGCTTGCGCAGGTGCAGGACCGCATAGTGCTTGCGCGACAGCAGCGTGTTCACACTGAGCCCGGTTTTCTCTGCCAGCTCTTTGAAGCTGTAGCCCATCAGTTCGTGGGCGATGAATACTTCCCGCTGCTCGTCGGGCAATTCGTCCAGCGCGTCATCGATCTCTTCCAGCAGCACGCTGCGGGCATAGGCTGCGTCGGGCCCAGCATCAGGGGAGGGAAGAAGTTCTTCCAGTAGAAGCACCTCGCCATCTTTTGCGACCCTGGCCGGTTCGGTCCGTATCGCCTCCCGGCTCTTTCTGCGAAACCGATCCGTGATCCGGTTACGCGCGACCTGAAACAACCAGGCCGTGACCTCTTCTACGGGTTTCATCATCCGGTACACTTCCACGAGTTCGTAGAAGACGTCCTGCAGGATGTCTTCCGCATCGCCTGGATCGGCCACGCGCCTCCGAATGAAGCTGCGCAGCCGCGACTGCTCTCGCGCAACCGCCTCGGAGATCCATCGGTCTTGATCTGCCATCGGCCTCTGTTTTATCAGCGCCTCGTGCATCTACGGGTGTAGACGTTTGAGCGGGAGAAATATTGTATGGCGAGGAAGTCTATTTGAAGAGAGCCAGATCGATGGCATCGGCCATGGCCTGGTAGCCGGCATCGTTCGGATGAAGATGGTCTTTTGAAGCGAAGCGCGCCAACAGCCGGCTGGGATGATCCGGATCGCGCAAAACTGCGTCGAAGTCGATCACACCGTCAAACGAGCCGCTGGTCCTGATCCACTTATTGACCGCCTGCCGAATTACTTCCTTGGATTCAGAGTAGTAGCCAGGAACGATCACACCTTCAAAGGGGCTGATCGTCGCGCCAACTACTTTGACCCCTTGAGCGTGGGCGCGGGCAATCAATTGGCGATAGGCGCCTATCAATTCCTCGGGAGCGCAAACATCCGCTGGATCGGCAAGGTAGCTTCCGCCCAGTTTTGCGCCGGGGAAACCGATGTCGTTGAGACCTTCGAGCAGCACAATGTGAGTTACGCCCGGTAACGCCAGGGCGTCCCGATCGAAGCGAGCCAGAGCGCTGACTCCGAAGCAGCCGACATTGGCCATGAAACAGTCGTTCAGCAACCGGTTGCCGACTATGCCTTCATTGACCACTGCCAGCTTTGAGCCTTGGCGCTTCGTTCCCAGGCGACGAGCGAGATCGCTCGGCCAATTGCGGTCCGCATCCACGCTCGACCCGTCGCCATCAGTAACCGAGTCGCCAAACGCCACCACCAGGCGCTGCGACGGCTGAGCAGGGACCAGCACAGCGCTGATCAGGATTGAAGATTCAGACTCACCTCCAGCTTCGATCTTCTCCGCACGAGTGTGGTCACCATGTTGCGAGACCACTGCGCGCTTGAGCGCGAGGGCATGCAGTGTCGGGGTAGCGACACGCTTGGGGAAATAGAGACTTATGCTGATCTCAGCTCCGGAAGTGACGGGAAAGGCCACGGGGTCACTGAGGACCGGCGCTCCCGCGGGAATCGTGACCGATTTGCTGCCCCCGAAAGTGACACTCTGAATTGACCCTGGCCTGACGCTCGCAGCGTCGGTCGACGCGGCGAGCGTGGCCGAGCCAACCAGGAGGGGTGCGGTGCCGTATTCGTTGGAGAGACGAATGCAGATCCGGGCTCCTCCGATGGACACCCGCACACGCTCCCGCACGGTCTGATCTTCGATGTTGAGCAGCGGCTCGCTTGGATCAGGGGCCGCCGGCTGGGGACTGGCCGCCCAGGTGGCGATCCACTGATTTCGCGGCGCGCCTTCCAGTTGAGGAACCAACAAGAGAAGGCCAACCAAGGCACAGTTCCGTAGTGCATTCATGCCTGCCGAGTTCTCCTATTTAAGATCAAACCTTCTCCAGCCGGGCTTTACTTCATCGCCGAGAAATCCGACGGACGCATGTACACCTCGTCCACTCTATAGGCTTCGCCTGCCTTCTCTATGAGCCGTATGGCCTGTTTTCTATACTCTGGAAACGCCGGGTCGGCATGAAGCGCTTGCCAATTCTTTTTCGCATCGTCCCGGCTGGGATGGGCCACGAGGTAAATAAATGTGTTGGTCCAGGCGGGATCATCGTCGCCAGGCACCCAGTACCCGACGACATTCAGATCGTGCTTGGCTTGTAGCTTGGAAACGTCGCGAAAGATCGACTCGAGGGCGGCCACTTGGCCCGGCATCGTGTGATAGACCATAAGCTCGAATACGCGATTGCTATCGGCTCTTACCTGGTTCAGGTGCATCAGGCGGGCCGTGAAGAGCGATCCGGCAGCAAAGGAAAGCAGTGCGACGCCGCAGACTATCCATCCTTCGAATTTCCAGCAAGCGCGCGCTGAAGGTGCTGGTTTGTTCTTTGTCTTCATGAGTTCGTTGTCCTCCGCTTTTACTTTTGCGTCCTTTGCGGCTTTCCTTCGCGCCCTTTGCGGTAAAGTTTTTGATCTTCGTCTCAATGATTCAAGGATCGAACCGCAGAGTCACCCGCCCGTTGTTGCTAGACGTTCCGCACCGGCGTTTGGATAGCAGGGCTGGTAGCTACCGTCGCTTTTTCTGCCCTTTTTTATGAGTTAGGTCCGGCGAGCTGGCAACGATTGTGTCGGGGCCGGCGTCGCCTGCGAACCGCATCACGCCAAGCCTGTACCGATCTGAATTCGGTCTGCTACAATTCAAGCACAGAGCAGGGACAGATGTTCTGGATGACAGTTTCGCATGGAGTCGTTTCGGCCCGGCTTTCACTCCTGTGGGTGGAAAGCATTGCAACAAGCGAAACAGTTGACCACAGGGAAGTGCAGTAAAGATGCGGGTCTCCCACTAGCCCGCTGAAAGCTGGGGACGTAGTTCAGTTGGTTAGAACGCTGCCCTGTCACGGCAGAGGTCGCGGGTTCGAGTCCCGTCGTCCCCGCCATTCATTTCCAAAGCAGTTATGGGGTGATGGCTCCCAATAGTCCAACCCAACGGCTTCCCGAAGAGGGCATGAACCTGATCACGCGGCGTAGCCCAGCCGTGTGACGACTACTCATCGTAGGAGATGCAAATGCAAAAGCGCAAACTGGGAAAAAGCAATCTGGAAGTCTCAGCCATCGGCCTGGGCTGCATGGGAATGAGCTTCGGTTTCGGTCCGCCTGCGGACAAGAAAGAGATGATCTCACTCATCCGGACAGCCGTAGAGCGTGGCGTAACGTTCTTCGACACCGCCGAAGTGTATGGCCCGTTCACCAACGAGGAACTCGTGGGCGAGGCGCTGGCTCCACTTCGTACCCAAGTGGCGATCGCCACGAAATTTGGTTTCAAACTCGATCCAGAGACCGGGAAGCAAGCCGGGCTGGACAGCCGGCCGGAGCACATCAAAGAAGTCGCGGAAGCCTCGCTCAAGCGCCTTAGAGTCGATGTCATCGACTTGTTCTATCAGCACCGCGTTGATCCCGACGTGCCTATCGAAGAAGTTGCGGGCGCGGTGAAAGATCTGATTCAGCAAGGCAAGGTCAGGCACTTCGGCCTGTCCGAAGCAGGCGTGCAAACGATACGCCGTGCGCATAAAGTGCAGCCTGTCACGGCGCTGCAAAGCGAATACTCGCTATGGTGGAGAGAGCCCGAAGCGGAAGTGATACCGACGCTCGAAGAACTCGGCATCGGATTCGTCCCATTCAGCCCGTTGGGAAAAGGCTTCCTGACCGGAGCGATCAAGGAAGATACGAAGTTCGACAAGACCGATTTCCGCAACATCGTCCCCCGTTTTACCGAAGAGAACCGGAAGGCCAATCAGGGTATGGTCGACCTGATCGGTAAGTTCGCAAAACAAAAAAAAGCAACGCCTGCACAGATCGCCCTGGCATGGCTGCTGGCTCAGAAACCATGGATTGTGCCGATTCCAGGTACGACCAAGCTGCATCGACTCGAAGAGAACATCGGGGCCGCCGCCGTCGGACTTACGCCCGCCGATGTTGGGCAACTGGAAGCTGCAGCCTCGGAGGTCGCGGTGCAAGGCGCCCGATATCCAGAACATTTGCAGAAACTAGTGGGCCGCTAAAGGAAGCGAGCGGAGATGTTGCCAGCCGTGCGGTGGGCTCGTGGTTTGAGGAATTGATCTATGCGAACCCTGGTTGTGGGAGCCGGTGCGATTGGCGGCTATTTCGGTGGGCGGCTGGTCGAGGCGAATCGGGATGTCACCTTTCTGGTGCGTCCAAAACGAGCCGCGGAGCTGGCGGGTCAGGGTCTGAGCGTTCGCAGCCGCTTTGGCGACGCCACCATCGCCAAGCCGGCTACCGTACTCGCCGAGAATCTGCGCGAGACGTTTGATCTCATCCTGCTCAGCTGCAAAGCTTACGATCTGGAGGGCGCGCTTGCGTCCTTCGCTCCGGCAGTTGGACCTCACACTGCCATTCTGCCGCTGCTCAACGGCATGCGGCACCTGGACATTCTGGATAAGCGCTTTGGCCGCGAGCGTGTGCTTGGCGGGCAGTGCCTGATCGCGGTGGCGCTCAACGACGGCGCGATCGTGCATCTCAATGACACCCACGAGCTGTCTTTCGGAGAACGAGATGGCGCGCTATCGGATCGGGTCCGAGCCATCGCCGGCTTGATGGACGGGGCATGCTTCAAACCGCGCGCCAGCACCGAGATCCTGCAGGAAATGTGGGAGAAGTGGGTTTTTCTGGCTACGCTGGCCGGCAGCACCTGCGTGATGCGTGCTGCCATTGGAGATATCTGCGCATCTCCCGGGGGGAAGGACTTCATCCTGGGACTGCTTGCGGAATGCGGCTCGATCGCAGCTGCCGAAGGCTACCCGATGCGCCCGGCTCAACTGGAACGCGCCCGCAGCATGCTCACTGCGACCGGCGCCACTCTTACTGCTTCGATGCTGCGCGACATGGAACGCAACGCGCCGATTGAGGCGGACCACATCATCGGCGACCTGCTTCGGCGTGGGAAAGATCGCTCAACTCCGCTCGAGCTTCCGCTTCTCAGCGTTGCCTACACTCATCTGAAGGCCTACGAAGCCCGACGAACCCGCACACTGCCGGCGTGAGCCGGCGCTCGCGCCCTTCTCACTGCACAGAAAAATCCCGGCCCAAGCAGAGCTTGGACCGGGGCACCCTCGAGAGCAACTTAAGCCTTTGCGGCGCTGGCCGAGAGCGGCAATTCGCGAATTCGTTTTCCGGTGGCGGCGAAGATGGCGTTGCACACAGCAGGCGCGAACGGAGGCACACCCGGTTCACCCACCCCTGCCGGCGGCGCGTCGCTATCTACAATGTGAATCGTGGTTTTGTATGGAGCCTCGTTCATTCGGGCCACGGGATAGTCGTTGAAATTGGACTGTTCGATAGCTCCATTTTTCGCCGTGATCGCGCCACTCCGTACGATGCTGGTTCCGAAAACCGCCGCGCCCTCGAACTGGGCCCGGGTAGCTTCGGGATTCACCACGATGCCGGCATCGAGCGCGGTGTGTACCGAGGGAATCTTCACTTCGCCCTGATCGTCAACTTCTACTTCGACGACCGTCGCTACGTAAGTGAGGAAGCTGCGGTGAACGGCAATGCCCATGCCGGAGCCCTTGCCCAGCTTGCGTTTTCCCCAACCGGATTTTTCCGCGGCCAGTTCAACTACCCTTCGCATCCGCGCCGTATCCAGGGGGTAATCCGCCGGCGAGCCGCCGTAGTTGTCGTACTCGGGGGCGGTGGCCTTAATGTCCACGATACGTGCCGGCCCAATCAGTTCCAGTAAGTATTCCACCGAGTCCCGTCCTGACGCATGCGCCAGTTCGTTGGCGAAAGACTGAGCGGCAAATGCATGGTAAATATTTGCCACCGACCGCAGCCAGCCAATGCGCACATGGTTTTCGGCCGACCCATTCTCGGCGCGATGATTGGGCAGGTCGAAGGGCAAATCGGTCCATCCCATTCCCATTTCGCCGCCGTCGCCGTACGTAGTGTTCACGGCGAAGGTGGAACCGATGGGCGGAAAGACGGAGCGCTGCAACCATGCCGTGGGCTTTCCTTTTTCGTCCAGAGCGGCTTTCAGGTACATCGCAGCCACGGTGTGATAGTAGTCAAACTTGATGTCATCTTCCCGTGTCCACACTACCTTGACCGGCTTGCCCACGGCTTTCGAGAGAATGGCTGCTTCGGCCGCGTAGTCGGGTTTCGATTTGCGGCCAAACCCGCCACCCAGGAGGGTCACGTAGCAGGTCACATTTTCTTTGGGGATGCCAAGTTCCGCGCCGATGGTCTCCTGCACCGCCTGCGGATTCTGCGTCGGAGCCCATACCGTTACTTTACCGTCGCGATAGTCGGCCAGGGCGACAGGCGGCTCCATGGTTGCATGGGCTAAAAGGGGAGCATAGTAATCCGCCTCAATGACCTTCCCGCCCTTGGCAAAGGCGGCGTCCACGTCGCCAATGTTGCGCGCGACCTTTCCCGGTTTTCGGGCGGTCTCCTGCAACTCCTTCTTGTACTGGTCAGAGTTGTAACTGCCGTTCGCCCCGTTGTCCCACGCTACGTTCAACTTCTTGCGTCCCTGAAACGCCGCCCAGGTATTGTCGGCGATAACCGCCACGCCTCCGAGCGGTTGAAAAAGATGCGGCGGGGTGAAAGGCTTGATAGGAATGGTTTGCTTGACGCCGCGCACCTGTAGCGGGGCCTTTTCGTCGTACGACTTGACCTTGCCGCCCAGCACGGGCGGGTGCTCGACCGAGGCATAGACCATGCCGTCGAGGCGTGCATCCATGCCGAAGCCCGCCTTGCCGGTGCACAGCTCGTTCAGGTCGTAGCTGGTGGCGCCTTTGCCGATATATCGCCAGGCGCTTCTCGGTTTGAATTTCAGCTCTTCTTTCTTGGGGACCGGAAGTTTCGACGCTGCTGAAGCCAGCTCTCCGTAGCCAGCCCTGCGCTTGCTGGGCCGATGCACGATGGCGTGAAGATCCGATTCGCACTCCGAAACCGGCACGCCCCACTTCTGGGCAGCGGCCTGTGTGAGCATCAAGCGCGCCGTAGCTCCGGCTTCGCGCATGGTCGTAAATCCGTCGCGAACCGAATGCGAGCCGTCCGTGTCCTGATCTCCGTAGCGTGGATCTCCGATCGCCTGTTCCAGTTTCACGCGCTTCCAATCGGCGTCCAGTTCGTCCGCCAGAATGAGGGGGACGGAAGTGCGGCTGCTGGTGCCCATCTCCGAGCGGTGCGCCACCAGGTAAACGGTTCCGTCGGTGTCGATGCCTACGAACGCGCTGGGGTGCAGCACGGCGCTGTCGGCGTGTAAGCCTGCCGCCGTCTCGGCTGCCCATAGGGAGTCCGGAATCAGGCGCACGCTCAGGACCAGCGCCCCGGTGGAGACCAAGCCTTGCAGAAAACCGCGACGGCTCACGTTCAGGATGTTGTCGCTCATGCTTTCACCCCCGCGGCTGCCTTGATCGCCGCCCGAATTCTCTGGTAGGTGCCGCAACGGCAAATGTTTCCCGCCATGCCGCCGTCAATGTCCTCGTCGCTGGGCTGGGGCTTTTCTTTGAGCAGGGAGATGGCCTGCATGATCTGTCCCGACTGGCAGTAGCCGCATTGCGGAACGTTGTACTCGATCCACTTCTGCTGCACCACATGCAATCCATTCTTGGAAATGGCTTCGATGGTGGTGATCTCTTTGCCGGTGGTCGCGCGCACGGGGGTGATGCAGGACCGGATGGCCTTGCCGTCCTGATGCACGGTACAGGCCCCGCACAGCGCCATGCCGCAACCAAACTTGGTTCCGGTTAGTCCCAAGACATCGCGCACATACCACAGCAGCGGCAGATTGGGATCGCCATCGAAAGAATGCTCCACGCCATTGACTTTGATCTGGATCATGTGTGCCCTCTCGCTCGCTTCAGTTGGTGAAGACAGACCGACTGATTTTAACTCAAACCTGTGGCGCCACAGGGCCCTCAAGATCAACTATGATACTGCGGCATGGGGACAGGTCGCGAATGAATCCTTTCGAAGCAAAACCCACTCTGTTTGTTCGTTGCTGTATGGCTTTTCTCTTGGGGGCGTTTTTGTGCCCATGGGCCGGGGCGCAGCAAACTCCGGAAAGCGCTAACGTTCAAGTCTATTTCGATCAGCCGCAGGGCACGATTGCGCCGATCTGGAATTATTTCGGCTATGACGAGCCCAACTACACCTACGCGGCGAATGGCAAGAAGCTGCTCGGTGAGCTGGCAGCCCTCGCCCCTGTTCCGCCTTACGTTCGGGTTCACAATCTGTTTACTACCGGCGACGGCGCGGCCTCCCTGAAGTGGGGGTCGACTAATATCTACACCGAAGATGCCGCCGGCAAGCCGGTTTATAGCTGGACCATCCTGGACCAGATTTTCGACAGCTTTCACGCAGCGGGCGTAAAGCCGCTAGTTGAAATCGGATTCATGCCGCAAGCCTTGTCCACGCACCCCGAGCCCTATCGTCACAATTTTCCTCAAGGTTCGATCTACACCGGCTGGGCCTACCCTCCAAAGGACTATCAGAAGTGGGCGGAACTGATCTTTCAATTTGTCCACCATTTGCGGGAGCGCTACGGAGACGCCGAAGTAAAAACCTGGCTGTGGGAGGTATGGAACGAACCCGACATCGACTACTGGCAGGGAACACCGCAGGAATATTTCAAGCTGTATGACTTCAGCGTGGATGCCGTCCTGCGGGCGCTGCCCGGAGCGCGAGTCGGAGGTCCCGGACACGACCGGCCCCGGCAGCCCGAAGTCAGTGGAATTTCTGCGCTCGTTCCTCGAGCATTGCGCGCACCAGCCCAACTACGTGAATGGAAAGACGGGCGCTCACCTGGATTTCATCAGCTTCCATCCCAAAGGATCACCGAAGTGGTTGGGCGATCATGTGCAGATGGGCATCG
This sequence comes from Terriglobia bacterium, assembly GCA_963698825.1. Taxonomy (GTDB): domain Bacteria; phylum Acidobacteriota; class Terriglobia; order Terriglobales; family Acidobacteriaceae; genus JAIQFF01. Next base: position 79,900 of record CAVOSG010000007.1, on the reverse strand, counting down.
CCCGTCAGCTGGCGGCGATTGAGCGTGGCTTCCAGATCGTTGCTTCTTTCCCGGAATGGCGCGGTACGCCGATTATTCTGGGAGAGTCAGACCCAGAGGGTTGTGCGGCCTGCTCGGCGCGAAGCAATCCTCAGAATTCTTATCGCAACGGCCCCTTGTACGCCGTCTACACGGCCGAAACGCTGAACAACATTTTCTTTCTCGCCGCCCGTGAGCACATCAATTTCCTGGGCGCGGTGACGTGGGCCTTTGAGTTCGAAAACCAGCCTTATTTCGAGGGCTTTCGCACCCTGGCCACCAACGGCGTGGACAAACCTGTGCTGAATACTTTCCGGATGTTCGGCCTGCTGGGCAGTGAGCGCGTCAAGGCCACCAGTTCAGGCGCCCTGCATGCGGAAGACGTGATCCGCGACGGGGTGCGGGCGCAGCCGGACATCAACGTGATTGCCACACGGAAAGATCATGAGGTCGAGGTCCTGATCTGGAATTACCACGACGACGATCTTTCGGCCAGCGCCACTGCAATCGATTTGGTGATCAACGGGCTGCCGGCCAAAATCAACCGCGGTCTGGCGGAGCATTTCCGCATCGATTCCAGTCACAGCAACGCATTCATCGCGTGGAAAGACGCCGGCTCACCGCAATCGCCGACGGCAGAACAGTACGAACAATTGGAGCGCGCGGGCCATTTGCAGTTGCTCACGTCGCCCGCATGGCTGCCGGTCGCGCAAGGCGCCGCCCACCTGCAATTCGCGCTGCCCAGGCAAGGGCTGTCCCTGGTCCGCATTACGTGGTAGTTTTGGTCCGGCTGTGGACTGCGTTTAGCCGCGCTGCTGCGACTTGACGACCGCGGAGAAATCCTGATCGCCGTAACCTTTGGCAATCGCGTCTTTGAATACCGCGAGCGCGGAGCTCGCGGTCTGCAGGCTGCGTCCCCGCTGCGAGGCCTCATCAATCGCGTAGCTCAAGTCCTTCGCCATCAGACGCAGAGTGAAGTTCGGGGTAAAGTCGTTGGCCGTCACGCGAGCGGCCGCTCTCTTCACAATGCCGCTGCCCGGAGCTCCATTCATCAGGATGGCCAGGGCCTTCTCGCGGTTCAGCCCTCCGGCATTGATCAGCGACTCGGCTTCGGCCAGGGATGCGGCTTGCACGCCGCACATGAAATTGTTGATCAGCTTCATCAGCGCGCCGCTTCCGGTGGGGCCGAGGTGAGTGATTTCGTGCCCCAGCACAGACAACACTGGCTGCGCGGCGGCGATGGCCGCATCCGATCCGCCAATCAGGAACGATAGCTCGCCCGATGCCGCATGGGGCTTGGTGCCAGTGACCGGTGCGTCCAGCAATTCGCATCCGTGCTGAGCCCCTGCCGCTGCCAGTTCCTTGATCCAGTTCACGCTGAGTGTGCTGCACTCAATGAGCACGGCCCCGCGAGAAACTCCGGCCAACGCGCCATTTTCGCCTAGCCACACCCCGCGCGAGGCAGCGTCGTCGGCCACCATGCTGATGATGATCTTCGCCCCGGACGCCGCTTCACGAGGAGAAGCTGCGACCGTTGCGCCGGAGCTGGCGAAGGGCGCTGCTTTGTCCCGGTTTCGGTTGTATACGGTGAGAGGAAACTCGGCGGAGAGCAGGCGCCCAGCCATACCGCTTCCCATGATTCCCAGTCCCATGATTGCTACGCGCGGTTTTGACATGATTTCACCCCAGAGCCTTTACGCTGACTAATTCCGGTTTCGATGTGGCAATGTGCACGGGGTTGCGCAACGGCCGGCCAAATCCGGTTGCGGAAACCTGCATCACATCACCTTCCTGCAAGCTGATTCCGTCGCTGAAGCTCAAGCCGTCGGTTCCGAAAAAATGTACGTGAACGTCCCCCGGACGGCGGTGGGCTTCGAACTTGAAGTGATGATGCTCGATGTTGGCCAGGCTGTGACACATCTCCGCTTCGCCGGTCTGGAAGGTTTTCGACCAAAGCAACTTGCCGCCACGTTCAATCTTCACTTCGATGGGAACGGATTTGAAGTCGGGATCGACCACGAGCTCTGGGCCGAGCGCGCAGGTTCGCAACTTGGAAGCGGCGAGGTTGAGGTAGTTGGTTTTCTCGAATTTATGATCTGAAAATTCATTGCCACTCGCCATTCCCACCCGCCGTGGCTGTCCGTCGGGAGCAATCAGATAAACTCCCGCGATCTCCGCTTCCTCACCGCCGTCGCCGGCATAAGCGGGAACGTCGAGCACATCGCCCTGCCCGCGCAAGGTTGTTCCAGTACCTTTGTAAAACCACTCCGGAGCGGTGCCGATCGACCCTGGCGCGGGCCGGCCGCCCTCGAGTCCCCAACGAAACATTTTCATGCTGTCAGTCAATTCCCCGGCTGAGGCGGCGTGCATCTTCTGGCGATTCTGCGCGCTGCCCAGATGGGTTAACCCGGTTCCAGAAACCATGCAGCGCGCCGACTCTGCGGGATGGTCCATGGCAGGCAGAATGCGCCACTCCGATTTTCCTTGATAGATCGCCTCATATTCGAGGTGCTCGCCCGTCGCCCGCTGGCGCGCTAAATCTCCGAGCTTCGCGCCGCTGCTGAGCGCGGCATTGGCCAGTTCATAGATCGAGCTGCAGCCCTCAAGCAGCCGCAGTTGTGGCTCTTCGACCAGCGCTACCCGCCTCGTATTTCCTCGTTTCAGTTGAACCAGTCGTGTCATAAATCCGGGTTTGCTTCTCCAATCTATTCGTTAATTCATTCAGTGACTTCAAAGTCTTTCAAGGCGGCCTCGTTGATGGTCAGGCCGAGGCCGGGAACGTTTTCATCCAGATCAATAAAGCCGTCTTTGGCTGTGGGCTCGCCCTTGAAGATGTACCAAAACAGTTCGTTGCCAACTTCCACGTCGACGACAGGAAAATACTCCGCCATCGGTGAATTCAGGCTTGCCATCACCACGTGATAGTTGTGCATCTGGCCGGCATGAGGAATTACGGGCACGGAATATGCCTCCGCCATGGCCGCAATCTTGCGCGCCTGGGTGAGGCCGCCTACGCGGTTGGTGTCGAACTGGATGTAGTCGAGCGCGCGGGCCTCGAGCAAGTCGCGAAAACCATAGGAAGTGAACTCATGCTCGCCGCCTGCAATCGGAATTCGCCCGTAAGACTTCAATTCGGCGTAGCCGCGTACATCATCAGGAATGACCGGCTCTTCCAGCCACCTCAGATTGAACGGTTCGAGAAGCGACAGCATGCGCTTGGCATAGTCGAGCGTCCAGCCCATGTAAGCGTCGGCCATCACGTCGATGCCATCGCCCACGGTTTCACGCACGGTTCGCACCAGATTCAGATTGCGCTGCATCCCGGCGGCGCCATCGGTCGGCCCCCAACCAAAACGAAGTTTCATGGCCTTATAGCCTTCGGCCTTGTAGCGCTTGGCCTCGGCCGCCACTTCGCTCAACTCAACGCTGTACAACCGGCTGGCATAGACCGGAATCCGCGGCTTGGTCCTGCCGCCAAGCAGCCTATAGACGGGCTGTTTCGCCGATTTGCCCAAAATGTCCCATAGCGCGATATCGACGGCGCTGATGGCAACCATGCCGATACCCCGGCGACCGAAGGCCATCGTCTTGCGATACATGTGCTGCCACAGAAACTCGATGTCCCAAGGATCTTTTCCGATCAGCAGCGGCTTGAGATGCAGGTCGATTACCTGTTTCGTGACCTGGGGCGCGAGCGCGGCATTGCCGATCCCGACCAGGCCATCGTCGGTGACGATTTCGACCACCAGCCAGCCATGAAAGGTGAACGTTCCCATCGAGGCTTCCGGCAGGTTCAGCAAGTCCATGGGATTGGTGCAGAAGTGAGGCGGCAAGGGGACCGTCTTTCCGCGCCAGCGCATGACCCGGGTACGAATTTCTTTAATTCTCATCAGGCTCCCGAACGACTCAATCTCCGTTCCAGATTCAGCGGCTGGATGACCGGAACGGTCGCAAGAATGATACCGAAAGCAGCGACATGAAAAGTGGCTGCCAATGAGAATACGACACCGTAGCCGAAGCCGTGGTCGAGCAGGTATCCCACCAGCTGCCCGAAGGCGATTCCGCCCATGGCTCCGCCAAAGCCTACCAATCCGGCAACCGAGCCGACTACGTTAGAAGGGAAGAGGTCGGTGGGAAGGACCATCACCAGCGTTGACCATGATTGTTGTCCGAAATAGGCCACGCTGAAGATCACCAGCGCCCATGCCACCGGAAGCCGCGGCACCAGCAGGATGGAAGGCATCACCACCGCGCTCAGTCCCAGCGCCAACTTTCGGGCCACGCCCAAAGAGAACTCACGCCGGACCAGGTAGCTCGAAAACCAGCCTCCGAGAAGGCAGCCCACTCCGGCGGCAGCGTAGGGAATCCAGGCGAACGTGCCGACCGCTTTCACATTAAACCCGCGGGCATCGTACAGATATTTGGGCAGCCAGAAAAGATAGAAGTACCAGGCTGCATCGCTCAAAAATTTGGCGCTCACCAGCCCCCAGGATTCGCGAATGCGGAGCAGATCAATCCAGCGAACTTTCAGCGCAGAACTCGAGAGTTGAGAAGCAGCGGCGGCTCGTTCGTCCGCGCTCAGCTCGGGCGGATTCTCCGGTGAAAAATAAGATGAGATCCACCACCAGGTCCAGAGCAATCCGAGCCCGCCTGTGATCACAAAAATCCAGCGCCAGTTGGTGTAGGTCAGCACTAGTGCGATCAGCGGAGGAGCGATGACCGCACCCACGGCGGTACCGGCGTTGATGATCCCCATGGCCGTGGCGCGTTCTTTCGCGGGAAACCATTCCGCCACAGCCCGCGTCGAGGCAGGGAAGCCGCCACCTTCTCCCATGCCCAGCAGAAATCGGCTGGCCATCAGCATGCCGAAGCTCGTGGCCAGGGCATGGCTGGCGTTGGCCAGCGACCAGAAGGTCATGATGACGGCGAATCCAATGCGAGTGCCCAGAGCGTCGACCAGCTTTCCACCACCGATGTAGAGGAATGCGTAGGAAAGCAGGAATGCCGATTGCAGCGCGGAGAAGCGTTGATTGCTAAGCGGAATGTCTTTCGGCGATCGCGGTGACAGCGACCGGCAGCGTCTGGCGGTCCAGGTAACTGATGGCGATGGCCACGCTCACCAGGATCGCAATTCGCCAGCGCAACAAGTGATGGTCCTCGATTCTGTTTGGTTACAGCCACTGCGCAAACGAAACCACACGGCGCCCGCAGCAAACTTCAGCGCCAGAATCACGCACTATAGCACGGCAGAAAACGTTTACCTGCTTGACCGCCCTTGCACCCTTCTCCTCCACCCGGACGACTCATCGCGCTGAGTAGTGTTTGCTGTTCTGCGTCCGCGAATTGAAGACTTCAAAGCTGCCGTCCGGGTGGGCGGTCAGCTCCAGATCGTTCCCGGCATCGGGGCCGTCGGGATTCGCGATGAATTGCGTTGCGACATTGTGGGCAGCGCCCCCTTCTTCGGAAAAATGCAGTTGCCACAAGTCTTCCAGGCCCGGAGACTTTCTCGATGATGTCCCAGACCGAGGGCGTGCCGCCCTTCTTGGCCCCGTTGTCCATGATGGCCACCCGCGGAGCAATGCCGTATACGAAAGCAGGAGCGCTGCTTTGCCCCCAGCCATGATGCGACACGATGTAAATATCAATCTTGCCCAGTTTGTTGGTTGGGCACATCAGTTCCATTTCCTTATCGCGCGTGAGATCGCCCAGATCCAGGATTCTCAATTTGCCAAAATTGATCAACGTCCCCAGGGAACGCAGATTTTCGGTTTTGTCGGCGGGATAGGTCTCGGCATTCTTGCAACTGGTATTTTCCTGCCCGGCGCCGGGCAACGGCTTTGTCGATCAATGCTCCGTCCGAGCTGATAACGGTTGCTCGTATACCCTTGACCGGCAGCACATCTCCCGGCTTCGGATTAATGCGCTGATATTTTTTCGATGCCAGAAGCGCCTGGTAGGCTTGCCAGTTTTTCACCGCCGAAGCATCGCCGGTCTCGCGGTTCTCGCCGTGATCGATGAACGTCCCTACTGGAATGCGCGCGGCCAGTTGCGGAGCGCCGCCCACATGGTCCTCGTGAAAGTGGGTAATCAGCACGTAGTCAATCTTGCTGACTCCGGCCTTGCGGGCTGTGGCTACGATGCGATCGGCGTCGCGGCCTTCGTGACCGGGCCAGCCGGTATCGATCAATAGCGATTGCCCTGCCGGGGTGACGAACAAAGTTGCCTGTCCACCTTCGACATCCACGAAGTAAATGTGTAGATCCTTGCCCGCAGCCGGAGCAGCCCAAGCGACGGCCCCGAGCGCGAGACCCAGGATGCTCAACCATCCCGCTCGCAACAGGGAAGTCTTCCATTGGATCGGCAGGCAGTATGCGGAAAGAGGGCAGGTCATGAACAAAGCTCCCGGCCTGATTTCAGGCGATGAAGGTTGCAAGAGATCATCAACCCAGTTCTGATTCCCGTCAAGAAGCTCGGCGCCGCCACTCTGCGTCCCCCTCACAGCGCCCGCCCGGCGCTGGCTCCCGAGGCCCATGCCCATTGAAAGTTGAACCCGCCCAAGTGTCCGGTGACGTCCACGACTTCGCCGATAAAAAACAGGCCGGGGACTTTTCGGCTCTCCATGGTTTTCGCTGACAGTTCATCGGTATCCACGCCGCCAGCGGTTACTTCGGCCTTGGCGTAGCCCTCCGTGCCCGCCGGAACCACGGTCCACTCATGTATCTCGCGCTCGAGTTCCTTAAGCGAGGCATTGGTCCAGCTCTTCGGAGTATGGATTTCCAGCCAGCGGTCGGCGAAGCGATTAGGGAGAACCCGGCGTAGAGCCGCTCGCAGTGAGGTGATATTTCGTGGAGCCGTCGGCGCAAGAAGCTCCGCCGTGACCTCCTGCTCCGGCGCCAGATCGATCAGGACGGATCGCGACTTCAACCAGTAGGACGAAATCTGCAGGATTGCCGGTCCGCTGAGCCCGCGGTGAGTGAACAACATCTTCTCCTGGAATCGTTGGCCGTTACACCCAGCAATCACTTCGGCGGATACACCGGCCAGGGACTTGTACTGCCGCTCGTCCACGTCAGCGAAAAGCAGCGGCACCAGTCCCGGCCGAGTTTCACGGATTGCCAGCCCGAACTGCCGCGCCAGGTCATATCCAAAGCCAGTCGCCCCCATCTTCGGGATGGATAGTCCACCGGTGGCCACGACCAGCACGGGAGCGCAAAACTCTTTTTCCTCGGTTTTGGCCACAAATTGATCAGCCCGTGTCACTTCCCGGATCGCGGTCTCCGTGAACAGTTCCACTCCGTTCTCGCGGCACTCCCGTTCCAGCATGCTCAGAATGTCCTGGGCAGAGCGGTCGCAAAAAAGCTGGCCCAGAGTTTTCTCGTGATAAGGAATGCGGTGCTTTTCAACCAGAGCAATGAAGTCCGCCGGAGTGTAGCGCGCCAATGCCGACTTGGCGAAGTGCGGATTGCCCGAAATGAAGTTTTCCGGCGAGCAGTGAAGATTGGTGAAATTACAGCGCCCACCGCCGGAAATGAGGATCTTCTTCCCCAGCCGCTCGGCATGTTCGAGGACCGCGACTTTGCGTCCCCGTTTGCCTGCTTCGATGGCGCACAGCAATCCGGCAGCGCCGCCGCCCAGAATCAAAGCGTCATATTTATGGATCAAGAGAGTCTGCAAACCTGCAAAATATGCGACACGCTGCGATCTCAAAGCGGACTAGATGTAGTCGAACAGCGCCATGAACCCAAAATCCATGTGCAATTGTTGATGACAGTGAAACAGCGTAAGTCCGGGGTTGTCCGCCGTGAAATCAACCTCGGCATCCTGATAGCCGCCGATCATCACAACATCCTTCATCACCCCAGAGGTCTTCTGACCGGCTATCTGAGTCAGTTCGAAACTGTGGCGATGAAGATGCACAGGATGAATATCATCGCTCGCATTGTGCATACGCAGGCGGTAGCGCTTGCCTTTCTCCACCCGAAACATGGGCTGCATGCGATCTTCCGGGAAGGCGACATCATTGATGGTCCACAGGTTGAAGCCATCTTGTGCGGCATTCTGCTTGGCAAAAGTCATGTCGAAGATTTGATCAGGTTCCGGCGCCACGTCTGTGCCGCCAAAGTGGGCATAGTTCCATCGGAACGGTTTGGGAGCAACCCACTGGGGTTTGCCCTTCTCTCCGGCATATTCGACGACAACACCCATGCCATGATGACGGTCGTCGTCTGCCAGATCACCCATGATCCAATTTCCGGGCCGGTTCATCTCCACCATGGCGGAGACGCGTTCTGCCGTACCCAGCCACAGGCCGGGAACTTGTGTTGGCTTGGGAATTGCATTTCCATCCAGGGCCACGACGGTGAAGCTGTGTCCGGGTAGCGCTAGGCTGCGGATTTCCGTGGCGCTTCCGTTCAGGACATGGAAGAGCACGCGTTCCCCTCGCCTGACTCGTATCGGTTCTCCATGGCCCAGCATCCGCCCGTTGATGGTGAAAGAACCGTACCCAACCTCGAAGCCATGAGGCGCGCCCTTCGCGAGAGAGGCTTTCATGGCGCTCTCGCCTGTATCTTTGAGGGTCCTCACCACCGTTGCCGGGGACAAGAAATCCATCGCCATATCACCACCGCGGCTGTATGTGGGTTCGAACTCCTTCAAGGTCAGAAAAACTTCGCGGTCATAGTTGCCCGGATTGTTCTTCGGTTCGATGTACACCGGACCGACCAGGCCGCCGTACTGCCCTGCACTCAGGTCCGCTTTGGCTCGGACGTGCGTGTGATAGAAGCGATATCCCGAAGGCTTGGGCACAAACGAAATGCGGCGGGTTCCGTGGGCAGAGATGAAGGGCGTGCCTTCTTCCGCGGCTCCATCCACATCGGTAGAAACGAATTGCCCGTGCCAGTGCAATTGCTCAGGCCGGTCAGTTTGGTTGTGAATGTCTAGGGTCACTCGCTGGCCTTCCTTGAGGCGCAGCAGTGGTCCCGGAAACTGGCCGTTGTAGGTTGTCGTCGAAACGATGCGATTCGGAGCGAGTTCAATCGGCTTAACCGCGATGGCGAGGGTGTAGTCCGCTGGATTGCCCGTCGGCCCACCGGCTTCCTGCGGATGCGCCATAGCCGACTGGCCAAAGTTGGCAACTGGAGCGAGCAAGCTCCCTCCCGCCACTGCACCAGCAGCCTTCAGGAATTTTCGACGCGAGAGGGAAGAACCTGACATGTGTCCTTCGATTAGCAGGAATGAACCAGGCGGCGATCCATAGCCCGAGTATATCGAAAATGTGGCCTGGCATCGGCGGCCGGGCAGGGCAATTCGGGCCAAGCCGGAGCAAAGGAATACCCTCTCACGAGAGCATGAACGTTGCGTCCGCGCCTATTTTCCCGTGTAAGTGATCCTCCAAATGGAATCGGAACCGTCATCAGTGACCAGCAGCGAGCCGTCGGGAGCGACCGTGACTCCAACCGGGCGTCCCCAGACATGCCCGTTGTCGACCACGAATCCGGTCATGAAATCCTGATATTCCCCGCTGGCATTGCCGGTCTGATGCAGAGGCACTCGAATCAATTCATAGCCCACGCGAACCGCCCGGTTCCAGGACCCATGCTCGGACGCAAACAGATCTCCCTGATATTCCGCGGGAAATTGCTTGCCATCGTAGAAGGTTATGCCGAGCGAAGCGTTATGCGGGTTCAGGATCACGTCAGGTGTGATGACCTTGTCCTTCAATTCAGGATGTTTCCCCGGGTGCCGCGGATCCTGATGGCTGCCCATATACCACCACGGCCACCCGTAAAAGCCGCCTTCCTGCACATGCGTGATGTAGTCCGGGACCAGGTTGTCGCCCAGTCCGTCGCGTTCGTTGACCGAGCACCATAGCTCGCCCGTCTTGGAGTTGACCGCGAGTCCCACGCAGTTGCGAATGCCGTAGGCATACACTCGCATCGCTGAACCATCCGGATTGAATTCCAGAACGTCGGCGCGATTCTTTTCTGCGGGAGTGGTATCCGGGTCGTTGACATTCGAAGCCGAGCCCACGGAAACAAACATTTTCTTGCCGTCCAGAGAGAACCGGACATCGCGAGTCGAATGGCCGCCGCCGCTGGGTACATCGGCAATGTGCTGGGCCGGACCGCGCGCCTGCAAATCGCCATTCTGATAGGGGAACCGAACCACGGAATCCGTATTTCCCACGTAAACCCACTCCGGATTCGGGCCGGGAGGATAAAAGGCGATGCCAAATGGCTCATTCAAGCCGCTGGCAAAAACGGCCATCTGCTCGGGTCTGCCTTTGCTATTGATGCCGCGAAACACTCTGATATCGCCCGCCCGAGTCTCGGCCACGAAAAAATCACCATTCGGGGCAGTGCGGATGATCCGCGGATTGTCGAGCCCGGCGGTGTACTGTTCCACCTTGAAGCCCTCCGGAACCTTGGGCCATGCGCCTTCCGGACGCGCCACAACTTCTGGACCATTGCCTGCCGATGCCGTTGAGTAAGGAGCGGGAAGATCCTTCAGCGTGATCTTGCGTATCTCTCCCGGCTTCTCGTGGCGGAAGTCGGTAAACGGCGGCTGCGGAGCCGGCAAGGTCGACGTGTCGGCTGCCGTCGGAGCTTCTGGCTGCTTGCGCGGCTGCCCAGTCTGCGGTTGACCCAGCGTTTGCACGTAACTGACGATCTGCCAGCGTTGTTGCCTGGGCAAAGTCTTCCAGGATGGCATGCCATTGTTGACATCGCCCTGGGTGATGAACCAGAAAATTTCACCCGGCGCCGCTGCTTTGATCTTTTCCGCCTTCAGGGCCGGAATGTTGCCAGAGCCTTCACCGCTTTCCCCGTGGCAACGGGCGCAACGAAGATGAAATAACGCCCTCCCTTGAGGGGGCTGCTGACCCTCATATGGGTTTTTCAGGGCCTTGGTCGACGCCGGGGCGTCGTGAAAATTCGCGTTTTGGCCTTGGGCCACAACCAGGGACAGCAAGGCGGCGAAAAATAGCGTGAGGGTACTCCGAAAAACGCGGGCCATGGCTTTCAAACGGTTCCTCCGTGAATGGCAGCAGCAGATGTTATAACAGGCGGAAGCTTCAATACCCCTTCACCTTAATTACAAAATAGTTGAATTCAGGTGAGCCCTCAAGCAGAAGCTGGTGCGGCAGGAGCTGGTGCGGCCGGCTTGCGAGAGTTCATCGTGCGATAGCAGTGGGCGCTTATAATGCAGTCCACCAAAACCATTGTTGGAAGGAATGATGCATGGGTCATCCCCAACTCGATCTGGCGAATAAGACCGCGGTTGTGATCGGTGGAACCAGCGGCATCGGGCTGGCTCTTACCCGGGCGCTGGCACAAGCGGGCGCGAATGTTGTCCCGTCAGGCCGCCGCGCCGAGCAAGTGGCCGCCGCTGCCGCCGAAGTCAATGCGCTCGGCCGGCGATCCCTGGTCCAGACTTGCGATGTCACTGACAGCTCCAGCCTCGACCGTCTTCTCGCCGCCATGGCCGCGGAATTCGGCAGTGTGGAGATCCTGGTAAATTGCGCCGGCCGCACCAAGCGGACTCCTACTCTCGAAGTCTCCGAATCCGAGTGGAGCGCGATTCTGGAAACAAACCTCAATGGAACCCTCCGCGCCTGCCGCGTGTTTGGCCGGCACATGATAGAGCGCGGATACGGCCGCATCATTAATATTGCTTCGCTATCTTCCTTTGTCGCGCTCTATGAGGTGGCCGCGTACAGCGCCAGCAAGGCGGCCGTCGCTTCGCTGACGAAGTCTCTCGCCATCGAATGGGCCAAGTCGGGGGTTTGTGTGAATGCGATCGCTCCCGGCGTCTTCCGCACCGATCTGAACGCCGCCTTGCTCGACGGAACGGACCGCGGTCGCGAATTTTTACTGCGCACGCCGATGAAGAGGTTTGGGAAACTCGATGAACTCGGCGGCGCCGCCGTCTTCCTCGCATCCGAAGCCGCAAGCTTCGTCACCGGCCATGTGTTGACGGTGGACGGCGGCTTCCTGGCCAGCGGCGTCAACCAATAGGATTGCGTGGGGACAGCCGCACTCGGCTGTCCGGCGGAGCAAAGCTCCGCTAGATTTGACTGCTGTTCGTGAATCCCGGGCGAGCGATTGTCGCGACGCCGCACGATCCTACTTAAGCGTGCTGGCCCCCGCCTGTGCACAGATGCTGTCGTGATCGCCGCTGTCACCCGAGACTCCGATGGCGCCTACAATCTGACCGTCGATGACGAGAGGAATGCCGCCTTCCAGTGGAACGGCTCCCGGCAGACGAAGAATGCGCAGGCCGCCGCCGCCGCCCGCCACCAGGTCCTGAAATGCCTTGCTCGGCCGTTTGAACCGCACCGCCGTCCGGGCTTTGTCGATGGCGATGTCCGCGCTCCCGGTTTGCGTGTTGTCCATTTTCTCGTAATACACCAGAATGCCGCCGGTATCGACCACCGCCACCGCCATCCTCCAATTGCCCTTTCGCGCCTCATCCAGCGCCACGGCGGCAGCCTTCTTGGCATTCTCCACGCTGACCGACACCCCGTAGGGAAGGGGCGATTGGCCGAGCCCAATTATCCCGTACAGCACCACAATCAAAAGAAAAGAAAACTTGACCAACCGGAGAGACAGAGACATGAACATCCTCCTCGAACTGGGCAGGTAGGCCCGAAGACTCTTACGCAACTCGCCCTGCAAGCCCGGAGAAAGATAGCCGGCGTGCGGCTCGCAAGAGCGCGTCCCGCATTATGCATGACGCAACACGCAATAATATCCACAACTTATCGCAGCATCCTTGAGGCGAGCTAGTCAGTGAACATGAGTTTCGTGTAGGCTACGCTTTCGAACGTGGCCGATTGACGCCATGACCTCCAGCCGCCGAGGTTCGCATGAAATCTGTTGTATTACTCTTTTGTTTCTCGCTGAATACCTCGCTTTTTGCCCAACAGGTACGCATCCCCGAAATCCCGTACCGTTCCGTCGCGGGGTTTCTCAAGCTGCCTCCGGATTTGTATCTGGGTGAGGTTCCGGGCGTGGCCGTCAACTCCAAGGGCCACGTCTTCGTTTTCTCCCGCGGCAGCACGACGGGCCCCGCCTACGGTGCCAGTGCCGCGCAACTCCTGGAATTCAGTGCCGATGGCAGGTTTTTGCGCGAGATTGGCCACAACCTCTATGCCTGGTCGTTCGCACACTCGGTCAAAGTCGACAAGGATGACAACATCTGGGTGGCAGACAAAGGCTCTGACATAGTCGTCAAGTTCGACCCGCAGGGCCGCGTCGCGATGGTGTTTGGAAGGAAGCAGGAAGCTTCTGACGAAGGCACCGAGCCCTTGAAGCATCCCAGGCCGCCCCTCCCGCCCGTGGACGGGCAATTTCGCCAGGTCACCGACATGGCGTGGGATGCGGCCGGCAATACTTACATCAGCGACGGCTATATCAACTCACGAATCGCCAAAGTCGACAAGAACGGCAACTGGCTCAAGTCGTGGGGTGAACCGGGAGACCAGCCCGGGCAGCTCAACACTCCGCACAGCCTTGCGGTCGATGCCGGGGGAAATGTGTATGTCGCCGATCGGGGCAATCGCCGCATTCAGGTTTTTGATGGTGAAGGAAAATTCCTGCGGCAGATCGTCATCGACGTGCCCTTTGATCCAAACGCCCGCCCCGCCATCGGCAACAAGCCCCAACTGCCAATCACCGGCAATCAGGTGATGGCGCCGGGCGCACCCTGGGCCATATGTATCACGCCGCCACCTAATCAGGTGCTATACAGCTCGGACAGTTATCCCGGACGGATTTACAAACTCACTCTGGATGGAAAAGTTCTGGGTGTCCTGGGGGAGTCTGGCAAGCAGCTAAAGCAATTTGGCTGGATTCATGAAATCGCATGCCCGTCAGAAAACGAGCTTCTCGTTGGGGAACTGTTGAATTGGCGGGTGCAAAAACTGATTCTCGAACCGGTTCACTAACGAATTGGCACGGGCTTGGAGACGCCGATAATTCTGGGCCGGGCCTGCGCTATCCGGAAGACCCATACCGTTGCTGCACCGATACCAACAGCGTGGGGCTTCAAAAGACTGGAATCACCGACCCGATTCCCCATGCCGGTGAAATCCTCTACCGGCTTAAAAAGGGGTAACCCGTGCCGCCGGCCTGGTTAGTTACTGAACCGAACTGGCGACGCTGGAGAAGACATTGTTGGCGTTAGAGCCGACCAGGCGTATCGTCCCAACCACTAGAACCAGAATCACCGCCAGCATGACTGCGTACTCGGCGATGTCCTGTCCCTGGTCCTCGGACCAAATTCTTTGAATGAGTTCGCTCATGACCGACCTCCAAAGCTCCGAAATATTCTCAATTAGGAAACCATCATGAACGCATCGTGCGTGCTTGTCAATCGCTCATGTGCACATTCGTCGCAGTTTTTTGCATAGGGTGAAACGGGCGCTGGGCTTGAGGTTTGGGCGATTCAGGATTCAGGCTTGCAGGCCGTGCGGTAACCGCGGTAACCCGTTACGCTGCACCCATCCGCCGCGAAAACTTAACGTAGCAGCTCCGCCGCCGAGCGTGAAGCGTACTCAAGAAGTCGACCGGGAAGCAAGCCCAGATAAAGCGTGGCTGCGGTGCTGATGGCGAGCGCAGTTCCGAGAGCGGCTGAGACCGGTACCGCCGGCAATTCTTCCCGCGCGTCCCGCATGTACATCACTACGATGATTCGCAGGTAGTAGTACGCGCCCACCGCGCTGTTAAGCACTCCAATGATGGTAAGCCCAACCAGGTTTGCCTGCAGCGCGGCGCTGAACACGTAGAACTTGGCGAAGAAGCCGCCCGTCATCGGAATCCCGATCAATGACAGCAGGAAGATCGTCAGCGTGGCAGCCAGCAGCGGCGACCGGCGGCCCAGTCCGGCGTAGTCATCGAGCGTAACGAAGCGTTCTCCGGCGCCCGCCAGGTGGCTCACCACGGCGAACGCGCCGACATTCATGGCCGCGTAAGAGGCTGTGTAAAACATCGCCGCCGGAATGCCATTGTTAGGCAGCGCGGCGAAGGCGACCAGAAGATATCCGGCGTGTGCAATCGAAGAGTAGGCCAGTAACCGCTTGACGTTCTGCTGCACCAGCGCACCTACGTTACCCAGCGTCATGGATAGAGCAGCGGCTACCCAAATCAGTCCCAGGCGGCCCGGGGCATTCACTTCAAACATCACACGCAGCAGCACCGCAAACGCGGCTGCCTTAGGCGCGGTCGACATGAAACCGACCACCGGGGCGGGAGCGCCTTCGTAGACGTCGGGCGTCCAGACATGAAAGGGTGCGGCAGCGACTTTGAAACCCAGGCCCACGAACATGAGCGCGATACCGGCGTAGGCCAGCACTGGAATCGAGCTCGAGCGCAAGGCCTCGGCGATTACCGAGATGCTGGTCGACCCTGTTGCCCCGAACATCAGCGCCACTCCATATAGAAAGAAGGCCGTGGCAAAGGAGCCCAGCAAGAAATATTTCAGCGAAGCTTCACTGCTGATCGCGGCGCGCCGCCTGAAGCCGGCCAGCACGTAGGTGGAAATCGAAGAAATCTCCAGCGCGATGAAGATCAGCACCAACTCCACCGCCGACGACATCAGGCACATGCCGACTGTGCCGAACAGAATCAGCCCGTAATACTCTCCCGCCCGGATCTGCTGCACCTGCATGTACTCGTAAGAACTAAGGATGACCACGGCCGCAATGGCGGTCACCAGCACGTGGAAGAAGGTGCTGAACCCATCGATCTTCACCATGCCCCAGAACCCCAGGCCTGGAAACTGCGACTGGTAGAGCGATGCTCCGATCGCCGCCAGGGAGCCGGCCAGCGCAATCATGCCGAGCCGCCTCTGGCTGCTGCGCTCGTCCACCAGCGGATCGAGCACCATGATGACCATGCCGAAAACCGAGAGAACGATCTCGGGCAGAATGCGAATATATTCCACGCCGTGCGGCAGTGCCTGCGTCATTCCGGCGGTATTCACTGGCCGACCACCTTGCTGACCAGTTGTGCAAACGGGGCTAATGCAGTCTGTACGGCGGGATCAATCGAGTTCAGCCAGAACAGTGGCGCCACTCCCATCACCAGCGCAGCCGCGGCTGCGGGCAGGAGCGCAATGCGTTCACGCAGGTCGAGATCAGGCAACGTCTCATTCACGCTGTGGGTGATCTTTCCGTAAAACACTCGCTGATACATCCACAACAGGTAGCCTGCACTCCAGATCACGCCGGTCGCACCTAGAATTCCGTAGACCGCGCGGGCCTGAAATGCTCCACTGAGCACCAGGAACTCGCCGACAAAACCATTCAGCAGAGGCAGTCCCACCGATGCCAGCACGATGAACAGAAAGAAGCTGGCGTACACCGGCATCGAGCTCGCGAGGCCGCCAAACTCCGAAATCTCGTACGTGTGACGCCGCTCATAAAGCGTGCCCGCCAGCATGAAAAGCGCGCCGGTAGAAACGCCATGGGCCAGCATCACGAAGGTGGCTCCATCGAGCCCGGCCTGCGTGAAACTGAAGATTCCCAGCACCACAAAGCCCAGATGGCTGATCGAAGAGTAGGCGATCAGCTTCTTCATGTTGGGCTGGACCAGCGCCACCAGAGCGCCATAAATAATGCCGATCAGCGCCAGAATTACCACCCACCACGCGTTGGCGCGGGCCTGGTCGGGAAATAGTCCCAGGTTGAAGCGCAGCATGCCATAGGTGCCCATCTTCAAGAGCACGCCCGCCAGCAGCACCGAACCCGCCGTGGGCGCTTCCACGTGAGCATCAGGCAGCCAGGTATGGAACGGGAATAGCGGAACCTTGACCGCAAACGCGATGAAGAATCCCAGGAAGAGCCACTGCGCCGCGCTGGCGAAGCCCGCAACCTGACCGCCGCGGATTGCGTTCTGTATGGTCACGAAATCGAATGTGCCCACTTTGGCGTAAAGCCACAGGATCGCCGCCAGCATGAACACAGAAGCAATCATGGTGTACATGAAAAACTTGATGGCGGCGTAGACTTTGCGCCCATGGCCGTACATTCCGATCAGGAGCGCCATGGGGATCAGGGTTGCTTCCCAGAAAAAGTAGAACAGGAACAGATCGAGCGCGACGAACACCCCGATCAGCGCCGTTTCCATCACCAGCAGGATGATGAAGAATTCCTTCACCCGCTCATGAATCGATTTCCATGAGATCAGCACGCACAACGGGGTCAGAAAGGTGGTCAGTACCACCAGCCACATGGAGATTCCGTCCACCCCCATGTGGTAGTGAATATTGGGCGTGGGAATCCAGGCGTGGTCCAGCTCATACTGGAATCCGCTCTGGGCGCGGTGGAAGTGCACCGGCAGATGCAACGACAGGACGAACGTAAGAAGCGAGACCACAAGAGAAAACACCCGGATGTCGCGATCACGCCGCGGCAAAAGCAGCAACAGGAGCGCCCCGGCGAGCGGGATGAACGTCACTAGCGTGAGGATGATCGGATTCCACTTGTCCAGTTCCATCGCCTGAAGGTTCATCGGGTCCCCATCCAGATCATGTAGGCGATCACTGCCGCTGCTCCCGCTGCTATCCACCCGGCGTAGGAGCGCAGATTGCCGGACTGCATGTGGCGCACAGAATCGGAAACTTCCCGTGCCCCATGAGCGCTGTTGTCCACCGAGGCGTCAATCACGTCCTGGTCAATCCCGTGCCACAGAATCAGCGCGGAGCCGGCGATGAGGGGCTTCACGAACAACGTCGCATACAGTTCGTCGATGTAATACTTATGCGCCACCGCCTGGTATAGACCTCCCAACCCAGCTGCGATTCGCTGCGGCAATTGTGGGTCGCGATAATAGAGCAACCAGGCAAGTACAAAGCCGAGTACAGCCACCGCAACCGAGATCAACATCAACAGAAGTTCTCGCTCGTTGCCGCGATAGACCTCTTGTGGACTAAAGCCCTCCAGGTTGCCGTAGAACGCGGGCCTTAAAAAATTCTCAAACCGCCCGCCGCTGCCGACCCAACCGCCAACGGCGGACAGCACCGCCAGCACCGCCAGCGGTATCACCATCAGCGGTGGACTCTCGTGAATCCCGCCGTGTCCGTGTTCATGTGGCGCGGGCGCCCCCGCCCGCGTGTCGCCATCATCCAAATGCCCATGAGCGGAATCGTCGTGTCCACCTTCAGCCTGTCCCCGATACTCCCCAAAGAACGTCATGAACCATAGCCGGAACATATAAAAGGATGTAAGAAACGCCGTGAACAAGCCAATGAACCAGTAAACCCAGCTGGCCTGGTAGGCCCGCCACAGAATTTCATCCTTGCTGAAGAAGCCGGCAAAAGGCGGAATGCCGGCGATGGCGAAAGTGGCGATGGTCATGGTCCAGAACGTCCATGGAATCTTCGTTCGCAACCCGCCCATCTGCCGCATATCCTGCTCGCCGCTCACGGCATGAATCACCGACCCTGCCGCGAGGAACAGCAGCCCTTTGAAGAATGCATGGGTCATCAAGTGGAAAATCGCCGCCGAGAACGCCCCCACTCCGCAGGCGATGAACATGTATCCCAGTTGCGAGACCGTCGAATACGCCAGCACCTTCTTTATGTCGGTCTGCGTGATGCCAATCGTGGCGGCAAACAAAGCGGTCAGCGTGCCGACGATCGCCACCACAGTCAAAGCTATCGGCGCCCGCTCAAAGATCACATGCGACCGCGAAACCATATACACGCCCGCCGTGACCATCGTCGCCGCATGGATCAGCGCCGAGACAGGCGTGGGGCCTTCCATGGCGTCGGGCAGCCAGACGTAGAGCGGAATCTGTGCCGACTTGCCCGCAGCCCCAACCATCAAGAGCAGTCCGACCGCGGTGAGCACTCCCGCTCCGCCGGTTTCGGGGCTGATGGGAGCGACGCTCCTGAAAACCTGTCCAAAATCCAGCGAACCGAAGTGTTGAATCAGAAGAAACAACGCGATGAGAAATCCAAAATCGCCGATACGATTGACGATGAATGCTTTCTTGCCCGCCGATGCGGCCGAATCCTTGGTGAACCAGAATCCGATCAGCAGATACGAAGCCAGGCCTACGCCTTCCCAGCCGATGAACATCACCAGGTAGTTGCTGGCCAGGACCAGGGTCAGCATGAAAAACATGAACAGATTCAGATAGGCAGAAGAAGCGATAGAACCCGCCTTCCTCCCACATGTACCCGACAGAATAGATATGGATCAGGAAACCTACGCCCGTGACCACCAGCAGCATCACGAGTGAAAGCTGGTCGAGGTAAAACGAGAAGTCCACCTGGAACTTTCCCGCCCGCATCCAGGTGGCCAGAAACTCAATGTGTGGAATAGTCAGCAAAGCGAACTGGGAGGCCACGTACAACACCATGGCAAAGGCCGCGCCACTGAACAGCAGCGCCATGCCGGCCACGGCTTGCCGGGAGAACCTCTTGCCGAGAAGGCCATTGATCGCGGCGCCCACAAGCGGCAGCAGCGGAATCAGCCACAGATGGAGATTGGGCGTCATAGTTTGAGCAGATCCACCTGGTCGATATTGAGCGTTTCCCGCGTGCGATAGACCGCAATAATGATGGCCAGTCCCACCGCCGCCTCCGCCGCCGCCACCACCATGACGAAGAACACGAATACTTGCCCGCTGAGCGCGTGCCACTGCGCCGCAAACGCCACAAATGACAAATTGACGCCATTCAGCATCAGCTCAATCGACATGAAGATGCTGATGATATTGCGCTTGATCAGAAAGCCGGTCACGCCGCAGGCAAACAAAATCCCGCTCAGCACCAGGTAGTACGAGATCGGCACCATCAGCTTTCCTTCTTTCCTGAGTCCGTGTCCGGATGGCTGGCCAGGACCACGGCGCCCATGATGGCGATCAGCACCAGAATCGACGTCACTTCAAAGGGCAGCAGGAAATTGTGAAACAGCAGCCAGCCGATAGTTCGCGGCGCGCCCGGCAAGGCTCCGGCGGCTACAGTCTGGCTGCCCGTACGCTCGATCAGCACCCAGCCCACCAGCACGCTGCCTATCAGCATCCCAGGAATTCCAAACAGCAACGCCACGCGGCTTCCCTTGGAACGCTCTTCCTCGCCCGCATTCAGCAGCATGATGACGAAGACAAATAGCACCATGATGGCGCCGGCGTACACGATCACCTGCACCGCAGCCACGAACTCCGCCCCCAGCAGCAGATATTCCACCGCCAGCGAGCCCATCACCACCACCAGCGAAAGCGCGCTGTTGATGGGATGCCGCTGCACCAGCAGGTTCACCGCCCCCGCCACGCACAACGCCCCGAAAAACAAAAATATAATCAGATGAGTCATACAAAAACTGAGAACTGGGAACTAAGAACTAGCAACTAAAATCAAAAAACCTACGCTCGCCATGCCACTACCAACGCCGTGATCATCAGGTTCGCAATCGCCAGCGGCAACAGGAATTTCCACCCAAATGCCATGAGCTGGTCATAGCGAAAGCGGGGCAGCGTGCCGCGCACCCAAATATAGACAAATAGAAACCCGAAAATCCGCAGCACAAACCAAAAGACCGGAAGCAGCACGCGGAAGAGCGGCGGCCCGAACACCGGCCCATGCCAGCCGCCCGAGAAAAAGAAGCGAAGCTACCGCCGCCACGGTAATCATGTTGGCGTACTCCGCCATGAAGAACATGGCAAACTTCATGGCGCTGTATTCGGTGTGATACCCCGCCACCAGCTCAGTTTCCGCCTCAGGCAGGTCGAACGGGATGCGATTGGTCTCCGCATACGCCGCCATCAGATAAATGAAGAAGGCGATGAACTGCCCGCCGTAAAAAATGTTCCAGCGCGGAATAAACCCCCAGAAAGTTCCGCCCTGCGCATCCACGATGTCGCGCAGGCTGAAGCTGCCCGACAGCATGAGCACGCCCACCAGGGAAAGCCCCAGCGAAATCTCGTAGCTGATCATCTGCGCGCTGGCCCGCAATCCCCCCAGCAGGGAGTACTTGCTGTTCGAGGACCAGCCCGCCAGCGCCACGCCGTACACGCCCAGCGAGGTCACTCCCAGGATGATCAGCAATCCGATGTTGACATCCGTGATCTGCAGCGGAATGTGCAGGCTTCCGATGGTGACCGAATTTCCGATCGGAATCACCGCAATCGACGTCAGCGCAAATACTACGGCGATCATCGGCGCCGCGACATACAGAGGCTTGTAGACGTGCGGCGGTGTCAAATCTTCCTTGAACAGAAATTTCACTCCATCCGCCAGCGGCTGCAGCAGGCCAAACGGCCCCACGCGCGTGGGGCCCCACCGGTTCTGCATGTGACCCACAACTTTGCGCTCCAGCCAAACCGTGTAAGCGACCGCCGTCAGCAGCACCAACAGTGCCAGCACAGTCTTGATGAAGGAAACGATGATGAATGTAGTGATATTCAACCGGTTATTCTCAAGTAGCGCCGGCGTCCCGCCGGCTGTCCCGAGGGCGTCCCGCTCTCGAGCGTGTAAAAGTTTGAAAAGATTTCTTCAGTCCGCCGCCACTTCAGATTCCACCGGCTGCGGGTTACGGTTTTCCATGACCGAGTTCAGCGTTCGGGAATAGCGCCCCAGCGTCCCCGAGCTGAACAGATTGTCATTCGCGGGAACAATCAGCTCCGGATTTTGCGTCGCTCCGCTTCCCGAAGCCCCAGCCGCGCTGCCCACCAAAGTTGTGTGTTGATCGTTTCCCGCAAGAAGGTTCATCCGCGAGACTTCATATCCCGGCACCAGGCGCTGGATTTCGTCCAGAATCGCGGTCGGATCGAACGGGCTCATCTTCGGTTCCAACCCGTGCGCCTCCAGCCAGACCGCATGCCGGTCGGCCTCGCCCGATTGCGCTCCGCGCGATTGCCCCATGTCCGCAGATGCGCCCCGCCCGAAGGGAACCAGTTTGTGGACATCCGCCCCCATGGCATCGGCGATCCGAACGATCATTTCGAAATCAGACTTGCTGCCGCTCACTTCTCCCGCCTTCTTTACCAATTGAAGATCGCCGCAGGTGTTGGTAAACGTCCCAGATTTCTCGTAAGCGTTGGCCGCCGGCAAGACCACATCCGCCAAGGCAGCGGTTTCGGTGAGAAACATGTCCTGCACCACAACAAAGCTTTGCGAAAAAACAAATGGGTCGATGCCGAAGCGCCCCACGGGATTCGCACCCACCACATAGAGAGCTTTCAATTTCCCCGAGCGCGCGCTTTCCACCATCTCGGGCAACGTCAGCCCCGACGTTGACGGAACCCCGCCCCACTCTGCGTGGAATTTTCCCGAATCCGCAATGGGATGATAGCCCGGAAGCAAATCAGGATAGAGACCCATGTCGGCCGCGCCCCGCGAGTTGGCGTAATCCGCCAGGCAAAGAAACTTCGCGCCAGGAATCGCCGAACCGAACCTCACCAGCGATGCAATATCCGCGCCTCGAATCTCAGCCCCAAAAATGATCACCAGATTCTGTTCGGCCCGA
This sequence comes from Terriglobia bacterium, assembly GCA_963698825.1. Classification (GTDB taxonomy): domain Bacteria; phylum Acidobacteriota; class Terriglobia; order Terriglobales; family Acidobacteriaceae; genus JAIQFF01. The sequence goes on along the minus strand of CAVOSG010000007.1, from coordinate 57,411 downwards.
ACCTGATCCCGAAATCCGGCTAGTGTGGCGCGGGCGCCCTCGCCCGCGTTGCCGGCATCTCCAACCGGCCACAGCCCTTCTGCCGCAGAGTCGTCTCCTGCCAAGAACGCGGCGAGCCGTCCCTCACTGCCGGCAGCAATCTGCAAGAATCCAGCCGCTTGCCGCTTGAGTTTTATCTCCGCGGAATTCACCACATACAGCTTTGCGCGATGCAACCGGACGTTGTTCCGAATCTGCCAGGCCAGCAACGGATGCTGCTCCGTAGGATCGTTTCCGATCAGCAGAATTGCCGGCGCGTTGAACACGTCGCGCATACTGGCGGTGGATTCCGGCTTGCCCGCGAGCGCTGCGGCAAAAGCAGGGAAGTCCGCCGTGCGGTGGTGGTCAACATTATTGGTTTCCAAGACCACGCGCGCGAACTTCTGCAGCAGGTAACTCTCTTCGTTGGTAGTGCGGTTCGAGCCGACGACTCCGATCGATGTCCCGCCGTGTTGCTCGCGCGCTTCCTTGAAGCGCTTTCCAATCAGTTCAAACGCTTCTTCCCAAGTGGACGGAATCAGCTGTCCATCCTTGCGAATCAGCGGCTGCGTGAGGCGATCTTCGCGGTTGGCAAAGTCGAACGCGTAGCGACCCTTGATGCAGAGGAAGTCCCCGTTGATGCCGCTTTTGTCGCGATTGTCTCCGCGCACGATTTCCATGCCGGTCTCGGACCGGCGTACCCCCAGCGTAGTCTTGCAACCATCGGCGCAATGCGTGCACGTGGTGCCGATGTGGTTCATCTCCCATGGGCGCGTCTTATAGCGGTACGCCCCGGAGGTCAGAGCGCCCACCGGACAAATATCGATGCACATGCCGCACTCTTCGCACTCGAGATGATCTTCTTTATTGGGTGCGATGATCGAACCCACTCCGCGGTTCTGCACTCCCAGGGCCCACACGTCCATGCCCTCGCCGCATACCCGCACGCAGCGATAACAGAGAATGCAACGCGGCCGGTCGAAGTACACCACAGGGGACCACTGCTGCTCGTCCTTGTGGTTCTTGGGTTCCATGTACTTCGATTCCGCGGCGCCGTAGGAGAATGTCATGTCCTGTAGTTCGCACTCGCCCCCGGCATCGCACACCGGACAATCCAGCGGATGATTGCCCAGCAAAAGCTCGACCATGCCTTTGCGCGCCTGCCGCACTTCATCGCTGTCGGTGATGGCAACCATCCCTTCGGTGATGACCGTGGTGCACGCAGTCTGCAGCTTGGGCATTTTCTCGACTTTCACCAGGCACATCCGGCAAGCGCCCTGCAGCGAAAGATTCGGGTAGTAGCAAAACGAGGGAACTTCTATGCCCACACTCTTGCAGGCTTCAATCAGCAATGTCCCAGCCGGGGCCGTGACCTTTTTGCCGTCGACAGTGAGGTTTACATCAGCCATAAGATTCGTGTAGCGCCGGCGTCCCGCCGGCTGTCCGGAGGGCGTCTCGCCCTCCGCGTAAGCTTCACGTGTAAAACCAGGCGGGCTCTGCCCGCCCATCGGGCCGGCAGGATGCCAGCGCTACGCCATCGCCGGCTCCGCCGCCTTCTCAAACGGGCACGGCCTGCCATCCAAGTGATCTTCAAACTCCTGCCGGAACTTCTTGATGAAGGCCATGGTCGGCATCGCCGCAGCATCACCCAGCGGGCAGAACGTCCGGCCCAGCATGTTTTCCGAAAGGTAGTACATGTTGTCGATATCTTTTCTCACTCCGCCTCCGGCATGAAAGCGGACCAGAGTTTTCTTCAGCCAGTCTGTGCCTTCGCGACAGGGAATGCACCAGCCGCAGCTCTCGTGCTGGTAGAACTTCATCGTCCGCAACGCGAATTTGACGATGCAGGTAGTCTCGTCGAGCACCACCACCCCGCCCGATCCCAACATGGACCCGGCTTTGGCCACGCTGTCGAAATCCATGGCAATGTCGATTTCATCGGACTTCAAGACCGGTGTGCTCGATCCCCCAGGTACGACAGCCTTGAGCGCGCGCCCGTTGGGAATCCCTCCCGCCACCTCAAAAATCATCTTGCGAAGGTTGTATCCCATCGGCAACTCGTAAACGCCGGGCCGCTTCAGGTGACCGCTGAGACAGAACAGCCGGGTCCCGCCATTCTTCGGCGGCCCCAGCCCTGCATACCACTCCGCGCCGCCCAAGATAATGTGGGGAACGCTGGCCAGAGTCTCCGCGTTGTTGATCACGGTCGGCCCGCCCCAAAGCCCAACCACAGCCGGGAAGGGAGGCCGAATCCGCGGAATGCCACGCTTGCCCTCGAGCGATTCCATCAGCGCCGATTCCTCGCCCACTTCGTACGCCCCGGCGCCACCATGCCAGTAAATGTCAAAGTCCTGCCCACTGCCAAAAATGTTCTTGCCCAGAAATCCGCGCGCATAAGCGTCGGCTATCGCCTTCTGCACAATTTCCAGCAGGTAGCGATACTCTCCGCGCACGTAGATGTAACCAGTCTTTGCGCCGACCGCCAGACCCGCGATCATCACTCCCTCGATTACCGCGTGCGGATCATGCTCAAAAATCAACCGGTCTTTGCAGGTGCCCGGCTCGCTCTCGTCGCCGTTGCACAAGACATATTTCGGCTTGGGTGCCTGCTTGGGCACGAACGACCACTTCAGTCCAGTGCTGAAACCCGCGCCCCCGCGGCCGCGCAGCCCGGAGTTTTTGACCTCGTTGACAATGCCGTCTGCTCCCATGCTGAGAGCCTTCTGCACCGCCTTGTAGCCGTCAAGCTCCAGGTAGCGGTCGAGATTGGTCGCACCCAGTCCGAAGCGCCGGGAGACGACTTTCACTTCGTCGGGATGTGAAACCAGATCAGCCATGATTGAGATTGCAGATTGATGATTTCAGATTGCAGATTTGTGAGTGCTTTTGCTCTTCAATCTGCAATCTGAAATCCTCAATCTAAAATTCCTACGCCGCTCCCTTCTTCCTATAATCAGCCAGCACCCGATCCATCTTCTCCGCTGTCAGGTTCTCATGAAAATCGTAGTTCACCTGCACCGCCGGCGCCCAGCTGCACCCGCCGATGCACTCGACCTCTTCCAGCGAGAACAGGCCGTCGGACGTTGTCCCTTTGTGCCCGATGCCCAGTTTCTTTTCGCAGTGCTCCAACAGTTCCTCGCCGCCGCGCAGCATGCACGCAATATTGGTGCAGACCTGAACGTTGTACTTGCCTCGCGCCTTGGTGGTCAGCATGGAGTAGTAGCTGATCACGTTGCGGACTTCGAGCGCCGTCAACTCCAACCGCCCGGCAAGTTCCTCGATCACTTCGTCCGACAGGTAGCCTGCCTCGTCCTGCGCGTAAAGCAGCGTCGGGACCAGCACCGACCTCTTCGTCGGATAGTGGGTCAGCATCTCCGCGAAGCGCTGCTCGAACTCGTCTGAAAACCTCATTTTATTAAATAACTCTAATGACTTTTCTGTGGATCAATCCCATTCATTCTCAGGTATTCCACCATTTGTCCATAAAGATCCCAGGGATGACTAATCCCGGAATTCACGAATAGAAGACGGGGCAGTTCGCCGCCTCCCCAGGGATCCTTTACCGGTTCCATGAGATTCTTCTCGTTGACAGTATTTACCGCCTTGTCGAGATATTCGAAAGAATCCCTTAGAAGTTTCATAATCTCCGGCTTGGTCTTAATGGAATCGGGCCCATTTTCGTGAGCTCCAATTCTCAATCGGGACCTTTTCCCCGAGCAACGCGGCACCGTTCATGTAATTGTCCACCGCAACATGTTTTACCATTTGCGCGAAGCTACGAACTCCCTTGAATTCGCCATTACTCGGGACAAATTCGAATTTATCCTCGGGCATCTTGTCGGCCATCGTTGTCAGAGCTCGTTCAATAGCCCTGACATTTTTGTCAAAAACTTGGGTGACCGAGCGAAATTCATTCGGGCTTGCCGTTTGCCCGATTGCCGTCCCGCTTGTAAGAAGACAGATTACGACTACAAGCTGTTTGGTGCTTTTCATGGTGCGTCATCTTCTACCGGTCGATCTCACCCAGCACAATATCAATGCTGCCAATGGCCGCGACTACATCCGCCAGCAGTCGGCCTTCGCACATGCTGGGCAGCACCTGTAAGTTTGCCAGACACGCCGAACGCATATGGACTCGATACGGTTTAGCCGTGCCGTCGCTGACCACGTAATATCCCATTTCACCTCGAGGTGACTCGACCGCCTGGTAGACCTCACCCGCAGGTACGGCAAAGCCTTCCGTAATAATCTTAAAGTGATAGATGAGCGCCTCCATCTGCGTCTTCATCATCTCCCGGTCAGGCAGTATCACTTTAGGAGCCACGGCCTTGATGGGACCATCCGGCATGCCATCAAGGGCTTGCTGCACCATCGCGATGGACTCGCGCATCTCCTGCACGCGGCACAGGTAGCGGGCAAAGACGTCGCCATCCTGCGACACCGGCACCTTGAACTTGAAATTCTCGTAGCCGGAATAGGGCAGGTCACGCCGCAAATCGAAATCCACTCCGCTGCCGCGCAGGGTAGGACCGCTCGCCCCCAGGGCAACGGCATCTTCGGCAGTAATTCGCGCCACGCCCTTGGTGCGCATCCCCCAGATAGGGTTTCCGGTCAGCAGGTTTTCGTATTCATCCACCTTCGAGGGAAAACGAGTGGCGAAATCCTGCACGCGCTCGAAGAATCCCAGCGGCGGTTCAAGCGCCAGTCCGCCCACACGAAAGTACGAGGTCATCATGCGCTGTCCGCTGACCATCTCGAACAGCCGGAGAATGTCTTCCCGCTCGCGGAAGCAATAAAGAAAGACCGTCATGGCGCCGATGTCGAGCGCGTGCGTGCCCAGCCAAACCAGGTGCGAGTTGATGCGCGTCAACTCATTCAGCATCACTCGCATCCACTGTGCTTTGGGCGGAATCTCCAGGCCGAGCAGTTTTTCCACCGCAAGCACGTAGCAAAGATTGTTGGTCAGGGGGCAAAGATAGTCGATGCGATCGGTGAGAGGCACCACCTGCTGGTAGAACTTTGCTTCGCAGGTTTTTTCAATTCCGGTGTGCAGATACCCGATATCGGGCATGATGCGCACAATATTTTCGCCGTCAATCTCGAGGATCAGGCGCAGCACGCCGTGCGTGGACGGGTGATGCGGCCCCATATTCAGGATCATCGTCCGGTCCTGACCGGGTTCGAGCGCGGGCGCGGGGGAAAGATGGGCCATGGCGAGACCTAGCGGTAGCCCTCCACCGGATAGTCCTTGCGCAACGGATACCCTTCCCAGTCTTCCGGCATCAGCAACCGCCGCAGATAGGGATGTCCCGCAAAACGCACTCCGAACAGATCAAAGATCTCGCGTTCGAAGTAATTGGCGGCGGGCCAGACTGCCGTCACGGAATCGAGCGCTGGGTCGCTGCCTTCGAGGCGCACCTTCAGTCGCACTCTTTCTTTTTTGGACATGGACAGGAGGTGGTAAACCACTTCGAAGCGCGGTTCGGAAGGGAACCAGTCCACGCAGGTCACGTCCGCCAGATAATTGAAGGCGCAGTCCGCATCCTGGCGGAGCAGGTCGCAGGCTTCGCGAATAAAGGATCGCCCCACGTAGATGCTCATCTCGTCACGATCGAACTTCGCGCCTTCGACCGCCGCCAGGTTCCATGCCATTAATTTAGCCACGGCAGGATGGTTCTTCAGCAGTTCCAGGTCGGTGATGGCAGGCTGCAAGGGCATTAGACTTCGCCTCGCCTTGCCGAAGGCTTGCCCCAGTCGAGCGCGCCCTTTTTCCAGACGTAGAAAAAGCCCACCAGCATGATGCCGATATAAACCAGCATCTCCCAGAAACCAAACATCTTAAGATCGCGCAGGATCACAGCCCAGGGGTAAAGAAACACCGCTTCAATATCAAACAGGATGAACAGCATGGCCACCAGGTAGAATTTGACCGAAAAACGTTCTCTGGCGTCTCCGATAGGCGTCATGCCACACTCATAAGGAGACATTTTGGCCCGGGTTGGCCGCCGGTATCCGATTAACCAGGAAAGGAAGACAATCGTGCCCGCGAGGGCACCTGCAACCAGGAAGTGAATCAGTAATGGCAGGTAGCGGGCGAAGTAATTGTCGGGCATGGGAGAGCTATATATAATTCGCGCCAAGCATTGCTTAAACATTCTAGATTAGTTTTCGATGCTGGTGGTGTCAAGCGACCGGCTGCCTTTGTTAAAGCTTTGTTAAAACTTTTTAATCGATAGCCATGATTACTTTAGCGATGATCTCTTTGGCGATGATCTCTTTCATGATAGTGAAGAAGAACGCATGATCTTCGGATTTAACACCGACATCAAGCAAGGCGACACCGTCTACCACGTGCAGAGCGAGGCCCGCGAAGGCGAGCTTCTGCTGCAGACCCAGGTGTTTGTGCGCGGCCGCTGCATCGGGAAGCGGGCCACGCCTTACGGGGACAAGCTGGCCGGCGGCTTCACCGATCAGCAGAAGGAGCACGGCCTGCGCGACCAGCATCGCCTGGTGCTCGACGCCATTCGCGATGGCCGCCTCGACGACATCCTGGACAAGCGCGAGACGCCGGAAACCCTGGCCGCCATCAAGGAGCTCGATGTGCAGTGGCTCAATGCCAATTCCGTGCACTCCGATCGCAACCTGACCATGCGCCTGCGCGTCACCGAAAGCGGCTCTGGCGTCTCCGGCGCACGGCTCACGGTGCGCTTTGCCCGTCCCGACGCCGCGCCTTTCTATGCGCAGGTGGTCACCGACCCTTCCGGTGACACCGAGATGAAAATCGAAGTGGATGAGGCTTCGCTTCCCGATTCCTCCGTCCTGGTGCAGGCCAATTACTCCGGCCGCACTGCCACCCGCAAATTCCAGCTAAGAAAAGTAGAAGCCTAAACCGCTCACGTAGGGGCGGGTGCCCTCACCCGCCGAGCGGAGCGAAGCTCCGCAAAGGTTTTGCTTTTCGAAAAAGCCCTTCGACCTTCGCTCGACTGGAGGCGAGATCCTGCCCTGAGAGAAGTCGAAGGACGGCTGTCCCACGCGGTCCGCGCTTGCTCCTTCTGCCGTGAATTGCGAAAATCAAAACAATGAAACTCATTATCAACGGGCAGGAACAGACCTATTCCCCGATCACCCTGGCCCTGCTGATCGAACACCTCGGCATGAAACAGGACCGCGTAGCCGTAGAGCTGAACCGCAATATCGTCCCCCGCGCCCAATGGGCGGAAACGAATCTGGCCGAAGGCGACCGCTTGGAAATCGTCCACTTCGTGGGCGGCGGACTTTCGTAGCGCCGGCGTCCCACCGGCTGTCCTGAGGGCGTCCCGCCCTCAGAGGGGCACTCCCCAGGAACTCCTCTAGTACACGCCTTCCACTAAATCGCCATTGACACCCCCTACTTCCCGCCTAAAATGTGTCAAACATTTTATATTCCAAATGTTTGAAACATTTCTGTCTGCGGAATGCAAACGCATTTCACATCTCGGGAAGTCGTGGTGCTGACCGGCATCTCGCTCCGCCAGCTGCAATGGTGGGACGAGCGCCGCATCGTCGTTCCCGCGCGCGAAGGACATCGCCGCCTGTACTCGACCGAAGACCTGGCTGAGGTAGCGGTGATCTGCGAGCTGCGCCGCCGGGGCTTCTCTCTGCAGCGGGTGCGCAAGGTGGTGCGCTTTCTGCAGCGCGAGTTCAGCAAGCGTCTGGCGGAAACCGTGAGCGGCTCATCTGACTACCATCTGCTCACCGATGGCCGGACGCTTTATCTGGAAACATCGGCCCGTCAGATCGTGGACATCCTGAAGAATTCCCGTCAGCCCATGCTGGCGATCTGTCTCAGCGACACCGTGCGCCAGGTGCGCGCTGTCATCCGTAAGGCGGGAAAAAAAGCTAGTGCCCGCGAGGCTCGTCCGGCTCGCAGGAAAGTTTCTTAAGCAGGGAAGTTTGGTTCCACAAAGCTGGCTCCACGGGAGGAGAGATGGTTGGAGAACTGAACGTCCTGAATGAGTGGATTCCCGAGCAGATGCATCCGGGCACGATCTTCGTGCTCGAAAATGCCGGCCACGTGGGCGAGAAGGAAGATCCCTACTGGGCCGTGCTCGCCTGTCCCGACTGCGGCACCCTGGGACTGATCACGCGCAAACAACTCGCCGGCCTGCTGCCCGTCATCTGCGGATCAGATCAATGCTCGGTGCAGTTTTTCATCAATGACAGCGACATCGTGATCCGCAAACCCTGCTGACCCCGAGGCCTCTCGGCCCGGGAAGGGCACGGTTTCAGTCGTGCCGCAACCTGCTGAAAACCATTCCCGCATCGCCTGCGATTCTGAACGTTGAGAGCGGGCGAACAGACTCACAATCCGGTCCATGACGAGCATGCTTTCAAGGAGCCGAAACCCTGTGCGGCAGCAGGTAAGTGAACCCAAGAAACCCTTCCCACTGGGTGGATGTGCTCGTCAGTCCGCGATCGAACCCGCAATCGAGGACGAGGTTCTTACGCAAGTTGTAGTTCAGTGCCCACAGATTGCCCACGGCATTGCCGTGCAGAAAAGGCTGCGTGAAATGCCATATTTCGCCGGACAGGCCGAAGTTCTTTCCCAGCGGATGTGAGACCGAGAGTGTCTGCCCGAACTGGGCCCGGCGAACCCCGTTCTCGACCTGTTCATTGAACATGTAATTGGTGTCATAGTGAAAGCCTTTCACGTCGCCGCTGATCAGAACTATGGCAGAGTTCGTGGCGCTCCCGATGTCGAGGTCTGGGGCATTTCCACCGTAGACCTGGCGGAAGTAGCTCAGGGCAATGGTTGGGCGGCTGCCTTCTCCCGCGTAGACAACTCCCTGAACTCCAAGAGACACGCCTCCCGCTGCACTGCTGGGTTGACCTTCGGCGTGGGAGTAGGCAAACGGTTCCGCCGAGACCAGTAATTCGATCCTGCGCAACGGAGAAAACTTCAGGACCTCATTGAAACTTGACTGTGAAGAAAATTGAGGGGATTGGTTAGCGTACAAGTATCCAGTTTCAAACTGGAGATAGCCAACCGGAGTAAGAGTTGCGGGCGTGGAGACAGTTGGCCTGCCGGGGTTGGCCACCGCGTCATCGGGTGGCGACTGCGCTGCCGCGACGAGCGAAACAGCCAAAAACAATGCCGGCAGAAGTGCGAAGATCGTACGCCGCTCAATGGGCGGGGCGTATGTGGATGTGGCGAAGAGAGGATTCTTCATCGCACAAAATGACTCTGTAGGAGAACCGCCGCGGCGTAGCTTTCCTTCGTGATCCTTCGTGTCCTTGGTGGTTCACGCCTTTTGTTGAAACCACCAAAAGCCTCACCCACTAGTCCCGCTTCCGTCCCACCCGATCGAGCGCCACCGGAATCTGCTCCACAATCTCGATTCCGAATCCTTCCAGCCCCGCAACCTTGCGGGGATGATTGGTGAGCAGCCGTATGCGCCGAAGATTCAGGTCCGACAAGATCTGTGCGCCGATACCCACCTCGCGCTGCGTCTTGCGCTCGCTCTCGGGTAATGCAGGCATACGCTTGTCCCGATGAAAGGCCAGTGCCGTCCGCTCCGCCAGCTTTTCCACTGAAAAGCCTTTCGAAGTCTGATGCAGATAAATCAGCGCGCCCCGCCCTTCCCGCGCGATCGCCTGCATCGAGCCTTCGATCGTGGCATGGCAGTCGCAGCCTGTCGACCCGAAAACGTCGCCCATCAGGCAATGCGAGTGCATCCGCACCAGCACCGGTTCGTCGCCACTCTCGATATCGCCGCGCACCAACGCCATGTGAGACTCGCCGCCGTCCACTTCGCTCTCGTAAGCAATCAGCCGGAACTCGCCATGCTGGGTGTCGATCAGGGCCTCGCCCACGCGATGCACATGGCGTTCGTGCTGCATGCGGTAGCGGATCAGTTCCGCCACGGTCAGCATCTTCAGGCCGTGAGTTTCACAGAACTCGATGAGATCTGGCACACGTGCCATCGTCCCATCGTCGCGCATGATCTCGCAGATGATGCCGGCGGGCACCAGCCCGGCCATGCGGGCCAGGTCTACCGAGGCTTCCGTTTGTCCCGCGCGGAGCAGCACTCCGCCCTTGCGCGCCCGCAGCGGGAACACGTGGCCGGGACGGGCCAGGTCGGCGGGCCGGGTGGCAGGATCAACCGCAACTTTGATGGTGCGGGCCCGGTCGTAAGCCGAGATTCCAGTGGTTACGCCTTCCCGAGCATCAATGGCTTCGCAGAAAGCGGTTCCGTAGTTCGAGGTGTTTTCCGCCGTCATCGGACCGATGCGCAAATGGTCCAACCGGTCCTCGGTCATGGTCAAGCAGACCAGGCCACGCCCGTACTTGGCCATGAAGTTGATGGCCTCGGGGGTGACCTTCTCCGCCGCCAGCGTGAGGTCGCCTTCGTTTTCCCGGTCTTCGTCGTCCACCACGACGATCATACGCCCGGCGCGGATCTCCTCAATCGCGGTAGGAACGTCAGTAAACGGCGAGGACATAGCATCCTGATTTTACCAAAAGCCCCCGCTAGGTCTGTGTGGTCGAGCTCTGGTGCCTTAAATCAGCCCGGGGAACCAGTGCCAGCGGACGCGTTCCAGATACGCCGCGTAGGCTGGGTCCTTTCTCAGAAACGATTCTTCGACCAGGCTCTTGATACAGAACCAGAAGATAGCGCAACCGGTGATCAGGAGATTCCGCGGCGAATAATAGGCGAGACAATCAGCCAGCAAACCAATGAACAGACCGGAGTAGATCGGATGGCGCATGAACCGGTACGCGCCGTGGATCACGATCTCACGCTGGGCCGGCACAAATCCAATGTTGCGCCCCAGGGCGAATCGGCCCCAGAGCTCAATCGCCGTGCCCAGAATCGCGAGTGCGTTGATCAATAGTCCCGGCGCGACCGCCCGTCCTTCGTCCTGCAGCCCCCAAGTCAGGAAACTCCAGTAGGTGGCCACGAAAGCCAGCGCCCAGAACCACGGATTCGGGGTTACACGAACCGGTGCCTTGCGGAATGCCATTGTGCTGAAGATGATCAGCATGTCCACCAGCCACAGCGCCGTCGGCAAGTCGTGACGGGCATACTGGTAATTGGTCGCGACGCTATAAACGAAAGGACCAATCGCGATTACGGCAATGATCTTGTCGACCCAGGGCGTGGTCAGGAATCTCATAACGGATGCCCCTATGGACCGAGTACTTCTCAGGGTTGGTGTTTGTGCGGTGGCCATTGTTTCCTCTCATGGTGAAGTTTGGCGGGAGGATCCACGGGTGGCTGCCTGGTACTGCTTTCCATCCACCGGCTGATTGAACCGACCCGCAGCCGATGGTAGATTGCTGCCAGCTTGCTCTGAGGAATCCTCGACGTCAGGGCATTCTTCACGTAAGTGGGCCCGGCAGTCCTCAAGAGCCGCTCAAGACTTCCTCAAAACTGGTTCAAAGCAAGAAGGGACAAGGGGGTTAACAGCTTGTACGAGTTCGGTCCATTTCGATTGGATCCCGCTAAGCATGTCTTGCTGCGTGGGGACCAACCCGTTTCGCTGACTCCCAAGGCCTTTGACACCCTTCTGCTGCTGGTGGAAAACCGTGACCGGGTATTGCTGAAGGATGAATTGATGAGCCGTCTTTGGCCGGAAAGCTTCGTCGAGGAAGCCAACCTGAGCCAGACGATTTTCATGCTCCGCAAGACCATGGGGGAGACGGCGCAAGACCAACGCTACATCGTCACCGTTCGTGGGACTGGATACCGCTTTGCCGAAAGGGTTCGTGAGGTCGAGCGTGAGGGGGATGGAGCATCCCTGCCCGCTGACGCAATTGCGGATGGTCCGATCGCGTCCACTCGTCAGCAGTACTCGCCGAATCCAGCAGTGGGCATCCGGGCGTGGCGAGTCTGGCTGAGCCTGGCGCTACTTGGAATGGCGGTTTTAGCCGGTAGTCTCTACTGGCGTTCGCGTTCTTTGGCGAAACTGACCGGGAAAGACATAATCTTGTTGGCGGACTTTGACAACGCTACCGGCGACCCCGTTTTCGACGGCACACTCAGACAGGCGCTGACCATCCAGTTAGAACAATCACCCTTTCTAAGAGTGCTCTCTAGTCAGAGGGTCAACGAAACATTGAAGCTGATGAACCGCGTCCCCGGCGAGCGTTTGACACGCGCGGTCGCGCTGGAGGTTTGCCAGCGGGAGAATATCAGGGCAGTGCTGGCGGGTTCCGTCGCCAGCGTTGGAAAACAATTTCTCCTGAACCTAGAAGCAATTAATTGCGAGAGCGGGGAGACCTTCGCCAGCCAGCAGGCGCGCAGCGACAGCCCGGAGGGCGTGCTTGACGGGTTGAGCCAGAGTGCTACGCAAATGCGCGCCCAACTCGGAGAGTCTCTGGCCTCGATCGGCAAATTCGATCGACCCTTACGGGAGGTGACCACATCCTCCCTGGAAGCGTTAAAGGCCTTTACTTCAGGTGCACAAATGATCCGGGAAGGAAGAGACGAATCAGCGGCCGCGGCACTCCTTGAACGCGCCATCGAACTCGATCCGAACTTCGCCGTGGCTTACAACTACCTCGCGATTTGCTACGACCAACTTGCTGAAGGAGAAAAAGCCGCCTTCTACCAGAGCCGGGCGTACGAGCTGCGCGACCGGGTGAGCGAACGGGAAAAACTTCTCATCACCAGCAGCTATCACTACCTCGTAACCGGAGACGCGGATAAGGAACTTGAAGCCAATCAGTTGTGGAGGGAAGAATATCCTCGCGACTATTTGCCCTTGCAGAACCTTGGCGACACGTATTGGATGTACTTGGGCCAGTATGAAAAAGCCATTGAACTGCTCAACCAGGCATGGCAGTTGGAACCAAGGCAGCCAAATTCGCCAAGGTCGCTTGCGTATTGTTACCTGGCCCTCAATCGCAGGCAGGAAGCCCGGGCGCTCCTTGATCGCGTACTCGAAGATCGGTACGACGTTTGGTCGGTGCACAGTGCTCGTTACTCTACCGCCGCGATGCAGGGAGACAATGCGGCGTTGGAGGCTGAGAGACGGTGGTCTGCAGGGCAACCGGCAACGGCTAACATTGCGGACTGGATTTGGCTCGAGGCTGTCCAGCGTGGGCGGCTGAAAGAGGCGCGGAAAATTGCCGAGAGGCAAATCGAGGAAATGCGCGCAGCCGGATACCGCGAAGGGGCATCCGTTTCAGCTGCCGGGTTCGCGAATGCTGAAGCGCTGTTCGGGGACTACGAACAGGCCCGGAGATATGCCACCCTGAGCAACACACTGTTTCGCAGCCGCTCAAACCTGGAGCAGGTGATACTAGCCAGGGCCTTGTACGGAGACACGGATCGAGCAAATCAGATCACCAGTGAATTGATTCGCAAATATCCCGACGATACGACCCTCCATCAAGTCATCATTCCTCTTGTTCAGGCGGCCACGGACATCGGTCGAAATCATCCCGAGAAAGCAATTGTCGCCCTGGAGCCAGCGCAACGCTACCAAAAGGGCTCTGTTTATGGTTTCTCGATCCTGTACCTTCGCGGACTTGCTCATCTGAATAACCGCCAGCCGAACGACGCGGTCGCTGACTTTCAGGAAATCATTGACCATCGCGGGATCTCTCCGCTCTCGCAACAGTGGGTTCTGGCCTACCTGGGCCTTGCCCGCGCTCACGCCAACTTGGGCGAGACTGCCCAGGCCCGTTCCGCATATCAGAGTTTTTTCACGCTTTTGGAGGAGGGGGATACTGACATCTCCATTCTGAAGCAGGCCAAATCGGAATACTCGAAGTTGCAGTGATGTTGGTCTTCGTGCGTCGAACAGCGTCGCCGATTGTCTGCCAAGAGCCGCTACGCCGCCGGATAAATCAGCCGCATGATCCAGAAGACCAGCCCGGCCACCGCGCCGGACGCGGGAATCGTAATGACCCAGGCCCACACAATCCGGCGGGCAACACCCCACCGCACCGCCGAGAGCCGATGGATTGCGCCCACTCCAATGATGGCGCCGGTAATGGTGTGAGTTGTGCTGACTGGAATGCCGGCCAGCGCAGTTCCAAACAGGGTCAAGGCTCCGGCGCTCTCAGCGCAAAATCCGCCCAAGGGCCTCAGCTTGGTGATCTTCGATCCCATGGTGTGGACAATTCGCCAGCCCCCGAAATATGTACCCAGGGCAATGGCAGTGTGCGCGGAAAGGATGATGAACCACTTGTAGCGCCCCCATTCGTGGGTGATCTCCTGCGGGGTCATGTAACCCGCCGTGAAGAGCGCTCCCGCAATGATGCCCATGGTCTTCTGGGCGTCGTTGCCTCCGTGGCCCAGGCTATAAGCCGCCGCCGAAAGCAATTGCAACTTCCGAAACCACTTGTCCACTTGCCCCGGCGTCCAGTTCCGCAGAATCCAATAGCTGGCCGAAGAAAACAAGAGCGCGAAAATCAGTCCCATCACCGGGGCCACGACGATGAAAATCAGCGTCAGCGTCCAGCCCTGCGGCAAAATCACGGAATAAGCATGGGCGATGCCGTGCTTCAGCGCCGCGCGCGCCATGGCGGCGCCGGCGTAACCTCCAATCAGGGCGTGCGAAGAAGACGTCGGCAGACCCCACCACCAGGTGAGCAAGTCCCAGACGATCGCTCCCGCCAGTCCGGCGATCACTACATACTGGGTCACGTCATCCAGCCGGATCATCCCCTTGCCGATGGTCTTGGCTACCGCGGTTCCCAAACAGAAAAGCAGCTGCGAAATTAAAGAAAGCGGCCCAGATCACGGCCAGCTTGGGAGACAAAACCCGTGTGGAAACCACGGTGGCGATGCTATTGGCGGCGTCGTGAAAGCCATTCAGGAAATCAAAGATCAGGGCCACGGCCACGGTGATGATCAGCAGCAGCAGTCCTGTGTTCACCGGCGGGGTCCCCTTGCTGAGATTGTGGTGTCGAGATCGAAGACCATCAAGCGCTCTTCAGGGCCACTGCTTCCAGCACATTGGCGGCGTCTTCCGCCTTGTCGGTCGCCATTTCGAGAACTTCGTATAACTCCTTCATCTTGATCAGCCGGATAGGGTCCTTCTCATTGTCAAAGAGATCGGCGATGGCATTGCGGCTCACCCGGTCGGCTTCGTTCTCCAGGCGATGCACCTCAACGCAATGCTCCAATACCCGCTGGTTCTGCTCCAGAAGAGAAACTCCCTGCGCCAGCTCCACCGACTGTTGGACGATCAGCCCTGCCAGTTCTGCCGCCACGGGTGGTGGCGTATCGATCCGGTAGAGCGTGAGCCGCATGCCGGCGGAATTGACAAAGTCCAGTACGTCATCCAGCGACGAGGTCAGGCGGTGGATGTCCTCGCGGTCAAACGGCGTGATAAAGGTCTGGTTCAACGCCGTGATAATGGCGTGGGTCATTTCATCACCCCGGTGTTCGATCGCCTGCAGCCGGTCGAGACGCTCCGCCATCTGGTGGGGATTGATCAGAATGTCCTGCAGAAGGCGTGCGCCTTCGGTTACATTCTGCGACACTTCGGAGAACATGCGGAAGAATTTGGTCTCCCGCGGAATCAACCGGATCATGAAACTGGGGGCTCCTCGCCGGGTCTAAGCTTCCACGCTGGTTTCCCGTCGAAGCGGAAACGCATAACTATCGCATGGGCCTTTTGTAGCGTCAAACGGCGGACCGGTCGCCGGCCAGCCAATCTTCGGCGCCGCGGAAAAGCGCCCGCAGCGAGAGCAGCACCCAGCGCGCCAGAAGAACGATAATCACCAGTAGAACTGCGACGATCGCCGCTGCCGAGTAGGGATGTTGAGTGGCAAACCAGGTCAGGAAGATCGCCAGGCCGTCCTCCCCCAGGCTTAAGGCCGCGTTGGAGAAAGGTTCCGGTGAAGCCGTCACCGCCGCCCGGGCAGCCGTCTTGCCCCCATGCGCGGCCAAGGCGATGATCGCCTCCTGCAGCTGTCACCGCCATTTGCTCCCATGGCGACAGGCGACGCGGTCGCGCGGTACGCCAGCAGCGCCGCCACCGGAACCCGTATGAACGTGTGCAGAGTGTTCCAGAGCAGGTCAAAGGCAGGAATCTTGTCAGCGAAAAACTCAATGGCGAACAGCACTCCGCTGACCCCGATCACCCACCAGCTGGCCAGCAGGCCCAGGGCGGGCGGCAACGCCAGCACTCCCAGATGGGCCAGCAATCCCAGTGTGGCCACGGTGGCGTAGACGTTCAGACCGGCGGCAAAACTGGTCGCCACCACGGCCGCCACGATCTGCTCGCCGGAAAATTTCATCACCCGGTAGGATAGCCCGCCAAGCCGGTGGCCGGCCAAAATCTTTCAGTGCGATTGATCCGACAAACTAGGATTGATCCGACAAATAGAAAAGGCCGCCAGTTAGGCGGCCCTTATGTCTCTGGCTGGCAGCTTACAGCGTGGATTCGATCTCGAATCCCCACGCTTCCAAAAGCGGCTCTGGGATGTACTTGGAATTCTTGTTGCGCCGCGCCCACTCCCGCAACCGGGTGGAGCGCAAATATTGGTCCGGCGAAAGCTTGTACTCGCGCACGACCTGCTCGAATTCCGTGATAGTCGGGGTAATCGGTCCGATCGGCTCGGGCTTGCCCCAGTTGGGATTTCCACGTCGCTTGGCCATGAAGATTATGCCTCGTACCCGGGAATAGAACTGCAAACAATGAACTTCTAAACTTAGATTCAATCGGTGGCACTGGAGATTCACGCCAATCACTCAATTTGCAGACAGAGACCCTACCAGTCCAGTCAACCCTGTGATGATCGGAAGCTGATGATTCTAGGCCATTTGACCCTGCAAGTCAACGAAAATAATCAGCCATCATTGGACTCAGAATCCAGCTACATTACAGAAACTTAATGACTTAGCTCCCCACCTGGCCCGTAATCGGGAAGCTTCCGCCCTGACGCTCGAACTGCCCACCCCGTGTTTTGGTCGGCCAGCCCAAAACACATAACCACTGTGAATGAAGCTTCGTTACCTGTTGCTGAGTATGACGAAGCAGTGCCGAGTCCAGGCAGAGAGTTACCCCGGTAATGCGATGGCGAGTACCGGTCATTGACGGTTGCCGCCGAGCTACCTAGAGTTCGATATGGAGGCCAAAACCGTGAGGGATATCTACGAGGTGCTGCGTAAGAAACAGGCGGAGCAGGCTCAATTGGGCAAGCAGATTGAAGCTTTGCAGACCGCTGCCGAACAGCTCCGGGGCGTGGCTCATCTGCTCGACGACGAGCACGAAGAAGCCGATGCGGCTGCCGGCCGCGGCTAATAGCAGATCGCGAGCATGTGCCAGAAGTAAAGGCGTCTTATGAGTCTACAAGCGCTGGTTTTTTGTGCCGACGAAAAGGTCGTGCGCGTATTGCGGAGGGTGCTGAGTGAGCTGGAAATCGGCCTGGAGGTTTGTGCCGACGCCGAATCCGCCATTCACAACCTGACCCGCCGGAGGTTTGAAGCAGTCATCGTGGACTGCACAGACCAGCGCACTGCCTCGCGCGTACTGCGCAGCGCCCGCTCCGCTCCCGTCAACAAGCGGGCTGTGGCAGTCGCCATCGTCGCCGCCCAGACCACGCTCGGAGGCGTCAGAGACCTGGGGGCCCACTTCGTTCTCTACCAGCCGCTTTCGCCCGAACGCGCTAAAACCAGCTTTCGTGCCGTGCGCGCTTTGATGAAACGCGAACGGCGCCGCAACGCCCGTATCCCGGTTGAGACTCCAGTCACCATCCAGGTCAATGACGGCGCCGGTCAGATGCGCGCCGTTAGCAGCGACATCGGGGAAGGTGGCATGGCCATCCAACTGGCGCACCGTCCGAAAAATCTTGGCACCGTAACCCTGCAGTTTTGTTTGCCCGGGACCGAGGACAACATTGAATGCAGCGGTGAAGTAGCGTGGGAAAATCCCGGCCGCCAGGTCGGACTTCGCTTCCTGAACCTGGCTCCAGCCATGCTTGACCGCGTGAACGCGTGGCTAGAGAGCCGCGGCCCCGAGTTCGAGCAGAACGATCCGCCGGCTCCCTGCAAACTGACCGACCTTAGCCTGGGTGGTTGTTACCTTGAGACGGCATCGCCCTTCCCGCTGCGCACTCGCATCATTCTCTCCATGAAGGTTGCCGGCGTGAGCTTCCGGGCCGAAGGCGTGGTGCTGGTCATGCATCCCGACATCGGCATGGGCATCGAATTCCTGCAGACCACCGACCCCCAGCGCGGCGACCTGGAGAGATTCATTCAGGCCCTCACCCAGAGCAACGGGGCCCTGCCCGAACTTCTGGTGGAACCGGAAGGTTTGGAGATGGGCGAACCTGCAACCGTCGCCCCACTCTGCGACGGGTATAGAGGATCCCTTGCTCGACCTCTTCCGAAAAAAGGGCGACCTCGCACTCGAAGCCTTCCAGATCGAACTCCGCAAGCAACGCACCCCCAAAGCCGCCGCGCAGAAGGCGTCTCTTTAACCGGGACATTCTTAGTTCAACTCCTTCAAAGAACGAGTCATCCCGAGCGCCGCTCAAGCCGTGCTCGCGCGGCGAGGGCAAGTCGAGGGACCCCTGCTTCGTCGAAAACTCATCAGGCTGTAGGGTTCTTCGACGTGAAAGTGTTTTGCAAACGAACCATCTCGCTCCGCGTGATTTTGGGGAAGGGCACGACTTCAGTCGTGCCACCAGACCGTCGACAACCGCGTGCGCTTCAGCGCCTGGGGTTTGCTCATCCAGCGTCTCGAAATCCTAAGCAATGTACGGGCGGACACCTTTTGCGCGGGCGGGGGCGCCCGCGCCACACATCTCTCGTTGTAAAATAAACAGTTCCTTGAACTCGCAACTTCCCTCTATGGCGCAGGAAGAAAAGACTATCGCGGTCCGCGACGGCCAGCACGACGGCCAGCAACGACCGCTACGACGCTCATCGCATCGAGAGCAAATGGTTCGAGCGCTGGCAGCAGGACTCTTCTCTCTACGCCGCCGAACCGCACTCCACACGCCAGAAATATTACGTGCTCGAAATGCTGCCCTATCCCTCCGGCGCATTGCACATGGGGCACGTGCGCAACTACTCCATCGGCGATGCGCTCGCCCGCTACATGTGGATGAACGGCTACAACGTCCTTCATCCCATGGGCTGGGATTCCTTTGGCTTGCCCGCCGAAAACGCCGCCATCCAGAACAACACGCCGCCCCGCGAGTGGACGCTGCGCAACATCGCCGCCATGAAGGCGCAGATGAAGCGCCTGGGCTTTGCCTACGACTGGTCGCGTGAAGTCACCACCTGCCTGCCCGAGTATTACAAATGGAACCAGTGGTTCTTCATCAAGCTCTTCGAGAAAGGTCTGGCCTATCGCAAGAAGAGCCGCGTCAACTGGTGTCCGAAGTGCGCCACCGTGCTGGCCAACGAGCAGGTGGTCAATGGATGCTGCTGGCGCCACGAAGATACCCTGGTCGAGCAGCGCGAACTCGAACAATGGTTCCTGCGCACCACCAATTATTCCGAGGAGTTGCTGCGTGACCTCGACCGCCTGCCCGGCTGGCCGGAAAAAGTCCGCACCATGCAGCGCAACTGGATTGGCCGCAGCGAGGGCACGCTGGTTGACTTCAAACTCGACGGCGCCACCGATCCGGCGAACTCCACGATCACGGTCTTCACCACCCGCATCGACACCATCTTCGGCGCCACTTCCCTGCAACTCGCGCCGCAGCATCCGTTGGTAGCTCGTCTGACCAAGAACAACGACCTGCTGCGCGCGTCGGTCGACAAACTCGTCGCCGAGCAACGCAAGGCCAGGGAAGTGGGCGACATCGGCGAGATTGAGAAGCACGGCGTCAATACCGGCCGTTACGCCATCAATCCCTTCAATCGCGAAAAGGTCCCGATCTGGGTGGCCAACTACATCCTTATGGATTACGGTACCGGCGCCATCATGAGCGTGCCCGCGCACGACGACCGCGACTACGACTTCGCCAAAAAATACAAACTCGAGATTCGCCTGGTCATCCTGCCGGCGGGGGATCCCGAGGAAACTGCGGTTGAGCCCAAGTTGCCATTCACCACCATGCAGGGCATGCTGGTAAATTCCGGCCCCTTCAGCGGCAAGGACTGCGAAGCCGCCATCAACGCCATGTCCGAGCATGCCGAGAAAAACGGCTTCGGCAAGCGGACCGTCACCTATCGCCTGAAGGATTGGGGCATCTCGCGCCAGCGCTACTGGGGCACTCCCATCCCCATGCTTTACTGCGAGAAGGACGGCATCGTTGCCGTCCCAGAAAAAGATCTGCCCGTACTCCTGCCGGAGAATGTGGACATCACTTTGACCGGCGGTTCGCCTCTTGGCCGCGTGCCGGAGTTCGTCAATGCAACCTGCCCAAAATGCGGAGGCCCGGCCCGCCGCGAGACCGACACCATGGACACATTTGTGGATTCGTCCTGGTATTTCTACCGCTACACCGACGCCCGCAATGACAAGGCGCCGTTCGACCGCGAGAAGGCCGGCTACTGGTTCGGCGATCATGGCATTGATCAGTACATTGGCGGCGTCGAGCACGCCATCCTGCACCTGATCTACTCGCGTTTCTGGACCAAATTCATGCGCGATATGGGATTGGTCAAGAACGACGAGCCCGCCGAACGCCTCTTCACCCAGGGCATGATCATCAAGGGCGGGGCCAAGATGTCAAAGAGCCTGGGCAACGTGGTTTCTCCTGATGACATGGTCGAGCGCTACGGCGCCGACAGCACCCGCATGTACACGCTCTTTGCCACATCTCCGGATCGCGAACTGGATTGGCAGGACGAAGGCGTGGAAGGCATCGAGCGCTTTCTGTCCCGGGTCTACCGCTTTGTTGCCCGCAATGCTCATTGTGCCGCGACCACGCAGCCAACGACGCCACTGCCGCCCGAAGCACGCCAAATCCAGCGCAAGTTGCACCAGACCATCAAGCGGGTCAGCGATGACTTCCAGGGCAGATGGCACTTCAACACCAGCATCGCTGCCATCATGGAGCTGGTAAACGAACTCTACACCGTGGAAGGCCGGGTGACCGCAGCCAATGGGTCTGCCACACCTGTGCCAGCCAACCTGCTGGCCGAAGTCCAGCGCACTCTCGCTCTGCTACTGGCTCCCTTTGCTCCTTACCTCGCGCACGAGCTCTGGGAAATGTTGGGAGAGCAGGGAAGTCTGCTGCGAGCGCCGTGGCCCAAGTACGATCCGGCGCTGGCCAAGGAAGATGAAATCGAAATTCCAGTGCAGGTCAACGGCAAGCTGCGCACCCGCATTGTTGTGCCTGCGGAGGCGTCAGAGAGTTTGGTCCGCGAACATGCCCTCTCTGATCCCAAAATAAGGACAATGCTTGAGGGCAAGCAGGTTGTGAAAGTAATCGTCGTTCCGGGCAAGCTTGTAAGTATCGTCGTGCGTTGAAGAATTTTCTTTGTCCCAGTTATGCCCTGGCGGCGGCCTTCAGTGGGCCGGTCTTGGCTCCTGCCTTGCCGAGACTTTTCGCGCCCGCGACCAGACCTTCGATCAGCTGGAACAGTTCCTGTTCCGCTTCCGGATGATCTGCCAATCGTGACTTCGCAAAATAGCCGGCAGCGCCTTCTTCGGTCAGCTTGGCTTCATTCGCCTGCGAGAGGCCGCTAAACACGAGCACCGGGATCCGGGCCGTAGAGGCATCCGCTCGCAGAGCTTGAATTACTTCGCGTCCACCCAACTTCGGCAGCATCATGTCCAGCAGGATGATGTCGGGAATGGCTTTGCGCGCCAGGCGCACCGCCTCTTCTCCATCCGCCGCGTTCAGCACGGTGTATCCCGCCTTGTGCAGTATTCTTTCGTTCACCAGCTTCTGAAGCTTGCTGTCTTCTACCAAAAGCACGGTTATTTTCACGAAGATCCCCCGAGCCACTCGCGTCTACTCGACTCTATCGGCTGAAGGGTCATTTCTCTTGAGTTTCGGAAGCGAAGGCGGTTACGAAAGTATGGAACGCCCTCGCAACTGAGTTATCCTAGGCAGGCATGAAGCGCCGTTCCCCTACGCTCGAGGGCTTTCAAACCATCTTCCGCCAGCCCTGGCTGGGGCTAGCAGAAATTGCCTGGCGATGGAGCTTTGGAGCTGCCGTTGTTGGAGTGCTCGCGTTCGCGCTGCGTGAATATCTGGCCACTCTTCCGGTCACCGCCGGAGAGATGCTCTTGTTGCGCAGCCGGCAACCCACCCTGATGCTGCAGGCCATCGCCCGTATCTTCCAGGGAAGCGCGCCCCGCGCCACGGCCGCGTTCCTGGTGCTGACGCTTTCCCTGACCATAGGGTGGATCGTCCTCGCGTCTCTCGGCCGCGCCGCCACGCTGAAGGCTCTGTTCGAACACTTTCGCGGCTCGGTGCCGCCGATATCAGCCGGGCGGGCCCTGACCTCGCTCCTGGCCCTGAACGCGCTCCGCGCCGTCACCATGCTGGCCGCCACCGTAGGTCTTCTTGGTGCTGCGCTATTGGCGGCATCTGCCTCGTCGCCTGCCGATTCCCCCCCGGGGTGGCCGTGCTGGTTTTCTGGATCCTATTCATGCTGATCGGCCTGGCCTGCTCGATGCTGAACTGGTATCTCTCCCTGGCTGCGGTCTTCGCGGTAAGGGACCGTGTATCCACGTTCAGTGCCCTGGCCGCCGCCATCGATCTCTGCCGCGCGCGCCCTGGTTCCCTGGCTGCCGCGGCCACGTGGTTCGGCCTCGCCCACACAGTCGTCTTTATGGTTGCCAGCTCCGCGGCGGCGTTCCCGCTGGGCTTTGCGGAAGCCCTCCCCGGCGGCATGGTATTCGGTGGATTGCTGTTGGTCACACTGCTCTATTTCGCAGCGGTAGACTTTCTCTTCGTCGGCCGTCTGGCTGCCTACGTTTGCCTGATCGAGCATCTGCTCCCTGAACCCGCCAACTGAGAACCGAGAACTAAGAACTAGAAACTTGGGTTGAACAACAGGGTCACGACCTCGACGCGGGGTGTGGATCTTAAGGGTCTCAGCGAAAGCCCGACCCACTGTCCACACGCTACCTCTTTACACGTCCCCAACAATCTGAGAAACTCGTCCGTGGAAACCCAGTCCATCGTCGTCCTCGATTTCGGGGCGCAATATTCGCAACTCATCGCGCGCCGCATCCGTGAACAAAATGTTTTTTCCGTGGTGCTCCCCTGCACCGCCACGCTGGAAGAGATTCGCAGCTATTCTCCAGTAGGCATCATTCTTTCCGGCGGCCCCTCGTCGGTGTACGACGCCGACGCTCCGCCCGCGGATCCGCGCGTGCTGCAGTTGGGCTTGCCCGTGCTCGGCATCTGCTACGGGCTTCAGTTCATGGTCCACACCCTGGGCGGCAAAGTGCGGGCCGGAGAAAAGCGCGAGTACGGTCACGCGGACGTCCAAATTCAGAACTGTTCCCGTCTTTTCGAAGGTATCCCGGCCAAACTTTCCGTCTGGATGTCGCACGGCGACGAAGCGGTTGAACTTCCTACCGGCTTTCAGCTCGTAGCCAGTTCCCCCAGTGCCGTGGCTGCCATCGAGGCGCCCGAGCGAAAAATGTGGGCGGTGCAATTCCATCCCGAGGTCCGCCATACCCAAGCGGGCACGGATATTCTGCGCAACTTCGTTCTCAGCATCTGTGGCGCGAAACCTACGTGGACGGCACAGCATTTCATCGATGCCACCATCGCCACTGTGCGCCAGACCGTGGGTGAGGGGCACGCCATTTGCGCTCTTTCCGGCGGCGTTGACTCCGCTGTGGCCGCGACTTTGGTCGATCGCGCCATGCGCGCCGCCAAAGGCCCTTCGCGGCTCACCTGCGTCTTCGTCAACAATGGCGTCCTGCGCAAGAACGAATTCGAGAAAGTACAACAGGGCTTGCGCGACAAGCTGGGCCTGCACCTGATCGCGGTCGATGCGACTGAGCGTTTCCTGACCAAACTCGCTGGCGTGACCGATCCCGAGACCAAGCGCAAAATCATCGGCAAGGAATTTATCGCGGTCTTTGACGAGGAAGCGCATCGTATCGAGAAGACCGAAGGCAAAGTGGAGTGGCTGGTGCAGGGCACGCTCTATCCCGATGTGATCGAGTCGCGCTCCGTGCGCGGCCCCTCGCAAACCATCAAGACCCATCACAACGTCGGCGGCCTGCCCGACAAAATGAAGCTCAAGCTCATCGAGCCGCTCAAAGACTTATTTAAGGATGAAGTCCGCAAGATTGGCCGCGACCTTGGCATGCCGGAGGAGGTTCTCCAGCGTCAACCCTTCCCCGGGCCCGGCCTTGCGGTGCGAATCCTGGGCGAAGTCACGCCCGAACGCCTGAAGATTCTGCGCGAGTGCGACGACATCGTCGTAACCGAAATCAAAAAAGCCGGCCTCTACACCAAAATCTGGCAAAGTTTCGCGGTGCTGCTCCCGGTGATGTCAGTCGGCGTGATGGGCGACCAGCGCACCTACGCTTACACCTGCGCCGTCCGCGCCGTCCACTCCGAAGATGGCATGACCGCCGACTGGGTTCCCGCTCCCGCACGAAGTCCTGAAAACAATTTCCAGCCGGATCGTAAATGAAGTGAAAGGCGTGAACCGCGTGGTGTACGACGTAACCTCGAAGCCGCCGGGAACGATCGAGTGGGAGTGAAGCAGCCGTCCGCTTTCGGCCTTCAGCCCTCAGCTAAAACCACGTAGGGGCGGACGCCTCGTCCCGGCAGCCGAGCAAAGCTCGGCTGGCTCTACAAGGGTCTCGCTAAGGATCAAAACCGTGATCGCGTTGACCGGCCAAGATCGCTCTGCCATCGCACCTTGCCACGAAGCCGGGCAATGCCACGTTGGGCGTATGTCTCCACGAGGAGGCGAAGGCCAGCTTCCACAGTGGCCTTCTTTGTAGGCGCTCCGCTGCAGTGCATCGCCTGGCGAATCAACAGGTCGTCGATCTCGATACTAGTTCGCATAAGAATTACTCAATTTTGTCCATCAGCCGCCGTGAAACCGCCGTCACCACCCTCCGCGGCGAGAAACGCAACGATTCCATCACCAGCCAGTTCCGCACTCCCGGAATCACCAGCGTCTTTCCTTTGAGCAAACCGCGGTAACCGGCGCGGGCCACGGTTTTCGCGTCCATGGGGCGTAGTTGCTTGAACAGGCGCGACTGATCGTTTCCGGCTCGGCCGGCAAATCCGGTCTCGGTCGCTCCCGGGCAAAGGCACGTCACAGTGATCCCCTTGCCGGCCAGTTCATTGGCCAGGGCCTCCGAAAATGAAATGACGTAAGCCTTGGTCGCGTAGTACACCGCCATCAGAGGCCCCGGCTGAAAACCCGCTGTCGAAGCCACGTTCATGATTCGTCCCGAGCGTCGTTGCAGCATGGGCCCGAGAAAAAGTTTGGTCAGATAAGTCAGCGCTGTCATGTTGAGCTGGATTTGGCCCAGGCTCTCTTCCAGCGGAACCTCAGCGAACTCTCCCAGCATGCCGTAGCCGGCGTTGTTAATCAGAATGTCCACGGCCACGCCTTCGCGCTGCAATTCGTCGAAGAGCGATTGCGGAGCGCTGGGCGCAGTCAGATCGAGTGCAACTGGCCTGACTGTGACTCCAAACTGGCGGTCGCAGTTCATCGGCCACTTGCGCGAGCCTGGTGCCGTTGCGCGCGACCAAAACTAAATTGTGATGATCTTTCGCGAATAAGCTTCGCCAGCTCGTATCCGATGCCCCCGGAAGCGCCGGTGATCAACGCCGTGCCAGCCATCTCCTTCACACCATCCCCCAAGCGGCCTGTGATCCTGAATGGCCTTCAGGACCATGACGGACCTATACACACCTGCTGTAGGTGCGGGCGGAAGCAGATATGGATTCAGAAAAAGAAAAGCGCGCCGTCGCCGGCGCGCCTCTTGCACTCTTCATGGAGACTACACGCTGGCCATGGCCGGCTCCACTCCATAGATCGGATACCACGAAGTGGCTGCCTTCAAGCGCTCGTTCACGTTATTGATGTTCGCCACCCCTTCAGACTCCAGCCATTCGCGAAACGCACCCGCGCCTTGCTTGGCGTAAATCGGGATGCCTTCCTTCCAGGTCGCGCGGCCGCACAGCACGCCGTTAAATTTCACGCCGGATTCGGCGGCCAGCTCCAGCGCCTCGGTAAACTCTGCGTTGCTCACGCCTGCTGAAAGATAGATAAACGGTTTGGTCGTCGCCGTCGCCGCCTCCAGAAACAAGCCCATGGCTTCGATCTTGCTATAGGCCTTTTGCCCGCCAAACGCCTTGGAACCGTCCACGTATTTCATGTTGATCGGCACTTCGACTTTCAGCACGTCCACGCCGTAGCGGTCCTTGCTGAATTCCTTCATGCTGGCGGCCACGATCTTTGGCTTTTTCTTGGCATAGTCCAGGCCTTTTTCGTCGGCGCCCTCTTCGTAGCCCACGAACTCAAGAAAGAACGGAATGTCGTTGGCTCGGCATTCGTCGCCGATGCGCTCCACCCAGGCGTGCTTCTTGTCGTTGACGTCCTTGGGATCGAACGGGGTGTAGTAGAGCAGAATCTTGAGGCAATCCGCGCCCGCTTCCTTCAGTCGCCGCACCGACCACAAGTCCAGCAGATCGCCGAGACGGCCAGGACCGGTTTTGTCGTATCCCGTTTTTTCGTAGGCCAGCAGCAAGCCGGCATTCGGGGCGCGCCGTTTGGATGCTGGCAACCCCCACTCTGGATCCAGCAGGATGGCGCTGGCGTGGGGTGTGAGCACCTCGGTCACCAGCGACTTGAACTCTTCCATCATGGCATCGCTTACGTCGCTGCCTTTTTCCTTGGCCAGAGACTTCTGCAATGATCCGCGCTGGTCCATGGCCGCCGCGGCAATGACCCCGCGATCGTTCGAGACTTTCCTGAGCCCGGCCAGCTTTCCCGGTGTAAGTTTCATAAATCCCTCCGACGAGTGCGTGAAATTTTCGCTCTCATTGTAACCCATGCAGAATGATAAGGACTGCACTCACCTGCCCTCAAGCGGTTGCCCCAAACATCGTTAACGAGGTCTAATGCCCCATGCACCTGCATAGCGATTGGATTCTTCTGCCGGTTCTTCTGGCGACGACGACGGCATTGCTGTTTGTTCTTCGCCGCACCCGGGTCGGCCCTCTCTTGCGGGAGCACATCGCCGAGCGTCCGCGACGCCGGCTGTTTATCGCCTCGGTCAGTTTCTTCCTGACCTTTGCGATCGTGCGCGGCATGGTGTTCTGCATCGTCCACCAGATACCCCCATTCCACTACGTCATCGTGGAAGGCCGGCACATCCATCATCTGGTGTTCGGAATCATTACCCTGCTGGCGGTGGGCTACGGCTGGCTGTGTGAGATCGGAAACGGCAGCGATTCCTCGTCCATCTTCGCCAGCAGCCTGATGTCGCTGTTATACGGACTGGGCGCCGCGCTGACTCTCGATGAATTCGCCCTGTGGCTGAATTTGAAGGACGTTTATTTCGTTCGCGAGGGACGTTCCAGCATCGACGCCGTAATTCTGTTCGGCTCCCTGCTCGCCATCAGCACTTGGGGTGCGCCTCTGTTCTCGGCTTTGGCCAGGGGCAAAACCGCCAGCCGCTGACAAATGTAGGCGAGCGTCCCCGCTCGTGCGGCAGCGCCACGCACGATTCGGCACGAAAGCGGATGCTCGCGCCTGCATTCCCAGCCTTCATTGACTTGCCGCCGCCATCCCACCTAACATGGCCCGACTCTATGACGAGTCCCAGCATGATCGGTCAAACCATCTCGCACTACCGCATCGTTGAGAAGTTGGGCGGTGGAGGGATGGGCGTGGTCTACAAGGCCGAGGACACATCTCTGGGGCGTTTCGTCGCGCTCAAATTCCTGCCCGACGATGTCGCCCAGGACCCACAGGCTCTGGAACGCTTCCGTCGCGAAGCCCGCTCTGCCTCCGCTCTCAATCATCCCAATATCTGCACCATCTACGAGATCGGCGAACACCAGGGCAAGCGCTTTATTGCGATGGAGTTTCTGGACGGCCTGACCCTGAAGCACATGATCGCCGGCCGGCCGCTCGAGAACGACACGTTACTCGCGCTAGCCATCGAGATTGCCGATGCCCTCGATGCCGCCCACTCCGAAGGCATCGTCCACCGCGACATCAAGCCTGCGAACATCTTCGTGACCAAGCGCGGGCACGCCAAAATTCTGGATTTCGGACTGGCCAAGGTTGCGCCCACAGCCGGCTCGTCCAGCCAGGTGGCGGCGGCGAACACGATGACCGGCACGATCAATGAAGCTCACCTTACCAGCCCAGGCACGATGGTGGGTACCGTGGCCTATATGTCGCCTGAGCAAGCCAAGGGCAGGGAACTCGATGCCCGCACCGACCTGTTCTCCTTCGGCGCGGTGCTGTACGAAATGGCCACCGGCACCTTGCCCTTCCGCGGCGACACCTCGGCCCTGATCTTCAAAGCCATTCTGGATGCCGGGCCCACACCCGCGATTCGCCTGAACCCTGATGTCCCACCCAAGCTGGAAGACATCATCGACAAGGCCTTGGAAAAGGACCGCACCCTCCGCTACCAGCATGCCTCAGAAATGGGGAGCGATCTCAAGCGGCTGAAGCGTGACACCGATACCGGGCGGATGGTATTGCCTTCCGGCTTACAAGACGAAGCGGCACGGCCTGCGACTGGATCTCCAAGCTCCGGCCGGCTCGCGCCTGTGGTTCACGAATCAACGCCGGCAGGCTCCACGGAGCGCCGGGGATACGGAAAAATCATCGCCCTGTCCGCTGCAGTGGTGGTCGCCATCGTCGCCGCTCTTCTTTTCTGGCAGTTCCGGAATCGCGCCGTCCCTGTGGTCAGTCAGGCCGCCAACCCTACCACCGTGGCCGTGCTTCCTTTCCAGAACATGAGTCCCGACAAGAATGTCGATTTTCTGCGTCTCGCGTTGCCTGACGAAATCGCCACCGCGCTGAGCTATGTGCACTCGCTGTCCATCCGGCCTTCCGCCACCACCAGCAAGTACGACGCTCCCAATCTGGATCTGGAAAAGGCGGGGCGCGAGATGCGCGTTACCGATATCGTCACTGGTCACTACATGAAAGAAGGCGACCAGTTGCAGATCACACTGGAAGCAGTCGATGTCGCGAACAATCGCTCCGTGTGGCGGGACACGCTGAGCGTCGGAGCTTTGGACATGATTGCCATGCGCGGACAGATCGCGGCGAAAGTGCGCCAGGGCCTGATTCCTGCGCTGGGCGCCGGTGAGAGTTCAACCGAAGCGGGAACGCGTCCCAAGAATGAAGAGGCCTACGACCTCTACTTGCGCAGTGTGTCGATGCCTCATGAGCCCGCTCCTAATAAGGAAGCGATCGCCATGCTGGAGCGCTCAGTCGGCCTCGATGCCACCTATGCGCCCGCGTGGCGCGCTCTCGGCGAGCGCTACTACTACGACTCCCACTACTCGAATGGCGGTGAGGCCATGTTTGAGCGCTCCACCGCCGCCCACGAGCGGGCCCTGGCCCTCGATCCGGACTACAGCGACGCTGCGGGCATGCTGACCACCAATCGTGTGGAAAGAGGAGAACTCGGCAGGGCGTATAAAGACGCAACCGCCCTGGTGGCGCGGCACCCCGAAAATCCCATGGCCCACTTCGCTCTAAGCTACGTCCTGCGCTATGGCGGAATGCTTCAGGAGGCTGCGCCACAATGCGACAAGGCTCTGTCGTTGGATCCTGGGAACTATCAATTCCGCTCCTGCTCTTTTGTCTTTGACCTGGCGGGCAACAGCGAACGAGCGATGGACTTTCTCCGGCTGGACCCAGGCTCGGGCTGGGTCTTGTCGAACCTGCCGCTTCATTTCGCGCGCGCAGGCAACCGTGCTGAAGCGCGAGAAAGTGCGAGGAAAGTGCCCGCCGACGATCCCATCCGGCGAGTTATGATCGCTTGCTTCGATCAGGCTTCCGGGGCGGAGTTGGAGAAAGAGATTCGCGCGGCCACTCCCGGGTTTCTCGCCGATCCCGACGCCGAGAACCGATACTGGGATGCTGCTCTCGTGGCTACCTGCGGCAAGCAAGATATCGCCGTGCGCCTGCTGAAAAGCGCCATCGAAGGGCGCTACTGCGCCTACACTGCCCTTCAGAAGGATCCCCTGCTGGCCAGCGTGCGCAGTAGCCCGGAATTCGGTCCGGTGCTCTCCGCGGCAAAAGCCTGCCAGGACCAATTTCTCTCGGAGCGCGGGCAAGGGACGAACTGAAAATTCCTCGCGGCACTCTTTACTGACGCAAGGTCAGCGTCCCCAACACGGCCTGCTGCTTGGCAATCAGCGTCTGCACTCCCTGGCTGGCCAGTCCGATCATCTTTCCCAGTTGTTCCTCGTCGAATACCTGATGCTCAGCCGTAGCCTGTACTTCGACCAGCTTGCGCCCCGCAGTCATGACAAAGTTCATGTCCACATCGGCGCGCGAATCTTCCTCGTAGGCGAGGTCGAGCAGTATCTCGCCGTCGACGATTCCCACGCTTACCGCCGCCAGATAATCGCGGAAGGGAACTGAAGTCAGCGTGCCCGCCTCCACCAGCTTTTCCAGAGCCAGCCCGAGCGCGACAAACGCTCCGGTTACGGACGCAGTGCGTGTGCCGCCGTCCGCCTGAATCACATCGCAGTCAATCCAGATGGTGCGCTCGCCCAGGCGCTCCAGATCGGTGACAGCACGCAGCGAACGCCCGATCAGCCGCTGGATTTCATGGGTGCGCCCGCTGGGACGACCCTTGCTCACCTCGCGCGGTGTCCGCGTCAGTGTGGCCCGCGGCAGCATGCTGTACTCGCTAGAAATCCAGCCTTTGCCCCGATTACGCATGAACTGTGGGCACCGTCTCTTCCACGGAAGCGGTGCAGATGACCCGCGTGTTCCCCAGTTCGATCAGGACCGAACCCTCGGCCGTACTGATGAAATTAGGTGTGATATTGACCGGCCGCATCTGCTCCGGCGAACGATTGTCCGAGCGATAGAACATGAAAACGATTCTAGCAGCCACTCCGAACTGAGAACTGAGAACCAGGAACTAAAAACTAAACCTAAAACCAGTTTCTCGTTCCTGGTTTCTAGTTTCTAAACATCATCCTCGTAAACCGTGCAGGCGGTGTCTCAACCCAGGAAGGTTCAACTAGCAACCAGATCTAGAAACCAGAATCCAGAAACAAGAAACTTTATTTCTGCATTTCCGCCACCATCTGCCCCACCTCCGACACGTCATAGACACACGACAGGTCCGCATGCCCGGCCAGCGTCTCGCGTTCTTTGCCGCCGACCAGAATCTTTACCCGATTGATACCGGGGATGCCGGTGGCCAAAGTTTGTACCAGCGAAGCGACAGTAAGCTCTTCCACCAGCACTCCGGAGCGATGACCGTCCGCAAACGCGTCATTGAGATCAATTACCGCCAGCCCCGGGTCGACCAGGTACACGTCGCGGACCTCGGCGCCCGGGCTCAGCGGGTGAGACGAAGACTTGTCCATGTAGACTCCCAGCAACGCGCGCAACAGTTCCTGTGCCCGTTCCTGACGTCCCGCCGGCAGCGGAATGCTGGCGGATTGCGCCTGCAGCACTCCGGGATCGTCATGCGCAACGTAGAGCGTCACTTGCTCCGTGGGGCCCTGCACCGGGGCTGCAACCGGATGGGCATACTCCGCCGGGATCTCGACCTGCGTGACCCGGCCTCGCATCCGCCAGGCGTAGAAGCCCATTCCCAAGGCCACGGCAAGCATGGCAGTGATACCGATCACCAGATGACGTGGGATCACCGGTTCCCTCCCAATTGATCGCGCACCGCTTCGATTCCAGCCGTCACCGCTTCCGCTACCTGTTGCTGATAGGCCGCGGAACTCAGGTCGGCTAGCTTGCCC
Organism: Terriglobia bacterium; assembly: GCA_963698825.1. Classification (GTDB taxonomy): domain Bacteria; phylum Acidobacteriota; class Terriglobia; order Terriglobales; family Acidobacteriaceae; genus JAIQFF01. Next base: position 25,571 of record CAVOSG010000007.1, on the reverse strand, counting down.
GCCGGGGGGGCGATCTCGATGGCGACCGCCGCCGCAGTAACGTTGTTCAAAGGACGAAGCGGCGCCAGCAGGGAACGAACCGCAATTTGCCGTTTCCCAAGCTCGGCGGCAAGGCTCGATTGCGCGGCCTGAGCTGGCGGCGCGAAATCCGGACTGGGCCGTATTCCAGTCCAGAAACGGTCCCCGGTTCTCGCTTCCCGCAGGCATCAAGCCGCGATACAGCCGAATCCCCGCACCCTGCGACGTCGCATGCAGGCCAATGTAGATCGCCGGATGAGCCGCGTTGGTCATATTGGCGCGCTGGTCCAGGCTCATGGTTGCATCTCCCTCGCGCAACAAGAGGGCGGTCAAGCCATGCGCCTGGAGTTGCTGCCGCAGGCGCAAGCCGAATGCCAGGGTGACATCCTTTTCCGCGAGTTGGTCGCTGAGCGCCGCGCCACGCTCCTCCCCGCCATGGCTGGCATCGACGATCACGAAATATTGCACCGGTGTCGAAACCGGCACAGGCGCTGGCGCTCCAGGTGGAACCTGCGCAACGGGACTAGGCGCAGGAGCTGCCGGTTGGGCCGCTGGGACCTGAGCATGCGGCACGGCCTGGGGCGCCGGCGTGATGGTGATGGTGCGGCCGTCGTTGCTGAAACTGGCAAATAGCGGGACCGGGCCATTCACCGCAATCTCCGCCGCCCCATTGTTTTCCTGAAAGGTAGCGGAAGGAATTGCCGGGCTATCGAAGGTCAAGGTCTGCGACCCCGGCGGAACCAGCGGCTCACGGGTAAACACCATGCGCAGTTTCCCCGGTTCGGTGGCGATCATCGGATTCACCGGGGAGGTGAAATTCATCACCAGGGTGGGAGGATTCGTCTTGTTTACCTGGGCAGTAAAGTGGACGGCGGCGTTGCCGATAAACAATCGCCGTGAGCTTTCGTGGAAATTTACCGGCAGAGCCCAGAAAACGCTGCAGCAGCGCCGGCAGGGAACTGACTGGAACGAGGCCACGCCCGTTCTCCAGCAGAAAGCTGGCCGGAAGATCGAAATCCTGCCCTTGTACTCGCGCCCGCGTCTTCCCTGGAGTAAATTCGCCGTCCACGCGGTTGAAACTCAGCCTCCAGACGCGTCCGTCCGATCGGGTGCCCACCGGTCCCAGGGGCTGAAGAATTTCGACCAGGCCAACATAGTCGGCGCCGTTTCGCTCGACCACGGTCAGTGAGTAGTTTGCGGTGGAGGAGTAAACCGACAGGCGCTTTTCTTCCGCGCCGGAAACCGGAAAGCTGGAGAGCGCGAGAGCGAAGGCGAAGAATACCGCGACAGCAAAAAATCAAGGCTGGAGCGACCGAGTTCGGTTTTCGGTTACTCCAGCGCATAGATGGTCAAGCCGGTCAGCAGCTTGGGATAAAAGTCGGTGGACTTCTGGGGCAGAACTTCGCCGGCAAAGGCAATATCCCGCACTTGCGCCATGCGAGCGGGATTCATGAGAAAAGCGATGTCGGCGGCTCCGCTCCGCACCTGGGCCATGGCATCTCCGATATCGCGTATGTAGCGGACGTTTTTCTGCTCGCGGATCGCTTCTTCCGAAATTCCCAGCACGCCTTCCAGCAGCAGCTTGTGCAGTTGCACCACGTCCAGGGCCTGCTGGCGCAGGGACCACCCGGCAAAGATGTCGCTCGTCACCAGCTTTGCCCGGTCCAGCAGATAGACGCGGTCCCTGGTGATTGCCAGCAGGGCCGTGCCCATGCGTCCCGCCTCCCGCAGGATCACCTCGGCGCGGGCCGGGTCGACCGATATATCCGCCTCGTCCACGCTGAAATACTCGCTGGCTCCCTGGCGAAACGCCGCGGAAGAAAATGCCGGCAAACCATGCACCACGCGGTGCGTGGGCAGAATGACCATGCCCGGGCTGTCCATGTTGATCAGGGTCATCATCACCAATTCGTAAGGCGGCAGGCGCATCGCTCGACGCTGGCCCCGCCGCCAGCCCGGCGTTCATTGCGATAGTTCAGGGCGGTTTCGTAGCGGTGATGGCCGTCGGCGATGACCAGCTTCTTGTCCCGCATCTTGTCCTGGACCAGATTCACCACGCGGGGATCGGAAATCTTCCACAGCCGATGGGACACTCCGTACTCGTCCTTGGTTTCAAGATCAGGGGCGGAGCGGGAACCGCCAGGCGCCAGCAGGCTTTCAATCTCCGCGGCAGGATCGCTGTACAGCATGAAAAGTTGCCCAAAGTGAGCCCGGGTGGCCCGTAACAGGTTCAGGCGGTCGGCCTTGGGCTTGGCCAGAGTCTGCTCGTGGCGGAACACGACTCCGGCTGAGTAATCCTCGATCCGGCCCAGCGCGATGAATCCGCGCCGCTCCATCTCAGCCTTCCCTCCGGGCACGGTAAAGCGCTGGACATAAAGGTAAAGGGAGGGTTCAGCGTCCTGCACGAAGATGCCCTGGCGCGCGCCAATCCCCGAAAAATTGTGCCGCCCGGGAGTACCGGTTTTCTCCGGTGTGGTCACCGGCGTGCTCTTTCCCCAGGATGACGCGCACCAGGTTGTGCGGGCTGGCAGCGTAGTAGCCCTCCTGCATCTCCGGGGTGATCTTGTCGTAGGGCTGGGTGACGACCTGTGAAATCGAGACCCGGCTCGGGTCATAGCGAAGTGCGCGAAAAGGTTCAATGTGGGCCATGGTTTGGAAGTTGAGTCTGAAATTGTACAAGAGGTCGCCGCTCGGCGCGCGGCCGGTAACGTGAGCCAGGTGAATTGTTGACAGTCGAATGATAGCGAACGGTCTGACAGATTCAGTGCGCGAACTAGGCAAACCTTTGCGGCATCCGCATCATCGCAAGGGACGGAGCCTGTAAAACGTGACAGAACCGTGACAACTCGATTTATGCCTATGGTAGTATCACGAGCAATGAGGTAATTATGGCCCGCCTTCATGGGCGCGGGTCATCCCGCCCATCGCACCGAGTTCGCCTGTCCAACCCGGCCCTACCCTGGACCCTGAGAAGCCTTATCGTGCCTAAAGTACCGGCTCCTTACCGTACCCATTTTTGTTCTGGCGGCCATATTCTGCTTCGCCTCTATGGTCCAGGCCCAGAGCCCGGTCGATGATGTGCATGTCAGTCCCAGAATCCAACCTCCTCCAGCCGCCGAGAAGCAGATCATGGATCCTTCCCTGCGGACTCACACCAAGCCCCTCAAGGTGGACGTGGATCTGGTCCTGGTTCCCGTCACGATCACCGATCCCATGAACCGGTTGGTGACCGGACTGGACAAGGAAAATTTCACCCTCTACGAAGGCAAAGATCTGCAGGACATCCGGCATTTTTCCAGTGAAGACGCTCCCGTTTCTTTGGGTGTGATCTTTGACATGAGCGGCAGCATGAGCAGCAAGATCGAGCGCGCCCGCGAGGCCGTGATCGAGTTTTTCAAGGCCGCCAATCCCCAGGACGAGTTCTTCATGATCACCTTCGCCGACAAGCCGGAGGAGATTTCCGATTTCACCCAGTCGATTGAAGATATCCAGGGCAAGCTGGTCTATACGGTTCCCAAGGGTCGTACCGCCTTGCTCGATGCCATCTATCTGGGCGTCAGCAAAATGCGGCAGGCCAAGTATCCCAAGAAGGCCCTGCTTATCATCTCTGACGGCGGCGACAACCATAGCCGCTATACCGAGAGCGAGATCAAGTCGGTGGTGAAAGAAGCCGACTTACTCATCTACGCCATCGGGATTTACGACCGCTACATGTCCACTCCCGAGGAGCAGTTGGGCCCAGCCCTGTTGAGCGATCTGACCGAACTCACCGGCGGACGCGCTTTTACCATAGACAACCCCAATGACCTGGCCGACGTCTCTACTAAAATAGGGATCGAGCTACGCAACCAATATGTGCTCGGATACCGTCCAAAGAATCCAGCCCATGACGGCAAATGGCGTAAAATAAAGGTGAAACTGATTCCACCTAAAGGTTTGCCGCCGCTGCGTGTGTATGCCAAGACGGGTTACTATGCTCCTACGGAATAGCGGTGTCGCACTCCATCTGATCCTCTTGTTTTCGTTCAGCTTGGCGGTACAGGCTCAAGACCCGCCTCAAGCTCCGCCCCGCAGCTCTCAACCCGCCGCCAGTCAGACGCCTGCAGGTCAAACACCGGCGAATGCCCAAAATCCAGTGCAGGAAACACCCCAGGGCCAGGAACCGGGCGTGGAACCCGGAGGCTTTGTTTTCCATGCCGATGTGCAGGAGGTTCTGCTGCACGCGACCGTGATCGACGACAAGCAGCGCATGATTACCGACCTCGACAAGAACGCTTTCACCGTCTTCGAGGACGGCAAGCTCGCAGGTCATCAAGTCGTTCCGTCACGAGGACATTCCCATCTCCCTGGGCATCGTGATTGATAACTCCGGCTCGATGCGGGAAAAGCGCGCCAAGGTAATCAAGGCTGCGATCAATCTGGTGCACGCCAGCAATCCTCAGGACGAAGTCTTTGTGGTCAACTTCAGCGACGAGTATTTTCTCGATCAGCCCTTCACCAGCAAGATCAGCCTGTTGCAGACTGCCCTGGAAAAATATGAGACCCGCGGCGGCACCGCTCTTTATGACGCGGTCGTGGCCTCGGCCGATGAGCTCAAGAGGCATGGCAAGCTGCAGAAGAAAATCCTGTTCGTGGTGACCGACGGCGAAGACGATGCCAGCCGCGAATCTCTGGAACAAGCCGTGCGCAGGTTGCAGGAAGAGAATGGCCCCACGGTGTACGCCATCGGCCTGCTGGGCGAAGAACGGCAGCGGCGCGCCAAACGCGCGCTGCAGACCATGTCCGAGCGCACCGGAGGCATCGCCTTCTTCCCCCGCACTCTGGATGAAGTGGACGCCATCAGCAGCACTGTGGCCCGCGACATTCGCAACCAGTACACCATCGGCTACAAACCCACCACCCCCAAAACCGCAGGTGGATATCGCGCGGTCAGGGTCGACGCCCGCGCCTCTGGACACGGCAAGCTCACGGTAAGAACCCGCAGTGGCTACTATGCCGGCCGGAGCAAGCCGAGGGCGGGGGAAACTGAGAGAAGCTGTCAGCTTTCAGCTCGCCAACGATCTCGTCAGCATGCCATCGCTGACAGCTGAAAGCTGACGGCTGAGAGCTGCTTCTCCAATTGACGCTCCGCTTCCCCTTCCGTAACCTGTAGGGTGCAGACAAAAAACATGGAAGGCAGGCGCCTGCGCGTCACCGACGACATTTCCCAACTGGTCGGCGACACTCCCATCCTGCAATTGAAGAAGCTTGTCCCCAGCGGTTCCGCGGATGTCTTTGCCAAGCTGGAATACCTGAACCCCGGCGGAAGCGTGAAAGATCGAGCCGCCAGCGGAATTATTCTGCGCGCTGAAGCGGACGGCCAGCTCAGGCCGGGAGGCACGATCGTCGAAGCCACCGCCGGCAATACCGGCATCGGCCTGGCTCTGATCGGCGTGCAACGCGGCTATAAGGTTGTCCTGTTCGTGCCGGAGCGCTTTTCGGAGGAAAAAGTAGTCATCATGCGTGCGCTCGGCGCCCAGGTGACTCGCACTCCGGACGCCGAGGGCATGCAAGGCGCTATCCGGCAGGCAAATAGTTTTGTCGCGGCCAACTCAGGCGCATTCATGGCCAGCCAATTCGAAAATCCCGCGAACCCCGCCTATCACTACGAAACCACCGCGCCGGAAATCTTTGAACAGATGGAAGGCCGTATCGATGCGCTGGTCATCGGCGCCGGAACGGCCGGCACATTTACCGGCGTGGCGCGCTTTCTGAAAGAGCGCCTGCCCACCGTGCTGGCGTATGCGGTGGAGACGCAAGGCTCGATTCTTGGCGGTGGCAAGCCCGGCCCGCACAAAGTGGAAGGCATCGGAGCCAGCTTCATCCCGGGAAATTTTGATCGTTCGGTGTGCGACGAAGTGCTGATGGTCACTGACGCGGACGCCTTCGCCATGGTGAGAGAGCTGGCGGCGCGCGAGGGCGTGCTGTCCGGGTCGAGCGGCGGAGCCAATGTTGTCGCCGCGGTGCGTGTGGCAGGCTGGCTGGGACCGGGAAAGCGCGTAGTGACCATGATTCCAGATTCCGCCGAACGCTATTTATCGAAAAAGATTTTCGAAGGTGGAATTTGAAAAGGCAGCCTGTCAGCTCTCAGCCATCCATGCAACTGAGAACCGAGAACTAAGAACTAGAAACTGAGATCCAAAACCGACATCACGAATGCAAACGCGACACATCAAGTGCTCATGACTGATAGCTGAGAGCTGACAGCTGAAAGCTTCCGCATGAAAAACAAACAACCAGGCTTTGCCACCCGCGCCATCCACGCCGGCCAGGAACCTGACCCTGAAACCGGCGCCGTCGCCGTTCCCATCTACCCCACTTCCACTTACGTTCAGCAGGAACTGGGCAAGAACAAAGGTTACGAATACGCCCGCGTTTCCAACCCTACGCGCACTCGTCTGGAAGAAAACCTGGCGGCCCTCGAAGGCGGAGTTGCCGCCCGCGTCTTTGCCAGCGGAATGGCTGCCATCAACGCCATTTGCACCATGTACAAGTCTGGCGATCACGTGGTCTGCGGCAACGATCTTTATGGAGGCGTGCCCCGCCTCTTCAATCAGGTGCTGGCAAATTTCGGAATGGAATTCACCTACGTCGATACTTCCGACGCGAAGAACGTCGAGCGCGCCATTCGCAAAAATACGCGCATGGTGTACATCGAAACGCCCACGAACCCGCTGATGTCGCTGAGCGACATCGAACGCCATCAGCCAGATATGCCGCCGCAGGAAAGCGGAACTGGTGGTAGACAACACTTTCATGTCGCCCTACTTCCAGCAACCGATTGCGCTGGGAGCGGACATGGTGGTCCACTCCACCACAAAATTTCTCAATGGCCACAGCGATGGCCTGGGTGGCGTCGTCGTCTGCACCACCAAAGACCAGGCCGACAAGCTGGCGCTTCGTGCAGAAAGCGGCGGGAGCGATTCTTTCTCCGTTCGAGTGCTGGCTCGTGCTGCGCGGCGTCAAGACCCTGGCCGTGCGCATGGAGCAACACGATCGCAGTGGCAGAGTTGTCGCTGAATTTCTGGCCCATCACAAGAAGGTAAAAAAAGTCTTCTATCCCGGCCTGGCGGAGCATCCGCAACACCAACTAGCGCGACAACAAATGACTGGTTTTGGCTCCATGATCACCTTCGAAACCGGATCGCTCTCCAACGCCAAAAAAATGCTGAAGAAAGTCCGGGTCTGCTCGCTGGCAGAATCTCTGGGAGGAGTCGAGACCCTGATCTCACATCCCGCCACCATGACTCACGCCGCGCTCGGCGAAAAGGGAAGAAGAGAAATCGGAATTACCGACGGCTTGGTGCGCATCTCGGTCGGAATCGAAAATGTCGAAGACATCATGGACGACCTCGATCAGGCCCTGGCGGCAATCTGAGGGCACGGTTTGAGGAGATCTGTGGCCCTATCCCCATCCCGCGAGTGGAACTCCCGCGAATACCATCGCTTGTCACAACCCCAGGTGACCTGGGGCAAGAAGGTTCTCGCCCGCCTGCACCTCCGCGGCGACGAGTTGCTGCTGGACGCAGGCTGCGGCACCGGCCGCTTGACGGCTGATTTGCTGCGAGGGCGTGCCCTATGGCCGCGTAGTCGCCCTCGATATCTCGCAAAACATGTTGCGATCCGCTCGCGAATACCTCCAACCTCAATTCGGAGAGAGAATGTCAGTGGTCGCCGCTGATCTGCTGGACCTGCCATTTGCAAATGCCTTTGATGGAATCGTCAGCACCGCGGCATTCCACTGGGTGCGGGATCACGATCGTCTATTCCAAGGCCTGCATAAAGCGCTTCGCCACGGAGGCTGGCTGCAGGCGCAGTGCGGCGGCGGCCAAAATATCGCTCGTCTCCGAGGGCGGATGGGCATCCTTGCTGCTTCTGCAAAATACGCTCCGTTTCTGGCCGACTTCCCGTCGCCATGGCTGTTTCAGAACGCTGAAGCCGCGGCCGACACGCTGCGGCGTTCTGGCTTCGTCGAGGTCGAAACCGGCCTCGAACCGGCGCTCATCATCATGGACAATCGCCAGCACTATATGGAATTTGTTAAGACCGTCGTTGTACGCGCGCATCTCGACCGCCTGCCTACCCCTGACTTGCAAGCTCAATACGTGTCGCAACTCGCGGATCAAGCCGAGGCGGATGATCCTCCCTTTGTCCTCGATTACTGTCGCCTGAACCTGGCCGCGAAAAAGCCGGCCTAGATGTGGGGCGGGCGCCCTCGCCCGCCGCAGTTGATTTTGAAGTTGATTCGAAATAATCAAAGCTACCAGGGCGCGCGAGGGCACTCGCCCCACACAACAGCCTAGGGCGGCTGTCGAGACGTGCCGCTACTTCACCGACTCTCCCAGCCAGTTCAAATAAGCCAACCCTCCGCTCTCGATCGGGAGGCTGATACACTCCGGCACATCGTACGAATGCATCTCGTTGATGGCGTCACGCACCCGCTCGAATGCGCCACGCGTGGTCTTGATGATCAGCAGCCACTCTTCTGCCTCTTCGATCTCACCCTCCCAGCGGTAGATCGTGCCAACCTGGGGTACGACGTTCACGCAGGCCGCCAGCAGGCGTTCCACCAGGGTGCGCCCAATCTTGCGAGCTTCTTCTTTCGAACTCGCTGTCGTGAGGACGAGTATCTTGTCTGTCATATAGAATCAGCCTTCAGTTTATCGAGTGATGGAGAGAACCGGGAGCGATCGGAAGATTAACATGGCCACAGAAATTCATTTTGGAACCTCCGGCTGGCGCGCGGTCATGGCGGACGAATTCACCTTCGCCAATGTGCGCCGCGCCGTGACCGGAATTGCCCGCTATGTGGTCTCGCAGAAGGCCTCCGGCGCGCGCGTGATCGTGGGGCGCGATCCGCGCTTCCTGGGCGAAACTTTCTGTCGCATGGCCGATGAAATTCTCACCGCCCACGGCATCACTCCGCTTCTGATCGCCGAGCCCGCCCCCACTCCAGCCATTTCCCACGCCGTGATTCGTGAAAAGGCCGATGGCGCCATCAATTTCACCGCCTCGCACAATCCGCCCGAGTACAACGGCATCAAGTTCTCCACGCCGGATGGCGCGCCCGCGCTGCCCGAAGTCACAAAACGCATCGAAGCCGAGATTGCGGCCAGCGACGCGGAGACCGTGAAGCCGAAGCCTCCGTCGAAATCCGTGACCGCGCAAGCTCTGGAACCGCGCAGTGCCTATCTCGCCCGTCTGCGTGAGATCGTGGATTTCAAAGCCATCCAGAAAGCCAAGCTGCGAGTCGTCTTCGATCCCTTCTGGGGCGCAGCCCGGGGATATTCCGATTCGCTGTTGCGCGAGGCCGGCGTCGACGTCTCCACGGTTCACGATTGCCGCGACGTACTCTTTGGCGGCCACGCTCCCGAGCCCGACGACCACCTGCTGAAAGGATGCCGCGAGCAGATGAGAGCCACCAAGGCGCACATCGGCATTGCCACCGATGGCGATGCCGATCGCTTCGGAATCGTCGACGACGACGGCACTTTCTTCACTCCCAACTACATCGTGGCCCTGCTATTCGACTATCTCGTGGACAGCCGGGGCTGGAAGAACGGCGTAGCCAAATCAGTCGCCACCACCAACCTGATCAACGCCGTCGCCAAGCATCACGGCATCGAGCTGCATGAAACGCCGGTCGGCTTCAAATACATTGGCGAACTGATCAAGCAGGACAAGATCGCCATCGGCGGCGAAGAGAGCGCGGGACTCTCCATCCGCCATCACGTTCCGGAGAAAGACGGTGTGCTGGCCGGCCTGCTGTGCTGCGAGATGGTGGCCCGCCGTGGCAAATCGCTCGGCCAGCAATTGCAGGAGCTATTTGCCGAAGTTGGTTCCTTTTACAGCCTGCGCGAGAACTTCCACTTGACGCCGGAGGTGAAGCAGAAGTTCACTGGAAAGTTAGGCGGAGAGCCTCGCGATCTCATGGGCCGGAAGGTCACCGAGGTCGTGCGCACCGATGGCCTGAAGCTGTTGTTCGCCGACGGCTCCTGGGTGTGCTACCGATTGTCAGGCACCGAACCAGTGGTGCGGGTATATTCTGAAGCTCGCAGCACCAACGACCTGGAGAAACTGAGCGCAGCGGCCAAACAATGGATCTTCGAATAAAGCAGCTGCCGAAAATCCGGATCGTTCCCCAGGCCCAGCGCGGACTGAGCGCTCTGGTCGACCGCGCCCCTCAGGCCGAGGCGCTTGGTGAGCGGTTGGGTCAGCGGGTGAAAGAAAAGCTGCGTCCGGCGTTTACCTGGCTGTACAACTCCCGGCGGCGGCTGGCCACCCTGGGAGTCGCGGTCGTCACCGTCTGGCTGTCTCTTCACGTGATGTTTGGCGCCAACGGCATGGTGGTATACCAGCAAAAGAGCGCCGAGTACCGATCCTTGCGTCACGAAATTGACCAGTTGCAGAATGAAAACGACCACTACACCGGCCAGATCAGGGCCCTGCAGACCGATCCCAAGACGATCGAAAAAGAGGCTCGCGAGCAATTGCACTACGCCCGCCCGGGCGAGGTGGTATACGTAGCTCCCGCCCCGCCCCCGGTCCAGATCCCCTCGACCAACGCCGCCCAAAAGTAGAAGGCAGACTTCGGCCGTCAGACCTCTGACCCCAGACTTCAGGCGTCGGACATCAGACCCGGAGCAAAGGGCTGTTCCGGTAGATCGTGCCAGCCGCCCGATATCAGCCCCAACGGGGCGCAAGAATGCAGCCCAGGGCGTAGGCCCTGGGAGAAAAGCCAAAAATTGGAGAGCCCTGAAAGGGCGAAAGAAACGGCAAAATCCCGACGAACCCGCTCCGAACGCCCTGCCCCAAGGCACTGTTCCGCCCGCCTCCTGTGATACTATTTGCCCAACTTCCAGTTGGACAAAATTGATGTGTAACCAACTGTTACCTCGTTACGTCAATCCAAGTAGCACAGACGCTCGCAGCGGAGCGTCGCTACAATCCGCGGCCACCGGCCGCCAAAACTTGAGGAATTCAGCCATGAAGAAACTGCTAGTGATCTGTATCGCCCTCTCCGTGTTGTTCCTGACGGTGGCCGTATTCGCAGCCGACGACATGGGCAAGTCCCAGACCGTCAACGGCTGGGTCAGCGATTCCAAGTGCGGCGCCAAGGGCGCCAACGCCGGTGCAGCCGCCTGCACCAAGAAATGTATTGAAGGCGGCGCCTCCGCCGTCGTAGTCACCGATGGCGACAACAAAGTCCTGGCCGTCGACAACGCAGACACCCTCAAGGGACACGAAGGCCATCACGTTGCCGTCACCGGACACGTTAAAGGCGATTCCATCCACGTGGAAAGCGTCAAGATGTTGTGAAGTTAAGTAGCGCCGCCGTCCCGGCGGCTGCCCTGAGCGCGTCTCGCCCGAACAGCCGGGACTACAGGGACAGCGGCGCTACATCACCTCCTCCCAGGCGCAATGCCATCCCGAGAGTTCGCCGTTGTTCGGCCCGCCCCACCGTGAGGCTTCAGTGTTTCGGTAGGGGTAACCTCGAATTACTGCTTCCGGCTCGTCCTCTCGGACACCCCCACCCTCAGACCTTCAGTGTTTTGCCCCGTTCGAACGCGATCACTAAGATTGTCAGGCGCCCTTCCCCGGAGACGAAACATGCTCTACGTCACGAACCCTTCTTTCACGGTTCACGTTGGTCCGCCCAGGTTCAAAAAACGCGTCTCCAACCCAGGAACACACGGTCGTCCGATTTGATGGCTGGACTAGGTTCGAATCGAGACCTATCGGATTGCTGGCGCTTTTCAGGTCGGGAGGGAGCATATGGCTGCAAAAAACGATGGGGACTGGCGCGACCTGTTTGACGTCGCGTTGTTCGAGCCGAGCCGGACGAAATTAAGGCAGTGTATCGAGCGCGCGAAACAGGCGATCCACCACCAGCTCGAAGCCCTCGCCCACGACCCAGACGACAGCGCAAGCGCTACTTCGGAGCGCATCGCCCTCAACGACGCCCTGACCACGCTAGCCGAACTGCACCGGATTGTCTTCGCCCGGAAGCCAGGTGCGAGTGTGAGGCGCCAGCCGTGCAGACCAGCCAGCCAAGCGGGAGTTCAGTGATCGCAACCCGCGGAGGCGCAAATCCCCGCAACAGGATTCCAGTGGAAAGGAGGAACCGGCTCGCGTGGCGATAAAACCTCTACCCCAATCCATTCCCAGCAAGCTTCCACCTGCGAAGCTCTATCTCGATGACATCAGCGAGATTTTGCAGATTCTCACCGATTCGAGTTCGGACTATCAGGCCAGCTTCGTCGCGGGCCAGTCGAAGTGCGATACGCTGGACGATCTGAAGGAGCTGCGCGGAAGAGCTACCCATTTCGTGATCAACATCTCGTCGCCCCAAAAGCACCAAACCCTGGAGCTCACCCCCTCCGCCACCCGCATACACATCGACGAAGTTGGAGACCAATTGGTCGCGTGGTCGAAATACGTGAATGTTGCCGCGATTTTTGAGAAGAGAAAGTTAAGGCTGAAATCCGCCATTTATACCGTGGCTCCGTTGGCGTTCGCCGGCTTATGCCTCCTCGTGATGACCGTCTGGATGTTCGTTCCCCATGCGGCCAAGCCTCTCTCAATTTCTGAACTCAACCGTCTCGTGACCGGCATTGTTCTGCTCTTGGCTGTCGTCTATTACTTCGTCAGTTCGCACAGCGTGGTCTACTTCCGCTATCCGCACAGAATCGCTGTCCGAAGATGGTTGGATGACCACAAGCCAGAAATTATCGTCGGTGTTATCTGCATTCTGTTGGGAGCAATTGCCACTCGCATGCTGGAAGTGAGGTGGAGATGACCAACCTCTTGCTCATTGGCCTCGTGGTAGCCCTGGTGGCGTACATCACGTTGGCGAAGGCGTGGAGACCGCAGCCACAAAAGGCAAAGAAACAGGAAAAGGCAGAGATCATGCGGCAGTTGCTGGCACTCTCCGACCGCGAGCAGGGAATTCCAACAACCGCGCCTTCCGACCGACCTCGAACCCCCGCAAGGGGTCAGGTCACCAACCGGAGTAAAATTCCTCAGAAGCCGGCAGGGAAGGTCTCGCAGCCGATTCGTTCCGGTAAGCACGCGTGAGCGAGTTTAGAGTAGCGCCGGCGTCCCGCCGGCTGTCGGGTAGGCGTCTCGCCCGCCCCCTTGGTTCAGAACGACCAAGATGTTCTATCATTCAGTGGCGAATCCGCTCTACAATCGATTCGAGGTGAGATGTCATGTACGTGCGCCTGACTTTCTGGATCGTGGCCATGGCCTACACTGCTTTTCTCCTGGCCCGCGTAAATAACAACTCCTCAGTCGGCGTCATGCTCACCGCTGCCGTGTTCGGGGCGGCGATCGGCCTCGGCCTCGGGGCCATGTTCATCAATCGGACGAAGCGCAAGCACGGCTGGACAAGTCGTTAAGGATGCCCGTACATCCCAACCCTCACCGCACTACACCTTCCAGGGGAGAACTCGCCGTCGCGTAGAGCTTCCTCGGCATGCGTCCAGCCAGATAAGCTTGGCGTCCCGCCAGCACTGCGTGCTTCATCGCCTCTGCCATCAGCACCGGATCCTGCGCGTTCGCAATACCCGTATTCATCAGCACCGCGTCCGCCCCCAACTCCATGGCCAGCGCTGCATCGGACGCCGTGCCCACGCCCGCATCCACCACCAGCGGCACGCCCGTAATCATCTCCCGCAGGATGCGAATGTTGGCAGCGTTCTGAATCCCCAGCCCACTCCCGATCGGCGCCCCCAGCGGCATTACAGTGGCCGCTCCCGCATCGATCAGGCGCTTGGCGAATACGATGTCATCCGACGTGTACGGAAGAACCGTGAAACCTTCCTTCACCAGGACGCGCGTCGCTTCCAGCGTCGCCTGCACATCGGGATAGAGCGTCGCCTGGTCGCCGATCACTTCGAGCTTCACCCAATCGGAAAGCCCGACTTCGCGCCCCAGCCGCGCCGCCCGGATGGCTTCATCCGCGGTATAACAACCCGCGGTATTGGGCAGCAGGAAATATTTCTTGGGATCGAGATAGTCGAGCAGCGATTCCTTGCTGCGGTCCAGATTCACCCGCCGCACCGCGACGGTCACCATGTCTGCACCGCTGACTTCCAGTGCCCGCGCCGTCTCCTGAAAAGACTTGTACTTCCCGGTTCCCACGATCAGCCGCGAACGAAATTCACGCCCGGCGATAATAAGTGGATCGCTCATCCTTATATTGTAATGAAAGTCGGCCGGTGTGGCGCGGGCGCCCCGCCCGCGAATGCCTCGAGTGTCCACGGCCCCGTAAAGGCCTCTGTCACGTTGACTTGACCGGGCTCACCGCCTAAGATGGGGCGCCATTGGTGCTTTCAAGCTAGCGAATACGATTTCCTGAGAAATGATCGGCCAGACCATCTCGCACTACCGCATTGTCGAGAAGCTGGGTGGCGGCGGCATGGGTGTAGTCTACAAGGCCGAAGACACTCGTCTGGATCGCTTCGTTGCCCTGAAATTCCTTCCCGAAGATGTTGCCCAGGACCGCCAGGCGTTAGAGCGCTTTCGGCGTGAAGCCAAAGCGGCTTCCGCCCTCAACCATCCCAACATCTGCACCATTTACGACATTGGCGAAGAGAATGGCCAGGCTTTCATCGCCATGGAGTATCTGGACGGACTGACCCTGAAGCACCGCATCGCCGGACGTCCGCTCGAAATGGATGTGCTGCTCGGCTTGGCCATCGAAATCGCGGACGCGCTCGATGCGGCGCACAGCGAAGGGATTGTCCATCGCGACATCAAGCCCGCCAACATCTTCGTCACCAAGCGCGGACACGCCAAGATTCTCGACTTCGGCCTGGCGAAAGTTACCTCGCCCGCAGTCGACCCCTTGACGCCTGCCGGCCAGACTCAGGCCACGACCGGTGTCAGCCTGGAGTATCTCACCAGCCCCGGCACCGCCATCGGCACCGTCGCATACATGTCACCCGAGCAGGCCAAAGGAAAAGAACTCGACGCCCGCAGCGACCTGTTTTCCTTCGGGGCGGTGTTGTACGAAATGGGCACGGGCGTCGTCCCATTCCGCGGCGATACCTCCGCCGTCATCTTCGATGCCATTCTGAACCGCGAGCCCACTCCGCCCGTCCGCGTCAACGCCGATCTCTCCCCCAAACTGGAAGAGGTCATCAACAAAGCCCTGGAGAAAGATCGTGAGTTGCGCTACCAGAGCGCGGCGGAGATTCGTGCTGATCTAAAGCGCCTTCAGCGTGACAGCGGCTCGGGCAGGGTTCGGGCCAGCAGCGAATCCGTTCCGACTGTACCCGCGACCGGTTCGGGCGGCCAGCCAGCCTCTGAATCGTCGCACGCTGCGGCCCAAGTTTCTGGTCAGAATTCCGGACAAGTCTCAAGTCAATCTCTTGCTCAATCGTCCGGCCAAATTGCACCCGCTAAATCCGGCATTTCCAAAGCCCTAATCTCCGGGATTGCTGCCGTCGTGCTCGCGGCCGCCGCATTTGGCGGCTACAAACTTTTCAACCGCCCCCGCGCCTTCAATCTGCAAAACATGCAGATCACCAAGCTGACAGAGAACGGGAAAGCCAGCCAGGTCGCGATCTCGCCCGACGGCCGCTACATCGTCTACGCCATGCGGGATGCGAGAAAAACAAAGTCTGTGGGTACGCAACGTAGCCACCAAGAGCGACGTTCAGGTGCTCACTCCTGATGTTGTCGAGATTCCGGGAATAAGTTTTTCTCCCGACGGCAACTACATCTATTTCGTGCGCTCGGACAAGACCACCGAAAACTTCCGCTATCTCTACCAAATGCCGGTGCTCGGAGGCACGGCGCGGCAACTGATTCGCGACATTGATTCCCCCATCGACTTCTCTCCCGACGGCAAGCAGTTCGTCTTTCAGCGCGGAATTCCGGAACGCCAAACCATTGAAATTCGAATCGCGCAACTCGACGGAAGCGGCGAACGGCTGCTTGCCGCTTTGCCCGGCAATGCGAGATTCCTGTTCGGAGCTACGTGGTCTCCCGACGGAAAGACCGTTGCCGTCCCCATACTGCAGATTGGCAAAGACGTGAATTGGCAACTGCAAGTCATCAATGTCTCGGATGGCAAAGCCCATCCCCTGGTTTCGTCCGGAGGGAAGGGCATTGGACGATCGGTGTGGATGCCCGACGGCGACTCTCTCATCACCTCTGCGCAAGAAAGCCTCTTTGGCAGAGGTCAGTTGCAAAGCATTGACTATCCCAGCGGCGAAATTCATCGCTTTACCAACGATCTGTCGGACTACACCGATAGTATGGATGTGACCCGCGACGGCAAGACGTTGGCCGCCATCCAGCGCACCCTTTCCTCCGACATCTGGGCCGCGCCGGACGCTGACATTTCGAAGGCACGTCAACTCACCTCCGGCCAGCCCGCCTATGACACGGTTGCGCCCGGCCCTTCGGGCAAAGTTCTGGCTCGAAGTCATGATGGTGATGTGTGGCTGATGAATGCGGATGGCAGCGACCGCACGGTTCTGGTTTCCCAGGCCCACAGTCTGATTTCGCTGTCGCACTGCGCTGACCGGTATGTGGTTTTTAATTCCTACCGCGATGGCAAGGTCGAACTTTGGCGGGTGGATGCTGACGGCTCGAACAGCAAAAAGTTGTTGGACGAAGGCAGCGATGCCGAATGCTCACTCGACGGCAAGTCCATCTTCTATGTAGTCAGGAGCCAGATCTTCCGCATGTCGGTGGACGGGACCGACCCCGTCAAAATAGCAGATACGCCCCAGGACACGGCTGCGCTCAAAGTGTCCCCTGACGGAACTCTCCTCACCTTCGCCTACCAGGAAGGCAGCCCCGTTCCGATAGGAAAACTGGGTGTCGTGGCCGCAGCCGGCGGAACTCCAAAATTTGTCGCCCTGGTTCCCATCGGTGGACGCTATCTCAACTGGGCGCCGTCGGGAAAGGCGCTGCAATATCGCCTGACCAGAAATGGCGCCTCCAACGTCTGGGAGCAGCCCCTGTCCGGCGGCCCGCCCCACCAGATCACAAACTTCACCTCCGGCCTGATCTACGACTTCTGCTGGTCCCTCGACGGCAAACAATTGCTGCTGGCCCGAGGCAACGACACCAGCGACGTAATCCTGATCAGCAACTTCCGCTAACTCTAGTATGACGAGGGTGCCCCGTCCAAGCTCCGCTTGGGCGGGTCTTTTCGTCAGCTACGAAGCCAACCCACCACAACCCACGTAGGGGCGGACGCCCCCGTCCGCCCAGCCGAGCAAAGCTCGGCAACCGGGAAACCGTCAAATAGCGAGCGCCAGAGACCACCGTGAAAACGTCGGGTGCCCACCCTTCTTTCTACTAAGAGTGGGATTCCACGGCCGCGTCACTCTCGGATATTTCTCCACCCGCGGTGACGCCCGTTACCCACTCATTCTCCAAGAAACCAGAGTGTGTGGCACCTGCGAGATAATGCCAGAGTGCACAAAGATCAGATTCCAATTCTTGCAATAGTGACGGGCGGTCTGGAAAGAATAGAGCTGCCTCCTCTCATTCGACCGGTTACACCTAATGACGATCCCAACGAAGCACTGGTGCGGTGGGGAACGCTGTACTACACCTACTGTGTGACGGCCCATCTTAGGGTCGTTCTGCGTGGGATGGTCGAGTTGCTTAGGTTGGGAAACGTTCCGACTGCGTTCCTTGCGTGCAGACACGTGTTTGAATGGACGGCTCATGCGTGCTTGATGTCGCGAGAATTGGAAGCCTTCGTAACTAAGCAAGACTGGAAGGGAGCAAGAGAGCTACAGTCGCGGGCAATGGTGGGAAATCGCTGGGTCAAGGAACATGGTGAGAAATACTTACCCGGAGTTGCTTACGACGAAATACCAGACTCATTGCGAGTGAAGAAGGCTCTGAAAGCATACGAGCAATATCAGACAGGGCGGCACGGGTCAAGTGCGGTTGAAGATAGCTACGCTTTGTTGTGCGAACACACACACCCAAATTCTGCGTGTTTTAACCGCTACACTCAGATTGTTGGGCATAAAGTTCGTTTCGTTCCGCCCTCGACAGATTCTGCGATATTAGGTGAGGAGCGTTGTCTTATAGATATTGTGTTGTTCCTTGATGCTTTGCTTGGCTTAGGAAAAGAAACTAAGGTTCGTCGTCAGCTCAGAGCAGTCATCGACGAACTATTAGAGGCACAGAAGAAGACAGGAAGTAGAAAGTCTTTCCCTGCTTCGGAGTGAAACCGAAGCGTCTTATTCTTCATCCGGGAAGTCTTTTGCAAGTTTGGTGCGCACTTCCGCGGCGGGTATCATTTTGGCTTTCCCAGACTGAATATCGTCCACCCGCTTCTTAATCTCCGCTGCCCACGCCTCTTCGACATCCTCTTCAGCTGGCCCGTCGTCGAGGCTCGCAATCAAACGATCGATCAGCAGACCACGGTCCCGAGTGGACAGGGCCAACGCCTTTTCGAGTACTTGGGAAATTTCCTGTGTAATCTGTGCCATGACCACATCGCTCGGCTTATTCTATCGCAACGGAAATCTGTAAGCAGCACCAGCGGCTGGCTCACGCCTACCCCTACTCCATCTCAAACGCCAAATACTGCAACCCACCCTCCCGTTCAATCTGTAACACCACCGCGGCCCCGGGCTTAAGTTCCCGCACAGCGCTGCGCAGCGTTTCCACAGAATCAATCGGCTTGGTGTTGAGTGCGTGGATGATGTCTCCAGTCTGCAGTCCGCTGTCGGACACGATCAGATTGGCGGCGCGGCCGACTACCACCACCCCGCCCGCAATCCGGGTCTCACCAATCGCCGAGCGAAGCCGATCGGTGATATCCACGGCGAGCACGCCCAGTTGGGGCACCAGACTCTTGTCGGGATCGGTGGCGTCCATCAGCAAATCCATCTGGTCGTGCTTTTCAACGGCCGGAACATATAGAACTTTGTTTTCGTTCCCCCGCAGAATCTCCAGCTTCACCGGATGATCGGCATTGTGAAGATAGGTAGCCGCGGTGAGCGCCGCCAGAGTTTCAATGGGGCGGTCGTCGGCGGTAAGAATAATGTCCTGCAACTGCAAGCCGGCGGAGGCCGCCGGGCCGTCCGGGCGTAATGTCATCCACGATGACGCCCCAGGACTGCGGCAGCCCCAGTCCTTCCGCCAGCGTCGGCGTAATCTCCTGCGCCCCGGCGCCGATCTCGACGTGGTGTACGTGTCCATACTTGCGCAAGCTGTGATACACAAAGTTCACCACGCGCGCCGGAATGGCGAAGCCCAGGCCTTCGCTGCCTCCACTCTGGCTGAGAATGAAAGTGTTGATGCCGACCACATAGCCGTTCATGTCCACCAGCGGTCCGCCGCTGTTTCCAGGATTGATGGGCGCGTCGGTCTGCACGTAATTCAACGATTTCGTGGGATCGGCCTGCCGCGCCACTGCGCTGATCACGCCCATCGTGACCGAACTCTGCAGGCCCTCGGGACTGCCCACCGCCAGCACCATCTGTCCCACGCGAATGCTTTGCGGTGCTTCCAAAGAGAGTGTGGGCAGGTTGGTCTGATCAATCTTGAGCAGGGCGAGGTCACTCTCCTTGTGGATTCCGATCACCTTGGCATCAAACAGCTGCCGCCGTCCGGCAGGAATGTTGCTCGGCGATTCGGTTGACGACATCGGCAACGCCACTCGAATGCGCTGTGCTCCTTCGACCACATGGGCATTGGTCATGATGTAGCCGTTCGCATCCACGATCACGCCTGAACCCACCGCGTGTTGCCGGACGATCAGCGCCGTCTGCCCCCGATCGCCGTCGCTGTCGTGCAGCGGCCCGTATCCGCTGGTTTGTATCTGCACCACGGCTGGAGAAACTTTCGCCGCCAACTCCTCGAGCGCGCTGTTCATCTGGCGCAGGACATCCATGTTGCTGGGTGAACCAGGGTTGGGAGAACGAGGGTCGGCAACGCGCGACGCAGGACTACCCGCGATGGCTGATTTCGATTTATTCGGGGCCTTCCCGCTCTGCGCTTTGGGATCCTGCTGCTGGGCGAAGCTAGACGCAGTCACCAATGAAAACAGAAAAACCGCCGCGACCGTCCCGTAGGGACGGCTGAAAATAGCCCGGCGTTTCAACGCCGGGTAGCGTGGCAGAACGACTCTCGTCCCGTAGGGACGACTGAAATTGGCCAAGCCTGCCGCGGCCAGGAGCGCTTTTAAAGAAACCTCGCCAGATACAAGCACACTAGACATGCGAATTTGCTCCGTCCCGGACGTTGTTATTGGATGATACCCGCGCCGGCCAGGATGTAGGAGATTGAGGCACACGCCCTCGGGCTGCCTGCTATCCCCTGATTTTCTCTTACCGGTTCCTTATTATTGTTAGACTGGCTCGTTGGAGGGTGCAAGTGGATGCCCGGCTTGAGGATTCACGGTTTTCGCAAATTTGCTATCCGAACGCCGCCGTTGCTGCTCCTTGCATTTCTTTGTGGCGCACCGATAACCCAAGGCCAAACCAACGCTAACACCTCCAATAGTCCTCAGAACGAAACCTCATTCCAGCTAAAAGTATCAAGCAATCTGATAGTGGTCCGGGCGGTGGTGCGCGATGCGCAAGGCAAGCCAGTCGAGAATCTCAAGAAAGCAGATTTCAAGCTCTTCGATCGGGGCAGGGAACAATCCATCACACAGTTTGAAGTAGTGGCTTCTGCTCCGCCCACACCCGCTCCGAATTCCGTTGTGGCTCGCAAGCCGGGGCAAGCGGCTTCAGCTACTGTGTCAGCGGTACCCGGGAAATTCATAGCTTTTTACTTCGACGATCTGAATACCTCCGACGCTGACATGATCCAGGCACGTGATGCCGCCGATCACTACCTCGCCGCCAATCTACAGCCACAGGACCGCGTGGCCATCTTCACCTCGGAAGAAATGTTGTCCGACTTTACCGCCGATACCAAACAGATCCACAAAGCCCTGTTCAAGCTCCAGGCCAGCGCACGCTCCTTGGCCGGAGCCCACTATTGTCCCGACCTCTCCGACTATCAAGCCCTGCAAATCACGGAAAACAACCAGGAGGCACTAGGCATCGCAATGGACGAAGCGGCGCACTGCGAGGGCGGCGTTCTCACGCCGCCGGGCGGTGTGGGTGCAGGGAGTGGTGGCGCCGGTTCCGGCCCAACTCAAATGGGAAACAGCGGTGGCGGCGGAATTGCCGCGATAGTAATTCGCGGGCTGGCGCGGAACATCGTGAATCAGGCTCAAGCCCAGGCCCGCGTCAACCTGCATCAACTCCAGGAAGTGGTAAAACACATCTCGCAAATGCACGGGCAGCGCACCGTGATTCTGGTCTCCCCCGGCTTCATCTCGCAGGACGAACAGTTCCAGTTGGACCGCCTCATTGACCAGGCACTGCGCTTGCAGGTAGTGGTCAGCGCGCTGGACCCTAAGGGCCTGGCCGTCCTCATGCGCGAGGCCGACGCTTCGCGGAGTTACATCCCGATTAATCCCAGCATGCTCGAAAGCGCGAAGCGCCTGGATTCATTGCGCGAGTGGGTTGCCATCGGTGTGCTGAAGGACATTGCGCAAGGCACAGGCGGCGAATTCTTTCACAACAGCAACGACCTGAAGGCCGGATTCGGCGCGCTGGCCGGGTCTCCCGCGTACTACATTTTGACCTTCGCTCCCAAGGACATTAAAAAAGACGGAAAGTTTCACGAATTGAAGGTCACGCTGACCGAGAAAGAAAAGGGTTTCAGCATCCAGGCACGTCGCGGCTATTTCGCATCTAAGAATGGAGCAGAGCCTCCGGACGAAACTCAGGAAGCACAGGCCACACCACGCGAAGTCTCGCTGCCGGAAACTCCGCAACCACAACCCAAACCTCTAGAGACCAAACCAACCGAAGCACCCAGTCCTGAGGTGCAGGCCCAAGCTCAAATCCAAGCCCAGCTGCAGCAGGCAGTTCTTTCCAAGGCCGATTTGCAACAGTTCCCGGTCGCGCTCGATGTAAAGCTCTCAGCCGCGCAGGGCGAAACCCACGAGCTTTCCGTCAACGCTCACCTCGATGCCACTCCGCTTCACTTCCACAAAGAAGGAGAGCACAATCTCAATACCGTGACCTTCATCTTCGCCGTCTTCGATCAGCAAGATACTCTGCTGAATGCCCAGCAGAGGCGGGCGAAAGTGGATGTCATCGACGCGGAATTACCCAACCTGGTGAAGGCAGGAGTGAACGTAAACGCAACTTTCCAGCTGAAATCCGGGAGCTATCGCCTGCGCGAAGTGGTAACCGACTCGGAAGATCATTCCATGACGGCCCTCTCCCGTAACATCCAGGTTCCCTAGTTCGTCTCCTGCCCTCAATGAAGAGCGTCATGCTGAGCTTGCGAAGCATCTGGCGTGAGCCGGATATGCAGTTAAGACAGAGTCTAAGCCGCCGCGTCCGATTGCCCTGCTTCAGTTTTCCGGAGAGAGGATGATCTTGCTTTTCGCCTGATACAACCGGTACTTGGAATACTGGTGATGCTCGCGCAAGAACTGGCCGTTGGCCTGCATTACCACAACCACCTCCTGCGGCAACCACAGCTCCGAATCCAGAACGGCGATGTGTACCGGGCCAAACTGAATGTTGGAAGTCTGCTCCTGAAATCGAATCTCGGGCTGAGGCGCCAACAGATCCGTGCGCAGGCGAACAATCCGGAAATCCGTTTGATCGATCCAGGCGACCCCCTGCAGGAGCATGGGAATGGACCCTCGGCTGGTCACGATTTTTCCCGGATAGTCGATCGAGCCGGGGACTTGAGCAAACCCGACAACAAACGTATCGTGTCCATCCGTCTTCTGTTGTCCCAGGTAACGGAAGCTTGATTCCACCTGGTTCGAGGAAGAGAAAACTATCCAAGCCGATGCGAAGCCCTGGAAGTGTGGCGCCCCCGCTCCCTGGACGGGCTTGTCATTCCGCATGGTTCGGTACTCTTCCAGCAGTTGCCGGCTGTCCTCCGCCGGATGGGACAATATGATGTAGTTAAATTCCCGGTCCGGCTGCAGGTCATGCGGCTTGCCGCAACCAAAACCGACGCAACCTGGAGCGTCGTAGTGGGACGCGGTCCATTGCGTCTGGCTTACCACCTCGTCGGAGATCAAATTGGGTACCTTGTGCAGCAATTCGTCTGCCTTGGCCCCAACGTTCTGCAGCAGCTCGGCGAGATGACTTTGGTCTGCATCCGCTTCCAGGCCGCCTAGCTCGTGCACTGTTTTCTTCAGTTCTGCTAGCGGCGCGCCCATGTAGGGATGAGCGTCGGCGTAGAGCCTTTCCTCCTCCGCATTGATCTCTGTCTTAGGTGATGGAGATGGCTGGACTTGTGGAACTGCGGCCACCGCGCCCGCCGCCACCAGCACGACTAACACGCCAACCCCAACCCGCCTGCCTGACTTCATCACCCAACCTCCACATCGGACCATTACACGGGATCAGTCCCCGGCCCCGCCGCTTCCGCCTGAGCATACATCTCTTCAATCTCTTTCCTCCAGCGATCTTCGACCGTATGCCGCCGCAGCTTCATGCTGGCAGTGAGGATTCCGTTCTCAGAGGAAAATTCATCTGCTACCAACAAAACTCGCTTCAGCCGCTCAAACCGAGCCAGACCCCGGTTCAACTCTTCTACGATGCCCTCGTACAAAGCGCGTACTTCAGAACGAGCCACCAGTTCCGGACGCGATGCGAAAGGAAGTTCGTGCTCGCGTGCCCAGTCTTCGAGCAGCGGAAAGTTCGGCGCGATCAGTACCGCGGGGAACTTGCGCTTCTCGCCCAGCACGACCGCTTCCGCGATCAGGGCATTGTGCTTAAGCGAATTCTCAATCGGCTGGGGCGCGATAAACTTGCCGCCCGAAGTCTTGATCAAATCTTTCTTGCGATCGGTGATGGAGAGAAATCCGTCTGCATCCAGGTTGCCGATGTCGCCGGTCTTGAACCAGCCATCCACAAAAGCGTCTTGAGTCTCCTTCGGCTTGTTCCAATACTGCTTGAACACCGATGGACCCCGCACCAGCACCTCGCCGTCGTCCGCGATGCGCACCTCCACATTGGGCAGAGGCTTTCCCACCGTGCCGATCTTGTGTTCTCGCGGCGTATTGACGGCGATCACCGGAGAAGTTTCCGTCAGACCGTAACCCTCGTGGATGCGGATTCCGACCGCGGCATACCACTCCGCGAGTTCGCGTCCCAGGGGCGCGCCGCCGGAGATGAAAACTTCAATCCGCCCGCCCAGGCCAGCGCGGACCTTCGAATACACCAGCCGCTCCGCCAGCCTCCACGACTTCGAGGTGGGCCTTTCGCCGGCCAGGATTTGTCCCCGGTGTTCCTTGCCCACCGAGATAGCCCACTCGTAAAAGGTCGAATTCGGAAAACCCTTGGCTTTCTGTTCCGTCTGAAAATGAATTTTTTCGTACACTCTCGGCACGGCAACAAAGAATGTGGGCTTCACTTCCAGCAGGGCTCGCGGCAGCTGGTTGACAAACGCCAGAGGCACCAGCGTGACCCCTCGATACAGCAGGGCAAAATCAACATGCCGCGCGGTCACATGGGAGAGCGGAAGAAATGAGATGCTCAGATCGCCCAATCGCACGGGAAACTCCGCCAGCGAGCAGTTGAGATTCGTCGCCATGTTCCCATGTGTGAGCATCACTCCCTTGGGCGTGCCGGTCGTACCCGAGGTATAGATAATGGTGGCCAGATCGTCGGGCGAAACTGTGCGGGCAGTTTCTTCCAGCTGCTTTTCGTCATTCGACGAGCGCGTTGATTCCATTTCACTCATGGGCATGGCGCTCGTGGTCTCGACCGAATCCATGACGACCAGCTTTTCCAGCGCAGTCTGGTTCCGGATCGAAAGAACTTTCCGCAGTTGCGTTTCGGTGGAAAGAAAAACGACGCGCGCGCCCGAGTCGCGCAGGATGTACGCGGACTGTTCGGCTGTCAGGGTGGCGTAGATGGGCACCGTCACGGCGCCGAGCAGCAGGGAAGCGAAGTCAGCAATCGTCCACTCCGGACGGTTTTCGCTCAGAATGGCGACCCGGTCCCCACGGCCGACGCCCCATCTCCGCAGCGCGCCCGCCACCGCCAGGATCCGGCTGCGAAGCGTTTCCGAAGAGATCGGAAGCCACTCCTCGCCCTGCGGCTGCAACATGACTTTGGAATTCTGACGCTCGACCACGGCAAAGAAAACGTCGTTAAGCGTCCGCAGGCTCATTGCAAGAAAGGGAAGGGGCTACAAAAAGACTGTACTGTTTCGCCGAACCCTAAGCAAATCACGGCCAAAAGTTTGACCGCCCCCAACTACGTTGCTATGATGACACTGCGGGGTGGAGCAGTCTGGTAGCTCGTTGGGCTCATAACCCAAAGGTCGGTGGTTCAAATCCACCCCCCGCAACCAACCTCAAGTACTTAACCCCTAATCACTTAAAGCTGATCGCGGGATTCGTTCCAGATGCGGCGGGGCTGAACTCATCAGGCAATAACGCCCTCGACGAGGACGACGGCTTGTTTGGGCACGTCCAACTG